>JBBRPR010000010.1:0-194343 GCA_038227875.1 Planctomycetota bacterium
ACTGGACCAGCCCCACGCAATACGCCAAGGATTTCTTAAGCTGCCGCGCCCGCTCGCTCCCCCCGCCGCCCAACGGCGACAAGGACCGCCTTGGCGTCCGCTGCTGCAAAGCCGTGAAGTAACCGTGGTCCGGGCGTCCCGCCCGGTCCGCGACGGACAGCGTAACTCTTGCAAGTGAGATGCAGACGTATTAAATGGCGGCGATGCAAAAAATCTGATGGCCGATTCAATTATGATCAACCTGACCAATTGGAGTTTGTTAACCATTCTTGTCACAAGTATTTCGCTAGGCGGATTCATGGGATTGAATTTTGTCTCGATTACGCGCCCTACGAATCTTGATTATTTGAATCTAAAAACGTACGGCTGGCCTAAAGCGTATAAGTTTTCTCGCTTCGAATATTCAGGCAGCAAGAAGCCGGATTGCTTCGATCTGTCAGAAGACGGTACTCAACTTAATACAATGATAATTGGCATGGCCAATCTGAATGTGCCCATTCAGCCAACAGACGATGAAGTTAAGACACTATTAGAGAGCATCAGACCTGTTAGGTCTATAGATTACTATAGCGTCGCATGGAACTTTTTTACCGCGCTGGGAATATCCGTTGCACTCGGTATGGTCGTCGAATTTTTTATACGGCATTGAAAACCAAATGTGAGATTGAACCCAGAGGGTTCGTAGACGGTAGCCGGTGGTTGAGCGCAGCGACACCACCGGATAACGTTCCTTTATCGCCCCGCACCCCGGAGGGGTGCTAGAATCGGTGCGCGATAAGAGAGTCGATATGGATAAGCATTTCAAACTCCTGCTGACCGACGAATACGGGCATATTTGCAACGGCGACGGGAGTTTTTATCGCACCGATTCTGGCGAGCCATGTAGGGAAATTCATTTCTCGACTCTGGAGGCAGCGAAGCAGTTTTGTGAACAAGTAGTTCGCGAGCATCCACGTCTATTTTGTGAAATCTCCGATGACATTTGTGTAGTCTTTAGACATAGCAATCCCGAATGGCATCGAACCGAAAATGAGCGCCATCAAAAGCTTTTTGCGGCTCGAAGGAGACGCGATCGAGTCATTATTACCGGAATAATCGTGGCCTTTGCATCGATCGTTTTGGGAACAATGGTTCTTTTATTAAAGCGGTAGTCGCTGCACCGATGGCTACCGTAGAATGTAGAACATGCGCCTGGGCCTCTTCTCCGACCTCCACGGCAACCACGAAACACTTGAGCCCACGCTCGCCGCGCTACGCGCGCGCAAGGCCGACCACCTGATCTGTCTCGGCGACGTGCTCGGCAAGAGCGGCGATAACCTGCGCTGCCTCGACTTGCTCTTCGCTGCCGACGTCAAAATCGTGCGCGGCAACCACGACAAGCATGGCATCCGCTCCCTCCCCGCGGCGTACCGCGACAAATTCAGCGAGCGCCTCCAGAACGTCCTCCGCATCGAAACCTTCCTCTTCGCCCACACGACCACCTGCGTCGATGCCATTTACGGCCGAGGTCTCTGGAGCAGCGACCGCATCCATACTCCCGAACAGTCCGCCGCCCAATTCGCAGCCGACCCCTTCTGGATTTTCTGCTACGGCCACACTCACGCCGCGGCGCTCTGGGACTACGACGGAAGCACCACGCCCAAACTGACACCCATCCAAGCCCCCGCGCAATACACACTCGATCCCCACCGCCGCTACCTGCTCAACCCCGGCCCCCTGACCGGTCGCAAAGACATCGACATCGAATCCCCCGGCCGCAAAACCGCCGTCCGCGGCACGCCATCGTTCGCATTCTTTGACAGTGAAACAGGAATGCTGCAGGTTGAACTGGCGCTTGCAGCATCGCGAATTGGTTAGTGAACCACTTTGATATCCGGTCCAAAAATTTGCCGATCAATTAAACGCATGGTACATTGACTCAACTCTATAGGCATTTGCATGAGGTTATCGTGGCGGAATTGTACGGCGAATTTGAAACACATCTGACGGTTAACGCATCCAGTGCAGAGCAGGTAAGGGCGCTTTCGCTCTGGGCCGCTGATCGTGGCGTAAAATGTATTCACATCCTGCTGGATCGCGGTGCAACTCCGTCGCAGCCGATGCTGACCTATCGAGATCGCGGCACGTTTGACGCTCAATTGGGCGCCGCTCATGCGTTGGCGAAGGAACTCGCAGACGCAGGTTTCGTCGTTGCGCGTTTTAAGCTCGAGATTGACGCCGACCACCCGGGCGCACCACAGTCAGAGCGGGATGCGCAGCGGTTAACCGCATCGCAGTATTTTGAACATCACGTGAAACTGCTACTGCACGCAAACTCCGATGGAGGTCAATTGCGCGAACTTGCCGAGCGTCACGCCGCACATCTGTCGCGCAACGCATTTCGAATACGAAACGATGGGTGCCAAGAACGATTCGTGACGCAGCGTTGCATCGCAGTGGGACGCGGCGAAGCGCAGCGTTGCCTGCGCGCCTTGCTGAGCGAACTTCGCGCGCATCACTATGAAATTCTGGAAACAGAAGAAGAGTTTACAGTATTCGACAGCAACGAAAATGTGGACGCAGGTTGGATTATGGTGAAGGAGCAAACATGTCGTTCTGGAAAAAACTAATCGGCGAAAATGCGGAGCCGGATGCGCCAAAGCCACCCCCGCCATCGGGGTATCCTCAAACTTATCCCCCATTGGGATGGAATTCGCCATCACGTCCGGAAGTATTCGAGCCGGCGTTGACGCATTACGGCCGAGCCTTCCGCTTGGGCGATCCCCAATTCGCCAGCGACGGCGCGCGAAAGGTATGGGATGCCGCGCGCCTCCATGTCGCGCATCACCTCCTCGGCCTCGTCGTCGCGTCGCCATGGAACGAACATCTGGTCCTGCGCTGAAGCCTGCTGCTCAAGGCCTGGCTGAAAGAGGAAGCGCGCGAACCCGGCGATATTGATTGGGTATTTCGTCCGAAACAGATTGAGAAAAGCCACCCCGACGCCAAAAAGTTCTTCCGGGATTTGATCACGGCCGTCCGTAACGATCCGGGCGGCGAAAATGCCCGCATCGTCCCCGACAAGATCGCGATGGATGACATCTGGACCTATGAACGCGCCTCCGGCCGCCGCATTGTCTTTCCGTGGCTTGTCGACGGCCAGCCCGGTGGCGAAATCCAGATGGATGTGGTCTTCTGCGAAGACCTTTACGAAGCACCCATTCAAACGCCCATCGCCGGTCCCGACGGCACGTCGCTTTCCGTCTGGGCCGCCGCGCCCGAAGTCTCCCTGGCGTGGAAGCTGCAATGGCTCATGACCGACCAGCATCCGCAGGGCAAGGATCTGTACGACGCCGTCCTGCTGGCCGAACGCACACGTCTGTCTCGTAGTCTGCTCTGTCGCATGCTCAGGGATACCGACTGGCGAATCGAAGAAAATCTGCAACCAGACTTTTCATCGAGACTGAATATCGATTGGGAGAATTTTCAAAAGGAATACCCATGGATTGACGGCACTGAGCAAGAGTGGAAAGACCGCCTGACCGCAGCTCTAGCGCCCACATTTGCGAAACAATGAATCAATTCCACTTATCGCGAGGACTATTAAATCGCGCAATTTCACAAGGAGAATGCCATGCCGCGAGTAAAAACTGACAAACCCAGTCCAACGCATATCAACATGGCCAGATCGTACGAAGACCCCGCGCAGGCCAAGCTGCAAATGCAGACTATGTTCGGCCCGCAGATGGTCGATCAACTCGTTCGTCAGGCCATATCGATGTGCTGGATGATGCTGCCTGATGACCGCAAGAAGCTCGACGCCGTTGAATCTGAAATGCAGAGGATCGTCACACGCGCCTTGCAGAATATGCGGGAGGATTGCAAGGCGTTCGGTATTCCTCCGGCGGAGAGTAAGGAATAACCAGACTCATAGCAGCGCATGTCGTGGCTAATTTCCAACCACTCCGTGGTTGATTTCCACAATTCAAAATTAAGAACTAAAAATTAAAATTACCTCTTGACTGCTCCCCCTCGAATCCGGTATATTCCCGTCACCTGCGGACGACCGTCCTTATCGCTGATACGCGGTCCGGCGCCCGCCAACTTTTCACCCACTCCTAAACCTGAGCTTCACGATTTTCGCGCTGCTGCGCCCTCGTGGCTCCACACCGTGTGGGTAGAAAGTGTGTGCCCTATGACGCTCGACACCATCCACGAAAAAGCCATCGACCTCCTCGTCGCCGGCAAAAAGCAGATCGAAGTCGCCCGCGAACTGGGCTTAAGCGACCGCACGCTCCGCCGCTGGAGCGAGCAGCCCGAGTTCATCCGCGAACTGGACCACCAGTTCGAACTGCGCGGGAACCTCGAACGCGATGAGCGTTCCAAGTCCGGACGTCTGCGTCGCGGATTCCATACTCTGTCCGTCCAGCGACTGATGTCGTTGATTGAAGATCCCCACACGCCCAACGACGTCCGCATTCAGTGTCTGCGTATCGGTGTTCAGGATCAGCAGGCCGACGTTCGCCAGACCGCGAATCAGGATTTCCGCGACTTCGTCTATCAGGACCGTAAAAACGAACGCTTGGAGAAGGAGGCCCGCGACCACGAGGAACACCTCCAGCAGTTAAAGAGCATCAACGCCCTCAAAGCCGCCAGCAATTTCCTCACCCGCATCCAATCCCAGCACAATGAAGACGATGCCGGCGAAGAGGCCGCGCCGGATGAATCCGGACACGCCAGTGGCTCACACGTTCGGCCCGTCCCAAAACCGGACATAAAACCGGACAAAACCGGACATTCTCCTATGACGTTGAAGCCCAAGCCGAAGCCGAAGGCGCGGCCGTACCCAGACCTCACGACGATCACCCGCGCCGTCATTGGCGAATCCTTCGGAAAGTCACCGATGGACACTTTCGCGCAACGCCAAGCCCACATCCGCCAGCAGGTGAACGCCTTCCATTCACGGCGCTCCAGGCAAGTGGTGTCCAAACGGCTTGGAGAAAAGTAGTACGCGGAGCCAAAAGCCAGGAGCCAGGAGTCCGTATTGTGTTGACCCACTTCCACGTCTGAAAGATAGTAGAATCATGGAACTGTATTACTGCGACGCGTGCGGACTACGCATTTCGCCAGCGGAACTCAGCGGCCAGACCAGCGCCTCCGCCGATGGCAAATTCTGGTGCGCCAAATGCAAACCCTCGCCGGTTGCGGCCGCCGGCAAAAGTCCCGTGCGTGGGTCGCAGACACTCATTCCTGTACGCCAGCCGTCCAGTGCGCATGTCCCATCTGCACCGCCGCGCAAAAGCGGCCCGGCACACGCGGGGCCGGGGACGCCGAAGAACAACTGGATCCTGCCCGCCACCGGCGGCGCCGTGGCCATTCTGCTCGGCGCCATTGTCTTCGGCAGCTCCGGTGGGAGTACGACGCGCCCGCCCGCTGCAACGTCCGCGCCGGATTCCGAACGCGCGCCGCCACGCAACACGAGTTCAACGACGGTCTCGCCGCCGATTGCTTCCCCGACCGTGCAGCGGAACGAGCCCCCGCGCGACACCGCGCTCGCTCCACCCACCACCGATCCGCGCGAAGACGCGGCGCAGAAAGCGTTCGACAAACTCACCCATGAGCTGAAAGACAGCACCGCCACCGACCGCATCGCCGCGCTGGAGGTTTTCATCACGAAGTACGACGGTGCCATCGTCGCCTCCCGCGCCCGAACCCAGCTAACCGAATTGAAAGCCGCGCTGCCGGCGCCGCCGTCGACACCCGTCGCCGCGGTCGAACCTGAAAAGGCCGCGATTCCGCCAGCGAAAGTTGAAACGCAGCCGGCGACGCCGGTTATCGCTGCCACGTCGGGGCAGGGCGGGGAAGGAAAGCAAGCTCCTGCGGACAAGCCAACCGCCGAAGCCGATACGGCATCCCGTGCGGCCTACAGCGCATTTCTCGAACGCTTCTGGAACGCACTGTCCAAACGCGATCGCGTCGGTGCTGCCAGTTTCCTCAGCCAGGCCGGGAATGACGCTGCGCTGAAACAAAAATCGAGCGAGCTTGAGGAAGAGCGCAGCGTCTTAAAGCTCTACGACGACTTTCTGACCGCAGTTCCCAAGGGACTACTCAAGGTCAACGAGCTCGATTACTTCGAACTGCAGCGCGGAAAAACCGGCGTCATCAAACTCGGCAAGCGCGGCGAATTTCAAGTCGCCAGCGTTAAAGACGGTGCGATCAATCTCGGAGCCAACGGCGTCAGCATGGCCGTGCCGCTCGACGCGCTGTCGTTGTCGACCTGGATCAATCTGGCGGAAATCGACGGCAAAGGCGGCCCGCCGCGCGGCGATCAGGCGCTGTTCTTCAAGCTTTTGTCTGCGGCGCCCGACAGCATCGATGCGTCAAAACTCCGTTCGCAGATCGCGGCCCTGGACGCGAAGACCTCTCCCGCGCTGCTCGGCGCGTTTTCACGTCGGGTCAATGCGCTCGAGGAATCCGCCGCCGCCGTCGCCTTCACGAAACTCGAGAAGACCGCCGAAGCTCACGACCGTGCGGCGCTGGCGGCGGTACTTGCGGCGTTCAAACGCAGTTACGGCGCGACGGATATTGCGGTGCAGAAAGTGGCCGCATTGAAAGTGTTTGAATTGAACAGTGGACCCATTCTCGTGGTTGACGGCCTGGTGTGCTACTTTCCCCTCGACGAAAACGCCGGTAAGAGTTCGAAAAATGCCATCAATGGTGCACCCGATCTCCAGATTGCGAACTGTAATTGGGTGCCGGGAAAATTTGGGAGTGGATTGAGCTTTGACGGTGCGGCATCTTCGGCAACCTTCAACAGCATCGCCGTCAAGTTCAGCGCCATCACGCTGAGCATCTGGGTCAAACACCGTCAACCGCCCACGGATCGTTACGACCGCTATCTATGGCTCAGCGGCGACGGCGCGATTATTCGGCGCGAAAGGCAGGGGAAGCTTCAAATCGTGTTCCGGATCAACGGTGCGCTCGAATCCATTGATGGAGATCCGATCGACAACACCCGCTGGCATCACGTTGCTGCCACGTTTGATGGTCAGGACGTGAAACTGTACCACGACGGCACGTTGGTGGTCTCTGTGCCCAAGCCCGGTGCCTTAAGCGTCAATACCGATGGTACGTTGTCCTGTCCGACGGAAGAGTTCATGGCCGGCACACTCGACGACGCTCGGATCTACAACCGCGCGCTGAACGCCGCGGAAATCAAGCAACTGGCCGATCAGAAAAACGCCAGGGAATAACGCGGCGTCAAACCACCAGATCCGCGCAAGTCCGCAGCGCCGCGGTGACGATCACCGTGCGCGTGGTTTTGTTGCGCGTGCGGGCGTCGGGCAGTTCGAGTGACTCGCCGACCGCGTAATGTTTTTGCTCGCGCTGTTCGGCCATCTTGATCTGGATCGCCGTCTCCCACTGCTCATCGGATTGTGATAGCGCCAGATCGATCTCCCGCGCCTGCTCCGCGCCCGCCGGTCCCAGCAGCCGCGCCGCTTCGGAAAGTGACCGCAGACTCTGCTTGAACTCTTTCAGCGCGCGTTTGGCGTCGGGCATAAGCTATTCCTCGGAGTTGTGGCTCACGATTTTCGCTGATGGAGATCACGAAATCATCCAAAATTCGCCGGTTAATTACGGAGCACGGAACGTGGGATTACATTTTCGTCACATGTTCGATAATGCCCTGAAGAACCCCCTATAACCCTACGTCGAATTCCCGATTCAATAGTGTAAGCTGGAGCAGATTTTGAGCGTACAGAACAGAGTCTTTGGCGCGTGCATGGTGGCGCTAACCTGCGTCGTCTCATGGACGTTGAAAGCGGAAGATTGGCCGGCCTATCGCGGCACCAACGCTGACGGCATCGTCACCGAATCTGGACTGCTGACCGACTGGCCCGCCGCCGGTCCGAAGCTGCTCTGGAGCGTCCCGCTTCACGACGAAGGCAAAAGTTCCCACGGCGGACCGTCCATCGCCGGCGGAAAAGTCGTGCTGCCGTTCCGCTCCGGCAACACCGACATCATCGTCTGCCTCAGCGTCGTGGACGGCAAAGAACTCTGGCGTTACGCCTACGACGTTCCGTTTCGCGCCGAAGCGTTCGGCATCGGCATCCGGACCAATCCCACAATCTCAGGAAACCGCGTCTACACGCTCGCCTGCTTCGGACAACTCCATTGCATCGATTTTGAAACCGGCAAGCCCGTCTGGGAAAAGGATTTCATCAAGGATTTTCACGGCCGCATTCCCGGATTCGGCGAATCGGCATCGCCGATCGTCATGAACGGAAAGTTGATCTGCGAACCCGGCGGGAAGGAAAATTCCGTCGTCGCGCTCGACCCCGAAACCGGCGCCACGCTCTGGCATTCCGGCAACGCCGAAGCCTCCTACTCCACGCCGCAGAAAATCACCCTCGACGGTGTCGATCAGGTGCTGGCGTTCATGGACACGGGTCTGTTTGCCTACGATCTGACCGATGGCAGGGAACTCTGGCGCTTCGATTACCAGGAAGAACGGCGCAAAAACATTCCGCAACCGGTCGTCGTCGGTAACACGATCTACCTGACGAATAATACGCTGGGATTCGCCGCCATCAAGGTCACCAAGCCTGTCGAGGACAGCGGCAAGTGGAATGTCGAGCGCGTCTGGTCGATGCGGAAGGAAAAACTCCACTATTCGTCACCCGTGCTGGGTGACGGCTGCATCTATTATCAAAACAGCAAGCGCGAACTGCACTGCATGGACCTGGCCACAGGCGAAGTCACCTGGTCGGCGCCCAACATGGGCCAGCAGTTCGCCACGCTCCTGCGCCTGGATCCGCATACGCTGCTGGCCGCTCTCGATGACGGCCAGGTCGCGCTGCTCGACGTCTCCGCCAAAGCCTTCCACGAAAAGGCGCGCTTCACCGCCGTCGACAAGACGTTTGTTCAGCCTTCGGTCGCCGATCACAAGCTCTTCATCCGCGATCACGAGCACCTGGCCTGCTACGATTTGAAGGCCGAGGAAATTCCCGCGCCCACGCCGGTCGCCGCCGTTCCAGCCGTCAAACCGCCCCCGGAGACAGGATTCCTCGCCACGTGGAAGTACAAACGCAACGATTTTTACGTCACCGCGCTTTCCGCTTTGGCGCTGGCTCTGATCGGTGTCTGGGCGCTCTCGCGCCGGGAAATCGTCGAAGCCGCCGTCGTTTGCGAAGCGGCGCTCGCCGGATGCATTCTGGCCATGCTCGCCGGCGGATTGCCCGCCGCGCATAAAGCGTTTATTCACTCCAGCCAATTCGGCGTGTTGATGCCGCTGCTGCTGGCCTGCATCGGCGCCTTGATTGCCGGATTTGGCCGGCTGTCTCCACTCACTGCGAATACGTCCCGGCGTGCGTGGATCGCCGGAGGTTGCTTTGCGGCCCTCATTTTTATTCTGTCGCGCATTCCCGTCTCCACCATCGACGTCAGTTCGATTATTTTCTCCACAGAATACGCCGGCACGCGCTCGGAAGTCTCCAACCTGAAGTACACCGTGGCCGCGACGCTGCCCCTGATTCTCCTCGCGCTCAGCGCCCCCGGCTTGCGCGCCCCGAAGCCCGTGCGCTTTATCCTGGCCATCTGGTTTGCGGTGATGCTGGGTCTCTGCACGCAGGCAACGGGCGGTGTTTTCGCGCTGGCCTGCCTGCTGCTGCCAGCGCTGATCGCCGAAAAGCTCGCCGCAAACATCCGGGCGCGAGTCCTGCTCGCGACGCTCGGGGCACTATTTTCGACCGTGGCCGGCTGGCTGCTGGCGCAGAATCACACCTACACGTTCGCCTTCCCCGCCGCCGCCGTGATGGTGGTTCTTCTCGCGTTCGCCCACGGTTTCAGACAGTGGGTACGCCGCGATCTTTCCCCGCTCTCCGTAACTGCACCTGTTCATCCCAACGCCTGAGACTTTTCTGTCGCCGTTCCTATGAAAAAGCGGTATTACTGAGATCGCGCCGAATGTTCATGCTCAAAAATACGTATCGCCGGTGATACAGGTCCGGCCTCTGCTCAAAATCGCCCAAGGCAAGGTGTATTCGTTCTCGTCAGAGCAGTGCGACGATTCGATTTGGAGACACCGTCATGACGCGTTCCTCCCTTATAGTAGTGTTGGTGGCCGCGAGTTTCTTTGGGCGAGTTCAGTCGGCCGATACCCCGAACGACTCGGCCAGTCCGCTTCCCAATGAGAAACTCGCCGCCCCGGCCGAACCGTCAATCCTGACGGCGAAGTCGCCCATCCGCATCTATGTCGATCAAATCGGCTTCCGCCCCGCGGCGCGAAAAATACTCGTCATCGCCGGCAACCAGGCGCTGCCGCCGACGCTCGATCTGGAAGTCCGCGACGCGAAAACCGGCGCCGCAGTCTGGAAGTTGAAGGACAATCCGACTGCGCTCAAGCCCTTCAACAACGGCCAGAAAGACGGCGCGTCAGGCGACTTCGTCGCGCACCTGGATATCAGTGCCCTGATCACGCCGGGCCGGTTTTACGTTGCGCTGCCGTCCGGCCGCTCATGCAAGTTCAACATCGCGGATAACGTCTACGCCGAAACCGGAATCGCCGCGTGGAAAACGTTCTACTACCAGCGCGCCGACGGCGACAAACCGGAGAAGTTCGCCGGCGTGTGGAATCACGGCGAAGCGTTCCTCGGACCCAACCAGGCCAAGGAAGCGCGCCTCTATAAATGGAATGGGCATCCGCACTACGAACCCGTCGGCTCGGAAGTCGCCGACCCCGCCGCGTACGATGTCCGCGGCGCCTGGTGGGACGCGGGCGACTTCACCAAGTACACCGGCAACACCGTCCGCTGCCACAACGATCTGCTGCTGGCGTATCAGCTCGTCGCCGACGCCGCGAAGGACAAGCAACTCAACATTCCCGAATCCGGCAACGGCGCACCCGATATGCTCGACGAAATCCGCTGGGGCACCGAATACCTGATCCGCATCTGCGACAAAGACGGCGCGGCCTTCGGAAAATGCTTTCTCCAAGGCGGAAGCCCGCCCGACAGCGTCAAGAATCCCGCGCAGCTGACCGTCACCACCAGCCAGTCCACGATGGCCCGGGCTGCCGCGCTGGCCTATGCCGCGGTGGTGTGGAAGGAATCGAAAGCCGACGATAAGTTCGCGCAAAAGTGCCTCGACGAATCGCTGCGTTCGTGGAATCTGCTCAATGAACGCGCGCACCCGTGGCCCGTCGACCCGAAGAAGCCGGGTCAGATTGCATACACCGGCGATTGGTTTGAACTCGATTACCACCAGATGCGCGCGCTGACCGCCGCGTGTTATTTCAAATTCACGGAAAAGGCCGAGTACCACGACATCTTCAAAGCCGAATGCGCCAATCTCGATTGCGCCAAGGGCAAGGCCTTCGAACCGGGCGAAGGCGGCGATCTCCACCCGCTGGTCTGGGTCTATACGCACACCAAAAATGCCGACCCCGCGCTGGCCGACAACCTCCGCAAATCGATCCTGGGTTGCGCCGACAAAACCGTGACGTGGACCGGCGACGGTCACGGTTACGAGATGGCGATCAAAGGTTTCTGGTGGGGCAGCAATTCGCTGGTTGGCCGCACCGGCGCCGTCTGCGTGATTGCTGCGGAGTTGACTGACGACAAGGAAGCCCGCAAGCGCTACCTTGACGCCGCTGAAGAGTACGTTCACTACCTGCTCGGCCGCAACGCGCTGGGTAAATGTTTTCTCACCAACATGAAGCCGCTCGGCGCTGAAAATTCGATCATGGTCATGTTTCACTCGTGGGTTGGCGCCGATGGCAATGCCAACAGCGCCAAATACATTGGCGAAGGTCCGGGTAAAGTCGGACCGTTCCCCGGCATGGTCGTCGGTGGCCCTAATGGTTCGATGAAGCGCTATGTCGAAGGCTTGAACTGGCAGGCCAGCCCGTGGGAATTCAACGAGCCGGACATCACCTATCAATCGCCGTGCTGCCAGTTGCTCGGATACTTTGCGCTGAAGTCTGATAAGCTCAAATCTTCCGACGCGAAGAAGTAAGAAGACCGACCTCGATGAGATCTTGAAAATGAAAACTCGCCTTGCACTACTGCTCTGCGTACTCGCCGCATCCCTGCGCGGCGCCGATGCGCCTGCTCCCGCCACTGATAAAGGTGAAAAGTCTGACGTGATCGCCACCGCGCCTGCCACTGTTCCCGGAGTCTCCATCGAAAAAGTCGCATTCCACGGCTGGAAAGACGCGTGGAAAATCAGCAATGCCGCGTGCGAGCTGATCGTTGTGCCGCAAGTCAGCCGCGTGATGTCCTTCTCGCTTAAAGGCGGCGAAAATTTGATCTGGATTGCACCGACCGCCAACGGCCAGGTCTACCCACAGGCCAGCAACGAGTGGCGCAACATCGGCGGCGATAAAATCTGGCCGGAGCCGCAAGCCGTGTGGGGCTGGCCGCCGCCGTATTTTTTCGACAACGCACCGTCTGACGCCGAAGCGATCCCCGGCGGCGTGCGCATCCTCACGCAAAAAGTGTCGCCGCGGCTCGGCAGCATTCTCGTCCGGGAATTCGTGCTCGATGCGGAAAAAGCGCGCGTCACCGTCCGCCAGCATTTCGAAAAATCCGTTGGCGAACCGATTCCCATGACACTTTGGAATATCACGCAGGTCCGCAAACCCGAGTACGCGCTGCTGCCGCTGGGCGCGGAGGACGATAAGAAGCTGCGCTACCGCGGGTTTGGCGACAAGAAAATCGAAGCGCCGGCGTTGCAGATTCACGACACGGTGCTCTCGCTGCGCAACGACGAGGCCGGCCCGAAAGTCGGCGTCAGACCGCTGCCCGATGGCAGCAACCGCTGGGTCGCCGCCGTCTACCCCAGCTGCCTGCTGCTCGAATCGCGACAGATCGAAAAAGGCGCTGCCTATCCCGACGAAAATTGCAACGCCGAACTCTTCGCGTCGCCTGCGAATCTCGGTACCTATATTGAACTGGAATTGCTCAGCCCGGTTAAGGCACTCAAGCCCGGCGAAACGCTCGCCGACGATTCTGTCTGGCAACTGGTCCCGCTGACCCCCGCGCAGGCCAAGGATCCCGAACAGGCCGCCGCCGCCGCGCGCGCGGCGCTGGTCAAACCGTAATCCTCATTCCGTATTGACGTGCGTCCGTGCGTACAACTGCCGGAAGGCGCGCGGCGAAAGTCCCTGCCGCTTGCGGAAGATGCGGCGGAAATACCCGCTGTCCTGAAATCCGACCTCGCGTGAAATCTGATCGATGTTCTGCGTGCTTTCCATCAGCATCCGGCGCGCGGACCGCAATCGCATCTCATGAATTTCGTCGACCAGCGTCCGGCCGTACGCCTTGCGATACACGCGGCCCAGATAATCTGCATTGCACGATAGCGCCGAGGCCAGTTCCGCCGTGCTGATCGCTTCGTGAAATCGCGTCTGAATCAGCAAGCGTGCGCGGGTGGCCAGCGCCGCCGCCGCATCGCTGGGCCTGCCGCCCGCGCCGCCGCCATGCGACGAGGAGACTTCGCAGAGCATCAACAGGATCAGCAGCGCCGCGGGAACCGGCTCCAGGCGGCCACTCTCCTGGTCGTCGAGGAATCGGTGGAACAATTCTGCCAGGCGGTCCTCGGCGCGCAGCGTTGCGTGCTGCGGCACCGCCAGCGGCGCAGACTTGCCCCTCGCTGCCGATGCGGGCAGCTGGAAATGGATCCAGTAAAACGAGAGGTCCGGCGGATACGGCCGCGTGCCGCGGTGACGCCGGCCAGGCCACAGCAGCAGCGTCTGCCCGGGCCCGACTTCGAAGTCGCGATTGTCCTCCTGCATGGAGAGTACGCCGCGCCGCACGAAGATTAACTCGTGGGAATCGATGACGCGATCGTTGTGAATACCCTTGCCACGCGAGACAAAAAGACCGGCGTTGCACGCCTTCAGTGCGGGTGCGGCGGGAACGCTCAGGAAATCCGCTGTAGCCATGAAATCTCCGTTTGAGTCGGAATTGTCCCTGTTTTATACGCTACACGCGTCTTACGAAAGCGATTTCCATGAGGTATTTTTAGTCGTGTGACCTGACCACCATCAAAAGCTTAAGGAGCTTTCATGACCGCCTCTACTGCCGCACACGCCGTCCCCGTTTCCTTCGCTCGTGTGAAGATCGACGACCGATTCTGGCTCCCGCGCATCAAGGCCAACCGCGAACAGACGATTCCCTGCAATTTCCAGCAATGCAAAGAGACCGGCCGTCTCGATGCGTTCAAACTGAAGTGGAAGCAAGGTGAGCCCAATCCGCCGCACATTTTCTGGGACTCCGACGTCGCGAAGTACATCGAAGCCGCAAGCTACAGTCTCAAAGCGCATCCCGCCCCTGAACTCGATGCGAAACTTGACGCCTTGATCGCCGACATTGCGAGCGCGCAGCAGCCCGATGGGTATCTGAACACGCACTTCACCGTTGTGCGTCCCGAGAAGCGTTTTACGAATCTGCGCGATGAACACGAACTTTACTGCGCCGGCCACATGTTCGAAGCGGGTGTCGCTCACTTTCAGGCGACCGGCAAACGCACGCTGCTGGAGGTCTGCTGCCGCTACGCCGACTGCATCGCCACCGTGTTCGGCACCGGCCCTGGGCAGAAGCGCGGCTATTGTGGACATCCGGAAATCGAACTGGCGCTGATCAAGCTGTATCATGCCACGAAGGAAAAACGGTATCTGGAATTGTGCCGCTTTTTTGTCGATGAACGCGGCCGCGAGCCGAATTACTACAATACCGAAGCGCTCGCGCGCGGCGACGATCCGAAAAATTACTGGGCCAAAAACTACAGCTATACGCAGGCACACAAGCCGTTGCGGGAGCAGGATGAAGTCACCGGACATGCCGTCCGTGCGATGTACATCTATACCGCCATGGCCGATCTGGCCGCCGAGCTAGACGACGCCCCGCTGCAGGCCGCGTGCGAACGTTTGTGGAAACACGCCACCACGAAATTGATGTACGTCACCGGCGGTCTGGGCAGCTCGCGCCACAACGAAGGCTTCACGTACGACTACGACCTGCCGACCGAGACTGCCTATTGCGAAACCTGCGCTGCGATCGGCTTTGTTTTCTGGAACCAGCGCATGCTCCATCTCACGGGAGACGGCCGTTTCGCGGACGTGATCGAGCGGGCGCTTTACAACAGCGTGATTAGCGGCGTCTCGCTCGACGGCACAAAATTTTTCTACGAAAACCCGCTCGCCAGCGTCGGCGCGCATCATCGGCAGGCGTGGTTCGGCTGCGCGTGCTGCCCGCCGAATATCGCGCGGTTGCTCGCGTCGCTGGGCGAATACATCTATTCCGAAAGCGACGACAGCGTGTCGGTGAATTTGTACGTCCAGAGCGAAGGCTCACTGCGCGTCGCCGGCCAGAACGTGAAGGTGAAGCAGCAGACCGACTATCCATGGGACGGCGCCGTGCGCATCACGGTCAGTCCCGAGCAACCGGCCCCGTTCGAACTGAAACTGCATCAGCCCGATTGGTGCGGCAAGCTGAGCGTCTCGGTGAACGGTAGCCGCGTCGAGGCCATTGCCGCCAAAGGCTACATCTCGATCCAGCGCGAATGGAAAGCCGGTGACGCGGTGGAGGTAAAACTCGAGATGCCAGTCGCTCGCGTCTATTCCGATCCGCGCGTGCGCATGAACTGCGGCCGCGTCGCGCTGCAGCGCGGGCCGCTCGTGTACTGCCTGGAGTCGGCCGACAACGGCAAGGAACTCAATGCCGTGGAACTGTCGCGCCAGCAACCCATCGAAGCGACGTTCGACGCGAACGTGCTCGGTGGCATGGTGACGCTGCAGGCCCGCGCCAAAAAACTGTCGAGTGACGGCTGGAGTGGACTCTACCGCCCCACGCCCGCAGCCGGCAGCGAGGTGAAGCTCAAAGCGATTCCGTATTTCGCCTGGGATAACCGCGAGCCGGGCGAGATGCTCGTCTGGATTCGCGAGAGCTGAATGTTGTTTTGACCTCTGGAGCAATTGCTCCGGAGGTCAAAATGCCGTGGTAACCCCTGTGCCCATTGGCACAGTGGTTCTGTAGTTTCCAATTCTCACGGCGCTCATTAAAATCTCCGCTTCCTCACAAACGGAGATTCCACTCATGCCCACGCAATTTCCCTGGCGGCTTTCCGAAGTGACGCTCAAAGACGTGCGCGCCGCGAATTATGAAGTCGCGGTGCTCCCCTTTGGCGCGACCGAGCCGCACAATCTCCATCTGCCCTACGCCACCGACAACATCGAAGTAACGGAAATCTGCGACCGCGCCTGCGGTTACGCGTGGAAAAAAGGCGCGAAGGTCGCGCTGCTGCCGACAGTCCCCTATGGCTGCGACCAGAACATGATGGAATTCCCGATGACCATCAGCGTCGACCAGTGCCAGCTCGACGGCATTGTCGAATCCGTCGCCAAATCGCTCGAAAAGCACGGCGTCCAGAAACTCGTCGTCGTCAACGGCCATGGCGGCAACCAGTTTCAGCCCGGCATCCGCACGCTTTATGGAAAGTGCTCCGTCTTCGTCTCGCTGATCAGCTGGTATCAGGCCGCCGCCGCCGACGGTGGAAAAGCGATCTTTGAAAACAACAACGGCGACCATGCCGATGAGATGGAAACCAGCGTGGTCCTCGCGCTGACCCCGAATCTGGTGAACATGGCCGACGCCGATGACGGGCTCTGCCGGCCATCCCGCTTCGAAGGCGGCCGCAAGGGTTGGATCTGGTACCCGCGCCCGTGGGAAAAGCTGACGACCAACTCCGGCGCCGGCACACCGCACAAAGGCACTGCTGAGAAAGGCTGGAAGTACATCAAGCTCGCCGAAGAACGCATGGGCGAGTATTTCACGCAGCTCGCGAAAGAACCGCGCGACAAGTATTTCCCGCTCAAGGCGGAGTGAACGGCGGCTGCGAGCCAAGAGCCGCCACTAAAATCCAAACGGATTCGCGCCGCCGGGTTTTTTCGGCGGTGTTGGCGGCGGCGGCACCGCCGGCTTGGACGGACTCGCGCTCTGCATTTTCGAGAGCATCCCCGACAGCGAGGCGCCGGGGCGCGGGGAGTCCATGCTCAGCGTCTGCAGCACGGAAACCCGGTTGGGGTCGAGTTCCCACTCGAGATCCCAGATGCGCAGCGTGTCTTCGCCGCCGGAGATCAACACGCAGCCGTCGGCGGAGAGCGCGTACGACGTGATGCCTTTGGCGTGGCGAGCGGTCGTGGAAAGGAGTGCTCCGGTCGCGATCTCCCACATTCGCAACGGCGTGTCCATGCCTTCCGCGCCGCCGCTGAACACGTAACGGTTGTCGGGGAGCACGGCGATGGTCTGGAAGCGAGCCTTCGGATCCTTGATCGTGGTCGTGCACAAACCGGAATCGACGTTCCAGATGCGCAGCGTTTTGTCTTCGCCGGCGGAGACGATCAGCCGGTTGTCCGGCGTGAAGGCAATTTCGTGAACGACGCCGCTGTGGCCGGTGAAGGTCTTCATGCATTTGCCGCTGACCAGCGACCAGAGGCGCAGCGATCCGTCGGAATGGCCGGAGACAATCAGCCGGTTGTCGCGCGAAATCGCAACGGCGCAGGCCGGCACGTCGCTTTCCAGAATCTTGACGCACTTGCCCGTCGCAATCTCCCAGTACCGCAGCCAGCCGTCGGCGCTGGCGGAGACCACGTTTTTTCCATCGGCGCGCATCGCCAGCGCCGCGACGGTGCCATTGTGGCCGTCAAGTGTCCGTACACTTTTTCCAGTGGCGACGTCCCAGACGACCAGCGTGTAATCCTGGCTGCCGGAAATGAGCAGGTCGCCTTTGGGCGTAAGCGCCACGGCTTCGACCGGCTGCTTGTGGCCTTCACAGATGCGCAGCAGTTTGCCGGTGGCGGTTTCCCAGAGGCACAGCGACTTGTCTTCGCGCCCCGCGGAGGCGGCGACTTTTCCGTCGGCACTGACGCTGACCGAGCGGACGCCCTGGACGTGTTTGTACTCCGTCGAGGCACGGAGGTACGCGTTGGAAAGTCCGCAGCGCGCGAGCGTGCGCGAGAGCTGCGCGTTCAATTCCAGGGCGCGCGGATCGCGTTCGTAGCCGGCGACTTCGCGGGCGCGCTGGAGGTGTTGATATGATTCCTTCGCAGCGCCCGTTTCGAACGCGTGGCGCGCGGCCGTGATGTGCGTGTCGAATTCGTTGCTGGTGTCTTGCGCCTGAAGCTGATTCTGCACGCGGCAGACCTGCAACGCGGCGGCGTAGAGTTCCGCATCGCCGCCCCCGTGCTCCAGCTTCCAGATGCGCAGCGGCCGGCCTTCGTTCTCGGCGGAACCGGAGAAGAGATGCGAACCGTCGGGTGAAAGTGCCAGTACCTGCACCGGACCCTGATGCCCGCGGATCGTGCGCAGGCAGCGTCCGCTGGTGAGATCCCACAGGCGGAGCGTGTGATCGTCGCCGCCGGAGATGAGAAATTGTCCGTCGCTGGTCAGCGCCGCGCAGCGGACCGTGCCGTGGTGTCCGGCGAAGGACCTCTCTCGCGCGCCGGTGTCGAGATTGTAGAGGAAGAGCGTGCCTTCCGTTCCGGCGGAGACGACGTGGTGGCCGTCGGGATGGAGGCAGACGCCGTAGATCATTTTCTGCCCGTCTTTGATGATGCTGCGGCAGGCGCCGTCGGAAAGATTCCAGATCCGCAGTGTGCCATCGCAACTGCCGGAGACGGCCGTCTGCATGTCGGCGGTAATCGCCACGGCGGTCACTTCCTGTTCGTGGCCCCAGAGCGCCTTGATTGCCAGACCCTTCGGCAGTTCCCATATGCGCAGCGATTTGTCGCCGCCGCCGCTGATCGCGCGCGTGCCGTCGGCGTACATCGCCACCGCGGTGACGGGTCCGAGATGGCCCTTGCCGTAAAAATCCAGCGGCAGATCGGTGCTCAAGTTCCACATCTGGAGGTTGCCGTCCTCGCTGCCGGAAATCGAGTACGTGCCGTCGGGTGTCGTCGTAATGCAGCGCACGAGCTTGGAGTGAATGTTGTGGCTCTTGATTAATTTCCCCGTGACGAGGTCCCAGCGCATCACGGAACCCAGCGGTCCATCGGTCAGCGCCATCACGCCGGCCAGACCCGGTCCGCCCTGCGGCATCATGGTCACGGCGTGAACCGAGCCGCCGCGGTCCTGGATCACGCCGCGACAATCGAGATTGGGAAAGACGCCGCCGTCTTCATCGCTTTCACGCGGAATACCCGGCCCGATTGGCGCTCGGGTCTGCGCTTGAGCCAGCGTCAGACAGGCTTGCACGACATCGTCGGAACCGGATTGCAGCGCGGTGGAATACGATTCGGCGGCGTCGGCGAATTTTTTCTGCGCCATCTGCGCGTGGCCCAGCGAGCGCCAGACTGCGCCGTCGGCGGCGAGAACCGGATCGCTGAGCGCTTCGCGGATCAACTTTTCGCTCTCGGCGGCGGCGCAGCTTTCCAACTGAATGTAGCCGGCATAAAGACCGGCGTGATTGTTGGGACTCTTGGCGGACATCAGCTTTTTTTCGAGCGCGTCGTCGGTGGTCTTCGCGGCGCGCCATTCGATCAGGCCGAGGTTGTAAATGGATTCCGGATGCTGAGGGTCGAGTTTCAATGCTTCGTGCCACGCCGTGTAGGCTTCGTCCGGCTTGCCCAAGTCAAACATCGAGACGGCGCGGTTGTTGAGTGCGGCGGCGCGCGCTTCGCCGACACGCGGGGCTTCGCGCGGGAAGGGGACGCCGAAAAGCTCAGCGTACGCCGCCGCGAGCGCGTCGCGCAGATCTCGCATGGTCGCATAACGGTCGTCGGGCTTTTTGGCGAGGCACTTCAAGGCGATGACGGCGAGCGGTTCGGGGACATCGGCCCGGAATCTTCGAGGGTCGTCGGGCTTGGAGGTGAGATGTCGCGCGATCAGTACGTGGGCCGGTTCCCGCTGCTTGCGGTCGTCGAACGGACGTCGTCCGCACAGCAGTTCGTAGAGCGTGATGCCCAGCGCGTACAAATCGGAGCGTCCGTCGACGTGACGTGCGCCGCCCCACTGTTCGGGCGCGCCGTACTGCGGCGTGCCCATGCTCGAGCCGGTCATCGTCAGGTCGGTCGTGACCGCCTGCTGCAGTGCCGCGGATTCGCTGGTGCTGACGAGGTCTTCGATATTGGCGAGCTTGACGAGGCCGAAGTCGGTGACGCACAGCCGGCCGTCGTGCGTCATTAGCATGTTGGCGGGTTTGACGTCGCGATGAACCACGCCGCGGTCGTGCGCGTAGCCGAGGCCGTCGGCGGCTTGCACGGTCAAGTCGATGATCGCCGCCCAGTCGCCGACTTTCAGACGGCCGTCGTCAGCCCAGTCTTTCAGGCTGCCGCCCTCCATGTAGTCGACGAACAGGCGCGGCAGGCGGCCGAGTTCGCGGACGTACCAGCACTGCACGAGATTGGGATGGAGCCCGAGGTCGACCCAGGTTTGCGCTTCGCGGATGAAGCGTTCACGGGAGACGTCGTCTTCGACCAGATTGGGCAGCGGTGTTTTCACCGCCATGTCGATATTCCATTCACGGTGATGAATTTTGTAGACGACGCCCATGCCGCCCTTGCCGGCGATCGCGGTGACTTCGTATTTTCCCGCGATGATGTCGCCGATATCCCAGACGGGTTTTTCGAGCATCTGCGAATCGCGGCCGGTTACTGAAAGCCGCCGCGTCGTCCGCACGGCTTTGCGCGTGATCCCGGACGCGTGCTGCTGACGAGGGCCGCCGTGAGTCATCGTCATGTCGCCGCCAGCGGCAGGAGCGCCGCCTTTGGTCATCGTCTGATCGGTGCCGGGGGCCTGGGGCGCCTTGGTCATCGTCCGGTCGTCGGATTCGAAACCGCGCGTCGGCATTTTGGTGAGCGTCGCGCCGCCACCTTCAAACGGGCGCGCCGGTGCCGGTGCTTTGGTCAGCGTGCCGAAATCCTGCCCGGCGCCCGCACCCACAGTATGGACCGTTTGATCGTCTTCGAACGAACGCGTCAGCGAGCGGCGCTTGGGCTGGGGCGGAGGAGCTGCAGGTGGCGGCGGCTTGGGCGGCAACGAGAGCGTATGCGCGTCGTCGTCGCTGCTCTCCGGGCCCTCCGCTTTGGGTTCGTCGGCCATGGGCCTGCTCCGCTACTTGACCAGTCCCGAGATTTTCAGCGCCGTCGCCAGTTCGTCGTGAAATTCTCCCGCGTCAGCGTAGCGCAGGCGCTGCAGCACGCCGCGCATTTCCGCCTGATCGTTGGGCACTTCCACTTCCTGCAACGCGCGGTCGAGCACCGCGGCCACTGGCGCGGGGATCGACGGCTCAATTTTGCGGATCGGCGGAATCGGATTCGAGCCGATCACGCGCATGAAATCGCCCATGCCCGGAGTCAGCCCGCGCTTCTTGCAGATGTCGTAGACCTGCCGTAGGCCCGGGCGCGCCCACTGCCCAGTCAGGATTTCGAAGAAGACGCTGGCCATCGAAAAAACGTCGGTGGCTGGATGCAAGTAGCGGTAATGCGTGAGCTGTTCGCGCGGCCAGTAAATCGGCGTGCCGCAGACGCCGTCCATGGTCATGTCGGAGAGTCCCGCCGATTCGAAGCTCTTGGCGAGGCCGAAGTCGGCGACCTTCGGGACCCAGCGGTTCTCGCCGTTGCGCTGCAGCAGGATGTTCTCGGGCTTCAAGTCGCGGTGGACGATGCCGATGTACGAGCGTGAAGTGTTTTTGCCGCCGGCCAGAATTTTTGCGCGGTGCGCGTGCGCCAGTCCGGCGAGCGAACCGAGCATGATTGGCGCGAGATCTTTCAGCGGCAGCTTGCCGCCGCGATTTTTGGTCAGCACCCGCAAGTCCATCCCGTCGACGAATTCCAGCACGCAATAGTAGGAGCCTTTGACGCTGCCGGTGTCGATCAGTTCAACAATGTTGACGTGCTTGAGCTGCCGCGTGACTTCGATTTCGCGGTGGAACGTGCGGAAGTTATTGAAGCTTACCTGCCGGTTGGGCAACATCGCCTTGATCGCGACGCGGCGGTTGGTGCTCAGTTGCAGCGCCATGTAGACGATGCCCATGCCGCCGCGCCCGAGAATGCGTTCGATCTTGTAACCGGGGTACTTCGGCTTTTCAGACTTCTCTTTCTTGCCAGGAAGCAGATTTGAAAATTCGTCGTCGTCGCCGTCGTCGCTGGATTCCGACGAACGCGGATCGTGAACGGTGGGCTTGGGGCGCAGCGGTTTGTCCAGAAGCGTGGGGACCGCGGAGTTCACAACCGGCGCATCGAATTCGAAGCCGCGGCGTCCTTTTGCCGGAGGCGCAGGAGGTGGCGGAGGTGCTTGCGGAATCTCAACTGGCGGCGATTCCGGCTCCGGTGCGGCGAGCGCATCTTCGACGATCGTCCGCTCTGCAGCGGTGGGTTCATCGTCATGCTGATCCATCGCGACTGTGGCCAGGCCGGCGCCGGAGATCGCGCCGGTATCGACGGTCACTTTCATCTTCGTGTCGCCGACGGTGATGTCGCCGGTTTTCGAAAGCATCACCGACATGGCGTTGTCGGGCGCCTGTTGCGCTCCGGGCTCCAGCGGCTTGCGGCCGCCGTAACGCAGGCCGTCGACGAACGTGCCGTTTTTACTGTCGAGGTCTGTGACCTTGCAGTGCGGGGGGCAGATCTCGAGCAGGAAATGCTGGCGCGACACAAACGGATCGTCGGGCAGCGAGACGCGGGCGTCCTTGGCGCGGCCGAAGAGAAAGACGTCAGGCTGATCGAACGTAAAGCTCTTGCCGGCCGCTGGACCCTGGACCACCGAGATGACGACGCGCATATTCCCCGCTCCGTACGTAACACTCATGTGCAGTACGCGCTATTATCATGCAACGCACGTTCCACATCCAATGGATGCGCAACATGCCGTTTTAGCTGAGTTTAGGGCTAAAATGTGGGTGCGTGTGTCGCGTTCTGTCAGTCGGGTGTCCCAACTTGCTACCCTGACGAACGGAATTTGTCAGTGCGCGACTTCGACGGTCAGTAAATGGCCATGACGAAATGCAGGGGTGTGGCTTTTGATCACCAGTTTATAACGGCTGAATGCCAAGTTTCTCGAACAACTTGCGATCGTTCTGCGCGTCCGGGTTGCCGGTGGTGAGCAGTTTCTCGCCGTAGAAAATGGAATTCGCGCCAGCGAGAAAACAAAGCGCCTGAATCGCGTCGGACATCTGCTGCCGTCCGGCCGAGAGCCGCACAAAACTCTTGGGCATGGTGATGCGCGCGACGGCGATCGTGCGGACAAATTCCAGCGGATCGATCGGTTCGGTGCCGTACAGCGGCGTGCCTTCGACCTGCGTCAGGTTGTTGATCGGCACGCTTTCCGGTTGCGGATCGAGGTTGGCAAGCTGCGCGATCAGACCCGCGCGGACGCGGCGGGTTTCGCCCATTCCGACGATGCCGCCGCAGCAGACGTTGATGCCGGCGTTCCGTACGCGGCCGAGCGTATCGAGACGATCGTTGTACGTGCGAGTGGAAATGATTTCGCCGTAGTGTTCCGGCGCGGTGTCGAGATTGTGATTGTAGTAGTCGAGTCCGGCACACTTGAGCTGCTCGGCCTGGCCGGGTTCGAGCATGCCGAGTGTCGCGCAGGTCTCGAGTCCCAGGCCGCGGACGGCTTTCACCATTTCCAGCACGGGCTGCAGATCTTTTTCCTTCGGACCGCGCCACGCAGCGCCCATGCAGAAGCGGGTCGCGCCGTTTTCCTTGGCGGTGCGCGCGGCTTTCAGGACTTCATCGAGCGGCAGCAGCGCCTGATTGTCGACGCCGGTGCTGTAGCGCGCGGCCTGCGGGCAATAGCCGCAATCTTCCGGGCAGCCGCCGGTCTTGATCGACAGCAGCGTGGAGAGCTGGACCTTGTTCGGATCGAAATTTTCGCGGTGGACGCTCTGAGCGCGGAAGATCAGGTCGCTGAAAGGCAGATTGAGCAGCGCTTCGACGGCGTCGACGGAGATGTGGGCTTGAGCAGCGTGCGGAGTCGGAGTTGCGTTCATCGTTTCAGCGATTCACTTTCAAGACTGTTTGGGCTGCCGGCCGGAGGTGCCGGAGCGTTGCTTTTTCAGCGCGTCGGCGACGAGGTTGCTGGTTCCGTAGTAAGTCTCTTTGGAGGTCGCCCATTTTTCAGGCTGCTCGATCATGTGCGCCAGTTGCGTCGCGATTTCTTCGAACTTGACCATCAGCGGCGCGGCCAGTTCCTTGGTGAGTACGCCGGCGCGGACGGCCAGTTCGAGCCACGTCAAAGTCTGGGCGCAGAGTCCTTCGGCAGCGCCGAGCGTGTCGACGAATTCCGACGGGCGTGTGCGGAGTCGCCAGGCATCAGCGATGGTCGTGGCGATGCCAGCCGAGGTCAGGCGCAGCGGATCGGTAAGTGTCGTGGCCTGATCCGCGTCAAAGTTCTTGCTGACGTCGCGGACCGCGAGCGCCGCGTCCATGGCCGACTGCCAGGCCCGGGTGTCTCGAAATGTTTTCGCGGCCATAAGAACCAACCTGACTTTTTTGAGGAACTCACCGAGGGAACCTGGGTACGAATTCGTCCCCTGGTTAAAAACAAGACACCCTAGTAACTATAGTTACAAGGTTCAGACTACAGCTTCAATTTGCTGACGATCAATGTCGCGTTGTGCCCGCCGAAGCCGAGGCTGTTGGAGAGCGCATTGCGCACTTTCACCGCGCGCGCCGAGCCAGGAATGTAGTCGAGATCGCAGTCCGGGTCCGGCGTGGTGTAGTTGAGCGTCGCGTGAACCTTGTCCTCCGCCACCGACAAGCAGGAGACGACGAACTCGACACCGCCGGCCGCGCCGAGCGTGTGGCCGGTCATGCTCTTGGTCGAGCTGACGGGAACGCGCTTGGCGTACTCGCCGAAAACTTTTTTGATCGCCACGGTTTCGATCTTGTCGTTGAAGGGCGTCGACGTGCCGTGCGCGTTGATGTAGTCGATGTCCTCCGGCCGCAGGTGCGCGTCCTTGATCGCCATGGTCATCGCGCGGATGCCGCCGTCGCCGTCTTCGCAGGGGGCGGTGATGTGGTAGCCGTCGCCGGAGAGTCCGTAGCCGGTGAATTCTGCGTAGATTTTTGCATCGCGCTTGAGGGCGTGTTCGAGTTCTTCGAGCACCACCACGCCGGCAGCCTCGCCGAGCACGAAGCCGTCGCGGTCCTTGTCGAAGGGCCGGGAGGCCTTCGTGGGATCGCCTTCACGCTTGGAGAGCGCGCCCATGTTGGCAAACCCGGCCATGCCGAGAGCCGTGACCGCCGCTTCGGAACCGCCGGCGAGCATGATGTCCGCTTCGCCATACTGAATCGTGCGCAGCGCCGCGCCCAGCGAGTTGGCGCCGGCCGCGCAGGCGGTGACGATGCAGTAATTCGGTCCGCGCAGTTTGTGTTGAATGGAGACATGCGCCGAGGCTGCGTTGGCCATCAGCTTGGGGATCAGGAACGGAGAGACCTGGCGCGGTCCCTTGGTCATCAGTCGTTCTTTTTGCTCTTCGATTTCCGTGATGCCGCCGATGCCAGTGCCGATCAGCACGCCGCAACGCGAGGTATCCTCTTTGGTGAAATCGAGCTTGGAGTCCTTGACGGCTTCCGCCGCCGCGGCGACGGCCAGTTGGGAGAACCGGTCGAGGCGCCGGGCTTCGCGCTTTTCGATGTACTTCTCGGGCGCGAAGTTTTTGACTTCACCGGCGATCTTGACTTCGTGCTGGGCGGAATCGTAGAGCGTGACCGGCGCGATTCCGCTGACGTTGTTGAGCAGACCGTTCCAGAGCTCCGCGACGGTCAGACCCAGCGGCGTGACCGCGCCCAGCCCCGTGACCACCACCCGCCGCCGTGCTGCATTCATCGCTTGTTCTCCGTTCCCCGGTGCTTACTTCTTGGCGATTTGTTCTTCAATGAACTTCACCGTGTCGCCCACCGTCTTGATCTTGCCTTCGGCGTCGTCGGGGATGTTGATGTCGAATTCGTCTTCGAATTCCATGACCAGTTCGGCCTGATCGAGCGAATCGGCGCCCAGATCCTCAGCGTACTTGGTCTCCATGTTCACTTTTTCCTTCGTCACGTCGAGCTTCTGACAAATGATGTCGACGACCTTGTCCTTCACCGTTCCGCTGTCCATTCTTGCCTCCAAAAAGTGTCCGATCCCCGGAAAGGGATCGAACCTGAAACCCCATGCTACGTAAGCTGAACGAGTATAATGCCGGATCGTTCCTCTGCAAACGAAGGTTGAAAGGGCAGTTCTGAGTTTTGAGTTGTGAGTTTTGAGTTGTTCTCGCCGTGCATCTGCCGTTAACTCAAAACTTAAAACTCACAACTCAAAACTGCCCCTGCTCCCGCTCACTCGAACAGCGGGTGCTACATGCTCATCCCGCCACACACGCTCAACACCTGCCCCGTGATGTACGCCGCGTCGGCGGAGGCCAGGAAGCAGACCACGCCGGAAATGTCTTCGGCCGCGCCGATTCGGCCCAGCGGGACGGAGGTGAGCAGCGCTTTTTTCTGCTCCTCGTTGAGCTTCGAGGTCATGTCCGTCTCCACCAGGCCCGGCGCGATGGCATTAACGCGGACGCTGCGGGAGGCGAATTCACGAGCGGCGGACTTGGTCAGCCCGAGCAGTCCGGCTTTGGCCGCGCAATAATTGGCCTGTCCGGCGTTGCCAATCAATCCGACTACGCTTGAAATATTGACGATCGAGCCGCTGCGGGCCTTCAACATCGGCCGCGCGACCGCGCGGAGCATGCGAAAGGCGCCGGTCAGATTCGTATTCAGCACCGCGTCCCACGCTTCGTCGCTCATGCGGACCAGCAACCCGTCCTGTGTGACGCCGGCGTTGTTGACCAGCACATCGATCTTGCCAAAGTCCTTGATCACGGCGTCGACGGTGGCGTCGATGTCCGCAGCCTTGGCCACGTCGCAGGCGTAGCCCGCACAGCGCGCGCCAGACTTCGAGAGCTCCTCGGCCAGCGCTTTGGCCGCATCGCCGTTGCGGCCGACGATCGCGACGCTCGCCCCACCTTTATGGAAGCGCGCGCTGATCGCTTTGCCGATCCCGCGAGCTCCGCCGGTCACAAGAACGACTTTGCCGTCAAAATTCATGTTCAAAACTCCCACCTTATTAATGTAGCTGTGTGCAGAAGGACGCGGATGTTAAGTGGATCACTGGAAAAGTTCAAAAATAATTTCAAGTTCGGGCGATTATGGGTGGGACTGCATCAGCTGATAAAGATCGCTTCGCACCGGATCCCCCGCCGGAACCGCGTCCAGTGCCTGCTTGAGACCCGCATCGCAATTCGCGGCGCCTTGGGTGTTGCCGGCTTGAGTAAACTTCAACTTCAACGCGAGCAGTGAGCGGGCGCGATCGAGCCAAAGGAAGGTTTGTTCCGGCGTCAGCGCCAGCGCGCCTTCGAAAAATTTCAGCGCCTGTTCGTCGTTGCCGGCGTCGTGAGCGATCAGGCCCTTCATGCGCAGCACGGTGGAGCCCAGTGCGCGGTCGAGGCCCTGAGGTGAAGTGCGCGCGTTGTTGAGTTGCTTCGCGGCGTCGTCGGCGCGTCCGTGTTCGTAGTAAGCGCGGGCCAGCCAGACGTACGAACTGCTCACCAGGCGCGAGCGCTCGAAATTCGTGCCGGCGATGCCGGCTTCGAGTTCGTGCATCTCCCGATCACGTGTGACGCGTTCGCCGGCGGCGTCTCCCGCGGCGAATTGGCGATCGCCCTTGCGGCGCAGAAGCTGCGCGAGAATGAGGTGGCTGAGCGCGCCGGCCGGTTCTTTCTCCGCCGCGTCCGTGAATAACACTTCGGTGCTGGCGAAGAGGTAGCTGCGGGACGCACTGCCCAGTGCCAGCGCGAGCGCGAGCACGGCCAGCGAAGGGACCGCGAAGCGTCCCAGATTCAGTTTTGGCAATCGCTCGGCCACGCCTTCCAGTGTCAACCCGAGCACCATCCAGAACGCCGGCGCCGAAAGGTACGCGTGGCAGTCTTCCATCAGATTGTTCTTGCCGACGAAATTCAGAGCCGGTCCGAGCGCGCCGACAAACCAGAGCCAGCCGAAGAGCACCATTCGTCGGCGCTCGCGGCCGGCGAAGTAGAGCGTGCCGCCGACGACGAACGTCAGAAACGCGACCGCGATCCACAGGCGGGAGTCGGCGAGGCTGAAGACGCCGGCGAGGCCGTATTCCGCCGCGAGCCGGAACGGCCAGACATAGTTAATGATGTAGCGTTGAAGCACCGGGAGGTCGCTGAGCGCCACCGTAAAGAGCGAACCGCCGATAGGTGGCAGCGATACCGGGCTGAGCACGTGGACTTGATTCCAGAGCGCAACGGCCGCGGCAACCACCCACGGTGCGAGTTTCAGCAACGCTTCGCGCGGGGAACTGTAACGTGGCCCCGTCGTCTCTTTGAGCGTGGGGCGGCCGAGAATTTCCCAGACGATTACAATCGGCAACAGACCGAACGCGGAGGGTTTGGAGAGCAGCGCGAGAACGTGAAGCAGTGCCGATCCGGCGATGTGCTTGGGCGTGCTGCCCCGCATGTATACGCCGATTGCCGCGAAACCGAAACCGGCGGCGAGCATCGATTTCCGTTCGATCGGCCAGCAGACTGCATGGCAGGCCGTGGGATGCAGCGCAAAAGCGATCGTGACAAACGCGGCAACGCCCGGACTGAGACCCAAGCCGCACATCAGCCACCAGACCAACAGCGCGACGCCCACATGGAACAGCAGATTCACCGCGCGAATCGCCGCCGGCCAGGCGTTCTCACCCGCGATGCCAGTGAACAGTGGCGCGATGAACGTGCGATCGATGCGCAGCGAAAGGTAATTCAGCGGCATGTAAAGCGGATCGAGGTCGCGGCAGAAAACGTCCGACCATGGCGCGTCTGGCTGCAGGGCGGGATTCTGGTTGATGAAGAGTTGGTCGTCGAGTTCCGAGAACGGCGCGGTCAGGCAGCCCCAGAGGAGGAGAGGAGAGAGGATGAGAAGTAGTAGTGGGTATCGAGGTGAAGCGGACATGGACGAAGTATCGCCAATTCTGACTTCTGTGCGCAAGCATAGTTTTGAGTTGTGAGTTTTAAGTTTTGAGTTGTGCTTGGCCTTCGCGAACTCAACTCAAAACTAAAAACTCAACACTCAAAACTACTGGAGAATTATCCCACCGGTGCTTCCGCCGACCCGACGAGGTTGCGGATCGAAATCTGTGCGGCGAGTTTCTCCGCGGCGGCGATGAAGGCTTTCGACGCAATTGAATTGGGATTGGAATGGACGATCGGCACGCCGGCGTCGCCGCTTTCGCAGACGCTGGGGTCGATGGGGATTGCGCCGAGGAACGGGATGCCCATGTCTCCGGCTGCTTTTTCGCCGCCACCTTTGGAGAAAATATCGATGCGCTTGCCGGTCGCCGGATCGGTGTAGCCCGACATGTTTTCAATCAGGCCCAGCAGTGGAATCTTGGTCTGGTCGAACATCGCCTTGGCGCGGATCACGTCTGCGACGGATACCTGCTGCGGCGTGGTGACCAGCACCGCGCCGGTCGTGCAGCAATTCTGCGCGATCGAGAGCATCACGTCACCGGTGCCCGGCGGCAGGTCGACGACGAGGTAATCGGCTTCGCTCCACGTCACGTCTTTAAAGAACTGGACCATGATGCCGTTGAGAATCGGCCCGCGCCAGACCATGGCCTGATTGGCTTCAACCAGGAAGCCCATCGACATGATTTCCATATCGAAAGCCTTGAGCGGATGAATTTTATTTTCGTTGGCGATCTTCGGTTTCTCGTGGATGCCGGTCATGATCGGAATCGACGGCCCGTAGATGTCCGCGTCGAGCAGCGCGACGCTGGCGCCGAGTTTTCGCAGCGCCATCGCCAGGTTGATCGCGCAGGTCGACTTGCCCACGCCGCCTTTGCCCGCGCCGACGAGGATCACGTTCTTGATCTGTGGGATGAGATTCTCGGCTTCGTTGTTCACGGGCACTTCAAGCCGCCGCACCTTGCCGGTCATGTTCAGGACGAGCTCCGTGACTTCCGGCAGCATCTCCTTGACCTTGTCGCGAATGTCCTTTTCGATCTTCTCTTTGACCGGGCAGGCCGGGGTGGTGAGCTCGCAGGTGAAGCTGAGCTTGGTGTTCTCGATGACGATGTCCTTGATCATCCCCATGGAGACAATCGAGCTCCCGAGATCGGGATCTTTGACGTCTTCGAGAGCTTTCAAGAGTCGGTCGGCGGTGATCGCTGGCATGTATGAGAGGATAGCTTCAACGGGGCGGTGAATCAACCGCAGGCGGATGGCAGCAGTTCGCTTTCCCAATCCCCCTCTTTATGTTAAAACCTCCTCCCATGCTCGACGACACCAAACCTGCTCCGTCTCCCGCGACTCATGACCATGCTCACGATCCTGTGCGCGGGGTGGAATCGCCGGATCACGATCCGGATCATTGCGGCACCGACGGGGCTATTTATGCGCCCGCGCCATTCGCTCAGGCCGGGACTCCCAACCATCCGCTCGTGGCTGGGACGCGCGTACATCTGCTTACGTTTGGCTGCCAGATGAACCGCTATGACTCGGAGATGGTCGCCGGCCTGCTCAACGAGCGCGGCGCGGCGTTTGTCGAAGATCCCGAGCAGGCACAGTTGCTGATCATGAACACCTGTTCCGTCCGCGGGCACGCCGAGGATCGCGTCTACAATCGCCTGCACGTCCTTCGTGAACGGAAGCGCAACGACCCAAGCTTCATACTGGCGGTGATGGGCTGCATGGCGCAGAAGGAAGGCGAACAGATCGCCAAGAAATTTCCGTGGGTCGATTTGATCGTCGGCACGCGGATGATCGACGAATTTCCAAAGCTGCTCGAACGCGTCCGCGAAGGCGCGCACACACCGCTGCTGGCGATCGAGCAGAAGCCGGACGTTAAATTCGGCGAGACCGTCGCGCGGCGCGACAGCAAGTTCATGGCGTTTCTCACGATCACGCGCGGCTGCAACAAACGCTGCACGTACTGCGTGGTGCCGTATACGCGCGGGCCGGAAGTCAGCCGTTCGATCGACGACGTGGTCGCGGAAGCGCGGCGGCTGGTCGACGACGGCGTGGTCGAGATCATGCTGCTGGGCCAGACCATCGATACATACGGCAAGGATCTCAATGACGGCACCAATCTCTGGTCGCTGCTGCGCGCGCTGCATCCGATCGCGGGTTTAAAGCGCATCCGTTTCATCACCAGCCATCCGGAAGAGTGCCGCGAAGAACTGTTCGTGGCGATGGCGGAGCTCTCCGACAAGGTCATGCCGTTCATCCACATGCCGCCGCAGAGCGGATCGGACCGGATGCTGCGGCGCATGAAGCGCGGTTACAAGCGCGAGCGTTACCTCGACGTGGTGAAGACGGCGCGCCGCGCGTGCCCGGAGATCGAATTCTGTGGCGACTGGATCGTCGGGTTCTCCGGCGAGACGGAAGAAGATTTCGAGCAGTCGTTGTCGCTGATGGAAGAAGTGCGCTTCCAGAACAGCTATGTCTTCAAATACTCCGTGCGCGAAGGCACGCCGGCCGAGAAGCTGCCGGACGATATCCCTGAGGACGTGAAGAAGGCGCGGCACGTCCGGATTTCCGATCTTCAGGAAAGGCATTCGCTCGAGAAGAACCTCGCCCGCATCGGCAAAATCGAAGAGGTGCTCGTCGAAGGCCCGAGCAAAAGCGACGCGGCGAAGTTGACTGGCCGTACGCGTTCGCACCGGCTGATCCACTTCGCCGGCGATGTGGCGCTGGTCGGAACGCTGGTGAATGTGAAGGTGCTCAGCGCGACAGCGCTGTATCTTCAGGGCGAGCTCCAGTCGTAAAGCGAATCCCGAATCCCGATTCCCGATTCCCCAATCCCGCTGTTACCCACTTTTACTTCACTCTCGGCGCGAATTGTTTAAGGTCTCGACCATGGCAAACATGACCAACGAACCACCGATTTCAATTCCGCTGATGGATCTCGGCGGCCAGATTCGCCCGTTGAAGGCCGAACTGCTCGAGAAGTTTTCACAGGCGCTCGACAAGACCGCATTCTGTCTCGGGCCGGAAGTCGAAGCGTTCGAGCGTGAGTTCGCGGCGTATTCGGGCAGCACGCACGGCGTCGGGATGAATTCCGGCACGTCCGCGCTTCATCTGGCGCTGCTGGCGCTGGGCGTGAAGCCTGGCGACGAAGTCGTGACGACGCCGTACACGTTTGTGGCGACGGCGTGGGCGATTTCGTACTGCGGAGCCAAGCCGGTTTTCGCGGACATTGCGCCGGGAACGTTCCTGATCGACCCGGCCGCCGTCAAAGCCGCGATCACGCCGAAAACGAAAGCGGTGATCGGCGTGCATCTCTACGGCCAGCCGTTCGACCTCGAACCAATGCTGGACGTCTGCAAGCAGAAGGGCCTGCCGCTGGTTGAAGATGCGGCGCAGGCGCACGGAGCGCTCTATAAGGGGCAAAAGGTCGGTTCGTTTGGCGACATCGCCGCGTTCAGTTTTTATCCGAGCAAAAATCTCGGCGCATGCGGCGAAGCAGGGATGGCGGTAACCAAAGACGCAAAGCTCGCCGCCAGCATGCGAGCGCTGCGCGAACACGGCTCGGTGAAGCGCTATTACCACGATACCGTCGGCTTCAACTACCGCATGGAAGGCCTGCAAGGCTGCGCGCTACGCGTCAAGTTGCCGCATCTCGATGGCTGGAACGCCCGGCGTCAGGCCCTCGCGAAATTGTACGACACGTTGCTGGAAGGCAGCGCTGTCGAACGTCCGCGCGTCTCGCCCGATCGCACGCACGTCTACCATCTGTACGTGGTCCGTCACAAGCGCCGCGACGAGCTGAGCGCCGCGCTCCGTGCGCAGGGCATCGGCTCGGGCATGCACTATCCGTTACCGCTCCACCTGCAGCAGGCGTACGCGGAGCTCGGACTGAAGGAAGGCTCATTTTCGCACGCCGAAGCCGCGTCGCGCGAATGCCTGAGCTTGCCGCTGTTCCCGGAACTGACGGATGAGCAGGTAAAGACAGTGGCGCAGGCGGTCATTAAATGGGGGAAGTCGCAATGAAGTTCGTAGTCATCTGTCCCGACGGCGGTTCCGATTGGCCGATTGCTTCGCTGGGAAACAAGACGCCGCTGGAGGCGGGGAAACTGCCGAATCTCGCGCGGCTGGCCGCCGAAGGCACAGTCGGCCGGGCGATGCATATTCCGCCGGGCATGGACAACGGGTCGGACATCTGCTGCATGTCGCTGCTGGGTTTCGATCCCGCTCGCTACCACACGGGCCGCGCGCCGCTTGAAGCGAAGTCGATGAACGTGCCGCTGGAAGAAGGCGACATCGCGGTGCGCTGCAACACGGTCACGGTCGAAGACGGGATCATGGTCGACTTTACCGCCGGACACATCAAGACTGAGGAAAGCCGCCTGCTGGTTCAGGAACTGGAGTCGCACTGCTCCAACGCGACGCTCCATTTTTACCCCGGGGTCAGCTACCGGCACCTGATGGTGGTGAAGAAACCCGGCGGCATCAAAGCGCAGTGCACGCCGCCGCACAACATCACCGGCCGGCAGGTCGCCGATCATCTGCCGAAGGGCGAGGACGCCGCGTTCCTGATCGACCTGATGGAGCGCTCCAAGCCGCTCTTCGCAAGCCATCCGATCAACCGCGCGCGCGTCAAGGCGGGCGATTCGCCGGCGACGCAGTGCTGGCTGTGGGGACACGGCTCGCGGCCGGAGTTGCCGCCGTTCAAGGACACGTTCGGCGTGACCGGTTCGCTGATCAGCGCCGTCGATCTGCTGCGCAGCCTTGGGCTGTACCTGGGGCTTGAGGTTCTGAACGTGCCGGGCATCACCGGGTACATCGACACGGATTATGCCGCGAAGGGCCGGTACGCGATCGAAGCGCTGGAGAAGGACGACTTCGTCTTCGTTCACGTGGAAGCGCCGGACGAATGCGGCCATCAGGGCCATGCGGCGAACAAAGTGGGTGCGTTGGAGCGCATCGACAGCGACATCGTCGGGCCGATTTTGAATTCGCGCTTCGCTCAGTCGGGCGAACTGCGCATTCTTGTATGCCCCGATCATCCCACTCCCGTGGCACTGAAGACACATGCTACCGAAGCCGCGCCGTTCGTGGCGTGGGGGCCGGGCATTCCGTCGAATGGCCTGGAGTACACCGAGAGCAAGGCGAAGCTGTCGAAGGTTTACGTTGAACGCGGCTACGAATTGATGGGCAAATTCGTGCGCGGCGAATTTGCAGCCGGTTGATAGGAGCTGAAAGAAATCATGGCGAACGAACACCGCGTCCCCGGAACCGGAGCTGTTTTCGCCGCCGTCTGCGGCACGGTCGAAGAGCGCAAACGCACGATGCCCGAGAAATCCTACGTCGCGACGCTGCTGCGCAAAGGCACCGACACGATTTGCTGCAAAGTTGCCGAAGAGACCGGCGAAGTGATCAAAGCCGCGCGCGAGCAGAGCACCGAGCAGCTCACGAAGGAACTCTGCGACCTGTTTTTCCATTCGATGGTGCTGATGGCCGACAAAGGCATCTCGTTCGCCCACATTGAGTACGAACTGGGCAAGCGGCACGGGATTTCGGGGCTCGACGAGAAGGCCGCGCGGAAGAAGAGCTAACGTGCGCGAATTCAAAATTCAAAAACGCACGCTATCTGGTGCCATGGTTGCATAAGTTTCTGAGCGTAGCGAAGAAAATTATTCATCCGTGCATTGGACGTCCCGTGATGTGAGGGAGCGCAACGCACGGATGAGCGAACATTTTCGCTACGCTCAAATGTCCGCACATCCATGGCACCAAGTCAGCCGCGTGCGTTTTTTAATTTTGAATTTTTACTTTTGAATTGCCGTCACGCAGTGGTCATCACCAGCTTGCCGTGAAGGATTCCTTTGAGTGCGAGGATCGTTTCGGCCTGGGTACGGATCGCGCCGGCGGGTCCTCGGAGGACCAGGACGTCCAGTTCGTGGTGGCCGCCGAGACGCACTTGCAGCGTCGAAATCAAATTGCCGCCCATCGCGCGCTTGGATTCAGACATGCGTTTCTGGACGTCAGCGTTCTGGTTGTCGTAGACCAGAGTGACGGTCGCCACCTGTTCGCCCTTGCCTTCCGACCAGGCTTCCTGCACGAGGCGGTCGCGGATCAGATCGCGGATGGCTTCGGAGCGGTTTTGATTGTTGCGCTCCTGAAGATGCTGATCGAATTTTTTGAGCAGGTCGTCCGGAATGGAAATTCCAAAACGGATCAGATCCTGTTCCTGCTGTGCGCGTTTGTTTGTCCGGCCACGTCTCATAGTCAAAGGGCCCCCCGACCCCGTGCCAGGCTTTGTCGTTTCAGCCCGGCCCAACCGTGCTATTCGAATGTCGTTGTGCTTCTCAGTGTATCATTCAGTTCGTTTACAGACGGTGTCAATTCAGCGAATAGTCCCTCGTCCCGTATTGAGTCGCCGGCGGCTTGGGCTCCAACGCCAGCAACAACTTTTCCAGCACCGACGTGATCAGCCGCGTGCGTTTAAGCACATCGGCATTTTCCATCAAGGCCTGGCGCAATCCGGGATGATGTACGTAGACGCTCGCCAGCAGATCGGAGACAGCTCCCGGTTCCGGCCGGTCGCGCAGCACGGCTTCCATTTCTTCGGAAGCGTCGCCCTGCAGCGTGCGGCCGATCAGGGTCCGCGCCGCGCGCAACAGTTCGTCGTGTGAACGGGCCAGGTGCTTCTGCAATTCCGGCGTTTTCGGCACGTCGTCTGGAAGAGTTTCCACGCGCGCAATGCGGTAAGGCTGGTGCGGGACTTCTTCGGTGATGCGGCAGCGCGCCTGCCCGAGCACGGCAATGTTGATCGTGCCATCCTCCTGCGGTTCGTGTGCCACCACCGTGCCGACGCCGAGGACTTCGTGGACGGGCGGTAGCGTCGTGATCAGCGATCCCGGAGGCAGGTCCGCGGGGTCTTTGAGGTGCGCCATGCCGATAAAGCGCTCCGTGGCCATCGCGTCTTCCAGCATCTTCAGGTAGCGGGGTTCAAAAACACGCAGGGGCATAACGCTTCCAGGGAAGAGCACCACTCCGGGCAACGGAAATAGAGAGACAAGCAGCGAATCTGGGAATGGCGAGGGCATGCGGTCTTTGTCCTACATGCGCCACGCGCTCAAAGCGCCAAGGTCGGCGAATGGGGCTATTTTTTGGCCCGGAACTCCCGGGCTCTACCCGGCGCCAGCACATTCCGGGCGGCATCAAAATCACAGGGCACTCAAGGTAGGCTTTGCCACCGTGCGTGTCAAGAAGTACTGCCTGCGTAGCACTGATTTTCTTGACAGAAGTTTTTCCTCGTTGCTCAAAAGCACAAGGGCGCGAAATTCGCGCCCTTGTGTAGACAACCTGACAAACATGAATTTTCTTAGTCGTCGACGTTTTGTTCACCGACTGTTCCGCCGCCGTTCTTTTTCGGCGGAGGATCGTTGCGGGGCGGCGGATCATTGCGCGGCGGCGGAGGCGGCGCTTCGCGGCTGATCACGTCCAACCGGTCGAGCGCGTTCTTCATGTCGTCGGCGATGAATGCTTTGTCCTTGGTCAGCTTCGTGGAGATGGCGCTGGCGTCCTTCATGCTCGCGGCAAGCTGTCCCAGAGCTGCATTCGGCAGCGCCTGTAACTTGGCCACGGCCGTGTTGTATTGTGCTTTTTCCGCTTCGCCCTTGCCTGCACGCAAGCTCCGGCTTAGACGTTCCAGCTGCGTTCCGCTGGTGGCCACGAGCGTGTTGATGTCCGTCGAGGTCTGCTGGATCGCGTTCAACGCCAGGCTGAGATCTTTGACCTCCGTCTGCGTCGCAAATGCCGGGGGCACGCTGCGCAGTGCGGTCAGCGCGCCGTTGAGTTCCTTGGCAGCGAGCTTGTCCTTCACCTGCTGCATCACGGCCTTGTACTGGCCTTCGGCGGCGGCAAGGATGGCCTTGTTCAGATCGGCGACCTGCGAGTCGATCTTGGCCAATTCGGTTTTGAACGCATCCTTGTCAGTCATGTCGACCTTGAAGGCGTTGAGCGCTGCCACGGCATCTTCGGGCTTGAGCTTGGAAATTTCGGGAAGCTTCGCCTCGAAATTCTTGCGGATGCCGTCGAACTTGACTTTCAACGCGGCGGCGGCCTTTTCCTTTTCCCACGCCGCCGAAGCGGTGGCGAGCTTGGCCTTGACGGCTGCCGACTTGTCGGCCGCCGATTTGTCGCCGTCCGGTGCGAACGCCTTAGCTGCTTCGTAGCTGTCCATGGCCTTCTTCAGATCGGCCACCTGGGTTTCGAGCGGCTTGTCACCCACGCCGGTTTCGATCTTGCCGGCTTCGTCCATGTACTTTTTGAAGTTCTCGAGCTTCTCGGAGGCCTTTGCGGCTTCGGCCTTTTTCTGAAGGAGGAAGTCGCGCACGCCGTCGAGGCCGGGTCCCTTGGAATCGATCGCCAGGGCTTTGTCGTAATTTTCCTGCGCCTTGCCCGCGTCGCTATCGGAGACCGCTTTGCGCGCCAGCTGCGCGAACCCGTCGAACTCCTTCTTGTTTTTGATTCGCGTCTTGGTCTCGGCCAGACTCTTTTCAAGCTTCAGCAGGTCGGCGTCCTTGTCGTAAAACTTCCGCGCGTCCGCGAGATTCTTTTCGGCGGCGCTTGTGTCGCTGTCTTCAAGGGCGGCGGCGGCGGACTTGAGCAGGGAGAAGAATTCAACGTGCTTTTTCTTGTCCTCGAGGGCCGCGGTGAGCGACTTTTCGAGGTTCTTCGCGTCGGGATCGTCCGGGATCTTCGACAGCGCCTTGGCCAGCGCGACTTGAGCCTTGTCCAAATCCTGCTTGTCGAACAACCCCTTGGCATCGGTTAAGGCGGCGTTGAACTCGCTCTTGATTTCAGCCTTGCGCTTGTTCTCGCGCGCAATTCTCACTTCGTCGCCCAGCAGCTTGTCGACTTCGATCTTCGCCGCCTTGGCTTCATTGCGGTCCAGTCCGAGGTCAATGGCTTCCTGAAGGAGCGTGGCTTTCTTTTCGTTGTCGGTGGTTTCTTTGACCTGCTTGAGCAGCTTGTCGTAGCGCTCGGCCTTCAGCCGCTCGTCCAGAATCGCGGCGAACTTCTTCTGCATCTTGGCGAATTCGTCGGCCGACGGGATCAGGTATGGCGCTTCGCGCTGCAGCTTCGCGCGATCGTCTTCCGAGGGCAGCTTGCTCTGCGCGTCGGTGAGCGCCTTCATGGTTTCTTCGGTGACGGTTTCGGGCTTCTTGAGGACGTCGTTGGCCTTGTTGAGGATGTCGACGAAGGCCTTGCGCTTGATTTCCGCTCCGCTCAGGAAGGCCATCAACTTCTGCTTTTCCTGGAACGTCTTGAGCGTTGAATCCTCGACAGCAAACTCGGTTGCCGCGTTCAGTTCTTTCTTGGCGCTGGCGAGGTCTTCTTTTTTGATGTAGGTGTCGACGAGTTGCAGCTTTTCCGTGAACTTGACGGTCTTGCCCGCGGCGTCGATTAAACCCTGGACACGCTTTTCGTCAGCTTCCAGCGTTTTCAGCGTGGCGACATCGGCAGCCTGCTTCAAGGGCAGCGACTGCGCCGTCATCAGGAACGATGAGGCCGAATCCATGTCGCCGGCCTTGGCGCTGTCTTCGGCTAGTTTCAGATTGTTGGCGTGCATGTTCTTCTGGAGCTGCAACTGTTTATCGGTCAGGGTGATGGTCGGCCCTTTGATTGTCGCCGAACCCGTTCCCGTTCCGGTTCCAACGCCCGTACCCGAAACCACCGTTCCGGTGTCCGGACCCTTCTTCGTGAATGCATAGCCCAACCCGCCGGCGAGAATCAACACCGCCGCCGCGCCGGCCACGTACAAGCCGGTCTTGCCCTTTGCAGGTGCGCCGTCGCCAATCAGCGTCGGTTCGCCGGCTCCGGTGATGATCGTGCGCTGTCCGCCGCCGGCCGCTTGCTGGCGCGCCATGGACATGCCCGGGACCACGCCAATGTCGCCGCCGCCTTCGTCATCGTCGTCTTCGCTTTCGGGACCCGCGACCTGCTTGCGGCAGTGGCGCAGCGCCTTGAGCAACTGTGTGGCGTCGCCGTAACGGTTGTCCTGTTTCTTGTCGAGGCACTTGTCGATGATGTCGCTGAACGTCTGCGAGACATCCGGGCGAACCTTGGTGATCGGTTCGTGCGGTTCGTGCATCGTCGCCATCAGCACTTTCATGATGGCTTCGCCGCGGAACGGCGCCTTGCCGGTCAGCAGCGCGTACATCGTCGCGCCCATGCCGAAGACGTCGGAACGCTTGTCGGCGGTTTTGGCGTCGAGGGCCTGTTCGGGCGCCATGTAACCGGGCGTGCCCATCGCGGCCTGCACGCCAGTGAGCGACTGGTTGCTCTCTTCGTTGCGGGCCAGGCCCAGGTCCATCAGCTTCGAGCGCCGGAGATCGAACTCCTTGGCGGAGTTGCGGCTCAGGTACGGCACCATGATGTTTTCGGGCTTCAAATCGCGATGGACGATGTTGTTGTTGTGCGCGGCCTGCAAGCCGATCGTCGCCGCGATGATGATGTCGAGCGCTTCGCGTTCGGGAATACCCGGCTGGCCGCCTTCGAGCACCATCTTGAGGTACTGGCCGGCAGTGCGCCCCGGAACAAATTCCATGACGAGGAAGAAGAGTCCTGATTCTTCATTCACGTCCATGACGTTGACGAGATGCGGTGAACGGACCATCGCGGCGATCTGCGCTTCGCGGAAGAAGCGTTTGATCATGCCCGGGTCTTGTTCGGCCAGATGGAACGGCAGAACCTTGACGGCCACTTCGCTCTGCAAACGCGGATGGACGCCGTAATAAACCGCACCCATGCCGCCCTGTCCGATTTTGGCGAGCAACGGGATGCCGTTGAGCGAGGGGCACTGCTGGCCGCCGCTTTCCAAGCGGGGGGCGTCGCGCAACAGGCGTTCGCCGGAGAGATCCTGCGCGCCGATGCTCGTGGCGGAAACAACGTGCGAAGTGCCGGTCATGTCGCCGGTGATGGTGGCCGACGCAGCCGAACCACGGCTGCCCGCGGAACTGGCCGGTTTGGCGATGTTAGCGGCCGACGGCGCAGGGCCGATTTGTGTGCGCTCACCGCCGTCGTCGGTGCCATATTTCATGGTTGGCGGCGTAAGTCCGTCCACGGCATTACTGGCTGCAGCCGAGTCGGGGGCCCCCTTGGCGTCTTTGGCGTCACCCTTACCACTAGCTGCCATCGATACTCCTCGTGATCAAAGCGTGGCTGGCGCGAAGATTAAGAATCCAGCTTGAGACCTTACCCTAAGTAGTGGTAAACGCAAGATATCTACTTTTAAATATCCAGCGCCTACCAGCCGGGCGGGCGCCCAACCTCTTTGGGTATTCAAACCCAAAAAAGTTTTGGTAATTCCCGGAGATTCTCAAGAACCATGAACATTGTGGGGTTTAGCGCTGCACAGGTTGAACGGTGGGCGTTTCGGATTGGACAAGGACTGTGTTAAATTTTAGGATGTTCAGAGATTCCCCGTTTTCCATGAAAACTGCTTGACCTCATTTTGAGGGTTCCGCGATGCGTTCGTCGTTGTTTTTCGTCGCTCTTATCCTGATGATCCCGGTGGTTGCGCAGGCCGGCCAGGGCGAAGATCTGCGCGCTGAAGTCGACAAACTTCGCACGGAAATCGGCAAACGGGAAGCGTCCTCCGCGTCATCGTCCCCCATCGGCCGTACGGAAAGCGCGTTGGACAGCAGGTACGGTCCTGACGCCACAGTGACGACGAAATCCGCCAAGTTGACGGTGGGCGGGTTGACGCAGGTTTGGTATCAGTCGATTCAGAACGACCACACAGGCATTGTCCGTCCCGGGGGCAATAATGCCCTGCCCGACAAAGAACCCAACGGGCTGAACGACCGCGACACGTTTCGAATCCGGCGGACGGAAATCCGATTTGATGCGGCCATTTCAGAGAACATCACCGGCTTTGTCATGATTTCACCCACGCGGGACGGCGGTATCACGTATCAGCCCGTACCGACTTTCGCGTTGCACAACGAAATCGTGTCCAACCCGATGCTGGCTTCCGGATCGGGATTGCAGTTGGGCGATGTCATCATTCCGCGCCTGCTGCAGGATGCGTACATCAATTTTCACGGTGTGATTCCGCACCATGATTTCACCATTGGCCAATTCAAACCGCCGGCGGGTGAAGAGTCCTGGCGCAACAGCGGGCAGCTCGATTTTGTGGAACGGGCGATGGTCAATTACATCAACAATGTTCACGATGTGGGCGTGATGGTTCACGGCGACTGGCTCAGTGGCCGGCTGCAATACTGGGCAGGTGCCTTCAACGGTTCCAATTCGTATCTGATCGACCCCGAGCTGTTCGAAGGCGGAAACCGCACGGACAGCAACGACCAGAAGGACATCGCCGAACGCATTGCCGTCAATCCCGTCTGGAGCACCGACAAATGGTACGGCCGATTGCAGTTGGGCGGGAGCCGCACCGACGGACTGCACGGTGAGTCCGGCCAGGGCTACGATCTAACTCTGGCGACCAATGGGTTGAACCGCCAGCGCACCTGGGTCAACCGCAATGCCGCCTGGATCTGGTACCGGCCGAACGGCACAGCCAAGGGTTTATGGGTGCGCGGTGAATGGGGAAGCGAGCACGACCGCTACGATCCGTTTTTCCGCACCAACCTGCTGAATCTCGGCTCGGCCGCAGGATTTCCGCTGACCTATCCCAACGGTGACACCTTCAGCTCGGCCGGACAATCACATCCGGCGCCAGTAACGCTCGCGGGGTACTTCGGCGCGGTGGGCTACAAGCTCTCCGACAGCGTGTTCTCGGAGCGTCTCAAAAACTGCGACGGACTGCTGGGGCGGTTCCTGATCAATATGGAATTCGCCTTTCGTTTCGAGTCCTATCAAAACGTAGCCTCCGAATCGCTCACCAATCCCGACCGGGCGACAGATCTGTTTGAAACGCGCGTCTTTACGTCGGGAGTCAACTATTACATCAAGGGTCACGATGCCAAGATTCAGATCAATTACGATCACGTCATGGACCCGCAGAACCGGAACCGCGGGATTCATTCCTACAAGAACGACGTGCTTGTGGTGAATTTTCAACTGATGTTCTAAAACCGACACGACGATCCAGTGCTCAAAAAGGCACAGGGGCATTTTCCTGTCGAATCGACGTTGACAAGGTGTTTACCTGGCTTTAGGGTATCGCGACTTCCATACATAAATGTTGTGCATAACCGGAGGGAGTTCTAATGTCGCGTATTTTGGTGGCGTTGTTGGCCGCTTTAACATTGAGTGTGAGTGTTGGCCTTGCCCACGCCGCGCAGGTTGAAGATTTGCGCGCCGAGGTCGAGAAGCTGCGCGCTGAAATCGGCAAACGCGAAGCCGATCCGGCCGCGCCCGTGGCCCGCGCGGAGTCGATCCTGGACAGCCGTTACGGTCCCAACGCCAAAGTCACTACCAAGAACGGCAAGCTGACGATTGGCGGATTGGTGCAGGTCTGGTATCAGTCGATCCAGAATGACCACACCGGCGTCGTCCGCCCGGGTGGCATGAACGCGCTGCCGGACAAGGAACCCAACGGTCTCAACGACCGCGACACGTTCCGCGTTCGCCGCACGGAAATGCGCTTCAACATCGACATCACTGAAAACGTCAACGGCTTTATCCTTCTCGATCCGAGCCGCGAAGGAAACATCACCTTTACGCCAGTTCCGACCTTTCCGCTGCACAATGCCGTGCTGACCAACGCGCGCCTGGCCACGGGCTCCGGACAGCAGGCCGGCAACAGCATCATCCCCCAGCTCCTTCAGGACGCATACATTAATTATCACGGCGTGATTCCGCACCACGATATCACGGTCGGTCAGTTCAAGCCGCCGTCAGGTGAAGAAGCGTGGCGCAACAGCGGCCAGCTCGACTTCGTCGAACGCGCGATGGTGACCAGCATTAACAACGTCCGCGACATTGGCGTCATGGTTCACGGGTCCTGGATCGACGGCCGCGTACAGTACTGGGTCGGTGCGTTCAACGGTCCGGACGGCACGGTGCTGACCGACCCCGAAATCGTCGAAGGCGGAAACCGCGTCGACACCAACGATCAGAAAGACATCGCCGAACGCATCGCGGTCAATCCGGTCTGGAGCACGGAAAAGTGGTACGGCCGCGTGCAGGTGGGTGGCGCCCGGACCGATGGCGTGCATGGTGAATCCGGCCAGGGCTTCGATCTGACCCGCGCCGTCAACGGCATCAATCGCGAACGCACGTGGATCAGCCGCAGTGCCGCCTGGATCTGGTACCGCCCGAACGGCGTGGCCAAGGGCATGTGGGTGCGCGCAGAATACGGCAACCAGCACGACCGCTACGATCCGCGCTTCCGCACCAATCTGTTGAATCTCGGTTCAGCCTCCGGCTTCCCGCTGGTCTACCCGAACGGCGATGCGTTCAGCTCCGCCGGTCAGGCTGCGCCCACGGCGATCACCGCTTCCGGTTACTATGCCGCTGTCGGCTACAAGCTCTCCGAAAGCATCTTCGCCGAACGCCTGAAGAACTGCAGCGGTTTCGTGGGCAAGTTCCTCCACGACATGGAATTCGCCTTCCGCTTCGAAGCCTATGATAACGTTGCGGCCGAATCGATCACCAACCCGGATCGCAACACGGATCTGTTCCAGACGAAGGTGTTCACCTCCGGCATCAACTACTACATCAAGGGCCACGATGCCAAGATCCAGTTGAACTACGATCACGTGGAAGACCCGCAGAATCAGAACCGCGGCATCCACTCCTTCAAGAACGACGTCTTCGTGGCGAACTTCCAGTTGATGTTCTAAGCCAGGACGGACGGGTAAAATTAAACGGGGTGCAAGGCTGACGCTTTTGCACCCCGTTTTGTTTTAGGAACCGATGGGATCGGGCGAACGTCCGAACAGACGGCATCGGGGATCGGGCGAACGTTCGAACAGATGGCATCGGGGATCGGGCATCAGGCATCGGTCATTGGGTGCGAGCGGCTGGCTCAATATGTACCGCTGCAAATGGTACGCGCGGCAACTTCCCGCGAGGGGTGGGTGAGCGGACGCGGGGAACGTCGCACCGATTAACGAATGCCCGATGCCCGATCCCCGATGCCATCGGTTACCGTACCGCCCGCCTCACTCCTTCTCATACACCCGCACGTAGTCGATCAAAAACTTCTGCGGGAGGATCGCGTCGTCGACGCCCTTCGCGCCGCCCCAGCCGCCGCCGATCGCGAAGTTCAGGATCAGGAACTGCGGCTTGTCGTACGGCCACGTGTCGACATTACCTTTGCCGTCGTTCTCAAAAGAGAAGACCTTCTTTTCGTCGAAGAGGAACGTGATTTCTTTTTTCGTCCATTCGATCGCGTAGACGTGGAAGTCGTCGAAGGGCTTCACGGCTTCTTCGCGGTGGCCCTTGGCGGTGTGTTTGACGTGGTTGAACGCTTCGGTGTGAACGGTGGTATGAATGCCGTTGGGATCGAAGCCGACGTTCTCGAGAATGTCGATCTCACCGCACTTCGGCCAGCTGACCTGATGGATGTTGGTGCCGAGCATCCAGATCGCCGGCCACGTGCCGCGTCCCGTGGGGATTTTCGCGCGGACTTCGAAGCGGCCGTAGGTCCAGCTCACCGTTTTTTCCGTGGTCACACTGGCCGAGGTAACGTCCGCAAACTCGCGCGAATGATTCCACTCCTTGGAGTTCTTGTCGAATTTGGCGTTGGGCAGTCGTTCCTTGCGGGCTTCGATCACCAGGTTTCCGCCCTCGATGCGCGCGTTCTCGGAGCGGTCGGTGTAGTACTGCGTTTCACCGTTGCGGATGAACCCGGTTTCGAAGCCCCATTTTTTAGGATCGGGCGCGCCGTCCTTGTCGAACTCATCGTTCCAGACCAACTTCCAGCCGGGGCGCGCGGTGTTCTTGGGATCCGGCGACGGGGCTGCGACTGCTGGCTTCTCTGCGTCGGCGGCCTGCGCCACCGCGCCCGAATTCCACAGCAGTGCCACGGCCGCCAGTAAGCCGACGTATCGAAACATCATGCATGCCTCCTTAAACGTACTCCAACATCGGTCCGACAGCGCTGTTCACACCGGCAACGGGCAGGGCAAGGGCAGGGGGAGTTATGGGTACCGCCAGGCGCCGGGCCTGTCCCGTATAAAAACGCGCGGCAAGGATAATTAAAAATCCGTCGAACGGAATGCGATACCGCGGTTCGCCCATCGTTAGAAAAACTGTGACAATCAGGCCCAGCACCGGAAGAAAGACGAACAGATCGCCGAACGCCGCGGGCTTCAACGTCAGCATCGCCCGCCAGTGTCTGGAGAAGTAAATAAAGATGGGGATCAGGATCACGACCAGGAAGATGTGCTGAAACGTCATCACCCAGCGCCGATCGCTCGTGCTGCACGTCGGCCAGGGCAACGATCCGTAAAACGTATCGAAGACGTGATCGAACGAGAGCTGGATGCTTTCGCCTTTGTGTCTGTAAATCCATTTCCATGCCACCTGCATGATCTGATCGCTGTCGTACACGCCAAAGGCATACACCGACTTTCCGTCGTTTCCGCGCTCAACATGCGTGGGATTGTAGGAATTAAAATACCAATTGCGCTTATCGTCGTTGAAAAAGAGATTGCCATAGTGGCCATGGTGTCCCGTCAGGAACATCAGCGCGCCGTTGGTGGAGAGCAGCACCGGCCGGTTCTCGTTCAAGCGCGTGACGTGTACGGCCACCGGCAGCATCACCGCCGACGCCGCCAGCAGCGCCGCGCCCTGAATCAGCAGGATGCGTTTACGCTGGCGTTTCCAGAAGATGCAAATCAGGAACACGCTCATCAGTGCCGCGGGCATCAGCGCCTGGCCTTTAAATTCCGCGCTCACCGCGAAGGCCAGGCCGGACAGAACCCCCCAGCCGATGGCTCTGCGCGTGGTACTGGTCAGCAGCGCACGCAGCAGCGCGGCGAGACTCAGCAACATCAACAGCGTGAACGGCGTCTCGGCCATGAAGTAGCCGGTGTAATCGATGAACGGAAACCAGAGGCTCGCGAGAATCAAACTCAGCCACGCCACCCGCGTGTCAAAGAGCGTCCGCGCGAGGTACGCAATCAGCATCGGAACGGCCAGCGCCATCAGCCACTGCAACGTCAGCATCAGTTGCCAGGATGGATCCAGCGCGTACGTGGCCGCGAGCAAGTAGCCGGTCGCGGGCGGATAGAGCGTGTCGTAGATGGTGCCGGGATAGCCGGGTTCAAGCAGGCGCTTGGCGTAGTCCACGTACCAGGCCATGTCGCTGTAGACATAGTCAGTCGGCGGGTGCGCGTAGAAAATCCAATAGTAGCGCCAGATCGCGCCGACGAGGTACGCCAGGACACCCAATCGCGCCCAGCGCACGCGGGCGCGGACCTCGGCCGGAGAACTCTCAGCCGCGGATGTTGGGCTTGGCGCATCCGTCAGCAAACGTTTCCAATCCTTGGTTTCTTACTTCTGGAAGATCGGAAGATACCGGTACGGCAGGCAGAGAATCAGCGTGCCGATCGCCGTCGAATAGGTGCTGCCCACGTCGCCGCGCCAGGCGCCATCGGCGCTCTGGGATGAGAGCAGCTTGTCGCGCATCGCGGTGAAGTAGTGCGACCAGTAATCGCCGCCGATCTGGAACATCGCCTGCGAGCCGTAGAAATTCGTGTACACGTCGTGGTAGCCGGCGGTGCGGCGCGGGTCGAGATTCTTCTTCAGGAAATCGCAGGCGTGGCCCGCTTCCTTGGCGTTGTAGGCACCAGCCATCATGAACACTTCCGCGCCGGCGGCCGTCAACGCGATTGACGAGGTTCCGCCCGAGAGCGAGTAGCGGATGCCGCCGTCGGAATTCTGCGACTTGTGGAGATACTCGATGGCGTTCTTCATCACTTTTTCCGGCACATCGATCCCCGCGTTGCGCGCGCTGCGCAAGCCTTGCACCTGCGTGACGGTCACGGAGCCTTCGTCCGCGCCGGAATTCGGCGAGTAGTACCAGCCGCCGTTGTTCGACTGCGATTGCTGCGTCAGCTTCACCGCCTTGGTCAGCGCGGTTTTGATGCGTTCGTTGACTTCCTGCGACGGCGACATGCCGTAGGCTTCGCCCAGGAACGTCATGGCAAAACCGTGGCCGTACATCTGCTGTCCGTCGGCGCCGGAATCGATCAGGCCGTTGTTCTGCTGGTGCTTCAACACGTATTCAATCGCGCGTGACACATTGACGCCGTACTTGCCGCGGTCGGGCGTGTGTCCGGCCGAGAGAAACGCCAAACCCGCCAGTCCCGTCATGGCCATCGGGTACTGACCTGAGGAGCCTTCGTTGCCCCACGAACCTTCGCGCGACTGATTTTTCGCCAGCCAGGCGAGCGCTTTTTCGACCGACTCTTCCAGCTTGGGCGTGATTTCAACGAAGTCCGCGATCGGCGCCGGGCCGGCATCTTCAGCGGCGGCAGCGCGCGCCGGGGCCGCGATCAAGAGTAGTCCGGATAACATTACTGCGAGTAATATCTTACGATTGTGTATTGAGTTGCGGATCGAGAAGGTGGCCACTGTAAAGGGTCCTTTCGGGCATTCAGCCTGCTGTGAATCCGGGCAGTCCGCGGTCGAGCGGGCTGCAACCCAGAACCGGAACGAACTCGCTGGGGTCACAGTTGCAATCACTCTACTAACTTAACGCCTAAGCTCACTCATAAAAGCGTGGAATTTATGGAATTTCGTGCACGGCTATTTGTATTCGGGTAGCATAGGGGGCGCGGACTGGCCGAGACCAGTTTTCAGCGCGAGGAGAGTCGAAGTGGACCACGCCCCTGCAGCCGACGGAATCTCCGGATTCCCGAAGGGGGATACGGGACGCCTCAAAGCGTCACCGACGAAGTCAACCCCCCAGGCGCCCAAGGCGACAGACGAGCAGCGACGCGACCAGTTTGAGTCGCTGGCGTTGCCATTGTTGGACAGGCTCTACGTCACGGCGCTGCGGCTGGTGCGCGAACCGGCCCGCGCGGAGGACATGGTTCAGGAGACATTCCTTCGCGCCTGGCAGAATTTTGATCGATTTAGCATTGGCACGAATTTTAAGGCATGGATTTTTCAGATCCTGACATATCTGTTCTTGAACGACCGGCGCAGTGCCAATCGCCGGACAGTGAGTGTGGACTTTACCGAACACGATGTGATTGAAGCACCGGCTCCGGCGGACTCGGCAGCGTCGGAGACCGCAACAGAAGCGTTTGCCGCGCAGTCGACGACGATCCAGGATTGGGAACGGCTCTACCCCAGTCTGGTCGATGATGGAATGAAGCGGGCGTTGGACCGGCTTCCGGAAGAACAACGGGCGGTGTTGCTGCTCGTTACGCTGGCGGAGTTGTCGTACCAGGAATGTGCAGAAATCCTGAATGTGCCGATCGGAACGATCATGTCGCGTTTGTTCCGCGCCCGTCAGCAGTTGCAAAGTGAACTGACGGAATATGCGCGTGAACGGGGAATGTTGCCCAAGGATTCAAAATAGGACTGCGATGAACTGCACTGAAGCACAAGACCAGTGTCACCCCTACCTGGATCAACAGATGGAGTCGGCACAACGTCACAACGTCGAGCAGCACTTGGAAGCTTGCCCGTGCTGCAAAAATGTTTTCGACGCTCAGCGCTCCTTCCTCGGCACGGTTAAGAAACTGGTCCACAGTTGCGGCGCGACCTGCGCGCCGGAAGGTTTCCAATCCCGCATCCGCGCGGTCCTGGCGAAAGCGCCAACGGAAGTTGAAGTGCAGCCCGTGGCTCGAATCCGTATCGTTCCCGAACCGCGACGGACCTGGCATCTCGGGCCGGCGATGGCGGCCGCGGCGAGCATCATGCTGGCGCTCGGTGGTTTGCTGGCCGGACAGATGATGTGCCTGACCGGAGAATGCCCGATCGCGATGGCCGCGGAGCGCGAACATCAGCGCATCGTCGCTGGCGCGCATCCGGTGCTGGTTTCCAACGACGACCCCAGTCGTCTCAAGGAGGCCATCCGCGAACGGATGAAGGATTTCCCGGGCCTGCCGAGCCTCTGCAACTGCCATCTCAATCCGGTCAACTGCGGCGTGGTCAAGATCGATGGACTGCCGGAAGGCGCGTTCATTCAATACGCCGAATGCAAGCACGAAGACGATCCCGTGACGCTGATGGTGATCAACACCTCGGCAATGTCGAAAGCCGAAGTGCTCAACGTCCGCAAGAAGGAATTTCACTTCGCGATGCGCTCCGACAACAGCGTCGTCTCCTGGCGCTCGGAGAAGGACGGCATGCTGTACATTCTCGTCACCAACAAGCCGATGAAGGAGACGATGGTAATCGCGGAAGTGGCGAGCCGGTAACGCGCAGTTTTGAGTTTTCCAAAATGAGGGAGTATGGACAGCTGTCCGTACTCCCTTCTTATTTTCCTTCCCCGAAAAGTATTGCTTCCCTCCATTGCAGCGCTAAAACCAAATGTGGTGTTGTGCATCTGGGAGGTTCGCGATGTTGAAACGACTTTCACTTCTCGCACTTTTCGCAATCTCGGCGCTGGCGCTTTCAGGCTGCCACAACACCGATAGCGACAAGGAAGAAGCCTCCTTCGACACCGTCGGCGAGCAGCATGTCTACGATCTGCCGAAGAAGGTCGAGCCCACCCGCGTGCTCCCCGTTCACGAATCGCAGCTCATCCAGCGCCATCCGGCCGTGGCGACCCAGACCTACGACCACATCGGCGAGGAGAACGTCTTCGACAACTAACCTTTGTGCCTTTGGGCACAAAGGTTCGCCGCCAAGCCCGGCCCCTGCGCCGGGCTTTTTCGTTTAAAATCACGCCGTGGCTCTAATCCCGGTCCAACCGGGGCAAACCCTTTCCGCCGATGGGGGAAGCGGAGTGTAATTCGCTCGTCGCAGACATCCGCGAAAAAGGGCAGGTCGAACCGAGCTGGACGCTCCACAGGCAGGTCATCGACGGCCGCCACCGCCTCAAAGCGTGCAGGATTCTCGGCATCGTGCCGAGGACACGCGAATGGGACGGCGTCGGCTCGCTCACCGAGTTCGTCGTCTCCGCGAATCTGCGGCAGCGGAACCTCAAGGAAAATCAACGCGCGATGGTCGCCGCGCGATTGATGCCGCAGTTCGAAGAGGAAGCGAAAGCGCGATCTAGAACCGGCGGAGTGGTGGATTCTAACCACCGGATAAATTTATGCCGAGGTAGGTCCCGCGAACTCGTTGGAAAGCTCCTCAGCATTTCCGGAGGACGTGTCGACTTCGGCTGTAATCTGCTCGATAAAGGCACGCCCGGCCTGATCGCTCGCGTCGATCAGGGCAAACTCACGATTCCCCGCTCCCGGATTCATCAATCATCAATCCTGGTTCATCGTTCCGCCCGCCCCGACCGCGCCAGTACTTCACGCCTGAAAAATATTTTTAAGATTCTTCTAAAGTCGCTGTAGTCCTCTGGCCGATACGTCCCGTACCGTCCAGTACCTGTCTTGGGCGGAAACGCGAACAATTAAGTGGGGGGAGGCGAGCTGCCCTTAGCAGCCGGAGGCCTTTGTCATGGCGGAAAATACCGCGGAGTGCGCAACTGTTATTGGTCAGGACGTGGTTATTAAAGGCGAGATCACGGTCGAGAAGGGCCTGCGGGTCGATGGCACGATTGAAGGCGCCGTCACCACCAAGGGCAAAGTTCATGTCGGCAAGACCGGCAACCTGGCCGCGGAAGTCAACGGCGGTTCGGTCACGATCGAAGGCAAGGTGAAGGGCAATGTCACCGCCACCGATCGCGTGACCCTGGAAGCCACCAGCAATGTCTACGGCGACCTCAACGCAACCAAGCTGATCGTCAACGAAGGCGCGACATTCGTGGGCAAGGTCAACGTCGGTCCCGATGCCGTCAAGGGCGCCGCTGCCGGTGGCGTTCCCGCTGCAGTCGCTCAACGCATGGGCAATCAGACCGCTCCCGTGGCGAACGGAAAGCACTAAGTCGGATTTTGGCATTGAGGCTCAACGTTTCTGCCACGGACGCTTTTCGTCCGTGGTCATGATCGACAGCCATTCAAGCCAGGAGTCGACACCGCTACATGGGTCTATTCGGCCGCAAAGACGCTGGTCCGAAGATCGTCTGCTGCCCCAACTGCAGCGGTTCGCAGGAGGTCTCTGCGTCCGCGCAGTCGGTGGTGTGTCGTCACTGCAATGTGACGATTAAAGTCTGCGATCAGAAGATCACCAATTACTCCGCGACCGTCGCGCTGGAGATCACCGGGTCGTTGGTGATCGAAAAGAAGGGCGCGCTGGTCGTGCAGAAACGCGTCGTGGCCTCCGACTTGACCCTCCGCGGCTCGCTAAAGGGAAATTCCGTCGTCTACGAAAAAGCTCACATCGCCGCCGGCGCGCAGCTCGTCGGCGACCTGAAGGCCCGCGTCCTCACCGTTGAAGACGGCGCCACGCTCAAAGGTTTCCTCAGCGTGGTTCCCGGCGACGGCAGTGTGATCATCGAACGGCCGAAGGAACTGGCCGGACGAGTTCGAAGCGGGTGATGTCTTTTACGGTGTCGTTGGTCATCGGGTACGGATCATCAGTTGGTTGCGGCTGACGCCGCGTCCCCGTTGATTGTTTTCTGAATGTCCCATGTCCCATGTCCCATGTCTCATGCCCCGTGATGAATGGCCCCGTAAAATAAAACGCCCTCGCGAAAGCGAGGGCGTTCTGTTTTCGGCAAACCCGATTACTGGGAGGACCATTTATTCTTCAGCGGGATGATGACTATGCTGCCGTCGCCGCCGAAGAGAGCCGTGGATCCGGCAAACAACGTAATAGTGGTAGGGTAGCTGGAGTTCTTGCCGCTGGCTGCTCCAGACAATGGAATGCCTGTGCCGGTCGCTCCGCTGGATGGCAACACGCCGGTCGTGTAGGAGCCTATGCCTCTCTTAAGGTCGAGAGAAAATGCCGTGATGGGTGAGCCCCTTGGCGCCTTGCCCGTGACCTTGCCATTCTTCACCGTCACCGGAAGCGTGCTGCTGAAGCCTGAACCGACGCTGATGGTCACGGACGTGATGGTATTCGCTGCGATCGACGAACTTCCCGGCGGAATCGCCACGAAGGACACCTTCCACGCATCGCCGGTCCCGCCTTTGTCATCCGCACCGCTGATTTTCGTTACGTCGAATGCGCCACCCAGGTTGTCACTGGCCTGACCGCTGTAGACGAGGGTGTGGGACTGGTTTTTGCCAACCTTATCGGTGCAGGAGAGAATCTGCGTGCCATCCAATACTTTTCCGATGCTCAATTGGGCCGTGATGGCCGTCCTGGGGCTGGTGATCGTGCCCAAAGCTCCATTCAGGTTCACTTTAGTGACCGTAATTGCGAATATTCCGCCCTTCTTTAGGCTGGCTTTAATGACCGGGGTTGCGCCTCTTGGAGATACTGCGGATCCCTTGCTATCCAGGACTACCGTCGCCACGTAGGTCTGAACGCGAAACGAGATCGAGCTGCCGCTCAGCGCTGGAATCGCAGTGTTCAGGTTAGCGATACCTTTGCAGGAGAGACTGTCTTTGCCGGCGCCAAAATTCGATTTGATCGTCATCGACGTAATGACCACAGTGTTTGAAAGCTGGAGGTTCAAGTTGCTCGTGACATTCAGGGTGATGGCCTGGATGGAGGCCGAGCCATCGAGCGACTTTGCGACTGTGCCCGTCGAATCCGTGCAGGTTGCCTGGAATGCAACCAGTCCGGGTTGAAGCGGGATGCCCGAGACGGTTCCGTTGACCGTGTTTAAATGCAGGCCGATGGAGTCCAGGTTGGCGAAGGTGGTGCTGTTGCCGTTGGTGGTCACCGTCACACTTCCGTTGAGCGCGAACGTGTACGGCGGTGTGCCGCCGATGACATCCAGAGTGCTCGAATATTCGCGATACCGGGCGGCATCCTTTAATCGGCTCACATTAAAGCGGAAGGCACTTGTACTGGAGGTAATATCGAATGCCGCAGAAGTTGCGGACGTCAGTGCGCCATCGCTGGCGGTCAGTGTGTAGCCTGTCCCGGGACTGAAAATCACGAGGTTGCTGAAGGTTGCAACGCCATTGATGGCCGCGACGGAAGTCGTGCCGCTGAGCGTGCCGCCGCCGGGGTTCGTGCCGATGGACAGCGTGACCATCGAGGTATCGGTGGTCACGACATTACCGTTGGAATCCAGGACCTGCACGGTGACCGCCGGCGTGATCGCCACGCCCGACACCGCGCTGCTGGGTTGGACGAAGAAACCCAGCTTGCTCGGAGGCGGCGGATTGACCACCGTGGCGACTTGCACCGCGGCGCCGCTGCTGACGCCATTGGCCGTGACGACGGCCGTGAAGCTTCCCGTGCTCGTGGGTTTGGTGGAGAAAATGACGGTCAGGGATGTGGGTGTGGCCGCGGTGACGCTCCCGACCGCGCCGTTATTGAAGACGACGCTGTTGTTGCCGGGCGTCGGGCTGAAGCTGAATCCGGCGATGACGATGCTGGTTGCATTCGAGAGCAGATTGGTGGTGTTCGCCGTAACCACCGGCGTGACCGTGGCCACCTGCACCGCGGCGCCGCTGCCGATGCCATTGGTCGTCACGACGGCCGTCAAGCTGCCGGCGCTGAGCGGCTTGGTGGAGAAGGTGACCGTCAAAGAGGTGGTGCTGGCGAGGGTGACCGTACCGACGGCGCCATCGTTGAACGCGACGGAATCATTGGCAGCCGTCGCATCGAAATTGGTGCCGTTGATGACGATGGTTGTTGAGTTGGCTGCCAGGTTGGCCGTGTTCAATGTTACCGTCGGCGGGTTCACCACCGTGGCCACTTGAACGGGAGCGCCGCTGCTGACGGCATCGGTCGTCACGACGGCTGTCAATGCGCCGGGAACCAGGCCCGTTAATGAAGTCACCGTTAGCGTCGTGGCCGTAGCCGCCGTGACCGTGCCGGTTGCGCCGCCGTTGAAGACGACCGAATTGTGAGCGGGAATCGCGTCGAAGCCAGTACCGTTGATGGTCAACGTGGTTGCACTAGTCGAGAGGTTGGCGGTGTTGGCCGTTACGACGGTCGCGATGCCGTTGACCAGGACTCCAGTCGTTGAGGGGAGTCCGTTCAGCGCCAGCAGCGCGTTGTTGGCGCCGGCGTCTTTGATCGTCCCGCCACTGAGTGCTCCGACGGAAATGCCGTCGGTGTCGCGGTCTCCGCTCGCGACGGGGTAGCGGAAGACCAGCGCATTGGTTCCGTTGCCGGAGAGAAAATTGGCCTGCACGGGACTTGCGCCGATGGTCAAGGCGATGCTCGGAGTTCCCGTTACGTTCACGATGTCACTGAAATGTACGGTGAAGTCCAGATTCTGGGTGGCGGTGTACGTGCTGTTGGCCGGCACGTCCACGGACGTGACCGCCACGATTTCAAACGCGCCCAGATCCGCGGCATCGGCAGTCGTCCGGGGTCTGGCAATGCCACGTTGGTCGGTGGTCGGTGCCAAACCATTGGTTCCCGCGTCGATGGCGGGGCTGCCAAAGGCAATGGACAACGTCTTCGTTGGGCCACCGTTGCTCGCGAACGATCCGAGGAGCGGATCAGCCGCAATCACACCCGACTGATCGAGCGTGCCGGTGTTGCCAATGGTATGTTGAACGATGTTTTTTGCGCTGGCGTCGCATGTGGCGGTCTGCGCGCCAGACCCCTGCGTGTTGGTGATTTCGAGGCCCAGTCCGAGTGCATCGGAAACAATGCAGTTCTGGAGTGTCAACGTCGCCGCCGCCGCGGTGATCCCGTTGGTGGCCGCTTGAGTCAGATTGTAGAGGTCGGAGCCGCTATCGGCTGTGTTCTTGGCGACGGTGACGTTGGTCAAGGTCATCGTTCCGTTCAGATTAAACACCCCCCCGCCATTTCCAGTCCCTGACGAACTGGGCGTACCCACGCTCGCAGTTCCTCCGTTACCTCCGAGCGCGCTGTTTCCGAAAACGGTGCTGTTGATGAGGGTCACGGTGCCTTGCAGATTGAAGACCGCGCCACCCGCTCCGGTGCCGCCGCCACCGCCGCCACCGCTACCCGTGCCGCCATTGCCTGCGCCAAATCCGCCGTTGGCGGTGCCAGTAAAACTACCGCCGCCGCCACCGCCGAAGCCACCCGCGCCGCCGGTATTCAATTCACCGCTGCCGCCACCGCCGCCGCCGAAGCCACCTGCTGCGCCGTCTGCCGCGCTGGGAGAACCACCGCCGCCACCGCCAATTCCGCCCGCGCCACCGGCGCCGCTATTTCCCGGCCCGCCGCCGCCGCCGCCCGCCCCCGAGGCCGTACCGGGTTCAGTGCCAGTGCCGCTCGCGCCGCCGGTGCCGCCTGTGCCGCCTGCTCCCCCCGCCGAGACCGTGCCCGCGCTGCCGGCCGTTTGCGTGCCGCCGCCGCCGCCGCCGTGACTTCCCGCAGACGAGCTATTGCTGAATCCATCTCCGCCGTTGCCTCCGAGTCCGCCGCCACCACCGCCGGCGCCATTAAAGACAGTTTGATTTTCCGCGCCGCCGTCACCACCCGTGGCGGTGTTGCCCACCAGAGTACAACCCTGGATCGTCAGCGACCCGGCGTTGAAAATCGCGCCGCCCAATCCCGCACCGCCGCCACCGCCACCGGCGTTGCCGGTCGTGGAGCCTCCCGTGCCGCCGGTGGCCACTCCATCTTGTAGAGTAATGTTATTGAGCGTGAGGTTGCCGGTCGATTTCACCGTAAACAGGCGCATATTCACCGTGCTGCGACTGATCGTAATTCCGTTATTGCCTGTCGGTCCTTGGATCGTGAGCGTGGTTGCCGCTGGGACCACCAGCGCCGACGGGCCGAATGTAAAATCGCCGGCGATGGTCAGCGTAATCGTGACTGGGCCGCCCGCGACCAAGGTTGGATTGAAGACGATGGTGTCGCCAGAGCTGGCTCCAACTACCGCGCTGCGTAAGTCCGCCGCGCTCAAGTTTGGCGCGGAACCGGTCAACGCCGTCGCGGCCGCATCGCCGCTGCCCTGGACAGTAATCGTCGATCCCAGCGCCATGCTCGGTAACATCACGAGCAGGAGTAGGGAGAAAATACGGCAGGGAGAAAGGGGAGACTCAGCGAGACTCTTCATCGGTCGATGCCTTTCGCAAAGGTGTAAACCCGGAAACTCTTGCCCATCTGCAAGAGCTCGCGTTGAACGCAAAGATGTATTCTGTGTCATTGAAAGGAAAATTAGATATAGCGCAATTATATTCCGCGAATATGTGCCGATATTTTTTCGCTGTATGAATCAAAAAGGCGGGGGGAGACGTTGAAGAAGACGCTTTTCGGCCCATGAAAAACGCCCCCGAGTGGGAGCGTTTCTCATTGGCCAGGCCTGGTCTTGGGGGCCATCCTGGCGTGCCAGCGTTATGTGCCTTCACTCAAATGCATGCGGCGGACAAAGGCTCGACGCGTCACGGCTGGCTGGACACGCCTCTTAATCGCCCGCTTAGGGGGAACTCGATCGCAAAAAAGACGCGCGGTGCGAAAGGCTCTTCAGGAAAGAAAAAATAAAAGTGAAGGCACGTGTGCGTGCGTCGGAAATGTCAGCCGTTGAGGTGCGTGCGGGACGTTTCGAAACGACGTTTGGGCATCGGTTTACGAACTTTTTCTGCAGGTTCGGCGGGTACGGGCGTGGCCGGAGCGCCGTCTTTTTTCACGCGCAACTTTTTCGACGCGACGGTCATCAACGACTGGCCTAAGAGCTTGGAATGATGGTCGCTCAAGCCCTTGAGGCTCACGCCGAAAATGAATTCCGTCGGCTGCAGCTGCACCCAGCGGACTTCAGCGGCCGGAACCAGGATGCCATGCATTTCCGGTGGTTCGGTAATTTCCACGGTAAGCACCCGGCCCGGTTCCAGCGCAGCGCGCCAGCCGTCCACGGCTTCCGATGAGAGTTGCGAAAGACTAATGCGGCACTGGCAGCCGCCTTCGCTGATGTCGGTGAGTTCGCAGTGAACGCTGCCGGCGCCGAGATGTTTGATCAGTGCCGTTCCGCGGTCGAGCCGAAGTCGAACCTTGCCGCGCGGAACAATCTTGGAACCCATGGCTGTTGCCTCCACTTTCTTTATGATCGGCTGAAGGTGGTGTAAAGTCCACGAGAAAGCGCGCTAAAGCGCGAGGGTCAGTTCGCTCGCCAACAGCTGCGAGCGAACCAACGGGGGTCAGGGGCCAGGGGGCAGAGGTTGGGACAGGCACGGCGAGTAATTTCAGTTCTGTGCGTGGTGGGTGCGAGTAGGCAGGTGGCAGTGGGCAAGACCGTTGCTTGCGCTTTTACGCAGGGTGTTCACAATTCAGTTTTCGACATTCGACATTCGACATTCGACATTCGACATTCCGAGATTCCCATGATTCCCGATCTGCATCAATTGCTTCACATTGCCAAGGACGCGGCAGAGATTGCGGCGGAGGTTCATCGCGGGGTGCGGCGGGAGCGGTTGGATGTTCAGACGAAAGGGTCGATCGCCAATCTCGTCACGGAGATCGATCACGAATCGGAACGGAAACTCGTGGCGTACATCCGCGAGAACCGGCCGGACGACGGCATACTCGGCGAAGAAGGCTCGAGCGTCGCGGGAACGTCAGGCATCCACTGGGTGATCGATCCGCTCGATGGCACCACGAATTTTGTCCATGGGTATCCGCACTTTGCGGTTTCGATTGGCGTGGAAATCCACGGCAAGCGCGCGCTCGGTGTGGTCTTCGACACGGCCAACGATCACCTCTATTCGGGGATTATCGGCGAGGGCGCGTGGCGCGATGGGCTGCCGATTTACGCGAAGACGGAGACGCAGCTCGACCGGGCACTCGTGGCGACAGGATTTCAGCCGGACATGGCCGTCCGGCGGATCCAGGCCGCCATTGCGGCGGACTTGCTGCCACAGATCCGCGACATTCGCAGAAGCGGTTCGGCGGCGTGCGATTTCTGCGCGGTGGCGTCGGGGGTGCTCGACGCCTTTTACGAAAACGGGCTGAGCCACTGGGACATTTCCGGCGGGGCGGCGATCGCCGAAGCGGCCGGCGCGCGGGTGATTGAGCGGCCCTCACCGGTCGTGACGCGCCCATTGATGCTTTGTGCCAATCCGGGGCTGGCGGAGGCGCTTTTGGCCAGAATCGACGCGGCTGAAAAGAGTTGCGTGTCCGTGCCTTGACGCCCGGTGTGAAAACCGCTAAACCCTAACTTGTTTCTAATTCTAAATGCTTTCTTTCGAAAGGGCGATCGCGCATGTCTCTTTTCCGCCTGATGCTTGCCACGTGTTTCCTGCTGCCTTTGTGCCAGAGTTTGCGTGCCGCGGACCACTTCTTTGGCGAGAACCTCATTGAGGTCAAGCTGACGTTGCCCAAGGGCGACACGTACATGCGCGGCGCGACCGACCCCGTCGCCGATCTGGTGGCGGAAATCACGCTGACCAACCGCACGGCCAAAGAGAATCTCAACCGCGAAACGATCACGATTGAAGATTCGTCGCGCCTGACCAGCGAGGAATTCACCAAGCTGCAGTCGGCCACGCGCGAAGAGCAGGTCGCGCTGCTGGAAAAGAAGAAGGTCAACAAGGAGATCGAAAACTACTCCGTCAACAAGGACAGCCTGGGCTTCTCGTACGTTGAGCCGGAACTGGGACCGCACGATTTTGTCGGCGTGATCATCACCAAGGTTCCGGAAGAAGGCCAGCCCGCGCCGGAAAAGCCGGTTGTCATTCCGCGCGACAACAAGCCCGACCACGTCAGCGCCACCGACATGGCTCCGACGAAGTACCTCGCCGCGGGCGAAACCACCAAGCCGATCACGCTGCCGGTGGGCAAGTTCTACCTGATCCGCGATCCGGGAAAGTACACGATCAAGGTCGTGCTCTACAACATTCTCGACAACGAAAAGCCGTCGAAGTTCGCGGAATCGAACGAAGAAACCTTCCGCGTGCTGCCCTTCAAGGTTGTGAGTCAGAAGATCGACGAAATCCGCTCCAACTGGACCGACTACGAACGCGGCACGCCGACGTTCAACTACATGATCTACCAGGTGAAGACCGGCGGCCCCTTCGATGAAGTCTGGTACGTGCAGCGCATCTCCGTTCGCAAGTTCGACACGTGGGAATGGACGCGGCTGTGCACCGTCAAGGAAGGCACCGTGGCGCAGATCGCGCAGCTGAGCCCGACCAAGGTGAAGATCGTCGCCGCGCAGGCGAAGGGCGATCTCGGCATCTACGAACTCGATTTCTCGAAGCCCGGCGTGACGGTCAAGGCCGAGTCCAAAGACCTGAAGAACGACACGATCCCGAAGCTTGGCGCCGACGGTACGCTGGCTGAGTAATAAGGTCGGACTTCGCGGGAAGCAGCGGTTGTGTGTCAAGGAGCAAGCGGCCGTATGCTTGCTCCTTGCTCAACGCATTCCATTCCGCGTGCAACTACGCCACTCGGTTTAGTAATCCAAATCGCTTGCGCGTGAGTCAAAAGCCTAAGGCAAGGAGCAAGCAAACAGCCGCTTGCTCCTTGACACACAAACACGCCAAGACTGATTACATTTAACCCAATTGGCGATACTGCCGCCGCAACTCCGCGGTAAAGAGCTCCTGCAGGAAGCGCATGCGTTGCAGCTTTTCGGGCGGCTCGACTTCCATGCGCTTGGCGAGCGGGTCGCAGAGCGTGGTGAGCAGTTGGTCGCGGACTTCGGGCTTCAGCGAGGGTGAACGCTCAAGGAATTTCTCGACGGCTTCCACATCGGTGGGGCGGAGACGCTGCAGCGCGGGCGTTGAGAACTGGAAGAGCGACTCCTCGGTCGGCCGGTTGAGCAGCAGTTCGCGCAGCGGGCTCATCTTGGAGACTTCGTCCTTGACCACCAGCGTGCCGCCGATCATGTCGCCGAAACGCTGCGCGCGTTTGGAGAAAAACGGGACGAGCCAGATGACGGGAATGTGATCGATCGCTCGAAATACATTGCGTAGAAAAAGGCTGTTGAGGTCCAGAGAAAAGCCATTCGCCTTGACCACACGGATTCCAAATATGCGTTTGCCGATCGTTTGACCGCGCATCACTAATTCACTCAGGCCATAATACAAGAGCGAAGCAAAACTGAAAATGAGCACGAACATACCCCAGACATAGGCTGGAAATTCTGTCTCCTTGCCCGCTGCCGCCTTTCCAGTTGCCTTCGCAAACTCATCGGCAAGTTGCTCGCCAATTGACGTTACTACCGCGAGCGCTACAAATAATAAAAGTAGCAGCAGAAGCATAATCAGGAAGTCGATGACCCACGCGACAAAGCGGCTGCCCAATCCCGCGAGGTCGTAACCGACCTGCACGTTTTCCGGTGTTTCGAATTCGATCCGTTCGGCCATGGAAAGAAGTATGTCGAACTACATTCAAAAGCACAAGCCGGAATGGGACGAACTCGAGCGCCTGGTGGCCCGCGCGCGGAAGTCGCTCAATCAGATGAATTTCGACGAAATCGAGCGGCTCGACGCGCTCTACCGCCGTGCCACGATCCATCTGGCGCAGGTCTCCACGCGCACGCGCGACGCGGCGTTGATCCGTTATCTCAATGATCTCACGGCCGCTGCGCACGCCATCATTTACGTTGCGCCGCCGCCCCAACCCGTTCGAAATGCCATGACGTTTGTAACCGACGGCTTCGCGCGCGCGGTGGCGAGGACGTGGAAATTCCATGCCGCATCGGTTCTGCTGATGGTGGCCGGCGCCTTCGTCGCGTACACGGCCGTGCAGAACGATCCGGCGGCGGCCTACGCGCTGCTGCCCAACGGCGAGGTGCGGCTGCCGGGCTCGACGAGGGAACAGCTATTGTCGGCGATGCGGGCGGGCCGCGACCAGGAGGGCGGATCGAAATTTTTCTTCGCGTCGTTTCTCTTCAGTAACAATCTCAACGTGGGCTTCCTGACGCTGGCGCTGGGGGTGTTGGCGGCGATACCGAGTATCTATCTGATCACATTCAACGGAATGATTCTCGGCGCGTTTACGGCGGTGCATCACAACGCGGGGATTTACAGCGAGTACTGGGCATGGATCCTGCCGCACGGTGTGACCGAACTTTCCGCGATCGCGCTGGCCGGTGGCGGCGGGTTGCTGCTCGGCCGCGCGGTGGTCTGTCCGGGCATGCTGACGCGCACGGAGAGCCTCTACCGCGCGGGCCTGGAAGCGGTGCGAATCTGTTTTGGCATCGGCATCATGCTGCTCTTCGCCGGCGCGATCGAAAGTTTTTTGCGGCAGAGCCATCTGCCACTGGCCTCGCGCTTCGTCTTCGCGGCGGGGACGGCGGTGTTCTGGGGCTTGTACTTCTGGCGCGGGTTTGTGCTGGAGCGACGAGCGAAGGTGTGAGTGGAATTGGTTGTTGTTCAATTCATTCACACATGTCGCGTTCACAACAAATTACGCTCGCGCAGGTCGATGTACGAATTGATCAGCGGGATCGTGAGCTTCTGCGGTTCGACGTCGAGAATGTGGACGCCGCCGCGCGAAAGTGAATGGAGCGAGCGCTCGCGTTCGCGCATCAAGCGGACGCTCACGGCCTTCTGAGCGACGTGGCCAACCGAAGTCACCGGCGCGCGCAGAATTTCGTTGAGCAGCGGGGTGCGCAGCGCGGCGAAGACGACCAGATGGCGCTTGGCCAGCGAGGCCAGCGCGGCGCGGAAAAGTTCCGACGTGCCGGGATCGGCGAGATCGGAGAGCACGATCACCAGCGCGCGCTTGGTCTGGCGCGACTGGAGCGTCGCAAACATCGCGGAGAAATTCGATTCCCGCCAGCGCGATTGGGCGTTGTAGAGCGACTCCAGAAACGTGCGGTGCGCGGCGGCGCCCATCACCGGCGGCAGGTAGCCGATGACCTTGTCGTCGAAGAGGCCCAGCCCGCAGCGGTCGCCTTTTTCAAGCGCGACGCGGCTGAGCAGCACGGCGGCGTCGACGGCACGGTCGAGTTTGGATCCGTCGCCGGCGGCTCCGGCCATCAGGCGTCCGCAGTCGAGGAGAATCACGACGTCGCGGTGCTGTTCGATCTGAAAACGGCGCACGACTAGGCGGCGCTGCCGAGCGGTGGAGCGCCAATCGATGTGGCGCGGATCGTCGCCCTGTCGGAAGTCGGAGAGCGATTCGAAATCCATGCCGTCGCCCTTCTGTCGCGAGCGGGTGACTTCGCCGAGCATGCGCATTTCCGCGGCCTCATTGGCGGTCAGGCTCTGGTTGACGATGGCGTTGTCCGGCAGCACTTTGATTTCCGTTTTGCACTCCAGACTACGCTGCATTTCCAGCAGGCCATAATTTCCGCGCACGCGCAGCCACACCGGCCCGAACGCATGCAGGCCGCGCACGGGTATTTTAATCGCCTGCTTCAGGATCACTTCTTGATTGGGCGTGGCCTGAAAAGGGATCTGCCAGACGTTGGGTTTCGCGTCGGCCGGAACGAGATCGCGGAGTTCTCCGGCCACCGGCGTGGCTCCCGCGTACGACAAACGCAACGTGACGTCAAAGCTGCCGTTGCGTCCGATGCAGACGGGGTGACTGCGCTTGATGCTGAAGTGCGGGATCTCGGCGTGAATCTGGCGGAAGTCGAGCACCGCCAACACGAGCGTTCTCAGCAGCAGGGGCAGGCATAGCCACGCGAGCACAGGCAGAAGAAACGCGAGTGCCGCGACGGCGGTGAGTACGCCGGCGATGCCTAGCAGTCGCGATCCCGGACGGACGTTCACCGGGGAACCTCGACGTTTTCCAGAATGCGTCCGAGAATGTCGTCGGCCTTCGTGCCTTCCAGTTCGGCCGAGGCGCTTAAGACCACGCGGTGGCGCATGACGGGTTTGAACGACGACTTGATGTCATCGGGCGTCACGAATTCGCGGCCCGCAAAACGCGCGAGGCTCTTGGCCGCCATCAACTGCAGCAACGCGGCACGCGGACTGGCGCCGACCATCAGCGCATCGTCCTTGCGCGTGGACTCGACCAGTTTGCGGACGTAGGTGATGACTTCATCGCGCACGAAGGTCTGCCGGATGATGTCGCGCGCTTCGATGATTTCGTGCGGTTCGACGACGGGCTTCACACCGAGATTGGCGGGAACGGAGACGGCGCCGGTAGCATGATGTTCCTTGAGAATCCGCTCCTCGTCCTGGGCGCTGGGGTAGTCGACGATCAGCTTGAACATGAAGCGGTCGAGCTGCGCCAGCGGGAGCGGGTACGTGCCTTCCTGTTCGACGGGATTCTGCGTGGCGAAAACGATGAACGGGGCGGGGAGGGGATTGGTTTCGCCGTCGTTGGTGACGGTCAGTTCCTGCATCGCTTCCAGCAGCGCCGATTGCGTGCGCGCGGAGGCGCGGTTGAGTTCGTCGGCGAAGAGGAAGTTGGTAAAGACCGGGCCCTTTTTGAAGACAAACGCGTGCTGGTCTTCGCGGTAGATGCTGGTGCCGGTGATGTCGTTGGGGAGCAGATCGGGCGTCATCTGCACGCGGCGGTAGGTCAGATTCAGCGCGGATGCGAGCGTGCGGACCAGCAGCGTCTTGGCGGTGCCGGGAACGCCTTCGAGCAGCACGTGTCCACTGCTGAAGAGCGCGGCGAGCGCAAATTCGACGACCTCATCCTGGCCGAAGATGACGCGGCCGATTTCCTGGCGGAGTTTTTCGTGGATTTCGACTAGAGACATTTGCGAAGTTGCTCCATGGTTTCGACGATGTTGGTTTCCGTGGGGACGCGCACGCCGCTGAGCAGCGCATCAGTATTGGCGACAGCCGCGCGAAGCCGTTCGGCGGCGTGTACGTCGCGACGTTCCAGCGCCAGCGCGACCTGGGTGGGGTCTTCGACTTTGGAACGCAGTCCCAGCTTGCGCGCGACGGCCCAGAGCACGCCGGAGCGGACTTGCCGGATCAACGCCAACTGGGTGTTGCCGCGCTGGAACAATCGCGCCGTCGCATCGACGTACTCGCCGACGGAGCGCCGTGTCACCGCCGACTGCGGAAGCGGAGGCCCGAGATTGATCGCTTCGCGCCAGGCCCAGAGCGCGACGGCCAGCGAGAGCATCGCCAGCAGCAGGCCGTAGCCGGGTTTTGTCAGCAACCAGAAGACGTTCCCGCGGATGGTGAGCCCGTGGTAAAATTCGTCGAAGACCAGCGTTTTGCCCGGATGGTTGAAAAGTTCGGCGGCGAGCACCGCGTTGTCGGCGTCCTTCGACAGCGAAAGATTGTCGAGCAGCGCCGGATCGCTGACGACCGTGACGGTCCCCGAACCGACGCGGTAGAGCGCGGCCAGCGTGGCGCGACCGCCATCGGGCAGGCGGCAGGTCAGCGTGCCGGCATTTGCGGGGCCTGTGCCGGCTTCGATCACCTGCAGGTCTTCTTCGACGACCGTCAGCATCTTGACCGGTTCCAGGTATTTCAAATCGCCGCTGACTTGAACGGGAACGCCGGTCTGCTTGGGCGGTGCGAGGATTTTCGAGAGCCGCGCGTCGAAATCATCGTCATCATCTTCGCTGGATAAATGGACAGGCTTGGACGGCGCCGGCGGTTCCGGGTGCAGCGGAACGACGGAGACGTCGGCGAGTCCAAATTCCTGGAGCAGCGATGTATCGCGATCGATCTCGCCGCGGTGACGGGTGCGCGAGGCCGTCTTTTTGGCGAATCGTTTGTCCGGGCGCGCCGGCGCGATGATCACGTTGCCGCCCGCGCTGACCCAATCTTTGACCGCGCCAAGATGTCCAGGCTCGATGCGCACCATGCCCGGATCGGAATCCCAGAAAACGACGCAGGTGTCGTTGGTCACGGCGACATTCGGCGGCACCATGCCGCGGCGCACGGGCAGTTTCAACGCGTCGAGCAGTTCGAAGAGCCCGCGGTGGCCGTACATTTTGGTGCCGTAGGAATTGCGGCCCACGCCACCCTGATCCGGCGGCGCGGCGAGATCCATCAGCACGCCGCAGAACCCGGCCACGGCCAGCGCGATGATAATCAGGATGACGCTACGGGAACTTAGCACGTGGCGCCTCCTTCTCAGGTGGGGCGGCCTGTGCGCGCGCGGCCTGCTGGATTGAGGCGTACGCGCGCAGCGACTCCTGATAATCCTCCTCGGTGCAGGGAATGCCCGCGTACCATTTGCGGTCGACGGTTTCGACGAGGAAGAAGAGTGGATCGAAGGCCGGCGTGTTCTTGAAGCGCTTCAGGTATTCGCGGTTGGTGGTGCCGCGGCGGACGTTGCGCTTCTGTGCGGCTTCCAGCGTCATCAAGCTGGCCAGGAAGAGCAGCCGCACGGCTTCGATGAACTGGCCCTTCTTCGCGGCGGCGCGAGCGCGCTGTTCGATCTCGGCGGGCGTCAAATTGACCGGAGCGGCAAGCCCCGGCTGAATTTCATCCGGCGCGCGCAGGGCCGAGCGGAACGAGTAGATGAGATGCCAGGTCAAGGCAATCAAGGTGCCCACCAGCAGCGCGAAAACCAGCCCGCCGAGGATGGGCGAGAATTCGAAGAGCGCCTGAAGCCAACCGAACGCGGGCCCGAACGTTTTGCGCAGGAAGCGAATCGCGCGCAGCAGCGCGGGGACATCGTCGGTGGGGCCAAGATCGTAGACGGACCGATGGAGAATCTCCTGCGCCAGATGCTTGATCGCATCGGGGGGAGGGAGAGGGGGGAGATTCGGAGCTGGCGCGTCCATTCGTTGTTGGTTTCTTATAGCGGGTGCGAGGGATTGGAACTCGGACCTGGCGGTATGATTTTTGGAGGTGAATCCAGATCACTCCCAGTAGAGACATTCGCACCTGCATTGTCAGCGAGCAAGCTGAGATCGAAATGTTCGCGCTTGCAGCGGCAGGAATAATAGAAGACCACAAACGTGCAGGCACTGAATGTGATCAGGATTCCTTCCATACTGGCTTGCAACGCGGCGCGCAATGCCAGCATAGGAACAAATTTCTCCGAAATGATGAACAGAAAAAGGAGCAGTCGCGGGGCCAACAAAATGAGGATCAGCAGCATCTGCTCAAGGTAATTCCCGGCCATCAGTTCAGCACTTCGTGTCAGTGCTTTCATACCGCGTTTTTCTTCAATCATGATGGCGGAATTGAGAAGCGAAAAACGCATGACGATATAGGCAAAAACTAACACGGCGGGAAGGACTGCAAAATAACCAAACGGTCCCAAAAAAACGATCATCAACCCAGCGACAATGAACGCGCCGATGCCGCATCCGAATAGCGCCACGGTGAAGAGTAAATTGGCCCAGATCAAGCTGGGAAGTCTGGCGATGGACCTGCGGAGCGACTCGCTGGTGCTGACAGGGGTGTTCATATAGGCGTTGGACACAAGATGAACCACAGCCGCGTTAGTAAATGGAAGTATGAACAGAATCATGACCCAGGTGAAGTATCGGTTTCCGGTTGAGCGGGCATGGGTGAGGCTGGAATACCATTCAAGTACTTCCCGAGTACTCATTCCCCATTTGAACGGCGTGATGGGACCGGCATTCGCTGCTGCCACGAGCGCCCTGATCACTTCCACGGGTATATAGACCGTGAGCGCGATGAGAAAAATGGTCTTGAAATTGTCGCGATATAGAGCGACCGCCTGATCGAGCGTCCCCGGCACGCTCAAGGCCTGAACCTTATACGTCATATCGGACTCCAAACAGCCGCGAACGGATCTGACGGTATTCCGTTGCTCTACTGCCCCTGACTATAATGGAGCAGCCTGTTACTGCGCCGGCGGCGGCGGCGGAACCTGCGTCGGCGCAACTTCCACCGGTGCTTCCGCGCCCACCGAATGCGCCAGCATGGTCAGGTCGAAATTCTCCAATTTGCAGCGGCAGGAGAAATAGAAGACCACCGTTGCGGAAATGCCGTAGGAGAACATCACCGCGTTGACCAGCACCTGCACGATCACTTTTCCGCCGGCGGTGGGGATCATGTTGGATGCAACGCCGCCAATCATGTAGACGGCGAACATCACCAGGCCCAGCACGAAGGCGGTGCCGAAATTTTCGTTCATCAATTGTCCGGATCTGGTGAGCGCTTCCATGCCGGCCTTTTCTTCAATCACCACGATCTCGCTCGAGAAGGACCATTTGTACAGAAAGTAGAGCCCGGGAATCAGACACGCCAGCATGCCCGCGCTGACGATCAGGGACTTTAGCAGCCCCGTGGCAAACAAGCTGACGAAGCGTTTGACGCCGACACGCATGCACTCCGACGCGGCCGCCGGCTTGCCCAGGTATTCGCTGGCGATGGCGTGAACGATCGCCGCCTCGGTGATCGGCAGAACCGCCACGGCCAGAATGGCCAGAAATGAAAGCTGCACGACCAGAGCGGGAATGGCGGCGATCATGAAGTCGATCAGCACCTGTTGACTGGCGCCGGTCGGCGGCGGCGCGGGCATCAGACCCACGGCCACAAGATTCGAGACAAGCTCCAGCGGAATCATGGCGTAGGCCATGATGGTCATCAGCACTTTAAAGCGGTTCTGCAGAAGATTCGTGGCTGTGTCCAGAATCTCGCTGAGTGACATGGATTTCAAAACGTAGTTCATGGCGCTCCTCTGCTTGATCAGTCAACTTTTACATTCTGATTGAGATTCATCAGTCTAGCGATTCACGGCACAAAGCACACCACAATACCCGCTCTGGTGACGACCAGCAGATGTCCGGCTTCCAAGGCCAGGTCGGTGACTTCACCGCCAGGAACCGCGGCGCTCCAGAGTTCCGTGCCATCGCTGGCGCGCGTGGCGTACACTTTTCCTTCACCGCCGCTAAAGAGAATCTCGCCGGCTTTGATCAGCGTTGTCATCGGCTCGTCTTTCCAGGTGCTCCAGTTGAGCGCGTCCTTGGCGTGAGAGGCGAAGTCGTCCTTGAGCATGAACGTGGCCGTGTTACCGTCGGCGGCGTATTCGAACGCGGAGCGTTTTCCGGAAATTAAAAACGTCGACTTCGCGCCGGTCGTCTGGTTGAGCAAAAACACGGCGTCGGCGGTGAGCACGGGCAGGCGGTCGCGGTGCTGCTCCTCAATGGCCTTCACGTGATGGACGTACTCGAGATCCGGCGCGACGGTGATCACGTTCTCGCCGGCGAGCATGATGTGCTCGCCCTTGATGTGGCAATCGCGTGTGCCGCAGATGAGCTCCGGTTTATGACCCTCGACGGCAACCGGCAGCGCCCAGGGAATGCCGGCGCCCGTGGCGAGATAAAGGCGGTTGTTGGAAAACGCCATCGCGCCCCGTGCGACGAAGCCCGTCCGGTAATTGTTTTCGTGGCGGTCGATCTGCTTCTTCCATTTTTGTGCGCCCGTCACGGCATCGAGCGCGTACACGCAGCCGCCTTCGTCGGGAAAATAACCGCTCGGCACATACGCGACGCCGTTGTGAACAAGGACGCCGCCCCACGCCGGCCAGCGCGAGACCAGTCGGCCGTAGCCCATCATCCGTTCGTCGGAGAGCGCAGCGCGGAAGCGCCAGAGCTCCGCGCCATCGGCCGCGCGCAGGGCGTACGCGAAGCCGGCGTCGTCGCTGAAGTAGAGGCGCCCGTTTGCCCAGCTCGGCGCGACCGAAATGCCGCGGTCGGCTACGGTACGCCAGCGCAGTTTGCCGGTGGTCAGATCGAGCGCAGTCAGGGTGTGATCCGTCGATGCACAGTAGACGAGTCCTTGCGCCGCGGCGACAGGCGCAACGGTTCCGGCGAGTTGCGCCGACCAGAGTTCGTGCAGCGGTGTCGTCGTGCGCTCGTTGCTCTGACCGCTGCGCGTGACATCGTTGCGCCACGAAGCCCAGCCGGGCCCGTTGACAATCGGAATCGGTTCGCCAAACGCCGGGCCCTGGGTCAGGCGTTCGGTGGTTGAGGGTGGCGCGGGCGTGCCGGGCGTGAGCGCGATATTGCCGCGGATTGGCGACTGGCAGGCGCAGCCTTCGCCCTGAACGAAGAGAAGATTGTACGCGGGGATCGCCGGGTACGTGCACGAGGACCGAAAGCCGGCAAAGGTCGTCACTTTGGGCACCAGCGCTTTATTGTTGATCGATTTGAAATCGATGACCTGATTGGGCCCCGGACCACGCCGCAGAACGAGGTTGGGGGTGGCGAGAGTTGGCGTGCAGCGCAGTTTCACGCCGGGCGGTTCGAGCCAAATGAACGCGCCGGTTTTCGCGTTGGCCATGCCCATACCCTGGCCGCCGGCGTCCTGAGCTCCGTGTTGGCGCGCGCCGACGACGGTGTCTCCGGCGAACGAAAATCCGGCGATGGTCTGCCCGAAATCGCAGGTGAAGAGATGCTTGCCGTCGGTGGTCGAGAATGCGTCGAGCACGCGCGTGTTGCGGCCGCGCACGACGAGCTCCAGCGCGGCGAGGAGATTGCCCTTCTGATCCTTCTCCGGCGGAATGTGGAGCACCCAGAGCTTTTCGTCGTGTACGGCGGTGCCGACGACTTCGCTCCCGGCTTCGAAGCCGGTCCCACTAGTCCACGTTTCCGTGCCATCCTTCTGCTGGAACGCGTGGAGCTTCAAATCCGAATCGCAGCAGTAGAGCAGGCCCTTGGCGGCCGCGAGCGATGACGTGGCGACGGGCGTGTTCTTGATCCAGAGCAGCTTGCCATCGGTACGGTTCATCGCGAAGACGGCGGAGCAGACGCCGCGGTAGTGCATGGTGCTCCAGTCCACTTTCACGCCCGGTGGTTTGCCGACGCCGCCGAAAAGGGTGTCGCCATCGACGGAGAGGTAGAGCCAGACATCGGCCTCGTCGGCCTTGGCTTCCGGCGGAATTGGAAACGACGCGCTGGTGGCGCCCGTTTCAAGATCGAAGACGTGGCAGAACTTACTCCCGAGCAGATAAAGCGCGTTGCCGGCGAGCGCGATGTCGGAGCAGGATTCGCGATTGCTGTAAACTCCTGGCGGACGCTCGATGGGGAGATTTTTCTTGCCGACGCGCGACCACAATTCCACGCCGGTGAAGGCATCGAGCGCTTGGATGTAGGGTGTCTGATTGGGTTCGTCGGCATAGCTGAGGCTGGCGATCACGACCTTCCCGCCAGCAATCGTGACCGCGGCGGAGCTCAGACCGGGTCTGTAGTCGCTGACCCACTTGGCTTTGAATTCGTTTCCGGCGATGTCATCGCGGCTGCTGTACGTGTTGGCGGCGTCGTGCATGCGGTGCGTCCAATCGTCCCAACCGGGCGCGAAGGGTTTGGTGATGCGCGCCCAGACGCCGTGTTCTTCGAGAATTTCAAACGACGTAATGTGCGCGTCGGCGAGCCACGTTTCGAGTTGCGCGCGCGTCAGCGGCTCCTTGGTGTGATTGGCCACGGCGGTGCTTTGACCGAGCAGTGCGACGCCGTTGGGACTCAAGACGCGGACGATCTCCGCAAGATCACGGTCGCCATAGCCGGTGACGAACTGATCGCTGGCGAAAATCAGCGACATGCAGGAATCGGGATAATTGAGTTTGCCGGTGCTCTCGCGATTGGCGCTGAGATGCGTTCCGTAAAGTCCGGACGCGAGAAACGACTCGCGAGCGGCGGTCACGGAATTTTGCTCAGAGCTAATGCATTCGAGATTGAGCGGCGCGAGTTTGGCGAGCGCGATGTCGAGGGAGGCATTGCCGCAGCCCAGATCGAGCGCTGGGCCTGAGCGCGTTTTTAAATGAGCGGCGAGGAATTGGCTGACTTCGGAAATGTTTTCTTCTGCGCGAAGTGGGAGCGTAATGGCAGCAAGCAGGGCGACCGCAATGGCGACGCGAAATTGGCGAATCCTGCAAAGGTGCATGATCGAGTCGGTCACCGGGGCAAAAATAGCGGTTGAGAAGAAGGAATACAAGGCGCGCGCGTCAGCGCTGGCCAATTGACGTCGCATACCTTTGTGCCCAAAGGCACAAAGGTATGGTTATTAATCAACATAGCAGCAATTGCTGCACTGCTGGAGCCTGCTACTGAATTTACCAAAACCGCCATGCCAGTACCGTCTTGTCTTTGTCTTTTCCGTGCAATTGCAGTATTAATGGGTGAAAGCTTCCACGCACAACGCGTTGGAGGAGGGGAAGTTCAGACGAAAGCGGTGTTGGAACGCGTGAATAAAGTGATAACGATTGCTCACAGAGGTGCGTCGCAGCAGGCGCCCGAGAATACCATCCCGGCGGTCAAAAAGGCCGTTGAATCCGGGGTCGAAATGATTGCCCTGGAGGTCCAAAAGACACGGGACAATCAACCCATCGTGCTCGGTGATGTCAGTTTGGACCGGACCACGAATGGCTCCGGCCGCGTTGCGCGCATGACGCTGGCCGAGATCCAGGCGCTGGACGCTGGAGCCTGGTTCAACACGGATTTCGCGGGTACGAAAGTACCGACGCTGGCCGAGGTTGTGAAAACGGTCGGGACGAAATCGCGGCTGATGCTGTCGCTGCCGGAAACGCGCGGCGATTCGCCCTGGGCGCAGCAGTTGCTTCAGGTGCTGAAGGACCGCGCCAAGCCCGCCGACGATGTCCTGATCTTCAGCGACTCCGATAGCCTGAAATACTTCCGCGACCTGGCCAAGGATTTTACGTATTGCATGGCGCTGGGCGAAAAGGTGGACGGCTGGATCTATCTCGAGAAGGCGGACAAGCTCGGCCTGAAAGCTGTGCGTCCGTTCCGCTCGCAGATCGATTCTGTGCTGGTGGGTCAGGCGCACGCCAAAGGCGTGGCCGTGTACGCGTACTTTGCGAACGAAGAAGCGGACATCAAGACGCTCTTCGAGACGAAGGTGGACGGCATCATTACAGGCCGGCCGGAACGGGTTCAAGCCCTGTTGAAGAACAAAGAATAGAGAGTTGTCCTAGTTGGGATTGCCATGGGCATGAAATGCGAAGTCGAGACGTGCGAGAACGAAGCCACAGTGCACCTGACCGAGATTCGGGAAGGCAAGAAACACGAAATGCATCTGTGCGAGCGCTGCGCCTCTGAAAAGGGGCTGCCGGGCAAGTCGCATTTTTCGATCTCCGATCTGCTTCACGGCATCGCCAGCCAGGCGCAGGCGCAGTCCCAGAAATCCAAACGCACGCGCGAGACGGCCTGCCCCAACTGCGGCGCGACGCTCTCGCAGTTTCAGTCCTCGGGGCGCTTCGGTTGTCCCGAGTGCTACGTGACCTTCAAAGACGACGTGCAAGGCCTGGTCGAGAAGATTCACGATAGTTCCCAGCACGTGGGCAAGGTGCCGCGCCGGGTCTCGTCGGAAATTTCGCTGCAGAAGGATATCCGCCAACTGCAACTGGACCTGAAGAAGGCCGTGAAGCGCGAGGATTACGAGAAGGCGGCGGCGATCCGCGACCAGATTCATCAGTTGGAAGAACAGATCAAGTTGAGGGAAAGCGCCGCGGCAACGCCGCCCGCTGCTCCCGCCTTGCCCAAGCCGGAACGGGCCGAGAAGACGGAAAAACCCGAAGAGGGCAATCCGGGCCCGAAGCCTGGCGGCAAGAAAAAAGGTCATTCCGAGAGCGAAGGCAAGTAACGCACACCCACGAGCGAGCCGCGGATTCCAATAATGGCGTTGAATGACATGATTAAATCGTCCGGCGAATGGATGCGCGGGACGGGGCCCGAGGCGGAGATTGTCATCTCCAGCCGGGTGCGATTGGCGCGCAATATCCGCGGCTACCGTTTCATCACGAAAATGGATGCCGCAGAACGGGGCGCGTGCGAAGCGCTGATTCACCAGCAGATTCAGAACGCGAAGATCATTCAAAACGGGATGTATCTACAGCTGCACAAGGTCGAAGGACTGGACCGCAAGTTCCTGGTCGAACGGCACCTGATTTCGAAAGAGCACGAGGACGCGCAGTACCAGCGCGGCGTGGCGATCGGCGACAACGAAGCCATCGCGATCATGGTCAACGAAGAAGACCACATCCGCCTGCAGGTGCTGCAATCGGGGTTTCAGTTGCAGGAAGCGTGGAAGATCTGCAGCAAGGTCGACGACGACCTCGAGCAGCATCTTGACTATTCGTTCTCGCCGCAGCTGGGTTATTTGACGGCCTGTCCGACGAACGTCGGCACGGGCATGCGCGTTTCGGTGATGCTCCACCTGCCGGCCCTGGTGCTGACGCGGCACATCGAAAAAGTATTTCAGGCCGTCGCCAAGATGAACCTGGCTGTGCGCGGGTTGTACGGCGAAGGCACGGAAGCCAGCGGGCACTTCTACCAGATCTCCAATCAAGTCACGCTCGGGCGTACGGAAGAAGAAATCGTCAGCAACGTCGAGCATGTGATTCCCAACATCGTCCGCTACGAACACAACGCCCGGCAGACGCTGCTGGCCAAGGATCGCAAGCGCCTGGAAGACCGCGTCTGGCGTGCCTACGGACTGTTGAAGTACGCACAGATGCTGCCCAGCGACGAGGCGATGATGCTGCTATCGATGGTGCGCATGGGCGTCCACATGGGACTGCTGAAGGATCTGACGCTGCGCACGGTCAATGAACTCTTTATTTTCACGCAGCCGGCGCATTTGCAGAAGTTGACCGGCAAGGAACTGGAAGCCAGCGATCGGGACGTGCGGCGCGCGGAGTTCGTGCGGGCGAAATTGAACGCAATCAAGGGCGTGTAAGTGTCGAGCAGTTGAGTCGGGTTTCTCGCGTGGGTTCAATGATGCGAATGCATTCGAAACCAGGCCTGAACTTCGCCACGCTTGCCTCTTTGGTGCGCCGCCACGTCGCGGTGCTGCTGGCGGTATTGTCGCTGGGCGTTTTTGGCTGCCGCACGGCGGATGTACAGCCCGGCAAGCCCCAGTTCGACACCGATATCAAGATTCTGGAACCCGCCTACGCCATGCGGCGGCCGAAAGATACGCCGTGGTATGCCAATATGCAGGTGCTGCTCGACGAGAAACCGGTCGACGAGAAGGATCTGGAGACGAAGATCAACGAGGGCAAGCCCACCGTTCGCAAGAACACGGAGGAACTGCTTCAAGAGATCGAGAACAAGATCGACGAACAGCGCAAGGGCAACGAGCGCTGGAGCATCATTTCCGTGCAGTGCGGCCGGGGGAAGAAGCCGAACGAAATCCACTTTGATGCGGAAGTTGGGCTTACGAAACTTTATACCCGCCGCCCGGCGATCGCGATCAGCGGGGTGCCGATGGATATCTGCATCGCCAAGCTCTGCCGCGAGTCGGAAGTCCAGGACGCCCAGCCCAAGGGTCACAATCCGCTGGTCAATTACGATAAGCAGAACGTCTCGGCCTATGACGCGATCGAGGCGATTCTGAAATCGAACGGATTCGATTCGAAGTACTCCGACACCAGCTACAAACTGACATACAAGGCGCAGGACTACGCCAGTCGCAAGGAATTTGTGGATGCCGTAACGACTGCGGTACTCGCCAAGGGGCAGACTTTAAACGGGGTCAAGTCGGCGTTGATCGTCTCGCCGCATGTGAAGGATCCGACGAAAACGGGCACCGACACCAAGACTTCGACCGAAACAAAGACAGCGGACACTGTGCCGGTCAAGGATTCCAAGGATCAGCCGAAGGACGCGCCCAAGGAGTCGAAGGACAACAAGGATTCAAAGAAGGCCAAGGTTGTGGACAACAGCGAGATCGGCACCGTCGATCTGCCAGTTCCGCCGCCGCCCAAGGAAAAGCCGCAGGACAAGCGCTGACGCGGCTGGGCAGCCCGTTGATAACTCTTGACCTGACCTTTTTCGATAGGCTGCTTAGAGTCCGTCGTTTCGAATATCGCTGAGCGCCGGAAATTCCGCGCGCCAGGCTTTTAGCTTTTCCAGATCAAGATCGGCCGCGATGGCGCACGGGCTGTCGCCGGCTTGAGCCAGGATTTCTCCACGCATATCGATGATCGTGCTGCCGCCAGCGTAAGCATGGCGCGGATCCTGACCGCAGCGGTTGACGGCCGCAATGTAGCACTGGTTTTCAATGGCGCGAGCGCGGAGCAGCGTGGTCCAGTGCTCGTGCCGGGCTTTGGGCCAGTTGGCGAGCACGCAGATCAGCGTTGCGCCCTGCTTGACGGCGGCACGAAACGTCTCGGGGAAGCGCAGGTCGTAGCAGATCAGCGGTGCGACGTGAAAGCCGGCGACTTCGAATTGCGTCAGCGCGTCGCCGGGCAAGTAGACCTTGTCTTCGCCGGCGAACGAAAACGGATGAAGTTTGCAATACAGTGCCCGGAGCGTGCCGTCCGGACTGAACGCGACGGCTTCATTCAGGCCGCGGCCGTCGGGATCTGGCGCACGGCCAACAATGCCGGCGAGGACGGTGTTCTGGAAGTCATGCGCGAGGCTCTGGAGAAAGACTTCCGACTCCCGCGCGGGCCCGTCCGCGGCTGCGGCCACGTTCATGGTAAATCCGGAAGCGAACATTTCCGGCAGCAGCAGCAGGGAATCCGGAGACGGCGTGACGCGTTTGAGCAGTTCCCGCACACGCTTGAAATTGGCCGGTTTGTCTTCCCAGGCCGTATCTGGCTGACAGCAGATTACACGCATGGTGAGTTCCCATTTGGTGCCACTGGTACGGACAATTCTGAGACCCTGTTGCAAATTTGCCATCGGGTGCGAATGAAGTGGGATGAAATAAAAACAGGCCCCATAAAGGGGCCTGTTTTTTCGGAACGGTATTGGTTCTCAGAACTTGTACAGCCAGCTGACCGAGAACGTGTCCTGGTAGTCCTGGCCCCAAGGATGGGCGCGGACCAACGCGTCGACATTGTTGATGTCGTTGTTGCGGGAGCTGAACGCGTTGACGTTCGACTTGTCGTGGCGGTATTCGAAGCGCATGTGGAGCGGGTCAGACAGGGCGTAGTCCGTGGTGATCGTACCGGACTGGAGGTCCTGGCGGAAGCCCGTGCGCGCACCTTCCGGATCCGAGAAGTATTCGTAGCGACCGGCCACGTACCACTTTTCGGTGAACTGATACTTGACGTACGCAGCAGCGCCGTACCAACGGCGGAAGTTGCGGGTCGTCAGGACGCCCGGGATTTCGTCGGGAGCGCCTTCGGTGCCGTAGTCGGCGTTCAGGACGAACGTGAACTTCTCGAACGGAGTGAACGTCATGACGGTGTCGAGCACAGCGCGCGGGCGGCCGTGCGACGGATCGAACTTCTTGCCCGTGAGCTGAGACTTCGCACCCGGCGTGGTCGGATCGTCCGGCGCGAGGCCCGGAGCATTCGGGTTGGCGAAGGTCGTGGCGCCGGCGGTGGCGTCATTGAAGCGCTGGCGTTCGTCGATGTACTGAGATTCACCGACACTTCCCTGTACAGTCCAGTTGAACCACTTCACCGGGGTCCAGTTCGACATGAACAGACCGGTCGGGGAGTCCACTGGGTTCTGGATGGTATCGTTCGCGTTGGCAATGCCCAAACCGACAGTCCAGACGTCCTTGAAGGGGCTGTAGGTCGCGCGGACGCCGGTGTGCGTGAACGGAAAGGCGTCGCCGAAGAGGAAGGAGCGCGATTCGTTCATGTTGTCGGCGGCTTCGATCGTTTCCGCGCCCATCCATGTGACGAACTTACCGAAGTCGATCGTGATTTCGTTGCCGTGGCAGCCGCAGCCGACGCCCAGCTTGTATTCCAGATACGCCTGCTTCAGGTCAACCACTTCGAACTGGTTGTTGCGCGCGCCCGGCGTGCTGATGTTATCCTGCGACGCGAAGATGCGCGGGTCGGTGCCCAACGCCATGTCGATCTTGAAACCGGCCTGACCAGCTTCGGTCGGGAGGCGGTCGAACGTCAGCTCGGCGAGGTGGACATTGAAGCCGTTGCTGTCGTTATCGAAAATGCGCTGATTGCTGTTGATGTTGTTCGGCCGGTTGAAATTGTACTGGTAGCTGGTGTCGAGGTAACCACCGATCTTCAACGGGCGGGTATTGCAACCCGGTTCCGGCGCAGTCACCACCATACCCATCTTCTGGTTGGCTTCGGAGACCGCGTGGTCTACAGCGGAATGGCCACCCGAAGCAGCCTTCAGCTTGGATTCCAAATCCGCGTTCTTCTCTTCCAACGCCTTGAGGCGCGCGAGCACTTGCGTCATATCGCCGCCTTCGGCGCCGATTGTTACGCTCCCCATGCTGACGCACACAGCCAAAAGGGCGATCAGCCACAGCCCACGTCGAATCATTCCTATTCCTCCCTGGGTAAAAACCAAGACCGCTTTTCGCAGTCATCCACAATTGGATGCGTGTAAATGAGATTCTATTTACACGGCATACGTCATGCCAAGTTTGTCTTGAGTGGTGCGGAGCTTACTGCCGATACTCTCACGCACAAGAGGAATTTACAATTTCATACGTTGTGCGTGAAAATTTAACCCATTGTATCACAAGGACTTAAATTTGGTCACCCTGATCATTTTTAAACATTTCGTAAGTCCATTCTGTTCAAAACGTTGCGGAAATAACAAACTCTTCATACTCCAAAGATGCCATTTCCCAAGCGATTTCGAGGTTCTCGATATGGCCGGACATTTCTGATTTTATTGCATTTAGAAAGGCCTCGAGCTCGGATTTCTCACTTTCGGCAACCAACTCTACTCTGCCGTCAGAGCGATTCCGGACCCACCCGGAGACCTTAAATCCCGCCGCAATCGTACGGCAGGTATAACGGAACCCTACTCCCTGCACACGGCCCGTGAAGAATACGTGAATGCGCTGCATGCTGGAAATGTTGAGCAGCGAATGTTGAATGTCGAGTGAAATTATGGGGTCGAATCAGGCGGAACAGGCGCGCTCCAATTAATTAATTATGCGCTCGCCGATGCAAAATCTGAGAATGGAAGTTAGGATGTATCTATATGGATAACTCCACTTCCAATGAAGCTCTGCTGCGCGGACTTCCTGCCGTTCAGCGTCTCCTCGACGAGCCCGAGCTTCGAACGCTCCAGGTTCAGTGCGGCCGCGACGCGGTGCTCACCGCCGTGCGGGAAACCGTCGCGACCGTGCGCGCGGAAATTCTCTCCGGCGCTTTTTCCAGTAATGGAAACGGCGTGGTGACGCCGGCCCTCGTGGTCCGGAAAGTGGTCCAGCGCGTTCAGCGCCGCTTTGCCGGCGGCGTGCGACGCGCGATCAACGCGACGGGAGTGATCCTGCATACCGGGCTGGGCCGTGCGGTTCTGCCCGAGGCGGCCATTCGCGCGATCGTCGACGAGCTTTCCGGCTTCGCTTCCGTGGAAGTGGACGTCGAATCCGGCACCCGTGGCCATCGCGACGACACCGTGCGCGATCTGGTTACCACACTATTGGGATGCGAACACGCGACGATCGTCAACAACAACGCCGCGGCCACGATGCTGGCACTGGCTGCGATCGCGCGCGGTAAAGAGGTCATTGTCAGCCGCGGACAACTGGTGGAAATCGGCGGCTCCTTCCGCGTTCCGGACGTGATGCGCGAGAGCGGTTGTAAGCTGGTCGAAGTCGGCACCACCAATCGCACCTATATCAGGGACTTCGAAGCCGCGATTACGCCGGAGACGGCGGCCTTGATGCTCGTCCACACCAGCAATTTCAGAATTGTGGGATTCACCGCGGAACCGACGGTCCGCGAACTGGCGGAACTGGCGCATCGGCACAACCTCCCCCTTATCTATGACATCGGATCCGGCGCACTGCTTCCCGCACTGGCGGAAGAACTGCGCGAAGAGCCGGTCGTCAAGCAGGCGTTGGACGATGGCGCGGATCTGGTGCTGTTCTCTGCCGATAAAATTCTCGGCGCGGCGCAGGGCGGCATCGCGGCCGGGCGCAAAGATCTGGTTGAAAAGCTGCGCCGTCATCCACTCTACCGCGCGTTCCGCGTCGATAAGCTGACACTGCGGGCCGTCGAGACGACGTTGCAGCTGTACCTTCATTCCGAAAAACGGGCCGAGACGATTCCGACGCTGCGGATGTTAAAGCGGACGCTGGCCAGCATCAGCGATGAGGCCGCGGCGCTCGCGACGGCGCTGACGCGCGCCAACGGCAAGCTCGAAGCGCTGTGCCTGGAAGAGTCTTCGCGACTGGGTTCGGGAAGTTTGCCGGAGCGGAATATTCCCACGCGTGTGGTGGCGTTGCGGCACGCGACGCTGCCGGCCGCGGAGTTCGGCGCGAAACTGCGCGAGCACACGCCGCCGATCTTCACGCGCATCCAGGACGACCGCGTCTACATCGATCCGCGTACATTGCTTCCGGGCGATGGAGATGAAATTGTGCGTGCGGTGACGGCGCTTTAGTTCCGGATCGGGTCGCGTGTGAACGGGCGATCGAAAGAGTAGCCGTTGGGCGTTCGCGAATAGGGCACATAGAACGTCACTTTGCTGCCGCTGCGATGCAGCAGGTCCACGCGCAGGGCGTCAGTTTCGCCGGAGTTATCCTGCCGTGGGCAACTCACGTTCATGCAGAGCGCCGTCGAGCGCCAGCGTCCGGCGGCGATACCCGCGGAAAACGTTTCCGCCAGCGTGCTCAGAATTTCGCGCAGCAGCGGCGGATCGTCGCCGGTCAGGACGTTGTGATTTTCGATCTGGCCGGATGTCGTGACCACGGCGCCGAAGGGATAGAAGGTGTTGAATTTTAGCAACTTTCCTTCCGCGATGTTGACGGCGTGGGTCAACAATGCCGTGTAATCCGGCGCGAGATCGGGGTCAGTCGGATTCGGATCGGGCATGACGGCGTCCTGTGGATTCCACGTTGAATACGGCCTAAAAGTCGGGCCAGTGTCCTCAAAAGTGTGGGATTTACGAGAGAAATTGCGGCGTAATGCGCGCAGACCCCTTGACCCGTGTGCCGCGCACGGGGTAACGTCCCCGGCATGGCCAATCCCCGTTTTGATGTGATGACCCGCTTCGAATCGGCTGCATTGCCACGGGTAATTCACGCAGGCATTGCGCGCGATCCGGCCGGGACGGCGTTCGAAGAACACACGCTGGACTTGCTGGAGATCAATTTCCAGTCCGGCGGCAGTTGCGGCATCGTGGTCAATGGCACGCATACGCGCACGGAAGCGGGATCGGCGTACATGTATCGTCCAGGCGATGTCTGCCGCGCATGGGTTGAACCGAATGCCGGAGCGCTGGTCTGCCGCTGGGTGAAGTTCACCTGGCCGGACAAAGACGCGAAAGCGGGGGGATTCGAGTTGCCGCGGGCCGTCGCGCTTTCTCCCGAAGGCCAGCGGATGGCGCAGCTTCATTTTGATGCTCTGCTGAATGCGCACGCCAACGGGCAGCCGGGCTGGGAGGTCGTCGCGAGCGGCAACCTGACGGCGCTGATCGGCGTACTGCTGCGCGAATCCGCGCGGGCCGGTCGCAGCAGCGGCAGTCCGGCGCTCGACCGGCGGCTGGCGGCCGCGTGTACGTTCATGGAACAGAATTTCGCACGGCGCCTGAAGATCCGCGACGTGGCGAAATCCGCGCGGCTGGCGGAGGATTATTTCTCGCGCGTGTTCCGCAAACGGCTGGGCGTCTCTCCGTTGCAGTACCTGATCGGCGCGCGCATTCAGGAAGGCCGCCGACTTCTGGCGCACTCTCCGGGCATGACGATCCGCGAAGCCAGCCGGCTGTCCGGATTCGACGATGCGCGCCACTTTGCGCGTTCGTTCCGCCGGCAGTTCGGAGTGACGCCGGACCAGTTCCGCCGTGAACTGGCATCGCCCTTCAAATCCGCGCTCAAGCCGCCGCGCAGTTGACACCGGAATCCTGCACCGTTTCACCGGGTTCGCGACGTCGCCGGCCGCTCCGGCGCGGGGTACCTTTACTCCAGAACGATTCGCCGCTTTGGAACTCTGGAGGAACACCCACGCCATGCGCTTCACGCTCAACGATCAGCACATCAACGAATTTCATTCGCAGGGACTCACGGTTTTCCGTGGCGTCATTCCGCCGGCGCTGATTCGCGATCTCCGGCGCGTCTGCGCCGACGGCGCGGCGCTGATTCGCGAGAAAGGAAACAAGGACGCGCAGCGTTTTCAGCCGGTCTCGAAATTCGAGATCGCGCAGAAGCCGTTTGAGGACTACCGCGATCTGCCGGAGCTGAAAGACGCGTTCACGCGCCTCTTTTCGCCGCATCACGCGCACGGCGAATTATCGATTCTGGGCGTACTGATCGAACCAACGCAGCGGCCGTGGTGCACGAATTGGCATCGCGATTTTGTGCATCATGGTTTTGAACTGACGATGGAGACGACGCCGTTCATGAATCTGAATTTGTTCAACCAGATCAACTGCGCGCTCTACGAGGACGGCAGCACCTGGTACGTGCCGGGCAGTCACCTGCGTGCGGAACTGCCGGGCGAACTGGCCGCGTTTGGCGGACAACTGCCGGTGCCTGCGCCGGATTTGGAAAATTTGAGCGCCGAAGAAGCCGAAGCGCGATGTCTGGCCTATTGCCGCAAGATGCCCGGCGGTGTGCAGGTGCAGCTCAATGCCGGCGACCTGGCCGTGTACCGCGCGATCGGCTGGCACCTCGGCAATTACGCGCCATACCGCAAACGTGCGACGCTGCATGATGCGGTTGAGACACCGGAATACAAAGTGTGGCGCGATGCGGTTTACTCTGCCGCTGCCAAACGCAAGACCGAACAAGCGCTGGCCCTTGCGAAGTGAATTACTTCTCGGCGGGCTTCGCTTCACCGGGAATCGTGATCTCGAAATCCTTCGACGAGACGGAGCCGAAGAAAAATTCGGACATCACTTTCTTGGACTCTGTCTCGCGTTTTTCGCCCTTCTTGATGAACCACGCGTCCATGAAGAAGCTATCCTTCTTCACGTCGTACGACACGCTGACGGTATAATGGCCCGGCGGCAGGTCCACCGCGATGGCGCGTGTGACGCGGCTCTTTGCACGCAACCGCAGGCGGTCTTCGGGGGCGGCGATCCAGTCTTTGTGCTTGGTGGAAAGCTTGATCGTTTCGTTTTTCGGCGTCATCGCGTTGACGGTCACGACGCCGAACTCGGGATCCAGCTTGTTCAGCAGGAGCAGATCCGAGTCGCCGGAGTTTTCGAATTCGAGCCAGAGCTTGCCTTCTTTGAACGACACGTCGCTAATGGCAAGCGGTGTCTTTGGAGGCTCGTCGGATTCGCAGTGCGCCGATGAGATCACACAAAATGTGGCCGCTAAGGCCATACCAAGAACCGCGCGCATGTCGGGAACTCCAGCCATCGTTCGCATACGAACCGAAGTTAGTTCTATACGCAGCCGCGCCCGTCGTCCAACCGCTTGAACAATCTGCGGCCACCAAACATCCTCCTAAAATATTTTCAGGGAAACCAGAATCCGCCGTGTTACCCTAACCACCCGAAGTGGAGGATGACCTCTGCGGACTGCTGGGCGGACGGTTTTTTTGTTTAGTTTTTGCAGCGGCAGGATTGCAGGCACTACTGTATAAGTGCAAGTTCCTCACATTAGTAACACAGTCGAGTCGCTTATTTAGGAGGGGTCATGCGCAGTTTAGTCTGCTGCTCCCGTACCTTGACGTTGTCGATGGTTTTCGCCATGGCCGGATTCTGTTTTGCGCTCGCTACGGCGTCGCGTGAGACGACGGTATCGGTGGAGGACCGCGGCGTCGGTACTTTCTTGCCACTGCGGTACACCAACCCCAACGTCTTTGTCAACGGAGTGGCCTCCGCTGAATTCGACCTGGGCGACGTGGCGGCGACGCAGATCATCACGCGCTACATCTCCGCGGAAGGCGGCCTCAAGCCGTATCGCTTCACCTCGTCGGGCACGCAGAGCCTCGACGCCGCAGTCGGCGCCACGGACTCGACGCTGACGCTGGGACTTTCCGGCGTGGTCTCCGGACGCATGTCCTCGCGCATCCCGTCCGTCCCGCTGATCATGCTCGGCAGCAGCTCCTATCTGACGACTCCCGGCACGCCCGGCTTCCGCTTCAAGGTCTCCCTGCAGGATGCCAAGGGCACGGCAGGTGATGTCGTGAACGGCTTCTTCAATCTGTTCTTTGTCACCGCCGACAAATTCAAATTCTGCATCGACGCCCTGCCCACTGGCCGCGTGCAGGACTCGTACATGACGAAAGTCGAAACCATGGGTGGCGCTGGCGCCGTGACGGTCTCGGTCGCCTCGATCTCCGGTGCAGCCACGACGCTGAAAGACCTCGGTTTGTCGATTGGCAGCGACGGCACGATTTACGGCAAACCGCTCGTCACCGGAACTGTGACGATTGTGCTCCACGCCGTGGATAGCAAGAACAATGTCGCGCTCAACCGCGCCCGGACCGCCGCCGATCAGAGCCTGACGCTGGTGATCAATCCCAACACGATCACATCGTCGGATATGGTCACCACCAGCTGCTCCGTCACCGGCGACACCGCCAAGCAGGGCAACGATCGCCTCCGTTACTCGGGCATCGTCAACGTACTCGGCCAGGACAACTTCGCGATCGCCAACTCGGTGGTCACCTTCCACCTCGGCGGCATCTCGTTCACCGGCACGCTGGACAAGAAGGGTTCGTTCAAGGCCACGCTGGCCGACCTTTCGGTGGTCAGTGCGAAGATCAATGCGTCGTCCGGCATGTTTAGCATCAGCATCACCAAGGGTACGTTCAGCAAGGTACTCAACGCCACCACCTTCAAGAATGGCGACAAGACGCGCGAAGCACTGGCTGTCGTCGTCGGCGACGCAGTGGGAACGGCGGAAGTGCTCGACTTCGCCACGAAAGTGAACGGCACCAAGTACGCGTTGAATTACCGCCTCGGCAGCCAGGGTTCGAATGCTGGCGGCGCGTTCCAGCTCGTGAAGGTTCAGGGCAAGGATCAGACCGGCGCCAACGGAGCCGCGGCTGACAAGTGGAACGTGAAGTTCATTGCGCTCGCCCCTGTGGGCCTGGGGACGACGCAGGGCACCACCAACGTCACCACCGCGCAGTTGCGCATCGGTACGAATTTCATCTCGAAGTTGCCGGCCAGCGGCAGGAATGCGGCGCGCGGCTTCTCGTTCCGTGGCAGCTCCGGAAGCCTGGTTCGCAGCCTGACCTTGTCGTCGAAGAACGGCGTCGGCAGCTTCAGCACGGCGGCCCTCGCGCCGTCGCAGACGGGCCTGCAGCCGGCCTCCCAGTCGCCGCGTTTTGGCAACATTTTCTTCCCCGTCGGATTGGATCTGACGCGCTCGGGTACGACGTTCACGGGTGAACACGCGCGCCGCATCTTCGGCGTGAGAAATGTGTACAACGACGTGCCGCCCAAGCGCTAGACGCCTTTTATAAACGTACACACTGAGGACTACGAGAGTTTCGTAGTCCTCAGTTGTTTGATAGGAGAAAAATAAATGTCCGACGAAACCGTCAATCCCTGGCAGCTGGCTGAAGAAGGCTGGGCCGAACTGGTCGCCGCCGCCGCCAAGATTCAGAAAGCGTCCAACCTGATCAAGAAAACCGACCGCAGCGTTGACGGCTACAACGTCGAACGCTCGCTCAACAAGCATAAGCCGGCGCTGATGACCGAACACTACGAAGGCTTGAAGTTGCACCGGCAGGAACACAAGCTCTAAGACGCACCATTGCTGAAGTTCGACGGCTTGCGTTTGCGCGCGGATCTGTTCCGGCGCAGGCTGACTCTGCCCACTTTTAGGACATTGTATAAATGGGAAAGCTTGCTGAAGTTCTCCAGCCGTTCGTCGACCGCCGCGCACTGGCCGGCGCGGTGGCGCTGGTCGCCAACGCCGACAAAGTGCTCGCCGTGGAGACCGTCGGCTTTGCCGACATCGCCGCGAAGAAGCCGATGCGCCCGGACACGATGTTCTGGATCGCTTCGCAGAGCAAGCCGATCACCGGCGCGGCGCTGATGATCCTGGTCGACGAAGGAAAGGTTGACGTCGAGGACCCGGTCGAGAAGTACCTCCCCGAATTCAAAGACCAGATGCTGATCGCCGTGAAAGACGAGCATTTCACGGTGCTGAAGAAGCCCGACCATCCGATCAAGGTCCGCGAAGTCCTCTCGCACACCAGCGGCCTGGCGTTCTGCACGCCGATGGAAAGCCCGACGCTCGACGCGTTGACCCTGCGCGATTCGGTGCGCTCGCACGCGATTATGCCGCTGCAGTTTCAGCCTGGAACGAAGTACCAGTATTCCAACGGCGGCACGAACACCGCGGGACGGATCATCGAAGTCGCAAGCGGCATGCCCTACGAGGAATTCCTCGACGAGCGCCTGTTCAAACCGCTGGGGATGAAGGATACGACGTTCTGGCCGAACGAAGAACAGCTCTCGCGGCTGGCCAAGGCCTACAAACCGACAGACGACAAGACCAACATGGTTGAGTTGCTGATCGGGCAACTGCGCTATCCGTTGTGGGACCGCTCGCGCAATCCGATTCCCGCGGGTGGATTGTTCTCAACCGCCAGCGATTGCGCGCGATTCTGCCAGATGGTGCTCAACGGCGGCACGTTCGGAGGCCGGCGCTACATCAGCGAAGCGTCGATTAAACGGATGCTCGCCCGCGAGACGGCCCCGACGCTGCCGGAACACTACGGATTCGGCTGGGCGACGGACGCCGACGGGTCCTACGGCCACGGCGGCGCGTTCGCGACCAACATGAAAATCAATCCGGCGCGCAAGCTGATCACCGTCTGGCTGATTCAGCACGTCGGCTTCCCCAACGACGGCGACAAAGCCCACGGCGTATTCTTGCAGACCGCGCTGACGCAATTCTCGTAAATAAAAGAAGCCTGCGCCCGACTTCGGGCGCAGGCTGTTTTTCGACGTTACTTCTTCAGAATGGCATCATACTTGGAACGCGGAACAGGACGGTAGTCCCACGGTTCCAACGTGAACGACGCACGTCCGCTCGAGAGTGAACGCGAGATACTGGAGTACGCAAACATCTCGCTCAGCGGCGCGCGCCCGCGGATGACCTTCAAACTGCCGCGGTCGCTCACCTCGATGATTTCCACCCGGCGTGCATTCAAGTCGCCGATGATCGCGCCCAGCGCCGTGTCCGGGAGCACCACTTCCAGCGTCATCACGGGCTCCAGCAGGATCGGCTTCGCCATCGCCGCAGCCATCCGGAACGCCTTCGCGCCCGCGATTTCAAACGCGAGACTCGACGAGTCCTTAATGTGGATCTCCCCGTCCGTCACACGAACCCGGGTATGAATCAACGGATAGCCAGACCCGAGAATTCCCGATCGTGCGGCATAACGCACCCCTCTTTCAATCGCCGGAATGTATTCCTTGGGAATCGTTCCGCCCACAACAGCGGACTCGAACACCAGATGATCCTGCTCGTCATTTTGGAACGGTTCGACTTCCAACGTGCAGACTCCAAACTGACCCGGTCCGCTGTTCTGCTTGACGTGCCGGCCTTCGGCCTCGGCGGCAACCGTGATCCTTTCACGGTACGCCACGCGCGGCGCTCCGACCTCGACTGCCACCTTGTAATCGCGCGCCAGCTTCTCGCGGATGGTCTCCAGATGCAGTTCGCCCATGCCGGAGATGACCAGTTGCCCGGTCTCCGAATCAAACGCGTGCGTAAACGTCGGATCGTCCTTGCTCAACTTCACCAACGCGTACGCCAGCTTCTCCGCCTCGGCGTTCGACTTCGATTCGACGGCCATCGAAATCACCGCGTCCGGGAAGGTTGGCGCTTCGAGCACGATCGGCGCTGACTCCACGCAGAGCGTGTCGCCAGTCCGCGTTTCACGGAGACCCGTGAGCGCGACGATCTGTCCGGCCATCGCCGACTGCAGCGTCGCCACGTTCGCGCCCTGCAGCCGGAAGATGCGCTCGACGCGCTCGCACCGTCCCAGCCTCGGGTTGAACACGGCTTGGCCGCGAGAGAGCGTTCCCGAATAGATTCTGACCATGGTCAACGCTCCGTATTGGTCGTGCAGAGTCTTGAACGCCAGACCCGTCAACGGGCCGTCGGGGTCCGCTTGTCTTTCGATCGTGCGCTCCGAACAGCTCGGATCGCTGCCATGGATAGTGCGTTCGGCTGGCGACGGCAGATACGCAACGACTGCGTCAAGCAACTGCTGTACGCCCATGTAGTGCTGCGCCGTGCCGCACACGACCGCGCAGGCCCGTCCGGCCACCGACACCCGCCGGATTGCCGCCACCAATTGCGCGGCGTCCGGTTGTGTGTCGTTCAGGAAGAGCTCCGCCATCTCCGTATCGAGATCCGCCAGCGTCGAGAACAGCTGCTGACGCTGCCGTGCGGCTTCGCTGGCCAACTCCACTTCAATCGCCGACTCGACCATGCGCGTGCCGGTACCTTCGGCGTTGGCTTCGAATTGGAATTGCCGCATCGCGATTAGGTCGATCACGCCGCGGAAGTCTTGGCCGCTGCCGACGGGCGACTGCAGCGGCAACGCTTTCGCATCCAGCCGCCGCCCGATTTCCGAGACCACGTTGGCGAAGTCCGCGCCCACGCGATCCATCTTATTGACGAAGCAGACGCGCGGCACGTTGAACTTGTCGGCCTGCCGCCAGACGGTCTCCGACTGCGCCTGAACGCCGTCGACGGCGGAGAAGACCACGACCGCGCCGTCGAGCACCGACAGCGCGCGCTGCACTTCAACCGTGAAGTCGATGTGCCCGGGCGTGTCGATGACGCAGATCGCGTGGCCGTTCCAATGGCAGGAGACGAGCGCCGCCTTGATGGTGATGCCGCGATTGCGTTCGGTCGGGTCGAAGTCCGTCGTCGTGTTGCCGGAATCCACGTCGCCGGACTTGTGCTGCGCGCCGGCGATGAACAGCACGCGCTCGGTACACGTGGTTTTTCCCGCATCGATGTGCGCAATGATGCCGATGTTCCGCATGCGCAGGATCGCCGCGAGGTGTTCGGACCTGAGATTGGAATTCGTCAGTCGTAGATTCAGAGCACTCATAAAGATTCGCTTTCTGGTGTGACAAAAGCACACCGGCCCCGTTGCGCGGGCGAGAATGTGTGCACGCGCAACGGTGGAATTAAAATTTGAACCGTAAGCGGACGCGCGCGCAGACGAATCGTCTGGCGGCACGGGCTTACACAGGGATCAATGAGGGCAGGGGAGCTCGCGGCAGCTGAACGAGCGGCTAGCGGCCGCAAGCCAGCTTATATTGCGTGACGGCACCTCGGTGCGAGGCGGCGAGCTGCATTCGGTGTGAGGATACGGAACATGGCAGCATTCCCAAATGGGCCCAGGTCGGCCGAGTGTGTCCGGATCACTAAATCACATGGAATGGGAGAATGCAAATCGGGCTGCGCTATAAACCTTCGCGCAATTCCTTCAGCGGAAAATTCTTCCCCGGGCAGGCGGTGCTGCCGCCGAGGCGCACTTGGTTGTGGCCGACCACGCTCGTGCCGGAAATGCTGTACTGGTGGCAGAGGCGAGTGATCAGCTTCTTCAGGGCGACAAGTTGTGCGGGGGTCGGGACATCCTGATCGAAGTTTCCCACCAGGCAGATGCCGATGCCGTGTTCGTTGTATTCGGTGGAGTTGGCGTGCGCGCCGGCTTCCTGGCTGTACCAGCGCGGACCGGCGACGATCGCGCCGTCGCCCTGGTCGGTGCCATTGCCGATCACGAAGTGGTAGCCGAGGCACTTCCAGCCGCGCTGCCGGTGGGCGACGTCGAAGATCTCCGCGCTGCCACGCACGCTGGCGGAGTGATGCAGCACGATGTATTTCCATTCGCGCGGCGGAGCATTGGGGTCCGTGGTGAGCACTTCGTCGGTGAAAACGGCCGGCGCGGTCCATTTCATCGGCGGCTTGAGCGGCTTGGGATTGGGCACGGGACCGGAGGCGGCAAACAGTGCCCAGGAGCCGAGCGCCACGCAAATCGCCAGAATGCCGCCGCGGATCAGCACATCGACGACCGGATGCGCCGGCTTGCCGCCGGCAGCGGCGGGATTCGCGCTGCGGACTTTGTTTCTACGCGGTCGCGGGTACGATGAACCTGCCTGCCCGGCGGGAAGATGCAGCCCTGCGCGCATGCCGGAGAAGAAATCCGTGATGAATCGCATGACTGGCCCAGGGTTGCAAGGTCATCGCGGCGTTAGTACGTGTGTGTCCGCATTGCCGCGCCGATGCGACAATTTAAGTGCTCGTTTGGTATCGGCAGAATTCGGAACAGAAAATAGCAATTTGCGGAATGCCCTCTCCATAGGGTAGTTTAAGAAATCGCAATCGTAGGACTGACAAGGGACGGGTTGAATGCAGAAGCCGAAGCCGGCCGCCACAGAGAAGAAAGAGTACCGCCAGACCGTGGCGACCAACTCCAAGGCGCGGCACGACTACTTCGTCGAAGAGACGATCGAGGCCGGTGTGGAGCTTCACGGCAGCGAGGTGAAGAGCCTGCGCATGCGCCGCGTGAATTTTGCGGATTCCTATGCGCGCGTGTACGAGAACGAATGCTGGCTGATGGGTCTGCAACTCAACACCTACGACAAGGCCCACGTCGAGATTCCCGATCCCATCCGCCGGCGCAAGCTGCTGCTCAGCCGCCGCGAAATCGAAAAGATCCGCGCCAAAAGCGAGATTTCCGGCCGCACCATCGTGCCGCTCGAGATCTACTTCAAAGGTCGCTGGGCGAAAGTGCTGCTGGGACTGTGCAAAGGCAAAACTCACGGCGACAAGCGCGAGACGCTGAAAGCCGCCGAAGTTAAACGCGACATCGCGCGCATCATGAAGTCGGTACGCAGCGGCCGTTAGTGGCTGCAAAAAAACTCGCCGCGTTTCCGCGGCGAGCTTTTTCCCATTCCCGTCGATTCCGTTACTTCAGCTTCAATTCCGAGAGTTCCACCACGCGCTTTTCCAAGCGGGCTTTTTCAGCGGCGAAGACGATCGCGTGCGAGCGCAGGGATTCGTCGGTGCCGGTGAGCACCAGCGATGGATCGTTCTTGCGCATCGCGTTCATGAAGTTTCGCATCAACAGGTCGTCGGCTCCACCGTGGCTACCGGTGCCAAAAGGAATTTTCGTCGTCTCCACGGCGCGGTCGGCATGGCGGTGGACTTCGATCGTGTTGGAATCGGATTCCGCGCGGATGAATCCCGTCGTGCCGTGGATGCGCAGGAAACGTCCGCCGAACGGCGTGAACGCGGTCATCGTGAACGTGCCGGTGATGCCGCCGGCGAATTCGAAGTTCACCACCTGATGATCGACGACATCGTTGTCGGTCTGGAAGACACACTTGTCGAAGGGCGTGTGCTTCAGCGCCACCAGACGTTCCGCCGCGGTCTTCTGCGTGAAGCCGGCGTGATGCGCGACCCAGTGGTTGTTCTCCTGCGCGTAAATCTTCAATGAGGAGTACGGACAACTGAACTCCGCCGGACACCCGTCCGTGCAGTATGGCGGCGCGCCTTTCGGAGCGTGCTCCTTGCGGAAATAGGTCAGCGAACCAAACGAGCTCACGCGTTCGCACGGCTTGCCGACGATCCACGAAAACATGTCGATGTCGTGGCAGGTCTTGGCCATCAGCATGAACGTGCTTCGGGAGGTATTGCCCCAATTGCCGCGGACGAAGCTGTGCGACTGGTGAATGTGCTCGACGGCTTCGAGCTGGTCGAAGCTGACCATCTGGCCGATGGCTCCGGCGTCGAGCAGCCTTTTGACTTCCGTGTACACGGAGCTGTAGCGCATGCTGTGGCAGACGCAGACGATGCGATTGTTGGCCTGCCGCGCTTTGTCGATGGCGATGCAATCTTCCAACGACGTCGCCATCGGCTTTTCGAGAATCATGTGATAGCCGAGATTCAAACCTTTCACGGCCGATGCAACGTGAAGGCGATCCATGGTGGTGTTGATCAGGACGTCGGCGAGCTTGGGTTTGGCGAGCAGATCTTCCCAGCGTTCAAACTGCAGGTCCGCGGGAATGTTGTGCGCCTCGGCGACGTTCTTTCGTCGTTCCGGATTGGGTTCCGCGACGGCGACGACGCGTCCCGCGTCAGGATGGCCTTTGATCCAGTTGGAAAAATTAGTCCCGCGTCCACCAGCACCAATGATGGCGAAGGTAAAAGCTTGCTGCAGGTTGCTCATTTACGGAGCTCCAAGAGGGAAGGGTTTCGATCACAAACTGTGTGTCCAGATTCGACCAAACAATCTAGTACACCTCGTCCGGCGTACAACATCTAGTTCTGTCCATTTGTCTACTTGAGTACACCGTGACTTCGGATAATTCTGAAATTGTGAGGAGTATGGACAGCAGTCCATTCTCCCTTAGTGACTCGAGTCACGAAGGTGTCAAAATGACCAACTCGGGCCACGTGGCCTCTGCGCCGTATCGGCCGCGGGCAAATTTGACCGCGGCCGAAACGACAGACCTCAAAATGGCCCGCGTCGATTCATCAGAATTTGCGACGGATGTGCTGAACTTCGCCCCTCTTAGGTAGCCTCAAGCCACCCGCGGAGCCCTTCATGAACGACGTGCCGTACACCCAGCAGCTCGAAGCGACCGACGCTCAATTCCTTAAGCATCTTAAACTTCCAGGAACGGCCGGGAAGGCCCTGGCCGCCGCGCAGAAGGCCGGCGACGGCGTCCAGATCGCGCACGTTGTAGCCGAGCATTTCCGCCGGCGCTCCGCGCCGCAGTGCTTCTTCTATTCGCACGGTTCGCCCTGGCATGAAAACGACGCGCCCGGCGACGTGCTCGAAAAGGCCGATGGCCTCCTGAACAATCGCTTCCGCAGTTCGTGGCCGCCGCATCATTGGGTCAACATCGGCGGCAAAGACGGCGCGATCGATTGGGAACAGGCGATCACAGAAGCCGGCACCGCGACCGCTCGCAACACGTTCGTCACCGAGTTGTCGACGGCGTGGGCGTTGACCGGCAACGCCGCGTACGCGCGCAAGGCGCTGGAGCTGATCCGCTCACTGGTCGCAACGTTTCCGTTCAATCTCGATCCGAAATTTTACGAGGACCACGACAGCTATTTCGGCGGCCGCGCCAATCACACGCTATCAGTTTCGTACCGTGGCTTCCGCTGGACCGACTTGATGTATTCCGGAGCGCTTCACGCGCCGGGAGTCTTCTCCGACGCTGATGTATTCTGGCTGGTCAAGCAGCTCTGGTTTTACGCCATGCAGTATTACCGGCTCTGCGGCGACGTGATGCGGCGCGACAATCATCATCTGTTCGATCACGGGCACTCGCAATTTTTCTTCGGGATCATGTACCCGGAATTCGACATCAGCAAGGAGATGACGGAGTACGGCGCGAAAGTGATCCGGCATCATTTTGGCGCAAATCTGCTGAAAGACGGCGGCTACGGAGAACACAGCGCGGAGTATCAGTACCATATTTCGTACCACTTCCTTCATCCGCTCGGCGTCGCGGCCGCGAACGGCTACACACTGCTGAGCGTCGCGCAGATCGAGCGCGTGCGAAAGTGGGTGGAGTTCAATGCGCGGCTTTCGCTGCCGGACGGGCGCATCCCGCCGTTTGGCGATTCCGATGGGCGTACGTACCACAACTTTTTCGGACAGCTCGGCACGGCCGTCATGACGCCGCGCTTAAGCGCCATGGCTCGCGCGCTCAGCATCGAGCCCGGAAAAATGAACATCGCTTCGGCGCCGAAAGTCGCGCAACAGATGAGCGGCTGGGTGCCGGGCAAGGCGACGAAGATCGGGCTCTCCAATTATTATTTGAACAAGGGAAAGACGGAAAAGCCCGACCCGAAGGAACTGCGCGAAACGGCGAGCGCTCAATTTCCCGACGGCGGGTACACGGTCTTCCGTTCGGAATGGAGTCCCGACGCCGATTACCTCGCCATGTCGCACCACAGCAAGAGCCTCAACGGTGGTCACGCGCATCTCGACATGCTCTCGTTCGTGCTGCATACGAAAGGCAAGCTGCTGATCGGCGATCCCGCCACGTGGCTGTATTTCGACCGGCGATTTTTCGGCCACGGCGGCGGCAAGCTGAAACCTGGCGCGGAGAACACGGGCTTGCACCGCGGCTACTCCTACGGCGCGGATTCGCACAATGTCTTCGTCCGCAATTATGATTTCATCCGTCCGCTGCGCGCCTTGAATCATTTCACCGTGTACGGTCTGCAACGTCCACCGCTGTGCGGCCTCGGATTGTTCAAATCGGGTGGACCGATCGAAGTCGTCGACGCCTGGCACGACGAGAACGCGCCGGTACGGCATCGCCGCTTGCTCGTTCACATCAAGGGTGTTGGCTTCGCGTTTGTCGAGATGATGAACAGCCCCGTCGGCAGCCTCGCGCCGTACGATTACTCGCAGTTCTATCATTTCCAATTCGAGACTGAGATCGCCCCGGTGGAACCGCAGATTCAGCAGACGCTGAAAGTGTTCAATGGCGACGCCGCGTGCTTCATCGTGCCCGGACGCGAAGCCGAAGTGCGCTGGCAGACGTTCCGCGATGAGTACCTGCAAGACGTGTACTCAAATTACCGCAAGCCCGACGGTGAAAATCCGTGGGTTGCCGAACTCTCACGCCGCGCGCGTGGGCCTGTTGTCTTCACGAATTTCATCCTCACCGGGGGTGCCGATGGCTTGGTGAACGTGCCGGAAGCGCGGTACCTCGGCACCGCGCCGTCGGAATGGATGACCTGGCAGAGCGACGGTCTCAGCGCCCACGCGCTGGACCTGGGCAAAAACGGTACGTTGCTGCTGGCGAGTTGCCCCTACGGAAAAGCGCTGGTGAGCAAGGATCTCGAAACCGACGCCGAGCTTGCGGTCGTGTTGTTGGATGCCAAAGGCAAGGTGAAACACTGGGCGCTCGCGCGCGGGTCGAAACTTTCCGTGCGCGGTAAGAAGCTTATTGCAGGTCGGAAGGTGGAGTGGAAAGAAAGCTGAAGGTCTGGAACGGAGTCATTGGTCATCGGTCATTTGTCATTTTTCATTTACGAAGGGCGTTGTGTCGAGTTGCACGCTTGTCTGCCGCTCCCCGTAAATGACCAATGCCCATTGACCAATGACTCCGTTCATGGTTCCTTCGCGGTCGCCGAAGGAGCAACAGGGTTATCCGCGGAATAGCTGAGTCCTTTTGGTGCCGCGCCGTTTTCGTCCATAAGTCGGCAGTAAAAGCCCCAGCCGCCGCCGCCTTGTGAAATAGTGAGCATCAGCGCGTTCCAGCCTTTGTTCAGCTTGATCTTGATCTTGTCCTGATCCGGCGCGCAGCCGCGCGTGGCGGGGTTGATGTGGATGGGCTGGCCGTTGAGCGCGGCCCGGATTCCATCGTCGCTGCCCAGCCACAGCTGCGCGTTCCGCTCGGCGTCGGAATAGATGTAGACATGCGCTGCGACTACGGAATTGTTCAGCGGACCGACAAGTTCCAGCAGGTTAAATGCACCGCTTTCGGATTCGGCATATGACCACGCGGAACCGCGAGTGGGCTGCGCTTTCTCATCGTAGTAGGGATCGCTCAGTTTCAGCGGATCGATATTCTGCACGGCCTTCCCAATCAGAAATTCCGTCAGGAAGAATCCAGATGACGGACGACCCGGGGTCGCCGTGAACGCCAGCGGCTCGGGCGGTCCCATACCGTCCTCGGCGGTCAGCGTCGTAAAGGTAAGGGTCGTGGGTTCGGTTTTCCATGCTGCGGTAGAGGTGAGCCGCAGCGTGCGGCCGTCGCGCTCCAATGTGGCCTTCTCGATTTTCACGCCGGGAATCGCGTAGTTGGCGACCGTTTCCGCCTGAGCTCGATTGAGCCGCTTGTTGCTGACGAGGGTGATCGTTTTCTCATTTAGTCCGGCGTAACTGAAGCGCGGCGCGCCAGGTTCTTCGCCGAAGTACGCCAGTCCCCAATTCTCACGGTCACCGGCGGCGGCGGCATCAGGCGCCGACCAGGTCAGTTCCTTGCCGTTCGCGCCGCGCAGCCGCCATTCGACGCGAGTCGATTTTCCGAGCGCGAAATCGCAGGGCTCGTTGCCGTGCTTCAGCGCATCGAATGGAATCTGCGCGACGATCACGTAGCCGCTCTCGGCCTTTACGCCTGCGGCAGGGAGATGCGTGGTGTTGAGCACGGCGAGCGTTTTCTTGGTGCTCATCGCAAAAACGATCCGGCGGTCGGCGGGACTCGGCCCCTTGCTGGCGCGGCCGGCGTAAGCACTCGGCGATGTGATGAACAGTTCCACGCTGGGACCTTGGGCGAGCTTGTCGGCGGTCTCCGGAGTCGCCAGATCCTTGCCGGTAAACGCGGCGTCCTTGACTTCGAGCGCGCAATACAGCTTGTTGTTGCCGTAAAGTACTCGCGCGGTCAGACCCAACTCTGCATCACTCAGTTTGAACGAGGCGACGTTTGCGAACTCGGCGAGCTTGGGATCGAGCTTGAAGTCTGCTCCGGCTCGTCCGATTGCTCGGTGCGTGCGGCGCGGCAGGAATGTTTCGACGCTGATTTCGCCGCTGCCACTCGTGTCGGTGGCGATAAATTTAAAGGCGTGCGTTCCGGTGGAAATCTGCGCGATCGGGACGAGCGCCGAAAACTGACCGCTGTGATTCACGTCTTTAAGTTCGAATTTTTTCTCGCCGGTGATCACAGTAACAGAGGGCTCACCACCGCTCAACCCGGTCGAAAAGGCCGAAAGCGTCGCGTTCTGACCGTCCTCGGACAGCGTCACTGTCGTATTGGACAGAATCGGGTGAGGCTTGGCGTAAATGGCGATGTCATCCAGATCGTAATTGCGCGGCGCGCTGCCGGCTGGGGCGTCGAACATCAATTCACAGACGCCATCGGGCGCGGCCGGCGATCCGAAGAGCAGATCGGAGAGCGGAATGGCGACGAACTGGTAGCGCGGACCGACGGACTTGAGATACGCGGACAGAGGCACCTGGTTGGAGCGGTTGCCGTTGCCGTGGCCGAGGCGCCGGCCGTCGTCGCGGAAGCAGAGTTTCAAATCGGACGGGCCTTCGGTATCGGAGCGGATGCAGAATGTGAGCAGGCGATGGTAGCGAACGTCATCGCCGTCAAAATTCGCACCGGGATTTTTCCAACTCGCGCCGGCCTGACCGGGTCCGAGTACTTCCACGCGCAGATGCGAATCGCCGCTGAACGGATTCTCCTTGCTCGCGTGGACGGACATGGTGTTGCCCCACGTGGAAAGAAAACTGTGGCTCTCGCCGTTCCACGCCACAAAGTCGTGCGTCGGTTTAAGCACGGTCAGCAGCGCGAGACGCGACTCAGTTTTGTCGTCCAGCGAAACCTTGACCGTGAGCGGCACGCGGCCGGGGAGGGGAGCGCCCTTGCGATCCTTCAGGCCAAAGACGTTTGCTGCGACTTCAGGAATTAATACCGTGTATGTGGATTCGGTTGTTCCAGCCTGTTCGGTCATCGGCACCGCAGGCGCGCCTCCGATGGGGCTCAGATCGATTTCGACCTTGGCGCCCTTCGCCGCCACGCAACTGAATGTCACCGCGCCTTCTCCGGCGACGACGGCCGGTGGTTGTGCGGCGACATGCGCGATCAGCTTGTGCTCAATGCCGGTGCCTCGATAGAGTTTGTCGTTGATGCACGCGTAAAGCACCGCGCCGTCGGCATTGACGCTCATCCCAGCGCCATCGGTGACCCACTCACCGACGTAAAGCCCCGTGTTCAATTTCTTCCAGGTTTTGAAACCATCGCTCGACGTCAGCACGCCTTCCTTGTTCGGTTCGTAAATGTACTGCGCTTCGGTGAGCGACGAGGTGTAGCCGGCAGCCATGGAAACAACATAGATCTCCGGCGGACCGGCGTCGGTCTTCGTCACGCCGAAATCGTCGGAGAGTTTGATGCCCGCGTCAGCCGTGCCCAACCACATGCGCGAACCGAAAAGACTTTCGTTCATTGCGCTTGGCGTGTCCACGCAAACGCGGAACGAGCCACGGGTGGGATCGAGCCGGAAAAATCCGACTTCATCACCGCCCGCCGGATGCGCGCCGGCGAGGAAGATCGTGGATTCGACGAAGATCATGCGATCAACGCCGTAGTCTTTGGCGAGGGTCTGCCAGGTTTTGCCGCCATCGTTTGAAACGGAGATGCCGGCCTTCGCGGCGGAGTGCATCGCATAAAGCGTTTTGAACGAGGAGTCGAAGCGGCTGAAGACCAGGCCGTGAATGTGTAGATGCGCCAGCCCGGCCTCGGTGCCGCCGAGCTTGCTCCAGGCGGAGCCTTCGTTCGTGCTCAGAAAAACGCCACTGCTGGCGGTGCCGGCATAAAGCGTTGCGGGCTGCGATGGATCGATGAGCAGCGTGGTGACGTTTTTTAACTCGGGGTTTACGGGCAGCGCTTTAAATGTCTTTCCGCCGTCTTTGCTGAGCGAGAAGTGATCGGTGCTCCAGACGAAAATCGTATCAGCGTCAACCTCGGACGGGAAGACTTTCCGGGCCGGACCGCCTGTCTCGACCACGCTCCAGCGGAATGGGTCGGCAACTACCGGCTCCGATGAGCGGGCAGAATTCGTGAGAAGAAGTGGGAGAATCGCAGCGCAGCAGAGGAGACGTCGGATCATCGATACACCAAGGCAGTAAATCAGGGTTTTCCGAGCACGACCGTGCGCGCGATATTTCCTTCGCCGTCTTTCGTGGGAAGTGGGGCCGGCTCCTTGCCGTCCTCAAAAATTGTCGACGGCACGCCATCTCCGTTATCTTCAAGACCGGCAACTTCGGTGAGCACGCGCCGGCCGTACCATCCGTCGAGCACTTCCTGATTGTTGTTGGCCTTCTGTGGCTCGGCGCCACCGGGAGTCAATTCTCGTTCTGGATAGAACTTCTTGTACAGTGCCTGAAAGTCCTTGCCATGGACGGTCGTAACTTTCTTTTCAGCGAATTGATTCTGATAAAAATGCGTCGTCTCCATCGTCGCATGATTGAAGGCTTCGAGAAGATTTGTATTTCCTGTTTCGAGCGCGCGGAGAAAGAATTCGCAGAAGTACGTCTGGCTGCGTTGCCCGATCGTGGCGGCGGCGGTAATGGTGATGCGGTTTTTTCCCATCATCGTTTTGGTAAATGCCGCGCTGGCTGCAGCCGTATCAATGCAGATGAGCAGCTTGGCTTTCAATCCTTCCAGCTCGCGCGCGACGTCGGTGTCGGTGAGATCCTTGCCGGGCAGACAAAGCTTGCTCAAGCCTTGCGAATCGTAGCCGTCGCCGATCAAGACAAGAACGACCTGGTCGTCGGCGCGACTTTCCTTCACCAATGTGGCGAGCGCCGATTTCACGTTCTCCAGACTCGCGGTCTCTGCGGCAGGGACAGTGGACAGCTCAGGCGTGAGAGGACGCACGGGATTGAGGTCGCCGGGCTTGCCGGGACTGCGCAGCATGCGAATGTTCTCGGCCTTAAAGCCGCACTTCGTCTGCAGCGCGGATTTCCAGCGCGTGGCCCAGTCGGTGAAGCGTTCCGCGGCGCTGTTGCTCTCGCCGGGGTCGCCGGCGACGATCAGCGCGCGGCATTCGGAAGCTCGCGTGCTGCCAACGGTGAGCAGCAGTGCGAGAAGTGTGGCGAGTCGGCGGACGATCATCGCAAGGCAGCTCCGTTAGTGCGTAAGACAGTAGACGACAATGTTGACGCCGAGGTGGATGGAATTTTCGCGATCGAGTCCGGGCAGATTGCCGAAGCCGACCCAGCCGCAGTGAACGTCGCCAGACGTAACCATCGCCATCAGTCGGCCGGTATCCTTGTCGAACAGTCCCATCGCCGGATGGCGCACGCCCTGACAGTGCGGCGCGCCGTTCATTTTGAAGAAGCAGGTGAAGATTTCGTGATCGTTGGGAATGGGACGCATCGGATTTTCTGGAAATATTTTTCCCATCTGTTCGACGAATGATTTGTAAAAATCGTCGCCCACCTGGTCGCGCGTGCAGTCGTCCGCGTAGAGGAATCCTCCTTTTAAGAGGTACTCGCGCGCGGTCTTCATGTTTTTCTCGGAGACACTGAACGCGCCCTCGGAGGTCATGAAGACGAAGGGATATCGGAACAATTCATCCGGTTTGTCCAGGTTGACCACGATCGGGTCGGTGAGAATGTTGATGTTGCTCATTTTCTTGATCGCGTCGCGCAATTTCTGGTCGCCCTGCGGCCAGATGTCCCAGGGCTTGTTGACCGGCTTCAAATTTTGAAACTGAAGGCGTGGAAAATAAAACTGGCCGGACTTCACCAGCTCATTGCCGGAACCCGGTGCGGCTTTGATCTGCTCACCAAGCTTCTTGTAGTTTTCGGCGGAGTTGGTGCCGGTCGGCGCCGGTCCGGGCGTCTCTTCCGCGCCGGCGAGGCACGCGATGCTCAGCAGTGTCGCGATCAGAATAATCCTGCTCATGCCAGTCCGCTCCTTCTCCTCAAAAACCATTCGGCGATCCACGCGGCGGCAATCAGCAGCAGCAGGACCGGCGCATCGCGGAGATCGCGCTCTTCGACCAGGTCGAGCAGCTTCTGCTTTTCGGAGACCTGCTTGAGAATCGCGGCGACGGCTTTGTCGGCGTTGGCTTCGAGGTCCAGCGTGCCATTGCCGGCCGCGGCGATCTGGCGCAGAGCGGCTGTATCCATCGACGTGTGAGCGAATTCGACGGAGGATTCGACGGCGGAGAAGGACGTGCTTTTCTCCAGCGTATTTCCGGCGAGTGTTGCGGTGACCGTAACGGCGAAATCTCCCTTGTCGGCAGGGCGGTAGGTGGCTTGGTAAACGCCGTCCTCGCTAAGAATCCAAGGGAGCGAAAGTTCGTCGGTATTGCCGAATGGATCTTTGATCTTCGCCACAACTTTCGCGTCGTTGGACGGGCGATGCGTTTTGTCGAGCACCTGCGCGGTCAGCACCAGCGGCTGGTGAACATTGATCGTGTCGCGATCGGTGCCGAGTGTCAGCATTTCCTTGGAGCCGACAGCCAGCCAGCGCATCATCTGCGACCAGAAGCGGCGGAACGAATCGTCGTCGAGCGGGCGGAGCATGCGCCAGCGCCAGGAATTGGCCGGCGCAAATGCGGCGGTGCGTCCGGCGCCCACATCTTGAACGGCGAGCAGCACGCCGTTGGCGCCATTCGGACCGGGTCGTGAATCCGTGGCGAGCACGCGCGCGCCGGCCTTGGCCTTGAAGAGTGGATTCACGCCGCGCAGCGCAGGCATCAGATTCCACTGCGCGAGATTCTCCGACGCTTCACCGGACAGTCGCAGCACTTCGTGGGTGGCGCCTTCCTTGGTGATCTGAAATGCGAACTCGCTGTCGTCGAACGCGGGAGCGACATGCTCAACATTGAGTGAAACGGGCAGCAGCGCGGCGATTGGCGTGTCCTGGTATCCGCCGAGATTGAACGAATTCACTCCGCCGAGCATCAGTAGTCCGCCGCCGCGGATTTTTACGAAGTCGGAGATCAGCTGCAATTGCGCCGGCTTGAAGTACGACGCTTCAATGTCGCTCAAAATGATCGCCTTGAAGCGTCCGAGCTCTTCGGCGGTCTCGGGAAATCCCTGCGTCAGCATGCTGCTCGTGTCGCCGCTCTGATAATAGTGGCCCTTGCCAATGCGGACGAGGCTGATCACTTTGAATTGTTTGTCGTTCCACATTTCGCGGCGGATGTACGCGAATTCGTGGCGCGGCGAGCCTTCGACGATCAGGATTTCGACACGCGTTTCTTCAACCTGCATCTGAAAGACGCGCTTGTTGTTGTCGAGGTTCACTTCGCCGGCAACCTTGGGCAGCTCCAGGCGGTACGATTGCGCGCCTTCCTTTTCCGGTAGCACTTTGACCGTGACCAGCACCGGTTCGCCGTTGAGCGACGGCGGCACGGTGACGGCTTTGATGAAATTGACGTCCTGGTAGAGATCGACTTCGAGCGGGCCGGCGTAACTGCCACGCTGGACCATTACGTTGACGTCGACCAGCGCACCGCAGGACGCTTTGCGTGGCGCGTGCACGGCCAGAATTTCGACGTCCGGCGCTGTGGAAACGTCGCCGATGCCGATCGCATGGACTGTCGCGCCGCGCGAGGCGACGTAGCGCGCCATCGCGGTGGCGTCACCGCTGGTGGTATCGACGCCGTCGGTGAGCAACACGGCCGCTTCGAGCGGCACGCCGCGCGTCGATTGCGTCATGTCCTTCAGCGCGCCGGAGAGATTGGTGCCGTCGTCGGTGGGTTCAAGCGTCGCGAGGTCTTCCGGCTTGATCAGCCGGGTGTTGCTGCCGAACGCGAAGACGCGGACTTCCGTCGCACCGCTCAGGCGGCTTAGGATTCCGCTCTTGCCCGAGAGCAAATCGCGGGCGCGCGAAAAACGGCTGCCGCTTCCGGCGCTCAGACCCATGCTCTTGGACGCGTCGATGCCGACCACCACCACGCCGTCGCTCTTCTCCTTCTTATGCAGCTTCAATTGCGGGCCGAGAATCGCGACGAGCAAGAGCGCCAGACCGGTGATGCGTAACGCCGCCAGCGCAGTGCGCTTGCGCCGCGTCAGCTGTGCTTCGCGCCGGTACATCCAGACGATGCCGGCGGTCAGCGCGGCAAGCCCAAGCAGCACCAGCTCAATGCGCGGTGAAAAGTTAAACCCGAATTCGGCATCGCGGTAGACCGACAACGGGTATTTGAAGAGCCATTCGAACACAGGTTGCCTCGCTGACGGTTACTTGCCGTTCTCGGATTTCGACAATTCTTCATAGTACGCCGCAACGGCGGGCTTGTAGGCACCGGGGACTTCGTCCTTGCGGAAGTTTTTCATTGCCTTGGATTCTTTTTCTTTCTCGATCTTCTGCGAGAGACCCGCTTCCAGCTTTTCGACATTCGAGAGCATCGCCTGAACCTGCGCGATGCTGCGTTCGTAATCGCGTTCGAACGCGGGATCTTTTTTAGCGAGCTCTTCCATCATCTTTGCGGTGGCGGGATCGTTCTTGGCCAATCGCGACGTGACCTTCAGTAACTCAGCATTGAGCTGCTTGTTGGATGCGTTGAGGACCTGGCCCCAACTCGCGGTGACTTCCGAGTGCGGCGCATCCTTGCCGTTCTCGCTCTTCTGGCCACCTTCGCCCTTTTCGTTTTTGTCGCCGTTCTTTTCGCCATTTTGCGCGGCGGTCTTGTCCGGCTCGCCGGCGCCATTTTTCTCACCGCCTTCGGGTTTTGCGGTGCTGGGATTGGCGCCGTTCTTGTCCTGACCTGCTGCCCCCGGATTTTTTGGATCCGGCTTTGCCGCCAAATCGGTCTTTCCCTTTTCGCCGGGCGCCGGATCACCTTTATTTGTGCCCTTCGCTTCGACGGCGTCGTTCGCTCCGCCAGCATTCTTCTGCCCACTGTTGGGTTCGGCCTTGCCGTTGGGGTCCGCTTTCGCGTTGGGGTTAGCCTGTCCGTTGGCCGCCGCGGCCTTGGCGTTCTGTTCGAGGCGGCGCAGGCCGGCGGCGAGTTCCTTCAACGTATTGAAATCGCGCTCCAGTTTGTGATCGTCTCCACCCGCCAGCGCGTTGTCCGCGGCGTCGAGACGCCGCTGAACCGTGTTGAGTGTGCTCTGAACCTTGGCCATCGCGGTCGCGGCGCCTTCGGTATCGCCTTCGCCGAGCTTCATCGTCGCGTCGACGGTCGCCTGCTTGGTCTTGCCGCGGGCGAGGTCCTTCTCTGCCTTGCCGAGTTCTTCGCGCGCGGCGTTTTCGGCGGTGTGCGCGTTGCCGGCCTTGCTGGCGTCGGCGTTGCCGCGAGCTTGCGCCAGATCCTTCATCGTGGATTGCAGTTCTTCGATTTGAGGTTTCAGCTTGGATTGTTCGAGCATCAACGCGTTCTGGCGATCCTTCTTGACGCTGTCGGGAACCGGCGCGCCGCTGGCGTCTTTTCCGGCCTGCTGCGCCTGCCCCAGAATTTTCTGCTGCTGATCCTGAAGCTTCTCGACTTTCTTCTTGATGCCGTTGAGTGCTTCTTCCATCGATCCGGTGCCGGCCATGCCTGCGTCTTTCAGCGCGTCGTTGATGCGCCGTTCGGCGTCCGCGCTGGCGGCGGCGGCCTGGGTGAGATCATTTTTCTCCACAAGATCGGCGACGTGATCGGCAGCCGCGGCGGCCTGGCGGAATTTGTTGGCGAGCTTATTGTTGTCCGCGCCTTTCAACTGCGCGTACTGGTTGGCCAGGTCGTTGAGCGCGCGGGCGATGGCTTTTTCCTTCGCGGACACATTTTGAGCCGTGGATGGCGCGTTCTTGCCAGCGGGGTCGGCCTGACCCTGCGGGTCGGCATTGGCTGGGTTCGCGGCATTGGCGTCGGGCTTGCCCGCGTTCGCCTGTTTGGGATCGGCGGGATTGGGCTGCCCGCCGTTGGCATTGGGTGGGGGCGTGGTGCCGTTCGGCGTTTCCGGTTTGCCCTGCGGATTTGCTTGCGGCGCGCCGGCATTCGCGGCGGCATTGGGCTGCTGATCGGGTTTGGCGTTGGGATCCTTTGGCGCATTCGGGTCGGCTTGGCCGGCTGCCGCTGCGGCAGCGGGATTTTGTTCCGGTTTCTGATTCTTATCCGGGTTCGGATTGCCCGCGGCGTGGGCTGGCGGCGGAGCAGCCTGCGACTGGTCGGGCCCGGGCATGACGATCTTGCGGATGTTCTCGTCTTCTTTTGTCTTTGGTTTTTCCGGGGCGCCTGGTTTTGCCGCGGCAGCCATGCCCTGAATTTCGATCGTGACAGTCTTCTGTTCCGCGTCGATTTTCTTCGCGGCTTCTTCGGTCTGCTGGATCAACTTCCGCTTGTACAAACCATTGTCGACGCTATCCGGCGCTCCAGTGCCGGAAGCCAGACCGACCTCGACGATCTGCTCCATGTCACCGGAGGCATCGACCTTGTCAAAGGGCGTGCCCTTTTCATTTCCCATTGCGACGCCGGCCATCAGCGGCTCACTGCCCTTTAGTGTATTAAGGTGTTGCGAGATCTCGAAGGCCTTGCGCAGTTCCGCGACCGCTTCGTCGGGTTTGTGGCCGTCGACCAACAGACGGTAGCCTTTTTCGAGCGACTCGTTGGCGGAATCCAGTTCGGCCTGCTGTTCAGGCGTCAACACGACATGTTTGGGGCCCTTCATTTTTTTGACTGGTGATGGCGGAGCGTCTTCAGCGTGAAGCGCTCCGGTGGCGAGTGCCGCCAGCATGAATGCCATAACTTTTTTCATCGACGATCCTCAAGGGCAAATATGCGTGTGATGCGGCGAAAAAGCCGGTACTCGACATAAACTTCAAACGCTCGAAGTGTCGATTAAAAACGATCCTAAAAAACACCTGTCTCACAGGCGAGACTCTTGAAATTGATTCTGCTCAATTGATCTGGCGGGGGTAGTCCACTTTGCGCCCGTAAATTCAACGCGCGGAGGTGACCATGGCAGAAGCTGACCCGGGTATTCTGAAAGAAATCGCCGAATTCCGCGACGACATGCGGGAGGCGCTGAGCGAGGTGATCGTCGGCCAGCCGGAAGCAATCGATCACGTGCTCGTCGCTTTTCTCACCGGCGGCCACGTGCTGCTCACCGGCGGCGCGGCGACCGCGAAGGGACTGCTCGTACAATGCATGTCCAAAGTCGCGAACCTGGGCTTCAAGCGCATTCAGTTTACTCCCGATTTGATGCCTTCCGACATCACCGGCTCGGAAGTGCTCGAAGACAACGCGGGCGCGAAATCCGAAGGACGCAGCACGCGCTTTGTCTCCGGCCCGATCTTTACCAATCTGCTGCTCGCCGACGAAATCAATCGCACGCCGCCGAAGACTCAGGCCGCGCTGCTGGAAGCGATGCAGGAAAAACAAGTCACCAGCGGTGGCGTCACGCGTCCGCTGCCGGCTCCATTTTTCGTGATGGCCACCAAGACGTCCGTCGAAACCGACGGCACGTACGCCCTCCCCGAAGCGCAGCAGGATCGTTTCATGCTCAACGTCGAGATGATTCCACTGAGCGAAGAAGAGGAAATGCGGGTGGTGCTCGAAGATCCCGCGACGTTTCTTGACGAACTGACCGAGATCATCGACGGACCGGGCTTGATCCGTTTTCAGCAAGCCGTGCGCGCCGTTGAAATTCCCAAAGCGGTGCAGAAATACATCGTCGACCTCAGCGGCGCGTCGCGACCGAACATGCCGGGCGGCGCGGCGGCGATCACCAAATACGTGGCGTGGGGTGCCGGCGTGCGTGCGACGCAGTGTCTGGCGCTGGGCTGCAAAGCGCGCGCGGCGATGGAAGGCCGCAAGGCGGCGACAAGCGCTGATGTCAAAGCCGTCGCACTGCCGGTGATGCGTCACCGCATCGGCGTAAATTTCCGCGCGGAGAACGAAGGCATTACGTCGTCGAAGCTGGTCGGCATGTTGATCGAGAGCGTCAAGGCTCCCTGAATTTGCCGATGATTTGGAATCGTCGGCATAAATTTATCCTATGTTCAAAAAGAAACAGTTCGTTGCAAATTTGTGTGAGTTTTCGTGCGGGTGTTGAGAAGGAGAAACCATGACAGCTCCACAAGCGGCGACCGGCAAGGAAAGCGTGGTGCGCGTGCAGAAAGCGCGCGACGCGATTCTGTCGGAAGTTCAGAAGGTCATCATCGGGCAGCACGACATTGTCGAAAACGTGCTCACCAGCTTTTTCGCCGGCGGCCACTGCCTGATTACCGGCGTGCCGGGCCTGGCGAAAACGCTGCTGATCTCCAGTCTCGGCAGCGTGCTGGCGCTGAAATTCAAGCGCATCCAGTTCACGCCCGACCTGATGCCCTCCGACATCGTTGGCCACGAAATCCTGACTGAAAAAGACGGCAAGCGCGTGCTCTCGTTCGTCAACGGTCCGATCTTCAGCAACATTGTGCTGGCCGACGAAATCAACCGCACGCCGCCCAAGACGCAAGCCGCGCTGCTCGAAGCGATGCAGGAACATCAAGTCACCAGCGGCGGCATCAGCCGCAAGCTGGAAGAGCCGTTTTTCGTGCTCGCGACGCAGAATCCGATCGAACAGGAAGGCACCTATCCGCTCCCGCTGGCACAGCAGGATCGCTTCATGTTCAGCCTGATCATCGGCTACCCGACACCCGAAGAAGAAATTCAGATTCTCGACAACACCACGTCGAATCGCAAAATCGCATTGAAGTCCGCGATCACCGGGCCGGAATTGTTGGAAGCGCAGAAGATTGTCCACGCGCTTCCCGTCGCCGCGCCGCTGGCACGTTACGCGGTGCAACTCGCGGCGTCTTCGCGGCCGTACAACAAGGACGCGCCGGATTACGTGCGCCAGTACGTCTCGATTGGCGCGAGCTTGCGCGGGTCCCAGTACTTGATTCAAGGCGCGCGAGCCCGGGCCGTGATGGCGGGCCGACTCGCCGTCTCGCTCGACGACATTCGCGCCGTCTCGACGGCCGTACTGCGCCACCGCATCGTGGTGAATTTCAAGGCTGATGCGGCGAAAGTGAATTCCGACGAAATCATCCGTCGTCTGATCGAAACCGTGCCCGCGCCGAAGGCGAAGCTCTAAAAAGGTAGTGCCCGAGGACTGGATTGTGGCAAAGACCCCGTCGGCCAAACCCGAACTGCTCGACACCGCGACGCTGGCGCGGCTCAACAGCCTGCAGCTGCTGGCGAAGACGGTCGTTGAAGGATTTATTCTCGGGTTGCATAAATCGCCGTTCCAGGGCGTCAGCGTCGAATTCGCGGAATACCGCGCTTATGTTCCCGGCGATGACATCAAACACATCGACTGGAAAGTTTACGCGCGCAGCGACCGGCATTTCATCAAGCTTTTCGAAGAAGAGACAAATCTCGCCTGCCATGTGGTGCTCGACGCCAGCGGTTCGATGGCCTACGGCTCGCAGCCACTGACGAAACTGGAGTACGCTGCGCGCATGGCCGCGTGCCTCTGCTATTTCATGATGGGCCAGCGCGACGCCGCGGGGCTGGCGGTGTTCGACACGGAAGTGAAAGCGTTCCTGCCCGCGCGCTTGCGGCAGAGCCAGCTGCAACACATTCTTTCCACGCTGGAAGAGACCAAACCCGGCGCGGAAACGGACCTCGCCGGACCGCTTCATTCGGTCGCGGAAACGATCAAGAAGCGCGGCATGGTCGTCGTGATCAGTGATCTGCTCTCCGATGTCGAGCCGCTGGTCGAAGCGCTCCAGCATCTCAAATTTTCCGGTCATGACGTGCTCGTTTTCCAGGTGCTCGATCCCGATGAAATCGAATTTCCGTTCTCGAAACTGACGGAGTTCACCGACCTGGAAACCGGCGAGCGGCTGAAGACCTCTGGCCGGTCCGTGCGCGACGAATACATCAAGGAATTCAATACGCATCAGAAAGCCATTCAGGACGCGCTGGCCGATTTGAAGATCGACTTCGCGCGCTTCGACACGCGCATGCCGCTGGATTTTGCGCTTTCGGAATACCTCTACCGTCGCGGGAGAAGTGGATGACCTGGCTTACCCCGTCGCTGCTCTGGTTCGCGCTGCTGGGCGCGGTACCGATTCTGCTTCACTTTCTGTTGCGGGAGCGCGTGCAGAAAGTCGCATTCAGCGCGATGCGTTTTTTGCGCAAGCAGAGCCGCGAGGTGCTGTCGCGCAAGAAGTGGCTGGAATGGCTGCTGACGATATTGCGCGTCGCGTGCATCATGCTGCTGGTCGCTGCGTTTGCGCGTCCGTTCTTCGCGAGCGGAATCGATGCTGCCGGAAAATTCGGCTCCGACACCTACATTCTGCTGGACACCTCGCGCTCGATGACCTTCGGCACGCGTTTCGCCGATGCCCAGGCGCAAGCCGAGCAGCTCGCCAAGGCAGCTGCGGGCGATTCGCGCATCACTGTCGTCACGTTCGGCGGTGCCGAACAAATTCACTTCAGCGAACCGGGGGATGCTACGGCCGCTGTCGACGCGATTCATCATGCCGCAGCGACAGCTGGCTCGACGGACGTCTTCGCGGCGATCGACAAAGTGCTGGAGACCGTGAAACAGCACAATGGCAGCGGCGAAGTTCATCTGATCTCCGATCTCCAGGCGTCGGGACTTCCGCGCAATCGCGATGTCCGGAAGCTACCGCCCTCCTACAAATTCGTAGTTCACGCCATCGCGGGAAAACTGCCCGAAGCCGGCGGCGTGGCTATAGAAGGTGGCGCGTTCTCCGCTGATGTCACCCCCGGGGAACAGAATTTCAGTGTTGCCGCGCGCGTTCACAACCGTGGCCCGGCGCGCGAAGTTGAGGCCCAGCTGAAAATCGCCGGCAAGAGTATCGCCACCAAACGCATTCAACTGGCCGCCAACGGAGAGACCGCGCTAACGCTCGGCGGCACGCTGCGCGACGTTGGCGAACATCCCGGTCAAGTTGTGATTACCGGCGCGCCTGTGATTCTGCCAGGCGACGACGCGTACAATTTTATCGTTCGCGTGGTGAAGAAAGTGAAAGTCGTTGTCGTCAACGGCCATCCCAGCAAGAACGAAAAGGACGACGCCGCCTATTACATTCTCGCCGCGTTGAACGCCGGCGACGACAGCCCGTACAGCGCCAAGGCCTACGAAACGCTCCCCGACCTGAAAGACGTCAACGTGGTCATTCTCTCCGCGCTCTCGACGTTGCCTCCGGCGGATGTGAAGCGCCTGGAAGAGTTCGTGAAGTCTGGCGGAGGAATGATGATCAGCGCCGGCCCCGGCGTCAACGCGGCATCGTTTGACGCGAGCATCGGCACGATCTCGCCCGCGAAATTGCGCGCGTGGACGGCCGGCGACGATCTGTTCCTGATGCCTGCCAACGCGCATCACTCCTTGGTCACGCGGATCGTTTCCGAAGGCGGCGGCGATCTTACGGCCGGACGTTTCAACGGATACTGGGACCTGAAAGATTCGCAGGAAGCTGATGTCGTCCTGCGCTTCAGCAACAATCGTCCCGCGCTGCTGCAAGGTCACCTCGGCAATGGCACCACGATTTTCTTTCCCGCCGCGATGGATATGCGCGCCGGCGATTTTCCCCTGCACGGCATTTTCGTGCCCTTCATTCGCGAGGCCGTACGAATTCTGCAGGACCACGGCACGAAAGCCGCCAGCGTCCTCGCTGGGGAATCCTATCAACTCGGCGCCGATGGCAGCATCGAAGGCCCGGACGGGAAAATTCAGCGCAGCGAGAAGTCTGCCGTGGCCGTGACACTCAGTGCGCCGGGCATCTATAAGGTGACGCAGTCGAACACCACCGAACTCCTGGCCGTGAATGGCGACGTGAAGGAATCCGACCTCACGCCCGCGTCTGCTTCCGATCTCGAGAAGATGATTGCCTCCGCGCCAGAAACTGAAGTTCGCCGCACGGCCGAAGGTTTCGAACGCGTGCTTAGCGGCGACGCGCGGGTGGGGGCGGAGCACAAACAGAATATCGGCTGGTACTGTCTGCTCACCGTCGCGGCGTTGTGTCTGACGGAACTTTACGTGGCCCAGCTTGCATCGAGGAAATAATGACAGAGCTGCAGCGAAAAATCGATGCGGTGCGCGGCGCGTGGCGGCGCACAGAGATGCTCAAAGGCGTCGCCGCGCTGATTTCCGACGCGATAGTGATTGTGCTGGCCCTGATCGCCATCGACGCGATTTATCACCTCGCCGCGCCGATCCGCGGCGGACTGCTGCTAGTTGGACTCGGGATTCTTGCCGGCGCCGCGTTTCTTGCATTGTTGAAACCGCTCAAGAAAAAGCATCAAGACGGCGACCTGGCGCTCTACGTTGAAAATCGATTTCCCGATTTGAAAGGCACGCTCATCGCCGCCGTGGAGTTCGAAGGCCGCGACGCCAGCAGCCCGATGCAGGCCGGCCTGATCGAATCGCTCGTCACCGACTGCCTGGAACGCGCTGCCAAGGTCAACATCGCCGATGCCATCGACAAAGGGCGGCTGAAGACACGCGTGATCGCTGCCGCCGTGCTGCTCGCGTTTTTTCTCGGCGCGGTGTTGATCAAGCCGCAACTGTTCCAGCATCAGCTCGCCCGCGTTCTGACGCCGTGGGTCGATGTACCGCTCAGCGAATCCGAGCAGGCGCTGCTGCGCGAAAAGGAAGAGCAGAAAGCCCGGGCTGAGCAGGTGCTTCATCAGATGGAGGAAGCCGCCAAGCCCATTAAGATCGAACTGAATGTGATGCCCGGCAATACGGATGTGATTCGCGGCGGAGAACTGGCGATCGATGCCGGCGCCAACAAGATTACCGCGATTCCCGTGCTGAAATTCAAAGGCAGCGACGGCGAATGGCGCAAGCTGGAGATGAACGAAGACCCGTCGCGGCCCGAACACTACACCCGTACGCTCAGCGACCTCAGCGAGGACGTCACGTACCGCGTCGCGATGAAAGACGTCGAATCACCGGAATACACGATCCACGTTTTCGATCCGGCCACAATCAAGAACCTGCGCCTGACGTACCACTTTCCGAAGTTCATGGAGAAGCCCGATCACATCGTCACGGGCATGGACGGCAATATCGAGGCGCTCGAAGGGTCCACGGTCGACATCGCACTGCTGGCGACGGGGCCGTTGAAGTCTGGCAAATTGGCGCTGAGCAGCGGCGAAATAGTCACGATGTCCGCGACGGGCAACGAAGTTTCCGGCACGATCACCGTCGACAAACCCGGCGACTACAGCATCGTCGCCACCGACACGCGCGGAGCGTCGCTCGCGCCGCCGACGCGCTTTTCGATCACTCCGCTCAAGCCGTTGCCGCCGACGCTGGACGTCGTCTACCCGGCGCTCGATTCGCTGGTTCATCCCATGGAAGAAATCGCGTTCGCCGCGAAAGTCGAAGGCAGCGTCGGTCTGAAGGAAGTGCGCCTCCATTCGTTCTACAACAGTGAAGCCGAGCAAGTCCAGCGCGTCTCGTGTCGCGAAAACGATCAGCCCGCGACGATGAAACTGGCGGAATTCGTCATCGATCTGGAGAAGCGCAAGAACGTCCAGGCCGGCGACACGATTCTCTATCACTTCGAAGCCGAAGACATGAAGGGTCAGGTGTCGTCGAGCGACGTGTACTCCGTGACCGTCCGCGCGATCGAATCGTTCTCCGCCTACGGATATCATCCCGTCATGCCCGCGCACGGCTATGCCGGCCCGGCGCTGATCAATGTCATCGGCGCCGCGTGGGATCTGCACACCAAAGAGAAAACGATGACCCCCGAAGAATTCAAAGCCGCCTGCGAAAAAGTGGCGCGTGCGCTGGAAGACAATCACTAGTCATTTCGAAACGGCAATGCCACCGGGCCTCGCTTCTGCTAAAATGCAGAGCGTGCGTCGGGCGGTGTGCCTTGCGCTGCCCGTTTGTTCCGAACTTTGTGGCTCCTTTCCGTCATGTCGAATCCCCGAACGATCGTTTCCATGTCCGAAGATGAATTGGCCGCGCTCTTCAAGAGTTACGGCGAGCCCGCGTTTCGCGCGACGCAGTTGCGGGAGTTTGTCTTCCGGCGCGGCGTCGCTTCCTACGATGGCGTAACCAATCTAAGCAAAGTGCTGCGCGCGAAGCTGGCGGAGACCGCGCCGCTTTACGAAATGACCGTCGCCGGCGAAAGCGAAGGCGACGACGCGACCAAGTGGCTGTGGAAAGCCCGCGACGGAGCGCTGATCGAGTCCGTGCAGATCCGCACGCCCGATCGCGTCACGAGCTGCCTCTCGAGCCAGGTGGGATGCGCGATGGGCTGCGTTTTCTGCGCGACGGGACTTGGCGGCTTCGAACGCCACTTGAGCTACGCCGAAATCATCGAGCAGTACCTGCAAATGTGGGCGCGATCCGGCGTGCATTCCAGCCACATCGTGTTCATGGGCATGGGTGAGCCGTTCCACAATTACGACGAAGTCATGCGCGCCGTCCGTATCCTGAACAGTCCGCCGCCGAAGGGCGTGGGCATCGGTGCGCGCAAGATCACGATCTCCACCGTCGGCATCGTGCCGGGCATCAAGCAGCTGGCGCAGGAAAAGCTCCAGATCGAGCTGGCCATTTCGCTCCACGCGCCCGACGAAGAGACGCGCCGCAAATTGATTCCCGTGGCCAAGCGCTACCCCATTAAGGAAATCATGAAAGCCGCGGAGGAGTTCTCGCGCAACACGCGGCGTATTGTGACGTACGAATATGTATTGCTGGCCGGCGTCAACGATTCATCACACCAGGCCGGCGAACTGGTGGGGCTGCTGCAGTCACACCCCTGCAAGGTGAATCTGATTCCGTTCAATGCCGTCAACGATAGCGGCTACGCGCGGCCGACCATCGAAGCGCAGGAGAATTTCAAAGGCATTCTCGAGCGCGCGCACATTCCCGTCACGATCCGCTTTTCGAAAGGGCGCAAAGTCGACGCAGCCTGCGGTCAATTGCGGCGGCACACGGCGGAAACCAAGTAGCCGTCATTCATGAGTCGTAGTTGCGACAGGATTATTACAGGAAAAACGCCGATTTTAATCGGCGTCTTTTTTTGAAACTTTATTCAACTCCACGTCGTCCCCTCTACCGAAGTTGAACTCGAATCTTCGAGCTTCGACGCGGGAGTTGTGGATGGCGATGGCAGCGGCCCTGGCAGACGGTCAGCAGATTTCGCACTTCCGGTGTGAGCCGGATGCAACCGGCGCGAACGTCACGGCCGAATCGATCGAATCCTTGCGCGCAGGCGATGCCGGCTGCTGGGAGCGCCTGCTGATCCGCATGGAACGCCGCGCGCTGGCGCTGTCATGGCGGATTCTCAACGACGCGCATCTTGCCGCGGACGCGGTCCAGAACGCGTTCGTCAAAGCGTACACGCGCCGCTCTGCGCTCCATGCTGGCAGCGACGTGGAGCGCTGGCTGCTGGCGATCGTCGCCAACGCGGCCCGGGATATGGCCCGCCAGAACGCGCGCGCACACGGACGAATTCAAGGCAACGCCGAAGAGTTGGCTCAGCGTGCGGAGCATGCCGCGCCGGAAGTCTGCGAGAGCGAAATGGAGCAGCGCTTGCGCGTGGCGTTATCGAAACTCGATGAGGAGTCGCGCGTGCTTTTTCTGCTCGTCCATCAGGAAGGCTTTTCGTACGAGGCCGTCGCGAAAGAACTGGGGTGGCCGCTGGGTACGGTGCGGTCGACGCTGCATCGGGCGCGGTTGAGGTTGCGTGAATTACTCAGAAATAGACGCGGGGAGTCCGGATCATGAACTGCGATTCAGCGCAAATCCTGATTCAAGCGCGGCTCGACCGCGAGCTGGATGTCGAGCGCGCCATCGAGTTGGGGGGGCACCTGGCGCTCTGCCCGGAATGCCGCGACTTGTCTGCGGATCTAGAACAGTGTTGTGTCTCGGCCGGAGTGCTTCCTGAGTTTCGCACCGGCAGTGTGGTGAGCGCAGCGGCGTTGAATCGGATACGCAATGCAGACCAACTGCCGAGGCGGAATTGGAGACCGCAGTGGGCCGCTCTGGCGGCAGGTATCGCGATGATCCTGGGATTCGGCGGCTATTTTCGTCTTCGAAGCCCTTCTCTAACCGAATATCCGAAAGCCGCCGCGCCCGACCGGGTTGTTGTTCCGAAAATTCCTCCACCACATTCAATTCCAGTCGCGCCTGCACCCGCGCCCGAGGTGGAAATGAATCAGGATCCGATGCAGGCACTTCTGGTGGAGCACTACTGGAGCGAACACCGCCGCCCGGAAGGCGAACGCGCGCGCGAACGCCGCCGTGCCGAACTGCTTCGCGACTTGCGCAATCCAGACAAAGCCGGCGACGCTGCAGAGGAATTGCTGGATGACGCCGACAACGCCACAGTCTGGGCCGTGGCCGCGAGCGTGTCGGACACCTCCAGTGGAGCGGAGGTGTTCGCCGCTGCCGCGAAACTCAAGCCCGACCTGCGGCTGGTGCCGGTCTACATTGCCGCTCTCGACGCTTCGAAAACACGCGCGCGCGCCACCGAGCTGCTGTGCAGCGCATCGGGAAAAAAGTTTGGATCTCAAAAGGAAATTTGGCTGACGTGGTGGGCCGGAGCCCGTTCTCAACTCCGCGATGATTAAATTTTCATGCTTTCGGATTCTTTCAGGAGCAGGCGACATGCGAAAACTATGGATGGTGATGCTGCTGTGTGGTGTGGTCTCTGGCGCGTCGGCCCCAGCGGAGGAGGCCAAGCCCGGACTCGCCGTTGAACTGCAGATTTACGATGTCGCGGACATTATCAAGCAGCCCACGGATTTTCCGGCGTCAAGGCTGTATCCCGGCAACTCCGATTCGTCCATTGTGTCGCCTTTTGTTGACATTACGCCCGCGCCGTCGTTTCAGGCCGCGGATATTGTTTCATTGCTGCACGACCGCGTATTTGCCGCCGAATTCGCCGATCCAAGGACCAGTATTGCCGAAAGTGGCGGCTGCCTGGTGGTGATGCAGACGCCCGCGATCCAGAAGAAGGTGACCAGTTACATTTCGAAGCTGCGCGGAATCATGAAACCGCAAGTGATCATCAAGGGAAAGTTGATGAGTGCAGCGGATATTCCTGCAGGAACGATCTTCGATGCCGCGGCGTTCTCAAAATTGAACGCGACGGTAAAGCCGGAGAGCATTCTCGCGTCAACCCGGCTGTTGAGTTACAACGGCCAACTGGTCCATACTCAGAGCGGACGGCTGTACAGCTACATCCGTGATTACGATGTCGCCGGAAGCGTCTACGACCCGGTGATTGGCCATGGACTGGAAGGCTATGTTTTTGAAACCCGCTCGACGCTCAGCAGCGATCGCAACAGTGCCGATGTCAATCTCCGCTTCACCTTCACTGCACCCAGCGGAAAGCCGGAGACGCGCAACATCGTGCTGGCACCGCCGGTAACCTCGGTCACGGCCGCGGGAGAGAAAGCGCCGGACGCCGCCGCGGCTGCCCAGACGGTCACGCTCCCGATAGACGTACCATCCATCGATGTCCAGGAAATCAGCACCACGCTGCGCGTGCCCCTGGGCAAATGGATGCTGGCTGGCGTGATGAACAACCCCGTCCCCAATGCGGCAGAGAAACGCGTGCTGCTGTTTATCAGCATCGAACTGGCCGGAACTAACGCTCCCGCTGCCAAGTAGCCGCGGCACTCCAGCACGATTCCTCCCATTGATCCTCAAGGAGATTTTCCATGCGTACACGATGTATGACAGTTCTGATGGTCGTGGGTTGCCTGGCATCCTGTGCCTTTGGCGCCGACGATCCGCCCAAGATCGACGTCGAAATGAAAATCTACGACGTCCATAGCCTCGTAAACCCGGTTGTGGATTATCCCGGTCCGGATTTGAATTTAGGCGCGTCTCCTGTCTCTGCCGCCCCCACGGCACCGATGGGCAACGGGGTGAGTCCCAAGGTAACGGTCGTTCCCACGGTCGCGAATATTGTAGACATGCTCAAATCCCGAGTGCGACCGGAATCATGGGATCCAGCGCTCGGGACCAGTGTCGAGGAGATGAGCGGCTATCTCGTGATCATGCAGCGGCCCGAAGTTCATGCATTGATTACTCAACTGCTCGCCGCGTTTAGCAACACGTCGCAAAGGCAGGTGGTGGTCAAGTCACTGCTCATTCCCGCGGCCACAATTCCCGACGAGACGTTCTTCGACGACGCTGAACTGAACAAGGCATTCGATGGCAACGCGGCCGCGGCTGCTGTTGCCGCGCCGCGCATATCCTGCTTCAACAAGCAGCGCGTTTACGTGCTGAGCGGAACTATGGTCTCTGTCGTTCGCGACCTGGACGTCAACGGCGATAGTTACGATCCCGTCGTGACGTCGCAGGTCGATGGCTTTGTTCTCGATGTGCGCCCCACGGTTTCCTACGACAGCAGCGTGACGGAACTGGAGCTACGCGCCTCGTTTAACACCAATTTGAAGCGCAATCCCCGGACGCTGGGGACCCCCGCTTCCAGCGCACTGCGCTCCGTGGCGGCGCTGGCGCAGGAAGAGTCGAGTAGCACCACGACAAAAAAAGAGAACGGCCATGACGAAGTCACTGCCAGCAGCCGCCGCCCCGCTGGCCAGATCCTGAACGCGCAGTACCTGGTCGGAATCGACATGGATTTTCCCTCCGTCGACAGCGGCAATGTTCGCACGGAACTTTCGATCCCCACGGGGAAATGGGTGCTCGCCGCGACGCTGAACAACCCCGACGCAAAATCTCCCAAGAAGAACATGTTGCTCTTCGTGAGTTCCGAAACGATCGACACGAAGTGAATGGGACTTGGTCCATTGGTCAAAATCCAACATGGGGAAAATTTTCCCTATCCTGCCAACCCTGTCGTAAATTTACGACAGGGTTGGTTCCAGACATTTGGGCGTACTCGCAACGCTCAAGCGTCAACGCATCCATGACACCCGCCTTCCGCGTGCGTTTTTTATTTTGAATTTTAAATTTTTAACTTTCCCCGCCCCATCCTGTAACCTCGCCTGTTCCCAAGCGTCTCACGTGGGTGCGAACAGGCATGGCTGAAAAAGCGATACCCATCGGCGCCGGAGCTGCAATGAGCTCCGCTGCCGCGGACGTCTCCGATGCGGAGCTGCTGCGCCGCGTCGCTGCGTCCGATCACCTCCCGGCACGGACCAGGGCGCTGGAACTGCTCTTCGAACGGCACTCCGAACCGCTGCTCCGCTTTCTCACCCGTACCCTGCGCCACGAACACACCGCCGAAGACATCCTTCACGACGTGTTTGTGCGCGTCGCGGAAGCGGCGCCGACGTTCCGGGGAGAAAGCACTGTGCGCACGTGGCTCTTCACTCTGGCCTTGAACAAAGTCCGCAGCGGCAAACGCCGCGACGCCGTCGAAAACCGCGCCACCGAAATGATGGTGGCGTCCCGGCCGGCGCAACACACCGATCACAAGCACGATCCGTTCGAGCAGGCGCAGCAGCGCGAATTGCGCCAGCGCGTCGACGTGGCCATCGGCGAACTAGGCGCAGACGAACGCGAAACCTTTCTGCTCTACTGGTTCGGCGGCATGAACTACGCCGAAATCAGCGCCGCCAGCAACATCACCGTTTCCGCGGCCAAGGTGCGCGTCCATCGCGCGCTGCTGCGTTTGAACAAACTTCTGGGCGAGGCCACGGCGTGACGTTTTACTCCGCCTGTTTTCGCCGACTGCAATTTTGGGAGAGCCGTACATGAACCAGACCTGCGAACACATTGAAGAGCAAATTCCCGATGCGCTCAGCGGCCGCTTGAATGGCGCCGCGCTGGCCGAACTGGAAGCGCACTGCGAAATCTGTGCGGATTGCCGGGCACTCTACGGTTCATTCGAACAGACCACGCAACTGTTGGAACGCGCGTTTCCCGTCTCGGGCGGCCATCGTCCTGAACTGTGGGATCGGATCGAATCCAGCGTGAGCGCCAAGTCGGCGCGCATGGCCGCGCCACGCGTGATTCCGGCGTGGGGCCCGATCGCTGCCGCCGCCGCGATGGTTGCGCTCGCTGTTCTGCTCTTTGCCGGAAGCCCGGCGCGCCGCACCGAAAACGTTGCGAGCGTGACTGTGCCACCCATCACAGAAACTCCACGTGAGAAAACGTCGAAAAGCACGACGCCGACGCCCGTGGCGATCGCGCGCGGTCCTCGTGAGGTCATCGACGACACGCGCGGCCTGGCGCTCTTGCGGACGACCGGCCCGGTCTTTACGTTCGACGCGGAGCACCAGGCGTGGCGTCAGGTCGTCTCCGGTGAGCGAATCGCTTATGGCGCCGCGCTCCGCACCGCGCCCGGCGCACTGGCGGAACTGGCCTTCGGCGAAAGCCGGGTGCGCGTCGATGAAAAGTCGGAAGTCACGGTCTCCAACGCGACGGTATCCGCCGCGCGGGTGGCTGAATTGACGCACGGCCGTGTGCGCGTCGATCTGCTCCATTCCGAACGCCCCTTTCAGATCCGCTCCGGCGGCGGCATGGTGGAACTCACCGGTACCGTCGTCGACGTGGACGCGCCGGCCACCGATCTCGCTTTCGTGCAGGTCCTCGAAGGCCACGTCCGCGTCACGCCCGCCGCGAACACAGCCGACGTTGCGCCCGTATCCGTCGTAGCTGGGCAGGAAGCGTTGGTCGCGTCGCGCATCAACGCTGCGCTGCTGAAGTCTCTCCCTGCCGACGTGCAAGCGCGCTTGAGCGCCTTCAAATCGTCGCAGGCCCTCGGCCGCGATGCAGCCGCGAACTGGACGGATTCGCTCGATCATCCGCCGTCGCCGAAAAATTCCGCGATCGGACAACTGATCGTCAAAGACGAACACGGCCGCGAAGCCGAACCACTGCGCATCGTCAGCATGGATGTGAAAACGCAGGTTCGCGGTCCAGAATCGATCACCCGTATCGACCAGAGCTTCTACAACTCCACCAACGGTACGTTGGAAGGCACGTTCTATTTCAACGTGCCGCCCGGAGCCGCGATCTCGCGCTTTGCGATGTACGTCGACGAAAAAAATCTGATCGAGGGTGAAGTTGTCGAACGTGGCCGGGCCCGCGCCATCTACGAATCGATCCTGCACGCCAAGCGCGATCCCGCGCTGCTGGAATGGGTCGACGGCAACACCTTCAAAGCGCGCGTCTTCCCGATCCAGGCGCGCAGCAACAAGCGTATCATCATGGAATACACGCAGGTGCTGCCTGCGTTCTTCGACACGCGACGTTACGTTTTTCCGCTCGTCAGCGATCTGGCGCAGAAAGCCGAAATCGGAAAACTGAGCATCCAGGTTCAACTCGCCACCGGCGACAGCTCGAGCTTCAGCGAAATCGCGTCGCCGTCCTACTCAAGCGACCTGCGCATCCAAGGCGATGGTGAAGCCTTCGCCACTGCGTCGCTCCATCTGGAGCACGCCCGCCCGGCGGCCGACTTTGTCCTCAATTTCTCCGCGCCGCGCGCGTCGGAACTCTACGCGTCGGCATATGCGCAGAACGGCGAGCAGCCCTACCTTCTATTGGGCTACCAGCCGCGCCTTCCGGCCACCTACAAGCGCGCCGCGAATGCCGCGGGCCGCGACATTCTCTTCGTCGTGGAAACCTCCGGCGCGCGCACGCCGCAGGACCTGAGCGCCCAGCGCCAGGCGCTCACCGCGATGCTCGCCGCGCTGAACGATAACGATCGCGTCGCATTCGCCGCCGCCGACATCGGACTCGTGCCGCTCACGACACGTTTTCTCCCCGCGCGCGCCGCGGAAGTCGATGCCGCTCTCGCCGCGCTCAAGCAGCGTGTGGCGATGGGCGCGCTCGATCTCTCGGCGAGCATTCGCGCCGCCGCTACCAGCTTCGATACATCAGCCCCAACTCGCGAGCGCCTGATGCTCTTCATCGGCTCCGGCGTGCCCGCGCTGGGCGAACTCGACAGCGGCAAAATCGCAGCGGAAGGTGCGGAAGCTCTGGCCAAAGCGAAAGCGTCGTTCGTCGCCGTCTCGCTCGGCCAATCGGTCGATGCGCTGACGCTCTCGGAAGTCGCGCGCCGCAGCAATGGTTTCTATCTGCCGCTGAAAGCCGACGAAGGCCTCGACGCCGCCGCCTTCCAACTGGCGCTCGGTCTGCAAACGCCGCTGCTCACGTCGCCGGAATTCAAAGCCGACGCCAACTGCACCGCCGAAATCTATCCCGCGAACCTCGGCGCGTTGCTGCCCGGCCAGGAGATCTTCCTCAACACGCGCGCCGCCAAAACCGGCGCTTCAGTGCTTCGCTTCACGCTGAGCGCCGAACTTCAGAAGCAGCCGTTCACGTCCAACTTCGTGGTCGCGCTCCCGTCCGACCTCAGCGCCGACCCCGCCGCCGGCCGTTTCTGGGCGCGCGCGCGTCTGGATCATCTCCTCGCGCAGCCGCAAAGCGACGAATTGCGCAACGAAGTCATCGAACTGGCCAAAACCTGGACGCTGATGAGCCCGTACACATCATTCCTGGTGCTCGAATCCAACGAGGAATACAAACGCTACGACATCGACCGCAGCAAACGCCGCCCGGCCTGGCGGGATCTGGAAGCTCCGACAGTGGCTCAGAATCCGGGCCAGTCGCTCATCGGTGTGCTCACCCGCGTCAAAGGCAGCAGGAGCGGGGTCGCCTACGAGAAGTCTGCGAATGCCTATGTAATTCGCGATCCTGCTGCGGAATCCACCGGCTTGCTGCAAGAAGGATTGAAGTTCTTCAACGAACTCGAATACGAGTCGGCGAAGCCGGCTCTCGAGCGCGCCGTTCTTCTGGATCCGACCAACGAAGTTGCAAAGCAGAAACTGCAGACTGTGAACTCGTTGCTCGCAATCCATGTAGACAAAATCGGGCGCAAGATTCGCGAATTGGAACAGGGGGAGCGCGTCAGGCAGTCGGAGTCGCTGGTCCAACTTGCCAACGCGTTTCAAGATGGCCGGAGTCAAGAAGAACTGGGCTCAAAGCCCGCGCAAGAAACGACCGGCGCGAACAAGGAACAGATTCTTGCCGACCAGCTCGACCATTTGCGAAAGGCACAGGACAAGTTCCGCCGCGTCACAGAAATCCTGAACTGGTTGCCGCCGTCGTTCGACCTGCCGTCTGAACGTGCGTCAGTCGAAGATTCCTTGAAGCGCACTAAACAGAAAATCGCTGAGAAGGAAGACGAGATCATTTACCTGCGACGCGTCGCTGCGCAAAAAGAGGCCGACGAAAACCGCGTGCGGGAGACGGAATTGTTCAAGGCGCGCATTGCCAAACTGACCGAGCAGGTCAAGGATCGCTACTATCGCGGCGACTACAAAGCAGCCGAGCGGCTGTCGACGCGGATTCTCCAGATAGATCCGTTCAACACGGACGCTGAAGGCTGGAAGTTGAAAGCGCAGGGAGCGGGGATGTCGCTCAACGGAAGAAACGCTTCAGAGCATCCTGATGAATACGTGGACGCGGATATCGACAAAGCGACCATTGGGTTTGCGCCAATCATTCTCTACCCATCTAACTGGGACCAGATTACACGGCGTGTGGACGATTTGACAAAAGTATCGCGCGGCAGCTTGGCTGAGAAAGCAAGTATCGGCAAAGAGTATCAAGGATTGGATGCCCGAGTCTTATTCGGCGACTTTGGAGATATTAAGAATTTGCCACGCGTCGATCTGGGAACGACACGCGGCGAAGTCATTGATCCCTTCAAAGCTCCACTGAGATGGGACCTTCAATCGCAAGCCGACGCGCACCGCGAAGCCGGGAAGCGCCTGTTCGATTCCTTCAAGCTCGCGGATACCAATCTCGAGAGTTCAGATTCTCGAAAATCCAAACAAGAGCAGAGTGAATTCGATCAATTGAAGCGCGAAATTGAAGATTTACGAAAGCGGCTAAAGACTGCGGGAACAAACCCGCGAATCACCTATGTGGATAGCGTGTTGGATAGCAAATATGGTCCCAATACTTCTGTAACCACGAAGAACGGCGATCTGAAAATCGGTGGGCTGACTCAGGCCTGGCATGGGAAAGAGTCAGATCCAGAGACCGCGGCTCGCATCCATGGTGTGGATTCGGAAACTGGCGAGTCGAATGCCGAGCAACGGGCTCGCATGCGCGAATACGAGAAGCAGAAATTCAGCACGGTAGAAAAGGCAGCAGAGGACCTAACAAAAGCGCAGCAAGACGATGAGTTGAAGAGCTATAAAGTTCTTAACGGTCGGCTCGATGTCCACTCGGAAGAGGTCGCTGAAGTCCGGGACAATGACACGGAAACAACCGGCCGCAAAGAGGTCGCCATCGCCGCGAAGGACAATACCATCCGCCAGCAGGAATCACTGCTCGCTCAGGAGAAAGCGGAGAAGGAGACACTCGCCGAACAGAACAAGGCGTTGGCTGAACAGAATCTCCAACTCGCTGAAAAGAACGCCAGGATCGCCCAAGAGCAGGCTGCGGAAACGATGGCGCTGGGTCAGAAAATTGCGGAACAGGACAGTTTACTTCATGACTTGGGAACGCTGTACTCGCGCGGCGCGATGACGGATACGAAGCACGACGCGTTGGAGAAGATGCCGGAATCGGCAACGAAAACGCCAGCGCTTTCTCCGGAACTTGAGATCTACGATGTCCGCGATTTGACAAATACCATTGCCGACTTCCCAGGACCGGAATTGAAGCTGGAGAAGAAAGAGGCCGCTCCGCCGACGCCTCCAACGGAAACGGCGACACCGCCAAAGAGAGACATTGCGGATCTGATGGCAAAATTGATCGACAAGGGTGTGCCCAATACGTCGATTGCAGAGAACAACGGGCAACTCGTGGTCATGGCCGACCCCGTGTCCCAGGCGAAGGTGGCGAAGGCGTTGAAGGAAATGCGCGAGCCCAACAACTCCAATATCTTCGAAACGATAAATGATCAGTTGAAGACTGCTCGCAATACCGCAAAAAGCGGGGGATTCGGACCCGTGAGTTCGCCGCAGCCGAAAATCTGCGCGATCTGTAATCAGCCTTTGTTCAAGCACGCCGATCCGAATTTTGTCTGTCAGCCAAACGCGGACCGTAGCGACCAGCGAGCAAACCAGGAGTTGCGTCTCAAGTTCAACGCCGAACGGGATGCTCATCAGGAGGCTCTCGCAAAACTCGCGACTGCGGAGCACGAAAATGGCAAGCTGCTGGCTGAAGACCAGGAATACATCAAGAAAAGTACGCAAGAATTGAACGACCACACGTCGGTATTGAGTTCGCCGGTGCTCTTCCAGGGATTGACCAAGGAGCTGCTACGTACCACGCCAACCGACCCGCAGGTCCGCGCGCGAAACGAGAAGTCGGAACTCGAATATGAATTGGCGATCACCAACCAGACGCTCAGCGCGCTGGAAAAGGATAAGCGCAGCGTTGAAGAAGACCTGGCACTTCAAACCAGCCGAATTGAGCGGCTGCTAAAATCAGGTGTTCCAATCGCTCGGCTTCTGGGAGAAGATTCGGCGTCCGATGGGCCAGCCACAGCCTCGGCACCGAAAACCCCTCCAGCAAGCGCGCCTGGCGATGTTCTTCCAGGCTTCTTTAGCCGCGCGGAGATTCCGTTGGATCTGCCGCAAACCTCCCAGCGAATCGAAGTCACGAAAGTGGTCCCGTCGCCGGTGCCGGAACATCCCGCGTCGCATGAACAACCCTACCGGGCAACCTTCGGTCCGATCAGTAACGATTCGGCCGACATCGCGAAGCTCAAAGATGAAGTGAACGCCGCCAAGCAGAAGCTCGCGCAGCAGAATCGGGACAAGCATGCCATCGAAGAAGATCTCGCCCTGCAAACCAGCCGCATTGAAAGGCTGATGAAGAACGGCGTGCCGATCGCGCATCTTGTTGGGGAAGATCCAACCGCGACGCAACCGTTCGTCGCCGATGGCCAAGTGCTGGGCGTTCGTCCTGAGATTAGACTTGTGATGCTGTCCATAGGTTCGCAACAGGGCGTCAAGCCTGGCTTCCAGTACACCATTAAGCGCGGTGACCAATACGTCACACGAGTAATTGTCGAAAAGGTGTATCCAGATATGTCGTCGGCCCGCTATGTCGAAGGTCTTATGAATAAAGAAGGCCGTGAGGTCGAAGTGAACGACGAAGTCATCACGCGTGGCGGGAGCGCACCCGTCTCCGACGACAAACCCCTCGCGCCGAAAACCGCACCCGTCAATCTCTCCCGCGACCAAATCGCCGCACTGCTTGCCACCATGCCCAAAAATTCCGATGTCGCCGCCGCGCGTGCGGAACTTTACCGCAAGCTTGCGGCGCTCAGCACTGGGCTTGACGCCTGCCGCGTCCTCGCGCAAGGCCTCGCGGAATTCCAGGGTGAAGGGACGCAGGCCGAACAGCTCGCGGGCGATGTCGTTGTGCTCGTCGACAGTGAATCCAGCGCGGCGGTGCTCGACGCGATGCTGCCGCTGCTCAGCGATGAAAATCTGCGAGCGCGGGTGCTCGCTCGGCGCGGCGCGGTGGAACCGGACTTGAACAAGCGCTGTGAATTTCTGGCGTCGGCGTTCGAAGCGTCCGGAAAAGAAGTGTCGTACCTTCACCCGCTGGCGGTGGCGCTGAATACCGGAGGGCGTCACGCTCAAGTCATTGCGCGGCTGGAAGCGAGTCTGCGTTCCGGCGGCGCGCAGAATTGGATGTGGCCGCTGCTCACCGTGTCGTACCGCGCGATCGGCGATGCGGCCGGCGCACTGCGCGCGGGCTCGCAGCTTGTCGCGCAGCATCCGCGGGAAGCGGCGCCGCGCATGGAATTCGCACGGGCGCTGGATGGCCTGGGCCGGGGTGCCGATGCGATCCGCGAAATGCGCGCAGCCTGCACGTTTGCGCCGGAGAACGTCGACGCGGTGCGCGCGCTGCGCGACCTTTCTAAAAAGTACGACGATGCGGAAACGCGCGCGTGGGCGCTGCTGGCGCTGCTCCGCAACGACTGGGGCAACGACAGCCAGCCGATCTGGGCCGACACGCGCAAGGAACTGGACGCGCTGAAAGCCGATTTTCTCAAAGCCGGAATGAAGGACAAGGCCGCGGATCTCGCCAGCCGAGCCCGCGAAGCGGACGTCACCGACATCGTCGCGGTGATGAGCTGGAACACGGACAAGACCGACATTGATCTGCACGTGGAAGAGCCCGGCCAGCAGCGCGTCAGCTACAATTCACGCTCGACGTTCCGCGGCGGCAACCTCGATCACGACAACACCTCCGGCTACGGCCCGGAGACGTACACGCTGCGCCACGCGCCGGCCGGGCGGTACATCATCAAGGTCCACTACTATTCCGGCCAACCACCGACCGACGTGACGATCAACGTCACGCGCCGCAAGGGCGGAGCAGAAGAGACGACGCAGACGTTCCACGTTCACCTTGAGAAGGCGCATGACGAGCAGATTGTGGAGACGATCGATATTCCGAACGGAACGGAATGACGATGCGATTGGGTTCAAATTACAACTTTTGCACTTCCCAAGACTTTGCGAAACTGTTAATAACACCCTCGGGGGAAACTAGGGTAATGTTAGATGCGCTGTTCCCTCGTGCGGTTCGGTGTCTATTTGGTTTTTGCGGCAAGCCCTTTCGTGGCCTATGCCAGCTCGATTGATGACCTGCGGCAGGAAGTCGAGCGCCTCAAAAAAGAAGTCGCGGTCCACGCCGCTCCCGAAATCCCCATTGAACAAAAATATCCCGGCTCCGTCGACGCCTGTTCATCCGCTGTTGCGGTGCGCAGCCGTGCGACATTGACCGTCGGCGGCTTGCTGCAGGTCTGGTATCAATCGGTTCAGAACGATCGGCGCGGCATCGTCTTCAATTCGCCGGTCAGCGATCTCAGCGGCGAATCGAACCAGACCAACGACAACGATACCTTCCGTATTCGCCGCGCGGAACTGCGCTTCGTCGCCGATGTCGACGAGCATTTCAGCGCTCACGTCACGCTGGATCCAGCGCGTGAAAGTTCGGCCTCGTTTTACCCGCTGCCCACGTTCATGAATCACAACCGGCTGCTGTCGCCGGCGCTTCCCAACACCACGCTTGGCGGTGTACCCGTCGCCGCGGGCACACGCACGACGCTCAGCGCCAACCAGATCACGCCTTTATTATTGGAAGACGCGTACATCAGCATTCACGATTGGCTGCCGCACCATGAAGTTCTGCTCGGACAGATGAAGCCGCCGTCGGGCGCGGAAGCGTGGACGGACAATGGCGACCTCGATTTTGTCGAACGCTCACTGATCGCGCAGGCGTCGGACATCCGCGACATCGGCGTGATGGTCCACGGCACGTGGTTCTGCGAACGACTGCAGTACTGGGTCGGGGCGTTCAACGGGCCGGACGGCACGACACTGGCCGATACCGAGAACGTCACCGGTGCCAATCGCGCTGACGACAACAACGACAAGGATTTTGCGTGGCGTGTTCTGGCCCGGCCGGTGTGGAATGCCGATGCGTGGTCCGGCCGCCTGGAAGTCGGCTACGCGCGCACCGATGGCTACCGCGGCAGCAGCGGCCAGGCCTTCGATGCGTCGACGCCGCTCAACGCGTTGAACGAGCAGCGTACCGCCATCAACCGGCAGAACGCCTGGTTGACGTACCGTCCCGGCGGAGTGCTGCGCGGCGTCTGGGCGCGCGGCGAATGGGAATCGCAGCATGCACGTTTTAGCGCGTTCCGCGGCCGCACGAATCTGCTCGGCACGGGTTCCGACGCCGCGAGCATTGATGGGACAACGGTGATCTTCGGGCAGCTGAACCCCGCGCCGGTGACCGCGTCCGGCTGGAGCGCTTCGGCCGGCTACCGCCTCTCGGAATCCCGCTTCGCCGCTTGTTCGTGCGATTCCTCGGGTCTGCGCCAGGCGCTGAACAATTTGGAGTTCGCCTTCCGCGCCGAACAGTATGAAAACGTCGCCGCCGAAAGTTTCGTGAATCCCGATCGCGCCACGAATCTCTACCGCACGCGCGTCTACACCGGCGGCGTGAATTACTACATGAGCGCCGCGAGCAAACTGCAGTTGAACTACGGTATCGTCAAAGACCCCCGCAGCGGAGCCCTCCGCGACGTCCGCAACAATTTCCTCGCGCTGAATTTCCAGGTGGGGTTTTGATCGCTTAACCTCGCGTATCTTGTGGGCACTTGCATAGACCCTGCCTGCACTTCACACCTTAACAAGTGTCCCGCCAGTGGAACGCGATTTGCACATGAGCATCCCCGATTCACGATCACGCAAAACCGTGCCGCGACTAGACTATCTCTTCTGGGGAGCTAAACTGTGCAGTGTTTTGGAGATAAGCATGACGCAGAGGTGGACGAAGCGCTTCGTTCGCTCTGCGCGTCGCTGGCCGATCTGCTCAACGAGTTCAAGAAGCACCAGTCGTTGACTCCATTTGCAGTCTGTCCGCGTCCACCACGTCGCTGTTCCTGCTCGGTTGGCCAGTTCAGGTTTGGCCAGGTCCGAACGGACGACGCGGTCCGGCATGCCTCGCATTCCCTGGGAAGCTCTCAGCCAGATCTGAGGTCAGGACCAACATGGTAATGGTGACGGATTCCGCCGCGGCCTTTCTGCGGCAGCTCAATACCGACATTCACGCGCATCCTTTTCTTTCCGATCCGTTCCTTAAGCGCATGGCGACGCCCGGCGCGATCAGCCGCGAGCAGGCCCGGCGCTTCGCGGTGCTCTACTACCCGCACATTTTCCGGACGCGGCTTTACCAGGCCAACTCGCTGGGCATCGCCGCCGACGAGAACGTCCAGTTCGTGCTCGCCGAAATTCTTTACGATGAGTACGGCAACGGCGACAAGACGCGCACCCATCCGGCCGTCTATCGCAAGTTCATGAAAGCACTCAACGTCGACGCTGCCGATTACAATACCGACCCTCGCTTCCCCGAATTGGTGCTCTACGTCGATGCGATGATGCGCCTGACGCAAAGCGGCGACTGGCTGGCTGCGGCCGCCGCCGTCGGCATCGCCAGCGAGTGGCCGATTCCGCAGTACTACGGCGATCTGCTCAAAGGCCTCCGCACGGTGCCGGGCATTGTCGAAGACGACCTGGAATTGTTCTCCAGCCACATCGGCATCGACGAACACCATTCCAAAATGATGTACGACGCGCTGGCGCCATACGCCGGCTCGACGGAAGGCCAGGCGCGCATCCGCGCGGGCGTGAAAGCGAATCTCGATGCGCGGCGCGTGATGATGCAGGGGCTCAACCGACTGGTCTTTGAATAACCGTAGCGAAGACAGTTTTGAGTTTTGAGTTTTGAATTATTGCCGCCGCGAAGCCATTCAAAACTCATCACTCAAAACTATTCCGCGAGTTCCGCGCTCGGAAGGCGGCCGCTCCTCACACCGGTTTGATCCGGTCGATCGCCTTCTGAAACAGATCGCTGAGGATCGTCACGCGCACGCGGTTGCCGGGGATGGGAATTTTCTCGGCGGCGAATGCGCGGTTGATCCGTTCGACGAACAGGTTGTTGATCACGTCCTGCTGCTGCGGCAGCACGTAAACGCGGATGCGCAGGTAGACATCCTGCGTGGAACTGCTGATCACACCCTCCACGCGCGGCGGCACGGTGAAGTAGGGCAGTTCCTTCGCCAGATCGACGCAGATGCGGCCGGCGATTTCGCGGGCTTTTTCGCCGAAGCTGGCGTTTTCCAAAGAGACGTCGACGACGGCGGGAATCGCGCCGGTGGTGTAGTTGCTGACCATGCCGATGGTGCGATTGAAGATCACGTGCTGCGCGCCAAGCTGGTCGCGGAGCTTGACCACGCGCAGTCCGATCTCTTCGACCGCGCCGGACTTGCCGTTGATCTCCACGTAATCACCCACGGCCAGTTGCTCTTCAGCGAGCATCGACAGGCCGGTAATCAAATCCTGGACGAGCCCCTGCGAGCCGAAGCCGATGGCCGCGGCGACGACCGCCGAACCGGCGAGCAGGGAATCGCGCGGCACACCCCAGAGCGTCAGAATCCAGAGCAGTGCGGCGATGTAGATGGCGTACTTGGCGGTGCTGAGCGCCAGCGAGCCGATGGTCTCAACTTTGCGCCGGTAGCTGGGATGTTTGACGACATCGACGCGGCCTTCGATCTTCTTAATGCTGCGCTTGATGAGCCACAGGACCAGCGACGCCAGTATCAGTACGAAGATGGAATCGATGATCGTCTGCAGCACCACCGACCAGTGCGTCGCGTCGAAACGGTCCTCGTAGGCCCGTTCGAAATGATTCCAAAGCCGTTCCAGAAAATTGCTGAAGCGCCACACGGAAAGTGCATCCTCGAGAGAAGCGGTCGCGGATAGTTTTTAGTGTTGAGTTTTTAGTTTTGAATCGCGGCCAGCGCAACTGTTGTTTGTAATGGTGCCACGGATGCGCAGGTGTTTGAGCGTAGCGAAAACGCCTGTTCATCCGTGCGTGCAGCGTTTCAGGCAAAATAAGAGCGTTGGAAATTGGGGCGACTAACGCACGGATGAACGGCTGTTTTCGCGTCGCTCAAACAGCCGCGCATCCGTGGCACCATTCACTTTCCGTCCGGCGGCTTGACGGGGCCGGCGGGCGTATTTTCCTTTGGCGGCGCGGGCTGCTGGGCTGCGGGCGGAGTCTCAGCGGCGGGGGCGTCGGGAATATTCCGCCAGCGGATCTTCCACTTGTCGCCTTCGCGGAACGCGAACTGGATCGCCGACTTCGCGACCAATCCAGCCGACGGATAGATGTCGATGAACATCGTTGCCGAATCCTTCTTCGGGCTGTATTCGATGTTGCGCACGATCACGTCGGAGAAGGTCAGCAGCGGCACGAACGTGTCGCCGGGTTCGTCCAATTCCTGCTTGAATGAATCGGCTTCGTCGCTGGGCACAAAATCGGTGAGCGCCTTGGGGTCGCGCGTGCGGACGGCGCGCAGAAATCCCGCCAGTGCGCCGGCGGGGCCTTCTTCGGTCTCGGCCGGTTCCTTCGGAAACTTTCCGGCGGCTTTCAGCTTCAACCGTTCGAGGACCTTGTCGACGTCCTTCGGATCGATCATGTCGGGGAAGTATTCGTGGAGCATGGAGTAGCCGCGCTCGGCCTTGTGGAAGTCCCTGGTCACGTACTCGCTGGTGCCGCCGAAACACTTGGCAATGTCGACGTCGATCCGTTCCAGCGGCAGCGTAGCCATCGCCCATTCGGACAATTCCGCCACGCGCTTGTAATCGTGTTCCTGGTCCATCAGGCCGGAGAGCAAGGACGTTAACGACTGCTGCACTTCCTCGTCGATCGGGAAGGCGTTGAACGTGTCCTTCAGCTCGCGGATCGCGTCGTCGAAGCGCTTCTCGCGGACGAGCGTGTCAATAATCGACTGCCGCGCGAAACGGGTTTCCAGAGCGCGGGGAAATTCGGTGAGCAGCTTCTTGGACGTGGCGCGGACGCTTTCAAAATCATTCAAGCGCTGAAAGGCTTCGATCTGCAGACGCAGCGACACCGGCGTCAGCCGTCCCGTTTTCCCGCTGGCCTGTTCCGCTTCCTGTGCAGTGCCGAGCACTTCCTTGTCGCGCAGCAGCAGTTTCAGTGCTTCGGCGCGATTGATCAGCAGCGATGCACGGTAGAGTCCCTGCGGCGCCGGATCGGCTTTGAACTCGACTTCCAAATCCTTCAGCTTGCGGGTGGCGGCGTCGACGTTGCCGAGCGTGCGCTTGATTTCGCTGATCGCCTGAAACGCGTGCTGCTTGACCTCCAGCACCGACGAATACGTGGCGACTTGCGTCCATTTGTTCTTGAGTTCTTCGAGCGGCTCGGCTTCCAGCGGCTTGGAGTAAATGCGTTCGCGCTGCTCTTCGGCGCCCCGGTAGAGCGCGTACGATCGTTCGTCGATTTTCGCGCGCAGATCCTTCACGCGCTTGATCAAGTCGATGTCGCTGCTTTTCAGCAGCGTGCCGAGAACGTTGTACCCGAGCTGGCCGGCGTCGTAGAAGGCCTTGCCTGCCGCTTCCTGTTTGGCCTTGTCGGTGCCCTGCATGTCCTGGAGATACGGCCCCCAATCGGAGACCTGGCCGACCGACTGCGTTTTCGGATCTTCGCCGGCGTGAGCGGACCCCACGAACAGCGGGCCGGAGAAACTCACGGCAGCCAGACAGATCAACGCAAAACGGACAAAGGACAGCGAAAACAGTGGGGACTGTGGGAGGTGGGTCATCTCAGCAGCACTTCTTCCCTTGAGTCCGGAAACCGGCGCCGAGCAACGCGCTGTGGAGCGCCTCGCTGGTTGTGGACTTTTCATCAAACGTCACCTCGGCAATATGATCGTCCAGCGACGTAATAACCTTGACCACGCCGGAGACGGCCATCAACGTCGTGACGACGCGTCCAGCGCACCCATTGCACTGCATGTCGTCGACGCATAGCTTTTCGGTCATCATGGTTTGTAAACCTCGCAAAATTCGTGTTTTCCCGGCACGTACACTATCCAGAATTTTGCGTGAAATTCGAGTCGCGAATTTCAGTTTCCAGACTGCATGAAAATGTGGTTTAGAACGTAAAAAGTCAGACGCCGATTCTGATTCTATATAAAGTGCAAGGGCTTCACGCCGGCTGTTCCGGCGGATTGCCGCCCACTCCGCCGCGCGCCTTGGGATGGAAGATCAGTCCGCTGACGAACAGCAGCCCCATCACCGCCCAGAACAGCCATTTCGGAATGCCTTCCACGTGATGCCCCATCGCGCCTTCCAGGGGCGGCTGTCCGAGGGACGCGATGACTTCGGAGCTCAACTTGATGCCGATCCACGCAACGATCAGGTACGCGGACGCTTCCAGCCCCTGGTAGCGGTCCAGCAGCTTCAGGAACAGTCCCGCCACAAAGCGCATGGTGATGATGCCCAGGATTCCGCCGAGCCAGACGATGTAAATATTGGAACTCATCGCCACCGCCGCAAGGATGGAATCCAGGGAGAACGCAATGTCCATGCATTCGACCCAGAAAACCGTCATCCAGAAGCTGCGCGGTTTGGCCGACGGACCGGCGGGCGCGCCAGTCTTGGAACGGTACTTGGCGTAGAAATGCCGGATTGCCAGAAAGAACAACCATCCGGCACCCACGGCCTTCAGATACCAGATGCGGATCAGGAATTGCGCCAGCCCCACGCCGATGGCGCGAAAGATGAACGCACCGAGCAGCCCGTAGCGCAACGCATGGCCACGTTCATGGTCGGGCAGATGCTTGACCATCACGGCGAGGACCAGCGCGTTATCGGCGGAGAGCAGACCTTCCAGCACCACCAGCGTCAGGACGATGGCAGCGCTGTCGAGTAGCTGGGGTGAAAGTAGAACGTCCATCCGAAAAAGGCTCGCGGCCGCGTTTAACGTCAGACGCGCGAGCTTAGCGGGGATTCAACAATTGTGCCACAGATTCACGCAGCCTTCACTGTTCCCGACGCGAGGACTTCGGCGATCTTGCGGCGGAGCGCCACAGAGGAGATCGGTTTTTCAAGAAACGGCGCCGCGGGCATGTAGCCGAATTTCAGCGCGGCAGCTTCGGTGAAGCCTGACATAAAAATATGCTTGAGTCCTGGGAACAGAGCCTGCATCGCACCGGCCAGTTCCGGGCCGGTCATTTTGGGCATCACCAGATCGGTCAGCAGCAGATCGACTTTTCCATCGCGTGCAAAGCTCAACGCTTCGGCGCCGCTGCCGGCCAGGAGTGTGCGATAGCCGCAGTTGCTCAATACGGTATGGATAAACTTCCGGCCATTGACGTCGTTGTCCACGATCAGAATCGTCGGCGGAAGGGGCGTTTCTGCCACGGCAAAGTTTGCAGGCCCCGCTGACGCTTCCGAAATGTTGGACACGCTGTAAGTCATACTGTCCTCCCGCCCGAACACGCTCATGGGCAACCCGCTTAATTCCCGGGTCTGAAGTAAGTTAAGGCAACCGTTGTGCCACACTTTTGCGCGAATTGCGTCACTTGAGTGGTAGACTTACCCCAACGACAGGTGGATGGAGATGCACGTGCAACCGGCCAACATCGAAGCCATTTTCGCCAGCGGCGGCGCTCATCAGCACTTGAGTCCGCACGCGCCGTCGGACGTGATTCTTGCCGACATGGTTCGGATCCAGGCTCTCGCCGCGCACGAACGCTTGGAGGCGCTGGAGCCGTACCTCGAAGGCTGGCACGCGCGCCAGAAAGATCCAATCGAGATCGCATATTATCTCGCCGCCGCGGGATTGAGCTTCGACGAAGCGTGCGCGCTGGACGAAAGCGTCCGCTCCCGCGCGCGTGGCCAACTGAAACTCCGCGCCCGCCACGACGTGATCCGCGGCCTCGCGCTGATTGTCGCGGGGTTGGTGAGTCTGATTCTCGGCGAATGCATCGATCCTCACTTTCCGGCTTGGGCTATCGTCCTGATGGTCTGCACGATCGGCGGCGTCTCGCTGCTGGCGCGCGGCCTGCGCTTGCAGCGCCGGATCACGCCGATTTCGGACGAGGTACTGGATCGGGATAACTTTTAGGGCTCGCCGTTCTTGGCGTCTTTGGGTCTTTGCATGAGATTTGAAAACCGTTTTTCGCAACTCGAAACTGCACACGCCTTGGTTATCGTGGACTCGGATTTTTGAATACCTTTGGGAGGTGGCATGGGTCTGGGTCTTGCGTTTCGGTGTTTCTTTACGGCGCTGGGTGGCGGGGAGCCGTCGATCCGGCTGGCGCGGGCGTTGTCAGGCGTGAAAGAGCCGCCGGAGATCCGCGAAGTCATTCGCGAAGTCGCCGTGCCCACCAAGGATTCGCCGCCGCCGCGCGAGATCGTCCGCGAAGTGCCCGTCGAAGTGATCAAGGAAGTGCCCGTCGAGGTGATCAAGGAAGTCATCAAGGAAGTTCCCGTTGAGGTCGTCAAAGAGGTCATTAAGGAAGTGATCAAGGAAGTCCCGGTCGAAGTGGTCCGTGAAGTGATTAAAGAAGTGCCGGTCGAAGTCATCAAGGAAGTCATTAAAGAGGTGGAGAAGGAAGTCATTCGCGAAGTTCCCGTCGACCGCGAGGTGATCAAGGAAGTCGAAGTGATCAAAGAGGTGATCAAAGAAGTCCCGGTGGAAGTCGTCCGCGAGGTCATCAAGGAAGTGCCCGTCGACGTCGTGCGCGAAGTAATCAAGGAGGTAATCAAGGAAGTGCCGGTCGAAGTGATCAAGGAAGTCGTGCGCGAAGTTCCGAAGGAAGTGATCAAGGAAACGATCCGCGAAATTCCTATCGAAACGATCCGCGAAGTGCAGAAGCTCGTCCCGGACACGCACGGGCCCGCGCAGTTGCTGGCGCTGCTGCAGCAGGATGGGCGGCTCGTCGATTTCCTCAACGAAGAGATCGAAGGCTTCGAAGACGATCAGATCGGCGCGGCGGTGCGCGAGATCCATTCGAAGTGCCGCAAAGTGTTGAACAAGTACGTGCAGATCGAACCGGTGCGCACCGAGAAGGAAGGCGACGTCATTTCGCTCGGCGCGGGGTTCGATCCGTCGGCGGTGCGGCTGACGGGGCAGGTGCGCGACAAGGCGCCGATGTTCGGCACGCTGCGCCACCGCGGCTGGCGCGCGGCGAAAGTCGAGCTGCCCACGCGGCCCAGCGGCGCGGACCCGTCGATCATCATGCCCGCCGAAGTCGAGATCGAATAAATCATGTACACGCTCGCGGATGGCAATGCCCAGGCGCCCGGCGATGTCGCCGCTTTCCTGGCGACCGTCAACGGACTCGGCGCGCATCCCGTCGCGGAAGCGCGGACCCTCTTTGATCCGAACGCCGACCTGATCGTCGCGCGCGCGCCGGGGCGGCTGGATGTGATGGGCGGCATCGCCGATTACTCCGGTTCGCTGGTGCTGCAGATGCCGACCCGCGAAGCAACGCTCGTCGCGCTGCAGCAGTCGGTGGAGCGGACTCTGAAGATCGTGAGTCTCGGCGATGCCTCGGATCGCTCCGTCGCGTTCGAGATGCAGCTTTCGGATTTTGAAAAAGGCGGCGCACCAATTTCGTATGCGGACGCCGGCGTGCTCTTTAAGAAAGATCCGGCCAAACATTGGGCGGCCTACGTGGCCGGCGTGTTACTGGTGCTGATGCGCGAACGCGGCGCAGTGTTCTCCGGCGGCGCGCGGCTGCTGGTCTCGTCGCAGGTGCCCGAAGGAAAAGGCGTGAGTTCGTCGGCGGCGATCGAAGTCGCGGCGATGCGCGCGGTGGCGACGGCGTTTGGTTTGGAACTCGAGGCGCGCGAGCTGGCGATTCTCTGCCAGAAAGTAGAGAACCTGATCGTCGGCGCGCCGTGCGGCGTGATGGATCAGATGGCCTCGTCGTGCGGGCAGGAACATCGCCTCCTGGCATTGCTCTGCCAACCGGCCGAATTGCAGGGACTGGTCACGATTCCCGATGAGATCGCCGTCTGGGGTCTGGATTCCGGCGTGCGCCATTCGGTCTCGGGGGCCGACTACGGTTCGGTACGCGTCGGTGCGTTCATGGGCTACCGCATCATTGCCGACAAGGCCGGCTTGAACGTCGAAACGCGCGGCAAGGGCGAGCCGGTGAAGATCGACGACCCCAAGTGGCACGGCTACGTCGCGAATGTTTCGACTGACGAATTCGAGCAGACCTTCAAAGACGCGCTGCCCACGACGATCGGCGGCGCGGAGTTTTTGGATCGTTATAACGGCACGACCGATACGGTCACGCGCGTCGATCCGGCGAAGACCTACGCGGTGCGCGTGCCGACGGCGCATCCAATCTACGAGCACGCGCGGGTGCGGAAGTTCGCCGAATTGCTGCGCGGACCGGCCGACGAGAAGCGCTTGTCGCAGCTCGGCAAACTGATGGTGCAGTCGCATCTGAGTTACTCCGCGTGCGGACTGGGATCGGACGGCACGGACCGGCTGGTGCGGTTGGTTGAGCGCGCGGGTCCGGCGAAGGGTTTGTTCGGCGCGAAGATCACCGGCGGCGGCAGCGGCGGCACGGTCGCGGTGATTGGGCGGAAGGACGCGCAAGGCGCGATCGACGAGATCGCGGCGCTCTACGCCAAGCAGACCAAACACACGCCGCACATTTTTTCGGGCTCGTCGCCGGGGGCGTGTAGTTTTAAGGTGAATCGATTGATTTAGGGGCGGATTCTGACCAGCGGGCAAATTTGCCCGCAGGTCATTTTGACCTTCAGGCCAATTGGCCTGAAGGTAATCAGGAGGAGTGGCATGAAAGTTCTGATCACGGGCGGAGCGGGTTACATCGGCAGCCACACGGCGAAGGTCATGGCGAAGTCGGGCTTTCAGCCCGTGGCGCTGGACAACATGAGCTTCGGCCACGACTGGGCCGTGAAGTGGGGGCCGCTCGAGAAAGGTGAACTCGGCGACGTCGAATTCGTCCGGGCTGTGATCAAGAAGCACAAGATCGAAGCCGTGATCCACTTCGCCGCCAACGCGTTCGTGGGTGAGTCGATGACCAACCCGCGCAAGTATTTTCAGAACAACGTCGTCAACACGCTCAACCTGCTCAACGTGATGAACGACGAAGGCGTGAAGAACTTCGTCTTCTCGTCCACCTGCGCGACGTATGGCGATCCGATCCGCGTGCCAATCGACGAGACGCATCCGCAGAGCCCGGTCAATCCGTACGGCGAATCGAAGTTGTTCGTCGAGAAGATGCTGAAGTGGTACGGCCCCGCGTACAACCTGAAGTGGACCGCGCTGCGCTACTTCAACGCCGCCGGCGCCGATCCGGAAGGCGAGATCGGTGAAGACCACGAACCGGAAACGCACCTCATCCCGCTGGTGATCCAGGTGGCGCAGGGCATCCGTCCGCACGCCAGCATTTTCGGCACGGATTACGCGACGCCGGACGGCACGGCGATCCGCGATTACATCCACGTCACGGACCTCGCCGACGCGCACGTCAAATCGCTGCAGCGTCTGTTGAAGGGCGAAGAGAGCACGGTTTTCAATCTCGGCACGGGCACGGGCAGTTCGGTTCGCGACGTGATCAAGGCCGTCGAGAAAGCCAGCGGTAAGGCCGTGAAAGTGATCGAAGCCCCGCGCCGTGCCGGCGACCCGCCCGCGCTGGTGGCCGACGCGAAGAAAGCCAACACGGTCCTCGGTTGGAAGCCGCAGTACGCGAAGATGGAGACGATCGTGGAGCATGCATGGAAGTGGCATAGCAGGAAGTAGCTCCTAGCTCTTGATGGTGGGACAGGGAGCTTGCATATTCACGGTTGAAGTGCGCATGGTTCTTGAGTCGGCGATATGCGGATGGAAGCCTGTGTGTCAAGGAGCAAGCGGCCGTATGCTTGCTCCTTGCTGTTGTGTGTGCGACTTTCGCGCAAGCGGTTGATAAGATTACTGCCAGGATGTACGACTTCTCAAATTTGGGTGCGCTGAGCAAGGAGCAAGCAAACGGCCTTGCTCCTTGACACACGGCCTTCATCGACTTGCTATACGCCAACTCCTTGCACCATTCCCAAGAGCTAAGAACCACTCTTCACCGCGATGCATTCGATCTCCACGCGGGCATTCGCCGGAAGCTTCGCGACCTGAACCGTGCTCCGCGCCGGGCGGTGGGTGCCGAAGAACGCGGCGTAGGTTTTGTTCATGCCTTCGAAGTCGGCGAGGTCGTGCATGAAGACGGTGGTTTTGATGACGTCGGCGGGAGTGCAGCCGGCGGACTTCAGGACTTCGCGCAGATTCTCGAGGACCTGCTGCGTCGCGGCTTCGATCGAATCGGAGATGACCTTGCCGTCGGCGGTGCGGGGGATCTGGCCGGAGGTGTAGACGAAATTCCCGAACGAGGCGGCCGGGCTGTACGGGCCGAGCGTGGTGGCTCCGGCGGGGGCGTGGGTTTGGATGTCGGGCATGGGGCGGAGTCCTTTACAGACAGTTTTGAGTTTTCAGTTTTGAGTTTTGAAATTGGCTTCGCGAGAAACTTCGAATGGGATGCGTCTGGCACGGATGAACAAATTCCTTCGCTACGCTCAGGAATTTGCGCATCCGTGGCACCAGTCGTCATAGTTACATTTTGCCGTTGCCGTCGTCATCCGTGCGTTTCTTGTTGTCGTTCTTCGTGGGCTTGCTCGTGCGCGGTTCGGAGGGCGGGTTGGTTTCGTAGACCGACGGGGCCTGGACGGCGACGCGGCGCTGTTCGCCCTGCCACCACTGGCGCCAATCGTCGACGGACTTGGCGCGGGCAACTTCGCCGTTGCTCGGGCCGTAGCCGAAGTCGCGGCGCGTGCGGGATTTCAGCGCCTTGAACGCGGTTTCGCGGATCGAGTATTCGTTGTCGGCAAGGCACTCGATCAAGTCGCCGGTGGCATCCGGGCCGCCGAACTGGACGGTCAGGCGCAGCGCGGGGGCGCGGACTTCGACGCGCGGGTTCTTCAGCAGCAACCGCACGTCGCGGACGACGATCTTGTCGACGCCCTGCTTGGTGCCGAAAAACTTGAGCTGCTCTTCGGCGGGAATCGCGATCGAAGGTTCGGGCTTCTGCAGGCGTTCGACGAGGATGCCGACGGCCTTTTCCGGATCGGTGTCGTCCTTGACCGGCTCGAGCTTCTCCGCCTTGCGCTTGCTCTTCTCACCAGAATCCGGATCGAAGCCGGTGTAGGCGTCTTCGGTCGCGGGCTTGTTCATGGCCTTCTTGGCGGCTTCGGTCGTGCAGCCGGTCGTGACCAGCAGCAGCAGCGACAGCAGGCCCAGGCGATGACTCAACGCGCTCTTCAACATTCCACCCATTTTCACTCGGTACGTCCTCCTGGTATTCGCGCTAGTTTGATCCAAACTAGACGCCGCTTCCCCCAAATTCATTACAGAAATTACTCAGTTCCTCATGTCGATACTGGCATTCTTCATGAAATGTTCTTTCAAGAATGTACCCGTGTGCTTCTGATCTTCAAAACCCGGTTCGTCTTCCGGGTCGTCGGGCTTGCACATTTCGGTGCACTTCTCGAGGATGTCCAACTGCGCTTCCGTTTCGCGCATCAGGCCCGGGAAGGTGAGATGGTTGTCGTCTTTGTGCTTGCGCAGGGCTTCGAGCTTCTCGGCGGCGCCTTTGCGCATCTTTTCGCGCTCGTTAATGTTGTTCCACCAGGCTTTCCATTTTGAGATTTCCCAGCCGCGGCGGACGTTGATGCGCGCTCCGCCGTACGTCGATTGGGTCAGCAGCGCCATGGCTTCCTTGACGGAAGCTTCGGCGCCCGGGTTCCGTTCCAGAATGTTCATCACGATTTCGCAGGCCTTCAGATCCTTGCCGTGCGTGCGCTTGCCCAGCGCGGTGATGAAGGCGTTCATGGTCTTGCCAGCCATCGGATTTTTGAACGCTTCGAGCACCATCTTGGCGCTGTCGGCGTCGCGCAGTTCGCCCAGCGTGTTGGCGGTTTCGACGCGGACGTTTTCGTCGGTGTCGGTGATCAGTTCGGTCAGCGATTGAACCGAACCGCTCATGCCGGTCGTCGGGATGCCTTTGACGGCGGCGGCGCGGATTTCGGGCAGCTTGTCTTTGAAGGCGCGGATCAGGCCGCCGCAGGCCGCCGTATCGTTACTGCGCTTGGCCAGCGCGAGGACCACTTCGTGGCGGACGTCGTCGGACGGATCGTTGACCAATCCCGCCAGCACTTCGCTCTTGGCGCTGTCGCGGACTTGTTCGAACGCGCGCTTACAGACGGTCGCCAGATCCTTGTCGGCTCCGCCCACGGTCTGGAGCAGCGCTCCGGCGGCGTCGGGGAGGGCGGTGTATTCGATGCCATCGCGCGCTTTGATTTTCAGGTCGGCGTCGCCGCTGGTGGCAATCTTGATCAAGACGTTACAGACGCCCGGCACGCGCAGTTTGCCGAGGCTTTCGACGGCGGCGGTGCGGACTTCCGGAGCCTGTTCGGTGGCGGCTTCGGCGCGGGGCATGATCGCGGTGGCGACGGCGGTGAGGTCGTTGACGCTGTCCTTGTCTTCCTTGCCTGCTTCGCCGGGCTTGATCTCCGTGGCGATCTCGCCGAGCGCTTTGATGATCAGGACTTTCGTGGCCGGTTCAGCGGAGCTGAGCGCCGTGCCGAAGCTGGTAATCGCCATGCCGCGCATGTTGCGGGAGTGGCCCAGCAGTCCCATGCCGTAGATGCCCGCTTCGCGGATGCCGGCGTCGGGGTTGCTGATGGCCATGCCGCAGACTTCGTAGCCCTTTGAAGCGTCAAATTCGACCAGCGACTTGGCGGAACTCTTGCGAGCGTCGACGGTGGCGTCCGGCCCCGTGATGCCCTTGGTATACATGTTCACCATGAATGGACTGTAGCCGGCGACGACCACGAGAATCACGACCACGGCGACGATGGCGCCGATCTTGTGGAGTTTGGTCAGCCTGAAGCCGACGGGCTTGCCGCGGATGGAGCGCTTGGTGGTGCGGCGCGAGACGCGGGTGTTGTCTTCGTCCTCGTCTTCTTCGGCCTCCACTTTTTCGACGCGGCGCGAACCGCTCTTCATCACGCGGCTGTTGGACTTGGCGGGCAGCTTCTTGCTCGACTTGGGTTCAGCAATCAGTTCGGCATCGTCGTCGATGGCGGCGGGCTTGTCCTCCGCGGCTTCGTCCTTGCCCTTCGCGGCGGGTTTCATGATGCGGCTGTCGGGGCGGCCGGGCTTTGCCAGCCGTTTGCTCATGCTGCTCTTGGATGGTTCTTCGGCGGCTTCTTCAACATCCTCGTTCACAGCCGCGGCGCTGCCGTTCGAATCCTTTGCGGCCGGAGCGGGAGCTGGTGCGGCGGGTTCCGCGGGCTTGAGCTTCTTGCTGGGTGCGGCGACCGGCGCGCGTGCGGACGCCTTGTTGGGCGTCGGGAGCATCGGCTTGCGCTTGCCGGCGGTGACGAGCGGGTCGTCGTCTCCGTAGAGCGAGTCGTCGGAGAGCAGGTGCTCATCGGCCTTCAACGACATGCCATCGCCGCGCTTGGGGACGGCGTGAACGGCCTCGCCCAGATCGCCGAGAAGCGATTCGTCCTCCTGAACCGGTGCCGCCTCTTCGGCGACTTCTTCGACGACCTCCTCTTCAACTTCTTCGGGTTCCGGAGGCGGCGGTGGCGCGGCCTTGGTTTTCACCGAGGGGCGCATGCGGTTGGAGGTCGATGTTGAGGTGGACGTCTTCACGGCTGGAGCGCGCCCGGAAGCAGAAGCTTTGGGAGCGACGTCGACTGAACGTTGCGACGTTTTCTTCGGAAGGTTTGCCAAGTGCCCGTCTCCGCTGAGGTGTAAAAATCACATGTTAGCTCGTTTTCCGTTATCGTCGAGACGTAAGTTCGAAGGAAAGCATTAGGGGCATTGCGGATATGTGCGGTGAAAGCGCTGGTTGATCTCTGTGCAATGTTACGGAATGTTACCGAATGTTACGTGGGCGGGTGCCTCCCTTCATAGTTGCACGTTGAGCGCGGCGAGCCGCGAGGGGCCAGGGGTCAGGGGCCAAGGGTCAGAATAGACGCGCGTGCCGCGAGTTGCAGTGGGCAGGGCGATTGAGAGTGTTTGGAGGGGATGGAAGGAAATGGGGCGTCTCCTTTGCGTTCTGCGGGGCTGTGGGAGGGTGGGGTGGTCATCTGGGCTTTCTCCCGGGTTGGGGCTGTGGAGTAGCTCAGACGGCGCTGGGACGTAAATTTTCGGGCAATAGCGGAGACGACGGGGTTCAACGATTCGATGTTGAGCGGGACCTGTTTTAATATGAGCGCTGCACGATTTCCTACTATATCTAAGCGGTCGAGAAACGCGAAAATCAAGTGTTTTCTGTAAATTTAGTAAAAAAGATTTTATAATACATGATGTGCATGAGGCGCACGTAGTGGGTGGGTTTGGGAAGGGACTCGACGAATGGTTGTCTCGGTCTCCCGGCAAATTTGCCGGAGGGTTGTGTCTGGTTTTTGGGCTCGGCGTGTTACGTAGTCCGATGTGGCGGGATTTCGGGTGGTGGTGGGGCGGGGCAGCAGTGATGTGACTGCACGGAAATAGTTACTCCGGCGTGTAAATCTGATTTCATTCGCATATCCTGATCGTTCTATGCGACCCACTCTGCTCACCACGGTGCTGTTGATTTTGGTAGAGCTGACATTGTTCTGCTGCAATTCAGTAGCGGGCAGCGATGCGCCCAAGCCGCCTGATGATTATCTTTCCGAACGCTACACCGCTGACGGTACTGGTCTGAACGCGGGAGCCTTGGCGACGCTGATTCGGGACCGCATTTTTGCGCGGGAGTTCGCGGATGCGCAGGCGTCGTTGAAGATCGACGCGGGCGCGCTGGTGGTGACTCAGACGCGGGAAGCTCACGCGCAGCTTCGCGATTTTCTGGCGCTGCTGCGCAAGCCGCTCGCTGCTGGAGCGATGGCCGTGAGCGAAACCGACGCGTGGCGCGCGGCGATTGAATCGAGTCTTTTAGAGAAGCGCGTGAGCGTTTCATTTGCGCAGACGCCGCTGAACGAAGCCGTGGCTCAATTGAGCACGTCGACGGGGATCGCGATCACCGTCGATCGGGGCATCACCGCGGAGAAAATGCGGAAGGTGGATTTGAAGCTCGACACTGTGTCGCTGGCCTCTGCACTGAAGTGGATCACCTGCAGCACCCAGACGAACTATTGCCTGCACGATCACGGAATATTGATCACGGATGGGTCTCGCGAAGATCTGGAATTGCGCATCTACGCCATTGCAGATCTGCTGCAGGCGCCAGATTTTATCACGCGACTTTTTGATACTGATAAAAATGATTTATTTCAACCCGTGCCCATGTACCTGCCTTATTTGTCTGCTCCAGAATGGGGGCAGGTGGTTCAGTTTTTGGGCGATCGCATGATTGTCAGGGGGGACCGTTTCGAACAAAAGCTGGTCAACGGCTACATCTCGGGACTGCGTCTGTTTCTAAAACAAATCCGCGACGTTGAGCCCGATGGCAAGCCGCCGAAAAAGCCCTTGGACCCGGCTCGAGTCCCCGGGCATTCGTTGCCGGAAGTGGAAGAACCTTGGAAAAAGGAACTGCGCGCGAAACTCGAAAAGCACGTTTCGTTCGATTTTAAAGATAAGCCATTCAAGGATGCGATTGCGTTTATCCGGAGCGAATGCGGGGTGAACCTGGTGCTCGATCCGAAGGTCTTGGCCAACGCCGTGGACAGTCCGATCACACTTCGCGTGAGCGACATGCGTGCTGAGCTCGCATTGGAATGGATATTGAAGCTTAACTATGTTGAATATGATTTTGTTGATGAAGTAGTGTATCTGCATCCGCATTTGAATATCAACTATTCTGCGGAAGTTCGATATTTTTACGTGCGTGATTTGGCTTCGGTAATCGCGGCATCCGAGCTGAAGTCCCTGGTTACTGACGCCATTCTTGATGGCAGCTTTGAACTGGCGCTAGGAACGGCGATTGATGAAAAGAACGGAATTTTGATCATAATGCAGCGTCCGTATGAACTGTCTCGATTGGAAATACTCTTTGATCAATTTCGATTGCATGCTAATGATCCCGATTTCTATCCGACGCACATGGCCTTTAAGGGTCGAGAGCTCTATCCGGACAATGATTGCGCTATTTTCAACTTGTCGGATATGTGCGAGGTGCAAGCGGCTGCTCTGGTTGAAAAATTTCAGGTGAACTTTCCCGCAGCGGATGGTGCTGACGGGCGGCGGTTTATTCGTCTCGCGGGAAAGCGGTTGATCGTGCAGGGCACCCGCGCGATGCGCGACGAAATTGCGCGCGCGTTGGAGGAGATTCGCAAGGCACGGGTGGATAAGCGGTAGACGACGCGGCGGAACGTGCGTTTTGTGTCGCCTATACAAGGAAGATGATTTTTTCAATGAAATTTAAGAGTCGTTATTTTCAAATTCGTATTGCAACTCTTACTGTCCTGGATTTCCCGAGCACCGGCCGGAAAGCCGGCTGAAGCCGGCTGGTGGGGCGTGATTAATGGTGCGCCCCCACTTGAAAGTGGGGGCAAGCAACGGCTTGAACTGCAACTGCAACTGCAACTGCAACTGCAAGTGGGCTCGAATCTGACGCTGCTGGCCCGTGCCTCGGCGGCCGTCTTCAGGGTTACATTGAGAAGCAGGTTGTTGACAGAAGAATCACTCATCGCAACGCTCCAGAAAATTGCAGAGAGATTGTCACGGGTTGATTCTGTTTATGCTGAGTTCGAATCGGAATTCAATCGCTCGGTGCAACCACCGACCGATGAGGGGCGCATTCATCATGATCTCGGGAATGCTTGCGGTTTGTTCGTAGACTGGTGTGTGGTTGCGTGTCTCCGATTCCACTTCGGTTTTGTGACTGAATATCGGTGGAGTTTTCGACGCGGGGACGGACTTCGCGGGCTTAACGACGATTTATATCATTGGACTTGCAGTTGCGTTTACTCCTTCGGACGCCGAACGGCGCGCGGGCTTTAGCTGCAAAGGAGATGACAATGATTCGCATGGTTTTGGTGGTTCTATTTGTGTTGATGCTGTTGGGGACGATGCCGGTGTGGGGATACAATTCTCAATGGGGTTATGGTCCGGTCGGGCTGAGCTCCCTACTGCTGGTTATTGCGGTGATTTTTTACAATTTTCGGCGGGTGTAAACCCGTCGCGGAGATTGATTGGCGTTGCGCTCAATTGGGCGACGCGTTGGCCCCTTACCCCGTCACGTGGCCCACTCCCTCAAGGGAAGGGAGGGGCACGCGCGTGGTGCAGTCTATAATGTGGACTTTCGGCTCAAATTTCTTACAACCAAGGCCGATTCCATGCGTCTAGATAGCATTCCACATTAAAGGGTAACGGAACTAGTGGCTGGACTGGCGTATTCTGCGGGAATGATGCGACCGAAGGCGGCGGAGCCGATCCGTCTGCCGGCGGCGTTGATCTTTGCGGCGCTGGTCCATTTTATTCCGATGGTCTACCTGATCATGCCGGCTCCGCTGGTGCCGGATGAGACGGAAACCGTGTCGGTTGATTTGAATGACCTGCCGGATTTTGTGAGCGGCGCGGCGTCGCCTTCGCCAGCTCCAGAAGAACGGAAAGCCAACACGTCGTCCCTGTCTCCCGTGATTCCAAACGCGCCGGCTGCTCCTGACGTGGCGAAGCCAGCGACGCCCACTCCGCCGACGCCTCCTCCGCCTCCGGCCAAAGTTACTCCTCCTCCTCCAGCTACGCCGCCGGCCGTGAAAGCTCCGGCTCCGAAGGCGGCGCCGCTCGCACCGGCTCCTGCCCCTGCGCCGGCTAAACCGGCTCCGGAGAAGAAGGCCGATACGCTGGCGGTTTCGCCGTTGTCGAAGAATAACATGACGGCGTTCGATGACAGCAAAGTGACGACCGAGAAAGCGCCCGACGACGCATTCGCTTCCGACAAGAACAGCACGGCGGCGGACAACGGGCCGAAGAATCTGCCGCGCGGGATGCCGTACAGCAAGGAAGGTCAGACGGATATTCAGACGACGCTGGGACACAGCGGCGAAGGTGACTTGCCGCCGATCACGGTTTCGCCGACGGCCGGTTCGATCAAGGTCGAAGGTTCTCCGGACGTGGGGAAGGGCATCGCGAGCACCAAGCCGGACGAAGAGCGGCCGCTGGCGTCGTTGAAGCCAGCGGACAATCCCGACGCGCGTTCGAAGCCCACGCCCGCTCCTGCGGCAGCGCCGACGAAGGCGAAGGACTCGACTAGCGCGCCGGAGATCGCGGAGAAGATCACGCCGAAGTCGAAGCCGCTCAACGCCGGCGCGGAGCGCGATCCGAGCGGCAATGGGACGATGCCGATCGGCGAGAACGTGCAGAAGGGGCCTGAGAAGACGGCCAAAGGCCTGACACGCAATCCCGACGAGACGCCACAACCGCTCGCGAAGATCGATGCGCCGGAAAGTACGTTCACGGCGGCGCCCGGATCGAAGCAGGACAAGAAGAAGGCGGAGATGGACGCGTTTGCGGCGCTGCTCGACGGAGCTTCCAACACGAATGGGAACGGCGGGGCGACGGGCACCAAAGTCGGCGGAGCGGGGCGGCCGGGCCAGAAGGGCCATGAAGGCGACGGCACGCTGCGGCCTGGCGACCAGAACGCGGTGAGCGAGCTTGCGATGATCAATCTGCATTCCAGCGCTGAAGAAGCGGGCGGGACGCGGTTTGCCAAGCGGCTGGATCCGGTCGCGGCGTATTTTCGGCCGATCATCCGGCGCATCGATGCGAAGTGGCGCGCTCGCGTGGCGACGACGCGCACGCGCGCGGTGACCGGGATGGTGACGGTCTGCTTGACCATGGAGCGTTCAGGCAAGCGCGTGGGTACGGAGGTTGTCGAGCGCAGCGAAGGGTTGCCGGACGAGTACGTCGAGATGGTGAAGGACGCGGTGGAGCAGGCGACGACGCCGACGGCGGAGCCGTTCACCGGCGATCTGGCGAAGGACAATCGGACGTCGATGACGTTTACGTTTTTTTATTGAGCGTTTTTTTGTGTTTCGTCTAGCGCCTGAATAATTGTCAAAATTCGAATGACTAACCCGCGAGGGGTGGCGCGCGTCCGATGGTTCACTTCGCCGCGCGCGCCTCGCACGGATGAACAGGTGTTTTCGCTCCGCTCAAACACCTGCGCATCCGTGGCACCAGATCATTACGCGGTTGGCGTCGTGGTAGCGATGACGGGGGTGACGACGGGGGCGGTTTTGGCTTTGCGGCCCCAGACGCGGACGGGGAGCACCACCATCGGCAGGCCCTGCCACTGCAACCGGCGCTGCACGGCGAACGCGGTTTCGTTGTGGAGGAAGCGCTGGTACCACGCGTCGCGTTGGAAGACCAACTGCCCGGCAAAGAACGTCGAGTGCGGGAAGCGCAGGCCGACTTCGACGCAGAGTTCTTCCAGACCAGCGACAGGATCCTGGCCGATCAGCATCATGCTCGTGGTCGCCAGACCCATCTTGCGGGCGAGGGCCTCGTACTTTTTCAGCGTCGCTTCGGTCTCAGTGCGGAGCCGCTCGGTTTCTTCGGCGCCTTTGAAGTTGCCGGAGTCGATGATGCCGACGGAGACGAAGACGATCTGTTCGTAGTGCTTCGGGAAGAGCCGGAAAATCTGCGCCAGAGCGTGGAGTCCCAGCCCGCCGTACTGGCCGACGAGGAGCACGGCGGTCGGCTTCTTCACGTCCATCTTGCGGTCGGTTTCGGGATGCGAGGGCATCTCCATTTCTTCGACGCTGAGCATGCCCAGCTTCTGGTAGACGACGCGGTAGTAGCGCTTGATCAGCAGGCAGACGGTGATCAAGAGCGACGTGACGACCAGTGTCATCCACGCGCCTTCAGCGAACTTTTCGATCACGACGATGGTAAGAATCGAAACGCAGAGCGTCAGGCCGGTCATGTGGATCGGCAGCGCGTGCTTCCATTCTTTGTGTTCCTTGCGGTGCGTGATGTAGAACTTGCACATGCCCAGCTCGGTCAGCGAGAAGGTGATGAAGACGTTGATCGAGTACATCGTCACCAGCGTTTCGACTTTTCCGCCGGTGTACCAGAGCGCCAGGATCGAGGCGGCGCCCATCAGCAGCACGCCGTAATGCATGGTCAGACGTTCGGAGAGCGAACTGAGGCGGTGCGGCAACCACGAATCGAGGGCCATGTTGGCCATCACGCGCGGGCCATCGATGAAGCCGGTCTGCGCGGCGATGAGCAGCAGCAGCGCTTCGGCGATGAGCGTCAGCACGACAAACCAGTTGCCGAAGAATTTGCTGCCGGTTGTGAGGCTTTCGAGCAGGCGGGCATTCAGCGGCTTATCCATGTCGACGGGATCGTAGACGACTTCGATCGATTTGCCGTCGGCACTGATGATCTTGCCGTCGCTTTCAGCCGCCAGCGCCATGCCGCCGCCGTCGGCGAGGATCTGCCCCTTCTTGATGCTGCGTTCGAGTTCGTTCTCGGTGGCTTTGTGGTCTTCGGCGACTTCCACCGGCGCGGCGGTTTCCTGCGGCTTCACTTTCAGCTTCATTTCCGTGTTGGTCAGCTCGTACTTTTTGGTGAACGTGTTGCTCGGCAGGCTGACGTTGAGCAGCTGGTACGCGAGGAGAATTCCGCCGGCGGTGATGGCCAGCGAGACGGCCATGTAGACCATGGTGCGCTTGCCGGTTTCGACTTTCGGTTCGCGCATGATGGCCAGGCCGTTGGAGACGGCTTCGATGCCGGTGAACGTTCCGGCGCCCATCGAGTAAGCCTTGGCGAAGATCAGGAAGAGCGCCCAGCCGCCGAGCTTGATGTAATCGGCGTGGAGCTGCGTCTTGACCGTGTGCGCGACGACGGGGATGTCGTGGTAGTGCGTGATGAACGCCGAGCCGAGCATGATCGCGTGCGTGGCGAGGAAGAGCAGAAAGATCGGAACGAGGACGGTGATCGATTCCTTGACGCCGCGGAGATTCATGACGATGAGCATGACGATCGCCGCGTACTGCACGGGCAATTTGAAGGCTTGGTAGTTCTCCGGCAGAAACGCGAAAATGGCATCGGCGCCAGAAGCGATCGAGACGGTGATGGTCAGCACGTAGTCGATCAACAGGGCGCTACCGGAAACGAGTCCGGCGTGCGTGCCGAGCAGTTTCGTCGCGACGACGTAACCGCCGCCGCCGGTCGGGAAGTGTTCGATGATGCGGCTGTACGCAAACGAGATGACGAAGACCGTCACGGCCGTGGCGATGGCGAGGAAGACGGCCAGTTCCGTGTGCGTGCCGAGGCGGCGGAAGGCTTCGTCGGGGCCGTAGGCCGAGGAACTCAAGCCGTCAGCACCCAGGCCGATCCAGGCGAGGAACGCGACGAGCGAAATCTTGTGAAAGATGTGCGGGTCTTCGACGTCCTTGGGCTTGCCGACGAGCACCCGTTTCAATGTTGCGAGCACAGCTTCTCCTTTGGCGATGGGCCAGAAAGCGTTGAGAATCACGATACTCAGCGGCGCATCAGGAAGCCGTAAAGCTTGAATGACCGGGCATTAAAATGTTGTTAAGAAGGTGGCGTTGCACCGGGGTGCTCGTTGTGTAGTTGTATTAAAGTTGGAATTTAACCACGTAAAAATAGCGCTGAAATACTAACGCACTCTTAACGACATCCGGCTCCATCAAAACATCATTTTGACAGGCGAAAAGGTACTCTTCAGTCGTGGGAGGACCTGATCATGAACTACGTTAATGCTCGCTTCCGAACGCTTCGCAGTCACGCGGCTCAGTGGGTGGACGCATTTCGCGAGACGGTTTCGAAGTGGAAATTAGGCCGCGTAAGCCGGCGCGTGTTGGGCGAAATTCCGCGCGCGACGCCGCGACTCGGGCTGAAGTACCAGGAACTGGACGAACAGGAACTGGCGCTGCGAATTCTGCAGCACGTCGATGAATGTGTTTCACTGCAGCGCTACGCGCGGGAGCTGGAAATCTGTCCGGACGTGCTGCCGGCGTTCCGGGAGCAGGCTCATACCGCCGATGAACTGGCCTTCATGCTTTCACTTATTCCGCGCATGAATGAATGTCCGCAACTGGCGCGCGCACACCGGGCGCTGACGCGGTACTGGACAAACGCGTGGACCGGCGGTGGAGTGAGCGATTCGGAGTACCGCTGCACGCTGAAGGGCGCGGCGTTGTATCTGCGGCAGCACGTGGAGCCGGTCGGCCCGACGGTGGATCTGGCGGAGATGCTGGCGCGCGGGTAAGACTCTCTGCTTTGCGGGTGACCGCGAGTATGCGATAATCATCGGAATGGAAGACAAGCGACCCGATCCGGAGGCACTGCTCGACCGCGCCAACGCGGAAGAGCTGCGCCAGAAGCGGGGGCGACTGAAGATTTTTTTCGGCGCATCCGCGGGCGTCGGGAAGACCTACGCCATGCTGGAAGCGGCGAAGGCGCGCAAGGCGGAAGGCGCCGACGTGGTCATCGGCGTGGTCGAAACGCACGGCCGCAAAGAGACCGAGGCGCTGGTTAACGGCCTGGAAATTCTGCCACTCAAATCGATCGAGTACCGCGGCGCAACGCTGCGGGAGTTTGATCTCGCCGGCGCGCTGGCGCGGCGCCCGCGGATTATTCTGATCGACGAGCTGGCGCATTCGAACGCGGAAGGCTCCAGGCATTCCAAACGCTACAAGGATGTCGCGGAGCTGCTCGACGCGGGCATTGACGTTTACACGACCGTGAACGTCCAGCATCTCGAGAGTCTCAACGATGTCGTGGCGCAGATCACGCATGTCTCGGTGCGCGAAACGATTCCCGACGCGGTGATCGAACAGGCCGACGAAATCGAGCTGATCGATCTGCCGCCGGACGATCTGCTGCGGCGTTTGAAGGAAGGGAAGGTCTACGTTCCGTCCCAGGCGGAGCGTGCGGCTGCGAATTTTTTCCGCAAGGGCAACCTGATCGCGCTGCGTGAACTGGCGCTGCGCTGCACGGCTGAGCGCGTGAACCGGCAGGTCCAGTCGTACCGCGAAGAGCAGTCGATCAAAAGCATGTGGCCGACGGCCGACCGGATTCTGGTCTGCGTCAGCGCCAGCCCATTATCGGAGCGGCTGGTGCGCGCGGGGCGGCGCATGGCGGCGGGGCTGGGCGCGGAGTGGTTTGCGGTCTCCGTCGAGACGCCGGCGCAGGTGAACATGCCGGAGCGCGATCGCCAGCAGCTCAAGCACAACCTGGGTCTCGCGGCGCAACTGGGCGCGGAGGTGCTGACACTGCAAGGCGCGAGCATGGTCAGTGAAATTCTGCTTTACGCGACGCGGCGGAACATCACGAAGATTATTGTCGGCAAACCCACGCGCTCGCGCTGGCTGGATCGCCTTTTCGGTTCACCGGTCGACGAGTTGATTCGTCAGAGCGGCGATGTCGACGTGTACGTGATCAAAGGTGATGCGGAGACGTCCTCACAGGTTCGCAGATTGCCCGAGCAGCATCCGGTGCCCGGCGCGAATTATGCGTGGGCGATTGGCACGGTGGCGCTGAGCACGGCGCTCTGCTGGCCGATGTTTCACGAGTATCATTTCGAACGATCGAATCTGATCATGTTGTATCTGCTCGGCGTAGTGGTGATCGCGGCGCGATTGGGTTTGGGGCCGGCGATTGTGACCTCGGTGCTGGGTGTGGCGGCGTTCGACTTTTTTTACGTCGAGCCTTTCTACACGTTCGCGGTGCGCGACTCGCAATTCTTCGTGACGTTTCTGGTGATGCTGGCGGTCTCGATCGTAATTAGTTCGCTGACGTCGCGCATCCAGCGGCAGGCGGGCGTGGCCAGCGTGCGTGAGCGGCGCACGGCGGCGCTGTATTCCATGACGCGGCAGTTGTCGAGCACGCGCGGGATGGAGCGGCTGCTGCAGATTGCGGTGCAGCATGTCAGCGAGGTTTTCGAAAGCGATGTGGTCGGCTTGATGCCGGACGCGGATGGCCGGTTGCTGGTCCGCGCGGGCAATGAGAAGTTTCCATTCTCGCCGCGAGAACGGAGCGTGGCGCAGTGGGTGTTTGACCTGGGGCGGCCGGCGGGCATGGGCACCGATACGCTGCCGGCGGCCGAAGCGATGTATGTGCCGCTGATGGCGACGCGCGGTCCGGTCGGCGTGCTGGGAGTGCATCCGGCGCGACCCAGCCGGCTGCTGACGGCCGATCAGATCCAGTTGCTGGAGGCATTCGCCAGCCAGGCGGCGCTCGCGATTGAGTGCGATCGTCTCGCGGACGAAGCGCAGAAGGCGCAGGTGGAGGCCGAGACGGAAAAATCGCGCAGCACGCTGCTGAGTTCTGTCTCGCACGATTTGCGCACGCCGCTGGCCTCGATTACCGGCGCGTCGAGCAGTCTGCTCGAAGAGAACCGCCTGCCGGAGGCAGCGCGGCGCGAGTTGCTCGAGACCATTCACGAAGAGTCGGCGCGCATGACGCGGCTGGTGGCCAATCTGCTGGAGATGACCAAGCTGGAAGCGGGCACGAAGATGAAGAAGGAATGGTGCCCGCTGGAGGAAGTGGTTGGCGGCGCTTTGACGCGGCTGGAAAAAACGTTGCGCGACCATCCGGTCACGGTGAAATTGGCGCCCGATCTGCCACTGGTGCCGCAAGACGTGATTTTAATGGAGCAGGTCTTCACCAATCTGCTCGAGAATGTGGTGAAGTACACTCCGACGGGAACGGCCGTGGACATTTCCGCGATCGTGGAGAACAATGAAGTGCGCGTCGACGTAGCCGATCGTGGTCCAGGTTTGCAGAGCGGCGACGAGAAGAAGATTTTCGACAAATTCTACCGCGGCAAGGGCGCTGGCGCGTCGCGCGGCGCGGGATTGGGGTTGGCGATTTGCCGCGCGATTGTCGAAGCTCACGGCGGTAAGATCTGGGCGGAGAATCGCGTGGACGGCGGCGCGGTTTTCCGGTTTACGCTCCCTTTAAAGGGGGAGAAGCCCGTGACAGAACAACTTCCCGAGGTCCAGGTTTCGTAAATGTCAGACACCGCGCCGGTCATCTTAGTCATCGAAGACGAGCCGCAGATCCGCCGCTTTTTGCGCGCGACGCTGGGCAGCCAGGGCTACACGCTGTTGGAAGCGACGACGGCGCAGGAAGGCCTGAGCGAAGCGGCGTCGCATCCGCCGGACATTGTGCTTTTGGATCTCGGCCTGCCGGACATGGATGGCCTGGAGGTCGTGCAGCGACTGCGCGAGTGGACGACGGTGCCGATCATCATTATTTCAGCACGGGGACAGGAGCACGATAAAGTCGCGGGACTGGACGCCGGCGCCGACGATTACCTCACCAAGCCGTTCGGCGTCGCGGAACTGATGGCGCGCGTACGCGTGGCGATGCGGCACGCCAACCGGACGCTCAACGATGGCGCAGATTCGGTCTTCAAGACGGGTGATCTGGAAGTGGACCTCGCGCACCGCAATGTTCGCGTGGGCGAGAAAGAGATTCGGCTGACGCCGATTGAATTCAAGCTGCTGGGACTGCTGGTGAAGCACGCAGGAAAAGTGCTGACCCACCGGCAGATCCTGAAGGAAGTCTGGGGACCGAATTACGCGGAAGAGAGTCACTATCTGCGGGTTTTCGTGCATCAGTTGCGCCATAAACTCGAAGCGGACCCCGCGAAGCCAAAGTACCTCGTGACGGAAGCGGGTGTGGGGTATCGGTTGCGCACGGAGTGAAGGGCGATTCTCGCCAGGCAAATTTGCCTGATGTTGGCTTTTGACCACTGCGTGCCTTTGAAACTGACGCTCGCGGGTTGAGAGCCTGCGGTACAATGCGCGCGGCATGCGCACTTCACTTACTCCCGTTCGCGATCTGATCCTCGTTGGAGGCGGGCACGCTCACGTCCAGGTGGTGAAGATGCTGGCGATGGACGGACCGCCGGACCTGCGCGTGACGCTGGTCTCCGAATACCCGACCGCGTTCTATTCCGGGATGTTGCCGGGTTGCGTCGCGGAATTGTACGAACCGCGCGACATCCAGATTGAGCTGCGCCCGCTGGCGCGCTGGGCGGGCGCGCGATTTATCGAGTCCCGTGTTGCGGGCATCGATTGGAAAGAGAAAGTCGTCCGCTTCGACGACCGGCCGGAGCTGGCGTACGACGTGCTCTCGTTGAATGTCGGATCGACAACGCGTGGCGGCGATGTGCCGGGCGTGCGCGAGCATGCGTTGATGACGCGGCCGATCAACACGCTGCTGACGAAGCTCGAAGCATTCGAGAAGAATTTTACGGGCGGGAAAAAACCGGAGGTCGTGGTCGTCGGCGGCGGCGCGGCGGGATTTGAGCTCTGCTGCGGCCTGCACGCGCGTTTCAACAAACGGTTTGGCGGCTGCCACATTACTCTGGTCGACAGCAATGCGGATATTTTGATGGAGCGCGGCGCGCGGACGACAGCGCTGGGGCGCAAGACGTTCAAAGAGAAGGGCATCGATGCCATCTTTAATGTTCGCGCCAAAAAAGCGGAGGCGACGTCGCTGGAATTGAGCGACGGACGGACGCTGCCGTTCGATCTGCTCGTCTGGGCGACGGGTGGAGCTCCGCCAGAACTGGCGGCGCGGACGGGTCTAGCCGTGGACGACGCGGGCTTCATCAAAATCAAGCGGACGCTGCAGACGGAATCGTCGCCGGATGTGTTTGCGGCGGGGGATTGCGTGCAGCTTGAGGGGTTTCCGAAGCTGCCGAAATCGGGCGTTTACGCGGTGCGCGAGGGGCCCTATCTGGCGCACAACATCCGCGCGCATTTGCGGGACGAGGTGCTGGAAGAATACGTGCCGCAGCGTGGATTTCTGGCGCTGTTGATGACTGGCGATAAAAGCGCGATCGGCAGCCGGAATGGTTTGGCGGCGCGAGGGAAATGGGTGTGGCGCTGGAAGGATTACATCGATCAGCGCTTCATGGACATGTTCGTGCCGCAGTTCATCGACCGTGTGCCGATGCGTTCGGGATTGCCGATCAACCGAGAACCGCCGGATCCGAACGAGGCGGTGCGCTGCGCGGGTTGCGGCGGGAAAGTTGGCGGCACGGTCCTATCGAAGGTGCTCGGTAAACTGGAGCTGCACACGCATGCGCGCGTGCGTGTCGGGCTGGACAAACCCGACGACGCGGCGGTGGTGAAGATTCCCGATGGGCTGGAGTTGGTGCAGACGGTCGATCACTTTCGCGCGTTTCTCGAGGATCCGTACCTGGTAGGGAGGATCGCGACGATTCACGCGGCGTCGGATATTTTCGCGATGGGCGCCAAGCCCGACACGGTGCTCGCGTTTGCAACGCTGCCGCGGGGGAGCGACGACCTGGTGGCTCGCGATCTGGCGGCGGTGATGGCCGGAATCGTCCGGGAGACGCATGCGCTCGGCGCGTCGCTTGTCGGCGGGCACACAGACGAAGGTGAAGACCTTTCAGTCGGCTTGGTGTTCAACGGGCTGATCGATCCGAAAAAAATTCTGACCAAGAGCGGACTGCGCGTGGGCGACCGGCTGATTCTGACCAAGCCGCTGGGCACGGGCACGATTCTAGCGGCGGAGATGCGCATGCTGCCGGTGGGATCGGCGGTGAGCGCGGCGGTGAAATCGATGCTGACGAGCAATGGCGCGGCGGCGGAAATTCTGATCCGCTCCGGCGCGCATGCGCTGACGGACGTTACCGGCTTTGGCCTGGCGGTACATTTAAGCGAGATGCTGGAGGCCAGCGGCGTCTCGGCGGAACTGGAGCTTCAGAAACTGCCGCTGCTTCCTGGCGCGACGTGGTGTTTTGCGCAGGACGTGAACAGTTCACTGCACAATTCGAATCGGCGGCATCTGATTCATCGGTGGGAAGTGACCGGCGATCGCCAGCGCGGCGGGGAGATTCTGTACGACCCGCAAACCAGCGGTGGCTTGATCGCCGGCGTGGCGGAAGCCGATGTGAAAGCGGTTCTTGATCAACTCCACGCGGCGGGTTATGCCGAAGCGGCGGAGATCGGACGCGTGATCGCCGGCGAACGCGAACTGAAGATTGTATAACGAGGGACTATGGCACGATTCGACGACTGTCTGACTCGAACCGGCCACGCGGAGCTTCGCGCGGATCGGATTTCCACGCTGCAGGTCAACGTCGGAAAGTATTGCAATCAGACCTGCCGCCATTGCCACGTTGACGCGGGTCCGCATCGTATTGCCGAACAGATGACGCATGAGACGGCGCAGTTGATTGTGGAGGTGCTGACGCGGCATCCGTCGATCGAGACGCTGGACATCACGGGCGGCGCGCCGGAATTGAATCCGGAATTCCGCTTTCTTGTGCGCGAAGCGACGGCGCTGAAGCGGCACGTGATCGACCGCTGCAACCTGACGGTGATGTTCCAGGACGGGCAGCGCGAGCTGCCGGAATTTCTCGCGGCGCATCGCGTGCACGTGATCGCCTCGCTGCCGTGTTATTCCGAGGAAAATGTCGACCGGCAGCGCGGCAAGGGCGTGTTCGCCAGCAGCATCGCGGCGCTGAAGGCGCTGAACGCGCTGGGGTACGGCGCAGAAAATTCCGGACTGGCGCTGGATCTGGTTTTCAATCCGCAGGGGCCGAGTCTGCCGCCTCCGCAAGCTGCGTTGGAAGCGGATTACAAACGCGAGCTGGGGAAGCTGGGCGTGCGCTTCAACAGTCTGCTGACGATCACTAACATGCCGATCTCGCGATTTAAATTGGATCTGGAGCATTCGGGAAAACTGCAGAAGTATACCGAGCTGCTGGAGTCGAAGTTCAATCCGACCGCCGTTGATGATGTGATGTGCCGGTCGCTGATTTCGGTGAGCTGGGATGGGCGGCTGTTCGACTGCGACTTCAATCAGATGCTGGAATTGCCACTGGCTGAAAAGCCGATCGCGCACCTTCGCGACTTTGATTTGGATGTGCTGCAGCGGCGAAAAATTCACACGGCGGAGCACTGCCTGGGTTGTACGGCCGGCGCGGGGTCGTCGTGTACGGGAGCGCTGTTGACGGGGGCGCGATGAGCGACGCGGCGGCGCCGCCAGAGGCGGGGCACTCGCGGCGGATTGTGCTGCTGGTCGTCACAGTGGCGGCGATCTCGGTCGCGTTTTTGTTTCTGCCGATGGCCCAGTACGTACAGCAGCTGCGCAGTTTTTTCGAACAGGCGGGCTGGTGGGGCAAGGCCGTTTATGTTTTCGCCTACATCGTCGCAACGGTGTGTCTGGTTCCGGCCAGCGCGCTGACGCTGCTGGCCGGCGGCGTGTACGGATTTGTCACGGGATTCGTGCTGACGGTGATCGCAAGCAATCTGGGCGCGCTGTGTGCGTTTCTGCTGGGGCGGAGCGTGCTGCGGACACGCGTGGAAGCTTGGGCGAAGAGCGCGCCGAAATTCGCGTCGTTGCGCGATGCGATCGGGCGGAGTGGTTTCAAGATTGTGATTTTAACGCGCCTCTCGCCGATCTTTCCGTTCACGCTGTTGAATTATGTGCTGGGATTGACGACGGTTTCGACGGTTCGGTATGCGTTGGCGTCGTTTTTGGGCATGCTGCCGGGGACGGCGGTGTTTGTGTACCTCGGGGCGCTCTCGGGGGAATTGGCGGGTGGCGAGCGGCCGCATACTCTGAAGCTGGCGTCGCAGATCGTCGGGCTTGTTGCTACGCTGGCGGCGACGTTTTTCATCGCCCGGGTGGCGAAGCGCGCATTGAACGAAGGCACTCCGCATGAGCAGTCCTGAGCCCGATGACATTCACAACCGTGCGCTGCGCGCCAATGCGTTTCCGGAAGGCTACACGCATCCGACGCCGGCGAAGAGATACAACCTGGTCGTGATTGGCGCGGGGCCGGCGGGCCTGGTCGTCGCGGCGGCGGCTGCGTCGCTGGGCGGAAAAGTGGCGTTGATCGAGCGGCACCGGATGGGCGGCGATTGCTTGAATGTCGGCTGCGTGCCGTCGAAGGCGCTGATCTCATCGGCGCGCGCGGCAGCAGCGGTGCGCGAGGCGGAGCATTTTGGTGTCGGCGTGGCAGCTCCGCAGGTGGATTTTCCGCGCGTGATGGAACGGCTGCGAAAACTGCGTGCGGAGATCAGCCGCGCGGATTCCGTCGAGCGGTTTTCGGGGCTGGGCGTGGATGTGTTTCTGGGCGAGGGACGATTCACCGGGCCGGATGCCATCGAAGTCGGCAGCAAGACGTTGAAGTTCGCGCGCGCGGCGATCACGGTAGGCAGCGTGCCCTTCGTGCCGGAGATTCCGGGCCTGAAAGAGGTGGGATTCGAAACGAATCTCTCGATTTTCAATCTAACGGAGCTTCCGGAGAGTCTGTGCGTGATCGGCGGCGGGCCAATCGGCTGCGAGTTGGCGCAGTCGTTCGCGCGGCTGGGATCACAGGTGACGCTGGTGCAGCGCGGCGGGCGGTTGCTGCCGCGCGACGACGCTGACGCGGCGAAAATCGTGCAGGCGAAACTGGAGGCGGACGGTATCCGCGTGATGCTCAACGCGAAGGTGACGGCCGCATCGAAGCTCAATGATCGCCAGCGGCAGGTCAGCGTAGAGTGTGATGGGAAGCAGATGCAGATTCCGTGCGCGACGATTCTGGTGGCGTCAGGACGCCGGACGGATCTGTCGGCGTTGAATCTCGGCGTGGCGAATGTGAAGTCCGACGAACACGGCGTGATCGTGGACGATTTTTTGCGCACGTCGAATTCGAACGTGTACGCGGCGGGGGATTGCTGTTCGGGATTCAAGTTCACGCACGCGGCGGATGCGATGGCGCGACTGCTGATTCGCAACGCGCTGTTTTTGGGGCGCGGGCGGGTGTCGAAGCTGGTGATTCCGTGGGCTACGTACACGGAGCCCGAGGTGGCTCACGTGGGCCTCACGACTGTTGATGCGGCCAAGCGCGGCATCACGACCGACGTGATCACCGTCGAGATGCGGGACGTGGATCGCGCGGTTCTCGACCACACACGCGAAGGCTTTGGGCGATTGGTGCTGCGAAAAGGCACAGACGAGATTCTCGGCGCGACGCTAATCGGGTCGCACGCGGGGGACATGATTCCCATCGCGGTGCTGGCGATCCAGAACAAACTCGGCGCGGGGAGTCTGGCGAGTTCGATTCTGCCGTACCCGACGGTCGGGGAGATCTGGCGGAAGCTGGGCGATGCGTACAACCGCACGCGGTTGACGCCGCGGTCGAAGGGAGTTCTGTCGGCGGTATTGCGGTGGCGCCGCGGCGGAGACTGATTTTTTTATCTCACGCAAAGCGCTAAGTCGCAAAGAACCGGCATTTTCCGTTTTCCATTTTGATTTTCCATTTTCCATTGCGCAGGCGGGTGAAACGGATTTTGTATGCGTGATGTTTCGATTGTGATTCCGGTTTTGAATGATGCGGAGGCGTTGGGGCGCTGTCTGGCGGCTTTGAGAGCGGATCGGCCCTCGTTCACAGTTGAGATTCTGGTTTGTGATGGTGGCGGGGATGCGCGGTGCGCGGCGGTGGCGCGGGAATATGGGGCGCGGTATCTGGTTTCGGCGCCGGGGCGCGCGGTACAGATGAATGCGGGGGCGGAACTGGCGTCGGGGGAGTGGATCTGGTTTTTGCATGCGGATTGTGTGCCGTCTGCAGGCTCCGTCGATGCGATTGCGCGAGTGGATGAGCGGCGGGGGTGGGGCTGCTTTCGGCATCGGATCGATGCGGCCGGAATGTCGCTGCGCTTGATAGAGGCGGCGGACAATCTGCGCGCGCGCTTAATGCGGATGCCGTATGGTGATCAGGGAATCTTTGTGCGGCGCGCGCTATTCTTTCGCGTCGGCGGATTTCAAAACGTACGGCTACTCGAAGATGTCCTGCTCGCTCAAGCGCTGGTGGAATTCGGTGCGCCGCGCGTGCTCCATCCGCTGCTTCATTCGGATGCGCGGCGCTGGCTGAAGCATGGCGTGCTGCGGACGACGTGGATGAACTGGCGCGTGATGTGGATGTATCTGGTTGCCGGCCAAAGTATCGATGAGATCGCGGCGTACTATAAGGGTGGGCGTTCGCTGGGGAGCGCGCCAATCAAGCGGAGCGCTTCCAGCGTCTCAGGCGCGAGCTGAGGGTTGGCTTCGAGTCGTCGGCGCAACGGGAGCAGATCGGCGGGTTCGTCGACGTCCCACCAGACCAGTTCGCTTTCACGCGTGTCGATGCCCGCGGCGCGGATGCGGTCGCATTGTTGGCGTGCGGTCTCCGATGTTGACCACACGATGTTCTCGAAAACGCTTGAAGGCGCTTGCGCGGGCAAGGCCAGCAGCGCGTAGCCTCCGTCGGCGGTTTTCATGAGATAAGCGCGACCGTCCTGCGCGTAACGCAGGCCTGTGATGATGAAATCGATCGGCAGGTCGGGCGCATCGGTGCCGATGAAGACGACCGGAGCCTTCACGTGAGATTTTACGGCGGCGAGGCGTTGGCCCAAGTCGCCGGGAGACTGGCTGAGCAGATCGATGCGGCGGTGCAGGTGGAGCGCGTGTATGCGAGTCGCGAAGTGTGCGGCGGCTTCCGGCGGATCGTAGCAGAGGAGCATGCGCGTCTGCGGCGCGAGTCCAGCGGCGAGGCGCGGCAGAAGATCGTTGAGGAACGCCGCGGAAAGACGTGCGGCTGCTTCTGCGCCAAGCGCGGGAATCAGGCGCGTCTTCGCTCGACCGGGGTGCGGTTCCTTGGCGAAGATGGCCAGCGTGCCGCTCGGGTCAGCTACGTTCATTTCTTCTTGGGCTTGGCCCAGTCGGGGAGTTCGGCCCAATCGCCCTGCTTGACGGTTTTTCCGGCATCAACGCTGATCGCGCCTTCCTTGGAAATTTCGGTGTGGTACCAATTCAAGGCCTGTGTGGCGGGGCCGCCGGAGGGATTGCCTTCCAGATCGAACATGCTGCTGTGCACCGGGCAGAAGATGTTCCCATCTTTATCGACGTCGAGTGTGTTGTGTTTGTGGGTGCAGATGGTCGACAGACACGCCACGCCCTTACTGGTACGCGTCAGGATGACGTTGGGTTTTTCGATCTTCCGGGCTGTGTCATTGGCAATCCTGATCAGGTCCGCGATCTTGACCAGTCCAGGGGTGTCGTCGCCCCACGTTCGCGTGGTGATGCCGGCGACGGCAATGGCCGAAGCACGCGCCAGCCATGCCAGGCAGTCGCGGCGGGACATGCCCTGGCCTTCAACCTGTTGCGCTTCCCTGTCGTTCATGAAACGAATCCTCGCCGCAAGCGGCCGTGAATGAAATTAAAATCCCGTGGAGACACTGAACAAAAACGCGTGCAGGTGTTTCTTCAACCCCGTTTCGCTTTCGTCGTAGTCCTGTCCCGCCAGGCCGGAGCCGAGCCAGTCGTTCTGGTAGTCGAACTTGAAGACCGTGTTCGGCAGCGGCCGGTAGCTGATCCCGGCGGTGAGACGCTGGACGGACGGGGTGGCGGGAAGCTCGTTGTCAAGGTTGACGTATTCGTAGCGCAACGCGGCGACGAGCTTGGGATCCTTGAACTTGCCGAAGGGCGAGTGGCTCAGGAAACCCGGCCAGAATTTGTAGTAGCCTTCGGCGTAATAACCCCACGCGTCTTGGCGTTTGCCGGTGATGTTGTTGCCGGAATCGGCGTGGTCGAGCGCCGCTTCGCCGCGGAAGCCGATGTTCTTTTTCTCCCACGAGACATCGGCGGCGGTGACGTACAAGCGGCCCGGGCCGAAACGGACGGTGTCGCCGTTGTCGTTCACGCCGTTGAAGCCGCCGAAGCCGCTGACGTATGCCGATAGACCGAACTCCAGCGAGTCGGCAATGGCCTTGCAGCCGCGAGCGGGTTCCATCGCGACGCGGACTGCGCCGGCTTTCTGATCGCTAGTAGGGGTTTTGTTTTCATTCCTGATCCCGCGGAAGCCCGAGAGCGGGTCGACGCCGTCGGTAACAGCCGGGTTGTACATGTAAGCTTCGTAGCTGAGGCCGAATTTATCCGTGTCGATGGGCGTGCCGTAAAAGCCGAGGCCTTCGTCGTACCACGTCGTCGGAATGATACGGCGATCCACCAAGGGGCGGTCGACGAGGTTGTTGACGAAACCTTCGTGATTGAGATTGTAGTGCCCAACCGGCACGAGGATGACGCCAGCGCGGAAGTTTACGGCTTTGTCGATCTTGTAATCAATGTAGGCCTGCTCGATCTCGACTTCGCCGTCGGTCTCTTCGGGCCCGGCGATGGCGCCGGCGTGTTCGTCTTCGATTTCCATGTACAGGCTGATGTGTTCCTGAATTTTGGCGCTGAGTTCCAGGACCGTCTTGAGTTGATCGAACTGCGGCGTGCGGGTCTGGCGGTCGGTGTAGGTGAATTCGGTGTAGCCGCCGAGCGTCAGTTGAGACGCGCTGCGCACGGCATTGCTGGGAATACCGGGGCCCGCGTTTCCGGGCACGTTGGAGGTGTTGGGCGGCGTGCCTTCCTTTTTGAAGAGCGTGTCGTTGATGCTCTTTTCGGTGCTGCGTGGCGCGCCGCCGGTCTGCCGGAGTACTTTGACTTCGGTCTCCAGGCTGGCGATGCGGCCTTCGTAGGCTTCGCGCATGGCCTGCATTTCGGCGCGGATGGAGGCCATCTCGTTATCGGCGGCGCGGACCCAACCGGACAAAACGCAAAACGAAATCAAGGCGGCAACAACTCGAATGCAGAACATGTGCTCCCCCAGCGTGGACGAACTTGGACGAAACCTGCAATTGAGAATCATTATCAACACGTGAGACTTCTACCTAGTTGAGAACCAGTTGCAATTGAATTTCATGAAGAAACCGTAATAGAAGGGAGGATGAGTTGTCGTAAGATTATGTCTCTGCAATAGTTAAGTCGATGATTTTCATTGAGAAATATAGCTCTTCATGTTCTCCCACTTGGGATCGTCCAGCGTACCGTCAGCGGTGATGTCCACATCTACCACGGGCGGCGAGCCTGACGCGACAGTATTCGAAATGGATTCGCTCCATTCTACGCTACCGGAGACGCGAAGGCAATTTTGGCCCGCGCGTTCACCATGATTGTCGGCGTTGCGCCCCGCCTCCGAAAAATCGGCAACGAGAATGGCCATGGCATCTTTGGTCGTGTGGGGTTTGTAGCCGGTGGCTTTGTTGCCCGAATCGTAAGCATAGTGGGTCATGCTGGCGTCGAGCGGCAGGGAAGACTTGGCGCCGGCAATAGTCGGTTCCATTCTTCTGAGCGCTTGAACCGTAGGAATTCCCGGACAGGAGAAGACGCGGTAGTCGACAACGTAGTCGCGGTAGAGAATTCCCAGCGACGGCAGCGGCTCCGCCCGGCCATTGGACCTGGAGACCGGAAAACACGCGAAGCTGGGGAGGTCGGAATACATCGTCAGCGCGCAACCCAGCGCGTGCAGGTTGTTGGCGCAACTCGTTCGCCGCGCAGACACGCGCGCGGATGACAAGACCGGAAGTAGCAGCGCCGCCAGCGCGACGATCACCACGATCACGACCAGTGTTTCCAGCAGAGTAAACCCGCGCTTCATGGAGCGACCTCGCAGGAATAGGTACGTCCAAGCCGCAGCGTGAGTTTGGAAGAAAGCTCTGTGCGGATTGGATTGGATACGATTGCGTCGGCGGGGAGCTCTGATAAAGTGAAGCTGTTGTCGATTGTCCAACCCTCTCCAAGGATTTGCGTTCGATGAGCGTCACCGCCCCTACATCCATCAATCCCCGCAAAGGCAATGGCAAGAATCTCTTTCAGAAAGTGTGGGATGCGCACACGGTGCGGATTCTTCCCAACGGTCAGGCGCAGTTGCTCATCGGACTCCATTTGATTCACGAAGTCACCAGTCCGCAGGCGTTCGGCATGCTACGCGACTTGAAGCTGTCGGTGCCGTACCCGCAGCGCACGTTCGCGACGGTCGATCACATCATTCCGACCGATACGCGGCAGCAGCCGTTTGCCGATCCGCTCGCGCAGGGCATGATCGATGCACTCAAGGCGGCGTGCAGCGAATTCAAGATCAAGTACTTCGACGTGGCCTCCGGACAGCAGGGCATCGTCCATGTCGTCGGACCCGAGCAGGGATTGACGCAGCCGGGCATCACCATTGCCTGCGGTGACAGCCACACGTCAACGCATGGCGCATTTGGCGCGATTGCGTTTGGCATCGGCACCAGACAAGTGCGCGATGTCCTGGCCACACAGACGCTGGCGCTGGGCAAACTGAAAGTGCGGCGCATCAACATCAACGGCAAGCTGCCGGTGGGTGTTTACGCCAAGGATGTAACGCTGCATGTGATCCGCCTGCTGGGCGTCAACGGCGGAACGGGTTACGCGTATGAGTACAACGGCTCGACGATCAGTGCGATGAACATGGAAGAGCGCATGACCGTCTGCAACATGTCGATCGAAGGCGGCGCGCGCGTCGGCTACATCAACCCCGACGAGACGACATTTGAGTACCTGAAGGGGCGGCCCTATTCACCCAAAGGCGCGGCGTGGGACGCAGCCGTGAAGAACTGGCGCGCGACGGCCAGCGATGCGGACGCGTCGTACGATGACGTCGTCGAAATCGCGGCGGAAGACATTGCGCCGACGGTGACGTGGGGCATCAATCCCGGCCAGGCGATTTTCATCAACGAGAATGTGCCCACAGTGGAAGGCGCGAAAGACGCGACAGAAAAAGCGTCTGTGGCCGAAGCGCTGGAATATATGAAGCTCAAGCCCGGCGCACCGATCAAGGGCACACGCATCAACGTCGCGTTCATCGGCTCGTGCACGAATAGTCGCATGACTGACTTGCGCGAGGTCGCGAAGTACGTCGAAGGCCAGCATGTCGCCCCCGGAATCAAGGCGCTCGTCGTTCCAGGCTCGATGCTGGTGCAGCAACAGGCGATTAAGGAAGGCTTGGACAAGATTTTCCGCGCCGCCGGATTCGAATGGCGCGAAGCAGGCTGCTCGATGTGCCTGGCGATGAACCCGGATAAGCTGATCGATGACCAACTCTGCGCATCGTCGAGCAATCGCAACTTCAAAGGCCGCCAAGGCAGCCCCACCGGCCGCACGTTGCTGATGAGCCCGCTGATGGTCGCGGCCTCGGCGATCCGCGGCGAAGTAGCGGACGCGCGGGAAGTGTTTTCGCTGCAGGCGGTGTGAGTTTTTGCCTCTCGCAAAGACGCAAAGACGCAAAGAACGGATTAACAACGGGAATCGAGAATAGGGATTCGGGAATCGCCGCGTCTATGCAATGGGCGAATCCCGATTCCCGTATCCCGCCGATTTTCGGACGACTGCCGCATAATGAGTTGGCGTTATTTACGAACGTACGTCCAATTTACGCTCACTTCATAAATGCAACTTCGTTCTGTTAACGATTCTTCCGATAAATTAACGATCCGACGCGTGCGCTGAGTTTGGCGGCATGGGTTTTGATATGTCGGTCAGGATTCATTTTTTCAAACATATGACAGGAGGAAGAACGATGCGCAAGGTGTGGGTTATGGTTCTGGGATTGATGACGCTCAGTGCGGTGAGTTTCGCTTCCGAAGGGCCGAATGTGCCGTCGGCGGTGGAGCAGGCGTTGTCGGCCAAGTATGGGGTCAGTGAAGCGACGAACTGGGTGGTCTATAGGGAAGATGGTCGAAAGGTCTACGCGACGCGCTGGCACGACAAAGATGGCGTGATGCACGAAGCGGATTTTGATTCGTCGGGCAACGTGATCAAAACTGCGCGGAGCCTGAAGGCGGAAGAACTGCCCAAGGCGGTTGCCGAGGCAATCGAGAAGAAGGTCCCCGGCGCGAAGATCACCGAAGTGAAAGTCGAGGAAGGCAAGGCCACGGAATACAACGTTCAGGTCACGGATGCCTCGGCCAACAAGCGGCTGGTGGTCGTGAATCCGGATGGAACGGATGTGATGGTGTTTGATTTTTGAAACGTCTTCCAAGGAAGGGTGAAGTTGGGCGCGCGTCGCGCGTCCACTTCCCACTTGGAAGGGGAATTGTATGGTCAAATTTGCGCTGCTATGCGCTCTCATTTGCTTCATTTTAAATTGCAATGCTGAAGAACATCCGACCACGCCATTCACGGCTGTCGTGCGCGAAAACTTCGCGGCCTGGGATACCGATCATGACGGTAGACTCTCCAGAGATGAAATTGACGATGCGGTAACCAACCCCCAGATAAAGGGAGGGGCCGCAGCGGCGGTTGCGGTCCTGAAATCGATGCAGCGGGGGTACGTCTACAAAAATAGTCCGGTGCGCACGGCGACTCGTTTCCGCCTGGAATTGTTGGCAATCATGCGTATGCGGTGTTGGGTTTCGATGTCACGCGGGATGAAATTCGACTCTGGAATCCACACGGAACTGATTTCACACCTGACGGCGAGCCAGGGTATCAAAATGGATATCCGATGAAGCACGGAACTTTCGCCATGCCGCTGACGGACTACGTGCGCGTCTTTGAGGAACTCTGGATCGAGCGGATGGAGGATTTGAAGAGCAAGCGATGAGCGAGCTTGGGCTTCGCGGACTAAAACGGCGGGTTGGACATTCTGTAAAGGGATGCTAGCGTGATCGGAACTCAATCACTCGCGAGAGGTTCCCCGCTGATGACCAAGCCGGCGTATAACTCGATTTTTTCTCCGCTCGCCACGCAGCAAATTCCCCACGAGCATCCGCGGCTGTTTGGTTCGCGCGCGAAGCTGCAGCAATTTGCGAGGCAGCGCGCGGAGGCGTACCGCCGGACCTCGAAAGTCGCGCGCGAGATGCCGATTGCCGACGCGATCGCGCCGGACTTCGCGACGGGGCTGAGTCCCGCCAACAAGATGATCTCGCAAGCGCTGATCGCAGCGATCGATGAGGACGCGAAGCTGGCGCGCGAAGCAATCGATCTGGCGTTTGCGCATTGGATCGGAAAGCCGATCAACATCGGCCACATTCCGTTTGGTTCCGACGTGGCGATGGGCGCATTGGTTTACGATCTGTGCCACGAGCATTGGACCGACGACGAGCGGAAGAAATTCCACGCGTACTTTTTTGCCAACCGCGATCAGAACGTCGACGAAGAGCCCAGTCCGTTTCACGACGGCTGGTGGGGCTACAAGAATTGGGGTCTGCTGCTCGGTTGCCTGGCGGTGATGTACGAAACCGAGAAAGAGCCGTTCATGCTCTATGGCATCGACCGCGAATTCCGCTACGTCGCGGCCGATTGCCTGCGATTGGCGGGAACGGGCGGCGGTTACGCGGAAGGGTTCTACGTCAACTACTACCTGTTCGAGTGGTTGATGGCGTGCATGGCGATGAAGGAGTGCACGGGCGCCGATTATCTGGAGTTCGTGCCGGAATTTTACAAGCAGCGGGCACTGGCTGGGATTTTTGAATACTACCCGACCAAGCGGGAACACGATACGCGGCGGTCGATCTGCGTCGGCGACGGGCGCGGCCGATTTTACCGTTCCGAACGCGACCGGACACTCGCCGCGCACCGGTTGCTGGTTGGAAAATTCGCCAAGGATCCGCAGCACCAGGCGATCAACGCATTTCTCCACCGCCAGCCGCATCTCGGAGCGTTTGAAAATTCCTGGATGGAACTACTCTGGTTCGATCCGCTGGTGAAGAAGACGACCGTCGAGAAACTGCCGCTGTCGCATTACAGCTCGGGCCCGGGCTACGTGTACGCGCGGAGCTCGTGGGAAGAGGACGCGACGTACTTTTTCTTCAAGTGCGGCAAACGCTTCACGGCGCACCAGCATCTGGATGTCGGCCACTTTTACATTTTCAAGAACAGTGAACTGGCGGGCGAGGGCGGACACTACGTCGACTGGAGCGGACCCCACGACATCAACTATTACCTCCGCACGATCGCGCACAATTCTGTGCTGATTCACGATCCGAAGGAGAAGTTCACGTTCATCCGCGGTTATACGGACGAGATCGCCAACGATGGCGGCCAGAAGTTTCCGTGGCCGGGGACATGCTTCCGGCACAATGGCGACGGCGGCGATGCCGACCAGTGGCGGCGGCACCGCGAGTTGATGGACATCGCCGACATGCTGGCGTACGAGGACAAGGGCACGTACATGTATTGCGCCGGCGACTGCTCGCGCGCGTACTCCAAAGACAAGCTGGAGTATTTCACACGGCAGATCGTGTTCATCCGACCTGGAACGTTTGTGATTTTCGATCGCGTTAAATCAAGGCAGCCGTCGTTTCAGAAGACATGGGTGCTTCACGCGATGAAGCCGCCGACTGGCAAAGCTCCGAATCTGGTGGTCACGAACGGCACCGGGAAACTGCATCTGCAAACGGTGTTGCCGGTGAAAGCCGAGGTGAAGCTGAATCAGGGCGAGGGTCTCTATAGTTACGGCGGCAAGAATTTTCCACCGCGTTTGAAGTTCGGCGATGAGGCCGAATGTCGTATCGAAATCTCACCAGCAAAGCCGAGCAAGGTTGACTACTTTCTGCATGTGTTGACGGCGACGGACGCAGGCGTCGAGAGCGTGCCGCAAGCGGTGGCGAAAGTCGCCGCAGATAAAATTACGGTGACGCTCGGCAATACGACGATTTCATTCCCGACGGCCAAAGTAGGCGGAAGCATCGCGATCCGCGGGAAGAAGAGCACTTTGGGAAGCGTGAAGCCAGGGAAGGAATAAGACGTGAGTCTTCTGGATTGGATCAGTAAGAATACATACGAAACGAAACCGGATGCGGCCGAGCCGGAACTTCGCCCGCGCACCTATCGCAAACCGATGAACGAAGTTCTCGCGGCGGTGCAAGTGGCCGTTGCAGCGATTCCGCGGTGGAAAGTAGTCGAGACGGACGCGCAGGGCGGCAAGGTTCACGCGACGCGCACGACCGGGCTGTGGCGATTCACGGATGACATCTACGTCACGGTAATATCAGGAGCGGACGGGACGCTGACGCTTAATGTTCATTCAAAGTCGCGAGTGGGGAAGGGCGACTTCGGTCAGAATCGACGCAATATTTTGGAGCTGATGAAACAGCTTGATGCGAGAGTGAAATAGGCTCTTGGATCTGACGTGAAGAAAAGTTTCTCTAAGTGAATCTGGATTAACTGACAGGTCCAAGAGCCAGGAGCCACAGCTACTTCACGCCCGTCGATCCGAATCCGCCTTCGCCGCGGCCCGTGGCGTCGAGTTCGTCCACTTCCTCCCACGCGACGCGTTCGACCTTTCGCAGCAGAAGCTGGCAGATGCGGTCGCCGCGCTTGATCGTGAAGGACTCGTCGCCGAGATTCGCGACGATCACGCCGATCTCGCCGCGGTAGTCGGCATCGATGATGCCGGGCGCATTCAGCACGAAGACGCCGCTTTTTACAGCGAGACCGGAACGGGAATCAACGTCGAGCGTGTAGCCCGGCGGCACGGCGACTTTCAGGCCGGTGGAAATCAGTTTGCGCTTCAGCGGCGGAATGACCACGTCCTCGCGGATGTCGGCGCGGGCATCCATGCCGGCGGAGTTTGCGGTTTCGTACTTGGGCAGCGGAAGGTCGGTGGCCGGGCGTTTGAGCACGCGGACAGTGACATGCATGGGTGAAGGAGCTCCATTAATCGGGGACGGCCGCCCGCAGCCCGCTAACGAACTCGTGGCCTGCGCCGCGAAACGCCTTTACTACTAGGCGTTTCACGGAGAAACTTGGCGGAATAATCCTTTTCAACGGGCTGTCAGTGTGCCGTGGCAATCAAAAAATGCCACTCCCGCAAAATTCTGTCTTGACAATAGTCGTTATAACGAGTATTATTCCTTCATGAGTGGACGATTGAGAGACGAGATCAAGCAGTCGAAACCTTTCCCCTCCACGGAGACGGAAGTGTTTCTAAACCTGGCACGGACGGCGGACCATACCATGCGGGCGATTGCGGAGGTGCTCAAGCCGGCGGAGCTTTCTCCGACGCAGTACAACGTCCTGCGCATTCTGCAGGGGGCGGGGAAGGATGGTCTGGCTTGCAGCGAGATCGGCAGCCGCCTGGTAACGCGCGACCCGGATATCACGCGCCTGCTGGACCGCATGGAGCAGCGCGGGTTGGTGCAGCGTGAGCGAAGTGCCGCTGATCGTCGCGTGGTGATGGCGAAAATCACGCGGGGCGGTGCAGAGTTGCTCGCGAAGTTGGACCGGCCGGTGCTGGAGACTTCGAAGCAGCAGTTGGCTCACATGAGTGAGAAGCAGATGCGGGAGTTGATCGATTTGTTGGAGTTGGTGCGGGGCGGGGAAGCGTAGCTTCTCTTAGATGAAATACTTGTTTTAACGACAAATGTTAAAACGGAAAAAAGGAGGGTAATATGAACACTCTAAACGTAGGACTTCCAAGTGGCTCGCAATCGGGATCGACTTCGACTGGACTGCTGGCGACAGCCGAACATGCCGCCCCACTTGCCGGGCGATTTCTGCTCAGCTTGATTTTCCTGATGAGCGCGGTCGGCAAGTCGACGCAATTTTCAGGCACAGCGGCGATGATGCAATCGAAGGGGATGCCCGCGGCACCGTTCTTCCTGGTGATGGCGCTGCTCTTTGAAATTTTCGGCGGGCTTTCTGTCCTGACCGGATTCAAAGCGCGTTACGGCGCTCTGGCACTGATAGTGTTCCTGATTCCCGCGACGCTGATCTTTCATAATTTCTGGGCGTACACGGGCACGGAGCAAATGGGCCAGATGACCAATTTTCTCAAGAACCTGTCGATCATCGGCGGTCTGCTGCTGATCGCCAGTCGCGGCCCCGGACCGATCAGTTTCGACGCACGTGCGGCGAAGCGCGAATAAACGCTGGGCGTAATGCGATCAAGTAAATAGGAACATCTTAAGGTGGAGGAAAATAATCATGATTACTCTGAGACCCGCAAAGGCACGTGGACATACTGAAATCGGTTGGCTCGACAGTTGGCACACATTCTCGTTCAGCGATTATCGCGATCCTAAGCACATGGGTTTTGGCCCGCTGCGCGTGATCAACGACGACCGCGTTGCGCCGGGAGCGGGGTTCGGCATGCATCCGCACCGCGATATGGAAATCATTACGTACGTGCTGGACGGTGAATTGGAACATCGCGACAGCATGGGCAACGGCGCGGTACTGCATCCCGGTGAAGTTCAGGCGATGACCGCCGGAACCGGAATTATGCATAGCGAATACAATCCGTCGGAGAAAGCGGAAGTCCGACTCGTGCAGATCTGGATTCAACCGGAGAAGCATGGTCTGACGCCGCAGTACGCCGACCAGACCGTCGACACGGCAATGCAACCGGGCGAATTCCGCTTAATCGCCGCGGGCAATCCCAGCGGCAGCGCGCTGAAGATTCATCAGGACGCCAGCGTGTACGTGGTCAAACCGGTGGCTGATCGAGCCTCGAAGCTGGAACTGAAGCCGGGCAGGCGGGCGTGGATTCAGATGCTCCGCGGTTCTGCCTCCCTGAATGGAAAGGCCTTAAACGAAGGCGATGGCGCGGCGGTGACCGATGAACCCGTACTTGAACTGAATGGCTCGCCGGACGCGGAAGTCATGGTGTTCGACCTAGCGGCGTAAAGCAGGAAACTATCCAAATTGAACGCAGCGCCCGGATTCGTCCGGGCGCTTTGCTGTGCAAATTGATTCGCGAGATCGCGCTGCTAAGCTCGAAACACTCTCACAACCAAGGTGCCATCATGCGCAGTTTTGACAGTCTTTCCGAACGCGAACTTCTTGCTCTGGCCATTGCGCTGGAAGAAGAAGACGCAAAAATTTACGGTGACTTCGCCGACGGTTTGAAGGACACGTATCCCGGCAGTGCGAAAGTATTCGATAGCATGCGCGTGGAAGAGGATGGCCATCGGCACCGTCTGCTCGATTTGTATCGCACGAAGTTCGGCGACCACATTCCCCACGTGCGGCGTGAAGATGTACGCGGTTTCGTGAAACGCCGGCCGGTCTGGCTGACTCGCCCGCTCGGCCTGGAGACGGTGCGCAACCAGGCGAGCATTATGGAGGCGGAGACCAAGCGCTTCTACGAAACGGTCGCGCGAAAGTCGACCGACGCGAGCATCCGGCAGTTGCTCGGCGATCTGGCCGCCGAGGAGCAGCATCATACAATTCTGGCGGAAGAATTGGGCCGCGAAAATCTGACACCGCAAGTCCGCGAAGAGGAAGCGAAATCGGAGCGGCGCTTGTTCGTGCTGCAGGTGATCCAGCCGGGACTGGCCGGGCTGATGGACGGGTCGGTCTCGACACTGGCGCCGGTGTTCGCCGCAGCGTTCGCAACGCAGAAATCCTGGGATGCATTTCTGGTGGGTCTGGCCGCGTCGATCGGCGCGGGCATCAGCATGGGTTTTGCCGAAGCACTCTCCGACGACGGTTCGCTGACCGGACGCGGTCACCCGTGGCTTCGTGGTGTGATCTGCGGACTGATGACGACGCTTGGCGGCATCGGACACACGTTGCCGTACTTGATTTCCAATTTTAAGTGGGCGACAGGCGTGGCGGTGGGCGTCGTGGTGGTGGAGTTGTGCCTGATCTCGTGGATCCGCGCGCGGTACATGGACACGCCGTTCTTGACAGCGGCGTTTCAGGTGATCATCGGCGGCGTGCTGGTGTTTTTGACGGGGATTTTGATCGGGAGTGCGTGATTTATTCAATAGCGCTACAACAAATATTTCTTCCGATAGTCGCGCGGCGTGATGCCGTGGAACTGTTTGAATGCCCGGGAGAGATGTGCCGCATCCGCATAACCGAGACTCATGCTGATGTCGGTGATCGATGCTTGCGGATTCAATAACAACCGGCTGGCGTGATGGATCCGGCGGCGCTGATAATATTCCAACGGGGGAAATCCTGTCGCCTTCCGGAATATCGCCGTCAGATGATTGGGCGACAGGTCCATCTTCCCTGCCAGTTCGGAAACGCTTAACAGTCTGATCTCTGCGATGCAGTCCTCTATGAAATCCAGCGCGATCCAGATTTCGCGGCGGAATTGGTAACCCAGTTCTCGCGACTCCTGTTGGACGTAGGCCCGGCCGAGTAAAATCATGAACTTGAGGAGAATCGATTTCAGCAGTGTCAGCGACGGTCGCGGCTCGTCGAGCTCACGCGTAATGTCGCGAATTTCCCGCGCTAATCCTGCGGTGTCGCGCGGAGTGAGTTGAAATTGCGGAATACGGACGGGAGTCAGCCGGCGAAAGAGACTGGCCGCGAGAAATAGCGGCACAAGGCCATCGTGTTCCCAGAGGGTGCGCGTGTCCACTAACAGCCATTCAGCAAGGTAGTGAATATTGGTTACCCGTAGGTCGCGGGGTTTGGCAAAGGCGTGAATGGTACCGGGCGCCATGACCACGACGGCTCCCTTCTGGATCTCCGCATCGTAGAAATCCGTCTTGTGAACGGCACTGCCGCTGTGCACAAAGCAGATTTCATAATAGTCATGATCGTGCGCCAAAACGGGCGCTGTAACGCGGCATTCCTGCGTATTGACCGGACGTGCGGCCGACAACCGAGCCCGCGCCTGCGTGGCGCTGAACATCGCCTTAAGCCGGGATCGTTGATTCATTCAAGTATTTCCATCAACGCTTCAATTTCTAAACACCCAGATACGGTATGGTTCCCCCGATGAAGTAACAAGCGCTCATTCAGGTTTCTCAAGGAGAAGAAGCATGTTCGACGATGACTATCCGCTGACGCAGGAGCACATTGCCAGCTACCGTAAGAATGGATTTGTTCAACTTGATGCCGTTATAAGCGGAGCTCATCTCAAGAGAATTCGCGACACCATCACCGCGGCCGTTCAATCGGAAGTGCGTAATGACCGGCGTGCGTTTCATGAAAAGAGCTCTTACGAACAGATTTTCATACAGAAAATCAATTTATGGGACCGCCATCCGGAATTGCGCGAGTTCTCTCTTTCGCGCCGGTTTGGCAATATCGCCGCGCGGCTTTCAGGCTTCCCGGTGCGCATTTTTACGGACCATGCGCTTTACAAGGAACCGCGAACCGGAGCGAAGACTCCGTGGCATCAGGATTCGCATTACTGGCCGCATCAGCAGGTCGGAAATCAGCTGAGTTTGTGGCTGGCCTTGTCGGACGCAACCGTTCAATCCGGCTGCTTGTCGTTTCTACCGGGCACCCAGGCTTATCATGATCTTAAGCCAGTGGACTTGAAAAACCCCAACGCCACGAAGTTGTTCAGATCGCCCAACCCTCACACCAAGGCGGTGTGTTGCCCGCTGAAAGCAGGTTCGTGCACGTTCAATAACGGCCTGACGTTTCATTACGCCGGACCCAATCGAACGGACAAGATGCGTGAGGCGTTTGCGATTATTTACATGCCTGATGGGACGACGTACTCCGGGCAGGCCCATCGCTTGGATCTCAGCCGATTTGCCATTGGCGATGAGTTGGATGGCGCACTTTTTCCGTTGGTGTCAGACGTGCCAGATCTCAGTCGACTCAACACGCGCGAGACGGCGTTGCAGGTCTAGGTCGATCACTCCTTTGCCAACGCGTTCACCTCAGTGTCGTTCAAGGCCTTGGAGTAGATTCGAAAATCTTCCATGTCGCAATCGGGTCCGGGATACCACGGGCTCTTGCCAATGATCAGCGATCCGGTATTTGCCACGACTGCATTATTGAGCGCCGCTTCCGTTTTGACGCCATCGAGATAAAGGCGCAGAGTCCCGCGTTCCCGGACGTAAGCAACGTGCGCCCACTGACCGACCTTCAAGGGCGTTGCAGAGTCACCGCCTTCCTGTTTGTCCGGACTGGTGGTGGAGATGCGAAAGTGAAAGTTTTCGCTGGTCGGATGCAGATACAAACCCGGGCATCGCTCCAATTCGGCGTTTCCTTTCTGCAGGACTGTGCGCCAGGCTCCATTCTGCGGGCTATTGAGTTTGATCCAGAAAGCGACTGTGAAATTTCCGTTGGTCAGGTTTTGAAACTCCTGCGAATTGGGAATTTCGAGCGACTGCTCGTGACTCAAGTTGAGCGCATTACCTTTGCGTCCCGGAATAACTTTGGGACCGCCTTTGAAGATTCCATTTGGCCCCTCTCCGATTAAATTGTGCGCAATTTCATCTTTCGTGTCGTTGAATTTGAAATGCAGGAAGAACGTTGGGAAGGATGTAAAGGTCAGAGAGTCCATGGGCAGAACCCCGTCCACAGAACGCAGACCGGCATACGACAACGTGGTTGCTTTTCGATCGGGTATTCCGGGAATGGTCAGCGTGAGAGTTCTTCCATCCTGGGATACATTGGCGTGCGTGATTTTTGCTCCCTCAATTTTGTAGCTGCTCACTGCCGCCGCGGTGGAAGGATCCAAGGGAGTATTGCTATTAAATGTAAAGACATCCGCCTCACGGCCGGAATATTCCAATATCAATACAGGTACACGATTGAATGATTGCAATGCCTCTGTGATTTCCTTACGCAGCGCGGCATCGTTTTCCTTGCGGAAAAGGTCCGTCAAGGTTTTGAAGACGACTTTGTTATCTGGATCGATCTTCTGCACGGCTATCGCCGCCTTGACTTGGACATGCAAATCAGCGTCTCTCATGCACGCCTTTATCGCGGGTAGTGCATCCTTTACAGTTACACCCATTGCGCCGAGTTCAACACACGCATCGCCGCGCGCCGTGGCATCGCCACCTAGATTCTTAATCAACTCCGGTACAGGTCGTCCTTCGATGCAATACAGAAAGCTGGGTGATTTGTAGTACATGCGCGTGCCGTCGAATATGGGAGTGGTCAGATTCTGAGATCGATTTTTTCCATCCCAGACTTCTTCGATGACATTGTGCGCGAGTTCCCTGTATTGGCGGCCCGTATCGATGACGATCCCATTGCCTTGGTTGTCCATCAAGTAAATGAATTTGCCGGCGAGTGTGGGACTCGTGGAAGCTCCGGCCCACGTCCAATATTGCGTAATGGGAGCCATGGGGAGGACTTTCCGATAAACCATGGCGCCGGTCTTGGCGTCATTGACCATTAATCCACCCGCTTCGGTCATTCGATAGATCAGTCCGTCCACGAGCAGCGGCGACGCAATGATTCCCCGCTCGAAAGGCTTCTTTTCGCTTACTGGAATTTCATCCGGGGCCCAATCGCCGTGAAAACCATACGCCGGCGTGAATTTTCCAGTCTCTGATGTTGGAATTGGATAAGCGAAAAACCCTCCACCACTTCCATTGACACGCGGATAGCCCAGGTTTGAGAAGATCACACCGTTTTCGACAATCGGCGTTGAGATGGAATCGCCGAAGATCATGTCGCCGAATAACTTTTTTCCATCACTCGCGCGCGCGAAATAGCCGCATTGATGCGCTGCGATCCACTCGTTGCCGATTTTGAATTTAAACATGGACCCATAGGTGTTGCTTCCCTGGGCCGGGAACGACCAGATTGTCTTGCCGGTTTCCACATCGTAACCGCGCATTTCATACGCCCAGACGGCGAAGCGATTGCCACAGATCACCGGGCTGGCGAAGTTGCCATGCTCACTCGCGAATCCTGAACCGCGATGCGTCCACTTGCGATTGCCATCGAAATCGTAACACACGGAAATGCCGTTGGTGAAGAATGAGCAGATATGCTTGCCGTCGCTGGCCGGCGTTTGTCCGGCGAATCCGAAAATCGTCTGCCGCCAATCGCGTGCAAACTTTTGAGCGTTAATGGCAATTTCAGCGGCTTGGATCTGTTTCTCGATTTCCCGTTTCTTGCCCAGTGCCGGCCCGGCTGCGCCGGGCTTGCCGCCCAAGAATTGTGCATTGAGACCCTCAACCACTTCCGCATTGGCCTGCTCGAGTTGTTTTGCCAGAGGTGCTAGGATTTCGGCGTAGGCGGGAGTTGCCTTCCGTTCTTCTTCATCCAAGCCTTCAAACTCAGGACTTGAACGAATCCAGAGGTAGCGGCCTGTCTTTTTCTCAAGACACGCCAGATCGTAAACTTCCGCCGTCAGAAAAATTCTGTCACCCACGACGAGCGGACTGGCGACACTTCCAGTAGGGAGTGGCGCGGCCCAAACAATGTTCTTCGTCGCACCATCCTTACTGCGTGACCAGGTGATCGGCGGCGTGGCGCCGGGATAACGCCCGGTGCCGTCGCCTCGAAAGCCAACAGTGTCTTCCGGCGTTGGCATGAAGTTCGGCGAACCCAATTGCGCAGGTTCTGCTGCGAGAACTGTACTCATAAGAATTGCGAAAACGCAGAGGAGTAGGACTTTTGGTGTCCTGTTGAATTGATACGAATGCATAGGCTGACTCCAAAAAGAGGCCAATCCCGTATACATACGCTTTGTATTTTCGTCGTAAGTTGTTTTGGGTTATCCCGCTGGCGAAACAGTATGCGGGTGTACGCAGATTGCCAATAGGGTGGGCTGTAGCCGACATGTCCTTCGCGCGCATTGACACACTTCTGATCTCAATTATAAATCCGCGTGGCGCGTTCAGGGCGCCTCCGGTCCGCGGAAAGGACAGAAGTCCTCCTGAAGGAAGTTCCCACAACTCACTTGCCTTCTTTCAGCCCGTGTTGGCGGACATCGGGCGTTCACACGAAAGGAGGTCGCATGTCGACCCAGCCCTCACGTCCCGCTGCTTCCTTGCCGAAGGAAGCCAATCTTCAACACCTCAAGCATCAAGCCAAAGACCTGCAGAAGGCCTTCAATTCTGGTGCCGCCGTTGCGCGAGAACGTGTCGCTGCAATTTCAAAGCTGAAGCGTAGCGCCAAGCTCCGACTCGCTGATGCGCAGCTTGTGATTGCTCGCGAATATGGATTTGAAAGCTGGCCGAAGCTCAAGCATTTCGTGGAAGGCGACGCTACGAAACTCCTGATCGACGCAGTGAACTCGAACGATGCCAAGGCTGTCCGCGCGCTGCTCCGAAAACATCCGAAACTGAAGGCTCGAATCAACGAGCCGATCTTTGGATTCGACTCGCCCGCCATCGTCTCCAAGTCAGGGCAGCGCGAGATGGTCGACGTCCTGCTTGAGGCCGGCGCCGATATCAATGCGACGAGCAAGTGGTGGGCGGGCGGCTTTGGCGTGCTGCATTCGCATACTTCGCGGGGCGAGCATGGCCAATACCTGATCAGCCGCGGCGCGCGTGTCGATGCCCATGCCGCTGCGAATCCTGAATCTGGCTGACGCGCTGGAGAAATTGATCGAGGCCGACCCATTGGTCGTCAATCAGCGCGGGCTCGACGGCATGGTTCCGCTGCATATGGCGGCCACGCCCGCGATCGCCAAACTGCTGCTCGACCGCGGGGCGGAGATCGACACGCGTGACATCGATCACGAAAGCACGCCCGCACAATACGCCATTCCCTACCGACCCGAAGTCTGTCGCTACCTTCTGAAACGCGGCGCGGAACCCGATCTCTTCATGGCTTGCGTGTTGGGGGATCTCGCGCTGACGACAAAACTCGTGAAAGCCGATCCGGGCTGCCTGCAACAACGCATCGCGAAGGGCAAATTTGTGACGACGAAGTCCGAGGGTCAGCACATCTATGTCTACAATCTTGGCTACACGCAAACACCACTGAAATTGGCCCAGGCGCACGGCCACGCGAAGGTGTTCACATTTTTGTTGAAGCACTGTTCACTGAAGGAACGCTTCCTGCATGCGTGTTCGATGGCCGACGAGAAAGCGGTCCACGCCATTCTGAAAAAAGAGCCGAGTATTGCCGCAACCTTGACGGCGGAAGAAGCCTCCGCGATTTCCGATGCCGCGTGGAATAACGACATTGCCGCGGTGCGAACCATGCTCAAAGCCGGCTTTTCTGTCGACGCGCGCGGCATTCACCAGTCCACGCCGCTCGACCGCGCGGCGATTCGCGGTTACATCGCGATTGTCGAACTGCTGCTTGAACACGGCGCGTCGCTGGACGTCAAGAACGAGTTCGGGGGCACGCCGCTGAGCGCAAGTAAGTGGGGCGCTGCCAATTTTCGCGATCCGAAAGGAGATTATCCGGCTGTGATCGCGCGGCTAACGAGTGCGGCAGAGGAGAAGGGTGGATAAGGTGTAGCTGCCGTCAGCCGCATAAATAATACGCGTTAAAGATTGCCCATGGGAAAAACGAATGCGTTCCAGTGGTACGGAACGCTTGCCGCCTACTTCGCCGACCCGCTCTTCCCCTGCTTCGCGGTGTAGCTCTTTGTGAGGTTGATCTGATTCAACGCCCCCGCGAACACGAGCAGGCCCGTCAGCGTTACGGGTTTCGCCGTGACCGTTTCGTTGGTCAATCCAAAGGCCGCCAGACCCGTCGCGAGTGAATCCTTACTCAGTTTGATCGTCAGCTTGGATGTCTGCGCCGCGACAACCCCCTTTTTGGATTTGATGCCGACGGTGACTTTGTCTGTTCCCAGGACTCCTTGTCCTTTCGAATTCAACGTGAACACCGGAATCAGATCGCCCAGCGCAAGGCCCAGCTTTGCTCCGGTTGCATTGAAACCCGCGGGAATGGATACGGCTCCCGTGATCGTCAGGCTATCATTGTTTTGCACCGCGAAGTTCAGTTTCACGGACAGCTTCACGCCGATCAGCGGCACGGGTGTAACGCCGGTTGGTAGTCCTGCTCCAAAGGCAGCGACGAAGGCATCGGACAAACCATCGGGATTACTGCCACCTGTCCCTGTCCCAGTCCCAGTTCCGGTACCTGTTCCAGTTCCAGTTCCAGTACCCGTGCCAGTTCCGGTGCCAGTGCCAGTGCCAGTACCTGTTCCGGTGCCAGTACCAGTCCCTGTCCCTGTTCCATTTGTGGCGGCGTTGATGGTAACGCTCGTTGAGCCGTTGACCGTCTGTACGCCGTTGGTGGCGGTGACGCCAACGGTAAACGTTCCGGCTGCGGTGTAGGTGTGCGTTGTCGTGGCATTGCCGCTGGTGTCGGAGTTGCCGTCGCCAAAATTGTAACTGAACGACGAGCCGTTGAGATTCGTGCTCGACACAATCTGAATGGCCTGTCCAACGACCGCGGGATTGGGCGTGGCCGTCGGTCCGCTCTGCAGTTGCAGCACGGCGATGACTGTGAAGGTCTGTCCCGCAGAGGTTCCGCCACTCGGCGTGGGATTGAACACAGTCACCGTAGCCGTGCCTGCCGTCGTCACGTAACTGGCGGGGACAGAGACGGTCAACTGCGTCGCCGATTGGGTGAGCGGCGTCAGATTGGCTTGGCCGAACCACTTAACCACTGAAGACGAAACGAAATTAGTGCCGGTCAACGTCATCGTAAACGCACTAGCGCCCGCTACGACATTGGCGGGACTGATGGAACTCAACGTGGGCACAGGGTTCGTCGCGGGATTGATCGTGATTGAATAGGGCAGCGACGTGGCTGCGCCATACGTATCTGTTACATTTACCGTAAATGAAACAGTCCCCGCGGCACTCGGCGTGCCGGAAAGTGTGAAGGTCGAAGCATTTGAATCGGCGACGGGTGTCGTCAGGCCCGTACCACCAGCGTTAAAACCCGTGATGTTAAAAGTGGAGTAGGGCTTGGTGCAGTTGCTGACCGTCAACACTTGGTTGTAGGCCACCTGTGCGGTGCCCGCAGGCAACGAAGCAGGCGTGAACAAGGGAAAATTCCGCGTGTAACCTACGACATCGAGCACGCGGAGTTCAACGCCCAGCTGCGGCGCGGCACCCGGAGTACCGAACGCGTCTTGGACTTGCGGCGTCTGGCCACCGGGACTGTACCAGTCTCCATAATCGGCACCGACAGTTTGATTGTATTGGGCAAGACGGGTTGAGGCGGTTCCATCCAGAGAAAAGTAGGTCGTGATGCTGCTGCTGTTTGAGAAACTTCGAACTCCCGAGCCATCGTAGCGGAACAAATCCACGGGCGCGAAACTTGTAGTAGAGCCCACATTAGAGACTGTTCCCAACACCTCGTCAATCTCGTGGCAGGCTACGGCGTAAAGAGAGTACTTGTTTGGATCAACGGGATCATTTGGGGAAAGATTACAGATTGACGTATTTAAAGTTATCGTACCATCCGGATTACCTGAACCAGGAGTTACGTTAATTCCCAAGGCCCTAGCATTCGGAAGTGACAAGAATACATTGGAAAGGTGGGTACTTGGATCCGTGCCTAAGCTTGAGAGATTGGCTTGCGCAATGATATCATCTGTAGTTTTTGTCGGTTGGTGGGTCAATTGAAAATAAAAACTGGAATAGCTAATTGTGGTAAAAAAAGTACTGCTTGATCCAAGGCCTCCGCCTTCCTGAAACGTAATCGTCACCGTGACTGGGTCAGAAAAAGAGTTCTGATAGGCCGAAATCGCTGAATTGATAGTCGCCTGAATCTTCGCGGAGTTGGCATCGTTGAGTATGTTTGTCGCAAACGTAGCATTGATCGTCAATCCACCCGCAGCCGCCACCGACGATCGAAATGTCTTCGTGATCGTCGCCTGAGGAGCCGATCGCGTCGCAACCGAACTCGGTATCGCCTGCCCCGGCGCAAAATCTCGCGGCGAAGTCACAAGCGTTCGCTGCACAATCGGCCCGATCTCGTCCGCGGCGAATACGCAAACCGCCTGAGTCAGCATCAAAACCGCAGCCAGCCGCAGCCGCGAAACCATCATGGGCTTGGAACAGGTGTGAAACGCCATGGCTGGAATCCTCCGGTACCTGTCCAACTGCGATTTGGAAGATGCGACGAGTCCACCCTCAGGAGGCAAATTTGCCTGGTGGTTAAGATCGGACACCTTACCGCAAATTTGCGGTAGGGTGTCGGCTCAACAAACGTCGCCCAACCTTGTGTGCACATTATGCATATAGAGCGCAATCGCCGAAGAAAAATCCGCGCGCGAAAATTTGCACCTGTGCCTAAAGCCCGCCTCGTTGTTTGTACCATTTCAAAACACGCAGGGCGCGCAAAGTATTCCAGCGACTGGGCTGGCCTACTTCCTCGTCGGATTCAATCAGATCGTCGCCGGCGTAACGAACTTCGAGCAGCCAGCGTCCGAGCGCATCGCGTTTCGACGCGACCAGTTCGATGGCGTCGGCCATGCGTTCATCCGGTGTCGTGCCAGCCTTGCGGAAATAATCGAGACCGCGCAGCACGTCGTAATGCCACCACGTTGGAAAGGCCAATTGCGTGAACGCGGGTTGGCCGGGCGTTCCAACCGGTCCGAATTTTCGATCGCAGTCGATCACCGCGCCGGTCGAGCGGCGGCGGAAAAGGCAGCGTTCAAGCAGGTACTCTTCGCCGCGGCGCCGCGCCGCGCTGCCTTCCGGGCTGCTCCCGCCGTTCCGTTCGTGCTCGAGCAGCGCCTCCAGCACGCAAATGGTGGTGTTGAAGGATGAACGCGTCGAACCGCGCTCGGCCTCGCAGTTCCATCCGCCGTCGGCCAGTTGTTCAGCCACCAGCCGACCAATGATGCTCTGAACATTTTGCAAGAAGTACGCGCCCGCTGCGGCCACCTGGCCATTGATGCAAGGCTCCACTTCGCCCGAGAAAAAGGGATTGCTGTGGCATTCCGGCGGCGCGCAACCTTTCCAAGTCACGTGCTCGCAGACGAGACTTACAGCGTGCCTCGCGGAGTCGCTGGCGGGATCAAGCCCACACTCGCGCAATAACAGCAAGGCATGCATGGTGGAGTTCCAGCCGCGGTTCCACGCCTTGCCACTCCAGCGCCCATCCGCGGCTTGCAGCGCCAGAAGCCGCGCGCCGACACCCTCCGTCGCGACGCGCGCGCGCTCAGCCCCCACTTCTGCAGCGGGCGCGCCGAGTAAATCGCGCATGACCTGCCAGCGGATCGACGGGTCCGAATCCAGCAACCAGTCGATGACTGTTTTGTCCGGATCTGTGAAATGACGCATCATTGAGTGCGAGTTTAGCATTGGGTTATCTCAGATCTATACGAATTATCTCTGCCAAAGCCTATAAAAGGAGATCAGATGGTAGCATACTTGCTGAATGTGTTTGAAACGGCGTTGCACCTGAGCGTCAGTGCATTCTGCTGCAAGCTCTGCGGGAGCGGTGTGTGGAAATTGCCTTTTGCGACAATTGTGGGGCGCGCATGCCCTCGAACGAAATTGCCACGCACCCCCATCCAAAGAAATCCCTTTGTTCCAACTGTGCGGCCAAGACCCAAAATGTGACGCCGGCTCCCGCACTACCAAGTCCGCTCGTGCCAGCCGCTTCAGGGGACATGAAGTTTTATTTCTGCGAGACCTGTGGCAAGCGAATCACCGACCGGCAGATTCTAGAAGGCTTGGGCCGCGACAAAAAACTGAAGGGGATCTACTGCCGCAGCTGCGCTGTCGGTGTGACGACGCTGGAGTTTGATGCCCTCGTCGAACCAGACGTACGCAAGCCTGTGCGGATCGGTAGCAGTCCGAAAATAATTCCAGCCGATTCCAAGCCCGTCAAGCATGCGTCGAGAACCCATCTTGCGCCCGCGAAAAGTTCTGCAGTCCAAGAGAAACCCGCGTGGCGCGCGAATTCTCCAGCTCAACCCGGCCACAAGTCGATCGCCGCACCCATTGCAGTCGCGGGAACGGTGATCCTTGCAGGTGCACTTTTCCTGGGGTCGGGTTCGCAGGCGGGAAAGACGCCTCCAAAAGAAGTCGCCGCCGCTGCCCAGCCGCGCGAGGTGGTTCAGACTTTACCGACGCCCGTTCCGACATCGTCGACAGCAGTTCCATCTCTGCCGGCCCCCGTTCCGACTCAGCCCCTACGCGCCGACATGATCATGAAGGGGCTGGTGCTCTGGCTGAATGCGGATTCTGGCGTGACAGTTCAGAACGGAAAAGTGAGCGCCTGGCAGGATCTTTCCGGACATGGCGTGCACGCGCTTCAGCCGAACGTTGCCGTGCGACCCACGCTCATCGCAAACGCCTTGCATGGAGCCTCGGCCATCCATTTCGACGGGATCAGCAGTTATCTGGAGATCCGACAAATCCCCGATTCGCTGAAGACCTTTACGCTGCTATTCACCCTGCGACCATTGGCGCTGAAAAATTACAATCAATCTCTGGGGCCAGGCTGGGGCCATTTTAAATTTCATTCCACACTCGAAGGCTCGATTTATGTCGGGCCAACCGAAACGTCCCGCATCAAGCCCCAGGATGGGCCCAAAGCCGGCACGCTCGTCAAAGATGTCTGGAGTCAATTCGCGCTGGTGTACGAACAGAACACCGCGACGCTCTACCAGAATGGCAAGGAACTCGCGTCGAAAAAGCTCGAGCCCATAACGTTAAACAACTTCTACATCGGCATGGCAACCGTCTCCACCCTGAACGGCGACATGTCCGAATTCTGCCTCTACGACCGAGCACTGTCCGAATCGGAATTACAAGCGCTCGAAAAAATGATGATGCATGAATAGTGCCAGCGGCCGTTCCTCAACGCGAGTAAGAGTATTCCTAAGTGAGAGCTGCCGAATGACGAAGGTGAACGTCGCGGAGTGTTGGTTGCAGATCGAGCAGTGGCTGGCCGCCCACGTTCCGGTCGCAGTGTCGATGTTGCCTCCCGGCGTTTCCAGCAGCGCGGCGGCTCAAGCCAGGTTCCGAAGCGTTACCTGAATCATGGTTACAGCCGAAACTTGCAAACTGGCGAAGTGCTTACACATTGGCAGTCAGACGATTTCGGCACGGACGCGGGAAGCGCTGCGATTGTGGCTTCAAAGGTCGCTGGGTGTTCCGGTGCGCTTGGGTCCCTGCTGCCACGAGGTAGTCCATCCTTAATCCATACCAATGAAGCTCCCTGCGCCCTTCGAGCCGACATTGACTTCGACCGCGGCGGGGCATACGGTGCCGGACATCACGCGTTGATCGGATCTGAGGATATGCGATGAACATCATACGAAGCATCTTGGCTCGACAATTTGGCGCCACGGCGCAGATGCTGCAGGAATCGATTGAGAGCTGCCCCGAACAGATTTGGACAAAAGGGTTGGGCGGAGCAGCGTTCTGGCAGCAGGCCTACCATACGATTTTCTTCCTCGATTTTTACCTCCATAAGCGCGAAGCGGATTTTGTCCCGGCTCCGTTTCATCGAGAGAACTTGATCTACCTTGGAGCAACGCCGTTGGGCGAGCCGTACTCAAAGGCTACGCTGCTGGAGTACCTCCAACAGGTCCGCCAGCGCGCGCAACGCATACTGGCCGAACTCACGGAAGACGACCTGACTGCGCCCAGCCCGGTTCCCTGGTACACGATTCCGCGCGGGGAATTCCTGCTCAATAACCTGCGGCATGCGCAGCATCATGTCGGGCAGCTCAACATGATTTTGAGAGCTCACGGAGCAAAACCCCCGGAGTGGCGGGGGGCGGGTGATTTGTAGAGTTGCATGATCTAAAGGACTGCAGAAGGATCACAAAGCGGCGCCGCAAAGTGATCACGAGAGAACCTGCTAAAGCGATTTCACCCACATGAACGCTGGACGTGTGAGTTCAATTAATAATTTGGCGTTAGCCGGTGGAGTAAATTACCTGCGCATACTTCGTTCGGGGAGTGATCGCCAATTGCTCTTGGCTGTACTCGGCTTCCATTCGTGAACGATAGTCCGCGGTGATGTCACGCAAGAGCTTAATGTCGCGATCGTATGCTGACGAGCCACGCTTATGCGGATAGCCCGCCGAGATGCGCCGCATAACTCAGTTCCAAGTTTTCCGTCGAACCGCAATACCGCATCTGATCGCAGCTTCGAATGGTCATTCGAAAATGTATCGATTGGTAGCGCGATTGAAACTCACTTCCACAGTTGGTTCCGCAAAACCATACGTCGATTAGAATGCCCATTGAGTTTCAGAATCTTGTCGCGATAGACACACATCTTCCACACCTTAGCCCCGGTGCTCGCGCGATCGCGCAAGAACCTTTAGACGCTACATATCCCCAGAAATCAACGCTTCCTTTTTCGCCCGCGTCCACTTCTTCACCTGCGTCTCGCGCTTATGGGCAGCGTTAACCGTGGGATGAACTTCAGAATAAATCAGCGCGGTCGGCGGATCGATGAAGGTGGTACGGCAACCGAGTCCGCCGAGATGGGCCGCATACCGCAGTTCCAAATTTTCCGTCACGCCGCAATAGTAAGCACCCGAACGCAGTTGCAGAATATAAAAATACGCCGCCATACGACGCACCTCACCCTTCGACTCCGTCTTGCGCTTCGCGCACGACTCCGCTCAGGGTCATTCGCCGCTGTGTACTGGTCAACCTCAATTTTTCAAGAAAAGCGGCCTGTCATGAGCAAGCCACGGCGCAAAGCGACGTGGCGCGTCGAATGACTCCCCGATCTGGATTCGAACCAGAAACCCTCGCATTAACAGTGCGATGCTCTACCGTTGAGCTATCGGGGAATGAATGGCGGGACTCAAATTTGGTGCAGCAGGTGTCTTCGTTTCCGTGACGGAAACTGATGACGACGGCGAACAATACACGCCCCATCCTCGCTTCGCAAGTGTATCCGTTCGGAATTGTGCACCTGCCGCAATTTTTCAGCGTGTTTTCCCATTCCTTTTCTTGCGATTCTGTGAAGTTCCTTCTTGAACAATCGGTCCATCTGGATAATGTAGGCAAGTCTTATCCGCATTCACACATGTGCAGTACTTCAATCCGGGAGGTCGTTCCTGATGGCAGTGCCAATGTCACAAATGTGGACCGTCGCTTCTTACGTGCTCAGCCAGAAGATCCGCCGCGTCAAACGCTACCCTCTCGTCTTGATGCTCGAGCCCCTTTTTAGGTGCAATCTGGCCTGCGCGGGCTGCGGCAAGATCCAGTATCCCGGGCACATCCTACGCAAAAACCTGACGCCCGAACAGTGCTTCAAAGCGGTGGACGAATGCGGCGCGCCGATGGTCAGCATCCCCGGCGGCGAACCGTTGATGCACCCGCAGATCATCGAGATCGTCGAAGGTCTCGTCGCGCGCAAGAAGTACATCTACCTCTGCACCAACGCGATCCTGCTGGAAGAAAAACTTTCGCAGTTCAAGCCCAGCAAGTTCCTGACGTTCTCGATTCACATGGACGGACCGAAGAAGGAACACGACTTCGCGGTCTGCAAAGAAGGCGTCTACGACGTCGCGGTCAGCGCGATCAAGGCGGCGGTCAAGGCCGGCTTCCGCGTCACGACCAACTCGACGCTGTTCGACGGCGCCGATCCGGAACATTACCGCCAGTTCTTCGACGACATGATGGCACTGGGCGTCGAAGGCATGATGCTCTCGCCGGGCTACAGCTACCAGAAGGCTCCCGATCAGCAGCACTTCCTGCATCGTCAGAAGACGACCAAGATTTTCCACGACATGCTGCGCGACCGCAAGAACACCTGGAAGTTCAACCTCTCGCCGCTGTTCCTGGAATTCCTGCAGGGCAAGGTCGACTTCGAATGCACGCCCTGGGGCAACCCGACGTACAATATCTTCGGCTGGCAGAAGCCCTGTTACCTGCTGCAGGAAGGTTACGTCCAGACGTTCAAGGAACTGATGGACGACACGCTCTGGGAAAACTACGGGCGCAAGAGCGGCAATGAGAAGTGCAAAGACTGCATGGTCCATTGCGGCTACGAACCGACCGCGGTCAACGAAACGTTCGGCTCGTTCGAAGGTTTCGCCCGCACGGTGAAGGCCACCGTCGCGCACGGAATGTAATTGAAATTCAGCACGATGGTTGAAGAATGATGATCCGGAATTGACCCTCTGGCCAATTGGCCAGAGGGTTAACTTTTACCAGGAGTTTGAACGATGTCCCGGAACCCCGCCGAATCGACTGAAATCAAGAGTGTCATCAACGAACCGTCGTTGGAGAAGTGGAATCCGACGCTGGCGACCAAGGAAGAACTCTACGACGCGCTGCACAAGGCCTTCGATTACCGCGGCGACGTCACGATCGCGTTGAAAGACGGCACAAAGCAGGTCGTGTACATCTTCAACAACGAACCGAAAGCCACCGAACCGTACGTCGAAGCCTTTCCGGCCGAGCGCGACGAGAAGGTGAAGATTTTCTACAAGGACGTCGCTGGCCTGCACTTTTCAGGCGTCGACACGGCTGCCGGAAAATCCTGGGCGGTGTGGATGGCGAAGTACAAGGCGAAAGAAGACGCGGAACAGAGTCATTGATCGGCGGGCATTGGGCGTCGGTCATTTTTCATTAAGGGCGCTTCGCCGAAGTCAAAGCGCGCCTGTGTGTCAAGGAGCAGCAGCCGTTCGCTGCTCCTTGCTTTGCGTATCCCAATTTCACTGAAATATCCTTCCCGGAAAAACGTGTCGAACCGCTTGCGCGTGAATGCCTCGCGCCTCAGCAAGGAGTAAGCATACGGCCGCCTGCTCCGTGGCACACGGGAAGCGTTTCCAATCCACACACATCCGAAACCACCGGAAAGCGCTCGTCATCGAGCGGATCGCCGGCCTCGACGCCGGGATACTCCAGCACGTGCGGCGTTTTGGAGTACGTCGTGCCGTCGGGCATGTAGATGATCGCCAGTGCCTCGCGCATCGACGCGGAACGGTTCGGGCCGGCGTAGTGGCACGTCAGTCCGTTGTGAAACGTGCACGAGCCTGCGCGAAGCGGCACGCAAACGGCCTTCTTGCCCAGCAGCTGTGGCGCGATCTCTTTCAATTCGCGGGTCGCGGAGAGGTCCACGGCGGGAATATCACTGAGCTTCTGCGTGCCGGGAATGAACGACAGACAACCGCTGCGCGGCGTCGCGTCGGTGAGCGCCAGCCAGAGACTCAGCTGATTGCCTTTCTGCTGATGCGGCCAGTAGTGCGTGTCCTGGTGCCACACGGTTCGGCCGCCCTTGTGCGGTTCCTTGTAGAGCGCATGGTCGTGGAAAATCCGCACAGAGTACCCGAAAAGTCGCGCCGCGAGATTGGCGAAGCGGCGCGCCAGGATGAATTCCTGCAGGTGCGCGTGCCGGCGCCAGAGGTTGATGCGCTGAATAAAGACCTGCTCGTACGATGACTTTTCGGAGAACGCGCGTTTGTCGTCTCGAACCTCCTGGAGCACCGCGCCGGTCACCGCGGAGCGCATGCGCTCCAGCTCGGTCCCGGTCACTACGTCCTCGAGTTGTACGAATCCATGCTCGCGGTAGAACTCGATCTGCGCGCGGGAGAGGGAATAGTCGGCTTCAAACATGGCGTGTCCTCGATTTTACCCAGTGGAATCTGCTTCCGAACGAATAGACTGTACGGAATCCACGGATTCAAGGCTTGAACGAATGATCGAATTACTTGTATGAAATCACGATTGCTCAAACCGCAATACACGATCACCCAGGAGTGGGCGAAGCTCTCCGCCGCGCGCCCGGTGAACACGCAGGACTTCCACGTCGTCACGTCCGTCCCGCCGCACGATCACCTCTACTACGAGATCTGCTTCGTCCATCGTGGATCGGCGCTGCACCGCACGGATTTCTACGACGCGGAATTGCGCCGCGGTTCGGTCGTCGTGATGGCGCCAGGCACGGTCCATGCGTTCGAGAAAACGCGTAGCCTCGACGTGACCAACATCTACTATTTGGCCGAATGGCTCCTGAACGACACGCGCCAACTGTTCGAGCACGAGGGTCTGGTGCCGCTGTTTCTCGCCGCCAGTCTCTTCCGCCGCCTGACGCCAATTCGCGTCCCGCAGTTTCAGCTCAACGAAACCGAGACCGATGAACTGCAGCGCGAACTCGCCGCACTGACGCGTGAACTGGCCACGGTGCGGCCGTCGCTGCTGCTACTCCGCTCGATCCTGACGAAATTCATGGTCCTGCTCAACCGCGCGTACGTCCGCCAGGAATCGCGCGAGATGGGTTTCCAATTCCGCCGCGAAGTCTGGAGCGTGCTCGACTACATCGAGCAATGCATCGCCGACGGCGAAGGCATGAACGTCACGCACGCCGCGGAAAAACTCGACCTCTCGGTGAACCACCTGGTCGTACTCTTCAAGCAGGCCACGGGCTTTCCGCCACTGGAATACTTCCAGCGCCGCCGCATCCACCAGGCTTGTCGCATGCTGCTCAACCCACGACTCTCAATCACGGAAATCGGCCACACCTTGAACTTCACCGACGCCGCGCATCTCTCGCGCCACTTCAAGCGCCTCGTCGGCGCGAGCCCGCGCGCGTACCGCCAACAGTATGCGCCGAAGACGGAAGGAGGGAAGGACTGAGGACTGAGCAACCGACGTGCGCAATATCAAACCTCGAGGTTGGCGCATCCGAACTCGGAGAACTCGACATTCGACATTCCTTCATTCCTTCCGCTCCTCGCCCATGTTCGACGTCCGCCGAAACACGCTGGGCGGCACGCCGACGCGTTTGCGAAACAGGCGCGAAAAATAATACGGGTCCGCGAAGCCCGTCTCCGCCGCGATCTGCTCGATCGTCAAGGGGCTGAGCGTCAGGAGGCTTTTCGCACGCTTGAGCTGCACGCGCAGAATGTACTCCTTCAGCGCGTAGCCGGTTTGCGAGCGGAATTGGCGGCGCAGCGTGGAGTAGCCGACGTTCAGCCGCTCCGCCAGAGATTCCGGATCGAGCTGCGCGGGATTCTCGTTCTCGATGATGCGCACGGCCTTGGTCACCGGTGAGGCGGCGGCGCCGTTCTCGCCGCCGATCAGACCCGTGCTGATGCCGTGCGCCAGCACCACGAGCTGATACGCCAGCGCCGCGCCCAGCGGGACGGAAAGCGGGCCGCTGTTGAGGAAGACGTTTTCCAGGCGCGAGAAGAGCGATGCTACTTCCGGGTCGTTGCCGACGTTCACGAACGGATTGGCCGCAGACAGAAAGCCCTGCCGCTCGAACGCCTCCACCACCGGTCCGTTGAACACAAACCAGCGTACCGACCACGGACCATGGACGGGACGATAACTGTGGCGCACGGTCGGAAATAGCCAATACAGTGTCCCCGCCGAAAGTTCGCGGTCTCCGGTCGTCTCGCTGGTGAACCACGCTTTTCCCGCCGTGATCCAGCACGCCGCGTACTGCCCCAGCACGCGATCGCGCAAGTTCGTCTGCGCATCGCCAACGTTGTAGCCCGCGGAACTCACCCACAGCCCCAGCTGCTGGTGCGCCGCGCTCGGAACTTCATAGCGCGAAACAAATTGCGGCGATGGCTTCATCGGCACGTCCTCAGAAAATCGAGCAAAAAGTCCAGCCAATTCGAGCAACCATTCCATGGCTGCTGCTCTGACATGAGTGTATATAGGATGCATCGCTTCAGACAGGATTGCAATCGTTCAATCAAAATGTCCATTACGCCAACAGAGGAGACCGCCCATGTCCGCCGCCGTCGAATCCGCCCCGGTTGCCGCTGCCGCTGTCATGCCCAATCCGCCCGCGACGTCTCTGACTCAGGAACAGATCGACACTTTCTGGCAGAACGGCTATCTGCGCATCGGCAGCCTCTTGAAGTCCGATGAGATTGAAACTCTGCGCAAGGAATACGATCGGGTCTTCGCCGAAGAGGAGGCACGTGGCGGCGCGCGCAACTTGTCGGTTGGCACCAAAAAAAGCGAATCCCAGCTGCGTATGCTGCAGATCATGAATGTGTATCAACGCAGCCTGCAGTTCACGAAGCTGCTCTACGACACGCGCATCCTGGACCTGGTGCAGGACCTGATCGGGCCGAATATTATGCTTTTCCACGATCAGGCTTTAAACAAGCCGTCGCGCACGGGCGGCGCTGTCTTCTGGCATCAGGACAACGCCTACTGGAAGTGCCGCCCCGCCACGCTGATGTCCTGCTGGATGACGCTCGACGATGTCAACGTCTCCAACGGAGCCATGCAGCTCATTCCGAAAAGCCACCTGCAACCGGTTTGGCATGGTTCCACTGACACCACCGACTTTCTCGTGGAAGCCGGTGCCATTGACACGTCCAAAGCCGAAGTGGTGGACCTGCCCGCGGGTGGAATCATGTTTCACCACTGCCAGACGTTGCATTACACCGCGCCTAACACCACCGACCGTCAGCGGCGGGCGTTTGCCATCCATTTTATGAATCCGGGTACGCGAGGCGGGGATGGGAAGGTCATCGGAGTGGACTTCAATCACCCGATGTTGAGAATGAGAATGTAGTCGTTCTATTTTTGAGAAGGCAGGAAACGCTATGCGCTTATCGTTTTCTCAATCTTGCTTACACGATTTGCGACGGCAGCGCCTGTCCAGAGCCCTTCACGCAGCGTCGGATTTTCATGACGCGATCGTAAGCTTCGGCAAAGCGCGTCTTTGTATCCTCGCTCAAATTTCGGAAGATCTCGCGCTCAATGCGCTCCAGTTCTTCGCGTGCGGCCTGGAGATCTGCGCTAGTGAATTCGTTGTGTTGCATAAACCACCTCCGATTCGCATTCTGCGACCTACACCTCCTATACTGGCAATCCGATTGCCAATGTGATTGCAAAGAATGCAGACGATCTTACTGCAGCGGTTTAAGCTCTGCCGTCTCGCGTTCAAAGCGCAGGGTAAAAACAGATCCGTCCGTTTCCACCAGCCAGAGCAATTTGCGCTTGGCGTCCCATTCGACGCCTGTCGACACGTTGTAAACAGGGGCAACGTTTTTACTCGTGGTGGTGCAGGGATCACTCATCTCGAGCCACTGATCACCGGCGCAATCGTAGAAAACGGTGCGTTGCGTTTTGCCCGGCGTGGGAATCAGCACCAGATCAACGTCCGGAATGTACGTGGCCTCGCGACCCATGTTCAGATCCTGGGGAAACGACGCGGCATTCTTTGGTGTCAGCGTGGTGGCGGTTTTCGTTTTCAGATCGCAGGACCACACCTTCGCCTTTTCCGGAACGCCGAAGTGGAACAGCAATACCCGATCGCGCTTGGAATCGTAGGTGATGCCCTGCCGGTCGCCGAATGTCGCAAACGGAAAAGTCGTGCTGTCCTTCTTGTCGGTTCCTGCCAGCGGAGTGAACACGCGCTCCGACATTTTCGCCAGCCAAAGGCCCGTCTCGCCGCCCGACCCGCCACGCTTGTCGCCCCACACCGCAATGCCCTGCGGCGTCGGCACCATGCACGTCTTGTGGCGTTCAATGTCGAACCAACCGCCGTCGATTTTCCACTGCGGCGCCGACCACGCGTACGTTTCCGGATCGTACGTCCACAGCCCGCACGGATTGGTCACGCGTGAGCAGCCGTGCGACCCGGCCCAGATCATCTTGCCGGTCGCGGCATCCATCGCGTACGACAGGTAGCTGTGCGGCCCCCACGGCTTGGCGGAAAGCGTCGGCACCGGCGAACCGTCGTTGGAGTACGCATACTCAAACGGAATTTCCGGCGTGTAAAGCGTGTGCCAGCGGTTGGTGGCCAGGCTGTAATGCGCCACGTCCGTGCCGCAATGCGACGAATGCCCGCCGGCCCAGTGCAGCAGTTGATCGTGCTCCACGTCCAGGATGGTCGTGCCCCAATCGCGGTTCACGTGCTGGACCGGCGGCTTGACGTTGACCCATTTGTTGGCGGGAATTTTCTTGAGGAACTCCTGAAACGCAGCGGCATCGGCAGGCGGCACGTTCTCATACCACGCCGGATCGAAACCGTTCTCGCGAACCTTGATCGTGCCCGGCGCGACGCCCGCCTTGGCGGTGCCCGCGTCCGTCGCGGGGAGCTCCAGCTTGCCGCTCACTTCGCCAATCTTCTTGCCGTACGAAAGTTGATCGGCTTTCCAGGCGAGACTTTTGCCGTCGTCGTTGAGCGTCAGCTCGACCGACGGTTGCGCGGTCGTATTGGCTGCTTTGCCTTCGCCTGCCTTGAGCAGCGTCCACGTAGCCGACGCGATCTCGAACTGCCACACGTCCACCGGCAGACGGTTCCACAGCCCGCCGCAGTAGCTCATGCTGCCGGCCGGCTCGAATCCGCCAGCGAGATACACCTTGCCTTTTTGAGCGGCCAGACGCATACCGCAGCGCGGCGAGGGGGCGACGGCGGGGTGGGCCAGCGACCACGTCCGCGTCGCGCAGTCGTAAATCCACGTGTCGTTGTACGCGCCGAATTCCCCTTCGCCGCCAAAGAGTACGATCTTCTTTGTCTCTACGTCGAAAACCAAACCGGAGTAATTCCGTGGCGCCGGCTCCGCTAAAAGCGCGAATTCCGATTTCACCAGCGCCATCCATCCCTCGCGGGCCGCGCCGATTTCCTTCGCGCTGGGAGCGGAACTCAATTTCGTCGCCAGTCCGGCGAAGAAGCCCTTCGCCTCCGCGCCGAACGCCGGCTTATCCACGCGCGCCGCGAGGCCCCGGGCCGTCTCATCGAGCTTGACCGCCACCGCTTTCTGATTCTCGGATTGGTAATAACGATTGGCGACGGCCGCATACAGCAACCGCGCGTCGGCCACCGCAGCGTGAACCTCCGCCAGCTCCGGCCTCTCCTTGAACTCGGCCCGCTTCCACGCATTGTCTTTGAAGATGTACGTCAGCAGCGCGCCGGTTTTTGAAATCCCACCGGTGCCGCCGAACCAGAGCCACTCGTTGTTGACCTCGTCCTTGACGCTCGTGCCCCATTTGCACGGCGGCGTCTGAGTGCCGATCGGGCCGGTCGTTTCATTGGCGGAAGGCGGAGCCTCGGCACTATTGATCAGGCGCGGACTCAGCGCCACCGCAGCGAAGACAGTCGCGCACGCCAGAAATTTGAAGCTCATCATTTTCTTCTCCCCCAACTCAAGCCTTCTTTGCCCGCTCCTGGATCTTCAGCCGCGTTGCCACACGGATCTGCAGCCGCGTCATCGCCGGGTCGGCGCGGCGCAGTTGCAGGCAGCGCACGGCTGCTTCGGCCAGCTCCGAAATCTTCCACACAATCGCCGGCGGCACCGGCCCGCCGGCAAAACGCGCCGCGTAGCCTTCGTCGTAATGTTCTTCCGTCGACCACCCGACCATTTCAAAATCGCGGCCCGGCACAAGCCGCCGTTCGCGCGCCGCGGTGATCAGCGCCTCCGCCGCTTCCTGCCACAGCGCGAGAATCGCCGTCGGCCGCGTGCTCCGGTCGAGCAACTCCCCCGCGCGCCGCGCCGACGTCGCCCTGTCGCCCAGCGGCGCCACTACGCTCAAGCCGCGGGTCAGCGGTAACCCAGCTGCCGCTAACGCGCCGGCCGCTCCGCAGTAGCGATCGAGAATCTGCGTGCTGCTGTGCGGGTCCGGCCCCAGCCAGCCGATCCGTTCATGGCCCAGTTTCAAAAGATGCTGCGCGGCCAGAATTCCGCCCATCTCGCCGTCCTGAACCACGCCGTCCGCGCCGGGGTTCAGACTCAGCGCATCGACCACCACTGTCGGCACGCCGGCCTGAGCCAACGGTTGCAGCAATGGCGTCGCATGCGTCTCCAGAATCGCACCGCAGACGCGCGCAGCGGTGAGCTGCGCCTGAATCTCGCCGAATCCGCCGCCGCCATCCGCGCTGCCGACCACCAGCAGCGACCACCCGCGCCGCGCCGCCTCCTGCTGAAATGCGACGAGCAGCTGGCGATGAAAATCGTCCCAATGCCCCTGACCCGGCGCGGCCACGTGCGGAATGTACGCCACCGGCAAGCCGCGATCCGGATCGCCGGCGCGCGCCATCACGCGGAAACCGCGCCGCGCCTCCGAACGCACCAGACCCTCCGACACCAGCACGCGCATCGCCCGCTCCACGGTCCGCTTGTTGACGCGGTAATCGTCGGCGACCTTGCGCACGGCGGGCAGAAATTGTCCGCCGGGAAAGCGCCCGCTGACAATCTCCGCGCGCAGCCGCGCCGCGACCTGCGTCGCGAAGCGCCCCTCGCTTCTTGCAATCTCTGGGTTACTCGTGACCCCCATACTGACCTCCTCACGAAAGAATACACCCGTTGTCACGCGTTGTCACGAGTTTCTTCTTGAGTTCGAAAAGTTTGAACGTAGCCAAGCTCTACATCTTCAAAAGTGGGAATAGTTTTAAGGGGGGTATCCATTTCGAGCAAGTAATCCTACTTTGCCATAGCTGTCGCCTCCATTCCGCCGAGGAGATTCCGGTAGTATGTCGAGGGCGTAGACGCCGCCTGCTGCATAAGCCGGTAGAAGAGCAGCCCGCGGGGGGCAGATGTGCGTCGGTTGAACCGAAACGTGTATTCGTCGAGATAGTAGTCGAGATGCTTGTTGCTCACTGCGCCTTGGTGAGTTCCAAGCAGCCATCGTTTGAGAAGGGCTGCGATGCGGTGGACACCCGGCATCAGAA
>JBBRPR010000011.1:0-190401 GCA_038227875.1 Planctomycetota bacterium
CCCTGCAAAGTTCGAGCTTTGCGGGGACCTGCTGTTTTTATAACCGTCCGAAATCTTCTGCGGCCTACTGACCGCATCGGCGCAGATTAGCGCGAGAATTACTGCTGTCTACGATGCAATACTGTGAGAGCCCTGACACCATGCGCAGATTGAAATGACGCCAGATGGAAAGGTCTTCGTCAAGGACTTGGCGACCACGGCTGGCACGCAAGTGAATGGCAACCCGGTTCGGTCGGCAGAACTCCACCATAACGATGTCATAACTGTTGGTCGGACGAAACTGGTCTTTGTCCAACAATCCCTTGCATCAACAGCGCCGCAGATTCAAGTGACCGCCGCTGCCGTCGCATTGCCATCCCCACTACACGCGAAAACCACCGCGCCACGTCGCGCACTTCCGCGCAAGCTGATAGCGATTGGCATTCTGCTCTTTCTCGGTCTGATTGCTGGTGGTGCTGGATATTTGTTTGTGCCAAGAAAAGGAACCACAAAGACCGCCAGCGCTTCAACGGCATGGCACTGCATTTCCGGTGCCTGCACTTATCGAAATGGCAATTCCAATTTGCAAGTCTCGCTTTATCGGGCTGACTTGTCTCCCGAAGATTGCACCGCTTATTACCAAGCGCAGATTGAATATTTTCAAAGCATCGCTCAAATGGGAAATAAAATGAAGGACGCTCTTTCCCAACGCGGCTACAACGTCCAATCCGTAAGAACTGCCACGGAATCATTGAAGGCATACGAGCGTTACCTTGTGACGGATTCACCACTCCGCAAATCCGTGAAAATAAAACTGGATACGTTGACCGGCACGTTAGCGACGATGATGAAAGGCGAAAGAAAATTCTCCGAAATTGAACCCATGATTGCGGAACTCCAAAGTGCGATGTCCGAACACAAGCCCGTCCAGCTTGATAAACTGCGCGACGAACCACTGGCAAAGCGCATCTTGGTTGACAGCGTGTTGAACCATCGAATGCTTTACACCGATACCGTTGAGAATGGAAAGTTTTCGTTTGCCAACGCATCCCCCGGCAAGTATCTGGTGTGGGCAGTGCCGAAGGGCAACGGCTCCGAAGGCTGGTTCATTCCCGTCCAAATTGCTTCCACCGACCCCACAGTCAATCTCACCAACGAAAATCTCTCGTCGCTGATTGCCACCACGGAGACATTGAAGGAACAAACCGAAGCATCCTTGGAACTGACACTCCAAATGCCTGTACTTGACGAATGGGTCGGTGAAGAGTCGGCTGGCTTATCCGTCATCCAGAAGACCTTGCCGCTGCGAACGGACATTGGCAATTACCTTCACAGCGCCAAGACATTCGAAGCCAAGCCTTTTGCCGAGAACGTGGGTAGATTCCATGACGCGCTTCCCACGAATTTCTCCGCTCCCGAATTCAATAGCGATGAATACAAGACCCTCAAGTCGGTACTGGATTTGCTTAGAAAGACATCCACAGCGGCTTCAAATGCGGTACAAGACTACCAAGGGGCAATTCAGTTCTCAGACATACTAATGAAGGCGGAAGCTGCGAGAGACTTGGATACTGGCATACGAGCATCGAGCCGTGCTAAGGAATTTATGGACTCCGTAGCCGTGAACAATACCGACTGCGAGCAGAATATGAATGATGCCTTAACTATTGTCCATGACAGTTTCTTGCAGTTTCCGTTTGACAGCGTAAAGAACTCCACGGTGATGATGACACTTTCGCTGGATAAACAAATCGCTGAACTGAACCGGATTCTTTCGCATTCCCAAGCGCCGCAGCAACCACAGCGCAGCGCGACAGAGCAATCCATTGATAAAGCTGTTAGAACAATGCGCCAACCACCCGCGTCCAGCCCAAAGAAGAAAAAGTGAGGGTGACTATGATTTACCATCCGAACGAATTCAGCAAGCGCAGCGCAAAACCCACGTACAGAGTAAGCGTCGAAGAGTTGCGCGCAGCAATTTAAGGCTTTGAGCGCCGGGAGCGTGAACGACAACGGCGGCGGCAGAGAATGGCGGCAATTTCTCGTCTGATTGCGACAAACAGCGCACCGTCGTGTACACTCCCTCCCTGTTCCATCCGAGAGAGGGAGAGAGCATGGCAAAACGATTGACGAAACGGACCATCAATAAAATTCACGAACTCAAAGCTGCTGGTTTGAACGGCGTTGCGATTTCCAAGGCTGTTGGAAAATCCAAACCCACCGTCTACAAGGTGCTGCATTCCGCGCCGTCATCGAATGGAGCCGGAGCTACAACCACCGTTTCCGAATCTGCTCCCTCTGCCGCGCCGAAGAAAACGGGTCGTCCAGTGGGGTCCAAGAACAAGGCAAAGCGCGGGCGACCGGCTGGCTCATTAAAACGAGCGACTAACGGTACGTCAGCCATGCACACGGCATCGCTTGCGGATATTGAGAGGATAGTGCAGGCAGAAGTTGACCGCCGCCTTGCAGTGGCGTTGAAAGATGCACGGGAAGCTTTGGAAGCGGCGCTGGTTTAATAGCGCCGTTTACCGGCTCAAAGGCTGTTCCACGTCGCGTCCGCGCCGAACGCACTGGCTCGAATCAGGGTGTACATCAAGACCACGGATTGCGCACAAGGCATCGCGCTTCCGATTTATCTTCGTCAATCACCACCGTTAATCTGCGGGGATGGCTCATGCCTCTTGCTACAATAAACTCACTGCCAGCGATGCCACGTCCTCAGTCGGACGCTTACGCTACAATAACCAAGGGGCACCTTGCATTCCCCTGATTCATCGACCTATTTGAGAACGAATAACGCTAAGTGCATAATCAACATTCTTCTTAACGACGGCTGGCAACATTTTCTGATTCCGCATCAAGTCTGGTTGCACGAGAAAATCCTCTTTAACCAACTGGTCGAACGAATCATTGATGAATTTCTTTGGTGGGTCTGCCATATTTTTTAAATCAACATCATTCAAGGATAGTGATGGCTTTCCGCCATTATCGGCGAGCAATTTTAGGTAGAGCCTTTTCAACTCCAATCCAGAGTCGAGCGCAAGAGCGTTCAGTCCCTGCGGGGTCGGCGCATTGCTTGTAAAATCAATGTGAGCTCGGGCAAGCCGAATAACAATCCCCCTCAATTCGGTTTTAGTCGAATCCTGCTGTTCAATTTGCTGCTGCTCCTTAGCAATTTTAAGCTTATCTTGCTCAGTGGGTTGCGTTACTTGCTCTTTCTCAGGTTGGGCGGGAATTTCCGTCTCTTCTTTGGAAGGTTTTTTCGTCTCCTGACTGAAAGAAAGATTAAGTGATTTGAGAAATTCGTTGCGTGAAATTGGCTTGTCAAAGAAGAAGCTGGATAGCACCAAACAGATTGAGGCCAAAAATATAATAGTGATAACGTACATAACCATCACACCAAGTCTTTGAAGATTCTTGTCGTCTGGTCTTAATGTGCGAAATAACCACAAGATAAACATCGCGACAATGACAGCGGGACCGCCAAATATTCCCAATGTCCAAGATTTTAACAGGGACGCGAACAATAAAACGGAAATAACGCCAACCACGCCCCACAATATGTTTAAAGTAGGCTCCTTTTGAGTTGCAGTATTCAATACCTTTAACGGGTCTGACGTTATAGTCGGTAGATTCTCCTCACGCTGCCCCTTGGGCCTCTCACGCGCCTGTCGTACGTTCTCGTTGAATAGTGAAGGTGTCTTTAGTTTCCATGCATCTCTTGCTTTACTCCATGCAAGTTCAGTATCTTGCGACACTGCATGTAGGCTCGCAAAGAACTCTGGATACTGGCCGTGTATGTGACGAATTTCGTCTGCTCCGGCTGGCGTAAATGATTGGTTAGTAGACGGTCTAAGTCCCGCGACGGACATTGGGTCAGTGCCTTGTATTCTAAGGCATCCGTACACGGCAAGTTCGCTTGCTCGTTGCTCCAAAACAAGTGCTTGTTCACCATCATCAACTAATTTCAATAAATGGTAAAGTATCTTGCGTATGGCCTTGAGATGGCGCACCTTTTCGGAGTCTGACTGCCCCTTCCCCATCGTTTCGGCAATTTCATTAAGTAATTCTAATTCCTCATTCATTGATTTTAGATTTTCCTTAGTGAAGGCTAAGACTGCTTTCTCTCCGGCTGGCGTGATGGTGTAGTAAGTGCCCTTTGGAGTGTCGTGCCGTTCAAGAAACTTTGCTTGTAAGGCAAAATCGATTGCTTGGTTTACGAACGGATTCACTTTGAGTTTCGTGGTGCCTTGTAGATGTTTTCCAGAAAAAACAATCGCTTTTGTTGCCTCAAGACGTAAATCATCATGATAGATGTGGACTTTTCCTGTCATCCGAATTTCACGCCAAACATAAACAACCCATTCTGCTAACGGCTTTGTGTCCGCAATTTGCAGGTCATTTGGAACGCTAATATCAGGCTGTCTTTCATTGCTTTGCTTTAGCCAACTGAGACCTTCATTTGTAATTCGGATTGATTGCTTTAGGTCGTGAACACAATCTGGCATCGCACCAAGCACGTGAATATGCCCACCTTGTCGCAGCATTTCAGCAGCACCCAAATATTGGCTTGCGGTCATTCCCGCTTCGTAGCAGCACTTCTCTCCTGTAGTCCAACCCGGGGGAATTGGTGGGCTGCCGGATGAAAATGGATTTGTGGCTAACGAGTCAAATCGGGCCTTGAGATACGTGAGCAAGCGTAGTTTTAAGTCGTTAACGTTTTCCGGCATTTCGGACGCTCCGCCTTATTTTTGCGCGACTCTGAGAAGCACGCGGTCGTTCCTCAAAACTATTTTAGCCGTTAGGTTTGGTGTAGATAAATTTCTGGAACATGTACGCTTGGAACATCGCGGCAAAATTGGGGTCTTCCTTAAATTTCTTGTACAGGTCAAAATTCGAGTCAATCATGTCTTCCATCGTTTCGCCGAAGGCCGAATCGAACGCCAGCTTTCGTGTTTCAACAGAAGGATTCACGAACGGGTCCAGCTTCTCTTTAAGAACTTCGTTCTTGTCCAAACGCCGCTGCATATCGTCGGCAAATCCTTGAACTTTGTCCTTCGTGGTGAATTCCGTGCCGAAATTTTCGTTGATGTACTGAATCAGTTCCGAAAGTGGCGCAAAGTCCCTTTCCTTTGGCTTCGCCGTGCCCAAATCTCCAATTGGCTTCAACTCGCCATCTTCCGCCAGCAGTTTTATTGTGCCGGTGCTGGTTGTCTGGATTCGGTAAGAATCCATGTTTATGTTTTGCATGAGTTCTATGGGCAACTTGTCCGATGACAACGGTAATCGGATATGCCGGGTCAACTGGTAAAACTTTTCAAGTTCGGCATCCGCAAACCTAATGACCTGCGCCAAAAACGCATACAGCCGAACAAAATCCTTTAAATGGCTTCGGAATGCTGCTTGTTTGTCCGGGGTCTTTGCTTTGAAATTATCAACGATTGGATTGAGGATGGCGTGCAGCTGTTCTTGCTTACCTTTTTCCGAGAAATAGATTTTTGCAAAGGCGTCCACGTCAGCCTTGTTGAAGACATGGTAGTCTTCGAGCATACGCTTTAGGTCATAAAGCTTGTTGGGGTCCGTTTTCTCCGTCAGTGTGGTGCTCTCGTAGTAGGGCTGGAAGGCTTTCTGGATGTCGTCCGCGTCGTTGGTAAAATCCAAAATGAACGTGTCTTCTTTTTCGGGCGGACAGATTCGGTTCAAACGGCTTAGGGTCTGGACCGCATTCAGCCCGGTCAATACCTTGTCCACATACATTGTGTGGAGCAGCGGTTGGTCAAATCCGGTTTGAAATTTCTCCGCGACTATCAAGAAACGAAATTCTTTGCCCTTGAATGTCTCGGCGGTCTGGCTTTCGGGGAAGCCATTCATTCCAGATTCCGTAAATTTCATGCCTGTGTCGGGGTCCAGCACTTCACCGGAGAACGCAACGAGTGCTTTGTACGGGTACTTTTTATCCTTTAGGAACTTGTCCACGGCCTGCTTGTACCGCACAGCATGGAGCCGGGAGCGGGTGACAATCATCGCCTTGGCTTTCTTGCCAATGCGGTCACGCACTTGCCCGTGGAAGTGCTCCACCATGACTTCCACCTTCTTGGCAATGGCATGTGGATGGATGTCGGCGTATGACCGTAGGAGAAAGGTTCCTTTGTTACGCTCGTACTGCGGGTCGTCTTGAACTTTTTTGATAAGAGCGAAGAAAATTTTCAACGTCGTGTAGTTCTTCAACACATCCAAAATAAAATTTTCTTCAATGGCTTGGCGCATTGAATACAGACTGAACGGCACGAACGTTCCATCGGGCTGTGGCGTCCCGAATAATTCGAGCGTCTTGGCTTTCGGTGTGGCAGTAAATGCGAAAAAGGAAACGTTTTTCAAGCGCCCCCGCACCTTCATTGCAGCTTCCACAGCTTTGTTGATTTCGTCTTCTTCGCTGGATGATTCCCCGCCTTCTGCTTTTTCTGCCGCTTCCAATGTCTTTGCTGTCAAAACTTCCTTGAGCGCCTTATTGGTTTCGCCACTCTGCGAACTGTGCGCTTCGTCGATGACCACCGCGAACCGCTTTCCAGAGAGCTTGGTGAGCTTCTCTGCCACGAACGGAAAAGTTTGCAGCGTGGTAATTATGATGTCCTTGCCTTGCTCAAGCGCCTTCGCCAATTCCTTCGATTTTTGATTCTCGATGCAGGTCACGACGCCGATGACCTGTGAAAAACTGCGAATGGTTTTTTGAATTTGCCGGTCCAGAATCCGCCTGTCGGTGATGACAATGACCGAATCAAAGACCCGTTCGTCTTTTTTGCTGTGCAGGCTCGCCAACCGATGTGTGAGCCAAGCAATGCTGTTGCTTTTGCCACTCCCGGCGCTGTGTTGAATCAAATAATTTTTGCCGTCCCCGGTCACTTTGGCATCCGCAACAAGCCGCCGAACCGCATCAATCTGGTGGTAGCGCGGAAAAATCTGCTTTTTCCGGCCAGTGGGTTTGCCCTTGTCGTCCTCTACATCTACGACCTGCAAAAAATGCTGAATAATTTCGAGCAGACTATCTTTCTGCCAGACTTCTTCCCACAGATAGGCAGTCTTGTAGCCGGTCGCGTTCAACGGATTCCCCGCGCCCTTGTTGCAACCCTTGTTGAACGGAAGAAATTGAGTGCCGCCGCCCTTCAATTCGCTCACCATGAATATCATTTCAGGGTCCACGGCAAAGTGTGCCAGACAACGCCCGAATGAAAGCAGCGGCTCCTTGGGGTCACGGTCAAACTTGTACTGCTTGATTGCATGTTCGACGGTCTGATGCCTCAACGGGTTCTTCAATTCCGCCGTGATGATTGGCAGACCATTCAAGAACAACATCACGTCGATGCTGTTTTCATTTTTGGTGCTGTAGTGGACTTGCCGCATCACGCTGAAAATGTTGCCCTGATAAAGTTTTTCGTGGTCTGGATTCAGCGTGGATTCTGGCTGGAAGTAAGCAAAGTCGAACTTACAGCCCAAATCGGTGATGCCTTTGCGCAGTACGTCAAGTGCGCCACGGGCTTCGATTTCCTTGACCAATCGGCTTAGAAATCGCTCTTTGACTTGCTCGCCGTGCTGTTGCTTCAATTTCTTCCATGTCTCCGGCTGCGTCTTCTCAATGAACTGGAAAAGCTGGTCGCGGTCTAAACATGTGGCGCGGTCATACTGCTCTGGCTTGCGCCGAATGAAACCATTGGCAACAAGATGTGCCTCAATGCTCGATTCAAAATCCTTTTCGGTCGTTTTTGTAGCCATAAAAGCCTTAGCCTTGGAACTTAGTGCAGCAGTCCCTTCGCCTGTTCGGTCATCAACTGCACAAGCACTTGTTTAACAACATCAATTGACGCTCCGCCCATCTTAGAAACAACACCTTTGGCTTTCGTCCACCTTGAGTCGTCTCGTGACGACTCAATGAATTCATACCCTTGCCATGTAATTCGATTTGGTATTGCTGCGGGCGTGGAGCTACCCATTGACGTTACCTTAACGCCGATTATCAAACCTGCTTCCATCATCAGTAGCACATGGAAGCCAATTTGGTCTTTGGAAAATCCGTCAAATTTCAACTCTGGCGGACTACCCGTTGGCGCAGATTCGAGCGCCAATAAAATGTTTCGGACTAAATCCATGTCTCGCTTCATTGGGCAATCTCCCTTACGTCAATCTTGCCTGTGACCGCCGCCGAAATCACGGCGGTGCGGAATTCTCGGAGCCGTTCGATTTGGCAATTTGCTTTAGAAATGATGCTTTCAAATATTTTTATTTGAGAATCCAGAAAATCGGCAATAGCGTTCTGTTCGTCGGGCGGTGGGCGAAGGGTCCACAGTGCGCCGATTCGGTCGATGTTTAGATTTAATTGCGTATTCAATACTGCTGTGCTCAACAATTCTGGTTTCATAGCGGTGAAAAGATGATAAAGGAAATTGAGACAGTTTTCGCTTGTGGGTACGAATCCAACAATGCTGTCGGGAAAACACGCTTCAAAATCCAGAATTGCCATATCACCAATGTTGGCAGCTATGGTCATCACAAGCGTCCCTTTTGGAAACTGCTTACTCACAGAGAATCCTTCTTCATTAAGCGTCTGCGTAAACTCTTTGACATACTTTTGCGCAGAAGCAATATCTCCGGTTTGAATGAACGGGTACGGTCCATCGTACATGCGTGGGTCGTTTCGTGGCCGGTGGGTAAATTTGCCGCGCACTATTGATGCAAGATGCTTTATCTTTTTTATTTCCCAATGCGCTGGAATCTTCCCCAACCACTCGATGCCCGAATCTTTCATCGGCACATTCGGCGAAAGACCCTTGGTGACGGCGTGGCTGATAAGAGCCGACCGCTTCTCTTCCAGAATCTCAATCAAACGCTCTTTCTTGGAAATCACGGCGTCAATTTTGGCTGTTTCATGGTCAAGGAAGGCGGCGATTAAAGATTGCTCATTCAGTGGCGGTACCAAGAACCGCGAATTATCAATGCTGTCTATGCCGATTCCGTATCTTGTAATCCCATTCGCCATAACTCTGAATTGGTCATTCACGCCACTTGCAGAAAACGCCCGAAATAAGTACCGGCCATCCATTACAGTCGGGATAGTTCGAATTTGAGCAAGGTGGTATCCACACAGTACGTCGGGTAATGTAGCCGGAACAAACGCAGACACCGCAATATCATTCCATTCTTCGGAATCTTTTGTTATTAACACATCGCCTTGTCGCAGTGAAAATTTTCCAATTTCCACTTTAGTAGCCGTGGCGTTCATAAGCTCTAAAGCGGGGGTGATGTAGTCATTATGGTATACATCAACGTAATTGCAGAGCCTTACCGGACGCTCGCCTTCACTTGAAAGCTTGTCTACATTACTACAAGTCACCTTTGCAACATGCTTTAATTTGTGAACCATCCAGCTTGCAGGAATTTTATCGAACCATTCAACACCGCTCTCTTTGTACGATGAATAGGGTCGCCATCGGTTTAATTTTGATTTTGTGTCCATACCGTTCATGCTGTTACCTCTTTCAGCATGTCGAGAATCTCGCCTTCCAATGCCTTAATTTCGTCGTCAATCTCCGCCAAGGGGCGTGGTGGTTCATACTGGTAGAAGTATCGGTTGAAGTTCAATTCGTAGCCTACAAGCCCGACCTTGCCATCCTTCTGGTCCCGCACATCTTCGTTTATCCATGCGTCTGCTACGTGCGGCTTTACTTCCCGCACAAAATAGGCTTCGATGTCTTCATGTAACGGCACATTTTCCGTATCTCGAAACCCGGAGTCCGCTTCTGGATTTCCATTTGAATCAGTGCAGGTGTCGGCAGTTTCATCACGTTCGGACAGAGCCGCAAGAACACCCTTCTTGACTGGTCCAGAGAACTTGATGCCAGCCTTCTTGAATGCACCGTCAAGGATTTCTTCGAACTTCTCCCGGTTCTTGTATACGGCGGTGCCTTCAATGCCGGAGAGCGTCTTTAGAATTGCCTGCTGTAGTTTTTTGCCATCTGCAATTTCCGCATCACCCGCAGTACCCTTCTTCTTGCTGGCGGCGAGATTGACAAAGCCGCTCTCCGCTTTGAGCAGTTCAATTCGTTCGGCACAAACATGGAAATTCAAACGCAACGGGCGCTCCACTGTGATTTTCCGATAACCAAAATCAGTCGTCTTGAAAATTTTTGCGTGCGGCCCTTCCTCAAAGCTGGTGGCCAATTTCCCTAATTCGACAATGTGTTCATCGGCAAGTTCATTGCGCTTGTCGCCCAAGCTTTTTCGCATCTTTCGAGCAAAGACTTCGAATTCTTCGGCGCTCTTTCCTTTGCCTTCTTTTCGGATTGCAGCGCCGTTCACCAAGAGCACCTTACCCGCCCGCTTCTTGGTCTTACGATTGCATAGAATCCAAATGTAAGTGTTGATGCCGGTGTTGTAAAAAATCTGCCCCGGTAGCGCCACAATGGTTTCCAGCCAGTCGTTTTCGAGTGTCCAACGCCGTATTTCGGATTCACCACTTCCCGCATCGCCCGTGAAAAGCGGGGAGCCATTCATTACGATGGCAACACGGCTTCCCCCTTCTTCGACAGACTTCATTTTGGAAATCATGTGTTGAAGAAATAGCAACTGGCCGTCACTGATGCGTGGAAGACCCGCGCCGAAGCGTCCAGCCATCCCGCGAGTAGCTTCGTCTTCGATGAACGCCTGTTCTTTTTTCCAATCCTTGCCGTAGGGTGGATTCGAAATCATGTAATCGAATGTGGTGCTTGGGTGCCCGTCCTTCGAAAAACTGGAATCCGGCTTGATGTTGTCGGCGTCTTTGTCTTCGCCTTTGATAAGCATGTCCGATTTGCAGACAGCATACGTTTCGTCGTTCACTTCTTGACCGAACAGGTGGATGTCGGCTTCTGGATTGATGTCTTTCAAAATGTGCTCTTTGGCAACGGACAGCATCCCGCCCGTACCGCAAGCCGGGTCATAGATGGTTCGGATGACGGCTTTTTGCTTGAGTACGTCCTTGTCACCGTTGATAAGTAGCCGAACCATGAGCCGAATGACTTCTCGTGGGGTGAAGTGCTCGCCGGGATTCTCATTGGTCTGTTCGTTGAACTTGCGAATAAGCTCTTCAAAAATCGTGCCCATTTGGAAGTTGTCAACGGTGTCGGGGTGCAGGTCCACTTCGCTGAATTTTTGAATCAACAGGAAGAGCAAGCCTTTTTCGTTGAGCGTTTCGATGTTGGTGCGCAGTTTGAATTTTTCGATAACTTCCCGCATGTTGTCGGAAAACCCGTTGATGTAGGCGGTCAAGTTCTTGCCGATGTTCTTCTGGTCGTCGAGAAGCTTGCCAAAATCGAAGCGAGACGTGTTGTAGAAGGAATGGCCAGCGGCGCGGCACAACTGCCCATGCACATTTTCCAGCCCCTTGGTTTTTAGAACTTCGAATCGCTCAAGCACCTTCTGTTTGGTTGGCGCAAGCACGCAATCCAGTCGCCGCAGCACGGTGAATGGCAAGATGATGTCCGGGTACTTGCCGCGCTTGAAATCATCGCGCAAGACTTCATCCGCCACGGACCACAGAAAGTTGACCTTGCTACTGAAATCGTTGCCCACAGGTCTGGTGCCCCCAATCGCCGGGAACATACGGCGCGTCTCAAGAACATCGCTCAGAAATATACGGTGTAAAGCTTAACAAGAACGCGGGGGGCGGGCGAGAGGAAGAAGGTGGAAAAAAGAAGTGATGCGTGAGAGCACTCGACGGTGTAATCATGGATGCACACCGTTGAGCGGCTGAAAAAACGTCTGGTTGGCGAAGATAGCGGGGCCGGGAAGGGAGCATGATTTTTGCACCTTTCATCGACTCCCTGTTTATCTCACCGTCTCAGGATGGACAGCTACTTCGATTCTGGCAGTTTTTGAGCAAATGCTGTCCAACCTTTCACCGATACTGTAACTGCCAACGTTTGCCTTTGGGGGGTGCAACATAGTGGCGTCTACAAACATCTTCCCGATTTCCCATGTACACGGAGATTTCAAGACTGCTGAACCCACAATTTCCAAGCGCCGTTCCGAAGCAGTGTCTCCATTCGTCTGGACCGTATGACCATATTTCATCCTTCGTGGATAGGAATTCATTAAAGTGCTTGCGTAGGCGTTTTCTATAATCCTTCTTTCGCTCATTTTCGTTTCGCGGCGGACGCTTGTAGCCAAGAATTTCACCAAGAACGTTACGAAAATTTCGAACCCACGTCGAATTACTGGACCACGTACCCGGAAGTGCGCTTTTTCGTTCTACGGTCCCCTTCCCCACCGTGCTTGGAAACAGCCATTGAGATTTCAGACTGTCAGAGGACCTAAGTTCGTTGATTTCCCGAGTTCGATATTCAATGTGCTCCTTCAAAATTGGCAGCAGTATTGACCGTTCAATTAGCACGTTGCGCTCCTTGCCCGTCTTCGTGCCCTGTTTCTTTTCACCAGCGGTCAAAATCGTTGCAATACGTATGTAATCGCCGTCCTCTCCCGTATACACATTGGAAATCTTCAAGCGCCGCTGCTCGCTGAATCGTGGGCCAGCAAGCATGGCAACTGCAACCCATGCACGCCAATACTCGTGGTCCTTGAAGCTATCCAAGTACGAAGTGAGTTCTGCGAAGCGGCGGATTGCTCGAATGTGTTCAGCATTCTTTGCAACACCGTGCACGCCTTCGACTCGGTCCATTGGGTTCTTGTCCAACTCGAATTTTTTGCACGCCCACGTCATAAATACGGACACACCAGCCCTCAAATCGCGCTTGGTTAGTGGATTCATGGGGGAACCATCTTCTTTCTTGAGTCCTTCCACCCACGATTCAATCACGCCAGCCGTCATGTCGCGTAGTGGTGTGGTTTCCCTATCGGGCAATACCGAAACAAGGGAATCAACGGCACGGAATGCCTTGTACACCGTCTGTTGTCCACGGTCGTTCGGGTAGACTTCCTTCCACGCTTCAACAGCTTTGCCTACCGAAGTCTTGACGTGAACGTTGAGTTGTCCGCGCAACCGCTGGTTGTCCGTTTCGATTTCAAGAACACGTGGCTCCAAAATCTGAATTCGCTGTTCAAGAGACTTGTTCCGCTCTTCCAATTTTGAAACTTTAGGAAGCAGGTAACCGTCAATGAGCTTCTTGAATATTTCAATTTCGGAAAGCCCGTCGAAGTCGGACAAGGGTGCGCCAAGTCTGTCCAAGTAGGGTTCAAGAAATTTCTTTCCGGTAGCAAGCTCGTGCGCCGTTTCCAGCACTTTGGCAATACTCTCTGCGTCTTCGGTTGCCAGATATGGACCTTTGCTTTCGCCGAACACCTGTTGCGCTACGTTGTCACCGTACGCAATTTCGACGCTACGGCGCATATAGCCCCGTAATTTGACGTGCTCTTGCACTAACGCCGGTTGCTGGCATAATGACTCCACTTCGCGGCAAATGTGGTGCGCCGTGGCGTTGTCCGCCGTGGACAACGAGAACGGGCACACTTTCCCGTTGCGTAACTTGTGTCGAAAACGGACGGTGTAGGACGCTCTACCCGGCTCAAGTTTGGGAGTAAGCTTCATGACAGGTCGTTCCCGTGGCTTCTGCTTTGTTACTTATGCAAGTTACACAGCAGATGTTACACGAGAAGTGTGTAACGGCAAGTCCATAAGTTACACATATGTTACACACGACTTAAATCGCATAAACCATTGATACGTAACGTCCGCCATCTTAGCTCAGCGGTAGAGCAATGCTTTCGTAAAGCATAGGTCCTGGGTTCAAATCCCAGAGATGGCTTACCCACCAATGACTTACAAGAACGGACTGAAACCGCCGAATTGCGGACAGGCAGTCACACAACCCGGTCAATCTCAAACTCTTTCCCCACCCGCGCCGGTCGAATCCCGGTCTGATGCTGTCTCCGCGAGCACAAAATCCGGCCTATTTACGAGCACAATAGGAGCACAACGGAATTCTTTATCGCCGCCGATGGCCCCTGACCCTGATGACTCCTGACCTCGCCACCGTGATGGCCGCATGGCCCGATCTGTCCACATCGATTCGCGATGCAATCCTGACACTGGCGAAAACCGCTCCGAAGCGGGGCAGAAACAAAGATCGCACCAGAAGCCGACTGGAGACTTTAGCGGCGGGCTATTACATGCACGGGCAAAACAGATTAATTGATCGTCAAATCCGTTTAGAACTATTTGATAAACGATTTGCAGTCGCGCAGATTCCCATTCACGAGTAGGAACTTTCCATCCAAGGAGCATTGCGGCGCCATTTTCAGTTTAGGGAGCAGGCGACTGAGAAGTTCCTTGCGCGTCTGTGCGGTCGCGGAAAGTTCTCCAAACGAATAGCTCTGCCGGTAGTTGGCATTGCCCAACTCATGGCCGCGATCCTGCCAGGTTGATCGTTGCCGACGCTACAAACGCGACGAACAGATCGATGTCGCGCAAGACCTCTGAGAACAGCAGCGGCGGGATCCCCGCCAGCGGACGCGGCTCGCCGGAACAGTTGCCGGAGCTGTACAACGTCGACGCCGACCCGAGCGAAGCCAGCGACATCGCCAGCTCGCACGTGGACACTGCAATCGTGCTGATGGCCGCGCTGCTGCGCATGTCCGCGGACGCTACAAGCACGAACCCAGTTTTGAATTCGGATTCTCGCTGGCCCAACCGTCGTCCGCCAATTCGGTATCCAAGCGGCCGCCGGTGCCGGAGCTGTTGAAATGGAACGCCGCACGCGAGGCGTCAGGAGTAGTTATCTTCTGGAGTTTCGCTTGAATATTCTGGCGCCGGCGCTGTTTGGATGGCGGTCTCGACCGGCTCGGCGTAAAGCGCCAAACGTCCGAGCAGCGCCGTATACAGCGAAAACACGTGCTGCATCACATGTTCGCTCGCGCCCAGCACGCCAAAATCGGGCTTCTCTGGCATCGCGGGAAGGACGTAGCGCCGCAGCGTCAGGTTTTCCGGGCTGCATTCGAACGGGTACGTGCACGTGCCGAGCCCTTGCTGCAAGCGGCCCAGATGTTCGCGCAGTCCCAGCAGCTGCGGACGCAGGCGCTTGGCGATTCTGGACAGGCGCTGCGTTTTCGACAGAACCTCGACGACTTTGATCGCGGCGGTGTAGTTGCGGCGCAGTTCGAGCACGCTGGGAAGCAGCGCGCCGAGCGTTGCGGCAGCCGCGAGCAATTTGGGCATGTCAGCCGGCGGTGCCAGCGCGTACAGCTTCGCACTGTCCGGTTGTGCGAGGATCTGAAAGGCGGCGGTCATGCGCGCGGCGGCGCGGGCTTCGCAGAGCTGCAGTCCCGCTTCCGCGGCGGCCGCGCCGCGCTCCAGTGCGGTGAGATCCACCGTCGTCGTTTCACCGGAAACATATTCGGCCAGCAGCGCCGTGGTCGTCCCCGCTACGTAAAGTTCGTGCGCCTCCCGCCACGCGAGGTTCGCTGCCGCCCATGCGCGCGCGTCCGCGTCGGCGCCGGCGGAGAGCGTTTTCAGTTCGGCGGCGAGTTCCTGCGCCTTTCTCGCGGGCAGGGGATCGGGAAGTGGGATGCGGCGGATGGTGCCGGGCGGCAGGTGAAAATACGCCGTGTACGCCGCGGCGGATCGCTCGTCCTTGCCAAGGCAATTCAACAGCTCGGGCGCGCTGTCGGAGGTTTGGACGGTGCGGTTGATCGCGAGGCGGTACCACTCGCGAGTGAACTTTTTCGAGACGGCTTTGAAATCGCGAAAGACCGAAAGCGCCGGGGCCTCGTCGGCGACGATGCCGGGCGCATTTTCGCGGTGCGCGCTGGCGATGCGTTCCTCGTCCGGTGGGTGCGAGCGCAGGTAACGGTGGTAGCCGCCGAGCTCCACGCCGGATTCCCAGCGCCACGCGGCGTTGCGCGCGAAGTCGCGATTGGCCAGCACCAGCGGCGTCAGGTCGTCGGGCATCAGCTTGCGGTCGTAGGCGAGCGACAAATCGTCGTCGATGTACGGCAGCGCCGCGGATAGCAGCTCCAGGTGCGCCTGCACTTCCTCGAACGTCCGGCTGCCGCCGACGCGCGCGGCGTAGCGGTCGGCGTCGACTTCCATCTGGCGCAACATATAGCCGCTGACGGAATAGCCGGCGATCATCAGCACCCACAGCACGCCGCGCGTGATCCAAATGAAGAATTTTGCGGTGAAAAAAATGGGCGTCAGCGGACCGATCTCCGACGACCACTCCAGATAATCTTCCAGCACGTGCGGGCCGTAGACAGCGGTAGCGAGCCAGTAATTTACCGTACGAACGAGCCACGTCAGGCGCATGGCGGTATGCTGCGAGAGATGGCAGACTTCGTGCGCGATCACGCCGGCGAGCTGGCGGACGTTGAGCGTCAGCAGTAGCGGCAGGCCGATCACCAGGATCGGTTTGCTGTGGATCGAAAACAGGTCCCGCTGGAACCGCGCCCCCGCGTTGGGCCGCAGGTCCAGACGGATGGTGCGTGGCGGAGGCACCCCGAGCGCATTTGAAATCTCGGCGACGAAGGCATGAAATTCCGGCGCATCGGCGCGGCGCAGTTCGAAGCCCGTTTCCTTCTGCCAGAATTTAAAGAACAGCGGTTTGACCATGAGCAGCACCAGTAGCCCGCCGCTGATCAGCAGCGTGAAATAGAGCAGAACGCTGTAGGCGTAGCCACTTTCGGCCATGTCCGCGTGCGTGACCGCAAAGAGCCAGACGCCATAGGCGACCGCGCCCGTGAGCGCCAAGTATAGCACCGGCAGCAGCAGCATCACGGCCGCGACGGCGCATAGGCCGAGCTTGTACTGGCGCGAGATCAACAGGCGCGGCACGGTGCCCAGCACACGCGGCGCGGCATCCGCATGCGTTGTGGCAGCCTGTGAAGTGCCGGCGGGCTGTGCCGCGGTCGGGTCTGGCGCCGGCATGAAACAACTCCATGTTGATGACTGCGAACGCGGCCTGTCTCAATGATCAAGGCGCGGTCGGTATGGGCGCATGGTGACTGGCGCAGTTTTCGAGCGCCTTCCGGCCGTCGGCCTCGCGGCCGTCAGCGAGGCAGGAAAAATATTCGCCCATCGCGCTTTCCGTGTTGGCCGGGTTGATGATCAACTTGATGCTGCGATGGGTCCGGTGCATGTCGTTGTTGATAATCTCCGCCAGGCTTTTGGCTTCTTCAGGATCGGTTGCATTGAACAAGGGCCATTCAAACGAACTGCGGTGATTGGGCCACGTCCGGCCGTATTCTTTCAAGAGCGAGAGCGCGCGTAGAACGTCGGGATTCTTGACGATCGCGTCACGCAGGCTGCCGGCTTTGACCGCGTTGAACCCCAGCATCGAGTCCATTGCCAACGAACGGCGATACTTGGCGACGAAGTCGCGAAACGCGGGCTCTTGTTTTTCGAGGGTCTTGCCGGCGCGCGTGAGCAGTGCTGAGATGAGCACCCAGCGTGTGTAATGGGACGGTTCACTCGCCACGGATTGCTCGGCCAGCATGACCACCCGGTCAAAGTCGGAGGCTTGTCCCAGGATTTCAGCTTTGGTTAGCGTGTCCGCCAGATCTGCGTTCAGCAGCGCGATCACGCGCTTATCCGTAGGGTGTCCAGCAAGCAGTGTTTCGAGCCGGCGCTGGCTGGTGGCCAGTTCCTGTTTGCCGACGTCGTCCTTGCCGCCTTTCATATTTTCCAGGGTGCGATCTTCGAACTCCGTATCGAGCGTGGTCTCAGCCAGTTGCGCTTTGATTTGCTTCAACTTGGCGAGATTATCGGTCGCCTGGTGGAACTCCTGCAGCGTGTTGTAGACCGACGGGCTGCGCGGCGCGAGCACGACCAGTCGTTCGAGCATCGTGATGCCCTTGATGTAGCTGGGATGAGCGACGATGCGCTTCACGAATTCCTGCTCGCCGGCCCGATCGTTGTAGAGTGCGGAAAGATGTTCCCTCTCGGGCGTGGTATCCAGCGCCTTAAAGTTGATCGCATCGCCAATCGTCGCCCGCACGGCATCCGCAAGCAGGAACTCCGCATAATTGTGCATCAGGGTGGTGTCACTCGGCTCGAGTTCGTACGCGGCTCCGAGCATTTCGAGGCCCTTGTTAAATTCCACGCCTTCATGGGTGATGTTGTACAGTGCGAACGCCGCCAATGAGCCGTTGTTCAGCGTCGCGGGGCTGCGCGGGAGAGACGCGTATCCGTCCAACCCCTTGTGGTAGTAATCCGCGGCAAGATTCTTCTTGCCATCGCGGGCCGCCTGCCGTCCCAGCGTCACGTTGAGTGTCGCGGTGTTGTGAACTTCATTGAGGTTGGTCAACTGCAGCCATTTAATTTCGTCCTCCAGATCGATAAAGGTGCAGGCCCGAGAGCCGGCGATCTCGTATTTTTTCTCCTTATCCGTCTCCTTGCCGTATGCCTCTTCCAGCATCGCGCGTGCCTCGCTGTGCGCTCCGACAGCGCGGTAGACGCCGGCGACCCGCTGCAGATTTTCCGGAGTCCGGCCCTTTGCCGCGAGCAGGTCGTCGAATTGCTTTTTGCCCTCATCGTGCTTGCCGAGCCAGTAGAGCACCTGTCCGTAAAAGACGCGGTATTGATCGTTTTGACCCGCGGCGCCGCGGATCGCGGTGAACAGCTTCTCCGCAGCTTCGAGTTCCGGCTTGCGTTCCGGCCCGGACATGGCCTGCGCGCGGCGCAGCCGCACGATGCCCAGGTCGAGTGCCACGGGGACGATCACGCTTTCTTTGCGCAGCGTCTCCTCGCACTGTTTCAGGGCCGCGTCGTTTTTCATCGCGTTCGAGATGTACTCGTCGACTTTCGCGCTCTGCTGGTCCTTAGACAGGTGCTCATATTGCGTATAGAAACTCGGCGGCGCGGCGCCACGCCGCAACTGTTCCAGGGCCCGATCCGAAACCGACTGCGCCATCGAGGTGTAATTGCTTTCGGCAGCATGGTAGCTGGCCAACCGGGCTTCGGCGTACGGTGAGAGCAGCTTGTAAGCCGCCTCATTCTGGTCCTTGCCGGCGAAGATTTCGCCCAGAATGCGCGCGCCTTCGGACGAGCCCAGGTCGGCCTGCAGCGGCGTGAGCAACTTTTCGCAGCGGTCAAACTCCTTGCGGTTTTCGAAGATCAGCGCCAATTCCGAGGCGTGGGGAATGTCCTTGGGGTTCTTCTCGACGCATTTCTGCAACACCGCTTCGCGCGTCGCGGCGTCCGGCTTGGTCTTCTGGAGCAGGGCCAGGCCATCGAACAGTTGCAGCGCGGCCGCGGGATCGGTTTCCTGCAGCGCCGCCATTCGCACACTGGCGGCCGCGAGCGCAGGGTCCCGTTCGTTCGGCGGAAGGGAGGACGACAACTGGAGGAGTCCCAGCGCTTCGGCCACCGGTTCGGTCGGAATTTTGGCGGCGAGTATGGCGCTCAGCTTGACGTGCGCTTCCGCCGAATGCGACGTGTTCGAGTTGGCGACGTCGGCGTAAAGCCGTGCCGCCGCCAGGCTCTGCCCCTGGGCTTCCTTCTCCTGCGCGCTGGCGAAGTTGCTCGAGAAGATGTACTCGCGCGAATGGGTATGCTGCTCCCAAGCGCTCATGCCGCAGCCGAAGAGAACCGCCAGCAGCAGCGCGAAGTTCACGCTCTTGGCGAACAGCGAGAGCGGTTCGCGGCCAATGAAATACCAGCGCCCGCCTCCGGCGTCGACCACTCGGTAGGCGCAGAGCGGCAAAACCGGAATGAAGACGATGCAGAGGCAGTACGTTTTTACATAGGAATTCGTTTCCTTATCGTAGTCGCGCCGCCCGTAGATACTCAGCCCGCAGCCGTTGAGCATGAACAGCGGCGGCGCGCCGGAGATGCGCTTGAGCCCCGGGAATTTCTCTTTCCAATCGATATCGCCCATGAAGTGCCTTTCATGCAAAAAGTAGAATAAGAATGCGAATGCGGTAAGAACTTAAATCTGCAGCGCGCGAATTCAATATGTTCGTGAGAAAAATGTTCGATCTAAACAGTTTTTGACGCTGTCGACGTGAGCAGAAATGTCCGATGAGCCGTGAAACGCGACGGCGCAGGGCCGCCGCTTCACTAAACGACGCGCCTGCAGGTGGGTTAAAAGTGAATATAAGGTATAGGCGATACTGGACTTGACCGACCCGAGCACGCGGACAGGTCGTGGACAAGTCGGGTTCGCAGATTGGACAAAGCGGGTCATCAACAGGGGTTGTAAACCGTGATTTCGAGATGGGAGAGGCTACCTGACGCGCTAAGGGCTGGCATCGTGGCAATGGTAAAGGCGGCCCCGTAGCCTGTCGACCCGTCTGTCGCTACACTGCACCCATGTCCGCTAAGAAACCAAGGCAGCTGTCACCACCGAAGCCCACGCGGGTCCCCTGCCCGCGCTGTGAGCAGAAGTTCATGTAGCCGGATCGGCGGCGTACCCGACTGTGCCCGAAATGCCGGCAGCGGAAGTCGCCTCCGGCCCAATTCCATGGCACATCGTTAGTTCAATCTAACCATATGATGATCGCGTTATCCTGTTATGTCGAAAGACTTTAGGATTCAGCACTTGGATCATGAAATTATTGATGCCGGTTCTGTACAACTATCCAACGGAACCCTTCAAGCCGGGGATGTCTCATATCTATACGGTGCACCTATATTGGAGGACTTCTTATGGAAACTGTTCGTTCGCGCTTTCTCAAGGTTTTTCGAGGCGAGCAACCCACTGACCGGTTGCCTGTTATGGAATGGGCCTCATGGTGGGATCTGACTGTCGATCGATGGAAAGGCGAAGGGTTGCCCGACCATCTCGATAAAACCGGCATCAAGCAATACTTCGGGCTGGATATCGATCAGCAACTCTGGTTTCCGCAGATAAATCCCAGCGTCAAACGGCCGCCCCATGGTCAAAACTGGATTTCAAATCCGGCCGACTATGATGCGCTTCGCCCTAATTTCTATCCGCAGTCAATTTCCTATGATCGCGAACTTTGGCGACAGATTTCCGACAGACAGGCCAAAGGCGACTGTGTTGTCTGGATCACGCTGGAAGGATTTTTCTGGTGGCCACGAGTTCTGTTTGGCATCGAGCCGCATTTATTTGCGTTCTATGACGAACCGAAACTGATGCACCGAATCAACCAGGATAACCTCGAATACATGATGCGCTGTCTCGAGGATTTCTGTTCGATTTGCGTTCCTGATTTTATGACGTTCGCCGAAGACATGTCTTACAATCACGGACCGATGATCTCAAAGGCGTGTTTCGACGAATTTTTGGCGCCGTACTACCGCCAGATCATCCCCCACATCAGGAAACTCGGCATCACTCCGATGATGGATAGCGATGGCGACGTCGAACCAATGCTGGCCTGGCTTGAGGAGGTCGGCATGGCAGGTATATTGCCGCTGGAGCGCATGGCAGGCGTGGATGTTGCCCGTATTCGCAAGAATCATCCAGAGCTGCTCTTAATCGGAGGCTTCGACAAGACTGTGATGCATTGCGGCGAAGCGGCGATCCGAGCCGAATTCGAACGGTTGTTGCCAGTGATGCGCTCCGGATACTTCGTCCCGAGTGTCGATCACCAGACGCCTCCGGCAGTCTCAATCCCGGATTATCAGCTATACCTCACGCTATTGCGCGAATACTGCTCGCGCGCGGTGCACTGATCGGCCGAGTCAGTAGACACCGAATTTCTGAGCGGTTTGGTACATCGCCAGAACGTTTTCCGTCGGCGAGTTGTCCTGAAGCATATGCGTCGGCGCGAAGCAATAGCCGCCCTGAGGCATCATGATCTGAAGCGTTTCGCGTGCGTCACGGACGACTTCCTCAGCGGAACCAAATGCCACCGTTCCGGCGGTGGAAATGCAGCCATGAAAAGCAAGTTTTCCGCCAAAGCGCGATTTGAGGTAAGACGGCTGCATGTTACGTGCTTCGGGCTGCAACGTATCGACAGCAGCGACTCCCATCTCAATAAACTCGTCAAATGCCCAGCTGCTTGACCCGCAGCAATGCATCATGACCGGAATGTTGAAAGACTTTGCCAGTTGCAGAAATTTCATATGCCGCGGTCTGATCACCTTGCGGAATAGATCAACGCTGATCAACGGTCCGGTCTGAGTGCCGAGGTCTTCGCCCAACCACAAAAAGTCAATCCGGCCTTTTGCTGCGTCCAGTGTTCTTGCGACGACCTCGAGTTGAATCGCCAACTTGCGATCGATCAGCCGCAAACAGGCCTCTTCATCCAGTATCAAGTCGATCAAAACCTGCTCCATGGTGCGCAGCATCCCGGTGCTGTTAATAATGTCGCCAGTTCCCGCATGCCCAGTGTAGAGGCCATAATTTCCAAGTCTGGCACAGTCGTGCGGTACGCTCTCATAATCGAAGTGATCGGGGTTGGGTAGTGGCCAGCGCTCAACTTCTTCCACCGTCGCCTCTTTCAGTGGGAAGTCACAAAAGTCCCAGTATCCGCCGCTCTGATGTTCGACCCACCGACGGTGGATGCCCCACATGTCTACACTACGGTCCGGAATGTCGGCGTGAAGGACAGGTCCCGTGTAGCGCGGATTGATTCCGCGAAAGTCCACCTGCAACTTTCGCAACAGACCTTCCGAATCCTTTTCCGACAGACCGAAATGCTTCTTCAGGCGAGCGTCAATGCCGGGATTGGCAGAATAATTCAGCGGCACCCGATCCGGAACTTCTCGATGCAGGACATTTAAAATACGCTCTCGTGGATTCATTATTTTTCCTCCGTTCAGATAGTTACCATTTCGCGGCAGCAGGTTAAATGGACGCAACGGCAATAATTTGTACTTTATGAAATTTCGAGGAGTTCGCTCTGTTCGCAGACGTGCGACTTTTCGCCAATGAGAGAAATCCGTGCAATAGGCAAGTCGCACTAAAATACAATGGTCGCCTCTTTTTATCGACCGTGGACGAATTCATTCAGGGTGTTCCAAGTTGTACTTCTTCCTCAACTCCGAGGGGCTGCGTCCGTCTTTCCTTCGAAAGGATTTTGAGAACGTATACACATCGCAAAATCCCACCCTCGCTCCGATGTCTTTACAGGAAAGATTGGTGCTCAAGAGCAGATTCCGAGCGGCTCGAATTCGCAGTTCGCATTGATAATCCATCGGCGCCCGGCCGAAGCGCTTCTTGAAAGCCCGACAGAGATACGCGGGTGAAAGTTGCGCCTGTTCCGCAAGGGCATGAAGCGTGAGCGGTTCGTGGTACCGCATTTCCAATGTCCGTTGCACCGCTTGCAACGGATCCAGTACGATCGACTTTGAAGCGTAAACACCGTCGATGAGAAACGCGAAAATCTCAAGCAGCTGCGTGTATCCCATAAACAGGTCATTTCGCATCAATCGTGTCAGCAGCAGTTCGAATTTCTCTTCCAGCATTCGCGCGTCTACGGACTTCAACTGGTGAGGCATCGCGACGGGCTGAAACTTCAGGCCCGAATAGTTTGACAACAGATCAGAGAACGGCAGTCGTAAAGGCGATTTTTCAACCAGTTCGAAAGTGACTTCGTGATAGGCGATTTCTCCAGGAAGACAGGGGGAAAATGAGTGCGGCTTTCCGGGGTCCGACAGGATCAAAGTCCCACGGCTGACCTTAATTTGATTCCCATTATAGAGAACGCGATTCGAACCTTGGGAAAACAACACGATGTGATACACGGCGTGCGCGTGCTCACGTGCTCCACGCTCCAACTTTTTGCGCGTTCCGAACTCCGCATGCAGAATTGAGAACCGATACGACTTTCCATTGCTGACGAGTTGCAGCAACTGACCGGCAGTTGGAACAGCTTGAGCGAATAGTCGGGCCATAAAGACAATTTATGACAACACATGACAACTTCAACCATTGATCTGATCTTACAAATGGCATTTAATGACAAGCGATGAAATGTCCTCGTTACCCAAGTAAAGGACTCCAACATGCCCACGCTTTCGCTGCCCGACACTCAAGAAAACATAGCGGTGATTGAATACAAGCGCATGGCTCGCGCATTGATTTCGGATACCCGTGCTGCGGGTGGACTAGCGCCGCTGGATGTGGAACGATTCTGGGCCGACCAGGCTGCCAGCATCAGCAATCCATTTGATCTTCGCACGCCGCAATGCCCGCTGGGCGTGCTGATGAGCCATGAATGCATTTTCGATGAACTCGGAATTGAAGAAGACTTCTGGAAACTTGAGAGCGACCCCGCATGGACGCTATCAAAAAAGAAGGAGTACAACGCCATTTCAGAACGCATCGTAGGGCGCCGACTGCTAAATGAGACCGCGCCGAATTCCTCACTGCAATACCCCAAGGTCAAAGGACTCCATGATATCTTTGAGGCCAAGTATGTGTGGCACTCGGGATCGTGGTGGCTTGAAAAATCTATTCATTCCGAAGACGAATTGAAATCGTTGCTGGACCGCGTCGAATCGCGTGATGTGCGCTCGTTCATTCTTCCGCCCAGTTGGGATACGGAGAAGCAACGTCTGACCGCGCTCGGTGTAAAGCCGCCACTCTACCGGTCGCAGCGCGGACCTGTTACCTTCGCCACGTCGATTTACGGAATCGAAGAACTCATCTTTTTGATTATCGACAATCCGGATCTCGCTGTGAGATTCAGAAACGCCATCTTGCGCAGCATGCTTGAAATTGCGCGCGTCCTCGATGAGGAGTCGGGGTTTGCCCCCGGGAACTCACCGCGCGGGTTCTCGTTTGCAGACGACAATTGCTGCATGTTGAATCCGCAAATGTATGAACTTTTCGGATTCCCCATTCTAAAGGCGATTTTCGAACACTATTCTCCGAGCATTGAGGACACTCGATATCAGCATTCCGATTCGGAAATGTCTCATTTGCTGCCCTATTTCAGTCAACTGAATATGACTGGCGTCAACTTTGGACCCACGGTTCGCGTGGAGGACATTCGAGCACACTGCCCCCGTGCGATTATCTACGGACAACTCGCCCCGTTTACATTCAGTCGAAACGAAGAGGAAGGCATCGTCACTGAGTTTCTGCGGGATTTCAATGCCACAAGGGAGAAGCGAGGCCTGGTCTTCGCAACTGCTGGTTCAATCAACAACGGCTCTAGGTTGACGGGGATGCGACTGATTATGGCGGCAATACAGCGTTATGGTCGCTACTGAACGCGGAAGTATCGGTACCGGACTCGGGCGAGCGGCACTGGGCTTTCGCTCCAGCAACCGCCCGCCCATTACACGAGGATTCAATAGCCACTTATACACACGATAAGAAGACCTTCAACTCCAAATTATAAATTTCCTGCCTGGAAAGTTCCACCTAGCCGGCGCGCGCCGCAACGACACCAAGTCGTATTTACCAAACGTTCCGCATACGCGCGGAGGCCGAGTGTTATTGTTGTACCTGTGGAACACTCAGGCCCCGGGGCCTGAAGGTCAAAATGACTCGCATTGCTTTTTGCTTTCCAGCGTTGACCTCATTTTCCAAATTGCCTTGCCGCATTCTTTTGTGACGCCTACAATCCTTTCGAATCGATTTGCTTGGCTCGACCCGCGCTTCCGTTCGCTCCCGGTGGGAATGATGTCGTTGATGATGAAGTCCGTGCATTCCCTAACTCCATTTCGCATCCACACACTGCTGCTTTGCACATTGCTGGTCTTGCTAGCGGGGTGTTCTGAAGAGTACTCCGGACCGAAGGAGCCTCACGCGGCCATCGAGCAAGGCTGGGTGCTTATTGGCGTTGCGGAGTGGGATCGCGCGGAAGCGATGTTTCAGTATGCAGCCGACCACGCCAAGGCCGGCTCGCAAGATTACCTGCACGCGCAATTTGGACTCGGCAACGCCTATCAACATCGCAAGCCGCAAGCAAAGCCGGCGGAAGCCCTCGACGTGTACACCAAGCTTGCCGCTGAGGACAAAGGCGGCGAGATCGGCGGGTTTGCGGCGCTTTCTGTGGCGCGCATCCACCATCTCAAGCTCTACGCGCCGGAAAATCTCGACAACTCTCACAACAGCGATTCCACACAGCGGCCCATGTTCACGCCGATACTCTTGATCCTCTCGCTGTTCATTGGCACAGGCGCCGCCTACCTGCTCAAGAACCGTTCGAAGCAGCAGGGCTTGCTGGCGTTGGCCACGATTATTCTTGCCGCGTGGGGCATCGGTGGTTTCCTCGACCGCCAAGCACCGGCGGCTGCCGACACTACTTCAGTCAAACCCTCCGCACCCAGTTCGCTTCCCGATGCGGCCGCGCTCGACGCCATTCGCGCCGAGTATCAGCAGATCGTCGACGGGTTTCCAAATACTCGCGCAGCCGAAGAAGCGGCCATCTGGATCGGTAGCACGTGGATCGCGCAGATGACCCCGGAGAGCATCAACACCGGCATCGCCTACCTGACAAAGTGGGTCGAGGCACATCCCAAGAGCGACTACCTCGCCAACGCCTATCATCAACTTTCCGGCGGGTATGAAATTCAGGAGAATTACAACGACGATCTCCGTGTCCTGATCAAGTGGGACGAGAACAATCAGGATCCCACGGCCAATCACGCCAGCGCGTGGTTTCGCATTGCGCGCATTGCCGATTTGAAAGTTCACGACGAAGCCACGGCGAAAGCGTACTACCACAAATTTCTCGACAAGTACGAAACCGAAGCCCGGCGCTTCCTTGCCGAGCGCGCACTTCAGCGGCTTGAAGGCGGACCAAAGAAAGAAGGCCAGCCGTGAGCAGCGTGCCGGAAAACGCCAGCCGCGCCCTGCCGCGCGTGCGTTCGGACGCGCCATCGCGCTGGCAGTGGATCAAGAATTCCGCAGCGACCTTTCTGCTGGCCACCACCTTCTTTGCATGCCTGGCCCGCGTGCTGCTCCGCGAAAAGGCGAAACTGACGAACGATAAAATCGTGCTCAGTCTCGCCCACTGGCAACTGGAGCCCGGAGTGACCAAGGGCTTCGACGAGATGGCCAAGCGCTACAACGAAGTCCGGCGCGCCCGTGGCGACGCGGAGATCGAATTCCGCCAGATGCCCATCCCCGAAGGCGCCTATGGACAGTGGGTCACGACGCAATTGATGGGCGGCACCGCACCCGATCTGATCGAGATCGGATTTCTCCCATACGACACGCTGCTCCGCTTCCACGCCCGTTATTTCACCCCCGTCACGCGCGAGATTTTCAAGCCCAATCCCTACAACAAGGGTACTGATCTGGAAGACCGACCCTGGAAAGAAACGTTTGTCGACGGGTTGGGCGAAGGCATTCCGGCGCTTCAGGAATACTACGATGTCGGACTCTCCACTTTTTCATGCCGTATGTTCTACAATCGTGAACTGCTCAAAACGCTGACCCGCAAACTCGTCGCGCAGGGCAAACTCGACAAAGAACTCGATGCCCCGCCGGACAACCTGCGCGAATTTCTCTCGCTGTGCGACAAGCTGCATGAACTCACCGATGAAAGCGGAAGACCCTATCTGCCAATCGCTGGCAGCCCGGACCGATTTGGATTGATAAATTGGCTCACCATCAGTCCGTTGAGCGCGCCGGTACTGACGGAAGTTGACGACAACTGCGACGGCTTCGCGAACGACACGGAGACCTTCTTCGCGATTCTGCGCAATCGATTCCGCTTCGATGATCCGCGCTTGAAAAAGGTAATGGCGATCACGCGCGCGGTCACCATGCGGTTGCAGCCGGGCTGGAATTCCGTCACGCGCGACGAAGCGGTGATGTTGTTCGTGCAGCAACGGTCGTTATTCATCGGCGCGGGATCGTGGGATGGCATGACGCTGATCAAGCAGGCGGCGGAAGCGCCAAAGCCCTTTGCCGTCGACATCACTCAATTTCCGATGGTCTACCCTTCCGACCCCGAATGGGGCGAGCTGAGCTGGGGCCGACCCTACGAAAAGCCCGCCACCGGATTCTCATTCGGCATGACCAAAATGTCGAAGCATCCGGAAGTGGTGCTCGATTTCATGCGATTTCTTACGGCACAGAAACACAACCAGGAATTCAACGAGATCATTGGCTGGATTCCGGTCGTGCGAGGCGCGGAGATGTCAAAGTTTCTCCAAGCTTTCAAACCCAACCTGCATGGTGTCCTGAGCGGATATTCGCCAGTGCTCGGCGCCCATACGGAAACGTTCATGAATCAGACCAATCCCAATTTGTGGATCGGTGAAGACAGCAATGGCAAGGCCTTCGGCGTTCAGGAATGGTGCGACCGCATGAATAATCGCTGGCTCGGCGAAGCGTTCATCGACTTTGAACAGCGCGATGAAGCCTACCGCGATCAGCTCGCCTCGAAGGAAACCGTGCTCGCCACTACGCGCGCCAAAATTCTGCTGAATAGCGATCCCCAGATGAAAAAGTACCTCCAACAGCGTTACAACGGCGCGTTCGACCCGCCGGTGGACGCCATCCGCGATATTGCCCGCAGCCGCCAGTTGCTGCAGGATGCCCGCGCCGAAGCCAGAAAACAGGGGCGTCTGAAATGAGCCGCCGCGTTGCGTTCAAAAATATCCGGCATCATCTGTCGCTGTACTGGTTCGTGCTCCCAGCGGTGGCCTTCATCGGCACGTTCAACTACTTTCCGGTGATCAACGGCCTGCTCCACAGCTTCTACACGTGGAATGGCGGCGACGTCGAACGCGTTACAGGCACGCAGAATTTCGTCGACATCTTTGCGTACAATCCGCAGTTCTGGAAATCCTTCGCCAACGTGCTGGTTCTTGGCTTCTTCAACATTCTCAAGATGATTCCATCGATCATCACCGCCGTCTGCCTGCATCGCGTTTTAAGTGAACGATTGCAGTTCTGGTACCGGGTGGGATTCGTGGTGCCGATGGTCGTCAACAGCATTGTCGTCGTGCTGCTGTGGCGCATGTTTTTCACCAACGGCATTCTCAACTCGCTGCTCACCAGCACCGGCGGCATGAACCTGCTGGTCTGGTTCAGCAATGCCTGCGCGTGGATCTCCAGCACGCTTCACATCAATATCTTCTTTGCTTGGGCCGGCGAACTTTTCAAGCCCGGCATTTCTCCCAACTGGCTGGGTACCGGCAAACTGGCGTGGCTATCGGTGGTCATCTGGGGTTTTCCGTACGTTAATCAGTTCGGCGTGCTCGTGTACCTCGCGGTGCTGCAGTCGATTGGCAAGGACGTTTACGAAGCGGCGGAAGTCGACGGCGTCAACTGGTTCTCCAAATTCCGCTACATCGAACTGCCCCTGATCCTCGACAAGGTTCGCCTGATGATGTTCCTCGTTCTGCTCAGCACGATCAATGACGCCGGCAGCATGATGATTTTCTTCGGCCTGGACGGCGGCCCCGACGGCGTGCTGCAGGTGCCGGCCGTGTTCATGTTCCGTGAAGCGTATCTGTCGCAGAAGATGGGCATGGCCTGCGCCATTGGCATCGTGCTGGTCGTGATCATTTTCCTGATGAACAAAATCAACGCCTGGCTGATCCAGCCCGCAGAATAGGACGCAGCGCCGTGAGCCAATCCGCTCCCTCCCCCGCCCCTGGCACTGGAACGCCCGACCGCATGCCCACGCAGTCGCTGCTGATGTCGCTGGTGTTGCGCGCGGCAAAGCATGGCGTGATCATTGGTGTGCTGATGTTTTCCATTCTACCGCTGGGCGTGATGCTCTGTATCAGTTTCAAGAACAACGGACAATTCTACAGCGACATGGTCTATCCAACGTTTCCGCTCCACTGGGAAAACTGGGGCGTGGCGTGGAATCTGACCAAGGATTTCATGGTCAATTCTCTGGTCGTGGCGATCGGATCCACGTTTCTTGGCGTGCTCGGTGCGCTGAGCGGCGCCTATTTTTTCGCCCGCCTGAAGATGCCCGGCGCCAATCTGCTCTGGGCGCTGATGGTCCTGCTGTTGATGATGCCGACGATCAGCAACCTGGTCCCGCTCTTCAATCTGCTCAAATCGATGAGCCTGCTCAATTCCCTGCTGGGGCTGACGCTGGTGAGCTGTGCCGCGATGCAGGCGTTCGCAATTTTCATTCTGCGCGGCTTCATCGAAAACATTCCCGGCGAACTTTTCGAATCGGCTGAGATCGATGGCGCTTCACATCTGCAGCAGTTTCTGAATATCGTCGTACCGCTGAGCGGCCCGATCGTGGGTACGATCGCGGTCACTGGCTTCATCAACGCGTGGAACGATTACATCCTCCCCGTCGTCTGTTTGCGCGACCAGGAACTCTACACCGTGACGCTGGGGCTCACGCGCCTCAATGGCTCGTATTTGAAGGAATGGGGCCCGCTGATGGCAGGGTTCACGCTCTCAAGCGTGCCGGTGATCATTCTCTTCGTCTTCTCAATGCGTCTATTCATCCGAGGCATGACGGAAGGCGCAGTCAAGGGTTAAGAACCGCGCTGCGAAATTTCAAAAAGTACTGCGAGATGCCGCGGAACAGATGTATTCATTCTAAATGGCGCTATTGCCAATTGACGTGCCGCACCGGGGAATTGCCATGGCGTCAGCCATTACCCACCGCCGTCCGCGCATCCTCATCCTGCACGGCATGAAGCCGGGACGCCGCAGCTTTTCGTCGCCGATCGTCGAATGGTATGAGGATCTCGGCCACCGTGGCTTGATTGAGCCGATTGTGCTGGGCGCCAGTGCGGCTTCGATGGACAATCATCCGCCCATGGATGCTGTCAATCAGACCAAGCCCGATGGCATCGTTACTGCAGCTCTGTACAGCGATGAAGATCTAAGTGGTCTGCTTGCGCTAAAAGTGCCGTTGGTCGTCCTCGATCACGAGCCCCTGATGAAAATCGCCGATTCAGTGGGATTCGATAATGTCGGCTCAGCCCGGCAACTGGGCCAATTGATCATCGAGCGCGGACATAAGGACATACTCTACGTCTCGCGGGTCATCACCGATCCGCATCCGGTTGCCAATGCCGATCCCCGCATCGAAGCCATTGCATCACAGGAGCGCCGTGGTGGGTTGATGACCGCGATGGAAGGCACGTCCGCGACAATCTGGGGCATGCTGCCGTGGCATTCCTACGGCGCGATCACCAGTTCAACGGGTTCCGACGCAAAAACTGACGCGCGTTTCCGGCTCAAGAAATTGATTGCGCAAGCCGGCCGTCCGCCCGACTGCGTCGTCGCGGTGGACTTTTCCGTCGCCGAAGAAATGCATGCACTGATTCAAGAATTTGGCTGGCGCGTGCCCGAGGACGTTTCGCTGGCGACTTTCCGCCTGAATCCCTACGTGGCTGACGACCCGTCCACGCTGAAAATCTCCCACATGTCGATGGACTACAATCTTATGGCGGAGGCTGGCTGGCAAATGCTCTCCGCGCGATTGAAGAAGGGTGGAAGCACTGCACCGATTCATACGCAGCGATTGAGTACGATCTGGCTTGATTTTGGCAGCGTGATCGACCGGCGAAAATGAGACTTTCCCGATGATTGACCGGATCGCCTTCCTGGGCAGTTCGAGCACCGACGGGTTTACGTATCCCATGCTGGTGCGACAAGCAATTGCGGAAGCCCAGCTGCCGGTGCCTGAATTTATCAACGCAGGCGTAGGCGGAAACACGACGTCTCAGATGCTCGCGCGGATCGAGCGTGATGTCATCAGCCGGAAGCCATCGATATGCGTCGTCCAACCCGGCGGCAACGACGCGGCACACAACACGTCGGCCGGCAATTTCTCGACATCGTTGCGCGGCATTCTTACTCGGTTGCAAGAAGCTCGGATCGACACGCGTCTACTGACGCTCAATTGTGTTCCCTGCAAGGAAGCCGAACGCATGCCACTGACGACTGCGTACAACAATGCTGTGCGTACGCTCGCTGCAGAATTTAAATGCCCGGTGGGCGATGTGTATGGATCGATGAAAGCTGCCCGCGCGCGCGGCGAAAACCTGATCGAAGCCGACGAGACGCATCCCAACTACGAAGGATACCGCCTGATGTCCCGCGTGGTTCTCGATCTACTGGGCCACGGCGCGCTCACGGTCCCCTCGGTGCTTAAGGTAGATGCTCATCCGGGTGTCATCGCGGAATGGAAAATCCGCGCGATCGCCGATGCAGCATCCCCCGCCCTCACCCGCGAGCAAGTCGCCACGCTGCGACCCCAAGCCGATTGGAAAACGTTGACGATCCCGGAATCGGAACCCCAGACACATTGGTGGGGCGAGCAGACACGCCAGGAAGGATTCGCGTTGTCGCTGAAACGCGTAGCCGGTCCCGCGGCGAAATATATTGGTTATGCAAAAGTCGTCTGCGACCGACCACAAGCCGCCTGCTTCAACACCGGCGGTCATCTCCAGGCGGTCTGGTTAAACGGCGAGACGATCTTTCAAGCCTTGGAATGGACCGGTTATCACGCCGGCAAGGAACGCATTCCGGTCCAACTTCGCTCGGGCGAAAACACAGTGGTCATCGAGACTGGCGCAGAATTCTTCGCCAGTCTCACTGCTGAAGCTCCCTGAAATCACTTCACGCCGCAAATTTTTTCGGCCTTCCATGTCAGGTCCACGCGCATGGCGCGACGGTTGTAGGTGTCCATCACGTAGATGTGATTTTCCGTGAAGCCCGCGCCCGTCGGCCAGGCCATGGGAATCTCGGGCTGGCCAGACGCCGCTTTGCTCGGGCTGCCGCTCGTCGTGTTCGGATTGCTGTATTGAGCATCAAAATTCCCGTACTTGCCGAATTCCAGAATCAGATTGCCCGAGTTGTCGTAGAGCAGCACCGAATTAGTCATCGCGTTGGGTAAAGCCAGGCGTCCGTAGCGGTCGAGATCGAAACGCGGCACGCGGCAGACGCAGCACGTGTTGTTGCCGAAGGCTTCTGCCGAACTGCTGAACGGCGCGATGCCAGGATAGGTGTTGATCACACCATTCAGTTCCGCCGCTGATGCCGAGCCCTCCGGACCGGGCATCGAACCGCCCTCGGGACTGAACTTCACCACGCTGCCGACAGAGACGCGATAGCCCTGATCCTTTTCGTAACCTTTTGCCGGAACAAAATTCTTCGGCCGGTACATCATCGCCATGTAAATGTTGCCCTTCAGATCCACCCGAATGTTCCCGGTCATACAGGGCACCGGACCAATGATCGCGCCATTCATGCCTTCGGGGTATTTCTTTCGTCCTTCGGGCGTTTTCGCGGGGAATGAGCCTTCGAGATACTTGCCCTTCATCGGTTTGCCGTCGCTGCCAAATCCGCCGACAGCGTACGCGACCCAATCGTACATGAACGTGATGTAGCATTTGCCGTCTGGACCGACTCCCAGGCCGCGTTCAGCAAAACCGCAACCCATGCGGCTGTAGATGTAGGGACTGATCGTATGCGTGCCGGATTCCTTGTACGGCGCCGGAGCCAACTCGTGATTCAGCCGTTCGAACGGCCCGGAATAGCCATCGCCCGTGCGAATGTACAGCAGTCCGTCGTAACCCACGGCAAGATCGGTGCCGTAGAACGGTTTGCCGTCTTTCTTCAGCAGATCCCCTTCTCCGGTCTTGCCATCGAAGCGCCAAACGCGGTTGGTGCCATTCGAGACGTAGATTTCATCGCGATCGTAGTCAGCGGCGAGTCGGTACCAGTCCTTGGGAATACTGTCCTTCACGGCGAATTTCGTCTTGATCGGTTCGAACGTTGAGCCCTTGTCTTCCAGCGCGGTGACTCCGCCTTTCACGCCGCCGATCCAAAGAATCGTCTTCTCCTTGCCCACTGAAAGTGCCAGGGACTGATTAATGTTCGCCCAGTTGCCAGGCGGAAATTCCAGCGTGGCCACGGCCTTGGCGCCGTCCTTGTAGTTCTCAAACTTATGCAGCACGCATTGAAAGGTGCCGTACGAAAGGCAGTCGAACTGTGTGATGTAGATCTCGCCGGTTTTGGGATGCACGGCGACAAGATGTGGATTCTTGATGGGAATGCGGCCCAGCACTTTGCCCTCGGCGTCGAAGACCGAAATACAGCCCTGCTCGCGATTGGCGACATAGACGTTGCCCTTCGCGTCGACGGCCGTCTGATGCACCGGCCCTTTGGGCGCAGTGAAGTTCCCCGTGTTGGTGCATGCCGTTAACCACGCGCCGCCGTTTCCTTCCTTGTGAGCGACGGGAATGGTGACGAATTCCTTGAACTTCTCCGTGCCCGCCAGCGGCGCGCGATAGACGCGGCCCGGCGGAAAATTCGGATCGTACTTGTAGCCGTAAGAATTGGTGTTGCTGTACGGACCGGACAAGTACACCCATTTACTATCCGGCGAAATGGTAATCATGGAGGGACCACCACCGGAGTTCATCGCACCACCTAGATCGCGCGACGCAAATTTCTCTCCTTTCACTGCTCCATTGAGATTCAACGTCAGCAGCTGCGCGCCGTTGGTCATGATCAGTCCTGAGTCTTTCGAAGCGCTCAGCAGCATCAGCGCCTTGTTGCCCCAGTAGCCACCCGGCTGGCCATAGAAGTCCGGATTCAGATTGCGGAGATTACGCGGCATCCATGCCTGGCGATCGTTGTCGAAATGCGCGATGTCTTTCATTGCATCCGGCGGCAGGTCGGCGGGAAACGGAATCAATTCGCGCAAGTAACGGCCTTCACCATCGAAGACACGCACGCACATGGCCGTCTGATTGGCCTCGCCGCCGGCACCTGAAATGTAAACATTGCCATCTTCGTCGGTCACAATGCTGTCAATTGAACCAAAGTTGTATGGTTCTGCGCCAATGAGCCGCCCGAACTTGACGCCCAATCCCGCGCGCACTCGCACCTGAAACGGACCCTCGACCGCGGGCTTCCCGTAATTGTCCTTGCCGTCCCAAGTCAGTGTCTGACTCAATCCGGCCTTGAGCGGCTCCGGCGGCGGCTTCTCGCCGCCGAGAACGCCCGCGGCCAGATGCCGCACCACCCCTCCCTTGGCATTCAGCACCGATACTTCCACGTCCGTCGGCTTGGACAGCGCGAACGTAATCGAGGCACCATCGCCGCTCTTGCTGACGGCGGGTGCCGAGGCAAACGAGGCGTCCTCCGCATGCGCAACAACGGTCAGCGTAAGTAATAGTGCCAGCACGGAGCGTGAAACGAAGCAGCGCATGGTCGTTCTCCCAAATTCAGACGTCGACATTTGTCGCGCCATGACGACAACACAATTTTCCTACATTACTTGAGCAGCACGATTCGGTGGCGTCGGTGTCAACTGCAGCGGCAAGCCCACCCGCACCGTCGGACGTCGTGGCTGCTGGATCTTCCACAGCAGCAGCGCTGCCGCCGTGCTGCCAAGATGCTCGTTCGATGCGCGAATCGCGCGGACGCGCCCGAGTTGCGGCGCATCGGTCGCACCGGCCGCCATCAGCGGCAGTCCACGTTCAGAAAAGACACGTTGAATCGCGTCAGCTTGCGAATGCGCGTGGCACACAATCGCCTCGGGACGCTCCCCTTCCGGCAGGGCGACAAGCTTTTCCGCCAACGGCATCACATAGTTCGAGAAGGAGTAGTGCACCCATTCTGCAGGACAGGGCAGGTGCGACTCGTCCATGCCCATTCGCCATGCGCCCTGCCGGAGGAAACTATCCGGATTGGGCCACGCGTTTTCGGGCGCGTAGTACGCCGGACCTTTGAGCATTTCACTGAAGCGCTCGACAGGACGGTGCGTCCAGGCGCCGACGAAATGAATCCGTTTGAACCCCGCGGCCGCATATTCCCGCACCACCGCGCGGTACGCTGGGAAGGGATCGAAGTACACCTGATCGGCCTTGGTCAAAAATTGTTCTTCGGGATTGTCCACCAGCACCGTCGGAATGCCCAGTCCGAGCAACTGCTCCGTCCATTCCGGATCGGCGATGCTGCACGCCAGAATTCCATCGAAGCGACCTTCCCGGACGGCCTCGAGAGTCGGATGACGATGGCGGACGTCGAGTGCTTCGCCGAGCACTTCGATCGAACAGCCGCGCGACTCCGAAAGCCAGCGCCCGCGCGTGGTCTGGTGATTCTGCACTTTGGGAAAATCCGGGACTGCTTTTTCGAGACCGTACTCTGCCAGTACCCCGCGCAGCATTTCGCTGAGGTCCGCGCCGTAACGGAAATCGGGAAAGAACGAATGCGGAATCAACATTCCCAAGCGCAAAAAACGACTGGGGAAAAGAGGGCGCTGCGACGGATCAGCGACAAACGACCCACTGCCTCGCCGACGAACGATCAGGCCTTCGCGGGACAGATCGTTGAGCGCACGGACGACAGTGACCTTGCTGGCGCGCAGCGTTTTCGGCAGCTCCTTTTCCGACGGCAATTGCATCCCCGGCGCGAACGTGCCGTCCAGGATCTGCTGGCGCAGTTTTTCACGAACGCGTTCATGCTTGGTCGCGGGGGCCTTTAAGGCGGATCTGCGGAGCGTGTCCATGACTTCTTATACACCAGAACATAGAGGCAATTCAAATAAAACATAGATGCTCTTTAAAAGTCACAAGTATCAAATTTAAATAGTCTTGTGAACATAAATTTAAATTAGAGGGAGACCGTGCGTATTTTGTTTACTGCCGTCCCTTGTTCCATTGACCGGGAAACGTCCCATCAGAGTTCAAGCGAATGGATTTGTTGTCTACCTGCGCATGGAGCACGATGTCGCGCACGCCCGGCGCTTCTGCGAGGGCCTTTTGCACCCAGTTAGCTGCGGCCTGCCGCGCCTCAATGTCGTCACGAGCTTCCAGATCCACCAAAACCTTCAAGACGTACTTTGCCAAGTCGCACTCCTGCTGATCTCGAACTGAAATTCGCTTCAAAAATGTGTTACCAAGTCAAAATGACCCGCGGGCCACGTGGCCCGCGTGCGCATACATCAGTTACCACTGTTTCACGTTTGAATCAACTGGCAGCCTGAGATACTGCGGATTCAAACGAAAATTTGTGGGGATCAGGTGTAGAGGGATGGAATGTGCATCGAATTCCAGTGTTGTTCGAACTTTCGGAGGCTCCGAACGCAGTTTCAACTTGCGCGCGCGAACAAGAATGTCATACTGCTGAGGACGTCACGTTGCGGTGCCCATCGTTTGTTCGGGGTTTTGTCGGTGTATGGCACCGGCATGAGTTCGAGCACTTAGAGGGTTAAGGGACGAACCAAGTCAATGCCGCTGGTCGCTAAATACGGAATTATATCGGATATTCACGCCAACTACACAGCCATGAAGGTGGCGCTTGATTACCTTCAGATGGCAGGTGTGGATAAGATCCTCTGCCTCGGCGATCTCGTCGGGTATGGGGCTGAACCGTTTGAATGCATTCAGGCTGTAAAGGACAAACCCAACATCTTCACGATCGCCGGCAATCACGACCGCCAGGTGATCGGCGACAAAGACGCCCGCATGCGCAAGACCGCGGCGAAGGTGCTGGAGTGGACCGCCGACAACATCTCCCCTTCCAATGCCCGGTTCTTGAAGCAGCTCCCGCAGGGCATGACCATCGATGACACGTTCATCATGGTTCACGGCTCGCTGGTTGAGCGCGATGCGTACATTCTCAACCCGCAGGAAATCAGCAAGAACCTCACCTGCATGATCAACGACTTTCCGACGATGAAAGTCTGCTTCTTCGGCCATACGCACATTCCGATGCTGATCAACACCAAGTCCGTCCAGACCGAATTGCGCGAAACGAAAACCTTCCAGCTTGATCCGCGCGACGTCTACCTGATCAACCCCGGAAGTGTCGGCCAGCCCCGCGACAAATGCCCGCTGGCAAGCTTCGGCATCTTCGACGCCGAAAACTGGCGCATGACCTTCTACCGCAAGCCCTACGATTTCCGCCTCGCGCAGAAGCTGATCATCGACAACGGCCTGCCGGAGAAATTCGCGCGCCGCCTGGCTGTCGGAGTCTAAACGGCGGCTCTTGGCTGTCAGCTCTTGGCTCTTGGGAGTCGCAAGCGGAAGAGTTGTCACACGATTTAATTTATTTCGCAGGAAATGCAGGCCGCGTCCGTTAACTCAATAGATCACACTTCATTTTGAATCGTAACTTAACCGTCAGGTCCAAGAGCCAAGAGCCGCCTCTCATGTTCACTCTCGACCGCCGCCAATTCCTGCTCGCGCTGCCCAAGCATCTGCTCCTGGCTGCCGCGTTCGGCGCGGGGGCTGGCGCGCTCATTTTCCTGTTGAAGAACATCGACCTCGACGGCCAGTGGCGCATGGCGCTGCTGCTTCCGATTGGTGCGGTTTACGTCAACGCCGTCGTGCTGCCGCTGGCGATTCCCGGGCGGCATTACGGCTTCGCATTCATCTGTTCGATGCTGATGTTCCTGATCCTGATCGCGGGCATGATCCTGGCCACGAAGATTCCCCTGCCGCACAGCCAGATCGCCGGCCTTCCGCCCCTCACGAAAGTCAACGCGCTGACTTTCGGCGCCGTGCTGACCGGCGCGTGCCTGGGGCTGTTCTATGGATTGTTCTCCGACCTGCGCAGCGCGCGCATTTCCGGAGCGATCGTGGGCGCCGCGATGGGCTACACGCTGGGCTTTTTCAGCGTGGACCTGATCTCACACGACCCAGCCTCCTGGGACACGCTGCTTTACACCGGCCCCGCGAACTTCGCCTGGCAATGCGGCGGAGCGCTGACGCTGCTACATCTCGCCGGCTGCGTCGGCGCAATGCTCGGCGCGCGCCCCACAGGAACAAAGCCATTGCCTCCAACACGAAAAGCCAACGCCAAGGTTGGTTCGTCTAAAGCCTGAAATTCCTGCAAGCAGCCGTCTCTTCATCCGTAAACCCAGCATGAGCAACTCGCGTTGGTCTCTGCGCTTGAACGGGAATGCATTAGCAGCAGTGCTTTTTGCCGTGGCGTCACTATTTCTCATTCAAGTCGATGGAGATGGAATGGGATGCAAAGGATCGTTTTGGATTCCCTGGAGCGGATACCCCCCGGAGATCATCTTCGCAGTCATTAAGATTTTACTCATGGTCGCGTTTACGATTCCGATTTTTCTAGTCGTTGGTTTCTCTTCTAATCCGTAAAGAAAAAGTCGTCCCGCGCGATCCAGGTTTCAATTTCATCTCAGCACTGGCCTGGTGGCGATTCTCGCCATCGCCGCGCTATTGAATCCCATCGTCAAGCAATGCCTGTATTCAGCGCGAGCTGGAATCGGCACCATCCTACTCTGCGCGGGAGTTGTAGTGCTGATCGTGGATGCGTGGGAGTTCTTGCTTCGGAGCAATCCAACAAAACAAAAATCGCGAGTTTCCTCGCGATTTTAGACTGCTGAATTTTAAGTACGCAGTGATCAGTCCAGCCAATCCCGTTCCTTCAGCTTCCGCGGCAGATAGTCCGTCGTCAGAAACCGGAAATCCTTGTTCGCCAGCGAATCCAATTCATACTTCAATCCGCTCTTGATCATGTACGTGATTTCCTGCTGCCATTCCTTCTTCTGAAACCACGGGTACGCCATGATTTCCTTGGCGCGGGCCACGTCCTTGTCATTCAACTTGATACCGACGTTGCGCGGCAAGCCGTAGCTGTCCGGGTCTCGGCTCGACAGCCCGACGAATTTGCAGTCCGGAATCGCCATACGCTGGCTTTCAAACGCCAGATTGATCGAGCCCTGCTTAACCACCGAGTAAATGTAGTATCCCCACGGGTCGTTATCGACGAGCACCAGTACAGGAAGGCTCCATTCGTCGTGAAGCCGGCGCGCTAAACGGCGCACGCCGCGCGGCGGCTGACCGTTTCCGGTGAGCAGGACGCAATTGTGCTTCTTCCAGAATTTATCTTCCGACAACCGGTTAAACTGCGTGCCTTTTTCGATGAGGAGCACAAAGTCCGCATCGCACTTTTTAATGTCGAGTTCGCCGGGTTCCACAATCGAGGGAACGGTCTTTCCAGCCTTGCCTTGTCGCGTGCAATCAATGGTGTCGCCGCCTTCAACGATCGTGATTGGACCCACAATCGATCCGGCTTCGGCAGCGCGAACATGCAACTCTTCACGCAACAACGCCAGTGACACTTCCAGATCTTCGATGCACGGATCGGATTCATTCTGATCGTCGAATGTGTTTTCGCTCGTGCCCTTGATCGTGTGTTTCGTGCGGTAGTAAATTTCGCGGAGGCTGGTTGAGAGATTTTCCTGGCGCTGCAATTCCATCAATGCGTCGGCCACCACAACCGTCTGCATGAACTTCTTGGCCATGCTCAGATTAAAAAACTGGCGCTCAGTCTTCGACTTACCCATTTCAATGATGCGGCTCTTCTTATTGAATTCGACGTTGGACAGCGAGCGCACAGGGATGTCGAATTTCGGATCGTCGCCGGCCTTGGCGGCTGCGATGACCGTGTCTGCCAGAGTTTCCAACAGTCCCGCTACTTCCTTGCTGCCCCGGCGTTTGACCGCAGATGCTTTCTTCGCAACCATGTTTCAAATCTCCGTTCCGAACTCAGATGAAGCCGCCAAAATTGCGCTCAAATCTACCTCTTCTTTTTCGACGGCTTCTCCGCGTCATCGCCGAACAGTCCCGGCTCATCGTTCTTCTTCGACTTTCCGCTCGACCTCTTCTGCGCTTTCTTTCCAATCTGCCTTTCGCCGACTTTACCGACCTTCGGCGTCTTCTCGGTTGCTCCGGCGATCAATTCCGGCGTCTCCACCGGGGCTGTTGGCTGAGCCAGCGCCAGTCCAGCGGCTTGCGCGGCGAGCGCTGAAACATTGCCCTGAATGCCATCGGCAGTGCGGATCACCACGTCGGCCAGTTCGTCTTCCTCTTTGTCCTTGTTCTTATTCAGCAGACGATTGACCTCTTCGCCACCGGTGATTTCTTCGGCGATCTTCTGCAACTGTTTCTTGAGTTTGTCTGCATCCAGCTTGCCGCCCTTGATGCGCTTGCACGATTCGGCGACTTCCTCAATGTAACGCTGAAACGTATTGCGCCGATCGAACTCATTCTTCGCCTGCTGCCGCTTGCGGATCCAGATGCCGAGCTTGCGGCCGCATTCCTGCAGCGCGCGCTTGATCTCGTCCATGATCTCGTCGTACTCGGCAATCGCTTCTTTGGCCTGATTGGTAAACGGCACCCACACCGAAGCCATATGCACGAAAATCGTCATCGGGCCCTGCGGCGGAGCACCGCGGCTCTGCGACACGCCGTAATTTTTCCACGCGGTCTTCAGCACGCCTTTAAACGCCGCGCATGCCGTCGCCTGGTACTGCAGCGGAACGCGATTGGCGTAGCGAATGACTTCGGCGAGCTGTACGTCTTCGTCATCCTCCTCGCCTTCTGCTTTGGCTTCGATAATCCCCGCCTCGGCTTTCGCGATTTCCTCGGCCGCGATCTCCGCGGGATCCTTCGCCGACGCACCGTCGCCCTTACCGTACGCAATGCCGGCTTCGATCACGAACGGATTACCGCGATACACCTTGGGCGGCCGCGTTACGGCACAGTAGAAATCAGCCTTGATCGTTTTCAGCAAGCCAGCCTTGATCGCATCGACGCCAATCGGTGAAATACAATCCGTCGGCGGAGCCATCAGCTTCGCGCCCTGCAGTGCCTTGAACAACCGTTCGGCATCCTGCCCCACCACATCGCGGAGACGGCCGCGAGGCGAGAGCTTCGCTTCCTTGCACATCTCTTCGGCGTTCTTCGTGGAGACGCGGCAGAAATCCGTCGCCAGAAATCCGCTCAGCCAATGGCTGCTGGTGTCCTGGAGCATCTTCAGCAGCATGCCCAGCTCAATACCATGCGGATGCGGTTTGATCTCGCGCGGCTGCTGCGGCAGCACGTCCACGCCGCGCGGGAACTCCCGCTTCTCTTCATCTGGCGAGACGTACGTGAACTTCGCGTGCGGATTGGCGACGCTTGTCAGTTCGAGGTATTCGTCAACCGACTGCTTCCCCTTGCGGTATTCGCCGACCAGTTCAATCGAAACCGCAGTGCCATGCTCGCGATCCCACTCGATCTGCTTCGTTTCGTGCTCGACCGGCTCGTTCTTCTTCGTGTCGATGCTGACGTCGATGCAGTGCGCCTTGGATTCGCCCGTAATTTTCGTGATGACCTGCGTCGGCTTGCCGGTCGTCAACTGGCCGTACATGCCGGCGGCGGAGATGCCGATGCCCTGCTGCCCGCGGCTCATGCGGAGGCGATGAAATTTCGAACCGTAGAGCAACTTGGCGAAGACCTTGCCGATGTTTTTCTTGACGATGCCCGGGCCGTTGTCGTCGATGCTGACGATAAAGCGTTCGGCCTGAGCAGGCGAAGCCGGCCAGGTGCCGTCGCCGTTCTTTGCGACTTTGATTTTGACGGTGATGTCCGGAAGGATGCCCGCTTCTTCGCACGCATCGAGACTGTTGTCGACGGCTTCTTTGACGGTCGTCAACAGCGCTTTGCGCTTGTTGTCGAAACCGAGCATGTGGCGATTTTTCTGAAAGAACTCCGCGACCGAAATGTCGCGCTGGCGGGAACTCATCTCCTGAGCAGTCGCACCTTTGAAGGCCGGCTTGGCGCGCGGAGCAGCTTCCGGCGCGGCGGCCTTGGGCTCGTCCTTGCCATTTCCGGCGCCGGCTGATGTGGCGGGGATGGCGGATTTGGCGCGATCGAGCGCAGCGTTTTTAGGCTTCTCCGGCATGGCCGATTTTACTCCCGTTGTCTTCTCGTTGGAACCCGTGTCACCCGTGGACGCGCTTCCTGCCTGGCCTTGAATATCCATGACCGGCGGCTCGTGATCTGCCACGATCGACCTCCTCCCCTTATAGGGCTGCTCTTTGGCGGCCCTACCGTATCGGCAAAAAGCAGTACACGGTTCACTGCTTTTCGCTATGACTACGACTGGGAACAGCCCCTGGAAAGTCGTTCGGCCAAGGCCGTTAAACGCTCTAACAGCAGGGCGTTCAACAACACTCTGGACACGTGGACCTATTCAGCGGGCTGCTAGTCCGATAATATAGGAAAAGCTTAGGGTATGCAACCTCTGAGAAACCGGACCTCATTCTTTGCCCACTTTGTTTTAAATACTTCCCTATTGTAAAGCGTCAGGTCTAGGAGTAGAAATTAGGGTCTGCGCATGTTGGGTGCGCGCGTCAGAAGGGCGCTTATGCCGACGATCCATTCCAAATCGGACCCGTCCAGTGGTTCAGGAATATTCGTCAAATACCCTAAAATCGGTGGTTTCACGATCACCGATCACCTCCACGAAGGCTCCCACAGTTCCATCTACAAAGCCCGTCAGGATCGTCTCGGCCGCGTTCTTGCGCTGAAGCTGGTGCCAGAATGGCCGCCGCCGACCGACGTCGCGTTGGAACGCTTCAACCGCGCTGCCTACGTTTGCGCGCACACGCCCCACCCTGGCCTCGCCACGCTGTTTGATGTCGGCACGCGCGATGGCTTCTACTTCGCCACCTACACGTATTTGGAAGGCCAGACGCTGCAGCGCCATCTCGGCATGGTCAATCAGGTAGATGAAGCCTTCGCCACGCATGTCGGTCTGCTGGTCTCAAAAACGCTCGCGGCATTGCATGGCAACAACATCTGTCACCGCAATGTGAAGCCGAAAAATCTGTTCCTCGAAACCAACGGCAATGTCCGCATGATCGGACTGGGCCTGGCGAGTTGCAAAACGGCGTTCTTCTCGCCACACCTCGACACGCACGCCATCGGCACGCCGCATTTTATGGCGCCGGAAATGATCAAGGGTTCGTGCGCCGATCCCCGTTCGGATCTCTATTCGCTGGGCGTGACGTTGTACGTGATGGTCGCCGGACGCCCGCCGTACGACCGTGGTATTCCTGCGGTGGTGATGTCGCGCCATCTGACCGACACGCCCGCGTCGCTCAAAGAGATTCGCCCAGACCTCTCCTCAAAGTTCGTGAACCTGGTCGAAGCGTTGATGGTGAAGGATCCGGCCAAGCGTGTCGCATCGGCAGCCGAAGCCGCGAGCATGTTCGAAGCGCTCAACAAAAAGAACAGCAGCTTCTGGCGCGTGGCTCCTTTGCTGGCTCAGAAGCCCGCCGCGCCCGCACCGCAACTTCCGATTGCGCCGGCACCAGCGCCTGTCGTCGCAGCTGCGGTTCAAGGTGCAGTCGCCAGTCCCGCTGCTCCTGCGCCCGTGCTGCCTGTCGAAACGAATCCCACTCCCAAGCCAAGTGCCAGAAGCATGCATCCGCTCGTGGTGGCCGGAGCTGCTGCGACCTCAGCGGTCCTGCTGGTACTGGGCGTGATGTATGCGGCCACGTGTTACTACGGCAAGGCGCCACCGTCGCTCCATCCAACCGCCGCGCCTGAAAAGCCGCAGCCGCCTGAAGCACCGGCATGGCAAGTCGCTCCGCCCGCGCATCCTGCTACCGCGGATTTGACGTCTGATGCAGATCTCAAGAAATTGCTCGACCAGTCCAACACGTTCGAAGAAAATCCAGCAACCGGCTGCAAAGCCTGGTGCGAATTCCTGATTAATCATCCGACGGTGTCGCAATCCACGCGCGAAGTCGCCGAACAGCGTCTCCAACTTTACCAGACACTGAAGGCCCGCAACGCGATCGACGTCCATCCCCGCCAGGCCGAACCTGAGTTCTAATCTCTGCCGGTGTTTAACGTTCAAGATCTCGCAAGTAGCCGCGCAAAGCGCTCTCGTCATCCCAATTAAGTTTTCAAACAAAGTCTGGCAGTCGCATTTCGCACACGTATAATTCCCGCACGTTTCATCAAAACAGGTCGTACATCCCATAGCTGAGCTCGCATCCGTGCGCGTTTCATCCCGAATCTCATCTGGAAATCCTTGCCAGCGCTGGTTGGCGCTGATCGCGCTTTTAATGCTCATTCCCAATCTCCACGCAGCAACGATCACGTGGACCGGCGGTGGGGACAATTTGTTTTCAAACCCCAGCAATTGGTCGCCGGTTGGCGCGCCTGGAACCAATTCGGATGTGGTCATCGATTCTACTGGCGTCGCCATTGTCTGGGACACGTCAGCCGTATCTACAGTGCGTTCAATTCGCCTCGATCGTCCGTTCACCGGCACTGTTACGCTCGCTCAATCCATAACTTCCAACTTCATTACACTGAATGCCGGCACATTGATAACGGCAAAGGATTCTCCAACTACTCTGATCAGTGGAGTCGATCTGAACATCGGAGCCACAGGATCATTATTGGTCCGACGCTCGTCGCTCTCCGGCAATGGCGCGGGCCAAACAATTTCTGTCGGCCATGATCTGACGGTCGCCCCCGGAGGAAAAATCATTTCCGACGGCCAGGGCTTTCCCACCGGCATGGGACCCGGAGCCGGAACGACGCAAACGAACGATGGATCCGGCGGTGGCCACGGCGGAACTGGCGCCGACAGCAGCGTCGCTCGTGGCGGAACGAGCAACGGCTCCGCGACGAATCCCGTTTCTCTGGGCAGCGGCGGCGGAGCAGGCGCGCCTGGCGGCACGAGCGGCCTGGGCGTGGGCGGCGGTGCAATGCATATCATGGTGCTCGGAAATGCACTGATCGACGGCACGCTTTCGGCGAACGGTTCCAACAGTGGCGCAGGCGATCTGGGCGGAGGCGGATCCGGCGGCAGCATCTGGCTGGAAGTTAATAGCGCGTTCTCGGGATCGGGGCTGATCTCCGCCAATGGCGGCAATGCCGATGGCGCAACCAACGGCGGCGGTGGCGGCGGACGCATTGCCATCACGTGGGGTTCCTCGACATTTGGCGGAACGGTCAGTGCCGCTCCGGGAACCGGCGCCGGCGGCCTAAGCGCCATGCCCGGCACCTACACCTTTCCGGACGGCCACGACCTCAGCGTGAAAGGTTCGTTCGCGCTGTTGCCTGGAACATACGCGATTCCGAATCTCTCGATCTCCAACAACGCGACGCTGCTGCTGCAAGGCGATGCGACGGCGCTGCCGAATGGTTCCGGCGTCACGATTAATGCCACGAACATTTCGATCGCAGCCGGATCTAAACTGAGCGCCAGCGGTCAGGGCTTTCCGACGAACTCCGGACCGGGCGCGGGCGACAATCAGGCCTGCGACGGATCCGGCGGCGGCCATGGCGGCACAGGCGCCGACACAACTCTGAAATCCGGTGGAATCGCGTACGGCTCCGTCACGTCCCCCACGGCGCTGGGCAGCGGCGGCGGCGCAGGGTGCGCGGGCGGGACGAATGGTACGGGCTTCGGCGGCGGAGCGATCACGCTGAACGCCTCAACCATCTCAAACAACGGTGCGATTACTGCCAACGGGATATCGGCCGTCGCCAACACACACGGCGGCGGTGGTTCCGGCGGGAGCATCTTGCTCGTCGCCAATACGATTTCTGGCTCAGGGCAAATCCACGCCGACGGTGGAAACGGCGACGGCAGCACCAACGGCGGCGGCGCCGGTGGTCGCATCGCGATTCGTCCGATCTCCCCCGCCCTTTTTGCGTATACATTTTCAGGGCCGCTCACCGCCAGCGCAGGTACGGGCGGAAGCACCGCAGCAACGGTCGGCTCGATCTACATTCCGCCTCAAATTTCCAGCGCCGCGGATCAGGTATTTCCCGGCAACGGTCCCAGCACCGCGATGCAAGCGATCACCATCACCAATCGCCCGTACGTCAATGCCGCGATCACGGCGGCCAACGGTCTCCGCATCAAAATTCCCAGCACGTTCAACATGATTTGGAATCCGGCCTTCGCCACCGCGACACTCACCGGTCCGCAGGCCGCCAAAGTGTCGGCAGCGGCTTCGTATCCGACCACTTCGATCCTCTCATTAACGGTCCTCTCCGATTTCGGCAGCGGTGAATCGTTTTCCGTTTCTGGTTTGTCGTTCATGAATTTCCTCCCTGGCAGTATGCCCAACCCCGACGCGCTGCAGCTTGAAATCCTCAACGACGGCGCCACACAAGCGATCGATGCACACACGATTCGCATTCAGGAAGTCACCGCATTCAACGACGGCCTCTACACGCTGACCACTGGAAGCATGCTGAATGTCGCCGCGCCTGGCGTGCTCACCAACGACACCGAGATCTCCAATCACGCGCTGACCGCGCACAGCGCCACCTTGCCGGCGCATGGAACACTGACGTTCAACGCCGACGGCTCTTTCGCATACACTCCGGCCGCGAACTACATCGGTCCAGATTCGTTCACCTACGTTGCCAACAACGGCACCACCGACTCGCTGCCGGCGACCGTTTCCCTTTCCGTCACCAAGACCGTGCTGACCGTAACGGCCACCGACGCAAGCAAAACCTACGGCGCGCCGCTACCGATCTTCGCCGCCACGTTCAGTGGATTCGTGAATGGCGACACGGCATCCGTAATTTCCGGCGCACCCGGATTTTCAACACCGGCGATGTCTGCCAGTGCCGCTGGCACCTACTCCATCCTGCCTTCTTTGGGAACGCTGAACGCCGCCAGTTACTCCTTCGCTTTTGCCCCGGGCACTTTGACGATCAACAAGGCCGTGCTTACCGTCTCGGCCACCGGCACGGTCAAGCCGTTCGGGGCATCGATTCCAACGCTGCCGTACACGCTCAGTGGATTTCTGAATGGCGATTCAGCGGGAGTCGTCAGCGGCGCCGCTTCTTTGAGCACCTCCGCGACCGCGTCGAGTCTCGAAGGAACTTATCCGATCACCGTTACCGCTGGCACTCTTTCGGCGGCGAACTACACGTTCGCGTTCAGCCCCGGCACGCTGACGATCGTGCCATCGCCTCCGGTGATCGGTTCGATTTCGCTGCAGCCCAGCCCAGCATCCAGCGGTCAGAACGTCAACTGCTCCGTCGATGTCACCACCACCGCGGGTGTCAGCGCCACCGTCCTTTGGAATTTTGGAGACGGCACCACGGCGTCGGGGACCAGCGTCCAGCACGTCTGGAAGAATGCAGGCACCTTCACGGTCACGATTACCGCGACCGGCAACGACGGCGTTGCGACGACCTCAACGCAGGAGATGTCTGTCAGCCTCACCGCGGGATCGGATCCCGGCGTCGTTGACGTTGGTCCCGGCACACCCGGCGGGCCCAGCTCAAAGCTCGGCAAGGCTTCGGCGAAAATCAATTTCGCATTGCGCGATAAAACGACGCTGACATGCACATTGGCCGCGCTGAATTTTCCCGCTACGCTCAAACAAGCCGACCTGCAATTGCTACCTGGCCTGCTGACTATTGGCGCCGGTCCCAACCAGCAACCCTATCAATTCGCGTTGAACAAAACCGGACAGGGTTCCGCTACAGGCATTCAGAAAATCACGGTCACGACGAAGAAAAGTACGATTACATTTACAGTCAATGGACGTCTGGGATTGACCGATCTGTTCGAGAGCCTCGGAGCCACGACGACCCCAACGCCAAAAAATGGCGCACCGATTCCAATTACCATTCCGGGCACGCTAAAAATTGGCGACGCGATTTTTCTCGCGTTCACGCTGCGCTTGAATTTTGTTTCGAAAGGCAACTCGGGAACGGCCACGACCGGAAAGTAGTGGTGGTTTTTAACCCTGGGGACCATGGTCCCTATGGTCGGCTATCAGCTCGCGATCTCGTAGAATTCCCTCGAACGCGCGTCCAAATTCGCCTTGTTCAGGATGTACTGATTGCCCGCGAGATCTTCGATCACCGACTGGCCGCTGGACGTGTGCTGAATCGATTCGCGCGGTGAGCCGGTGAAAAAATCGTGAGCGCCACGGTCGGTCAGTACGAACCAATGGAACGAATGCTGTTCGTCGACCACGTTGTCGATACGCGTGATCACCGGCAGCATGCGCGAATTGCGGATCAGGCGCTTCATCAGCGTCGTGCCGGCTGCATTGACCTTCTCGAGGTTCTCCAGGATACCGATCATGTCGCCCTGCGAGCCGTCATCCTTGGCGGCGTAGAGCTGGATCATGGAATTCGGAGCCGTGAGCGGAAAAATCGGCAGCGCGTAGATGCTTGGGTACGACCGCACCGGCTCGCCGCGAATGTCGAGCTTCACGCGACCGAACTCGCCTTCCGAGAGCGTCAAGACGTCGGCCGAAAAAATCACCGCGCCGTCAGGCTTCTCTTCCTTCTTTGGCAGCGTTTCGGTCTTCACGGCCTCAGTCATCAGTTCTCCTTACGCGCCCACTGCAACGGTGCGCGCCCACTCGGTCTGAATCGTCACGAGTTTGTGATAAACACCATCGGTCTTCGCCATTAATTCGTCGTGCGTGCCCTTCTCTTTCACTTCGCCGTTTTCCATCACCACGAGGTAGTGCGCGTGGCGGAGGGTGCTCAGGCGATGAGCGATGGCGATGGTGGTGCGGCCTTTCACCAGGCGTTCGAGCGCCTGTTGAATCTTCTGCTCGGTCTCCGTATCGACGCTGCTGGTGGCTTCGTCGAGAATCAGAATTTTTGGATCCATCACCAGCGCGCGGGCAATGGCGATGCGCTGCCGTTCGCCGCCGGAAAGTTTGGCGCCACGCTCGCCGACCTGGCTGTCGTAACCGTTGGGCAGACGCATGATGAATTCGTGTGCGTTCGCCGCGCTCGCCGCGCGGATGATCTCCGCCGCCGACGCTCCCGGCCGACCGAAGGCGATGTTCTCCGCGATCGAGCCGTTGAACATGAACGGGTCCTGCAGCACGACCGACACGCGCTGATGGTACGCCTCGCGGCCGATCTGCCGGATGTCGATGCCATCGACGAGGATGCCGCCCTGGTCGACGTCATAGAGCCGCATGACCAGCTTGATCAGCGTCGATTTTCCCGACCCCGATTTGCCGACCAGCCCGACCATCTGCCCCGCGGCGATTTCCAGGGTCAGGTTCTTGAGCACCGGCTTGTGCTTCTCGTATCCAAACGTGACGTCTTTGAGTTCGATGCGTCCGGTAACGTTGTCCATTGACAGCGGCGACGGCGCATCGACGATCTCCGGCTGCGTATCGATCAGCTCGAACACGCGCTCGGCCGCCGTGGTGCTGCGCGCCAGCCAGTCGTTCAATCGCGTCAGCAATTGCAGCGGGCCGTAGAGCAGCCCCATCAGCGTCAGGTACTCGATCAAATCGCCGGCCGACATGCGCCCGCCGAGCACTTCGTTACCGCCGAAGTACCAGACCAGGATCGATGACGACTGGATGATCAGTGTCAGCATCGGCAGCAGCGTCTGCCAGTTCTGTTCGGCGGTGATTGTGCGGGCGGTGGTTTCGTTGCTGCGCTCTTCAAACCGCGAAATCGTGCGGTTCTCCTGGCCTGTCGCTTTAATTTCCCGGGTTCCGTTCAGGGTGTCCGAGAGAAATGCGTTCATCCGCGAAACGCTGTCCCACCACTTGCGGAAACCAACCATGATCTTCTTCCACACCAGCTTGGAGACGATCAGCACGATGGGAATGGGAATGATCACGATCATTCCGAGCGTCGGATTCTTGATCAGCAACGAAACTGAAATTCCCACCAGCAGAAGGAGGTTGATGACCGTGAACTGCACACCTTCGACCAGAAAACCTTCGATGTTCTGGCTATCGTGGCTGACGCGGCTCATCAACGCGCCGACCTGTCGCTTTTCGAAGTAGCCGAGACTCAAGATCTGAAGATGGTTGTACGCGCGCATGCGGATGGAATTGGTGACCTGCGCACCGACCCAGACGGCCAGCCGTGACCGCACCGCGGCGATCAACGCCTGCGCGACCATGGTGGCGAAGAGAATGGCCAGCAGCGTGCCGAGCATCCCGGTGTTCTTCTTGATCAAGACGTCGTCGAGCAGGTATTTCGTGAGCCTGGGCGGAACGAGCTGAATCACGGCGCTCAACGTCATCAGGATGGAAATACAGACGAGTTGCAACCGGTAGGGACGCGCGAAACTGAATATGCGGAAGAGCGTCCGCGTGCGGCTGATGCAGAACGGACAGACCTTGGTGTGCCGCGGGTACTGGCGTCCGCAGTTGCCGCAATTGCGTTCGATTTCCTCATCGAGCGAAATCTTGATCGCCTTCATCGCCACGTCGATGGCGACCGGGGGCTCTTTGGGCGGTTCGGGCTTTTTCTCTTCGACTGGCGGCCTCGCCGGTGTCGCGGGGATCGCTGGCTCTTTTATTTCTGTCTCGGGCTTCTTCTCGTCTTCCTTCTTCTCCGGAGGCTTCGGTCGCGCGGTCTTCTGCAGATTACCGGCGATCGAGCCGAACAGGCGCGCCTGGCTGGCAGGAAACCGAAGTACTTCCGTGGGCTTGCCATCGATGTCCAGCGAGAGCGCTCCACCGCCGATAAACGGCAGCGTTTTCGCGCCCGTCAGCTTGTCGAGATCGATAGCAGAAGTGACTTCGTAGCCCTTGGTGTTGCGCACGACCGTGACGCGGCGGTCGCCGATCGCCAGCCACGTTTTGCCGTATTCGGCGTCCTGCGTCATATGCGAGCAGATGCAGATCATCGGCTCTTTGTCAGTAATCGCCTGCTCGTTCAGCAGCTTCTGCAATTCCGCGGGAACGGTATGGCCATTCGTTGGCATCGTAACGCGTAGATCCTTGAGACCGGCAGATTCGTCCCGCGGAGCGCGAAACGCAATGTTCTGGATTTGAGTACCGCGGTACAGCGTGCTTTTCGACTGACTTCGCAACTAGTTTCGAAAGTATTGTATTTATAAACCCTATGAAACGCCACGTGTCAATTTATTTCTACAAAAGTTCCGGCGGCGGGGCTGCACAGCGGATCAACGGTTCACACGTCCTTTACCTTGCGAGCACCTGCCAGGCGCGTGATCACAAATAGTCCACCGACAAACGCGCCGAGTCCAATGGCGAGCACCGCGAAGGCACTGATGCCGCCGCCGTCGCTGCCATCGTCCGGAAATTCGTTGGGTAGAATGAAATGCCCGGCGTGGTCGAAGCCCTTTTTGAAAACTCGGCCGTTCGGATCGAAAATGATCAGCTCGGGAATCGCTTCCAGTTTGTACTGATGGGCGACGTCGCTTTCGGCACTGTTGATGTCGATCTTGCGCAACACCATGTCGCTGCGTTTGCGCACGGCGTCTTCAAACTTCGGCCCCCAACGATCGCAGCTCGCGCACCAGTTGGCATAGAATTCAAAGACCGTGTACTTGCCGGGCACGAGCTGCTCGCGTTCATTGATGGCCGCGCCGTGGCTGATCGTCTTGCAGATCTCGTCCTCCACCGCACGAACTTGCGCGGCACCAAGTACGATCAACATATACGCAATGACGCGAATCATACTTTCAGTTTACCCAGCAGCGATGCAGCGTCGACTAAAGTGCGCAAACAAAAAAAGCGCCGGCTGATTAAGCCGGCGCTTCTTACTTGTTGAGTTTCGTTTTCCCGAATGGCCCAACAGCCAACTTACGCCTTCGGTGCTTCCGGAGCCGCCGGCTTGCTATCGGCCTTCGCCTTCGGCTTCTTGCTGCGGCGCTGCTTCTGGCTCTTCTCGCGCTTGACGATTTCAGCCTCGCACAGTTCCCACAGCACCAGCGTGGCGTTGTCGCCCAACCGCGTGCCGTAGTACTTCGAGCGGTTGAACTTCGTGCCACGCGGCAGGTCCGACTGCGCCTGGCGGATGGTCGTCGGCAGGCGCAGGATGCGCGTGTAGCCGCCGGTCCGGTTGGCGAAGCGGTCCTTGATCTCGGAGAAGATCTTCTTGACGGCGCGCTTGGCGGCCGACGTCGAGCCGAGTTCCGAGATGGCCTGGCGGCGGTCGTGCACGGTGCCGTTCTTGCCCATCGTGATCAACCGTTCGGCGATCGGGCGGGCCGCTTTGGCCTTCTGGATCGTCGTGCGGATGCGGCCGTGCTCAACCAGATTCATCACCATGTTGCGGAACATCGCCCGGCGATGGTCAGGATGACGGCCAAAATTCTTTGCTGCACTCATGTGTCGCATGTTGACCCCAAATCCGTTCTAGATTCCCAAATTCAGAAACTGCTGTGCTTAAGCGCTCGGCGCGCTCGCTTCTTCGCCGACTTCCATGCCGAACGACAAACCCATGTCGAACAGCTTCTTCTTGATTTCCTTGAGGCTGGTCTTGCCGAAGTTCTTGATCTTCAGCACGTCGCCTTCGGTCAGGCGCACCAGGTCGCCAAGCGTCTGTATGTTCGCGGCGGCCAGGCAGTTCTCCGCGCGCACGGACGGTTCGAGGACGCTGACGGGCAGCTTGAGCTTGTCGCGAATTTCCTTCGCACCGGTGTCTTCGCCCGTGGTCAGCTCGCCGGCGGGCGCTTCCACGCCGCTGGTTTCCATCTGCTGGCCGAGTTCGAAGTACTTCACGAACGGGTTGAAGTGCTTGCGCAGGATCGTCGATGATTCCACCAGCGCCATTTCCGGCGTGACAGTTCCATCGGTCCAGATTTCCAGGATCAGCTTGTCGAAGTCGGTCTGCTGTCCGACGCGGGTGTTCTCCACCCGGTAGCGCACGCGGCGCACGGGGGTGTAGATGCTGTCGATCGGAATGACGCCAATCGGCGCGTCGGGCGTGATGTTTTCTTCAGCCGTGCGGTAGCCGCGGCCCTTGCGCGCCGTCATCTCGATGTTCATCGTGACGTCGTCGGTCAGGGTGCAGAGCAGCAGTTCCGGGTTGACGATTTCAAAGCGTTCATCGCGGACGATATCGCCGGCCTTCAGAGGGCCCTTGACCTTCTTCTCCACCTTGAACGAAATCGGCTCGTCGGTATGTACCTTGAGGCGCAGTTCCTTGATGTTCAGAATCAAATCGGTGATGTCTTCGTAGAGTCCCGGGATGGCCGTGAACTCGTGGGAGACATGGGTCGTCTTCAGCTTGCCGTCTTCAGCCTTGTGCGTGACTTCGACGCGGATCGAGGAGACCGCCGCGCCTTCGAGGCTGGAGAGCAGCACGCGCCGCAACGAATTGCCGACCGTGACGCCGTAACCGCGTTCAAACGGTTCGGCCACAAATTTTCCGTAGCGATCGTTCGCCGTTTCCTTTTCCAGGGTGACATGAGTGGGAAGCTCGAAACCGCGCCAGCGAATTCGCATGGTAAAATACCTCGCGTCCTCAACATTTTGCGTTCAACGCCTGTGCCGGACGCGGGATTGAGGAGAATCCCGGCCGACGCGGATAAGGCGCCGCTGTTGTTCAAGGCCCTGGCCCTTCACCGCATCCGCGCGGCATGCGGAACCAGGTCCCCCCTGCGGTACTACATTCTTCTCCAGCGCGGAAGGCTCTTATGAAGCCCGCCGCGCTGGAAAGAAACTTTTTTACTTCGACAGCAATTCGACGATCAACTGTTCCTGGACGGGAATCGACACGTCTTCGCGGGTCGGCAGGCCGACGATCTTGCCGCTCAGGTTCTCCGCTTCCGCGGCGATCCAGGACGGGCACTGGCGCCCCTTCGTTTCTTCCAACCGGGCGCGGACGCGCTTCTGGCTCTTGTCGCGCGGGCGGACCTTCAACTCTTCGCCCACTTCGACCAGGAAGCTCGGCACGCTGACGCGGCGGCCATCGATGTTGATGTGGCCGTGCGTGATCAACTGGCGCGCTTCGCCGCGGGAGGCGGCCCAGCCCAGCTTGAAGACCACGTTGTCCAGGCGGCGTTCGAAAATGGTCATGAGGGTTTCGCCGGTGTTACCCTTGGAACCCGAAGCTTCGGCGAAATAGCGGCGGAACTGCTCTTCCATCACGCCGTAGAAGCGCTTGACCTTCTGCTTTTCGCGCAGGCCTTCACCGAACGACGAGACCTTGCCGCGGCGGAAACTGACGTTACCGGGCGGGTAGTCGCGGCGCGCAATCGCGCACTTTTCGGATTCGCAGCGGATGCCCTTCAGAAACAGCTTCATGCCTTCGCGGCGGCACAACCGGCACTTCGGTCCTGTATACCGACCCATCGTCTCTCCTTGGGTGACCGCCATCCGTAACAACCGCAATCGCGGGTGGGATGTTCAGTCGCTTCGGACACACGCAGTTTGAACTCTCTCGGAGTTCGCAAACCGACATGAAATCCACGCGCGTTATTCCGTTCCGGCAGCCGCCGAATCCTGTGGCGGCTCGTCTTCTCGAGTACTGCTTCGTTTTCAACCGGGAAGACGCAACGCGCTGATCCGGCCTGTGGCTGAAAACGTTACTGCAACTGAATCACACGCGGCGGCGCTTGCGCGGACGGCAGCCGTTATGGGGCAGCGGCGTGACGTCTTCGATGGCGCGGACGCTCAGCCCGGCGGCCTGCAGACCGCGGATCGCCGACTCGCGGCCCGATCCCGGTCCCTTGACGCGGACTTCGACTTCCTTCATGCCCATCTTCAAGGCCTTCTCCGCGACGGCTTCCGCCGTGCGCTGAGCGGCGAAGGGCGTGCTCTTGCGTGCGCCCTTGAACTTCACCGTGCCCGCCGAATCCCAGCACAGCGTGTCGCCGTCGGTATCGGTGATCGAGATGATCGTGTTGTTGAACGTCGCCTGCACGTGGGCGATGCCGCGCGCCACGCTGCGTTTGACTTTTTTCTTCTTGTACGCCTTAGCCATTCTGCTCCTGCCTTCCGTATTTCGCTTTAGCCAATCTCAAGTACATTCAAGCAGCCCGTCGCCAAGCCGGACTGGACAGGCTGAATTTTCTTAGCGCATTTCCTTCACTGAGCGCTTCACGGCCACTGTCTTCTTCTTGCCCTTGCGGGTGCGCGCGTTGGTGCGTGTGCGCTGACCGCGGACCGGCAGGCCCTTGACGTGGCGCATGCCACGGTAGCAGCCGATCTTCTTGAGGCGCATGATGTGCTGCTGCGTCTTGCGGCGGAGCGCACCTTCGACGGGACCGGAGCGGCCGTCCTTGGTCACTTCGTCGTTGTAGTTCTTGTCGATGAACGCGGTGATGCGCGCGACTTCATCGTCCTTCAGGTCGCGGGCGCGCGTGTCCGGATTGACGCCCGTTTCCTTGAGGATCTGCTTGGCGCGGTAAGCGCCAACGCCGTAAATGTACTGCAGCGACATCTCGACACGCTTTTCGTTCGGGATGTCAATACCCATGATACGTGGCATGCTCTCTCCTTCGAATTCCGAGGACGAATCACTTCGTCCGTTCGAAATCTGTTTCCGTTGCTCGAATTTATTCCCGAGGTCTCATCGCACTCGAGGTGTCTGTTTTTAACCACATGGACAATTGTCCGTATGGTCCTCCGGATATTACTTAGCCCTGACGCATCTTGTGACGCGGTTCGGTGCAGATCACTCGCAGACGACCCTTGCGGCGGACGATCTTGCAGTTCTCACAGCGGCGTTTAATGGACGGTCTGACTTTCATGACAACCCTCTTTCAAGTTCGAATGTCAACCCGCAAGTGTCGAATTTCGAAAGGCGAAATTCAGCACCCGCTCTTCTTTTTCACTTCATCCCCGGAACACGATCCGGCCCTTGGTCAGATCGTATGGGGACATCTCCACGGTAACGTGATCGCCGGGCAGAATCTTGATGAAGTTCATCCGCATTTTGCCCGATACGTGCGCAAGGATGATGTGGCCCGTGGGGAGCTCCACCTTAAACTGCGTATTTGGAAGCGCTTCCCGTACGGTTGCCTCCATGCGAATCGGTTCTTCTTTTGCCATACATCCTATCAATAATGCAAATGGTTAACGTGTGCCATCACCTGTGAGGGCACACGCAACTGGAAAGCCGAAACTTTTAGCAAAATGCGACTTCGTTGTCAATCTCACATCCGCGATTATCAACAATTTTCATGCACAATTTCTACAATTTCGTTAAAATTTCGATCCGGTCCGCCAAGATCGCCACCGTGTGTTCGAAATGAACTGACCTTCCTGCATCCTGTGTCCGCACCGGCCAATCACTAGGTGCGCCCTTCACTTTTTCTGTGCCTTCGTTCACCATCGGCTCGATCGCCAGCACCATTCCGGGCTTTAAAACGGTCCGGAATCCTGGCAGCCAATCTTTTGTTTCAACATAGTTGCGAACCTGCGGGGGTTCATGCAGCGACTGCCCCACCCCATGCCCCACGTAATCGCGAACTACGGTAAAGCCACGTTCTTCAATCAGAGTCTGCACGGCCTTCGACGCTTCTGCCAGCAAGCCCTTCGGCTTCATCGCCGCGATACCCGCGTACAACGCTTCTTCGCCGGCCTTGAGCAACTTCGCGGCTTCCGGGTCCGGCGTGCCGACGGGGAACGTCCACGCCGAGTCGCCGATGTAGCCGTTCTTGTACACACCCACGTCGATCGAGACCAAATCGCCGTTCTTCAGCGGCACGTCGTCGGGGATGCCATGCACGACCACGTCATTGACTGAAGCACAGACCGCCGAGGGAAACGGTACTTTGCCCGGCAGCTCATAGCCTTTGAACGGAGAACGTCCACCGGCCTTGGCGATGTGCTCCGTGACGGCCTGATCGATCTGCCGCGTCGTGACGCCCGGCGCGATCATCTTGCGCACGAGCTCCAGGCACTCGGCGACCACGCGGCCGGATTCGCGGATCAGTTCAATCTGCCGCGCGGAATAGATCTTCGGGGTATCGCTCACCCTGCACTACTCCCCGGTTTTGGTGCCTGGCCCTGATGTTGTCCCAGCGAGTGCGCCTTCCAGCGTACTCCGGCTCGATTCGGCGCATTTGCGGCTTTCAGCACCGCCGCGCCCACTTCGTCCATCCCGCCATTGCCGCCGACCACTTCGAGCACATTTTGATCGGCGTAGAACTGAATCAGCGGCTCCGTCTCACTCCAGTACTTCTGCTGACGCACACGGATCGTTTCGGGCTTGTCGTCTTCGCGGATGATCAGCGTCTTGCCGCAGAGGTCGCATTTTCCCGGCGTCTTCGGCGGCTTGCTTTCCAGATTGTAGACCGCGCCGCAGAGCGGATCGGGACAACTGCGGCGCTGTTCCAACCGATGTTCGATCACGTGCTCATCGGTCTCGATCAGAATGACCTTGTCGATCTTCTCGTTGCGCCTGGCCAGCACTTCGGCCAGAGCCTTGGCCTGCGGCGCCGTGCGGGGGAAGCCATCGAGCACATAACCGTTGCTGCTGGGCGACTGCGCTTTCAGGCTGTCGATGCTTTCGATCAACAGGTCGATCACAACTTTATCCGGCACCAAGTCGCCACGCTGCATGTACGGCCGGGCCAGCAATCCCACCGGCGTGCCGCGAGCGATGGCTTCGCGCAGACGATCGCCTGTCGCCAGGTGGACCAGATTCAGCGCGTCGCACAGTTGCTGCGCCTGAGTGCCCTTCCCTGCTCCGGGCGGCCCCAACAGAATAATTCGCCGGTCGGACATTTGGGCTGAGGCCTTCTCAAGATAACCGTCGTTCCGCTGCGTTGGCGGCGCCGCAAGACGCGGCGCCACGGCACAGTGGATGTGCTCTTATCCGCGGCGGCCCTTGATGCGTCCACCGCCCTTGAGGAAGCCTTCGTAGCGCTCCATCAGCATGTGCGATTCGATGCGGTTGACCATGTCCAGCGCCACGCCGACGACGATCAACAATCCCGTACCACCGAAGAACTGCGAGATCGTATCGGTCACCGGCAGCGTGAAGCGAATCAACTGCGGCACCACGGCAATCACCGCGATGAAGATGGCGCCCGCCAGCGTGATGCGGTTCATCACCGACTCAAGGTAGTCGCGAGTGTCGTTGCCCGGACGGATGCCCGGCACGAACATGCCGTACTGCTTGAAGTTTTCCGCGTGCTCCTTCGGGTCGAACAGCACGGCCGTGTAGAAGTACGAGAAGAAAATGATCAGCATCAGTTCGGCGCTGACGTACAGGAATGAACCCATGACGGCGAACTGCATCATCTTCTGCCACCACAGCACCGGAATGCGGCTCATCACCATCGGGAGGATCATCAGCGACTGCGCGAAGATAATGGCGATCACGCCGCCGGCGTTCAGTTTGAGAGGCAGGAAGTGCTGCTGCTTGAAGCCCACGCCCGAGCGGCGGGAGGTCTGCATCGGGATGCGGCGTTCGGCTTCCGTCACGTAAACGACCGCGACCACCATCGCCACGAACAGGCCAATCAGCATCAGGATCTGGCTGGGACCAATCTTTGACGGGTCGGTCGAATCGATCGCCGGATCGAACTGGCGGGCGATTTCCTGGATGGCGACCGGCAGACGCGAAACGATGTTGATCTGGATGATCAGCGAAATGCCGTTGCCCAGTCCGAATTCGTCGATCTGTTCGCCCAGCCACATCAGGAACGTGGTGCCGGCCGTCAGGATGATCGCGGAGCTGAACAGGAAGCCGAATTCACTGCCGGCGACAACCAGCGGCATCGAACCCATCTTCTGATTTTTGAGGGTCGTACAGATGATTACGGCTTGAATCAGGCAGAGCACCACGGCCGAATAACGCGTCCACTGCATCAGCTTACGCTGACCGCTTTCGCCTTCCTTGGCCACCTTCTGCAGCGCCGGAACAATCGCACCGAGCAGCTGAAAAATAATCGAGGCTGAAATGTAGGGCATGATGCCCAAAGCAAAGATGGATGCGTTTTTCAGGCCGCCGCCGGAAAACATGTCCAGGATGCCCAGGAAATCGCCCAAGCCCGTCCCGCGCGTGTTGCCGATTGCGCCGGAAACCGCCGCCAGATTTACGCCTGGCAACGGAATGAAGACGCCAATGCGGGCCAAGACCAGCAGCCCGAGCGTCCACAGGGTCTTTTTGCGAAGTTCCGGGATCTTGGCTATGTTAGCAAATGCCGCAAACATGCCGAATCCTCGTTACGGGGGTAAAAACGGGCGGGTTCAACCCCGCCCCAATGCACATGTACTTTAGGTAGTCTATCCGGCTTCTTCGGTACTGCAACTTACTCCGCTTTCGGCGCATCCGGCTTGGGCTTCTTTGGTGCCGCCGGCTTGGCTTCGGCCGGAGCTGCACCTTCAGGAGCTGCGCCGCCTGCTGCGGGCTTCGCGGCCGGCTTTTCAGCCATCTGCTTGCGCTTCTTGTCCGCTTCGATCTGCTTGAAATTCGGGGAAGGCTTCTTCGGCGCGCCACCGATCCATTCGATCTTGCCGCCGGCCTTTTCGATTTTCGCGATCGCGCTCTTGCTGAAACCGTCCGCGACGACCGTCAACGACACGGCCAGTTCGCCATTGCCGAGAATCTTGAGCATGTCCAGCGCCGGTCCGCGCACCAAGCCGGCCTTGCGCAGTTCCACCACCGTCACCTTCGTGCCTGCGGCGAATTCGCCCAGGTCGCCGACGTTGACCACCGAGAACTTCTCGCGGAACGGACCGTTCTTGAAACCGCGCTTGGGCAGGCGCCGGAACAGCGGCATCTGGCCGCCTTCGTAGGTCACCTTCATCGCGTAACCGGAGCGCGAGGTCGCACCCTTGATACCGCGGCCTGCCGTCTTGCCCAGTCCGCTTCCCGGACCGCGGCCGACGCGAACGCGCTTCTTGTTGGAGAGGTTCGCCCGGCGTGCTTCGTGGAGTTGCATGGTTTTTCCGCCCTAATCCTGGATTGCTTGATCTTCTGAAAGTGTTCGTTTTTAACCCGGTATTGAATTTAATACCGGATTCCGACGTTACGCCTTCTTGTCTTCGACCTTCACCGCTTCGGTCGCGCCCGAGGAGCCGGCTTCGCCGCCACCACTGCTGCTGCTTCCACCGCCGCCGCTGCCACCACGGCCGCCGCCGGGACCACCGCGTCCGCCACCACCACCCGGACCGCCGCGGCCACGTCCGCCATCGCGGGGACCACTGCGTTCGGGGCGTTCAAAGCGCGGGCGCTGGACCTGCACGGTCAGATTCGCGGCCAGCGCGACGTCTGCCGGGATTTCCTTGCCGCGGAGCGCTGCGACGGTGTCGCGGCTGCGCAGCGTTTCCAAGCCGTTCTGAGCGGCCCGGACGAGATTCTTGGCGTTGTTCGAACCACCGACCGACTTGGTCAGCACGTCATGGACGCCGATGCATTCCAACACCGCGCGCACAGCCGAACCGGCGATGACGCCAGTACCGGGCAGCGCCGGGATCATCACGACCTGCGAGGCGCCGTAGCGGCCGCGGACTTCGTGGGGAATCGTCGAGCCGAACGTCGGGATGCGGACCAGGTGCTTCTTGGCATCCTTGACGGCCTTCTCAATCGCGTTGGGAACTTCACGGGCCTTGCCGTACCCGATGCCCATGACGCCCGCGCCGTTGCCGACGACCGACATCACCGCGAACGAAAAGCGTTTGCCGCCCTTGACCACCGTGGCGCAGCGCCAGATGTCAATGACACGCTCTTCGAGATTCAGACCGTCCGGTTCAATCCGTTCCGTTGCCACTTAGATCTTCTCCCAAGCCCGTTCCGTTCACTGTTCGCCGTGCAATTCAAAACTAAAAATTCAAAACTCACACTTACTCTTAGAACTTCAGTCCGCCTTCGCGCGCGCCTTCGGCCAGTTCCTTGATGCGGCCGTGGTACAGGTAACCGCCGCGGTCGAACACCACTTTCGAAACGCTCTTGTCCTTGGCCTTCTGAGCAATCAGCTTGCCGACGGCCCGTGCGGCTGCCTTGTTGGCGCCGTGCTTCAGGCTATCGAGCTCTTTGCTCAGGCTGGACGCGGATGCAAGGGTGTGGCCCTTCACGTCGTCGATGATCTGCGCGTAAATGTGCTTCGAGCTGCGGAAGACATTCAGGCGCGGGCGTTCGGTCGTGCCCGTCACCGCTTTGCGCACGCGGACGTGTTTGCGTTCGCGCCGTTCGGTTCGTGTTACCTTGCTCATGTCCCGTCCACCTTTCTGTTCGCGCTTTCGCGCTCCAGTTGTCCTGCTTGTCCTCTCCGCGTTCAGGCTGCCGGTCTCGCCCGGCTTGAGCCCGCGAAGAGTGTTGCTTGATTACGCTCCGGCCGCGGCGACCGTCTTGCCCGGCAGCTTGCGGACCACTTCGCCCTTGTAGCGCACGCCTTTGCCCTTGTAGACGTCCGGCTTGCGGATCAGGCGGATGGACGCAGCGACCTGGCCGACGAGCTGCTTGTCGATGCCGCTGATGTTGATTTCAGTCGGCGTCGGCACTTCAACCTTCACGCCATCGGGAATGAGGTAGACTTCCGGAATCTTGGTGTTGTAACCGACGAAGAGATTGAGCTTCTTGCCGGCCACCTGGGCGCGATAACCGACGCCCTGAATCTCCAGCGACTTGGCATAGCCCTTGGTCACGCCTTCGATCATGTTGGCGATCAACGCGCGGTAGAGGCCATGCTTGGCGCGGTCGGCGCGCAGCTCGGAATCCCGCAGCACGCGCACTTCCTTCGCCGCGTCGTCGACTTCGACGCTGATGGCGCCCTGCAGCTCCTGCGTCAAGGTGCCCTTGGGGCCCTTGACCGAGACCGCTCTGCCCGCCACCTTCACTTCAACGCCGGCGGGGATGACCACAGGTTTCTTGCCGATTCGTGACATTGCTTAAACTCCGCTCTCGTAACTCTGCTCTTCGTTTTGCGTCCGCCAGTTTCGCCAGTTCCATTCCGCTCACGGCGCGGAACGTCAGACAACTGCGTGGCCCGGAAGCAGTCTTTAGTACACTCGGACCAGCACTTCGCCGCCCACGTTGGCTTCCTTGGCTTCGCGGTCGGAGAGCACGCCCTTGGACGTGGTCAGGACCAGGCAGCCCAGTCCGCGCAGCACGGGCTTCAACTCCGTCTTCTGCGAATAGACGCGGCAACCCGGAGAACTGACGCGTTCGATCAGGTTGATCACCTGCTCGCCCGAACGTCCGTACTTCAGGAAGATCTTGACGTCGTTCTGCGCCGGAGTCTTCGGATTCTTAGCAATCTCGAAGTCCTTGATGAAGCCTTCACGCTTCAACGCTTCGGAGATCGAAATCACGATCTTCGAACTGCGTACGGCCACCGTCTCGCGGCGCAGATGCACTGCGTTGCGGATACGGGTCAGCATGTCGGCGATGGGATCTGTAACTGGCATGGTCGTCCTCGAACGAAAGTTTTTTGTTCCTGTGGCTGGCGAGTGGCTTAGCAAAGCCTCCCGCTAAGACTCTTTACCAGCTCGACTTCTTCATTCCCGGAATTTCTCCCTTGTGCGCCAACAGTCGCAGGCACAAGCGGCAGATCTTGAACTTCCGGTAGTAGGCGCGCGAACGCCCGCACAACTCGCAGCGGTTGTACTTCTGCGTCGAATACTTCGGTTCCTTCTTGCACTTGGCTTTCCAGCGGATACTGGCCATCGTTCTCTCCTGAAGTACTGACTAACCCCGCTTACCCGTACTGACCTCTTTACTCGTCTTGCAGCTCTTGACTTTCTTACGACTAGTGATCGCGGAACGGGCAGCCCAGGGCCTTCAGCAGCTCGCGGGCGTGTTCGTCCTTCTTGGCCGTCGTGCAGATGGTGATGTCCATGCCGTGCACCACGTCAATCTTGTCCGCTTCGATTTCCGGGAACACGGACTGTTCCTGGAGACCCAGCGAGTAGTTGCCGCGGCCGTCGAACGCGCGCGGAGTAATGCCGCGGAAGTCGCGTACGCGGGGCAGAGCCACGTTGAACAGGCGGTCCAGGAATTCGTACATCTTCGGTCCGCGCAGCGTAACGCGGCAACCGATCGCCATGTTTTCGCGCAGCTTGAAATTCGAGACCGACTTGCGGGACATCGTCACCACGGCGCGCTGGCCGGCGATCTGCGTCATGTCGGCGACGCACTGCTCGCCCACCTTCGGGTTGTTGTCCGTCGCAGCCTTGCCGTAGCCCATGTTCAAGCAGACCTTGGTTACCTTCGGCACGGCGAACTTGTTCTTGAGCTTGAACTTTTCCTGCAGCGAAGGAACCACTTCCTTCTCGTACTTTTCGCGCAGACGAAGGGTCTTGGGCGCTACCTGCTCGCCGCCGGCGACGACCTTCTTTTCCTTGGCCTTCTTCTCAGGCTTGGGCTGATTGGGACCCGCCCCGCCCTTTTCGGCCTTTTCGCCACCCTTGGGCTTCTTGTCCTGTTCTTTATCGTCTTTTTTGTCAGCCATGATTCGTCTGCTCTTTAATCTGTGTCCACTTTTCCGTTCGAGTCCAGGTCAGCCCGGAACCCCTCTTCGTCTCGCAGTCTTACTTGGCGCCGAATTCCCGCTTCGGGGCCTTTTCCACGATCTCGAGGTTCGAGACGTGAACCGGGCGCTTGACGATCTTCAGTCCGCCGGCTTCGCCGGTCTTCGGATTGTAGCGCGCCGTCTTCCACTGCTCGACGCCCTTGAGCGGCGTCTGGCGTTCGCCCTTCTTTTCCTTCTTCGCCGGGCGGGGCATGTCGACCAGCGCGCGGCCGGTGATGCGGTCCACCTTCAGGACCGTGCCCACCAGCGGCTTCTTGGTCGCTTCGTCGATGAACCGGGCCGCTTCGCCGCGCACCACGATCACCTTGTCGCCCTTGCAGATCTTCGTCTTAATCATGCCAACCTCTTATGTGCCAGTCGTTCGTTGATGTCCGCTTTTGTCCGCTTACTTCAGACCACTTCGGCGGCCAGTGAGACAATCTTCATGAAACCCTTCGAGCGCAGTTCGCGAGCCACCGGTCCGAAGATGCGCGTGCCGCGCGGTTCTTTTTCCGGCGTGATCAACACGATCGCGTTGTTGTCGAAGCGCACCGACGATCCGTCAGCCCGCTTGACCGCCTTGCGCGTGCGCACCACGACTCCGCGCACAACCAGCTTCTTCTTGTCCTTCTTGCTGGTGGTCATGAACTCGCTGCCCGGCTGCACCTTCTTGACGGCCGCGACAATGATGTCACCGACCGAGGCGTAGCGACGGTGCGTCCCACCCAGCACCTTGATGCACATCGCGGTTCGAGCGCCGGTGTTGTCGGCGACTACCAGCATGGTGTGATGTTGAATCATCTCTCGTTATCCGTCCCTTCAGCGACTGCTACCGTTATCCAGATCAAGAAAATTAGTTCGCAAACAGCTCTTTAGGCCTTGGCTTCCGGCGTGGTGCTTTCCGGAGCGGCCGGCGCGGCGGCGGAAACCTGCTTCTTCTGCGCCACGTCCACTTCCTTGATGTCCAGCGTGCCGAACACGGCGGCGCGTTCCACCACCTTCACCAACCGCCAGCGCTTCTGCTTGGAGATCGGGCGGGTTTCGACCAGCGATACGCGGTCGCCCTTCTTGGCTTCGTTCTTTTCGTCATGGGCATGCAGGTGCGTGGAGCGGAAAATGTACTTTCCGTAGCGCGCGTGCTTCACCAGGCGCTTGATTTCGACAGTGATCGTCTTCTGACGCACGTCGCTCAAGACAATTCCCTCGACGACACGGCGGTCGCCTCGTCCGGTTTCGGATTCCGTCTTTGCCGTGCCTGCCGCCGCTGTCTCACTGGCCATGCCTGTTCCTCACTCTTCGAAAGGTCCGTTAAACACACTTCAGTCCTGCAAAATCGTTCGGTACTGCCACTGCTAATTCTGGTTAGCGCGCTTAGCGCGACTGGCCGACGTCCTGGCGATCAAGGCACGCGCGGCGGCGCTTGGCTTCCGCCAGGCGAATCGCGTTGCGGTCGGGAGCGGTGGCTTCACCGCGGATGCGGATCTTGGCGCGCTTGAGCATCGGCTTGACCTTGCGGCTGCCGACCGGCTTTTCCAGCTGAGCCTTGATCTCGGCGGCGCGGGTGTCGACCAGCTTCACCAATTTGGCGAATTCCGGCTTGGCGCCTTCGGCCTTCGGCGTCAGTGCGGCGACCTTCGCGTCCAGAATCGTGCGCAGCGACCGTTCGCGCAGAATCGACTGGATGCGCGCGATCAGGCGTTTGCCGGCGCGCTTTTCGTGCGCCTTGATGGCTTCGCCCGATGCGCCCTTGACCACGCCGTCGAACAGGCGCTTCTTTTCCAGCATCATCTGGTCCTGCAGTTCCTGATTGGTCTTTTCGCGCAGCGTCTTTGCGTTAATCACGGCCATGACTCTATCGTGCTCCTAGCTTCGTGCTCTTTTTTCTGTCGCACTGCTTTGTGTTTAGAATTCCTGGCGGCGCTTCAAAAAGCGCATGCGGAACGGCATCTTGCCCGACTGCAGGCGGAACGCTTCGCGCGCCGCGGCTTCCGGAACACCGGAGACTTCAAAGAGCACCATGCCGGGCTTGACGACGACGGCCCAGTACTCGATTTCGCCCTTGCCCTTACCCATGCGGGTTTCGGCGGCGATCGCGGTCACCGACTTGTGCGGGAACACCCGGCACCAGTAGCGGCCTTCCGTACCGATGAAGCGGGAAAGCACCACGCGCGCGGCTTCCAACTGCTGCGCACTCAGCCACCCCGGCTGCATCGCCTGGATTCCGTAGTCACCGAACGCCACATAGTTGCCGGCCGTCGCGTTACCGCGAATGCGTCCGCGCTGGCTCTTGCGGTGCTTGACTCGTTTGGGCATTAACGCCATGGAACTATGTCCTCACTCAATCTTCGGGTCTACTGCTTCACACTTCTAGTACGGCTTACGCCATCAGTCCGGCTTACTCGGCGGCCTGAGCCATCTCGATCTTTTCCTTCTGGATCTTGCCCTTGTAGATCCACACCTTCACGCCGATCACGCCGTAGTTCGTGGCAGCTTCGCCCAAACCGTATTCGACGTCGGCCGTCAGGGTATGGAGCGGGAGCGAGCCGACCATGTACGATTCGCTGCGGGCGATTTCCGCGCCGCCCAATCGACCGGCCACGATCACCTTCACGCCCAGCGCGCCCTGCTGAATGCTGGCTTCGACGGCCTTTTTCATCGCGCGGCGGAACGAGGCGCGCTTGAGCAACTGCTCGGCGATGCCATCGGCCACCAGCTGCGCGTCCAGTTCCGGCTTGGTGATTTCACGGATGTTCACCTGGACCTTCTTGCCCGATCCGTCCTTCGAGAACTTCTGGAGCTCTTCGCGGATCTTGTCGATTTCCGCGCCCTTCTTGCCGATCACCACGCCCGGGCGCGATGTGAACAGAAATACGCGCGTCTCGTCGCCGGTGCGTTCAATTTCAATCTTGCTCAGGCCGGCCTGCTTGAGGCGCGACTTGATGAACTTCTTGATCTTCTGGTCTTCGACCAGATAGTTGCCAAAGTCCTTTTTGCGCGCGTACCAGCGCGACACCCACGGACGCGTGATGCCGACTCGAAATCCGTATGGATGAACTTTTTGACCCACTGTTTAGCTCCTGGCTCGTTCGAGACGCGTGTTTCGGGTCGCCCCGGGTTCACGCCGTCTCTGCATTCCAATGTTGAACTATGCCGCCTTTTCCTTCTTACCCTTCTTGCCCTTCTTGCTGTCCTTCGCGTCTTCAGCCTGGCGCGGTCCGAGGACCACCGTGATGTGCGCCATGCGGCGCAGGATCGGGCGGGCACGGCCGCGGTCACCGGCGAGGAAGCGCTTCAAGCGCGGGCCTTCGTCGGCATACACTTCGGCGACAAACAAATCGTTGGCGTCGGCTTCGCCTTCACTCTTCGAATCGGCGTTGCCCAGCGCGCTCAAGAGCACGCGGTCAAGGTAGTACGCGGCGCGCTTGCTGGAGTAGCGCAGGATTTCGCGCGCACGTTCCACGTTCTGGCCACGGATCTGATCGACCACCAGCCGCACCTTCTGGGGCGCGATGCGGATGTTGCGCAGCGACGCGCCATAGAAGCCGTCGGGATAGACCAGCTTGCTGGTCGGTGCGTTCTCGGCGCCGCTGTGCTTGCGCTCGATACGGCCCTGGCTCTTGACCTTACTGCGATGAATCTTTGACATGATCTTTCTTTCACTCCACCTCAAACTGAAAAACCGATCGCGAACCCGAGTCCGGCCGAACTTACATACTGCTGGCGCGTCGTTACTTCTTGTCCGCCGCCGGAGCAGCCGGCGAGGCCGCAGGAGGCTTGGCTCCGCCACCCGCACCCGAATGCCCGCGGAAGACGCGCGACGGCGAGAACTCACCGAGCTTGTGTCCCACGAAGTCTTCGGTCACGTACACCTTGATGTGCTGCTTGCCGTTGTGGACCATGAAGGTGTGACCCACGAAGTCCGGCAGAATCGTGCAGGCGCGTGCCCACGTCTTGATCGGGTCGCGAGCGCCCGACAGCTTCTGCTTGGCAACCTTCTGCGCAAGCTTCTCATCGACGTAGGGACCCTTCTTCATCGAACGTGACATTGTTTACGGCTCCTGGCTCTTTAAGCTGCCACTACAACTACAGCGTCTGCTGCGCGGCGCCCTTGCGCCGGCGGATGATCTGGTTGTTCGTGCGGGCCTTCGGCTTGCGCGTCTTGCCGCCCTTCGCCAGCACGCCACTGGGCGACTGGGGAATGTGGCCTTTTCGGCGCGCAGCACCACCGCCCATCGGATGGTCGACCGGATTCTTCGCCATACCGCGGGTCGTCGGGCGGCGTCCAAACATGTGCCGGTTTCGGCCTGCTTTTCCGACCGTCACGTTCTGATGATCCAGATTACCGATCTGGCCCACCGTCGCGCGGCAGTCTTCCGGAACGAAACGCATTTCACCGGAGGGCAGCACGATCGTGACCTTGCCGCCTTCCTTGGCCATCAGGCGCGCCACACCACCAGCGGCGCGGACCATCTTGCCGCCCGAGCCCGGCTGGAGTTCGACGCAGTGAATGTCCGTCGACAGCGGCATGTTCTTCAACGGCATCGCGTTGCCAACGTCAGGCTCCACGCGGTCACCGGAGATCACGGTCTGTCCGACCTTGAGGTGCAGCGGCGCGATAATGTAGCGCTTTTCGCCGTCCTTGTAGTGCAGCAGAGCGATGAAAGCGGAGCGGATCGGATCGTACTCGATGCCCGCAACCTTCGCCGGAATGTTGTCCTTGTCGCGGCGGTAGTCGATCTTGCGGTACTGCTTCGCGTACGTGCTCTGCATCGCGCGGTTGGTGATGCGGCCGTGAGCGTTGCGGCCACCGGAGCGCGGAATGCGTTCGAGCAGCGACTTTTCCGGCTCGTGCTTGGTCAGTTCCTTGCGGAAATCGATGACCGACGCGCCGCGCGTACCTGCCGTGATGGGTCTGTAAAATCGCAATGCCATGACTGATTCCTAATCCAGAAAGTCGACTGTCGATCTCTTACCGCACTGCCTGCCACTGCCTTGCTTACTACTCTTCACTTCCCCGGCTGAACCATTTTCGCCGGTCCCAGGGCCACAGTCTCAGGCGAACGATGCCTTTGATCTGGTTGCCGGGTACCATCCCCAGCGTATCCCCGCCCAGCGACACGCGGCTGTCCTTGCTCTGGCCGCGGTTGTCTCCCATCACGAAGTAGTACCCAGGGGGCACCACGAACGCCTGTCCTTCACTGAAACCCGGGAGCGTGTCAGCTCGAGTCGGGTCGAAGGATTCTTCAATCTTGGTGCCGTTTACCCATACGTAGCCGCCGTGCACTGCCACTGTGTCGCCGGAAAGTCCGATTACGCGTTTGATGTAGTCTCGCGTCATCCGGGGCGATTTGTCGTGGTCGATCGCTTCGAAGACAATCACATCGAACTGGCTGACCTTGCTGAAACGGTAGGTCAATTTGTCGATCACCAGCCGGTCACCGTGGTGGAACGTCGGGTACATCGACGGCCCGTCCACAACTGAAACCTGGAAAATGAACAGGTAGATCAGCAGCGCCCAGATGGCGGCGCGGATCAGCAGTCCCACCCACTCCTTCAACAAGGATTCATCGTCTTCGTCGCGCGCGATGTTCTTCGGCGCTTGCTTCACTTCCTCCGTCATGTTCCGGCTCCCAGCGAGCCAGCGGTTAGATCAACTCGATTTGCTTCGAATCCTTGGTCAAGCGGATGATCGCCTTTTTGCGAATGCGGGAGAAACCGGACTTGCCCGCCTTCATGCCGCGAAACGCCTTCTTGCGAGGCTTGACGATCATCGTGTTCAGCGACTGAACCTGCACGCCGAACGCGGCTTCGATCGCCAGCTTGATCTGCTGCTTGTTGGCCTTGACGTGGACTTCGAACGTGTAGCGGCCCTTCTTGTCTTCGGCACCAGCAGAAACCATGTCGTGACTCTTTTCAGTCAGGACCGGCCGGCGCAGAATGGCGTACGGGTCGGACAACAGTTTTGCGGCGCGATTGCGGCTCATTCCTTCACCACCTCACTGATGTTTTCCAGTGTGTCGACGGTCATCAAAATGTGTTTGTACTTGAGGAGATCGTAAGCGTTGAGATTGCGGGCGGGGATGATGCGGACGGATTCGACGTTGCGGACCGACTTGACCAGGGCCTTGCCCGGTTCGCGCGCCGTTACCAGGCACGTTCCGGCGTTGAGGCCCAGGGCCTTGAGCGCGGTGGTGAAGCGCTTGGTCTTCGGCGCATCGTAGTTCAGAGCATCGATCAGCTTGATCTGCTTGTCGATGAGTTTGGACAGCAGCGCAGACTTCAAGGCTTCGCGGCGCATGCGCACCGGCATATCCTTATGGTAGTCTCGCGGCCGCGGTCCGAAGGCGTTACCGCCACCCTTCCACAGCGGAGAGCGCTTCATACCGGCGCGGGCGCGTCCGGTATGCTTCTGCTTCCACGGCTTGACGCCGGAGCCGCTGCGATCGGCTTTGGACTTGATCTTGTGGGTACCGACGCGGAGATTGGCTTCGTAGCGAATGAGCGCCTGATGGAGCAGCTTGCGCCGCACCTTCTCGCCCAGGATCTTCTCATCGAAGGAGATCGCGCGAACCTGACCGCCGGATTCGTTGTAGACCGGAATTTCCATTTTTTACCACCAAAACAAAAAAGCCGACGTCGTTGGGACTTCCGGTTAAGGCCGCCACGCGCGATCAGTGGCTACAAACCTTTCCGAAGCACCCGAACGACTTCGACCCTTAGGTCTTTAGCTATCCTTGAGCTCTGACGTTACGGGCTTCATCCCGCTTTCGAGCTCTTTAGGGTACGACTGCCAACCAACAAGGGAAGTGAGATATTAGCGACGATCCGCGTGCCGTCAATGTCAAATTGCGAAAATTGCACATGTATTTTTTCGCGGGTCATTTTGCGCACCCTAATAACTCACCTACCCTAAGATTTCTGTGCTGATCTCGAGCAGATTTTCGGGTCAGCGCGTCACCGCCCAATTCACCCACATCTGTTGCAGGCGCTTCACATCCATATTGTAGACTTTCTCGAACGCTTTCTCGCTGTCCATGCCGTCCTTGAGCGCCAGGCAGTATTTCGGAAAAAGTTTTGCGTCGGTATTCATCATGAACGACACCATTGAATAGCACGTCAAATAATCCAGCGAGCTCATTCCGATCGGCTGAATCAGAAACGCCTGGTCCCACGTTTTCAATTTTCCCTGCGACGCGTACTTTTTAATTTCGTTGTCCCAGTTGTCGCTGAAGCGCACTTCATTTTTCTCGTACTGAAATGCATAGACCAGATTTTTATGCGTAATCACGTTTTCGCAGTACGACGCGAAACCATAACGCAACCACGTTGGCGCTTTGTTGTCCGTCGCCTGCACTATTTCCATTTCGCCGAATTGGTAGAGCGCCATGTGTTTGGGATGCGCCATCGCGCCGCGATTGGCATTGAAGACGCCGCGGTGCGGGAGCAGGAATCCGCCGGAATTCTGCGCCATCGCCCAGTTCTGCGTCGGTTCCTGCGCCATCAGCGCGTTGACGAACGCCAGGTACCCCTGCGCGTCCCACGCGATCATCAATTCGTCGGTGTCGGGCCGCGTCTGTGTGAGCACGACAGTCTGCGTCAGTTGTTCGAGCTGCCCGGTGAGCTGCTCCAGCGCGGTGGCGACGCCGCGCACTTCCGGCTCGGGCATCGTCGAACGGATCGTGACGTGATGCGTCTCGACAGTGCTGAGCTTCGCGCGCGTGAGCTGCTCCCAGTGTTCGTTGATCGCCTGGACACCCGACAGGCGCGTCTGTTCGGCAGCAACCAGTGGAGCCGCGTCTTTTCCAGCCTGACATTTAGGGCACCAGCGCCACGGCACCGCCGCGGCGTACGCGGTGGCATTAAGCGGCTCGTTGGAAAAGCGGATGTACGTCTTCGCCGGAATGATCGGCACGTAGGTCATGCCCAGACATTGCGGACAGACCGCCGGCGCCGCTGCTATGTTCGGCGCGGGAGCGGGCGTAAACGGTTTGGGCGGCGTGGCCGCGATGGTATTTTTCGGCGACGCAACGGGCGGCTTTTTGGATGTGTCGGGTTTCGGATCGTCGTCGGGCGGTGGCGTTTTCTTCGCCAGCTCTTTCATTACCTCGCTGGACGGGTTGGACGGATCGTTGTTCGGAGTGGACTTCGGCGGCACGTTGGTCGCGTTTTCATTTTCGTCCTCGCGTCCGGTCTTCCGTTCTTTGGTGCTCAGGATATCCGCGACAGTTTCGGGAGGTTTCGGAGCCGGCGGCGCTTCCGGGCGCGCTCCGATTTCCATGCCGTCGTTGTCGCTCGTTTTTTCATCCAGCTTTTTCGTTACGGAGTCGCTCGGCGGTTTGGCGGTCGCGACCGTCGAAGTGCCCGTCGACAGCGCAGTGGCGGTAGCGGTGCTCGCGGGAGTTTTCGGATCTAGCGGACCGCTTGCATGCTCGGTCCCGCTCGTCGGAACCTTGCGTGGCCAGTAAACAGCCGCGGTAATGATCAGGCCAATCGCCGCAACGCCGGCCAGCGCGCCGAGCACCGGGAGGCCAGCGCTCTCGGTTTTGCGCTTCGCCGGTTTGTGCGCGTGCGTGGGATGAGCGTGCGCATGCGTCTCCACTTTGCGCGCGCCAGGTTTTTCTTTATCGCCCGGCACCGAAGCCACGATGAATGAATCGCCGTCGCTCTGATCTGGCACCATCACTTTGGCTTTGCACGACGGACACGGTTGCGCCGTGCCCGCAAACTTCGCTTCGAAGCCCGTCATCTTCGCGCAACTGGGACAGGCAAACTTGATGTACTTTCCGGCAGTCGCTGTTGCACTCGGCGCGGGTGCCGCAACGGGTGGAACCGGCACGTTAGCCGCTGCGCTGGCCTCAACGGGCTTCGGCGGTTCCACGGCTTCGAGTTTCGGTTCGCCTTCAGCCGGGGTCGAAGCAGCGGCTGTTTCCGGCGTCTTTTCTACGCCGGGAATGCGGATGGTCTGCTTGCAGCCCGGGCAACTCGCTTTCTTGCCGGCGTGGATCTCCGGCACACGCACCGCGGCTTTGCATTCAGGGCATTGAAAATCGATGGCCATCTGCACTCCGCTTCGCCGGGCTACGTTCGTCCAAATTCCATCCCGGTAGCATAAAGCACCCGGGCTCCGGCACAACTATGACGGGAACGTAACTGGGTTGCTGCCAGATTTGTACTATATATGGTATGCGTTCTTCGAAGTACCACCGGGCCAATTGGCACACAGGTCAGTCGCCCTAAAGAGGGGAGTGCAACGCTTCGACATGCTGACGGCTGCGTCCGATGGATCTGTGACTTCCGCACGGCCGACACGTTCGCTGGGCCGCACATTAATGCTGGGCGGCGGCGGCGTCTTTCTCGCGCTCTGTCTAATTGCGCTGAGCCTCTGCTGGTACATGGGCGTGTTCGGGGAAAACTTCCGCGCCATCGCGCCGAATCAGGCGTATCGATCCGGCCAGGTTACGCCCGAAACGATTCGCAAGCACGCCAAAGATGACAACATCAAAACTATCGTCAATCTGCGTGGTCAATCCAAATCAAGCTGGTACACCAAGGAACTTCAGGCCTGCCAGGACGCCGGCATCACGCATTTTGACATCAAGTTCGATCCCGGCTACCTCCCCTCCCCTGAGCGCCTGAATCAACTCATCGACGTCTTCGAAAAAGCGCCGACACCGATGCTGCTCCACTGCCGCGCTGGCGCGGATCGTTCTGGATTGGGTTCCGCGCTTTACGACTTGATCGTCCTGCACAAAACGCTCGACGAGGCCATCGACGCGCAAATGACCTGGCGCGTCGGCCACGTGAAGAAGGATTCCGGCGACAAATTCCTGGACCTCTACCGCGCCAACGGCAACGGCAAGCCGATCAAGGAATGGATTAATTCCGGCTACCCGGAAATTTATCAACGCGAAACGGGAAAGACGCCGGTCGTGGAGCAGACGCCGGCTGATGACAAAGTCGAGCGTTGAAGGGCAATTCAAAATTCAAAAGTAAAAAATCAAAAACGCACGCGGCTGGCTGAAACCATTCGCGTGCGGATACTTTCTTAGAGTTGTGGTTTCTAACCACGTCGCGAATTCGCGACGGGGTACGGAGTAGTGTGTCAGGAGTCCCACCTGATACAAATTTGTACCAGGGTCAAGGTCCGCGGTCGTTTACATCGCCGGAACAGCCTCTGCCGACTTCACTGCCGCAACCGCCGCTTGAACCGGCGCGGAATTCTTCTTCGGCAGCTCCGCCACGAATTGGTATTTCGGATCGATCTTCTGTTTCGCGATGATCGCGTCGATGCCTTTCCACGTCTCGTACAATCCGTTCGGGCACGGCGGCATGTCGTTCTTGATAAGGCGATGGAGCTTCGGCAGGTTGTAGCAGGGGACCGCCGCGTACATGTGGTGCTCGGTGTGATAATTCATGTGCCAGTACAGGAACTGGAAGACGGGGTTCAGGTAAATTGTGCGGCAGCAGAGGCGGAAGTCCGGAGCGTTGTCGCAGAGTCCGATGTGTTGCGCGCCGTTACAGAGGTGATGCAGACCGCCGGCGTAGTGCGGCGCGAACGTGACTAGGAACGGAATGATCCAGAGCCGGTAGTAGCACGACACGCCCACGATCGCCACGTGCCCGACGATCAAAAATCGCTCCCAGTTCATCAGCTTCCGGTATTCGCGCGGATTATCGTCGAACAGGTGATGATCCCATTTGCCTTCCAACCGGCCGGTGGCGATGCGCACATGATTTTTCAACTGCCACCACGGTCCGCGATAATTGATGAAAGCACCTTTGAGAAATCCCTTCCACGAATGCCCCTGCGGCAGCGTGACTTCCAGATCGTCGGGCGGATGAAGCGTGAATTTGTGGTGCTCGGTGTGGCTGGCCCAGAAATGAATGTGATTGTACTGTCCGAGGAAACTGTAGACCCAGAGAAAGAAGCGGTTGAGCGCGCGCGTCTTGAAAACAGAATCGTGAATCAGTTCGTGAAAGCCGTTGATCAGAAAATGCCAGCACGCCGCATGCACAAAACAGAGCGGAATCGACCAGTACCACGCGAACTTCTGCCACACGATAAACGACGCCGTGCCCGTCAGCGCGAGCACGCCGAGGTACCCCAGCGTCTGCAGCATGCCCAGCACATCGCTGCGCTGGTTGAGCTTCGCCAGATCATCTTTGCTGACCGGGCAGCGGTACCACTTGATCTGCTGGCCGGGCGCGCGTTCCGTTTTGGGTTCAAGCGTGGCTGGGGATGCGGACATGACAACCTCCGGAGGTCGAGCAGAACTCCGGCAAATAAGCGCCGGATGTGCACGTGTTCACCCCCTCATTAATAGCCCGCTTTTGAGCACCCATGTGTACAATCGTCTGGAATAGGATTGTGCGCTGTGTATGAAAATACGTTTAGTGTTGGATCGAACACTATCCCTGAATTGTTTCCAAGGCACGCGTCGCACCGCGCCGGACATAGTCCTTCTCGTCCTTCAGCGCAGCCCGAAGTAATTTTACCGCCGGCTTGTAGCGCAGCCGAGCCAGCGCATCCACTGTTCGTGCGCGCACGCCACCACTTTCATCCTTCAGCAAAGGCAGCAAGAATTTTCCAGCCTTCGCACCGGCGACAACTTCAAGCGACTCCATCGCCAGCAACCGGACACTCATGTTGGGATCGCGCAATGCCTGTTTCAGCGGTGCGACCGTGCGCGGATCGTTGATGAGCCGCAACGCATACGCCGCCCAGCGCCGAATCCGCACGTTCGGCGATTTCCGCAACGCGGAGATCAACGGCGTAACCGCTGCTTTACCGCACTTCGCCACAGCTTGTGCTGCAAGCATGGGGCGACGTTCGCCGTGATCGTTGAATTTCTCAATCAACGCCTCGATCTTCAAAACACCCGTCAAGGCCATCATTCACTCCTAGTTCAAAACAGTATGCCTCAGGAGTTCGGCATTGCCGACATTTCTACGAGCCCAGAGCCACTCTCAGTTGCTTCGGCCCGCGCATCACACCGCTGTGCCACTCGACGGTCTCGGACGCGAGACTCATTTTCGGATGACGCGCGAACAGTGCCTTCAGCGCGATCGGCGCTTCCAGCCGCGCCAGCGCTGCGCCGAGGCAGAAATGAATGCCGCTGCCGAACGCGATGTGTTTGTTGTCGCGGCGCGTGATGTCGAAACTGTCCGGCGCCGCGAACTGTGCCGGATCGCGATTGGCCGCGCCGACCAGCGAGAGCACCGTCTTTCCTTCTTCAATCGTCTTGCCGCCGACGGTGCTGGTCTTGAGCACGCTCCGACCGAGGCGCTGCAACGGGGCTTCGCAGCGCAGCGCTTCTTCGACCGTCGGCGCGTAGAGCGCGGGGCTCGCCATCAGCAGCTCACGCTGCACCGGATTCGTCAGCAGCAAGTACGTCGCGTTGGCGATCAGGTTCGTGGTCGTTTCGTGGCCGGCGACGAGCAGCGAGACACCCGTCGACAGCAGTTCCTCGTGAGAGAGGCGTGTCCCCTCCTCTTCCACGCGGACGAGTTCGCCGAGCAGATCGTCCGTCGGATTCTTGCGCCGATCGGCGACCACTTCCGCCAGGTACCCGCGCATTTCGACCAGCGCTTTCTGCGAAACCAGAATGATGTCCTGATCCGCACGCGGCACCGCCTGGAATTGCAGAATCGTGTACGACCAGTCCTTAAACGTTTCGCGCATGCTCGGCGGCACGCCCAGCATCTCCGCGATCACCTGGACCGGCAGCGGGTACGCGAATTCGTTGATCAGATCGAAGCTCGGCCGACCCGCGACATTTCCGAGCAACTCCGCGACCAGCGTCTCGATTTTCGGCCGCAGAATTTCCAGTGTCTTCGGGATGAATGCTTTCTGAATCAACCGCCGCAGACGTGTGTGGTCCGGCGGATCGGAATTGATCAACCCTTGGGCGAAGTGACTCAGCAGCGGCTGAATGCGCTGCAGAAAATCGCCGGGGTACTCGCGCTGAATCGTATTCGTCACGCGCCCGCGATTGGAGAACGTCGCGTGATCCTGCAGCACCGGACAAATATCCGCGTACCGCGTGAGTACCCAGCAACCCCACGGTTCACACCAATGCACCGGATCGCTCTCGCGAAGCTGCGCATAAAAGGGATACGGATTATTCCTAAAGCCGTCAGTATTAACCGCCGCATCAAACGCGTTCATAAACGTCCCCGGTCCCGGACCCATCTGTAGCCGTTGCCGTTCTTTGCGTCTTGGCGCGAGATAAAAAATGAACTACAGCCGCGGTTTGCGCAGCGGCTTGTCGGTGTCGCCGGGATCGAGATCCGGCGGGCCTTCGCCCGGCTCGCCGGCATCGCTGTCCTTCTTTTTCGGCGCGCCTTTTTCGCCCCACATCAGGCGCATCATCACGGGGTATTCTTCGTCGACAGCAGTCAGCAGACAATACAGGCAGCGGCGGAAACCTTCGTAGCTGATGTCCGAATCGTTCACCGGCACGTCGATCTCCGCGCGCACTTCTCCGTCGGCGGGGTCGTAGCCGAATTTCAACAGGATGTACTGCATGTTCAGTTCCATCAGCCGCTCGAGAATGCGCGACTTGTCCTGAACCTTGCTCAGGTTGAGATAATTCGGAACGATAAAGCGGACGCGCTGCTTCTCACTGTCGTAAAGCACCATCGCGCGGTACGTGGCGTGATCGCCGCGGAAGCCCGTGCGAATGCAGGATCCTTCCGAGTCCAGATCGTAACGCCATTCATCGCGGTCGAGGTAGCGGGCGAGTGTGTCGAGTGTGACCAGAGTACTCATGCAGTCGTAGCTTGCCTATAGAGGGCGGTGCTAGAAACTGGACGGCAGGCCGGGTGTGGCCTGCCTGACTGCCGGAATTTGGTGGAGGTGATGGGAGTTGAACCCACGACCTCTGCATTGCGAACGCAGCGCTCTCCCAACTGAGCTACACCCCCAATTTAAGGCCCGCGTATCTTGGCATTGATGTGCGGAATGTCAAACGTCGATTCAAGTTTGAACACGCAAACAAGACGTCTGTCTGAAAATTTTTCACGGACGCAAACCAAAATGCCGCTGACGGTCGATGAGTTCGCCGTATTTCTTCACGATCTCTTCGATTGTCGCCTTGTCTTCGGGGAGATACTGCTGCATCCGCGCGTAGGCCTCGTCCGCTTTTTTCTGTTCCTGAGCGGCGTACGCAAAATTTCCCTGCCGCGAGCCTTCCTGCGCGTGCGTGGCATACGTATAGATCTGCTGCTGCATGCAACCGCGCAGTAATTCCGGAACGGTCTGGTCCCAGGTCATGTCCCGTTCCTTGTTGCGGCGCAAAAGCTCCACGTACCAGGCCTCCGTGCCGCCGTCGGACCATTTCTTCCATTCGCTGACCGGCTTGTTGTCTTTTGCGTACCACATGCCAAGGTGCTCAAGGCACTGCCCATAAATGCGTTCCGTGCGCAGCGGATTTTTCTCCGTCTGGGTCGCGATCGATTTCCAGAAAAAATACGCCGCGAAACGGTAGTTCTCGTCCTTGCGCGCGTGCCCGGGCACCCATTTCCCCGGCTTGCTGAACGCCGACTCGATCTGCTCGTCGGTCAGCTCGTCGATGTTCGGCAGCTCGCGGTCGCGAACGTCGCGGCAGTTTTCAATCTTCTGGTCGCTGAGCCGGTCGAAGTACTGGTAGCCGAGCTCAAACCATAGATTGTAATTCTGGCGGGTGCGCTCCAGTCCGTTCTCCAGTGTGGCCAGCCCGGAGCGGATCCAATACCACTTGTCTTCACAATTCTCGGCGTGAATGGAAATATTATACGACATGTTGTACGCCTGAAACGCGTGGACATGCGTGAACGTCGGCTGCAGCTTCTGGATCAGATCGCAGAGCAGCTTCAGTTCGTAGTAGTGCGAACTGTCCTGCTGCGTCTGCGCCTTAAACCAGAGCACGTCGGCCAGCAGTCCGCGGAATCCGCCCAGCGCCAGGAAGCCGACTTCCAGCGAATCCTTGTCCTCGGAATTCATCCACGACAGTTTCGATTCGATGCGCCGCTCTTCGACGTGGTGCTGCATGAAGCCTGCGCCGATCAGGGCCACGATGCCCACGGCGATCGCCGCCATCGGGAAACTCGGAGCCCCGCTGCGTGCGCTCATTTGCCCACCTCGCGTTGCTGAAATGAAATCACTCCCGGCAGCGCCCAGCCCAGGCCCCGCACCACGCCCATCCAGAGCGCCGCGTGTGCCAGCGTGAAGGCGGAAAGAAAATGCCCGTCAATGAACGCGGAGGGCCCGCCGGCCGTGCGAAAATCCGGCAGCACCTTCAAGAGCGTTCCAATCACGCTCATCACCGTTTGCATCATGCTCTCACTGGCCGCAGCAGCCGCGGCGGCATTGAGCTGATCGGGACGCGGCGCGCTGTTTTGCAGCAGGCTCAGCGCCTGGCGGGACATTTCTCCGCCCAGCACCAGCAGCAGGCCCAGTGCGACGGTGACCGGAAAGGAGAGCACGCCCGACCACCCGGTCGTGATCATCGCCAGAATCCAGCCCTGCAGCGCCAGCAGGAAGCACGACTTCGTCAGGTTCGCGACGGCCCCGTCGGCGGCGTAGCCCAACGCCAGACCATGCGCGCGCGAGACCAGCACTGTGCACTTGAAACCTTCCTTGGTCGACGGCCCCAGCGTCACCTGCAAACTCCCCTGCTCTTTCAATTGGGAATTGAGCACATACAGATCGAAGGCATGATCCTGCTGCGCGAAAAAATGTCTGTCGATCAGCGGCGTCTCGTTCGGATAGCCCACGCGCAACAGCATGTCGGGAATTTGCGGCGAGAAGGTCAGATTGGACGTCAGTTGAAAGCGCAGCTGCAACGCCTCGCCGCGCAACCGGGCGCGATTGACATCGAAGACGAAGGTGCGTGTCTCGCTGGGTTTGATGAAGACGAAGGAATTGGCCTTGTCGCTGAACTCCGCCGGGCCTTCGTAGGTCCGGGTGATCAGCGCATTGCGCCGCAGATCGTCCCACGTGCCGGAATCCACCAGCGCCGACGCGCGGCGGTTTTCCGCGCGCTGCGGCACCGCGCGCACAAGAATTCCAGCGAACAACGTCAGGACCACCGCGAACACCACCTGCACGCCCCAGAACCCCAGCGCTTTACCCAGCAGAATGGTCCAGCGCGGCACGGGCTTGGTGCCCAGCGTGTACATGATGCGCGATTCAATTTCACGCGAGACGGAAAGCGCGGAAAGCAGCACGATCAGCGATGCGCCGAGTACTTCGCCGGTCGAAAAACAGGTGTCGATGATCAGCCGCGCGCGTCCGGCGTGCGTGCCATCCGCATCAGAGAGAAACGCCATGATCCCCGCGACGCCCGCCAGCGCGAACATCATCCACAGCACGTTCTGGCGCAGACCTTCGCGGAAACCAAGCACCGCCAGCGCGTAAACCTGTCGCACCAGCCGCCGCCCTTTGCCGCCCGGCCAGACCATCGTGACCACGATCACGCCGATGACGAACCAGACCAGCATCAACGCCGAATTGCGGGAGTCATCCAGAGTGGCAACGAGTTTCGACAGAAATTCCGGCATCGATGCGCGTCTGCTCCGCTCAGTTGCTCTTGCCGCGTTCGCGTTCAACCACGCGCAGGAACAACGTCTCCAGCCGCTCGCGGCGCCGGTGCGCGCCCAGCACGTTGCCGCCCCGTTTTTCCGCTTCGCTGCGCACGGCCGCGAGCGCTTCGGGCCCAAGATCCTTCACGGAGATCTCCGTCACGTCGCCCATCTCGAGCAGATCGTTGACACGGCCCTCCAATTGCAGCCGGCCGCGGTAGAGCATCGCCACGCGGTCGCAGACGTCTTCCACATCGCCCAGCAGATGCGACGAGAGCAGCACGGTCTTGCCTTGCTTCTTCAAGTCCAGGATCAGGTCCTTGATTTCGCGGGAACCGATCGGATCCATGCCGCTGGTCGGTTCGTCGAGCAGGATTAATTCCGGATCGTTGATCAGGCACTGCGCCAGACCGACGCGGCGCACCATACCCTTGGAATATTCCTTGAGCGGCCGCTTGCGCGCGTGAACCAGACCGACCCGCTCGATCAGTTCCGCGGCACGTTTGCGGCGAACGTCGCCGGGCAGATCGAACAGCCGGCCGTAAAAGTCGAGCGTCTCTTCGGCGTTCAGGTAGCGGTGGAGGTACGACTCTTCGGGCAGGTAGCCAATCTTCTGCTTGGTATAAATGTCCTGCGGATCTGCGCCGAGCACCCGGACGGTTCCGGCGGTCGGAAAAATCAGGCCGAGAATCAATTTGATCGTCGTCGTCTTGCCCGCGCCATTGGGTCCCAGCAGCCCGAAGACTTCGCCGCGGCGGACTTCCATGGTCAGGTTGTCGAGCGAGCGGACCGTCGGACGACCCCACAAATCGGTGAAGTCCTTGGTCAAGCCCGAGCACGACAGAATGGTTTCTGCAACAGGTTCAGGTGTTGTCATGGCAGCCAAAGGATACGAACTCCGAAAAAAACAACCACGTTAAAACCTTGCGTCATCATACCCTTACGAACTTCCATGGAAGAGAGTTCGTCACATTCTTGAATTCCTCACGACGCCCCCACTTGACGTTTGCGATTGTGCGCTTAGAAATTGGTTCAGCAGCCCGGTGAATAATGTCAATTCTGCCCAGTTTCTCCGTGAAACACCTGGCAGCAAAGGCGTTTCGCGGCGTAGGCCCAAGGTTTATCAACGGGCAGCCAGGCTCCGCAAAAACAAGAGGTTACCGTGGCCACACAGCCAGTACCGACACCCAGCGCCGAAGATTACGACAAGCTGATCAAGGACATTAACCATCGCGTATGGGAAGTCCGCCGTAACGCCTGCGAAGAGCTGGGGAATTCCGGTGATGCCCGCGCCGTGCCGCACCTGATTCGCCTGCTCAGCGATGGCGTCGGCGCTGTCCGCTTCGCCGCCGCCGAGTCACTCGGCAAGATCGGCGATAAGTCCGCCGTCTCCGCGCTGATCGCCCTGCTCGACAATCCGCAATTCGGCTCCTACGGTCCGGTGATCGAAAGTCTCGCCAGCTTGAAAGCACAGGAAGCGATTCCCTTCTTCATCCGCTTCCTTCGCGACCACGACCCGCGCGTCCGCGGCCTGGCCGCCAACGCCTTGATGGTCATGACCCGCCAGTTCATCGGTTTCAAAGCCAAAGGCTCCGAAGAAGAACGCAACGCCTCCATCGTCCAGTGGGAAGCGTGGTGGGAAAAGAATCAGCACTCCATGACGCCGCCAGGCTGAATGGCATTGCGGATTTCGGATTGCGGATTAGCGAAGGCTGCGCTCCTGCTTTGCCAAAATGAATTCGAGATCGAAGGCAGCCGCCACAGATTTCTTCTGGGCGACGTAAAAAATCCGTCTCAGATTTCGTAGTCCTTGATTTCAGCTTCGGCGATGCGGACCGATATGCTTAGCTAATCCGCAATCCGCAATCCGCAATGCAGTTACTTCACCGTCGCCCGCTTCGGATCACTATTCGTCCACGCAGAGTACCACAGATCCAGCGTCAGCTTCGCGCCGGCGCGGGTGCGTTCGACCATCAGTTCGCGTCCGGCTTCCGGATCGCGATCGAATGCGCCGTTGGCGTCGAGCTTGTAGCATTCGTCGACGTGCGTGTGTGAGGTCTTGATTGCGTCGACGATCAGCGGCCAGGCGTTGATCACATCTTTCGCTGCGAGACCGTCGGCGATTTTCTCGGCGGTGATGCCGTTCTTTTCCGGATACGCGTCGATGCGGCCGTGAATTCCCTTTTGCTCAACGGCTCCGCCGGCCAGATTGCGGCCGTCGTAATCTTTGGTGGTGTGCAGCGGCATCGCGCAGTCTTCGCTGTAGTGGGCCATCCATCCCGCGTAGACGATGATGCGCTTCTTGGTTATCTCCGATTCCGGATCGTTGCGGTAATCGCGGAAGGCGAGCAGCAGCCGTTCGTAGCCTTCAATCATCGCGTACGGCAGTGTGCCAGCCTTGGTCGGGTCGATGTCCTTCGAGAAATAAAATTTCAGCAGATCGTAACGCTGCGCGGGGATGGGCGCGTCACCGAGGTATTCCAAGTCAATGAAATGCTCCGGCTGCTCGGTCGAGCGCAGGTGCGACGTGGTGACGTTCTTCCAGTTGTCCGGATCGACACAGACTTCCGCCAATTCCTTGCCGGCATCGCGGAAAAATTTCGGCACGTCTTCCGGCAATTTGGACGCGGCTGCGAGCGTGCATAGTTTATGCCCGCCCGCCCACCACGCCTGCGACCGCGCCGCGAAAACGCCCGCGACGATCAGCAAGGCGAGCCCCACAACTGCACCACGCATAAGAATTATTCCGTAGCGCATAGTCATCTCCAAACTCAATTCAAAACTCAAAACTACCCTACTACCTCTTCCCTGTCGCCAGGTTGTGCTGCGTCAGGAAATCGTAGCTGTCGCGCACCGCCCGGACCATGTCCGTCGCGCAAAGATCCAGTTCGACGATGTTCCATTCCACCGACGCGTATTCACCCGCGCGGATGGCCGAGGGAATGTCGATGCGTCCCTGTCCCGCCGCCACCATCGGCGCACCGCGGTTGGCTTTGTCGGCCGGGCCGTCCTTGATGTGGAGCAGCGTGACGCGGCGCGCGTAGCGCTGGATCACGTCGGCCGGAACCGCGCCGCCGAGCGTCGCCCAGTAAATGTCCAGCTCCAGTTCCAGGCCGGGCGTGTTGTCGTAGAAGTATTCCGCCACGCCTGGAACCTGAAATTCCCATTCGTGATTGTGGTAGGCGACCTTCAGGTCCTGCGATTTGAAGAACGAGACTGCGTCGTTGGCCTTGTCCACCGCCGCCTTCGCTGCGTCGATCGAGGCAAATTCGTTCCGTCCAAATCCGGAAACGATGCGGGTAAGCCCCAATTCCTTCGCGTCTTCGACGATCTTTGCGCGCGCATTGACATCAAAGGCGCCGACGTGGGCCGCGCAGATTTTCATGCCGAGTTCATCGATCTGAATTTTGAATTCCCGCGCCGTCTTGCCGAAGAAACTGCCGCCGGTTTCAACGCCTGCAAAACCCGCTGCCGCAATCGCCTGCAAGGTGCCGATGGAATCGGTCTTGCACGCTTCGCGCACGGTATAGAGCTGAACGCCAATGGGACGCGGTGGAAGTGTGGACATGAAATGCATTACCTCTTAGTGGAAGTGGAAACGATGGATACAACACTGCGCAGAAGTATCGAGTGTGGAGATTGAGAGTCAAGTTGCGCCACAGCGACGAGAGACCCTGCTTGTAAGCAGTCCTTTGCGGCTTTGCGTGAAACAAGCGAATTACTTCTTCGGCTCAACCACAGCTGGCGTTTCATCCGGGCCGGCCATCGGCGCTGTCGGCGAGGTGGATGTCGCCGGCGCTGAACCGACATCGAATGGCGACTTCACGTGCTCGCTCAATTCGACTTCCGCTGAGCCAATTGGAATCTCGACGTTCAATCGCAGTGGGATGCCGGTTTCGACATCGACGCAGACGACCATCGAACCTTTTTTCACGAACAGGCCTTTAAAAGGCGGGTCGGTGAGGATCTTGACGTACTTGCGGTTCTTCAGGTCGCCGAAATCGCCGGTCTGAATGCTGTCGAGAAACTTCATACGCGTAGCCCAGACGCGCCGGTCGGTGCAGATCGGCAGGTCGAGCGTGTCTTTGGCTTTGAATTTCGTGAAATCGAGCGAGCGCAGATAATAGATCGCGGAGAGTGGATCGAGCACGTTGCCCTTAAGCGGAATCGTGTGCGATCGCCACTTGTCGTCGACCAGGCGGCGGCGCTCATAAGTCGCCTGCATGTTTTTGTAATCGTAATCGAAGTTGACGACCTCTTCGTCTTTAACGTCACCGTCCTTTTTGTCGAGATGGCAGAAGCGGCTGAATCCGCCGAGCACATCGATCTTCGACGTCGCGCGGTCGCGTACATCGTAAAAGAGCGAGATCGCATGGTTGGACTTGGTGTTGAGCGTCACGATCCAGACGGACGGACTGCCGGGATTGGGCTCCATGGTATCCAGCTTCTGGACTTCCAGAGCCGCCTTGCCGGCCGGCATGCCGTTGACGCGGATGTCGTACACCAGCGATTCGCCGACGGTCAGCTTCAGCGCCGCTTTCGCCAATTCGGGGATGACTTCGGGCGTCTTATCCAGCTTGGTGTGATCGTTGTCGTCGCCGGGCGCCTTGGATCGCACAACTTCCGGAGTCGACTCGGCCCGCGCGAGCGTGGACAAACCGGCCACCAGCGGCAAGCCGCAAAGCACCAGTGCACGAATCGCCGCGACCACCCGACTACTCAACGTAAATGCCCTCTTTCTTTAAAGTTACACAGCCCACTACGGCGCCGCGCCACACGGACGAAACCGGCTTTCTTTGAATTCCCGAAGTATACGTTTTAAGGTAAAGACGTTCAAGAACTTAGGCACATTGTGCAAAATTTAAATAATTACATCGGAACGTGACACCTCATTGGTTTTTGGTGGTTGCAAATTTGCAACCACGATTTCACGCACAATGGAAGGTCGATCAAGCAGAATAAGATTGGCCGCTCACAACGAAAATGTCTTCCGAATCATTCGGCTTACACGCGCCATCAACCGCGAGGACGCGAAGGTTACGCACTTCAAATCGTCGTGTTCCATCCAGCCGCCGTAACACACCAGGCAGCGTCGCACCGTTGCGCCCGATCCGCGGCGGTCGTGAATCGCAACGAGCGAACCGGCGCAGCACGGGCATTCCCAGGTCGTTGATGCGGCGTCAGCATCCGGAGTTTGTCGCGGTTCCGGCCACGTTTGAGAACCGGCCGCGCGCATCGCGACGTCGGAATCCTTCTCGTAAAACCACGCACCGCCACAGCTGACGCAATGATGAAATTCCACGTTGTCGATCATGCACAGAACCAGCGACGACGCCTGATCCTTCGATCCACAGCATTTCGGACACTGCAACCGCGCGGGGCGAAGGGCAGTGGTGGTGTTCATCGGGCGGAATGCCGACGTCGTGTTGGAAAGTGTGACAGGTTCGCTCATGGCTACCTTTCGCGGGAAGGATAAGCGGACGCCGCGCCAATCTGCGCACGTCCAAAAGCCGTTCATGAGTGGGTATCGTCAGATTAAGCCAGCGAGTTCAGGATTTCATAAATTGCCTGCATGCAAAGAAAAAGGGGGACGGCCAAAGCCGTCCCCCCTCTCTGCTTCCGTTAACTCTTGCGCCGTTACTGCTTTTTTAGATCGCTGTTGCCGGTGGGGAATTCCACCTTGCCGCCCAAGCGCCGTTCCAGCGCCGCGCGCGGCAGGCCGGACATCTTCCCGTCGATCGTGAGCACGTGATGTAGCAGCTTGGTTCCGTCGTTCGACTTGACCAGCAGGGTCGGTTCGCGCTCGTAGAGGATGATATCCTTGGCCAGATCCTGCAGCGACTTGCCCGGGACGTACACCAGGTTTGTCAGGTCTGAGTTATCGATGTCCTGCGGCAGATTCACGACGTTGCGCTTGAAGGGGCTTTCGAAAATCTTCAGGTCGCCCTTGTCGTAATTGGAATGCAGGTCGGAGAGCTGCAGCGGATAGCGGTCGAAATCCGCCGCATAAAGCTGAAGGGCCAGTCCGACGCGCTTGAACTTGCTATCCACTTCTTCGGAGACCAACTTCTTCTGCTCTTCATTGATCGCCGGATATGCAATCGACGCGATCATTGCAATCAGTGTCAGATTTCCCGTCGGCGACGAGAATTCCACCACCACGCCATCTGAATCGGGAAGCGTCGACTTGGCCCAGCCCATCGGGTACAGGTGCGACGCCAGCAGCGTCGGACTGGGCAACTGAGCCAGCGTTTCGCGGCTGAACCCGCCGGACTTGCCCAGGACAGGCAGCAGCGCCGTGTAAACATCGACAACGCGGTTGAGGTCAACGTAGTTGATTTCGTAAAGCGAATCGACGCGGAACGACTTCATCAGCGCTTTGAACTTCTTCTCTTCGCCCAGCGAGGTGCGGGGCGCGCCGTGCTGCGCGATCGACTTCTTCAAGGCTTCAAGGCTATCGGAGAACAGCACGAACTTGCGCGGCTGCGCGCCGGCTTCGACGTCCATGTCCACGCGCGCGTAGGCCGCAAAGAAGGGCAGGCTCTTCTGATCCGGCAACGCCAGATTGGGAAACAGGCCCAGCGGCGAGTTCGACTTCTTCTCTTCGCGGGGCATCATGCCCTGCTGGTAATGGATCGTGTACCCAATGTTATTGGCCGTGTAGGTCGTGGTTTGATAGCTCTGGCCAGTCGCGACTTCGACGTTTGTCATCAACGCCTTGAAGTTCTGATCGGCGACCGCGTTGTCCTTGTCCAGTTCCACGGCAAACACCGCGGTGAACGCCTGGAGTACTTCCGACGGCGATTCCAACTTCAGGTTCGGGCGTGGGACGTACGAGATCATGACCGCCATCTCGCCCTTGAACAGGTCAAGCTTGCTGGCCAGATCGTTGTCGTTGGGCGCGTTGAGCGCAGCGCGCAACTGCTGGTCAATGATGCTGTCCCGGCCCCCGTTGGCGGACTTTGCCAAGTCCTTCACGAACCTCAGAACCGTTGGGAACGAATCGTTGAGCGCACCGGTCATCCCACTATACGCCAGGGTGTCACCGGGAGTAAACCGGGCCGTCACCGCGCGGCAGGGATCGGAGGCCTTGGGCATCGCGGCCTTACTCATGTGAGCCAGAACTTTTTCGCGGATTGGCGCGTTTTCGCCGTCACCCACCTGGATGCCGATCGCCAATTGCGGATGCATGGATTCCTGCGCCACGTCCTGGCCATTGAGCATCGCCTTCAAATCCGTAAAGGCTTCCGTGGCGCGGGCCAGAATGCTGCGGTCGTCGAGCTGAATGTAGACCAGCGCGTCGCCGTGTTCGTCATGGCCGACTTCCTTATAGGTGTTCAAGTAGCCATTGTGGAGCGACAGGGTGCCGGCGCCGTTTTTCAAATACCGGTTGATCGCGTCTTCGACCACGTTCTTGCCCTGGCCGTAAATGAACATGTTTTCGACGAACGCCCACGTCTCGATCAGGTTGAGTTCCGGGCATTCGATGCGGTGGATATTGTACGCGCCGACCGTGTCATCAAAGTCGCGGAAGCGGGGATCGGTGGTCTGATTGTAGCGATGACGTTCAAAAATTTCTTCGAGCACGCGCTGGCGTTCGTCGCCCGCATCGCCCGGCGGCATGCTGGCCGCGAGCAGGAACTTGCCGGCGACATTGCCCGCCGGAAGAGCGTCGACCGCCATCGCCACTTGTCCGTCCAGGAATGGCGCGACCTTTAGTGCCAGCGCCACTTCGTCGCTGCGCCGCCGCAGTTCCAGTTCCGTGCGCGTGCCGTCACCCTTGACGTACGTGTCGCGCATCTTGGCGAGCGTTGCGGTAATCGGCGTGAGGACTTCGTCTTCCGTCACCAACGAATGAAACGCCGTACGTCCAAAAGCGTTCTTGGCGCGGAGGAAATCCGGCGTCGAGATGTACAGGAACGGTGACTCCGAGACCAACCGGTCCGGCTTCAATTGACGCCAGGGAGCTTTTTTCTGCGGCGTCGCCGGTGGCGGCGCGGGATCGTCCTTCTTGTCTTCGCCTGCGCTAACAAAGCACAGCGAACTGCAAACGACGAGAAGTGCGACCGAGCAGAGCACGCGCGATGTGTGCTGCATAGGGCAATGAGACCTCCGAGCCAGCCCCCTTCAACTTCTTAGATGTGTCAACAGAATTGAACCCAAGGTTTTAGCCAGAATCACTCCGCACCGCCAGCACTAATTTGTGCCTAACGCGTTCCATCCGGGGTAACCGTCAATCCAGTAAAGACTTCCGGATTATACCCCAAACTTCGCAAGGCGCATAATTTCGCGCTAAAGATGCCGATTTTTCCGCTGATTGCGTATCGGTTGTTTTTGGCTACCGTTGCAGCTAGATTTGATGCCGTGAACATTCCACAGCGATTTTAAGGAGTTTGTTGATCATTATGGCCGACTCAAACGAAGAGAAAAAAGACGAAGTTCCCGCCGTCCGCTTCAGTGAGAAGAAGGTAGACGACAGTTGGAAGGAAGAAGTCCGCCGCGAACGCGAAGCCGCCGCACGCGCCGCCGCCGGCAAGCCCGAACCGCGCAAGGCCTCCCCCGCTTCGGCCAAAGCGCCGGCCGCACCGACATCGGCAGCTTCAGCAGCACCGTCTTCAGCAGCTGGTGAAGCGGACGCCGAGGACATGGAAGAAGCAGAAGAAGGTGGAGAAGGCGAAGCCGCACCCGACGCCAACGCCCCGAAGCTCAGCGCCGCCGAGCAGCAGCAGTCGAAGATTTTCATGAACTTCCTCGCCGGCCTCGCCCAGCAGACGCTGATGCAGATGGGCGAAATGGAAAGTCCCTTCACCGGCCAGCGCGAAGTCGACCTGCAGGGCGCCCGCTATACCATCGAGCTTCTCGCGACGGTGCAGAACAAAACCAAAGGCAATCTCTTGCCGGATGAAGCCAGCGCGCTCAAGGACGCTATCCACGATCTGAAGATGCGCTTCGTCGAAGTCACTCAGGAAGTCCAGCGCCAGATGCAGGCCAAGGCGGCGGGTGGGCCCGGAGGAATGGGCGGCGGACTGCGTCCCGGACCGGGCGGCTCAATCCCCGGCGGCAAGCGACGCTGATTAACAGCATTGCGGATTTCGGATTGCGGATTGCGGATTAGCGAAGGTTGCTAATCCCCTTTCGCAGAACGAGCGTCGAGATCGAAACTAATACCCGCGAACTTCTGAGCGATGAGTCCACTCCGCAAATGGTCGGTCTCAGAAATGCAACATTCTCGAGGCAACCTCGGCGATACGGATCGATTCGCTTCGCTAATCCGCAATCCGAAATCCGCAATCCGCAATCCGCAATAACGACGGGCGAAAAACACGCCCTATTCCAGATACCCAAGGTCCGACAACCGCTTCTCAATCTCCTGCTCTTCATCCTTGCTGTACGCGCTCGACGAACCGCTCGACGTGCTCGGCGCTTTGTCGTCGATGTACTTCGTCGGTGGCGGGACTTCGAAGAGATTCGGAATGGGACGTCCGGTCATTCCTTTTGGAATCGGTTGGCCCAGGGCTTGAAGAATCGTCGGCGCCATGTCGGCGATGTTCGCGGTCGCGCCCATTCCCAATGATGGCACGATGCCTTCGCCTTCGAACGCGTAGACACCTTGAGTACGGTGCACGCCGCCGATCGCGTTGGGCGTCGAACGTACGGCCGGGCCGCGCGTAATTTTCTTGCGCGGGTAGTAACCGTCCGCAGGGACGACCACCAGGTCCGGCAGATTCAGTTCCTGCTTGCGCGCGTAGATTTCTTCTCCCTTATAGACACGTACAAACAGGGGCGTATCGGTGCCGGGGATCTTTTCCTGCATGAACTTCGCAATCAGCGCGTCGCGCTCCTTTTCGTAATCCTCCGGCGCGACGATGCCGTGCGCTTCGCGGCCGCGCAGATTCATGTACACGAAGCCGTAGATGCCGACGTGCGCCAGGTAAGCCTTGGTACCCGACCAATCCAGCCCCATTTCGCGACTCTTCGTGCGGCGCGAGGCCGCATCGAATGTCGTCAGCAAACGCAGCTGCCGCGACGCGCGTCCGAAACTTCCCAGCGGCTTCAGATAGCCCCACTTCGCGAGCAAATTGTTGATGAACACGCGCCCGTTGCTCAGGCCATGCCCATGGTCCGAACAGATCACCCGCAGCGTCCGGCCGGAACCGCCGGGGCGCATGCGCTGGCTGGCGCTGGAATGAAGTCCGAAGACGCGATTCAGCATCTGGTCGACGCGGCGGAAGAATTTTTTGATCTGCTCGCGGCGATACGGATTCTCGGCGGCAGTTTTCGCATCGCACCAGCGCCACGCTTTGTGAAAGAGAATATCCGTGGCCTGCAGGTACGCGACCTGCACGCGCACCGGCCGCTCGCGTTGAAAATGGACGGCCATGCGCTCCACCAGATCGATCGCTTCCACGCCGCGGTCGATATTCTGCGCAAAGCCCTCGTCGGTTGCCGCGTCGCCCCAATCGTCTTCGAAGTTGAAATGCAGGTCTGGCGAAATGCCCAGCACCTCCGCGCGCAGGTCTTCGGGAAACGTAAAGCGGCACTGCGTGTTGGGCGTCTCAAAGCCGCTGACGACGTAGCCGTTCTTCAGCGGAAATGGCGGATAGTTGCGCGGCAGGAAAATCGAGCCGCAGGGAATGCCAGAGTTGCTCAGCCGCGTGAAGATGCTGTCGGCCTGCGTCACGCTGCTGTCGTGGAATTTGAAGCGGTGGTGGGCCGGATCAAATTTGACAAAGTCGACGATGCCGTGCTGCCCCGGATCTTTTCCGGTCAGAAACGTCGACCACGCCGCCGCGGTGTGCGGCGGGATGGTCGAGTCCAGAGTTCCGTAATGCGCCCGCCGCAGAAACGCAGCGAGCGCCGACATGGTTCCGTCCTGGGCCAGCGGCAGCAGCATGTCCCAGCAGACGGAATCCAAGGCGAGAATGAGGATGCGTTCAAACGGCTCAAAATTAGGCATTGGTGGGGTTACTTGAACTTTCCACGCTTAGGTGTCTTCTTCAAGGGGAGCACAGCGGGCTTGTGGGTCAACGCGCCCTGGTACACAGCAAGAACCAACTCTACCGCCTTGCGTGACTCCGCGCCATCGACGAGCAGTGTTTCTTTTCCGCCGATGCAGCGCGCGAAATTTTCAAACTGCTTCTGATGTCTGACAAACGAAATCGCCCGCGGATCGGCCGCACCGCTCTTGCCCTTGTCTTCCGTCGGCGGCGCGAATTTCGCCCGGATCCCCGCGTCCTCCGGTTCCTCCTTTTCGAACTGCCACGCCACCAGATGTCCGCCGCGCAGCCAGGCCGAACCTTTTTCGCCGCTGATCTGCAATTCCGCGCCGTGGCCGGGATACATCGCGGTGCTGCCGATGATTGCGCCGACCGCTCCGGACTTGAAACGAAGCGCGCCGACTGCTGCGTCCTCAACGGCGATCCGCTTGTGTGCCAGACAGGACGCGTACGATGAAACTTCCTTCACCGGCCCCGCGATCCACTGCAGCAGATCGATGGTGTGAATCGATTGATTCATCAACGCGCCGCCGCCGTCCAGTTCCCACGTACCGCGCCAGCCGCCCGAATCGTAATACTGCTGCGTGCGCCACCAGGGAATCAGCGCGTTGCAGACGGTGAACTTTCCAAAGCGCCCTGCATCCGCCGCCGCCTTGATCGTCTGTGCCGCTTCGTTAGTTCGCGACGGGAAAATTCCGCCGAGCTTGACCTTGGCCTTCTTACACGCAGTGATCATCTGGTCGCAACGTTCGAGCGTCACTTCCAGCGGCTTCTCGCAGACGACGTGCTTCTTGTGCTTCGCCGCCGCGAGCGCCGGTTCAAGATGTGCGCCGGAAGGCGTGGCGATGGTGACAATGTCCAATCCCGGCGCGTTGAGAAACTCTTCGAAGTCTCCCGTGTAGACTTTGACGCCGAAGGTCTTGGCGAACGTGTCGGCCTTCTCGCCGCCGGTTCGCGAATAACCGCAGACGAGGTGTCCACCGTCCATGGCCTGTATCGCCCGAGCATGAAACTCCGCGATCATTCCCAGCCCCACAATTCCAAAGCCAAACCCGCCCGATTGAGCCATGCCGTCTCCTTTGTTTAAATGGTAGTTACTCCAATAAATGTAACCGCGCCGGGATGCAAGGAGCGATCGGCGTTCACACCTTTACACCGCATGAGCAAAGGCGTTTCCGAAAATACAAACACCCCGTGTCCCAGGGGTGTATATTAAGGCACTGCTTTCTTCTGCGCCTCGCGGAGTAACTCCCCGAAATGAATTATCGCACCTTCCGGTTCGTTGCGTGGCCTCTTTTAATGTTGATCCTATTTCCTGCGGCCGCGGAAGATTCGGTGACTGTTCCACGCGTGCAGAAAGCTCCGGAGATCGATGGGAAACTTGACGACGCGTGCTGGGCCGGCGCAGCGGTGCTGAAGTCGTTCAGCGCTCCTGGCAAGGCGGATGCGCCTCCGAAAAAACCGGTCGAAGCGCGGATCTGCACCGACGGCGAGTCGCTCTACATCGGTATCGTGCTGAGTGAACCCGAGCCTGCGAAAATGCGCGTGCAGTCCACCGTTCGCAACGAGAACGTCTGGACCGACGACTGCGCGGAAGTTTGGATTCGCACGACGTCCAACAAAATGGATCTCGACCAGTTCCTGGTGAACTCCATCGCCACGCAAGGCGAACAGCGGCAGCGCTCCGGCGCGCGCCAGGATTGGAAACCGGCGTGGACGGTGAAGACGTCGAAGGGCGCCGATCAATGGACTGTCGAGATGAAAATTCCGGCGGCAGATTTGAATCTCGACGCATTCCGGTCAGGCATGCTGCTGGGACTGCGCATCGGCCGCGAAGATTACGCCAGCAACCCGACGGACTACGTGACGTGGCCGGCCGGCGGGCCGTACTCCGGATTTGAAGGTCTCGGCCAGGCGTTCATCGAGAACAGCAATTGCGTCGAGAGCCCCGCGATGGAAGCGCTCAAGCCGTGGGGCATCGACGCCAACGACGCGAAAAATTTCGAGTCGGCACAGGACGGCGCGGACAAGGTCATCCGGATTCACGCGCCGAACCGCTACTGCGCGATGTCGCAGGACCTGCGGCTGCAGCCCAACGCGCAGTACCGGCTCTCGGCGGAGATCAAAGCCAGCGGCCCGATGTATGTCCGCGTTCGCGCGCCGCAAGCGGATAAGAAAATCGATGAGAAGGTTGACCTGAGCGCCGAAAAAAGCGACGCGTATACGCCGTACTTCAAACGCTTCACTACCGGGCCTGATGGCAAAGCGATGGTCATCGTCGGCGTCACGGAGACCAGCGGCACAGGCGATTTTTCCCTCCGCAATCTGCGCGTCGAACGCGACAACAATCAAAGCGACACGGGCCAGGCGATCCCGGTGAAGGCCGGCGAGACGCTCACCGTAACCAAGCTGATCGTCACCGACTGCCGCGCGCTGAAAGGTTTCATCGGCGCGCCGGTCGACGGCACGCTGAAGAGCGGCCAATGGGACAACGGTTATTGGGAGTACAACCAACCGGGCTGCGGCGCGGGCGTGGGCTACGACTACCACAACAACGACGGCCTCCACATTACGTTCGCCGACAAGGAAGGATTCAACTTCGCGGTCGTGCGCGGTGGCGTGAAGGCGCAGCTCTACCGTGATTGCCCGAAGTATGACAGCCCGGATGGTGGGAAGCTGGTCTACGAATTCCCCGGCAGCGCACAGAATTCGCGCGCGTGGTTTCCGGAAGCGGTGCCGACGAATAAGGTGAGTTTTTTCAATGTCAGCGACGGGTTGATTGCGGATTGTTCGTTTTTCAGGGTGAAGTCTGACGCGGTAAAGGCGAATGATACAACTCGACTGTTTGTTCCCGAGGCGAAAGAACTATTGCCCGAGGGAATGACCAAAAATAGATTGGAGGAGCGTTTCAGCGCGGATCAACGCCAATCCTCTCCGTTGTATTTTTGCCATGCGAACGAGGAAGACCTTCTTAAGCGCCGCATGTCAACCACCATGGGTGCCGGCAAGGCAGTCCAATTCATTTCATTTCCTCTTACGCAAGAAATGACTTTCAGCGCGATTGAACTCATTGCAAATGTCAACGGTGACCCAACACTGACGAAAATTCCGTTCACGATTCGCGTCCAAGATCCGCTGAACCCGCGCTTGGAACTTCATGGTGCAGATTACGAACTCGACAAACCTGGGAACATCGACATCGTCTGCGATTTTCCGGACCAGATCGTGCCGAAGGGTTCGCAAATCTGGATTACAGTCCGCTTCGATCGTGCTGTTACATTGCAGGCTCCACTATTTGTCCTCCACACTATTCCCCGCGAACAAGCCTTCCCCCAGGCGCTTGAGCATCGCAAATTCCTGCTCCGCAATTTCTACGCGGTGATGAGCGAAGCGCGGCCGTGGAACGGGTTCAACAATCAAGGCGACGTCGATAAGGTGACGACCAGCACCTCTCCTGACAAGGCGTGGGTCAAGGAAGTGCTCGAAACGCTCGACCAGTGCCGTGCGATCGACAAAGACGGCACCGACAACACCGTCCGGCAGTATTACGAATGGATCTACCGCCAGGTGCTGCGGAAGAAGAAGCAGTGGCCCGACTTCCCGACAAAGTTCGACACGATCGACGGCGTCCCGGAATGGGCGGCGCTGGTCCACCAAGCGTGGATGCAAGTCCGCGCGGTGCCGAAGTGGTGGATCGAAAACCGCATGGTCGACAACGGTGAACTGGGCGGGCAAGTCAACGATGACACCGACATGTTCGGCAACTACGCCAGCTTCCCAATGTTTGAACGCGACGGCATCGGCGGCCTGTGCCTGAAAGCCGGCGCGAAACTCGCGGCGTATGCGGAGGTCAACAACCTCGAGGACGGGCTCAACAAGAACACGATGGACGCGCTCCACGCGTACGAAGAAGGCGTCAACCACGAGTCATACATGTTCTGGTGGTTCTACGGCGATCCGGTCTACTTCGAACGCTGCCTCAACGCAGCGCGCTCGGTGGAGAAGATCACGTTCCTGACACCCAGCGGCCACCGCCACTTTAAGTCGCTGGAAGAAATCGGCTCATCGGATCTGCACCTGACGCGGAAGATGAGCGTCGACGGCGAATTCATGCACCTCTTCATGCATCCGGTACTCGAAGTCGCGTGGTACACGCACCACCCGCGCGTGCTCAAAACACTGCGCGAATGGGGAGACGGCTGGCTGGATCATTACGCCAAAGCGCCGGCCGGAGAGTTTCCAAAATTTATCGATCCGGCGACGGACACGGTGAAGACATATGAGAAGTCGCCCTTCCCCGGCTGCTGGGGCGGCGAAGGTTCGGCGTACACGTTCCTCGCCGATGTGACCGGCGATAAGAAGTACGTGAAGCCGCTAACCGATTTTGCGATGGCCGACAAACAGAACTCCATCGCGCCGTACCTGCCGGAACTGATCGCGATGGGTTCCTTCAAAAATCCCGCGCAGGAAGTTCCCGACGCGATTGCAAAGAACTGGACCGCGGCGCTGTACACCTCCGGCGATACTGCGCCGTTCGTTGCGGCGATCAAGAAAGACATCGAAGAGCTCCAGCGCTTCCCGCATATGTATACGACGGTCGAATGCTTCACCGACCGTGTTTTTCTATACCCGTTGATTAACCCGGCAATCGCGTACACCGGCGGTTATGCAACGCGCAACAAGATCAACCAGACGTGCGCGGTGAGCTGGGAAGGACTGGGCACCGACTTCGCTGCGCTGGTCACGCACCGCGACAACACGAGCCTCAAGGTACTGGTCTGCAACATTTCCGACGCGCCGCTGAAGGGCGTGGCGCGCGTCTGGGCGTTGGATCACGGCGAGTACAACGTCTCGTTCACTGAAGAAGGCAAAGCCGCAGCGCCGCAAAAACTGGAGCTGGCTCGCGGCGACACGGTCGCCATCGCCATGCCTAAGAAGGGCGTCTGGACACTGGAGATCACGCAGACGAAGGTGCTCGAGGCGATCTACGACCGCGCCGATCTGGCACTCTCGCCGCTCGACACGAAGTTCGAAAACGGAAAAGTCTCCAGCTTCGTGCACAATATTGGTGTAAAGGATGTCGATGAAGTCGTCGTCGCGCTGGTGGACGACAAGGGCAAAACGGTGGCGACGAAAAAGCTCGGCAAGCTGGCCGCACCGATTGATCTTGTGCCGAAGTCCGTACCGTTTACATTTGAGAACGTGCCGGCGGACGCGAAGGGCTGGAGTGTGGTCGTTGATCCGGAAAACACGATCGCGGAGATCTTTAAAGGGAACAATCGCGTGACGATCGGCCAATGATCGCGATTGCTGAATATTCAGGTAGAAATGTTTTGAAAATCGTCTTTCGGAGTAGTACGTTTACGTACCATTGAATTCCAGCCGAAATCAGGGAGAACAAATTCCTCATGCTCACTACTCACCGCGCCCGGATTATCACGTTGTTCCTGATCGCTGGAACGTTCTGCGCTGTTGGAGCTCAAGCCGCCACCACGGTCTACTGGCTGCGCGACGGCAGCGGCATCTATCCAGACGTCACGCCGCCGACCGAATTCAACGACGGCAAGAAGGACACGGTGGTCTGGAAAGCGGTGGTGGGTAAGAGCTACTCGTCTCCGATCATCGCCAATGGAACGGTCTTCATCACCAGTGAGCCGTACGATACGGTCGCGGTCGACTTCGCCTCCGGCAAGGTGCTCTGGAAAACGTCCACGGCCGTAACGGATCTGCCCAAGGATCAGCAGGGCCAAGTGGTCGAATCCCCGCACGAAAGCGGCAGCGCGGCGGCGACGCCGGCGTTCTGCGATGACATCGTCTACAGCACATTTGGCAATGGCATGGTCGTGGCGTACGAGGCGAAAACCGGCAAACGCGTGTGGACGCAGGCGATCAATGCGGCGCCGAATTCGATGGAAGGGCGCAGCGCTTCGCCGATCGTTGTCGACGACTTGCTCATCGTTCATCTGACGGATCTCTGCGGCCTGGAATTGAAGACCGGCAAGGTGCGCTGGCGGACCGACAAGGCCACGGACGCATACGGCACGCCGACGGTCTGCACGATTGGCGCCGACAAAGTCATCGTCACGCCGAAGGGCGCATTCGTGAAGGCCTCCGACGGGAAGCTCGTCGGCCAGGTGGATGCCACGATGGGCTTCGGCGGCCCGATCGTGGTCAAGAACAAGGCGTGTTTCGTCGACTCGACGGTCGTGATCTTCGAGATGCCGGAGAAGCTCACCGACGCGCCCTTCACGAAGTTGAAGGAATACTGGGTCGAGAGCATTGAAGGCCAGACCTACTCCACCCCGCTGTTCGTCGACGGGCTGCTCTATTCGGTCACAGCCGACGGAAAGATGACGATTTTCAATCTGGAGAAGAAGACCAAGACCGAGAAGGTGTTCGAACTATCCAGCGACACATACCCCTCGCCGCAGCTGGCCGGGAAGAACATTTTCATCGGCAACGACAAGGGCAAGTACATTGTCCTGGAGCCCGGCGCCGACCCGAAGATCGTGGCGACCAACGAGCTCTCCGAAGGCGGAGCGGATGCGCCGGCGTTCTCTGGCAAGAGCATCGTGCTGCGCGTTGGGGATACGCTTTACCGCTTTGAAAAGAAGTAATGGCGTAGCGCATAGTTAGCGCGCATCAAGAACTACGCAGCGAAACCTTCAAGACACACGGTAGCAAGGAGCAAGCAAACGGCCGCTTGCTCCCTGTCACACAGCCGCACTGCGCACTATCTACATTCAACCTATTCATCAAATTCTTTTCTTTGCGTCTTGGCGTCTTTGCGCGAGATTACAAACACGTTTTGCCGCTGCGGCGCGTCCGTTAGTCGCTTGACATTGCGCCCCGTGCACGCAACCTTGTCAGTTTTGCTGCACCCGTTACGGAGATCAGTATGGCCCACGGACTCAAGCACCGCGAGCGGATTGAACCGGCGCCGCCGAGCAGGCGGGTTCAGACCGAGGCACAGTTCCGAAAATGTGACGCCTGCGGAGAAACGCTCTTCGTTAAAGAGCTCCTGAAAGCCCTCGATGTCTGCAAGGTTTGCGGACACCACTTTAAAATCAACTCCACCCGCCGCATCGAAGTGACGCTCGATCCCGATAGCTTCAAAGAGATCGACGCCAATCTCGAATCCATCGACCCGCTGGAATTCAAAGGTCGCCGCCCGTACCGCGAACGCTTGAAAGACGCGCAGCGCAAGACCGGCCTGAAAGACGCCGTCGTCTGCGGCGAAGGTTCGATCGAAGGCATTCCCATTGTCATCGCGGTGATGGACTACTATTTTATCGGCGCGTCGATGGGCTCGGTGGTCGGCGAGAAAATCACCCGCGCCATTGAACTGGCGACGGAAACGAAGAAGCCGGTAATCCTCGTCTGCTGCTCCGGCGGCGCGCGCATGGACGAAGGCGTGCTCTCGCTGATGCAGATGGCCAAGACCTCCGCGGCGCTTTACCGGCACCACCAGGCCGGGCTGATCTGCATTGATCTGCTGACGGACCCGACTCTTGCTGGCGTCTCGGCCAGCTTCGCGTTTCTCGGCGACCTGATCATTGCCGAACCCCGCGCCATGATCGGCTTCACCGGCGCGCGCGTGATCATGGACACGATCAAGAAGCAGCTGCCCGAAGGCTTCCAGGAATCCGAATTCCTGCTCGAGCACGGCCAGATCGATATGGTCGTCGAACGCAAGAACATGCGTCAGACGCTCGCCAACATTTTAAAATACGTGGTGACGTCGGAACCCAAACCGGTGGCGGAAGTCGTCACGGAAACGGTTCGCCTGCCGCATGCCAACGGCATCGCCAAGCGCGCGCGGCCCGTCAACAAGGCCGCCAAGAAGGCCCAGAAAAAGAAGAAGCGTTAAGCCATTCCAATTCGATTCCCGTTGACTTCCACGGCACTGGAGCCCGACGAGCTTAAAACATGTCCACAAAAATTACCCTCAGCCAGACCCGCCAGGACGAATTCAACATCAAGCTCGGGCGCATCCGCCAATATCTGGGAAAGAAGGGGTGGAATGGCGTTGCCCTCTCGACTCAGGCGCTGTTCGCGTTCGCGACAGCCGGGGGCGACAACCACGTCAGCCAGGCCAGCGAGTACGGCATCGCGCACGTGCTGATCACCGGCGACACAGTTACGGTGCTTTCAAACAACATCGAGATCCCGCGCCTGAAGGCCGAAGAATTCGACGGCATCGACACCACCGGGATCGAATTCTGGGACTGTCCCTGGTACGAAGACCACAAAATCGTCGGCGAAATTGCGCGGCGCATGGGCAAGAATCCCTACGGATCAGATTCCGGGCTGCCGGGCTCGACGGGAATCAGTGATGAATTCTGGGCGCTGACCTACGGACTGACCGACCGCGAAATCGAACGCTACCGCGTCCTGGGCCGCGACTGTTCCAAGGCCATGGAAGAAGCGCTCGAACAGGTCAAGCCGGGAGTCACCGAACATTCCGTCGGCGGGCTGATCTGCAAGGCGCTGCTGGATCATTCGGTGCGGCCGCACGTGATTCTCGTCGCGTCTGACGAACGCGTCTTCTCTTTCCGCCATCCGCCGCCGGAAGCCAAGAAAGTGAAGAAACACCTGATGGCCGTGCTCTGCGGAAAACGCGGCGGCTTGATTATCAATCTCACGCGCATGCTTCACTTTGCCGCGAAGTTACCGCCGGATCTCGAGCGCAAACATCAGGCGGTCTGCGAAGTCGATGTCGCTTACAACGCCGGCACAAAAATCGGTCGCACCGCCAAGGATGTGCTCGCCGATGGCATTGCCGAATATGAGAAGCACGACTTCAGCGAAGAATGGAAACTGCACCACCAGGGCGGTCCGACCGGCTATCAAGGCCGCAGTTACCGCGGCACACCGACGGAAACGCGTGTCGTGCTTGAACGCCAGGCGTATGCGTGGAATCCGTCGATCACAGGCACCAAGAGTGAAGACACTATTCTCGTGCAGAACGGGTCGATCGAATTCCTGTCCGGCCCCACGAAAGATTGGCCCACGCTGACCGTGAAGCGTGACGGCAAGACCTACAAGCGCCCTGCGATCAAGCTGGTTTAACGATTCCACACGGAGAGTCCGTACAGATGGAAATTCAGAAAGTTAAAGACGTCGTCATCTTTAAGCTCACGCCCGCCGACCTCTCCGACGCGCGTAACATGCAGCGCATCATCGAGAATCTGCTGAAAGTAGACGGTGAAAAGAAATTCGTCGCCGACCTTACCGCCGTCGACAGCATCTACAGCCTGCAGATCGGCACGCTGGTGACCATGCATGTCCTCTGCTACGAAAACGTGGCGATTATGAAACTCGCCAGCGTCAATCCGAAGGTTCAGAACATCCTGCGCATTGTCGGATTGGAAACGCTGATGGAAATGCACCACGGCGCGGAAATCGCGGCAGAGAGCTTCAGCGGCAAGCCGCCTAAGATTAAGTAACTGCCTCTCGATTAATTCCTCCTGACCGTCTGACAACTTGAAATTATAAACGCTTAATTTGATTGACTTTAAATTAATTCAAGCGCTAGCTTCTTGACAATTCAAATGTTCATTTTATATTTATGTTTGAATCGAGGATTTAGACATGGCTAGTCACGAGACCCTCCCCTCTACCACCCGAGAACGATTGCTGGAAGCGGCCGGTGAATCGTTTGCCGAACATGGATTTCAAGGCGCGACGATCAAGGACATTTGTCTGCGCGCGGAAGCGAACATCGCGGCGGTCAATTACCACTTCCGCGACAAGAACACGCTTTACCTGGAGGTGCTCCGCTACGCGCAAAAGTACGCGCGCGAAAAGTACCCCAACCCGATGCCGGACTCGGGGCTCGCGGCCGAAGAGCGGCTGCGGGAGTATGTCGTGAAATTCATGATGCGAATTCTCGACACGGGACGACCCGCGTGGCATAGCAAATTGATGGCGCGCGAAATGGTCGACCCGACTGCGGCTCTGGACGAAGTCGTGAAGGAGACCATCTCACCGAACTTCTCCATCTTATTCAATATCGTTCAGGAATTGCTCGGAGAGAAATTTAATACCGAAGAGGTCAGGCTCAGCACCTCCAGTGTGCTCTCCCAGTGCCTCTTCTACTTTCATTGCCGCAACGTGATCGAACGCCTGAATCCGGGCTTCGAATATTCCGAACCCAATATCCGCAACATCGCCGCGCACATCGCCGACTTCTCGCTGGCGGCAATCGCAAAAATCCGCGCGGACCGCGAGTAAGACGCACTGGGAGAACGACACCATGATTACGGAAGAACTCGAATCCACCGACGCGGCCAGCCCGCCGAAAAATACGCCCCCCGCTCCGTCCCAGCCCCCAGCCGAGAAGCCGACGACTGCAGTGCCCTCGAGCCGCAGAAAGTACTTGCTTGTGTTCGGCGCGATCATCCTGGTCGTCGCTGCCGTTGCCGGTCAGCGACTTCTCGCGTTCTGGTCCCAGTATCAGTCGACCGACGATGCGTTCATCGACGGCCACATCATTCCCACCAGCGCGCGCGTCGCCGGTCATGTGGCGAAAGTGCATGTCGAAGACAACCAGCTTGTGAAATCTGGTGATCTGCTCGTGGAAATCGATCCGCGTGACTACGAGACCAAGCTCGCGCAGGCGAAGGCCGCACTGCAGGTGCTCGAAGCAAAGAAGAAAGCCGCTGAAGATACCGCCGCGATGACCCGCACCACTTCTGCCGCGGCCGTCGCTCAAGCGCAAGCCAATGTCGCCCTTGCCCGCGCGGCCGTGCAGACTGCCGCGGCCGACATCGAAGCCGCGAAGGGCCGCCAGGCGCGCGCGGATGCCGAGATCGTTTCCGCGAAGGCCAAGATCGAACAGGCGCAGGCACAGGCGACCGCGACCGATGCCTACGTCACGCGCACCCAGCAGGATGTCGACCGCTACAAGCTTGCCGTCGAAGCCAGCGCCGGATCGCGCCAGCAGTACGAATATGCCATCGCCGCTCACGACGCGGCCGTCGCGGTGCTCGATGCCGCGCAAAAGTCGGTTGCATCGGCGCAGGCGAATCTGAATTCCGAGCTCGCGGCGAAGTCCTCCGTTGCCGCCGAGGCCGAACAGTCGGCGTCGCGGAAGGTCGAAGCAGAGGCGCGCGTCAACGACGCTCTGGGAAAATTGGCCTCGGCACTGTCGGCGCCGCAGCAGATCGCCGTCGCCGACTCGGAAGTCGTCGCCATGGCCGCGCAAGTCGAGCAGGCCCGTGCCGCGCTGCGGCAGGCGGAGCTGGATCTTTCGTACACTAAAGTCTTCGCCACGGAAGACGGCCGCGTGACGCGCAAGTCTGTGGAAAACGGCGCGTACATCCAGGCCGGCGAAACACTGCTGGCACTGGTCCCGCAGAATGTCTGGATCACCGCGAATTTTAAAGAGACCCAACTGACCGACATGAAAGCCGGCAATGCCGTCGACGTCACCATCGACGCGTATCCCGGAAAGTCCTTCAAGGCTCATGTCGAAAGCATCCAGTCGGGAACCGGCGCGCGCTTCGCGCTCCTTCCTCCGGAGAATGCAACGGGCAACTTCGTAAAGGTCGTCCAGCGTGTGCCGGTCAAGATTACCTTCGACGTTCCCGCCAGCGCTGACGTCCTTCTGGCGCCAGGCATGTCAGTCGTTCCTGAGGTGAAAGTCAAATGAGCGCGGCGGCCGCCACACTCGGCGCGCGGCCAGCCTTCGCCGTCGACGAATGGAGGCCGGCGCACAATCCGTATCTCGTCGCGCTGACCGTAACGCTGGCGACGTTCATGGAAGTACTCGACACCAGCATCGCCAACGTCGCGCTGCCGCACATCGCCGGCAATCTCTCCGCGAGTGTCGACGAGAGCACGTGGGTGCTGACCTCGTACCTCGTTTCGAACGCGATCGTCCTGCCCCTGAGCGGCTGGCTCAGCAGCGTATTCGGGCGCAAGCGCTTCTACATGACCTGCGTCGCGCTGTTCACGATTAGTTCGGCGCTATGTGGATTCGCGCCCAATCTGCGAATGCTGATTTTCTTCCGCGTGCTCCAGGGCATCGGCGGCGGCGGACTGCAGCCCAGCGAACAAGCGATACTCTACGATACGTTCCCTGCCAGAAAGCGCGCCATGGGCATGGCGCTCTACGGCGTCGCGGTCGTTACCGCGCCAATCATCGGGCCGACACTCGGGGGATGGATCACCGACAACTACAGTTGGCGCTGGATCTTCTTCATCAACATTCCCGTCGGCATCGTTTCACTGCTGCTGACTTCGCGCATGGTCAGCGATCCCCCGCACCTCGTCCGCCGCGCCTTGAAAGACACGCGCATCGACTTCATCGGCCTGGGCCTGTTGGCGCTGGGGCTTGGCGCGCTCCAGATCGTGCTCGACAAAGGTCAACGGGAAGACTGGTTCCAATCGTCGCTGATCGTCCTCCTCACGTTGACGGCGGTGGTGGGTATCGCATCGGCGGTCATCTGGGAATTGAAACAGCGCGAACCGCTCGTTGATTTCCGGCTGCTCAGCAACCGCAACTTCGCGATCTCGACGGTGATGATGTTCACGCTCGGCTTCGTGCTCTTTGGCAGTACCGTGCTGCTCCCGCTTTTTCTGCAGACGCTGATGGGATATTCGGCGGTCTTGAGCGGCATGGCGATCTCACCCGGCGGAATTCTGACCATGTTCGCAATGCCGCTGGTCGGATGGATGATCGGCCACTTTGATGCACGCAAGCTGATCGTCGCCGGCCTGATCATCGTCTCGATCGGATTGTTCCACATGGCATCGTTCAATCTGGAAATCGATTTCAAGACCGCGATGATCGCCCGGATGATTCAGGCTTTCGGCCTCGCGTTTCTCTTTGTTCCCATCAACACCATGGCCTATTCGACGATCCCCAAGAAGGATGCCAACCAGGCCAGCGGTCTGATCAACCTCGCGCGCAACCTTGGCGGAAGTTTCGGCATTGCGTTTGTCACCACGCTGCTCTCGCGTCAGGCGCAGGCCCACCAGAATATGCTCGTTGGACATGTCACGCCTTACGATCCGGCATACAAAAACATGATGAACCACATGACCACCGTGATGCACGTAAACTCCGCCGACCCCGTGAAGGCCACGGCGCAAGCGCACGGTGTCATCAACGGCATGCTGGAACGCCAGGCCTCGATGCTCTCGTTCGTCGACGCCTTCTGGCTGCTCGGAGCGTTCGCGGTGGTGGTGATCCCGTTGATTGTGCTGATGAAGCGCCCCACGCCGGGTGCGGAACCCGTCGCGGTGCATTAGTTCACTATGGTGGTCGACCCTTGTCTTTCGGAAGTTCGATCGGCTCCCGTTTCGGCCAAAGACTGTTCTTCGTTCCCGTCCGTGAAATGCGTACCGCGTTGGCATTCAGCTGATTGAGGTTCATTTTTTGATTCACAGTATTTCGAAACTGCACTTTAGGTCGGTGCATAAGATCCTCTTATTTTTGGGGTTGATGAAAAGATTCCACAGCACAATTCACGGACCGCGGATGCTTCGCAAGCCATCCGCGGCCCGCGCGAGAGTTACCCGGTTTCGCTACCGACCGGCGCCCACTCCCTGGGCGTACATCTGGAAGATAAACATCGTTCTTCCTCCTTTCCGAAAGGCGGGTGATAAGCCGCTGACCAGCGCAGCCAGAAGCTTAGCCTTTCAGCTCCAAATCGATTTCAGGTACGACTTCACTAAACGAGGAATTCGTTTCAGCTGACTTATTCCAGAGCAGGTAGCGCCGCCGAATTTCCCGCACGTGGTACGCGACGTTGGCTGACGTAAACCCCAGCTCCGCGCCGGTGTCGCGCCAGGTCAGTCCGTTGAGCAGACAGCGCAAAATCCGCTGCTGCAACGCCGTCAGTTGAGCCGAGAACTCGTCGAGTTCCACGCGGTCGTCCGGCAGAAACGTGGGCGCTGCGATATCCAGCTCGTCGACACTGGCGCAAGTCCGCAGGCGCGTATACTTCACCGCGTCGAGCATGCGCCAGCGCGCACGCTGAATCAGATACGGCGTGAGTTCCCCGCGCGATGGATCGAAATCGTCCACCGCTTCCAGCAGCGCCAGCCACGCCTCCTGCAGCAGGTCGTCGCGATCGAGCCGCGAACAGCGGGCGTAGTGCTCCGCCATCCGAGCCACGCGCGCGTGCAGGTCGAGCATCAGTTGTTCGGACGAATGTATGGATGAAACGGTGGCATCCGTGAGCATCGTCAGTCGGTTCTCCAAAGTGAAAACGTGAGCGTACCGCCGCACGGTTCACGAAGGAGAATTGAGAATCTAACGGGTCAGGAAAAGAGAAAGTTAGATCCGAATGCCTTCGGAAAGTGCAGCGATGGGGTTGAACAGTTTATTTTTCACCGTACACCTCCTTTCAAAGGTCATGAATCGGACTTCAGAGACATATAGCGGCAGTGGATCGAATTGCTAAAGAAATCTTTTGAGATTATTAGAAACGATAACTGAATATCTTACCTAACAGCATCAGCATTCTCTTTGGAAGTCCGGCTTCGGCATAGCGTTGCTGCCATACCGCTTCCTCTTGCCTTTTTCGATTAAGATACACAACCCGCTCTGTCTTGATACGTTCTACGACGTATTCTTCGACGCCACTTAGCCCGCAAATTTTTCCAAGATAGCCAGCGAAATCGCCAACAGTCTTGATCTTCACGTCGGCATCCACAAATCGAATCTCAAATTCTGCTTCGACCGCTTCCACCAAATGCGATGCAAAATCCATTTCATCGCCGTCGAGATCTTCTGAAAAAGTGGTCTCCATGAAGCCCAGTTCGGGCGCCACATCAAAAATGCGCGCCACGATCTGAACCGTCCGATCGCACAGTTGTTGATCCGGGGCGCATCACACAATCGACTGCACGCATCCACCTTCCACGCGCACGGCCGCTCCGTTAGTCGCCGATCCCTGCGGACTGCTTAGAAATACCACCATCGCCGCGACTTCATCCGTCGTAATGAAGCGTTTGAGTAGCGACGTTGGGCGCGCGGTTTTGAAGAAATTAGCTTCAATTTCCGCCGCGGTTTTTTTCTGATCGCGAGCCAGATCCTTCACGAACGTTTCCACGCCTTCCGACTTCGTCGGCCCGACCAGCACCGAGTTGACCGTCACATTCGAACCGGCCGTCAGTTGCGCCAGCCCTCGAGCGACGGCCAACTGCGCCGTCTTGGTCATGCCGTAATGGATCATCTCCTGCGGAATGTTCAGCGCCGATTCGCTGGAAATGAACACCACACGGCCCCAGTTCTGCTTCATCATCTTGGGAAAATAAAAACGCGAGAGCCGCACGCCGCTCATCACGTTCACTTCAAAGAAGCGCATCCAGTCTGCATCAGGAATCTCGCCGAACGCTTTCGGTTCGAAGATGCCGAGGTTGTTGATCAGGATGTCGACCTCTGGAAGTTGCTCCGTGGCCTTTGCGACGCCGTCCTTCGAACCGAGGTCCGCCGCGATGCCGACGACGTCCGCGCCGCGCACATCCAGTTTGATTTTCGACAGCGCTTCATCCACGCGGTGTTGCGTCCTCCCGTTGACGATGACGCTTGCGCCTTCGCGCGCCAGCCCCGCCGCGATGGCAAAGCCGATTCCTGCAGTCGACCCTGAGACCAGTGCACGTTTGCCGTTTAGTTTTAGATCCATAATTATGCTCCCAGTTTGACCGCGGACAATACTTGCCAGTCGACCATACGTGCAACGTCTCGTCCTTCAATCCAAAATGAGCGAGGGCAATATCTGCGCGCGAAATTGGAAACGGCAAATCAGCGGTCAGGCATCGTATCGACCAACTGGCAGCGCTTCCACAGCCACGGGTTGCCGAAGGGCTCCGTGTTGGGAGGCGTCAGCGTGAGGCCGCGTTTGCGGCCGTCGCCATCGTTGTCGTTAATCAGCAGCGAAAGTCCCAGAACGGTCCCGGCCCGCAGATCTACGGCGGCGATCGCGGCGGGCTGAAACGTTGCGCGAAGTTGCCAGCCGGTCGCTGTCTTCTTCCACTGCGCTTTGACCTCCGGATCCTGCCCGTTGACGGTATTGTTTGCGCCAACAAAGCGGCCACCGGGCGCTTGATCCAACCAAGCCAGAGCGGAATCGTCGTCTTTGCGGCCCAGCACCCACGTCGAGATGTTGCCATCGCCCGTCGCCATCGGCGCTCGGACGCTGGCGCGCTGGTCGAGATAAAACTGGAGCGAATCAAAATTGTAGCCGTCGGAGCCGCGGTTGGGACCGGTCACGACTCGGTCATCCGTCACTTCCGCCCAGAGATGCAAGCCGGCGGGACTCCACGCGAAAGCCACGCGGGCAGCGAGATCGGCCGGACCCTTATGCGGATGCAGCGCGTCAAAATCCTTGGATAAACTTTCTTCGCCCAAGTCCAGCCAATCCTTCGGCTGCCACGTCTCCACGTCGCCGTTCAGCCGCGGAATCAGGAGGACCGGAATGCGCAGCCGGCCCGCGTCAAGATCGTCACCGCAGGTCACTTCGTAACCCAGCACCGCATCGGACTGCCATGGAAATTTCTCCGCCGGCAGGATCAGGTCTGCGGTCCCGAAAGGAGGGAGCTCAAATTTCCATTCGTCGCGAGGCACAGTCACGCCTGCACTCGCTTCCGTCCAGTGGATCCGGCAAGCTAAGGCCCGACGCTCATGATTGTGTACTGTCACTTTGACTTTTCCGTCGAGCAATCGGGAAGCAGTGAGCCCCAGCGGAAAAGCAAAACCGCGCCAGTCGGCAGTCTGGAGACTCTGAATCGCCGTGTCCGCAGCAGTTCCAGCGGGAAAGGTGAGATACAACGGCAAATACGTCACCGGCAAATCGTCGCCGTTCAGGGGATTGCCGTTGACGTCGAATGCGGAGCACAGTTTCGGCCGTGTCAGCATTCCCTTTTCACCGTAGACACGCGCGTTGATGGAGGCCACAAGCGAACCGTCCGCGCGCGTGAACAACAGTGCCCGGGCGGCATCGTGAACGGGCACGTTTCGTCCGCTGACGATGTTGATGCCGAGTTTGGCGATGGCTCGAAAGCCCCCCGCCGCCAGATAGAGCCAGGACGAAGAGAAAGGCGTGTGCACAAAAACGCAGGTATTTGAGGTCAACGCGCCAAACGGCGCGCCGACTGTCATGCCATGAAGCACCGTCTGCAGGATCCGGCCGGCCTGCTCCGTTTCGTTGGCGGCGAAATAGCTGCGTTCGTATTCGCCCTGATGGATTCCATTAAGGACGCCGTAGTACTGTTCGCTGTTGACGATGGGCATTCCAGGCGCAGCGCGGTCCATGATCGCGCGCAGTCGGTTCAAATCGTTCACGATCGGCGCGTTCTCAGCGGAGTTGCGGTAGGGATGCACCGTCACCAGATCAATCAGTTTCAAGCCGCCCAGTTTGGCCACCGCGTCCACGTAGTCACAATCGATGCCGTTCACATTTAAGGCCAGCTTTACGTGCGGAGCCACGCGGCGCACTTCCGGAGCCACCGCGGAAAGCACCTGCATGTAGCGGCTGGGCGGCATGGCGCTCTGGCCATTGACCGTCCAGATGTTGGGTTCGTTGAGCATTTCAATCTCGTCGACGACGCCGTCCAAGGCATGAGCGACTTCCGCAAACCCGGCGACGTAGCGCGGCAGTTCCTTCGCCACGTCCTCATCCGTGGGCGGTTTTCCGGCTTTGGACATGGTATGAAAGTTCAAGGTCGAATCGTTAGCCGGCTCGATCACGATCATCGTCCGTTTTGCGGTGCGGTGCTGCTCGCTCAAGATCCGCGCGGCGCGTTCCAGCGCCGGATCGGCTCCGCCACCCGAATGCAATTCGTAAAATGTGCGCCGAAATCCCATGCCCAGCCGCTTGGATACAGATTCCCCGAAACGAAACAGGGCCATCGTCTGCTGCAACGGAAGGGTATCGAGTCCGATCAGCGAATTGATTTCCGGATCGGCAGCAAAGACGGCGTATCGTGCGTCGGATTCGGCCACGACTCCGCCGGCGGCGTCGGCCACACTGAGCTGGCAGGCGATCACGCCTTCGAGTTCGTGATTTACCGGAATCGAAATGGCGCGACGCGTCTCCGCTCCGATCGCAATCTCCACCTTCGTCTCAAAAACCACTTCTGTTGCGGCGTCCACTGCGCGCAGTTTTAGCCACAACGGATCTTTAACACCTCCGGGCAGTTGGACGATCGCATTTAACTCCGCCGGACCCGGCCGCAGAATTCCGCCGTCGCCAGGGGCGTCCAATCCAACCTGCGGCCCACATGCGTACGCGGTGGCCGCATCGCCGTCTTCAACCTGGACTGAATCTACATCTATCGAGCGTACTGGATCGATGCGCACATACACACTATTGGCATGCGGATGCCCCTCGTCCGAGGGGCGGAACGTGACGAAGAACCGTTTCCACTCCGTGGTCAGCTCGCCGGCTTTGACCGGCAGCTCTTTGAATTTCCAATTCGGAGTGATGAGAAAACAACGTGCGGCGAGATCGTCGCCGTGCGCCTCCCCAGCCCGCGTACCCGGCGACAGTCGCAGGCTGAACGAAAGCGTATAGGGATGATTGGGAATCGCCGGCATGACTGCGCTGATCAAACTGGCGCCACCGCCGGGCAAACGAATCGCATAGGGAGCGCTTTCGGGCGCGTCGGCAATACGCGAAGGAAGCGGGGCGTCGACATCCTTGGGTGGCCAGCACTCCAGAAACCAGCCGCCGGCGCCGGCGTCAAAGCCAGGATTCTCAAGCATATTTTTGCGCTGAGGCCGGCGGACCTCCGCGGTCGCGCCAACCGTGGCCAATGCCAAAGACGGACCAGAAATCTCAGCGTCTCCTTGAGTGATGGAGACATGCAGAAATATAGGCCGCCCCGCCCAATCCTTTCCCGACGGTACACTGGTTGCTAAACGATACCGTCGCCACGTTCCGGTCAAGGCCACTGACTGCGGCGCGTACCAATGCTTGCCGTCGCGCGGATCGGAATAGATGATCAGCGTCAGCGCCTGGCCAGCGTGCGATGCGCGCGCGACGATCTCGGCGGACACGGATTCGCCCGGCTTGTCGACGGAAAGCGTGGCCACCCGCAAACAGACGCCTTCTGCCGCGCCCTCCGGCACGGAGAGATGCACGACAGGAGCGCCGCCGGGTGCGTTCGCTCCGGCTGAAATCGTTGCCGCGCCGCCAGCCTTCGCGCCATCAAATCGCGTCCAACCTTCGGGTAGCTTGGTTGGTTCCGCAGCGCGCGCTACGGATGCGCACAGCAGAATAATAGCCGCCAGAGTTAAATGTTTGCGAGGATGAGCCATCGTTAGCGATTCTCATGGAAAAAGTGGGTGTTGTAGAAGAGTCGACAGTCAGGAGGCTACCGGTTGCTTTCTACCTTAGCAACACCTTCAATTGAGTCAGCCCGCGCAGCGGGCGGCTCTTGCGATGGGAGATGCGCTGCGGCGGCATACGGATATCGGGAAACCGGCGCAGCAGCGTGCCGATCGCGATTGCGCCTTCCATCCGCGCCAGCGCTGCGCCGAGGCAGAAATGAATTCCCGCGCCAAACGCCAAGTGCCGGTTGTCGGCACGCGTCAGGTCCAGACGGTCGGCGTTTTCAAAATGACTCGTGTCGCGATTGGCTGATCCGATGCTCGCCAGCACATAGTCGCCGCGCTTGATTTTCTGGCCACCGAATTCCAGATCTTCGCTGACGATACGCGCCGTCCATTGCACGGGACTGTCGTAGCGCAGCAGTTCCTCCAGCGCCGTCGGCATGATGGACGGATCGTCGCGAAGCTTTCGGAGTTGCTCCGGATTTTCGAAGAGCGCCAGCATCCCATTGCCGATCAAGTTCGTCGTCGTCTCGTGCCCGGCGGCCAGAAGCAAAATGGCGTTGGCGTACAGTTCCATTTCGCTGAGCTTATCCCCCGCGGCCTCGGCGGTGGCCATGGCGCTCAGCAATCCGCCCTTGGGTGAACGGCGCAGGTTGGCAACGACGCCCTCGAAATACTCGCGGATCTCCAGCATCGCTTTCGCGCCGTGCTTGTCTTCAGCGATGGTGTTGGTCGAAGTCAGCAACCCGGCGACGTCGTCGGACCAGCGCTTCAGATCGTCGCGATCGTCGGCCGGGACTCCGAGCATCTCGCAGATCACCACCGTTGGCAGCGGGTACGCGAAGTCGCCGATCAGATCCATCTCGCCGCGGACCGCAACGCGGTCGAGCATCTCGTCGGTGATCTCCTGAATCCGTGTGCCCATCTCGGCGATCGCACGCGGCGTAAACGCGGCGCTGACCAAGCCGCGCAGGCGAGTATGGCGAGGCGGATCCTGCAGCAGCATTACATTGGAGAGGTATTCGGGGATCGGGCAGAGTTCCGCGCGGATCGCCGGCGGCAGGCGATCACGGGAGAGTTCCGGCGGCACGAACTTCGCAAAATCGCGCACGAACCGCGGGTCGCGGAGCACCGTGCCGACATCGTCGTGGCGCGACGCGATCCAGAATCCCAGCAGCGGATCGCGCCGCAGTCCTTCCTTACGCAGCCGCGCGTACGCTGGATACGGATTGCGCATGAACTGCGGGTTGACGATGCTGAGCTGCCAGAAAACTTTGCGCGCCAGGCCGACCTTTCGAAAAAGCCGAATGGGCAGATATCCAAGGTAACGAATCGTCTTCAGAGGAAAGGGCGTATGCGAATCCCAACCGTAACTTTCAAATTCGTGGCACACTCTACAGGCGTGCAAGTAAGAAACCTTGCAATTCTTGAACGGATCTCGAAAATATCGTCGCTTCAAAATGGCGAGAAGCACATGTTGGCTGCCCACCTGTTGACTCTTACGGTCTATAGCTACTTCAATTGCGCTGCTGAATAAATCCCGGACGCTAAAGGATTGGTGAGTTGTTTCTTTACGAGAGGTACCGAGTTCAAATGGAAAAACTCTTCGCAGATCGTCGCTGACCTCCATTCGATTCAGGATTTTTGCCGCGTGCGAATTCGGTTTTGCTAGAATCGCAATCATTAAATCGGAATGCATTATCGATGCGTTGCCGCGCGATTGAGCAATCTCGATCGCTTCGAATACGAGATTCTTTAATTCGTTGGTAAAACGATGCCACACCGCTTAGTGAACTCCGCGGCTGCGACCGAAATAGTCGGAAATGGGAACCCAAACATTCACAAAATCACTCTCTACGATCGGGCCACGCATGCAAATCCAGAGCCACGCGCGATTTCGGATCTCTAAAAATTTCCTAAAACCGCTTGAAAGCGCGCCGCTTTCTAATAACTTTTAGAGTTTTGCAAGGTCTGTACTTCTAACAGTTTGAAGGAGATGGTTTGAGATGGCAGAAGAGAACCGCACCAGCGTCGTTGAAGAAGTAGGCGCCAAGTCCGCCTTGGATCTGCCGGCGATTCTGCGCCTGCGCACCGCGGCACGAAACAGCGCTGCCGAACACCGCACGCTGCAGAGCCGCTTGAGCGCGCTTGAAAACGAAAACATCAGCAAAGAAGAAAAGGGCCTCCGCTCGGCCGCTTACAATTGGATTCTCGGCCGCCTTGAACAGGCCGAAGGCGCGGTGAAAGGCTTGCCCGCTCCCGTCATGCACCTCATCAAGGGCGGCATCGCGTATGATCGCGGCCAGTTCGACGCCGCTGTCAACGAACTGACGCAGGCGTACGAAGCCTCCGGCAACCTGATCAAGGTCGGCGCGGAACTCGCCGGCGCTCTGCGCGCCGCGGGCAAACCCGCCGATGCGCTGAAGCTGATCGAACGCTTGGAAAAGACCGCTGGCGAAGACACCGATGTCCTCCTGCAAAAGGGCTGGGCGCTGGAAGTCTCCGGGCAGCAGGAAGCCGCCTGCACCGCGTACGAACGCGCCGTGGAACTCGACGGCCAGAACGCGCAGGCCGCGTTCCGCCTCGCGTACTATCTGGATCTCCGCGGTGAGGACGGCCGCGCAATCGAGCTCTACAAGAAGGTCACCGGACAGGGCATCGCCTTCGTCAACGCCATGATCAACCTCGGCCTGCTGTACGAGGACAAGGACGACATGGACGCAGCGATCGCGTGCTTCAAGGAAGCGATCAAGGCCGATCCGACTAACCGCCGCGCGACGCTGTATCTCCGCGACGCCGTCGAATCGCTCGATATGTACTACGACGAAGGCCAGCGCAAGGAATCCGATCGCCTGGAAGCCGTGCTGCGCATTCCCGTCAACGACTTCGAACTCTCCGTTCGCAGCCGCAACTGCCTGGCGAAGATGAACGTCAAGACGCTCGGCGACATGGTCCGCAAGACCGAAGCCGAACTGCTGGCGTACAAGAACTTCGGCGAGACCAGCCTGCGCGAAATAAAGCAGCTCCTGGAAAGCAAGGGCCTGCGTCTGGGCATGCACAAGGAAGAAGAACAGAAGCGCGCCCGCGCTCAACGTCTGCGCCTTGGCGGTCAGGAAAACGCCGTGCTGGCCAAGCCGATCATGGATCTGGAATTGTCCGTGCGGTCGCGGAAGTGCATGCAGCGCTTGAACATTGAGACCATCGGCGACCTCTGTGAAAAGAGCGAAGCCGACCTGCTGGCCACGAAGAACTTCGGTCAGACCAGTCTCAACGAGATCAAGCAGAAGCTCGGCGAGATCAACCTGGCGCTGAAGCAGAACGACTGAGGCGAATGCCGAAAACGGAATGTCGAATGTCGAAAAAACTCCCCGCGAAACGCGGGGAGTTTTTGTTGAATCGGTGAGTTCTACGGCTTCAACGCCGCCAGCGCCGCAGCCTTCTTCTGCTTCTCCGTTTCGACCAACGTGTGCCGTTCGTCCTCCAGCCACTTCTGCCACGCAGCGATATCGTTCTTCGGCAGGTTCGGGTCGTCGGGCGCGACCTCACGGATCGTGGTGTAGTACGAGTCGCCGTCAATGTGCTGAATCTTCGTGTCGAGCACTACGCCCGTCAGAAATGTGCGCGTCACCGGTTTGTACACCGCGCCGGCGACGTCGTAATCGCCGACGTAACTGCGCTGCGTGCCTTGAAAGATGTGGTTGTGCGGGCCGGGGCCGCAGGACCACTTCCAGTGCTCGATGATCACTTCGAAAATGCGAGGGCCACCGAAAGCCTTCATCGCGGCGGCAGCGTTGTTGCGAATCTCCACGTCATCGTGATGTGCGACCGCTTCCAGCAGAGCCGGCGTGGCGTCGTCGTGGCGAGCGGTCAACGCGGTGCGCGCCAGTTCGCGAGTCTCGGCGTTCTTGTCGGCGCAGGCCGCGCGCGCGAGCGCCAACGTCGCGCGGTTTTCGGGATCGTCGCTCGATGTCACCGACACCAATTCACGCAGCGCGCGGCGGCGCGCTTCGCTCTGCTCGTCGTTTACGGCCAGTTCGCTCAGAATTCCGGCCCGTTGCGTGCCGGTCATCTCCGTCCACGATTTCAGCGCGGCGCTGTCACCCGCTACCACTTTGCGAAAAACGTCGAGCTTCGCCTCACGCACGGCAAGCTTCGCGGCGTCCGGCGAAAAACCAATGCGCTCTTCTGGCGTCTCGGCAGAGAATACGCGAGCCGGCAACAGCAGTCCGGCGCTGACACAGAGCAAGGCGACGGATCGCGGCAGGGTCATCGAACGCCTCCCTCTATTATTCGTCGCGCACAGCAGCAAGCGCTTCGCGTGCGGCGCCGCGCTTTTTCTCGGCGTCAGCGGCGAGCTTCTCGCGGTCCTTGTCGACCCACTTCTGCCACGCGGCCGGGTTCTCGGGAAGCTTCACGTCGTCGGGCGCGATCTCGCGGATCGTTTTGTACCAGATGTCGCCTTCGACCTTCAGGCTCTTCACATCCAGGCAGATACCCGTGAGGAACGTGCGTACCGTCGGGTCGTACGAATCGCCGTTGATGTCGTAGTCCGAAACGTACGACCGCTGCTGACCGATGAAGACAAAGCCGCGGTTGCCTTCGCCCCAGAATTCTTTCCAGTGTTCTATGATCACTTCAAACACACGCGGTCCGCCGATGGCCTTCAGCGCAGCCGCGGCGTTATCCCGCACGAGCACATTGCCGCCGCACAGCGCGGGCACAAGCAGCTTCGGCGTGCGATCATCCTGGCGCATCGCCAATCCCGCGCGGGCCAGCGCGCGGAGCGCTCCGTCCTTCTCCGCAACAGCGACCTGCGCCAGCGCCGTCAGCGCCTTGCCATCAGGGTCTTCGCTGGGTGAAAGCGTCGAGAGATCCTTGATCGCATGCGTGCGCGCGGGGCTTTCGCCGGAACTCTTCGCCAGATCGGCAAGCACTTCGGTGCGGTCGGCAGTCTTCAGCGCCGACCACGTTTTTTTCGCGGCCGAATTCCCAGCCAGCGTGCCCCGATAGACCTCCAGCTTTTCGTCGTGATCGTTTTTCTTCGCGGCGTCCTTGGAGTATGCGATGCGCAAGTCGTCGGCATCATCCTTGGCCGCCACGTTCACTGGCGCGGGATTGCCACCCACGTCCACACCCATCCCGAACGCTGAAGCGCAAAGAATTGGTCCCGAGGCCATCAGCGCTAATTTCAGATTCATGATCGCGGCTCCCGGAATCACAACCATTCACCATCGCAATGTTAACGAAAATTCAACATTTGCGTTACAAGAAAAGGCTTCGATAATGCAACACCCTTGTCTTCTACGGCGCAACAGGGCGTCCGGTATGACGGGCTTAGGGCGATTTTACTGCTGAAAAAAGGATGCTACTTCACATGGCAAAGAAAGCACTGATCGTCTGGGGCGGCTGGGATGGCCACGAACCCGAAAAAGTCGCCGCCATTTTCAAGAATGTCCTTTCCGAGAAGAAATTCGAGGTCGAAGTTTCCAACACGCTCGACTCCTTTAACGACAAGGCCAAACTCGCCGCGCTCGATCTGATCGTCCCGGTTTGGACGATGGGCAAGATCAGTGGCGAACAGTGCGGCAACGTCTGCGAAGCGGTGCGCAACGGCGTAGGCATCGGTGGCGTGCACGGCGGCATGTGCGATTCGTTCCGCGAAGCGACTGAATGGCAGTTCATGACCGGCGGCCAGTGGGTCTCGCATCCGGGCAACGACGGCACGAAGTACAAAGTTCACATCACCGGCGAAAAGCATTTCATCACCGAGGGCCAGTCGGATTTCGATGTCTCGTCCGAACAGTATTACATGCACGTCGATCCGGCCGTGAAGGTCTTGGCGACGACGAAATTCCCTGTCGCCGACGGCCCGCACGTCCCCAACGGTGAATTCCAGATGCCGGTGACGTGGGTGAAGTACTACGGCAAAGGCAAAGTCTTCTACTGTTCGCTGGGCCACAAGGCCGACGTCGTCGCCATGCCGCCGGTGCTCAAGCAGTGCACACGCGGACTGCTGTGGGCAGCGAATGCGGAAAATCTCGCGTAATTTATAAGAATCAAAGTTGGCAGAAGGCAGTGGCAGTAAGCAGTCCTGAAATTGCAACAGTCAAGGACTGCCTACTGCTGCTGCCTTCTGCTTTCTCCGTTCTGGGCACCTTCCCCATGGCCAAATTTTACAGCATCGGCCGCGCCGCCATTTCCTCGAATGTCTTTCACAACCATTCGACCTGGGAAATTTCTGTCTACACGGCCGGCTCCGGCGTGGCGACGGTGGGCGAGCAGGTAATTCCCTTCAAGGCCGGCACGATCATCTGTTATCCGCCGATCATCCCGCACAAAGAAGATTCACAGCGCGGCTACACCGAATTTTACATCCACACCAATGAACTGAAACTCGGCAGCGAAACCGTCCCCGTCTTCACCGACACACCGCATCACACCTTCGCGCGCGTTGCCGCGATGCTTCATGAAGAATACCACTTAAAGGAGCCCGGCTGGGAAGCGGCAACGCAGGATCTTTTTGCGCTGCTGATTTTCTATCTCAACCGCTGGCGCAAGTCCCCTGTCCCGCACCCGCTGGTGGAAGAGCTCAAGCGCACACTGGTCGAACATTTTCACGATCCGGAATTCAAAGTCGGCACAGCGCTGGATGCGCTGCCCCTGTCACGCGACCATTTGCGTGAGCGCTTCGAACTGGCGACTGGAAAGACGCCGCTGCAGTACCTCACCGAACTGCGCATCAGCGAAGCGAAGCATCTGCTGCGCCGCGGCTTTTCGATCAAGGAAGCCGGCTCTCGCGTCGGCTATCCTGATCCGTACTACTTCTCGCGCATCTTCCTGAAAACCGCGGGGGTGAGGCCAAGCCTGTATTCGAGAGGCGGACAATGACAGAAAATTTTGAATTGGCAGACGTAATTCAAAATTATGAATTCAAAATTAAAAATTACTCCTCTCACGCTAGCCACAACCCGCCATTGATCTCAATCACTTCGCCCGTAATGAACGACGCGCCCTTGCTGCACAAAAAGACAACGGCCGCGCCGTGGTCTTCAGCCTGCCCGAGCCGTTTGAGCGGCGTGGTTTGTGCTATGGTCGTGAGTCCTTCGGGGGTGCTGAAGCGTTTGTGGAAATCCGTATGCGCCACGCCCGGCGAAATCGCGTTGACGCGGATCTCCGGCGCCAGTTCCTTGGCCAGTCCGCGCGTCATTGTGTGGATCATCGCCTTGGTGCCGCCGTAAACCGTCGCGCCGTTGTTGCCGCCGTTGTGAGCCGCGACGGAGCTCAAATTCACAATGCTCGGGCTCTTCCCTTCGCGCAACAGCGGCAGCGCTTCGCGGATTGTGTACACGGCGCTGTGAACGTTAACGTGCAGGACTTGTTCGAGCAGCTCGTCCGTGAAGTCTGCAATTTTTGAGCGCTTCACCAGATCGCCGGCGTTGTTGACCAGGATATCAAGCCCCGACCAATGCGTCCGCACCGCCGCGAAAAAACGCTTCACGTCCTCGCTCTTGGTAAGATCCGCCTGTTCGGCAAACGCCTTCCCGCCAGCTTTCTGAATCTCCGCGACCGTTTCCAGCGCGCCGTCCTTGCTTGAATGATAGTGAACGAGCACTTCCGCCCCGGCCCCCGCCAGCGCCACCGCGATCGCGCGCCCAATCCCGCGCCCCGCGCCCGTGACCAAGGCTCGCCGTCCTTCGAGCGAAAAGTTATCCGTCAGGTAAGACATGCTTGCTCCTTTCACTTTCCGCCGGTCACGATCTCCCACTGCCTGGCCGCGTAGCGATCGGTCATGCCCGCGACATAATCGCAGATCACACGGTCGAGTGAATCGGCGTGGCGGTCGAGTCGCGTGCGTTCCTCTTCGGGAAGTTGCTTGGGATCAGCGCGGTAGGCAGCGAAGAGCGTCTTCAGGCGGTTCTGCCAGAGCTGCGTCTTCTCTTTTACGCGCGGGTTGAGGTAGAAATTGTCCATCAGAAACGCTTCGAGCGCCAGCTTCTGCGGCGCGATCTCGGGAGAAAAGCCGACGAGTTCATCGCGGCACTGCCGGGCTTCCTCAACCGATGAAATCTTTGCCGCGGCCAGACGCGCTTGTGTCTCCATGCGCAGGTCGCTGACCAGCGTCGAGATCAGCCGGCGCACGACGGCCCGCCAGCGCAGACGGCGGTCGGTTTTCAATACCTCGTATTCCTTGACCACTTCCTCTTCCGCGCGGCGCCAGAGCGGAACGGCGCGGACGTGATTTTCGTCCAGCGTCTCAGAGACCAGGCCGTCGTCGAGGTCGTGCGTATCATACGCGATTTCATCAGCGTGGCCGACGAGCTGAACTTCGAGCGTCGGCATCTCGTTGGCGGCAAAGCCGAGCATCGAACGCGGACGGCCGGGCCGGCTGTTAAGCTCGCCGCCGCTGCCACGCGAGTCAGGACCGGGAAACGCTCCGTTGCCGGGGACGTAATTCTTGACGTACCCTTCCCGCGTTTCGTAGGTCAAATTCAAACCCGGAAAGCGCGCGTAACGGAGCTCCAGAAAATCGACTACGCGCAAGCCTTGAGCGTTATGGTCGAAGCCGCCTTCGGCGCGCATCTCGTCATTCAACGCGCTTTCGCCGGAATGCCCGAACGGCCCGTGCCCTAAATCGTGCGCAAGCGCCAGGGCCTCGGTCAGGTCCTCGTTCAAGCTCAGCATCCGCGCGAGCGTGCGCGCGATCTGCGTGACTTCCAGGGTGTGCGTGAGCCGGTTGCGATAATAATCGCCTTCGACCACGCTGACGAACACTTGCGTTTTGTATTGCAGTCGGCGGAAAGCTGCGGAGTGGACGATGCGGTCGCGGTCGCGCTGATACAGCGACCGGAACTCTGTCTGGTGATCGGGATGCGCTCGGCCGCGTGACTGTGCTTCACGCATGGCGTATGGCGCGAGAGAATTTTCGCTCATGAGTACGGATTACAACGGCGCGGAATCATTTTCAGATTCCGCGCCGTGACAATCCCATTGAACCTTGGGTTTACTTGGCGTGGCCTTCGATCCAGGTCTTGAGCTGCGTCTTGCTCTGAGCTCCGACGACCCGATCCACTTCCTGTCCGTCCTTGAACAGCACCAAGCAGGGAATCGAGCGGATGCCGAAGCGCGATGCGACGTCCGACGCCTCGTCCACGTCTACCTTGGCGATCTTGACCTTGCCGGCCATCTCGGTCGCAATCTCTTCCAGAGCAGGCGCAATCATGCGGCACGGGCCGCACCACGTCGCCCAGAAGTCCACCACGGAGACGCCTCGGTACTTTTCGATTTCGGATTCAAACGACCCATCATTTACAGCGACAGTTGCAGCACCCATGACAATTTCCTCCAACAAGCGGGTTTACACACTACTAATGTATGCAATGTTCTGAGGTATTCCCGACCCAACCTACAGCATCTATGTGTGCGCGCAAGCACTAGCGGAGAACGACTCTTTCCAACTCCTGATAATCTTCATTTCGTATTCATTTTGGTATCCAATCGGGCGGCACGGGAAATGCAAAGACTACCGTGTTGGCTTACTAAGGAGACTCTAAGATGAAACTGAATTTCGGTCACTTAACCCTTGCAGGACTGCTTTTTACCGCACTGAGCGGCACCGCAGCGACGGTGCAGCTGAACAACGGCAGGATCGTGGATGGCGACGTGGTGCGCCAGGATCCGCTCATGATCTGGATGAATATTAACGGCGCCACCTATGAACTTTCCCGGTCCGATGTCCTCTGGTTCTCCAGCGACAAGGTCAGTCATAGCATGTTGCGAAACGACGATGTGGTGGGCATCCCATACCGCCGAGAACCGATGCATATATCCGGTGCGGTCGTTGAAGCCGTTCCTGTGCAGTCGAAATCCGACGTTCGAACACCGAATTTGATCAACCCAAATCAGCGTGTCGCCGTGGAAGTTCCACTGCCGGCAACGGCTTCGCAGGTTCCTGCACCAATGATCCGCAATCCAAAGGATGAAATACCAATCAGCACCAACTATGTTGCCCCGTCTGCACCCGTCGCGGTTCCCGTTACGCCGGGCAAACCTGAAGTTCTGCCGCATCTCGGCACCTCATTGATTCCCACGACCGCAACCACCGTCCCCGTCACTGCACCGCGAACAGAAGCGGACATCAACCGGCTGCGCCGCGCTATTCCGCAGCTCAGCGATGCAGCGGATCCGGCCGATAATCGAGAAGCGTCGGAAGCGCTCCGCGCCTCAGGCGATACCGGATTGGCGATGCTGATCCAGGACGGCCTTTACAACTCCATCCCCAGTGTCCGTACGCATTCGGTGGAATTGCTGGCGACGTTGGGAGGCACGCGGGTTCTCAAACCGCTCATCGAAGCCTTCCATGCGGCGGCGGTGCCCACGATTCCCTCTTATCAAGTGGGATATGTCACCACGCTGACCGGACAGATTTCACGCCTGACGGGTCAGGACTATTACTTCTACGCCCGCCGCACCGCGCGCGCGCCGGAAATCGCAGCGCAGATGGTCTCCTGGTGGAATGTGAACCTGAATCGCTTCCCGCAATTGGGTGAAGCGCCGATCGATCCGAACGCCCCGAACGCTGCGCAGCTGGTACGCCAGGCACGGACGTTGGTGCTGATCCATCGGGATTTCGGCGGCGCCAATTTGCCGCAGGAAGTCGCCCCCCAGTTGACCGTCGACGACGCTACGACCTTGTTGAATGGAGTAAACGGCATCCCGCGCGCCTCCGACAACAGCTTCACCGACCGCCTCAACACGGCGCAGGAACCGTCAGTGCCGAAGATTCCCGACGACGCACTCTCGGCTCCAGGCAAGTGGCGGGAAGAACAGCAGGCCGAACGACTGCGCGAAGAAAAAGCGCGCTAGTTCCGATTCCAATCTCAATGCTCGAAGCGACGGAGGAAACCGCCTCCGTCGCTTCGTCACATGACTTGACATTCCTGCGGTAGAACAAAGACTGAATACTCCTCACTCCTCAGGAGCATCAGCATGGATCGCGCAAAGATGAAATCCGTGGCGTTCATCGCGGAGGATTACGTCAAAGGGCCGATTTCCGGCGTCATCGTCTGCTTTCATGGCCTTGGCGATCCTGGTTTGCGCACCGTTGCCACCTACACCGAGAATGAATGGGCCGACGCCGGCGGATTGGTGGTGATGCCTTACGCCGGTCCGTGGTCGTGGATGAACCGACAGGCGCGCGCGATGGTCGAAGACCTGATCGAATCGATTTACTACGAGTACAAACTGGCACCGACCGTTCCACTGATCTTCAACGGCGGCAGCATGGGCGGATACTGTTCACTGCTGGCCGCGCGCTACACGCGCCATCCGCTGAAAGCCTGTGCCGCGGTGTTTCCCGTCTGCGATTTGAAGTACCATTTCTCAGAGCGCCCCGACCTCCCTCGCACGATTTATCACGCCTTCGCCGGTTATCCGGAGCCTCTCGATGCCTTGTTCGCCGAGCATTCGCCGGTCGAGCAGGTCGAGAAAATGCCGCGCGTCCCGTATTTCCTGCTGCACGGCGATGCGGACAAGTCCGTGAACAAGGCCGCGCACTCCGACCGCATGATCGCCGCGATGCGGCAGCACGGGCATAACGTTCAGTACGTGGAAGTCCCGGGGATGGGACACCACGATATTTCGTCGTACAGCGCGTACCGGACGTACGTCGATTTCATCAAAGGGCAGTTCGCCCGTTGATAGAGGAGTAGTTCATGAAACTCTTGCTTAAAACCGCGCTCGCCGTAATTGTGCTTTGCGTTTCGAACGTCAGCGCCGCCGATGCGCCACCAAGCAAGGGCGACCCCACGCCCGCGCCGCCCGTCCGCACCATGGAAGTGAAGCTGCCAAAGAATTCCTGGGAGAGCTCACACGCCAACGCGATGAAAGTCGGCGATTGGATCGAAGTGGAGATGACGCTGGTCCAGGGCACAAAGATGCGGCAGGAATGCATCGAAGTCGGCGACCATTACACGGTGATGCTCGTCCGCAGCTCCATCGGCGGACGGCAGATGGAGCAGAAGATCAAATCGCTCTACACCGAAGCAAATCCCGACGAAGAGGAGGCCGCGAAGCTGCGCAAGGAACAGAATATCGAAATCAAGGACATCGACGACAAGGTAAAAGTGAAAGACAAGGAAGTGAGCGCCAAGCGCCACGAAGTCTATCAGAACGGAAAGCTGACCTCGCGTACCTGGATCAGCGCCGAAATTCCAATGGGCGGGCAGGTCAAGACCGAAGGCGCCGACGGCAAAATTGTCACGCAGATCACGGACTACGGCGTCGGAAAATAGTCGACGTATTCACGCCCAGCTCCGTATTGTTCAATCCATTAAGAATACAAAGTCGGAATCGTCTCTATTTTGGACGGAATTAACACGGTCGGCAGTGTTGTACTTTGGTGTACGCTCAATTGTGGCCGGGAATTATTCCCAAATGCTGCAGAGGAGAAATTCAATGCGCAACTTTCATGCGATTCTCAGTGCGCTCCTGCTGGCAGGTTTTGTTCGCGCTGAAACTGCCACGATGACCGTGCCGACGGTGGAGCTCATCTGTAAATTCAACACACACGACAAGGAAATGCCGAGGACCTTCAAGATCGGTCAGGGCTTTCAGCGGATCGGCGACTATCTGTACATCACTACGCCGATGGATGGGACCATTCAGTATTTCAAATGGAATGCGCAAACCAGCAAGATTTCGTATGTCGACTCCGTCACCAACCCGGTCGTGGACGGCCAGACCCTCTGCGCCGCTGGTGGCAGGATGTACGGCCTAGGCCTGAACGTTGATCCCCGGCCAGTTCGGGAGGCCACCGGTTTCACCTGGTACGATATCGAGAAGGAAACAGGCAAACCAATTGTAAAAGGCTCACTGCCCGAAATCGGCGGCTGGGGCAACTTAATCACCAGCCCAGACGAAAAGGATCTCTATTTTGTCGGCAGTGGCATTCAAATGTATTGGATGAAAATTGGCGCGGACGGCACGCCGACCAAATCCGCAAGCTTCGCCGGTGCGGGAATTCGCGGCAATCTTCGAATGAGCCCGGACGGGAAGAACATCTATTCGATCAACGAGGGCAAGATCGGCATCGTCGATCGCAAACCGACCGGAGAGATTGCGTACAAGAAAGCAATTCCGCTGAACGTTCCCGTCACTGATCCCGAAGCCATGCGATTGGACGCCACCCCGACGATCGCCGGAATCTCTCCCGATGGCCGCTGGCTCTATATCGAAGTGTACAGCGGCCATCCCCGCACCCCCTGCCATTTCAACATCTTCAAACGCGATCCGGAAACCGGCGACCTCGCTTTTTCGGAAGGCGGATCCGACTACGATCCGAAGTACAACAAACTGGCCACCCTGCCCTTCATGAACCTCATCTTTGCGCCCGATGGCAAAAGCGGATTCATTTCCACCGGCGGCGACCTGCTGCAGACGTTCAGGTACGACGAAAAAACCGGACACCTCACGGACATCACCAGCGTCATTGTGCCCACCGACAAATTCGGCCCCTGTCTGAATGTCTCTTACGATGCGAAGAACAACCTGCTCTTCGGCCTGGGCTGGTGGCAGCACTACGCCTACGGAGATGTCTGGAACGGATTCTGGGTCGCCAAAACAGGCACCGCGCCGGCCCCTCAGCGCGATCGCTCCGACATCAAAGCCACCCACGCCGCCGCCGACGCCAAAGTCACCAACACAGATGATTGGCCCTGCTGGCGTGGCATTCACGGCGACGGAAAGAGTCCGCTCAAGGGAATCCGCAAAGACTGGACCGGCGGTCTTAAGGAGGTCTGGCGTGTCTCTGGACTCAGTCCCGTCTCGGCGACCTGGTCCGCGCCCACCATTAAAGGCGACAAGCTCGTCGTTCTCGGCAAGCACGGCTGGACGGACGAAGCGCTCTGTTTTGATGCCGACAAAGGCGGCGAGCCACTCTGGGTGACGCAACTTCCTGGGACCAACGGCGGCGATTCATGGGCCGGCGGCCCCACTGCCACCCCCTATATCGACGGCGACAAAGTTTACCTGTCGCAGAGCAATCACTATGTCTGCCTGAATGTGGCGGACGGGAAAGTGGTATGGAAACAAAACAGTTTCAGCACCGGACATGCGCCGGGCCATAGCCCCCTGGTCTGGGAGGATCTGGTCATTCTTCCCAATGTCATCACGCCCGACAACAAATGGCCCTGGCTCAAGCAGGTGCAACTCTGCGCGCTCAACAAGAACACCGGCGTACAAGTGTGGGGATATCAGGAGAATTCCAAACTCAGGTTCGAAAGCTACACCTCGCCGCTGCTCTTGAAGATCGATGGGAAGGATCAGGTTGTCTACACCGCGACGGGTTATGCCTGCGGTCTGGATCCGCGTACGGGCAAACCGTTCTGGGAATACGTCCTGGACCCCAAATACACCACCGGAGGGCTCGGAAGTCCTGCTCCTTTGACCGACGGCTCCAATCTGGTTGTATCACCCGGCTTTCGAATCGCCGCGGACCCCGCGTCGGAAAAAGACAAGATTCCGGCTGTCGTAAAAATTGAAAACGGCCAGGCCAAAACCGTCTGGGAAGGCGAATACAGAAACATGTGGAGTGCCGGGATCTTAAAGAATGGCTTTGTGTACTCGTTCTGCAGCGATGGTCTGTACAACGGCGCGCGCAGCACCTTCCGCTGCGTGGATTTATTGACCGGAACACCAAAATGGGTTCAGGCCAATACGGGCAGCGGCTCGCTGGTTGAAGTGGACGACTACCTTCTGTGTCTGACCTATGGCGGCGATCTTTGGCTGCTGATTCCAACGCCCGATGGCTTCAAAAAAGTCACGGAATGGACGGTTCCTCTCAAGCACGAAAACTGGGTCGTTGCCGGCGCTCCGGACATTCCCATCCTGCCGTTCTGGACCGTCCCCGTCATCGCGCACGGCAGACTGTACGTGCGCTATAGCGATGTGATGATCTGCTACGACCTACTGAAATAGCGGCAGGCTAACCCGCGCGGCGCTCTGCATGCTGCGCGTCACGGCCTCCGTGAACTCCATGTACTTCACGCCATCCTCAAACGTGGTCCGCGTGATCGGCTCCAGACCGCGGATCGCATTGACGAACTCCTCTTCGACGCGCCAACGGCCTTCGTCAGCCGATGGAATGGCCACTTCCTTCAATTCCGTCTCGCCGCGCTTGCCACTGAACAGTTTGTTCTGCGAAAACCGCAGCGTGCCTTCGCTGCCGAAGATGAACGCTTCGGCCGGCCCGGACAGACCGGTGACGCTCGAAATCTGCAAATGCAATTGCGCGCCACAGGCCAACTCGGCGATGACATCGACGTGCTCCGGTATGCGGATCGCCTTCGGCAGGCCCGCGTCGTCCTTGCGCAGTTTCTGAAAAACTTTGCCCGCCGCCGAAACGTTGACCGCCTCCCCCAACCAACGCGTCAGCGCTTCGTACCAGATCCCCAAGCTCATGATGTTATAGCCGCTGTAATCGAAATTCTGACGCCACGACTGCACGGCGTCGCGATTCAGGAATGCTCCGCCGCCACGAATTTCCACTGCGAGCACCTCGCCGATCGCACCGGCGCCGATCAGCTTCTGAATCGTCTTGTCCACGCGCAACGTGAACGGCGACGGCACGACTTGCGCGATCAACTCGGGATGCTGCTGCGCGGCGTCGCGCATCGCGTGCGCTTCTGCTGCGTTGAGCGCCATGCGCGCTTCGCACGACACGTGTTTCCCCGCATTCAACGCGGCCACGGTCACGGGACAGTGCATGTACGGCCACGTCCCGATGACAACGGCATTGACGTCCGAGTCTGCAACCAGTTCCCGATAATTGGCGTACGTTTTCTTAAATCCGAATTGCTTCGCCACACGTTCGGACGACTCGCGCGAACGGTTGCAAATGCCGACCAGTTCCACTCCCGGAATCTTCAACAGATTCGGAATGTGTTGGGTGCGCGTATTGTCGCCAGCGCCAAAAACTGCAACGCGAATGTCTGCCATGTGACCTCCCTGTTCAGCATTATGGCCAATTGTCCATATGCTGACTTTTGATCAAGCCAGTAGATATGAACCCATCGTATTCAGAGATCCCACGCGCACAAAGCGAAACGCCTCAAGCAAGCTCGAGGCGTTTTGCAAAATCACCAATTACCATCCAGATTCATCGCCCGTCGTATTCACCCAGCGGCTTTTTGTCCTGAGGATTGCCGGGCGTATTGTGGTAGCACCAGCGGTAGACCGGTGTCGAACTTTCATGATTGAGGTACGGCGGAATGATGCGCTGCTCCTGCGCCGGATCGTAGTAGCCTACGTTCAGCATGATAAAGCCCAACGAGCCCGAGAAGGTCAGCACGATGGCGTTGAGCAGCAGCACCGCCGTCATCAGCGGATTGGCCGGCTTGTAGCGAAAGACCGGCGCGGTGCGGCGCGAACTGGCCGGATTCATCCCAACGCGGCTGCCCGGTGTGCGGATGCGCGAGACCGATGATTTCCTCGCCGGGTTCTCCAGCGGCAATCCCGTGTGCACGACACTTTCAGAAACGCGGGTGATCACGCCGCTTGGCGATTCTTCCAATTTCTCGATCAACTCCGGCGTAATCCGTTCCAGCGGTACCAGGATGCCACTTTCGCCGGGCCGGGTGACGGTGGGCGGAATGATGATCGGCATGTCGCTCTGCAATTTCACAGTGGCCAGATCTTCCCGCCGGAACTTCATCGTCCCCGCCGAGCGGTACGCACGCAACGCGCCGCTGGCCACCAGCATCTGCAGCTCACCTTCTTTGATCCCCAGAATCCGCAGTGCCTCGCCTGCATCCAACCATTCCTGTTCAGCCATGTGCGTGACCCTCGAGAGAAGTGGACGAACGCAAAGACAACACAGTTTTTGAGGAATAGATCAGGCAAGTTCGACGAGCAGAAGAAGGCTCTCGTCGTACAATCATCTCTAAATAACTTGGCGCGTTTGCTGATGAAAATATTAGCGGCGATATTTATGAAATCCGTTGCGCGAGTGCAGACGAACAAACTGCCGGCTCCCGATTGGAATCCGTCGCATCAAGTTCAACATTGGAGGGGGTTCTGAGCAATTGCTCAGCCCCCTTGTGCTACGAATTCACTTCGGCGGAATCACTGTCACCGGCGCAATCTTCTCCAATGCGTCTTTCAGCACCTTCGCATCGCCAACCACGATAATGGTCAACTTTGCCGGATCGACGGCCGACTGCGCCAGCTTGGCACAATCTTCCGCGGTTGTGATAGCGACGGTCTCCATCATCTTGCTGAAATAATCCGGCGGCAGCCCATTGGTCTCGATCACCCACAGATCGTTTGCGACAGCCTGCGGCGTCTCGCGTTCGCGGACGAAACTGCCTTGTGTGTACGCCTTCTGATCGTCGAGTTCCCGGACCGTCGGCGGCTCATCGCGCAGGCGCTTGATTTCATCCAGCACCGCCTGAACGGCCTGCGCGGTCGTCTCGTTTTTGCTGAACGTCGAGACATGAAAATCGCCGGCGAAGCGGCGCGCCGAGAAGCCGCCGTGCGCGCCATACGTCAGTCCCTTCTTGACGCGGATCACTTCATTCAAGCGCGAACCGAACGCTCCCCCGAAGTAACCGCTCACAACCGTGGAGGTAAAGAACTTCGGATCGCGCCGCGTCAATCCCAGCTGGCCGACGCGAATCTGGCTCTGCACGCTTCCCGGCCGGTCGACCAGATAAATGTGGGTCACCTGCGGTGCCGGGATTTCGGCGAGCTTGAATTCTGGCTTCGCACCTTCGGACTTCCACGTGCCCAGCGCGTTCTCAGCCAGCGCGACGGCCTGGTCGAGTTCAACGTCGCCGGAGAAGATCAGCGTCGCCATGTCCGGCCGCGCGATCTGCGTCCACCACGGCTTGAGCTCCTCGACTTTCAACGCGTCAAGGTCCGCCATCTCGCCACTTTCCGTGCGCGCGTACGGATGCTTGTCGTAGAGCTGCTTGCGGAGCGCTTTTTCCGCGGCGTATTCGGCCGTGCCTTCGGCCACGGCCAGTCCGGCGCGACTCTGCGCCTTGAGCTTGGTGAATTCTTTCTCATTGAACGTCGGCGTAAGCACAGCTTCAGCCATTAAGTTGACGGCGCGTTCGAGATGCTCGGTCATGCAGTCGGCCTCAACGCTGGAACTGTCGAGCGACGCGTTGCCATTAAGCGAGATGCCGTAGGTTTCCATCTCCAGCGCCAGCGCTCCTTCGTCGTGCTTGGCGGTGCCCTTGGTCAACATCTGCATCGTCATCAAAGCCAGCCCCGGCTTGGGTTCCGTCCACGCGCCACACTGCAGCCCCAGCCGCGCGGAGACAAACGGCACGCCGTGCTTGGTGATCACGACGACCTTCAGTCCGTTCGCCAGCGTCTTGGTCGTGAATTTCGGCGTGACATCCAGCTTCGTGGCCGGAGCGGCCGGTGGTTCGACAGGGAATCCATCCGGACGCTTCACGCCGGCACGGCCGGGCGGCGGCGCTTCCTTCTCCGGCGTCGCGGTGACCGGCGCGTCTTCTTCCTTGCCCCATTTTCCGAACAGCGTGCCGAGCAGATTGCGCTCGATGTTGAAGGTCATCTTGTGTTCCGGCGTGAAGTACTTCTGCGCCACGCGTTGAACGTCCGCGATGGTCACCGCGTTGATGCGCGAAAGCTGCTTGTTGACGTTGTCGACGTTGCCTTCCAGCACCGCAGCCCGGCCGATCTTGAACGCTTTGCTCTCCACCGTGAGGCTTTCGAACACAATCGTCTTGCGCAATTGCGTGCGCGCTTTATTCAGCTCGGCGTCGGTGACGGGCGTCGTGCGGATCTTTTCAATTTCCTCTTCCAGTGCCGTTTGCGCTTTCTTCGCGTCGCCACCCAGCGGCGAGAGAGCCGCGCCGATCGCAAACAAACCATCCTGTTCCAACGAAAAGTCGATTCCCTGCGCGAACGCCGCGGACTGATCGTTGGCGACCAGACGCCGGTAGACGCGGCTGGAATTTCCTTCGCACAGGATCTGCGCCAGCACCTGCAGCGCTACATAATCTTCATGGCCCAGCGGCACGGTGCGGTATACCAGCGCCAGCAGCGGCGTGGGCGCGTTCTGTTCCTTGATCTTCACCGCCTTCGGCGCCGTCGGCATCGGCTCAACCACTGTCACGCGCGGCGGGTCGGGATACTTGGGAATCCAGCCGAAATACTTCTTCGCCAGCACTTCGACGTCGCCCTGCTTCACCGCGCCCACGATCACCAGCGTGGCGTTGTTGGGAACGTAGTAGCGCGTCCAGAATTCACGCAGTTCGCTGACGGCCGCCGCGCGAAGGTGCGGGATCTGGCCGATCGGCGTCCAGCGGTACGGATGGACCGTGTAGATTTCCGGCAGGACTTTGTCGAAGAGCGTCCCGTACGGCTGGTTCACGCCCATACGGCGCTCTTCTTCGACCACCTTGCGCTCGGTGTCGAACGAATGCTGATCGATCTTCAAGAACGCCATGCGCTCCGATTCCAAATACATCGCCAGTTCCAGCTGGCTGGCAGGAAGCGCTTCGAAATAAACTGTTTCGTCGAAATTCGTGTACGCATTGCAGCCGCCGCCGACGCGGTGAACGCTGTCGAAATGCCCAGTCGGGCCAACGCGGTCGGTGCCTTGAAACATCATGTGCTCGAACATATGCGCGAAGCCCTGGCGTTCCGGCTTCTCGTCCTTCGAGCCGACGTGGTACCAGAGCTGCACCGAGACCACCGGGCAGGCGAAGTCTTCGAGCACCACCACCTTCAGTCCGTTCTCCAGCGTGATCACTTTGAAATCGTAAAGTGGTTTGTCTTCACCACGGCACTGGAACGAGCAGAGCAATGCGACGGACAGTATCGAAAGCAGCAGCGTTTTCATCGAACTCTCCAAATAGTGAAACACCGGCGGTTGTGAACCACCGGTGTCATGACACTCTAAAATGAAGCAAGTGGCGTGAAAAATTATTTATCTTTCACTTCGGCTTTGTCGCCGACCTTCAGCGTTCTGATTTTAGCTTCGACTTCGCGAATCTGGCGGCGCAGCAGGTTGACCTTCTTGACCTGATCCTTGACGTCCGAATCGTGCGCCGAAACGCCGATGTCCGGCGCCGCGTCCCAGCAGCGCGCCACGTTTTCGCCCAGCTTCTGATACGCGGACTTCAATTCCAGGCGCAGCTTTTCCAGCTCTGCCATGGTGATGCCGATGCGCGTGTATTTTTCCGCTGTCTGTCCGGCCGCCTTCAGGCTGTCGCCCATCTGCTGGAAGAAGCCCTTCGACTTGGGCTGATCGCCCGCGGGATCAGTCTTGGATTTGGCCCGGTTGTCGTATTCTTTCTCTTCGTCCTCGAACGGCTCCGCCTCGATAATCTCGTCGTCTTCGTCTTCCTCTTCTTCACTGCGCTGCTTTTTCGACTTCCGAGACTTGGCCATGAGGACCTGTCCTTTCTAAAGCGTATGCAGTATGGAAGAAGACGCCGGACGCCAGCTCGTTGAAAAAAGTCTATTCCCGCCTGGTTTCTCCGTGAAACGCCTGGCAGTAAAGGCGTTTCGCGGCGCAGGCCAGGGGTTTATCAACGGGCTGTTAGTGCCGTCGGGCAGCCTCACGCGCGGCATCTCTCGCTGCGTCGCGGGCCTTTTCTTCCTCAATCAGCTTCTGTTCCTTCTCTTCCTTGATCTCGTCCGGCGTCAATGGCCGGATGAATCCGGGCATCGACCATAGAAACCAAACCACTCCGAGGAGGATCAGGCCACCACCAATCATGAGTAAATTTTGTTTTGGTTTGGGTGCGTTGGGATTGGGCTTCTTTTCGGCAGGGCCGGTAGCCATGGCGATTTTCCCTCGAACCAGAACGTGGCATGATGCAAAACGTTATGGAACTTTACGAAGTGCCTTTGGAAAAAGCAAGTCCCTTGCGCACACATCGTGCAACGCACCCGTTATTTCGTTGTGGGCTTAAAATCTTGCGTCCAAACCCACGTGCTGAGCGCCCCCGACATCAGCACGTCCGGTCCGATCAGATCCACCCGCGGCGCGCGCAGTTCCAAGCTCTCCGCGACACGCGACACGCCCCGGCCTCCCACCGCCGTGGCGCTGCCGATGCCGCCGACGATCTTTGGCGCAATAAAGATGTACGCCTGATCGGCCAGGCGGCTGTCCGCGAAGGAACCGAGCACCGCGCTGCCGCCTTCTACCAACACCGATTGAATCCGCTCCTTCACCAACGCCTTGAGCACCGCCTCGAGCGGCAACGTGAAATTGCGGCGTTCCACGCTGATCACTTTGGCACCGCGCGCCGTCAGCGCCGTGACGCGCTCGGCCGGAGCATCCGTCGCGCAGACGATCAACACCGCCCCACCCTCGGCGCTCCACAGCGGCGCGTCCAGCGGCGTCCGTGCGTTGGAGTCGAGAATCACACGGCGCGGCTGCCGCACTTTCTCGCCCGTCTCGTTGCGCGCATTGAGCCGCGCGCCATCGGCGATCAGCGTATTGATGCCGACCAGCACTGCGTCGTGAGCCGCGCGCAGACGATGCACCAACGCGCGTGACGCGTCCGACGTGATCCATTTCGAATCGCCACCTACCGCCGCGATTTTTCCGTCCGCCGACATCGCCCATTTCAAGCTGACGAACGGCAGCCCCGTCTGCAGCGTTTTGAAAAACGGCGCGTTCAGCGCTTCGCATTCTGCCTCGAGCACATCGGTGATCACGTCGATCCCCGCGTTGCGCAGCGTCGTGATGCCGCCACTCGCCACGGGATTGGGATCCAGCGACCCGATCACCACCGTTTTAACACCTGCCGCAATGATCGCCTGCGCACACGGCGGCGTTTTTCCCGTGTGATTGCAAGGCTCGAGCGTGCAATACAACGTCGCCCCGCGCGCGCGGTCGCCAGCTTCCTGAAGCGCAAACACTTCCGCGTGCGGCCCGCCGTACTGCTGATGCCAGCCTTGACCGGCAATCTGGCCGTCTTTCACAACGACCGCGCCAACCTGCGGATTGGGACTGACCCAAGCGCCGCCCCGGCACGCCAGCGTAAGCGCTTCCCGCATAATGTGGTCGCGACTCAAACCGTCACTCATCATTCGTCACTCATCGCCGCCCATCACTCCACCACACCTTCGTGCCAGCGGAACGCACCGCGCAGCGCCAGCATCCGTCCTTTTTCCGGAACGCTCTTGAGCGACTTCGCGTCGAGGCAGACCAGCGAAATGCGGCTCAGTGTCGTATCCGCCAGTGCGCCCCAGCTGACGTTGGTCTGCAGCGACGGATACCCCGCCAGCCCACCGATCACCACCGCCTGCTTGGGCGAATCGAGTTTCTCTTCGATATCCTGAAACGGTCCCGGCTCGATCACGCCGTCTTCCTGTTTGCGCACCACCAGCTCCGGGCCGTTGGCGGAAGGAAATATCGCGGTGCGCTGTTTCATCACGCTGAAGAGCCGCTGGGCATTTGTGCGCGAAAGCGGCACAGGGTACTTCGCGTCCATCGTCAGCATGTCCGTGCAGCAGATCACGTCTCCGACGGCCACGAACGTGGGCCGCGCGTTGATCCACTCGGCTTCCTCGCGCGTGATCACCGAAAGAAAGCTGCGGACATTACGGCGGATGTACCCGGTCGTATTCGCCAGCCCCTGCAGCCGCCAGCCGGCGATCTGCCGGTCGGTGTCGTTGGCCAGCGTCTGGATCTCCTCGGTGCGCAGCCAGCGGATGATCGTCGCCGGAGGATCGACGTCGGTCTGATTAGTCTTACCGCTCCAGACCAGCCCGCCCAGACAGATCAACTGCTCCGCTCCGCGCTTGCGCAGTTCGGCCACCATCGCCTGGACCAGTTTGAGATTTTCCCCCGGGTAGCCGAACACGCCGATTTTCATGAATACTCCGTTCACGGGTGATGGGATTCAATGGACTCTGGTTGGACGAAAGGTGCGACTTCTTCGTTAGAACGTATTACCGAAACGGGTTCTCGAATTCCATCCGTCTCAACAATTCTTCGGCCGTGCGCCCGATCGGCCCGCTGGCGTCCAGGCTCCGCGCTTTGATGAAATCCGCGCGCGCCCCCGCCCGTTCGTTGCGCCGCAGCCGCCGCTCTGCGCGGATCAGCAGCGGCACCGGATCGCGCGGCTGCAGATGCACGAGCACCGTCGCCACACGTTCGGCTTCCAGCGAGCGCTTCTGGTGGTCGAAGAGCGCCAGCAGATTGTTGCACATCCGCGCCAATATTTCGATCGGCGAGCTGGCTTTGAGATGTTCGTCGGGCACAAACGGCTGGCCGTGGGACTCCACCGTCTGACGGCAATCTTCGACGTTCATCGCACGCGCGCCGCGGAACGGATCGATCAGCACGAATTGTTCGCCATCCTTGGTTGCCACTTTTACGCGCACGATAAAATGGCCCGGCATCCCCACCCCATCGACAGAAAGAAACAAGCGTCGCGCGACCGCGAGATACAGCACCGACAGCGCGATCGGCAAGCCCGTACGGCGTTCCAGCACGTCGGGAATGTAGCTGTTGCGGTCGCTGTAGTAGTCTTCGACGTTGCCGTGAAAACCTTCGTCGCGCCAGAATTCGCCGAGCAGCCGGATCACATCGAGCGGCTGCTTGGAGGCCACGATTTTCGCTTCCTGTTTCTGCGCGCCCAGCTGCCCGCAAATAAACGTGCCGGCCTTCTTCGCCAGAGCATCGATGTCGCGCATCACGCGCTGGACGGGAAGGTTGGGATACGACAGCCTCGAAAGCAGCACCGCACCGTGTTCAACGGCGTAGTTGCGCTTGTCGCGCAACATCGCCTGGTAGATCTGGCGGCCGATCTCGTCCGGGACGAGCAGGCGAATCAACGAGCGCGCGGCGGCGGCAGCATTTTCGTGCCGGCTGGCGGCGGCCTTCGACAGCGCCGGCAGCGCGTCGGCGCCCATCACCAGAATTTCGCGCGCGATTTCCGCGCGGCGTTCCGTGTCCACGTTCTCGCACATTTCCATCAGCACGTACGCGCGGCATTTGCGGCGGTACATTTCCGCTTCCGGCGCAGGCAGTTGGCGGGGGTCCGGGCCATGCAAGGGAAGCGGCAGATCGTCCATGGTGACCACTTTCCTTAAAGAGTTGTAAGCTGTCAAGCACTACAGATCGCGCCGGAATTATTGTTGCAAAGCGCGTCCGAAAAACGACTCATTCATACACTAGCCGTTGAAACTGCCAGACTTTAATTTCGTGATCACTGCCGTGACTGTTTCTTTACTTGAAAAGTCTGAAGGTGGTGGAAGATGAGGCGTCTTAACAAACGTAAGCTTTAAAAAATCGCGTCGAACACCATCGTTACTGTGGATTCGAACAAGGGACTATGGCCGAAGACATTCTCGTCAACGTTTCGAACCTGATTAAAACCTACGGCCCGCTCCGCGCGGTGGACGACCTGACTTTCCAGGTCCGGCGCGGTGAAATCGTCGGGCTCCTGGGTCCCAACGGCGCCGGCAAGTCCACGACGATGAAGGTGCTCACCTGCTACCTTGTCGCCGATGGTGGCACCGCTTCCGTCTCCGGCGTCTCGATCGACGTCGACCCCGTCGAAGTCCGCCGCCACATCGGTTACCTCCCCGAAAACGCACCTCTTTATACAGAGATGCGCGTGAAGGAGTACTTGGCGTTCGTCGGCAACATCCGCGGTCTCGGCGCGCGCCGCAACCAGCGCATCGATTGGGCCGTCGAAGCCTGCGGTCTCCAGGCCAAGTATATGTCGCCGATCAGCAATCTCTCGCGCGGCTACCGCCAGCGCGTGGGCCTGGCTCAGGCGGTGCTCCACGATCCGGATCTACTCATCCTCGACGAACCGACCAGCGGTCTGGATCCCATTCAGCTGATCGAAATCCGCAAGCTGATCATGGAAATTGGCAAGACCAAGACCGTCCTCTTTTCAACTCACGTGATGCAGGAAGTCGAAGCCGTCTGCAGCCGCGCCATGATCATCAACAAGGGCAAGCTCGTCGCTGACGGCGCGCCCAGCGAACTGAAAGCGAAGATCGGCCGCGAACAGCGCGTGATCGCGCGCCTGAAAGGCCCGACGGTGGCCGAACTGGAATCCGCCGCGAAGTCGCTTTCTCACGTCTCCGGCGTCAAAGTGCAGAAGCTCCCCAATAAAGGCGGGAGCAGCGGAGACGGCTGGATGGAATGCAGCCTGCAGAGCCTCAACAACGGCTCCGGCGATCCGGGCGCGAGCGAGCAGCTATTCACGATCTGCAAAGAGAAAAACTGGTCAGTCCAGGAGATCCGCGTCGAAGCGTTGTCGCTGGAAGACGCATTCCTGAAGGCGACCGGGCACGAAGCGTTGAAATAAGAGGGATCAACAACCGATCATGAGCGCAACACTCAGTATCACCCGGCGCGAACTGGGGGCGTACTTCAATACGCCCATCGGTTACGTCTTCATCATTTTTTTCCTGGTGCTCACCTGCTACCTGTACGTGCAGCAGTTGTTCATCAGCAACAGCGCCGACATGCGCGGCTACTTCGCCAATCTCACGTTCATGTTCCTCTTCTTCATTCCCGCGATCTCCATGCGCCTGTGGGCCGAAGAACGCAAGCTGGGCACGCTCGAACTGCTGATGACCATGCCGATCAAGACCTGGCAGGCCGTCCTCGGAAAGTACCTCGCCGGGATGATCGTAATTGCGCTGATGCTGGTGCTCACCCTGCATCTTCCCATCACGCTGGCGGTGATGGGCAATCCCGACGCCGGCCCGATCATCGGCGGCTACATCGGCTCGATGATCCTCGGCATGATTTACCTCGCGATCGGCGCGTTTGCCTCCAGCGTCACGTCCGACCAGATCGTCGCCTTCATCATCGCGCTCTCGATCAACTTCTTCTTTTACATGCTCGGCATGCTGGCGATGTGGGTGAAGGATTACAGCGCCACGCTGGCGAACGTGATTGAACGTTTCGGCGTCGATCCGCATTTCACCAGCATCGCGCGCGGCGTGATCGACACCCGCGACATCATCTACGCGGTCACCGTGTCGGGCCTGTTTCTGCTGTTGAACATTTTGATCGTCGAACGGCGGCGCTAACCCATGGCAACCAATAAAGCTTCCCGGGATTCAATGGTCGTAATCGCGGTGATCGTCGCCGCGTGCGTGATGATTCTGGCCAATCTGCTGGCCGATAAAAAGTTCGCCCGCATCGACCTGACCAAAGAAGGCCGCTACAGCCTCAGCCAGCCCTTCACCAACATCATCGGCCGGCTCGACGACACGCTGCGCGTCACTTACTACGTCAGTGAAAAAGGGCCGGAAGGTTTCGAGCAGATCAAGCGCGACATGCTCGACAAGCTCCAGGAAATCGAAACCGCCTCGAAGGGCAAGATCAAGGTCACGGCCATCGATCCGACCAACAACAAGGATCTTCGCGAACGCCTGACCAAAGAGAACTTCCTGATCGAACTGATGGGCTTCCAGAAGGACCAGAAAACCATGTCGCGCGTCTTCAGCGGCCTGGAAATCACCTATCAGGCCAAGGACAAGATTCCGATCCCGCAGATCGGCCAGCCGGAAATGCTGGAGTACGCCATCGGCAGCAGCATCGTCGACCTGACCACGACCAAGAAGCCGATCATCGCCGTCTACGCGCCGCGCGGCGCCGGCGGTGGCCCGATGATGCCCGGCCAGCCTCAGGAAAGCGGCTTCGAGTGGATTTCGCAGGGACAGTGGGATCAGGAGAAGAAGTTCGACATCAAGCAGGTCGACCTGACCGAAGGCAACACGATTCCGCCCGACACGTCGCTGTTCATGATGTTCCGCCCGCGCGATCTCAACGAGCGCCAGAAATACGAAGTCGCCAGATACCTCGCCGGCGGTGGCAAGATGCTGCTGGCCGCCAGTTCGTTCAACGTCTCCTACGAATTCGGCGCGCGCGTCGAGAAGACGCCCTCGGGCCTCGAAGACTACCTGAAGGAACTGGGCGTCACGATGGGCCAGGATTTCATCGCCGACAACTCCAGCTTGAAGCTGCCCGTCCGCGACCCGTTCAACCGCAACAACATCGTGCTGAAAACCTTTCCGCTCTTCATCAACATCCTGCAGGAAAACATCGACCAGGAATCGGTGCTCACCAAGCTGCTGCCCAACATGGTGGTTTTAAGCCCCGCCGCCATTGCGCTCGACAACGCCAAGCTCGAAAAGAACAGTCTGAAAGGCACCGTGCTGGCGAAGACCTCCAAGCAGACCTGGGTCATTCCCTACGCCGACGGCATCGATCTGAACCGCGAAACGGAAGACGACGAAAACCGCAAGTACGACGGCTCCCGCAACGTCTTCGTGATGCTCGACGGACAGTTCCCGTTTAACTACGAAGGCAAGCCCGTGCCGGCGTGGGACCATGGCGGCGCGCCACCACCGCCCGATCAGAAAGACAAGAAGGACGAGAACGCCACCGTCGTCAAGAAACCCGGCTGGTTGGCGATCTTCTCCGGCCCGGAAGCCTTCCAGTCGCTCTACATCAATTCCCGCGACCTGGGTCAGTTCATGCAGAACAATGTCATGGTCGTGCGCAACATCACCGACAACTTCGGCATGGGCGACGACCTGATCCGCATGCGCACCAAGACTTACGAAGCGCGCACGATCAAGGCGCTGGGCGGAGCCGAGAACGACGTCAAACGCACTGTCCTGAAAGTGGCGCTGATTGGCGGGACGGCCACCGCCCTGTTCGTCTTCGCTTTGGGCTGGTTCCTCTTCCGCCGCGCAGCGCAGACGCGCTACGAACGCAGCTTCGCTCAAACCATTGGACCGTCGAGCTTCACCAATGATTAAACCTGGACTGATCTTCCTTCTCTTCGGCGCGTGCGTACTGCTCACGCTGGGCTTCTTTCTGGTTCAGGGACGCCGCGAGCCGCAGCTTCCCACCGAGCCGGGCAAGCCCATCGTCAAGCCCTTCGACATCAACTCGCCGCAGACCATCACCATCAAGAAGGGCGACGTCACGATCAAGCTCGAGAAGAAAGACAAGAACTGGATCATGACCAGCCTGAAGGATCGCGCTGTTAACAACGAGCGCGTGGTCATGCTGCTGAGCAACCTGAACATGGCCAAGATCGAAGACACGCGCGAGGGCAAGGAGACGGCCTTCTCGCTGGATGAAAAGAACCGCACCGAACTGACCGTCGATCGCGGCACGGAAAAAACCGTCCTCTACCTCGGCAAAACCGTCGAAGGCCTGAAGTGCTTCGTGCGCCGCGAACCGGCCGGCGAGATTTACGAAGTCGACAAGGCGCTCGATCAGAACTCCGGCGTCCGCGCCGAGAAGACCGACGAACGCCTGCTCGACCCCGCGTACTTTTTCGATCTGAAAATCCTCGCGATCAATCCTGACGACCTGATTGACATCGTCATCAAGAAAGACCACGACGTCGTCCGCCTGCAGAAAGTCGTCGCCGGCAAAGGCCCGCTGCAGCCCAAGCAGGAACTCGGCAAGGACGACCCCAAGCCCGTCTGGTGGCTGACCGAACCGGAAGGCTCCGCCGTCGACGACGGTGCTGTCAACCGCATCACCTCGCAGCTGAACATCAATGCCAAGAGCTACGCCGACATGGTTCCCGAGAAGGACCGCGGTTTCGACAAGCCCACCGCGAAAGTAAAAGTGCGTCTCAAAGACGGCAGCGAACACACGCTGGTCTTCGGCAAAGTCGACAACCAGGACGTGATCCTGCAGGTCGAAGGCCGCAGCGATCCGTACAAGATCGACAAGTACGTCTACGACGCACTGGTCCAGAACGCCGCCGACCTGAAAAAGAAGGACATCGCCGATCCGACCGAGTCCAGCAAACCGCGCAGCGACGCCCAGCCACCGCACGGCCCGCCCCACGCTCCACCGAACGGTCAGCCCCAGCTCACGCCCGAGCAGATCGAGATGATCAAGAAGCAGATCCAGGCCCAGCGCCCGTCGATCCCCGCTCCCCCACCCGCCGTCCCCGAGCAGAAACCCGCGCTTCCCCCCGCCGTCGTCAAGCCCGGCGAGGAGCAGAAGAAGGTCGACATGCCCAAGGGCGATGAGCTTAAGAAGTAGCGCGCTGACGCGCGAGGGGCGAGGGGCCAGAGATAGGCGCGTGCACGGAAACCATAAACTTAACGCCGAGGCAACTCAGCGATAAATGTTCCATTGAAATCAAAGGCTAAAAATCGAATTGTCGAATCCAAGTTCGATGATTTCGCAAAATCTGCTGCCTCCTCAAGCCGGTTAAAAATTCTATAAGGAAGCTGCTGGTCTACAGAGCGGAAAACGGCGCGGCGACTCTGAGCTCGCCCCCCGTTTGTGCCATGTCAACAGGCCGTGACTAATCCAATTCCAATAAAATAATCCGAACTTTTTGTCGTCCGCAACTCATTTAATTTCAATTACTAACGACCAAATATCAATCTCATATTAGGAATCTATTTGGTTTTGTCTTGAACTTCGGTCTATTCATGGCGTATACTCTTAGTATCAGGTTCTCAACCGGAGGACCTATTTTATAAGGAGTAGGTTGCCATGCAACCCCTTCACGAAACTGCGGCTCAGTCCGCGAACAACAGCAACACAGGGGCTCCCGCCGAATCAGCCCCGCAGACACAACCGGTCTTGGAAACCGGACCGGAATTGCCGATCCACGCTTCAGCGGCGATCTTCCCGCCGATGCGCGAATCGGAGTTCGAAGCGCTCGTCGCCGACATTCGCGAAAAGGGCCAGCTCGAAGCCGTCTGGCTCTGGCAAGGCCAGGTCATCGACGGCCGCCACCGCGTGCTCGCATGTCAGAAACTCGGCCTGACGCCGAAAACACGCGAGTGGGATGGGCAAGGCTCGCTGCTCGAATTCATCGTCTCCGCAAACCTGCGGCGGCGGCACTTGAAGGAGAATCAGCGCGCGATGGTGGCGGCGCGGATGTTGCCGCACTTCGAAGAGGAAGCATTCCTGCGCAGGAATGTCAAAGGTGTGGTCAAAAGCCAACATGGGGAAAATTTTCCCCATCCTGACCTCGGTCGAGCGAAGGACCACGCGGGAAGAGTCCTTAACATTTCCGGTAAGAGTGTGGGCTTTGCTCGCAATCTTCTCGACCACGGCATCCCCGCTCTGATCGCCCGCGTCGACACCGGCCAACTCGCAGTCTCGACGGCCGCGAAGATCGCCGCGCTTCCGTCGGAGGAACAAACCCGGCTGCTCGCGCTGAGCAAACGCGAGTTGCTACAGGCGTTACGGCCGGAGGTTTCCGCGCCACCGGAAACACCACCAGTGCCGCCTGCTCCGCAATGCCTGCGCACCGAAGCTGAAAAGCAGTTCGATTGGGACTTGTTGCGCAAGTTTGGCCCGGAGGGCGAGGCCACGTTCGACGTATGCGACGATGGCATTCATTTGAGCGTGCCGGAGCGCTGCGCGAAGATCGAACTGATTCGCATTGTCCAAAACCCTCACTTCCACGAGCTGCTCAAACACGGCCCGCTGGTCTTGCGTTTTCAGGAGATGTGGACCCCGTTGCCAGGCTCATCAACCTGAAGTCATCGTTAAAAAAAAATCCCCCGCAGCATGCGGGGGATTTCTTGTTCGCCATTCGACATTCCGTTTTCGACTCTATTCCTCGGCTTCGTCCTCGACGTCCTTCACGCCATCAACGTCGTCCAGCTGCGCGATCAGAGCGGGATTCAGCTCTTCGCCGACTTCCGTGCCGGGGTTCTCAGCGGCGACGCTGGCGGCGACGCTCGACTGCGGACCCGGGTTGTCCTTGCTGCCCAGCGCGCCGAACGCGGAGCCGTTGTTGTTGGCGCGGACGCGCTTGAACTGATCCCAGCTGTCCTGCGTGATCAGCAGCTCGCGGCCCTTGGCGCCGCGATCCGGACCGACAATGCCGCGCGCTTCCATCTGGTCGCAGAGCTTCGCGGCACGGGTATAACCCAGTCCCATGCGGCGCTGCAGCAGCGAGGTTGAGGCGCGTTTCATCACCAGGAACACTTCCACGGCTTCGTCGAACTTCTCGTCGAGCTCGATGGCCTGGCGGTTGTTCTCCGGCGCGTCCTCGTCTTCGCCGCTGCTCAGGACCTGAGCGGCGACGCGTTCGACTTCTTCGCTGTATTCCGGTTCCGCCTGGTCCTTGCAGAACTTCACCACGTTGCGGATTTCATCGTCGGCGATGTAGACGCCCTTGGCGCGGGTCAGGTTCGAATTTCCCGCTCCGATGTAGAGCATGTCGCCCTTGCCGGCCAGCTTGTCGGCGCCGCCCTGATCCAGCACGATGCGGCTGTCGATCTTGCTCTTCACCTGGAAGCAGATGCGGCAGGGCAAGTTGGTCTTGATCAAGCCCGTGACCACATCGGCGCTCGGACGCTGCGTGGCGAGGATCACGTGAATGCCGGCGGCGCGCGCCTTCTGCGCCAACCGGGCGATGGCCTGTTCGATTTCCTTGCCGGCGGTCATCATCAGGTCGGCGAATTCGTCGACGATGATCACGATGTACGGCATCGGATCGATGTAGTCGTCGGCATCCGCGCCTTGCGGCAGACGCGCCAGCCGTTCTTCGCGCGGCATCTTGTTGAACGTCGCGATGTTGCGCACGCCCACGTGGCTCATGCGTTCGTAGCGCTGTTCCATCTTCTGCACAGCCCACGTCAGCACGCCGGCGGCCAACTTCATGTCGGTGACGACCGGCGAGAGCAGATGCGGAATGCCCTTGAAGTCCGTCATTTCGACCTGCTTGGGATCGACCAGGATCAGCTTCACTTCATGCGGCTTGCGCAGGATCATGATGCTCAGGATGATCGAGTTCACGCAGACGGACTTTCCGGAACCGGTCGTTCCGGCGATCAACAAGTGCGGCATCGTGGCCAGGTCGGCGACCAGGGGATTGCCGACGGCGTCGCGGCCCAGGATCAACGGCAGCGTCCACTGCTTGCTGCGGAACTGCGGCGATTCCAGGATCGGGCGCATGCGCACGGTATGGTCTTCGGTGTTGGGAATTTCGATGCCAATCGTGGCCTTGCCCGGAATCGGCGCGATGATGCGCACGCCGTTTTCGGCCTTCATCGCCATCGCCAGATTGTCCTGCAGGCTGACGACGCGCTGAACCTTGATGCCCGGGTCGAGTTCCAGTTCATACATCGTTACTGTCGGGCCGCTCTGAATGCCCGCCAGCTTCGCGCCGATCTTGAAGTCCCACAGCGTCTGGATCACCGTCGCGCCGCGGTCCTTCAGCGATTCGCTGGTGACCGGCGGCGTGATGTCGTTGGGGATCAGCACGTCGTACTTGGGCAAATCGTAGTTGATCGGCAGCTTGGGCTTGGGCGGCGCTTCGACGGCATCGCCGTCCTCTTCCGCGCCCTCTTCGGTCTTCGGAGCGTGCTTGGCCGCTTCTTCGGCCATCGCAGCGGCGAACTTCTCCTGATTCTTCGCCTTCTCCTTGTCCTGAACCGCGCGCTCTTTCTCAAGCTTCTCCAGAGCCTTGGCTTCCTTGGCGTACTGTTCCTTCTGCTGCTTCTCGCGGGCGAGGCGTTCGTTCTCGGCGGCTTCGGCTTGGCGTAGAGCTTCCTGGCGGCGGCGTTCGGTTTCGTCGGCGTCGCTGGCGGCCTGGATTTCAGCCTTGGACAGTTTCTTCTCGGCCTTGGCGTTGTCGATTTCTTCCGTGTTGCGGGCGTTCAGCAGCGGAATCTTGCGCTCGGCCGTTTCGGTCTCCTTCGGAGCCTTCTTCCGTTCGGCGCGTTCAGCCTTCTCCAGTTTATCGACCTGCGCGGCCAGTTCTTCGGCGGCGATCTCGGCCTTCGAACGGCCGTCGCTGGCACCGCGCGCCTTGGCGGCGGCATTTTCAGCGAAGACATTCACGCGGCTGACGTTCTCTTCGACCTGCGGCTTGGCCTGCTGACCGCGGAGGCGCAGTATATCGTTGGCCGAGGTGTTGGCGATGCTTCCGGCAGTTCCGGCCACAGCGGGAGTCATCGTATTCGGCATGCGGCCGATCACCCAATCCGCCACGACATGCGCGGTCGCGGTGATGCCGCGGCCGAGCAGCGACAGTCCCACTTCCGTTGCACGGGGCGCCATTAGCAGACAGGAGAGCAGGCTGATCAACCCCAGGACCAGGAAGACGCCGACGTTTCCAAAGTAGTTGATGAGTGTAGGTGCGAGCAGTTGGTTGCCGAGCAATCCGCCAGCTCCGGCGGGATAGTCAGCAACATGCAGCGCAGCCGGGCGGTCCATCGCGCCGCACCAAGCACACACCAGCGCGATCACCAGCGCCGCTCCAGCGCAGCGGATGGCGATGTTGGAGATCGACTTGGTGACGCAAATGATGCCGCCAAAGACGACCGCCAGCGCCATGATCACCCAGGCGCCGACGCCGTACATGCAAAGTGTATAATGAGCCAACCAGGCGCCGATCCACCCCGCCTTGTTTTCAATTTCGCCCGAAGCTCCGGCGTGATAATCCATCACGTCAAACGGCGAATTCGAATACAGACTGACGAGCAGAAACAGACCTACGCAGACGAGACCCAACCCGGTGACCACAGCCGTGGACTCGCGGGTGTTTTCGCTGTTCATCACTCCCCTCCCCCATCATGAAGAAATGACGTACCGCTTGAGCCCGCAGAAAAACTCCCCGCGGACTCCTCTCTTGAATTGTCAAGACAGCAAGCTCATATCGGCATTTCAAGGTGCAGACGTTAGCGGAATAGAATGGGGGAATCTTCCCCAAGAGGGTGGGTGCGTAGCGAACAAGAACCTCGTCGGCACGCTGGCGTCAACGAGCAAGGGTGCCGAGAAGACGGAAGGCCGGTTCGGCCTAATCGCTCTTCCGTGTTCTCGGGACCCAAATTTGACTAAGCAGAGGCACGGCCGAAGTTCTTGTTCGTTCTGATCACCCATCCGATTTCTTCGAAATCGGATGGGCTACCCTCGCGGGTAAATCAGGCACATAAATCGAAGTCACTCCGACTAAATTGTACTGAGTCACGCGGCAAGTTTGACAACTGTTCAAAAAACTACGGTCGGTTCTGCTGAATTAGCTTGACCGCCAGCAAAGCAAGGGCTACTCTTTTGGCATACGGAGTGCGTAAGCAGCAGGATCAGTTTGGCAACATCGGAGGCGTCGGGAGTTTCGATCCGGAGCCAGGCCCCATGATATGAGGGGGGACGAACCTGGTCAGGGCGAAAGCAGCAGCCATAAATCTTTCTACTCATGTTCGTGGGTCACCTGGCTCTGGTTTGAAACTCCTTACCCTCGCAAGTACATAGAAGTATTGAAGTAGCAACGACGGACCAGACGAAAACGCCCCTCAGCTTGCAGATGTGCAATGCGGACAGCCGCTTTGTTGGGTATGTTTTTGTCTTTTCGCTTAGTTCGGCAGTTTTGGCTGGTTTTGAGTTGATCGGAGCAGTATGGCGGCGAAAAAGGCAGCGATTACCAAGGCTGAAAAAGGAGCCGAAAGGGGCGGCGGTACGGCGGAAGCCGAACCGGCAAAGACCAACGCACCTTATATAGTCTTCGCGCGGCGCTTCCGTCCGAATACCTTCGCCGAAGTTGCCGGCCAGACGGCCGTGACGAATGCGCTACGCCAGGCTCTGAAAACCGGACGATTGGCGCAGGCCTACCTTTTCTGCGGACCCCGCGGCGTCGGCAAAACCAGTCTCGCCCGCATCGTCGCCAAGTCGCTCAACTGCCTGAATGGCTCCGGCCCCGGCGGCATGGCCGAAGAGCCCTGCAACAGTTGCGACTCGTGCACCGAAATTCAAAACGGTCATTCGTTCGACGTGATCGAAATGGACGCCGCCACCAACCGTGGCATCGAAGAGATCCGTTCGCTGCGCGACAATGTCGGACTCGCGCCGGCCAAGTCGCGCTTCAAAGTCTACATCATCGACGAAGTTCATATGCTCACCAAGGAAGCATGGAACGCGTTCCTGAAGACGCTGGAAGAGCCGCCGCCGCACGTCAAATTCATCTTCGCCACCACCGATCCCAACAACGTTCCCGAAACGATCCTGAGCCGCTGTCAGCGCTACGACCTGCGCCGCATCGGTCCGGCCGACATCATCAAGCGCTTGAAACAGATCTGCGAAATGGAGAGCGTCGAGTTCGAAGAAATGGCGCTCTCCCGCATCGCGTCGCTCTCCCGCGGAGGTCTGCGCGACGCCGAAGGTCTGCTCGACCAGGCCGTCAATCTCGGCTCGGGGAAAGTAACCGACACGGTCGTACGCGATCTTTCCGGCGCGGCGCCCGATGAGCTGGTCTTCGAGATGCTGAAAAGCTGCGCGCAGGGCAACACCGGCGACGTGCTGATCAAAACCCACACCGCGCTGGAAGCCGGCGCCGATCCCGACGACATGCTCGAATCGATGGTCGAACGCCTGCGCGCGACACTGCTGGCGAAAGTCTGCGGCCCCGATTCGCCGCTGCTGGAAGGCCAGCTCCATCTCAAAGCGCTGATGGTCGAACTCGGCGGGCTGCTGAGCGAAGATCAGATCCTGATGTTGATTCAACTGTTCACCGCCGCGCGCCGCCAGGCCCGCGACGCGGCGCAGGCGCGCTTGCCGCTGGAGATGGCGCTGATCCGCGCGTCCCGCGCCGGCGATCTGGTGGAACTGGGCAAGCTGGTGAAGGCGATGGAGTCGGGCGCGGCCATCGGAGGGTCTGCGCCCAAGCCGGGCGGCCCCGGTGGTTCGGCCAGTCCGCCCGCGCGGGAGGCCCCCCGCCCAAATTCGGAAGGCCGCTCGGCGGGCGATAACACTGCCCGTCCGGCGGCCGCATCGATCTCCGCCCCGGCGCCACGTCAGAGCGCCCCGGCTGCTCAAAATCCGTTACCGGTTGAAGGCGACGCGTGGGCCCAGGTGCTGATCAGTATGAAGAATCTGAAAGGAGGAGCCTTCCTGCACGGCGCATTGACTCACGCGCGGACCGTGCGGTTGAACGCGCCCAACGGCACGCTGCAACTCGGCTTCACCTCCGATCAGTTGCTCTACAGCGACGCGCTGGACAAACCGCACAACCGCGCCGCGCTGCAGAACGTCTGCAAGGAACTCTTTGGCCGCGAGTTTGAAACGACCGTGTCGCGCGTCAACGACGTGGCGGAAGTACGCGAAATCAACGCGCCGAATTTTTCCGCGCGCGTGACCATCGCCAAACCGGTTGCGCCGCCGCCTCCCCCGCCCTCTCCGGCTGCTCCAGCAAGGCCGCAAGCCTTTCAGCACAAGACCGCGCCGAGCGAAGCCGACGCGGAGAACATCAACATCGAAGATTCGAACGGCGGCGAAGCGGACGTCGAATTCGATGAACCCGGCGCGTTGCCACTGCCGGCGACGCAGGCCTCGAGCGACGAAGACGTCGGCCCCGCGGATCACGGCGACGCCGACGACGGAGACGTTCCCAGCACGCGGCCGGTTCCGGTCCCTCCAGTTCCGCCGGTGGCGATGAGTTCCGCGGCCCGCGAGGCGGCCGGACGCGCAGCGCGCGCCGCCACCGATCCGACGATGCTGAAGTCTGTCGCGGAACATCCGCTGGTTCAGTTGATCTTGAAAGAAACGGGCGGCACGGTCATGAACGTGAACCGCACGGCACCGAAGTCCGAGAAGCAGAAGGCAAAGCAGTCCGAAAAGAAGCCCGAATAGGAGTACGCCCCATGTTCGATGGCCTAAAAGGCATGTCCGATGTGATGAAGTTGATGGGCCAGGCTGGCAAGATGAAAGAAAACATGGCCCAGGCGCAGGAACGCGCGCGCAACCGCATGGCCGTCGGCGAAGCGGCGGCGGGACTGATCAAGGTGACGGCCAACGGCATCGGCGAGATCATCGCCGTGCGGGTCGATCCGGAAGCGCTGAAAGATCCGGAATTGCTGGGACCGCTGGTCGTCGCGGCGACGAATGCGGCGCTGAACAAGGGCAAGGAAGTGCTGGCGGAAGAAATGCGCACAGCGATGAAGGGCATCGATCTACCACCAGGACTGATGTAAACGTGGCCAAAAGTGCGCAGCGGACAATCGACGCCGGACCTCCCGCCGACAGTTTCGAGCGGCTGATCCGGGAAATGGAAAAGCTGCCCGGCATCGGCCGGCGCTCGGCGGAACGCATGGCGTATCACGTGCTCGGGGCGAGCAAGGACGAAGCGATGGCGCTGGCGTACGCGATCCGCGATGTGAAGCGCAACCTGCATCCCTGCGCCATCTGCGGAGACCTGACCGAAGGCGCGCAGTGCGCCATCTGCGGCGACGCGCGCCGCGATGGCAGCCTGATCTGCGTGGTCGAGTGGCCGCGGGACGTTCGCGCGATCGAGAAGTCCGGCGAATTCAAAGGCCGCTTCCACGTGCTGATGGGCCGGCTCTCACCGCTCAGCGGTGTGGGGCCCGACGACCTGCGCATCGGATTGCTGCTCGAGCGAATCAAGCGCGGCGGCGTGACGGAATTGCTGCTGGCGACGAGTCCTTCGGTGGAAGGCGACGCCACGGCGGCGTTTCTCGCGCAGCAGGTGAAGGCTGCGGACGCCCATGTCCGCACTACGCGCCTGGCGCGCGGCGTGCCGGAAGGCAGTGAATTGAGTTTTGCGCAGAGCGGCACGATTGGTGAAGCGCTGCGCGGTAGACGGGACGTGTAAGTCCGACGTTTGACGTTCAGGTGTTGTGCTGTGTCAGTGGTCAATAGGCGAAGCGAGGTGTTGCATGCAGATCTCACAGAACTTCTCACAACGGATGGAACAGAAGCTGGTCATGACCCGGCAGATGATCCAGTCGATCGAGATGCTGCAGTTGCCGTTGATGGACCTGATGCAGAACATCAATCAGGAATTGGTCGCCAACCCGTGGCTGGAACAGCGCGACGGCGAAGTGACCACCGAAGCGCCCGAGCTTGGCCCCAAGGAACAGGCCGAAGCCGACCGCAAACAGAAGGAAGCGACCAGCGAGACAGATGCACGCGTCAAGCGCCTGGAAAGCCTGATGCGCGAATGGAACGACCCGAACACGCGTTCCAGCAGCGGCATGGTCCGGCGCGGCGGCGAAGACGACGCGAAGATGGAAGCGATGCAGAACACCGCCGCGCCCTCCACGTCACTCGAAGAACATCTATTGCAGCAGCTCCACCTCAGCCGCGAAGAACCGCGCTTGAAGGAACTGGCGGAAGTGATCGTCGGTTCGCTGGACGTCGACGGCTACCTGAAAGTGCCGCTGATGGATCTCTTCTACAAAACGTCCGACGGCATCCGCCAGGAACTGGTCCCCGGCGGCGCGACGGAAGAAGAGGCGGAGTTCAGCCTTGAACTCGTCCAGAGTTTCGATCCCGCCGGCGTCGGCGCGCGCAACATGCAGGAGTGCCTGATTCTGCAGCTCCGCCGCCTGACGGAAGACACGGAGTTCGAAGAGCAGCTCATCGAGAAACACATGGACGACCTCGGCCACAACCGCCTGCCGAAGATCGCCAAGGACATGGGCGTGAGCGTTGACCGCATCAAGGAAGGTCTCGCGCACATCGCCCATTTGAATCCCAAGCCCGGCCGCGGCTTCGGCGGCACGCGCCCGCAGTACGTCGTGCCCGACGTTCATGTCGAAGAGATCGACAACCAGTTCGTGATCCGCATCAACGAGCACTTCCTCCCGACGCTGCGCATCTCCGGCGATTCGCTGCAGCTGCTCAAGAAAGAAGCGAAGGACGCGGCGGTGCGCGATTACATCATGGGCAAGCTGGGTTCGGCGGTGTGGCTGATGGAATCGGTGATCCAGCGCCGCAATACGCTCTACCGCATCACGCAGCAGATCGTCGACATTCAGAAGGACTTTTTCGAACACGGCCCGTCGCATCTGAAGCCGCTGATGATGCAGGAAGTCGCGGAGCGCATCGGCATGCACGTGTCGACGGTCTCGCGCGCGCTGGCCGGGAAGTACATCCAGACGCCGCAGGGACTGTTCCCGATGAAGTACTTCTTCACGGGCGGATTCTCGACGCAGGACGGTGAAGCCGAATCGAATCGTGCGATCATGCTCAAGATCCAGGAGATGGTGAAAGGCGAAGACAAACACAATCCACTGAGCGACCAGGAAATCGTCGCTCGGCTGCAGTCCGACGGCGTGGACATCGCGCGCCGCACGGTGGCGAAGTACCGCGAGAAGCTGAATATTCCGAGCAGCCGGCAGCGGAAGGAATACTGAGCGACGTCTCCGTCAGTTTTGAGTTTTTAGTTTTGAGTTTTGAATTTATACTGCCGCGGCAGTTCGATGCTCATTTCCCTACGGCAGGTACGTTTTTCAGATGTCCGAAATCTCACCAGAAATCAAATGCGAACGCTGTTCCCGTTCGCTCCACGCTGAACGGCCCGTGCGGCTTCCCGATACTCACATCTACTGCGCGGCGTGCTGTGAGAGCATGGCGGCGGCGGATTTTGAGATGGAGACGGGCGAACTTTTCACGCGCTGGATTGAGAAGCACCCCGAATTGGTGATGAAGTATCAGCCGCTGGAACTGACCGTGCGGCGCTTTGGGTTTTTCTTTCCGATGGTGCTGGCGCTGCTGGGCCTGGCGCTGATCGGTTACGGCATCGTGCAGAGCATTCGACAGGAGGTTCCGGCGCTCTTTCTTGCGGCCGGATTGCTCGTACCCATCGGCGTCGGGCTGCTCTGGTACGCCTTCGAGCAGGATTGGCTGAAGAAGGTGCTGCCGCTGAAGATTCTCGGCTTCCTCTTCATCGCGGCGATTCCCGTGTACGGCTTCATGGGATGCATGAAGTTCGGATTTGCGTTCGGATATATCGTTCTGGGCGCGGTGGTGATGGCGTTTTTCGCTCTGCTGGCGGTCAACGGCCTGCAGGCCTATCTGCGCGCGTTGAATTTCAAGCTCTCGCTCAAGGAAGGCATATTTTATCTCCAGCATGGCTCGCGTTCGGAGACCTTCTCCGCCGACGAGGTCACGAAAGCCTGCATCGTCCGTCCCGGCACTGTAGGCGCGACCGAAGGAGCGCTGGAACTGCGCGATGGCCGCATGCTGACGCTGGATACGTGCCTCTCCGACCTGCATGCGCTGGGCGTGGTGATGGATCTGCGATTCCGCCAGGAATTTCCGCCGAGTGCCGACGATCTGGCGCGGATCCGGCGCGAGAATCTCCGCAAGATACGCGGCTTGAGTTAGGGCATTTAGATCGATTTGAATAATTCGGTGATGAACGTTGCGTCTGGAATTCGGTCTTTGCTCGTCTGAATATCGATGGATTTCATGTCGGCTTATTCATTTCAATCTACCACGCGAAACCGGCGTGGGCGCCGGAATTATTTTCTCCATTTTCTCTTTCGCGCCTTAACACCTTGAGCTCTCTCATTTAGCGACGCGAAACTTTCTTCTCAATTCCGTTTAAAGCGGACGGCTGTGAAATTGCATGGTTTCCTATTGGTGTGAATGGGGTTTTTCGCCTGTGGAGGCTTAAAGCTATGAATCGCACACTATTCAAAAGCGGGATTTTCGATCCGAGCGAACACAACACAGTTACGCCGATGATGTCCATGGCGCATCTGAATGACAAACCGGAGGACTTTCAAATGGAACGTCACTTTAGCGTTGGACTCTTCGATACCCTGTCCCAAGCCCAGAACGCCGTCACCGACGCAGTGACCCACGGCGTGGAAAAGCGCGATATCACCGTGGCGGTTTCCGATGATATTCCGGAAGCAACCCGGGCCATCTGGAACGATATCAACGTAATCCATCCCGGTGCCGATTCACTCCGCGGCTACGTCGCCGGCGGCATTGGCGGCGCGGTGGGCGCGTTTGCCGGTTCGTTAAGCATGTTTTTTCTGGGCCAATCGGCCGTGCTGCCGCAAATGCCCGGCGCGGCGCTGGGGATTGGAGCGCTGTTCGGTGCGCTGGTCGGCGCAGGCCTGGGCGCGGGAGTGGCCCGCATGTGGCCCAGTATCATGTCGGAACTGATGCATCGCCCGCTGTCTGAAGCGGCGATGAATCAGCTCGGCACTTATTCCGATAACAACCGTTCGATGGCAGCCGGAATGCTCGGCGGCCTGTTCGGCTCGGTGGCGGGAATCCTGGCGAGCTATCTTGTCGGCATTCAGGACATGTACTTCTTCGTCGGAATGGGTTTCTTTGCCGGAGCTTCGGCGACGGTGGTGGGCAGTCTCGTCGGCGGCATGAGCGGACGGGGTCTTTCATCCAAGGCGCTGGGCAATACGGAACAACTGGCGGACGCCGGGCATTCGGTGCTGGTCTCCATCAATTGCGCCGACACCAGGCGCTCGGAAATTGAAGCCATGCTGCTCAACGACGGCGCCAAGCTGGTGCGCGACGCGTAAATCAACACGGGGGGAATCCAAGCCTTTCATTGAGGAGAATGAACATGGACCTGCTGAATGTAGCGCGCGTGCCGCCGGTAATGGCCGCGCCCACGATGACCATCGCCGAAGCCCTGAAGCGCATGGTAACGTTCAATGTCGGTGCCGTCGTGGTCGTCGACAACGAGCGGCGCATCATCGGCATCTTCAGTGAACGGGACGTCGTCCGCCGCGTCGCGATCAAGCATCTGGACGTTGAAAGCACGCCGATCTCTCACGTGATGTCTTTAAACGTGGAGACGGCGACGCCCGAAACAACGATTGAGGAGGCGCTGACACGGATGATCCGCGGCCACTTCCGGCACCTGCCGATCGTGGACACGCTCAACCGCGTGATCGGGATCGTCTCCGTGCGCTACCTGCTGATGCGGCAACTCGGAGAGAATCGGTTGATGCGACGGATCATGGAATCGGAATTGGAACTGGCGGAAATGGTTTAACTAAAACGGGTAGAACGAAACCACATCGCCCGCTTTCAATTCCGTATCCACGCGCTGCACAAACAAACCATCTGCTCCGGCTAACGCGGCCAAATGACCGGAGCCGTGCCATTCCAGCGGCGCGACGGCGGCCAGACCATCCTTGGTCGTCAGTTTGCAAGGCCGGAAGGTCGGGCGGTCGCCACTGGCTTTTAGGTCCGCGGCGATCGGCAACGGAATCCAACGCGGCAACGGATCGGCAGCGCCCATGCGTTGTCGTAGCGCGGTCATGACGAAGAGATGAAAGCAGACCAGCGCCGCGACGGGATTGCCGGGCAGGCCAAATACAATCCGGTCGCCGCGCACGCCGAAGGTCGTGGGCTTGCCGGGTTTCACGGCGATCTTGTCGAAGCGAATGTCGACGCCCAATTCCGTCAACGACGCGCCGACGTGATCGTGAGCGCCAACACTCACGCCGCCGGTTGAGATCAGTACGTCCGATTCCAAACCCGTTTCGATCAACTTGCGTGTCTGCTCGCGTTCGTCGCGCGCAACGCCGAGGTATTTCGCAGCGAAGTGATTGGCGGCGCACTGCGTCAGCAATTGGTAGCTGTTGGAATTGCGGATCTGCGCCGCGCCGGGTGTCTCGCTGGGTTCGACGAGTTCATTGCCGGTGCCCAGCACCGCGATCGTCGGCCTGCGGCGCACGGGAACCTGGGCACAGCCGACGGTCGCAAGAATTCCCACTTCGGCCGTGCCGATATACGCGCCCTTCGTCAGCACGGCCTGGCCCGTGCGCGCATCTTCGCCGCGCGGCGACACGTTCTGGCCGCTGCGCATCTTCATTTCGAAGCAGACATATCCGGGCCTCGGAATGGACGTGCGCTCCTGCATGATCACGGCGTCGGCTCCCGGCGGCAGCGGAGCTCCGGTCATGATGCGGATGGCTTGACCGGGCTTCAGCGGATTCGTGGCGCTGGCACCGGCGGCGACTGCTTCGATCACCTCCAGCACATCCGGCGCGCTGCGCGTGTCGCTGGCGAGAACCGCGTAACCGTCGACGGTGCAGCGGTCGAAGGGCGGCAGATCGCGATCGGCCAGCACATCTTCCGCGAGGTAGTGACCGAGCGCTTCGGTCAGCGGGACGCGGACGATGGGGGCCTGCGGCGTGTGTTCGAGGATCAGCGCAAACGCGCGTTCGACGGGGATCAGAGCCATGCCGGGGTTTTACTCGTAACGCAGCAGGATTCAAACGTTCTGCGCCATCTTGCGAAACGTTCCGGGCGGCGCGCCCTTGTATTTCTTGAACATGCGCGAGAAGAAATAGATGTCCGAAAAGCCCACCTGGTCGGCGATCGTCTTGATCGGCTGCTCCGTCGTGAGCAGCAGATTCGCCGCAGCCTGCATGCGAAGCCGGTGCTGATAGGTGATCGGCGTCGTACCGTAGCGAGCCTTGAAACGGCGCGAGAAATAATTGGGCGTGAAGCCGATCATCTTCGCCAGATTCTCGAGTGAATGATGCTCGGCGTAGTGCAGATGAATGTATTCCTGTACCTGCTGGAGCGGATCATCCGTCGATTCCGGCGGTCGCTCGCGGAAAACGTGGGCGTAGAGCAGCAACAGCAGGCGCGCGAGACTCTCGTTGAGGAACAATTCCACGTCCGGCTGCTGCGAGAATCCCAGCCGGACCATGCGCTCTATTTCGCTCATGACCAGGCCGTGGACTTCGGCGCTGAGCGTGGCACGCAGGATCGGCTGACAGCGCTTGCCCGTCCACGCCGAGAGCATGGCCTGAAACGGAATCGTGAGCAACCGTTGGGCTCGGTCGCGGAATTCGAACGTCGCTTCGCAGTACTCCGCCGACTCGCCCGGCGCATTGCCGAAACTGTGCCACTCGCCCGGCGAGGTCAGGAACACGTGTCCGGCTTCGACGGCGTAACTTTTCTTCCCGACGACAAACGTCCCCTTTCCGCTGGTCACCAGGACCACGTGATAGAGATCGTGAACGTGCGTCTTCCGCGCTTTGGGATGAGGAACATTGACGTTGCGAAACGTGCAGTGCAGCAGCTTGGCGAAATACGGCACGCGCTGCGGAATCACGAGCACGCCGCCGGGTCCGGACTGGGCGCTGGTGGTGAACATGCGGTTGATGACGGACACGGGGGGCGGCTCCTAGCGCGGCTGGTGGGAGTCCTTAACGGAGTCATTGGTCATTGGGCATTCGTCATCGGTCATTTTTCAATTACGAGGAGCGTAGTGCTAAGCGAAGAACCTGTGCGCCGCTCCCCGTAGATGACAAATGAAAAATGACCAATGCCCGATGACCAATGATTCTGTATCTGTGCTAAATCGTACAAATCAACGTACTTTCAGTCCATTGCCGTTCTGGGCTTTCGGAGGCTATATTGTCCAGCGTTGCGGGTGAAACGAATCTCTTACAGGAGAATTGCGATGAAGCTGAGCCAGGCGCAGGTCGAAGAATTCCGGGACCAGGGCGTGTTGATCGTCAAAGATGTGCTCAACGATTCCGACTTCGCGCCGGTGGAAGCCGAGCTCACTGAATTCATCTCACGCCGCGCGATCGAGCTGAAGGCGGCGGGCAAGATTAAGGAGCTTCACGAGAATGCGCCGTTCGATACGCGCATCGCTCTGCTCTTCGCTCAGTGCGAAGAGATTGTGGGCGGCATCGACATCATGCATCTGCGCGGCAAGGCGGCCTTCGCGTTCCTGTATAATCCGAAGGTGCTCGACGTGGTCGAATCGATCATCGGCTCAGAAATTACCTGCAGCCCCATTCAGCATCTGCGCCCGAAAGTGCCGAGCAACCTGGGCAAGGGCAACTACGAGCTCGTGCCGTGGCATCAGGATTCGGCCGTGACGTGGGAAGAAGCGGACTCTGCCGACATCGTCACCTGCTGGATTCCGATGGTCAACGCGACGGTGGAGACCGGCTGCATGCAGATTCTGCCCGGCATCTCCAAGCACGGCTACATCGAACACGTCGCGGAAGGCGGCACGACCATCCGCCCCGACCTGCTGCCCAAGACGCCGCCGCTGAATGCCGAATGCCCGCGCGGCGGAATCGTGCTGATGACCAAGCTCACCCCGCACCGCGGTCTGCCCAACGTCAGCAACAAGGTCCGCTGGACGATCGACCTGCGCTACCAGACCACCGGCACGCCGACGGGCCGCCCGTTCTTCCCAGATTTCCCGGTGCGCTCGAAGCTCAATCCCGAGAGCGTCAAGATGGATCACGCCGACTGGTGCCGCCGCTGGCTGGAAGGTTTCGAAGCCGGCAAGAGCCAGCACTGGCATCGGACGCAGAAAAAGGCCGCGATGGCGATGTAGAACGGAGTCATTGGGCATTGGGCATTGGGCATTGGGCATCGGTCATTTTTCATTTAAAAGCGCTTCGCCATTGGCGAAGCGTTTTTATTTGGGACACTTAGCAGGAATTTCGCGCCAATTCCACTTCCGCGTAAATCAATACTCTTCGTAAATGACCAATGAAAAATGACCAATGACCAATAACCAATGACTCTGTTCCCGACTCTGTTAAATGGTGTCCAGTTTCTCCGGCACGTCATCGAGAGTGACGGTCGGGATCGCCTTCCATGACCAATCTTTGTCGTCGGGACCGCTTTCGGTTTCGAAGCGGTGCTTCCATTTCTTTTTGAACTTCAGGCCATTCTTCACCGTCAGGTACGGATAATTCAGCGCGGCGCTGCGGCCGCTCGTCACGTTTTCGAAATGGTAGAGTTCCACGCCCGGCTCGTAGCGGCAGGTGAATCCCAATTCGCGGATGCGGTACGAGTAGTCGATGTCCTCAAACTGCACGGGCGAGAATTGTTCGTCCAGCGGCCCGACCTGGCGCGCGACGTCGGCGCGCATCATCCAGCAGGCGCTGATCAACGTCTGGCAATCGGCGGGAACCGTGTAGGTCGGATGATCGCGCGATTCGCCGCGGCCGCGAAAGATGACCTGGCCGCCTTTCGTCACAGCGCAGCCGGCGCACTGAATGTTGTGCGGCGCGAGCGGATAAACGAGCTTCGGGCTGACGGCGCCGACCTTCGGATTTTCATCGAGCACCGCGCTAAGCTTTTCCAGCCAGCCGCGCGTGCGTACCACGGCGTCGTTGTCGAGCAGCACCCAATACTTTCCGCGCATTAATTCCATGCCGCGGTTGCGACCGACAATCGCGCCTTCGTTCTTTAGCGTCAGTTGCGAGACTTCGATGCCCTCGCGTTGCGCGGTCGTTTCAAATTCCGAAAAGACCGCGGGCGTGTCGTCGGTCGAACCGTTGTTGACCAGCACCACCTGAAACGGGCGCAGGGTACTCAACGGCAACGACGCCAGACACCGCCGCGTGTACGCCGATTTGTTGAACGCGAGAATGAGAATCGAAACATTGGCCGACATAAACGCGTTCTATCCCCACTCCCAGAAGCCAACAGTTAACAGCCAAGAGCCGCCACACTATCGCGCGCCGCGGACCACGTAAAGGCCGAGTAGCAGCGCCAGCGCCAAACCCAGCAACCACGGAGCCAGTGGCGCAGACGATTGTGCCAGCGCTTTGCTCTCTTCCCAATCGCGCAAGTGTTGCGGCCGGTCGATCACACGCGACCCGCCGCCGGCCTTCTGCACCAATTCCTGCATCGCGGTGCGGTCGACGCCCAGTTGCGTGGTCTCGGCCGAAAACGGAATCGTCACGAAGCGCTCCGGAAATCGCGTGGTCCCTTCGGACACATTTAGGCTGTGCACGTGGCCTGCCGTCGGCGATGAGAATGTGGCACGATAGACGCCCGGCGCGGTGGGAATCAGCGGCGCTTCAAGCGGCGCCTTCTCCGATTCCACGACGCTCAATTGCGCCCGCGGGGCCAGCCCGTTCACCGGCGCGTGCGTTCCCGGATCGATCGAACGCACTTCCACGTCGAGCGCGCCATCGGCCGCAACGCGGGTGCTCAGCGACCAACCCGGCGGCATCGGTTCGTTGCGCGCTTCGGCCCATTCCATCAGCGCGGGGAGCAGCTTTTGACCGGCCGGAGTTTTCAATAGCACGTCGCCGTCCGCGCCATCGTAGCTCAACGCCAGCGCCGCGACGCGCGCGGTGCCTGGCCACGCGGATCCGGAGAGCACCAGCAGCGGATCGGGCCGGCGCGCGCCTTTTTGCGTGGCCTCCTGCAGCGGCGCGCTGAGCAGCAGCGTTTCGGCCGCGGGCTTGGCTTTCACGCGGTTGCGGAACGGCAGCGGGGTCCACTCCTTGCCGATGTTCGCCAGCAATGGATGGTCGAGCGCCGAGCGGACACCGAAGCGTTCGCGCCGCTTGAAGAAATCTTTTTTCTGACTGTCGAAGGCCTGCTGCAGCCGCTCGGCGAGCCGGTCGAACTGTTCGGAGAACTTTCCGCCGCCCGCGGCGGCGATGTCGCGCATCAAGGCGTCGCCCTTCGCATTTTCGGCGGGATTGGTGCCGATACCGAACGTGAAAATCGTTCTCCGCCGCGTCGCACCCGGTTCCAACGGCTGCGCCGGTTCCGGACACAGCGCCCGCGCGCCGGCAATGGTCTGCGCATCCGTCGTTCCCGACGTCACCTGCCCGTCGCTCAGCAGCACGACCAGCTGCTCTTCGGCATCGTCCTTGTCGAGTACTTCCTGCGCTTTCTTGATGGGAGCAAGCAGGTCGGTGCTGTTGACCCTTTTAATTCGGGTCAGCGCGTCGCGAAATTTTGCCCGCTCCGGATCAGTGTTCAATTCCACCAGGTAGTCGGCCGTATCAGAGAACGTGATCAGGCCCACGCGGTCGAGCGGTTTCAAATGTTGCGCGGCCATCGACAATTGTTTGGCGGCAAAGTCGAATTTCTCGCCCTCCCCCATCTTTTCGCTCATCGACGACGAGATATCGATCAGGAACAGTACCGAACGCGTCCGGTCGTCTTCAGGCGTCATCGCAATGGGCAGCAGCGACTCCCATTTTCCGTCGGTCAGATGCCCGCCCGCGCCAAATGCGTTCTCGCCGCCAACGGCGATCAGCCCCTTGCCCGCATCGAGCGCATCGGAGATTGCCGCGAGTGCCGGATCGGGCAGGTCTTTCGCCGCCAGGCCATCGACAATGATGCCGGAGTAGGCAGAGTAGTCCGACCCGCGCGTCTTAAAGCGACCGGGCTCGAAGACATCCGTCTGGACGCCCAGGCCATTGGCGGCGGCCAGATGAGAGAGCGTGGAATTCTTCGCCGCGAGCACGGCCCAGCGCGAGGGACCCGTCACGCGCACGGCCGCGGAAAGCGTGTCCATCGAATTCACATCGCCGGCCGGCGTCGCCTGCTCCGAGCCGATCCGTGCGGCGTACATCGATACGCCAATAATGTCCGGTACATCGATGAAGCGGATCGTCTTCTGCAGTTCACCGCCTGATGGTCCTGACTCGCGCGTCAGTTCGACTTTTTCCGAATGGTAATGCTTCACCTTTTGACCCAAACCGCGCGACCACAGCTCCACGCGCACCGGTCCGGGGGTGAGTGCCGAGACGGTGACTTCCACCGGAATCGCGCGGCCGATCTGCGCGGTGTCGGGTACGTGAATTGAACGGATGTGCGCGTCAGCCGGCGTGCCCACGATCACCGGCGTGCAGAGCAGGTCGATGCCCGATCCGGATAACGCCGCGGCGGCCGCCGCCGCGTGGCCTTGCGTGTCGCGGAAATCACTGAACAGCAGAATCGCGCGGCTTTTGTCGGGATCGGGAAACAGATTGCGCGAGACGCCGATCGCGTTGCCAATGTCCGTGGACTCGGTGTCGATCACCGATGTGCGCTTTTCCTTTTCCAGAGACGGCAGCGGCGGCAGCACGTCCCGCTTGGCTCCCGGTGAGCCGGGCCGGCTGCGCGCAGAGCTTCGTGTGGACGCGTCGGTCACTTCCGGCAGCGGCAGCAGCGGGCGTTCGGTCGCCGCCGTTCCGCCAAAGACGACCACGCCGACATCGGTGTGCTTGCGATCGAGGACGCCGAGGAGTTCGGCGATGCGGTTGTTCTGCGTCGGCAGGTAGAAGACGCTGACACTGTTGCTCACATCCGCCGCAACGATGAGCTGCACATGGCGGGAAAGGGCCGCCAGTTGCGGACCCATCGCGGCCAGAATCAGCAACAGACAGGCGGATGCGTGGACGGCCAGGGGTTTCCAACTGCGGCGGCGAACTACCGATTGGGCGACAAATTGCCGATACCTGACGAAGAACACCCCATATAGAAGGGCGATCAGGATGAATGTGGGGTTGGCAAAATGCATCATTTCACATCATTCTGAGTACACGAAATGTTCATGCAACCAGAGAAGCCCCAATGAGTTAATTTCACGAGCGGCAGTGCGCAAAATCTGCTCCGAAAGCAAGATTTACCTCAGAAAGCGTGTCCTTCATACGTCAGAAAAGGGAAGACGGTTGAAACATGTGCCCAAATCCTTAAGTTGGTGTCCCGCCGCTCCAACAGTAAATCGGGAAGTTGGATTGTAAGTCATTTGGCAACTGGGAGTACCGATGAAGAATCCGAATCAAAACGACAAATCCAGCGGCGGTATGCGCCCCGAGTGGAAGGCCAAGCAAGTGCGCAACAGTGTCATGGGCGCGCTGAAAATGTTCGTCGGGGTGGTCATCCTCGGTGTCATCGTTGGGATGGGTATCGTGTATCGCGAAAAGTGGATGCCGCTGGTGTTCGGCAAGCCTGAACAGAAGGTCGCCACGGCCCAGCCGACTCCGCCGCCGCTGCAAAAGGTTGAGCCGGTGAAGGAACTGCCGCCCCCGCCGCCCGCTGCGGTGCCGCCGCCTCTGCCGGAAAAGAAAGCGACACCTCCTGCCGCCGTGCCTCCGCCACTGCCCACCGGTGAAGAAGAGATCGCATCAAAGCTGATCGAAAAAGGCCGCGTAGCGCTCGACAATTTCGATTTCGAAAACGCCAAGTCGACCTTCCACGAAGCCTCGCTGAAGAAAGCCGGGCAGCTCAAGGAAGAGGCCGCGACGTGGGAGAAGAAATCCGACGCGTTCGCCATTGCCACCAAGCACATTACGGTCTCCGATTTCGCCTCTGCTGAAACCGCTTATGTGATCGAAACAACTGACGGCCAGGAATTCCGAGGACTGAAGATCTCCGAAGACGGCGAGAAGCTCCGCTTCCAGCGCATCCCGCGGGAGAATCCCGCCAGCAGCGGCAAGGCGATCATGTACATCGATGTCAGCGACATCCGCAACCGCGTCTCGCTGACCAAGAAGGCACGCCACGATCAGTTCCTGGATCTGCTCGCGCATCTGGAAGGCAGCGTGACAATTCAGCGCAGCGCCGACTACTACGACCTGGTCTTCCTGAGCAAGCGCCTGGGACTGGGCCACGAATGCATGGAGTACCTCAACCGCGCCTACACCGGCGGCCCGACGCACCCTGCCGATCCGTACGTCGCCGACAGCTTCCGCAAGGAGCTGATCCGCCGCACGATCGACCGCGCCTCGCTGATGCTGGCCGCCGGACGCGCCAAGCACATCGTCGACGCAGAACTCAACGACCTGGTCAAGACGCTCAAGGGCTACAGCGTGGCTGAAGACGAAGTCGAAGCCTTCCGCCACACGGTCATGGCCAACATTCGAGAAGGCTTCAAATCGACGATCACCTTGAAGAAGGCCGCGGAAAAGGCGCCGGCCGTTGCCGACGCCAAGGTCGTCAAGAACGCCAACGCGCCTGCCACTCCCCCGCCCGTTCAACAGTCCGCCCGGCAACTGACGGAAGCGAACAACGAAGAAGAGATCGAAGTCTCCAGCGACTCAGTGCAGGGTCATGGCGCGGCCGCCAGCGTCGTCGACAAAGCCAACGCGAAGTACGAGGAAGGCATGAAGTTCTACCGCGGCTTCAAGCAGGGCTCCAACGGCGACAACAACAAGAACCTGCGCGCCGCACTGAAGTGCCTCGACGAAGCCGTGGACCTCTACGACCAGGCGCTGAAGACCGAGCCGAGCAACAAGGCCATCATGGACCGCCAGACCGAGGCGAGCATGGTGGCGTACGGTTGCCGGAAGTATCAGACGTTATAACGGCATTGCGGATTGCGGATTGCGGATTGGCGAAGCAAGTCAGTCCGTTATGCGGGTCTGGATCCGAGAGCATGATTTTTGCCACAGAGACCGGCCGTATGCCTCCTCCGTTGCAATCCGTCTCACACCGACATGATCTCAGAGAGCCGGCAAAGCGGACGGAACTGCTTAGCGAATCCGCAATCCCAAATCCGCAATGCTGTTAATCGCGTTAACTCCAGCCTCATACACCGTTAGCATTACGCACACGTATTAAGCACAATGCGCAAATCAAGGCGCGTACTCAGTTTGAAGAGGCGTGCAAGTAAAAAAATGGCCTGAAACTCGCTATTTAGGAAACAAAAATCTTTACTTTCCAGCGCGGATTTCCTAAAATCCCTTTCGTTGTAGCAAGCCTTGCTGGACGTTTTCAGCGCCGCTCCTTTGGCTGTTTCAGACCTTGAAAGCTAAAGACGCCGAAGGACTTACGCTGTACGGGACAGCAACATGAGCAGGTCTGCTCTTGTGCATTCAGAGAGGGTAGGAGGTACGAAGTGATCTCAGGAATGATCAATTATTACGAAGTGCTGGAGATCCAGCCAGAGGCAAAGCCTGACGAGATCAAGCGCTCGTTCCGGCGGCTGGCGAAGAAATACCATCCGGACCACAACTCATCCCGCACCAAATGGGCGGAAGCCAAGATGAGGGTGATCCTCAAGGCCTATGACACGTTGATGAACGAGGCTGAGCGTACGGACTATGACCGTAAGCTGCGCCCCTTCTTGAAGGCGTATCAGGATCCGTATCGCGAAAATCTGGCCAAGCGCTCCGACGACCCGGCCGCGCAGTCGCGCCTGATCCTCTACAACCTTCTTAACGATGCGCCCAACCAGGCGATCGAGATCTACGAACGCATGCGCGCTCGCGACGAGAACTTCGAAGTCTGGCAGTACTTGGACCAGAAGGACTATCTCGACTGCCAGTTCCTGATGGGCGAAGAGTACGAGCGCCAGGGCAACTGGAAGGCCGCACTGCGCTTCTACGAAAACGTGTACTCGGCCGAGAAGAACTCGCCGATGCGCTTCTTCCTGGAAGAAGTCAAAGACCGCATCCGCGACATCTACTGCAAGAAGGTCGCGCGGCGCTGCAAGCCCATTGAGTCGGTCAAGATCTACGAAAAGGTCATGGCGATGGGCGTCAGCAAGAAGACGGAAGCGTATCTCCACAAGAAGATCGCTGAGAGCTACTTTAAAGGCAGCGTCGAGAAGAAGGCCCGCGTCCACCTCAAGCGCGCTTTCGAACTCGAGCCGAAGTTGAAGGGCGCCCAGAAGATCTGCGAGAAACTCGCCGTCGACCGCCGCTAAGCAAATCAACTCATCCCGAAGTCATGCGCGCCCCTGATCTCAGGGGCGCGTTCGTTTTGCTATTGCTGATTCCACTCACTGGCTCATGGCCGGAAAGCGCGGTATAACTGCGCGCTGCATCCGAGGAACTTCATGGCCAGCGAAAAGCTCAGCGACTCTTCTGCTCTGCCACCCGGGCACGTCTGGTTTGCCTTTGGGATTGCGGCGGTGCTGCGGATGCTGCCGTTTCTGCTGACGCAATTGAGCCACCCGCCGACGGTCGATTATTTCCCAATGGGCTATCTGCCCAAGGATTGGCTGGCGTACGTCGCGTGCATCCGGGAGACGGCGCACACGGGACACATCGCCTTTGATAATCCGTTCACGACCGACCTGCAGAGCGGGCGGTTCATTCTGCTGTTTCACTGGTTGCTGGGCCAGATTTCGGCGCTGACACATCTCGATCCGTTTTACGTGCTCGAATTTTCGCGCGTGCCGATGCTGGCGATTTTCCTGGTGGTGCTGTGGCGGTTCATCACCCCGATTCTGCCCGACCCGCGCCATCGCGCGTGGGCCTGCTGGCTGATCGCGCTCTCCAGCGGCGTCGAATTTTTTGTGCGTTTGATCGTCAAGAAATTGCCCGAAGGCGTCGTCGGGCGCACGTCGCTGGATCTCTGGCACATGTTCGGCTGGAACATGTTCGAGAGTTTCTACAATCCGCTCTGGATCGCCGCGCTGACCTTGCTGCTGTTGACGCTGCAACCGCTGCTGAAGCCCGGCGGGCCGGCTCCGCTTAAGGAAGGCGGCTGGAAAGACGCGCTGCAGAGCGGCTTGGGATTTTTTCTGCTCTACTATTCGCATCCGTACACAGGCGTCGCGGTGGTGCCCATTCTGGCGGTCACGTTTGCGCTGCGGCTGATTTTCAGCGACGGCGGCGTCTGGAGTTCGATGCTGCGCACGGGACTTATTTTCGTGCCGGGCGCGATTGCAATCGCGCTGATCTCGCGCTGGCAGAATCAGGACCCCGTGTTCAAGCAATCGGCCGGCGGCGTCTTCGGATCGCAGGAACTTCCCGTCTTCTGGTATCCGCTGACCTACGGCGTGCTCTGCGTTTTCGGGCTGCTGGGCTGGCAGCGCATGATCAAGAGCGCGCATCCGTGGCGCTTCGCGCTGGCCGGGTGGTCGGTGGCGGTGATGCTGCTGCATTCCTGCCCGCTGATCAACGGCTACAAATTCGCGTTCCTGCTCTATATTCCGCTCTGCATCGCGGCCGCGCCGGCGGTCTCGGATGCGTTCTCCGCGTTGTGGCTCAACCGCAAACCGGCGGCGCTCGCGCTGGGTACGCTGCTCTTCGCCGGCAATCTGGAACTGACGTGGCGCTGTCTCGACGAAGTCTGCATGCCCTTCCCGAACGGCGCGATGGCGATGCCGGCGTATGTCGCCGTCTGCAAGACGCTGGCAGCGGAGCCGGAAGGCAATGTCATGGCCTCGGCCGCGCTGGGCAATGCCATTCCAGCGTGCGCGCCTGATCATGTCTTTGTCGGGCAGTGGTTCATGACGCCTCAGTACGGTCAGAAATCGAATGTCTATGAGATGCTCGTGAAGTACCTCGACGTTCCCGAGCGCGCAGCGGACGCCGACCAGAGCGTGCGGCAGGTCTTGATTGACAACCGCATCCGCTATCTGGTGATCCCAACGCGCGACGCGGCGAAAGCGCAGGACGTACTGGGCGCGGCGTTCGTGCGGAAGCTTGACGCGGGGTTTCTCTGTATTATCGAAGTGAAGTAACGGCGTAAACTTCGGGACGTCAGCTCATCCACTCCAGCGCCCCACCCTCGCCGCGAGAATAACGGTCCTCGTCCGTGCGCGCGGGTTGCGGCTTGGCTTTCGCCGATCCGTTGCCACAGCCAGCGCCGCCCTTCGGCGAACCGTGATCTTCCTCGTAGCGCTTGGGGCGGCGGTCCTTGGAATTCTGACCCCAGCCATCGCCGCCACCGGGAGCAGATGCGCCCACGCCATTGACCTTGCCGTTGCGCCGTTTGCCGCGCAGGTGCGGCGGGGCTTTGCCGGGATAGTTTGGCGTAAAGTTGCCGCTCCGTTCGCGCCGTGATTCGTGCGGGACCAGGCATTCCGGGCCGGAGCCGATCAGATCGGTACGGTTGCATTCGCGCAGTGCTTCGCGGACGTCGGGCCAGTAATCCGGATCGCGGAAGAAGAACATCGCGCGCTGCAGCCGCTTCTCGCGCGGCGTCTTCGCGCAATAGACGATTTCGCTGGTCAGCGGATTGGTGCCGCAGTGCCACATCGCCATGCCCAGCGTCAGTGGCGCGGGATAGAAATCCTGCACCTGCTCCGGCGCGAGCGCTTCGTCTTTCAGGAATTCCGCGAGCTCGACCATGTGTTCGAGTTTGCAGCCGGGATGTCCGGAGATGAAATACTGGACGGTGTACTGATCTTTTCCAGCCGAACAACTGGCCTGCGCGTACTGCTGCAGAAACTCCTTGTAGAGATCCGCACCCGGTTTTTTCATGTGGTGGAGCACTTCGGGGCTGGTGTGTTCCGGTGCGATCTTCAGCCGGCCGGAGACGTGGTATTTAGTCAGCTGCTCGATGTAATCCTTGCCGCCGTCGCTTAACGCCAAGTCGAAGCGAATGCCGCTCTGGATAAACGCGTGTTTCACGCCGGGAATCTTGCGCGCCTTGTCCATCAGGTCGAGGACTTCGGTGTGGTCAGTGTTGAGATGCGGACAGATCGTCGGCGTCAGGCAGTTGCGCGCGTGGCAGCGGTAGCGCCCGATCTTGCAATGCGTGCCGTACATGTTCGCGGTCGGTCCGCCGAGATCGCTGATCGTCCCGCGGAACGCCGGGTCACTGGTCATCGTCTCAATTTCTTTCAGCACGCTGATTTCTGAGCGGCTGGCGACGGCGACGCCCTGATGGTACGTGATTGCGCAGAACGAACAGTCGGCGTAACAACCGCGGTGCGTCGTCACCGAATCCTTGATCATGTCGTAGCAGGGGATACGCGCGTCGCCGTAGGACGGATGCGGATGGCGCGTGAACGGCAGATCGTAGATCTCGTCCATCTGCTGTGTCGTCAGCGTGGGGCTGGGCGGATAAACGATCACGTAGCGGTCGCCGTGCTTCTGCGCGACCGGCCGGCCGTAGGTCGGATCGCAGTTGAGATGATACTTGCGGAACATCCACGCGAATCGCTCGCGCCCGGCGTCGGTCATCGGGCTGACTTCTTCCCAACTGGGCACTTCGAGAATGCGATCGATCGCCTTCAATTCCTTGCGCACCACGCTCGTGCCGGGAATGCCATCGATTCCACCGATCCCGTCGGCGCCAACGGGATTCTGGAGAGCCTGGACCAGCGCCTTGAGCGCCATTTCGGCCTGGCCGAAGATCAGCACGTCAGCCTTGGCGTCGAGAATCATCGGCCGCTTCACGCGGTCGGACCAGTAATCGAAGTAGCTCATGCGCCGCAGTGACGCTTCGACGCCGCCGATCACCAGCGGCGGGCACTCCTGTTTGAAAGCTTCGCGCAGGCGCTGGCAATAGACCACCGTGGCCATGTCCGGTCGTTTGCCGATCACGGCGCCGGGCGTGTACTGATCGTCGCGGCGCGGGCGGCGCATCACCGTCAAGCGCGCGAGCTGGCTGTCGACGTTGCCGGCCGTGACGCCGAAGAACAATCGCGGCTTTCCGAGTTTTTTGAAGTCGTCGGTCGTGCGCCAATCGGGCTGCGCGATGATGCCGACGCGCAGGCCGAGGTGTTCGAGCCAGCGGCCGATGATCCCAGCGCCGAACGCGGGATGGTCGATGTAGGCATCGCCGGTGACGAGGATCACGTCGAATTCCGTCCAGCCAAAATTGGTCTGGGCTTCTTCCAACGACATGGGGAGCGGGTAGCGGGCGAGCGGCATGGCAGGAGTCGAATTCCGATGCGGCGCGAAGGCCGTCGAAATTCCCTTTTCTGTTAAGCTTCGCCCCGGTCGCCGTCACATCCGGCTAGCAAGGAGTCGCGCACACTGAACATTGAATTATGAGCGATAAATGATGAATTGCAAGCGGCCCAACTCTGTGTGTCAGGGAGCAAGCGGCTGTTTGCTTGCTCCCTGCTAAGCCGCACGAATCAGCATCATCAACCCAAAACAAAAAGCGCTCTGCCTCTCGGCTCAAGCGCCTTGTTACGTCGCGTTACTTTTTCTGACCGATCAACCGAAAACGGTGGCGGTTCGGCCGCGGCGGCGGCGGCGATTCAACACCTTGCGGCCGGCCTTGGTGCTCTTGCGCTGCCGGTAACCACTGACGCGGCGCTTCTTCAACTTCGAATTACGAACATTGGTCTTCATCTAAATCCCTTTCACCCCACGACAAGTACGATTGAACAGAACGGAGAAGTATGGGGAATATTGGACGGAAGTCAACTGATTATCTTCCGCAAAGCCGCAAGGCGCAAAGAACGACGGGAATCGGGATTGGAAATGAGGATTCGTCGCTGCGGACCACGCAAATTCCGAATCCCGAATCCCGAATCCCGGCCCTATTTCGGTTTCTGCGGCTGCAGGCGGTCGCGGTGGAAATTCAGCAGGTCGCGGAGCGTCTTTTCCAGCGGAATTTCCGGCTGCCAGCCGGTGGCGGCTTTCAACTTCTCGTAGCTGCCGCGGATGTCCATCACCTGGGTCTCGCGCTGGCGTTTCGGATCGGGACGAATTTCTACTTTCACGCGCGCCATCTGGACAAGCGTGTTGAGCACCCATTCGGCACTGACGCTCTTGCCCGAGGCCAGATTGTACGCTTCGCCCTTCTCGCCTTTTTGCACGAGTAGCCGGTAGCCGCGGACCATGTCGCGGACATCGGAAAAATCGCGCTTCGGCGAAAGGTCGCCGACATAGATCGTCGCCTCGCCGCCGAGTTCCACGCGGGCGATCTGTTCGGCGAAGGTCGAGCAGACAAAGTCGGGCCGCTGCCGCGGACCGGTGTGATTGAACGGCCGGGCGATCACCACCGACAATCCGTACGTGCCGATGAACGGATGTGCCGCCAGTTCCAGCGCGGCCTTGCCCGCCGCAAAAATGTTCGCAGGCAGAAACGGCTGCGTCTCGACGACGGGGAGATTCTCCGGCTTCACCGGTCCGTAAACTTCCGCGGTGCTGGCCAGCATCACGCGTGTCGTAGGGCTCTGCGTACGGACGGCTTCCAGCAAATGGATGCCGCCGAGCAGATTGACTTCGTACGTGCGCGCGGGTTCCTTCTGCGCGTCATGAATGATGTTGATTGCGGCGAGATGGAAGATCGCATCGAAATGAGCTTCGCGCAGAATGCCGCGCATGAAATCCGGCTGTGAAAGGTCGCCGACGCGAAGCGTGATCTGGTCGAGGTACTGCGTGAGGTTGGAGGTGCGCGCGCCGGGACGGCAGGTGCCCCAGACTTCGTCGCCCTCTGCCAGGCAATGATCGACGAGATGCGAACCGGCAAAGCCTTCAGCGCCGGTGATTAGAATTCGCATACAGCCCGTTCCCTTCAAACCGGATCAATTGCCCGCCGCCGGAGCGTTTCCATCCTGATTTTTCCGCGACTTTAAGAACGTCACAATCGCGGGCAGCAATGAGATAAAAATGATTAATGCCAGCGCGACTTCAAGGTTATTTTTTACCATGGGCTTCTCGCCCAGCCAATAGCCCAGCGCCGTCAGTCCCAGAATCCAGCCGATGCCGCCGAAAACGTTGTAGCTCACAAAGCGTTTGTACGGCATCTGCGCGATGCCCGCGACGACCGGTGCGAACGTGCGCAGAATGGGCGCGAAGCGCGCCAGCACGATTGTCTTGCCGCCATGCTTCTCGTAGTAATCGCGCGTGGTGAGCAGATGTTCCTTGCGGAAGTACCACGTCCGTTCGCGCTTGTAGAGCGCATCGCCGATCTTGTAGCCAATCCAGTAACCCACCGTGTCGCCAATGATCGCCGCTGGGATCAACCACATATTCAACGTTACGAAATCGAGGTTGGCGCCATTCAGAAACGAGTTGTTTGGCACACAGGCCAGTCCCGCCATAAACAGCAACGAGTCGCCGGGCAGGCAGAACACCAGCAGTCCAGTCTCAAGAAAGATGACCAGCGCCATCGCGCTATAGCCATACTCAACAAGGTAATGAATCACCTTCTGCATCATGAGGACAACACTCTCCCAAGTTGAATCGTCGCGCTACTGTCGATGCAGAGCACCGCTCCGGCAAGTGCGTTTTAAGCGCGCTAACTTTCGAACGAATGCACGAACCAACAAAAACTCCCCGCGAGCGCGAGGAGTAATCTTAATTCCAAATGAACGAAGCGATGCGCCGTAACCGCAGTCCTCAGTCCTTCCGTTCTGACTCCTAGCCCCTGGTCCCTCGCGCGCGTTACTCCGCGAACTGGAGATACGTAATGCGCAGTTCGGGGCTGCTGATGACTTCGCCGGCCGGCGTCGGGATGTCCACTTTCTGGAGGAGCGGCATGCCTTCCTTGCCGTTGCTGGTCGGCTGCGGCGGCGGCGTCTGGCCGGCCTTGTCGACGAAGAGGAAACGGCGTTCTTCCGGCTTGGCTTTGCCCTTCACCGGGATGATCATGGTCAGCTCCATGGCGCGCAGGCGTTTGTCGCCGGCGTTCCGCACCATGATCGTGCCCGTGATGTGCTCGCCGATGTTGAAGGTCTGCGCGATCGAAAGTTTGTTCTCGTAGTTGGTGATCGTCGGCGCGGCACCCTTGCGGTGCTCGTCGGTCAGGATGTCGGTGACGTCCTGGTTGGTCTCGTCGAGAATGTGAATTTCCGGATCGAGCGGGTCCTGATGCGCGTTCTGCTTCGGCGCGTTGGGTGTGGGCAGGATGATCGCCGACGAACCGGTCGTGCTGGTCTTGATCGGATCGCTGTTGTGCTTCTGAGCGGACGCGACTTTCGGTTCCTTGGGATCGGTCGGCTGCTGTGAGCTGGCCTGTACGTCCTGCCTGACCCACGACAGACTCCCGCCGCTCATCACGAGCTTTTCGAGATCGCCTGTCTCTTTATTAAAACGGAAGCGCTGCCCTTCCATCGAGAAGCAGTCGTACTTGAACGGCTGATCTTCGGCGACCGCGGAGCGTACGCTGGCTGCGGCTGCGACGAAGCTCAATGCCAACAGCACCACGAACGGCGAACGGTAAAGTGCTTTTGATTTCACTAAATACCTCCCCTGCCTGCGGACCGGAACAGCGGTCTCGCGTCCAGAGTTATCGGACGTTCTGCGCTCGAGCCTGATCGAAATCTGGAAGCATTAATGCCTGAAAGTGGCAACATCTGCAAGGTGAAAACGACAAGGGTCAAATCTTATTGTTATATTTCACAAGGACTTAGCACGTGTGCAACTGAATTCCAAAACCGACTTAGAAGAATAGAAACGGCAAACTGCGGGTCTGAAAGATTTTTTAAAAAAAGTCACGATGCGAAGTGTCGCGCGCTTGCGTATGGCTGTAAACGAGCATATACAGAGAATAACCGCATTCGATTTCCTTCAGGGAGGCCTTCGCAGACGACTATGGATAACAGCCTTGAAAACAGTTTCGTCGAAAAGGTCGTCGCTAAAAACAATCTCGCTCAAGCTGCCCAGATTGAACAAGCCAAAGCCGCCAGCGCGCAGAGCGGCAAGCCGCTGCTGACCAGCCTCAAAGAGCTCCATCTACTGGGCGACGATCACGTCACCAAGATCGGCGAGATGTTCGAGAAGTACAAGCAGACTCAAGGGATAGCCGCGGGTTCCACCGGGTCATCGGGCACCATGGAACCGGCCGCTCCGGCGGGGATTCAGCGCATCGGACCTTCGGGCGGCGGCAGCGGCGGATCGGCGCCCACGATTCAGCGCATCGGACCGGTGGCTGGCGCACCGTCCGCCGGCGTGCAGCGCATCGGGCCTGTAAGCGGCGGGAGCGGCGGAACGTCCGCACCTCCCACGATACAGAAAATCGGTCCCGCGGCGGGAACGCCTCCTCCAGCGGTGCAGAAGATCGGCCCGGCGGCGCCGACCATCCAGAAGATCGGGCCCGCGGCCGGGACCACGCCGTCCATCCCTTCGGCACAGGGCACGCCGAATCCCATTTTGAAAATCCGCAGCTCGGCGTCGACGTCCAACCCGACGGCAGCGGCGACGTCGTCCGCGCCGCCCCAATCTGCGCCGCCGCAGATCGCGCCAAAAATTCAGCTCACTGGCGCGGGTACCGGCCACCCGACGGTCAGTCACGCCGCACCGCCGCCGCAGGTTCAGCGCGCCAGCGGCACACCTCATGTCCAGGTGACTCAAGCTCCGCCGACGCCGCGCGATGTCGCGCAGTACAGCCACGTCCATCATTATCTCGAATACGCCCGCAACATTGGCGCATCCGATTTGCACATCAACACCAATTCCCCGCCGATCATCCGCAAGTATGGCAAGCTGATCAGCCTCCCCCGCCCTCCCTTCACCAACGTGGAGGCGGAGAAGCTGCTGATGTCGATCTTGACCAAGGCTCAGCGCGATGAAATCGAAGAGAAGCGCGCGCTGGACTTCTGTTACACCGTCGAAGAGCAGGGCCGCTACCGCTCGTGTATTCTCAAGCAGCGCAATGGCTGGGACGGATCGTTCCGCGTCGTCAAATCGCAGGTGCCGACGTTCGAAGAGCTCGGCCTGCCCACGGATTTGAAGCGTCTGACCGAGTACCACCAGGGATTGGTGCTCGTCACCGGCCCCAACGGTTGCGGCAAGTCGACGACCATGGCGGCGCTGCTGAACCTGATCAATCAGAACCGCGAAGAACACATCATCTCAATCGAGGATCCCGTCGAATACACGTTCGAGCCGATGAAATGCCAGGTCAATCAGCGCGAAGTCGGGCAGAACACGAAGAGTTTCGCCAATGCGCTGCGCGCCGCGCTGCGCGAAGACCCCGACATCATCATGATCGGCGAACTGCGCGACGAGGAAACCGTCGGCTTGGCGATCACCGCCGCGGAAACGGGGCATTTGGTGTTCGGCACGCTGCACACCACGTCCGCCGGCCGCACGATCGATCGTATGCTCGACGTCTTCCCGCCCGACGAACAGGGCCAAATCCGCAGCATGATCTCCGAGTCGATCAAGGGCATCATCTGCCAACAGCTCGTCCCGCGCAAAGACGGCAACGGCCGGGTGCTGGCGATGGAAATCCTGTTCAACACCCCAGCCGTCGCCAATCTGATCCGCGAACGCAAGCTCCATCAGTTGCCCTCTGCGATGCAGACCGGCCGAAAACTCGGCATGGTGCTGCTCGACGATTCGTTGATGACGCTGGTGAAAGCCGGCACGATTGAAGGCGCGGACGCGTTCTACTCGGCTGAAAATAAGGCAACGTTCGCGCAGTGGGCCCCGAAAGCAGTGTAGAAAATTTGATTGATGACTGACGAACGCTGATTGCACACTCGGAGTGTTGCCATGTCGAAAATTGATAAGCTTTTCGAAACGATGATGGGCAAAAGCGGCTCCGACCTTCACATGTCCGAAGGTCAGCCGCCGAAAATGCGCGTCCATGGTCGTATGACGACCATGGAACATCCGGTGCTCAACACCGAGATGATGATCTCGTATCTTCAGGAACTCTGTTCGCCGGAACGCTGGAAACATTTCATTGAGAACCGCGACCTCGACTTTGCATACTCGATGGGTGACCTGGCGCGCTTCCGCTGCAATTATTTCTACCAGACGCGCGGCATGGGCGCGGTCTTTCGAACCATTCCGGCCAAGATCAAGACCATCGAACAGTTGAACGTGCCGCTGGTGCTCAAAACGTTCGGTCAGTTGCGCTCAGGGCTGGTGCTGGTCACCGGGCCGACGGGTTCGGGAAAATCGACGACGCTGGCGGCGCTGATCGACTTCATCAACGAAAACTACGCGCGCCACATCGTCACGATCGAAGAGCCGATCGAATTTGTGCATCAGAACAAAAAATCGGTGCTCTGTCAGCGCGAAGTGGGACTGGACGTCAATTCATTCTCCGACGGCCTGCGCACCTCCATCCGCCAGGACTGCGACGTGGTGCTCGTCGGCGAAATGCGTGACTTGACCACGATTTCACTCGCGGTCACTGCCGCCGCGATGGGTACGCTGGTTTACGGCACGCTGCACACGAATTCGGCCGTGAAAACCATCGACCGCATCATCGACGTCTTCCCCGCCTCGCAACAGCCGCAGATCCGCACCATGCTCGCCGACTCCCTGAAAGGCATCTGCGCGCAGTTGCTGCTCCAGACTGCCGATGGCAAAGGCCGCGTGGCGACCAACGAAATCCTGTGTTCGAATTCCGGTCTGTCAGCGACGATCCGCGAAGGCAACACGGGCAACATCCGCAACATTATTCAGGGCGGAAAAGATCAGGGCATGCAGCTGATGGACGATTCGATCATGGGCTTCCTGAAAGCCGGCCGCATCTCCGGCCACGAAGCGTACATGAAGGCCGCGGACAAGACGCGTTTCGCGCAGTTCGCGGAGCACTGAACTCTTCTCAATCACGGTCCGAAAAAAAGCGCCCCTGCGAAACTCGCAGGGGCGCTTTGCGTTTCACGACGAACTGCTGCGTGCTCTTACTTGCCGCGTCCGAAATCGGTGATGATCGAGGCCACCTTGCCGTCGGCCATTTCCGCCTTCACAGCGCCGCCCAGCGGAACTTCCTTGCTGACCCAGGCCTTCGAAACGAGCTTGCCATCCTGGTAGGTTTCGTAGCGGGTGCAGGCGACATCCTTGCCCTTGATGGACAGCTTGTCGGCGAATTCCTTCGTCTCGATCTTCAGCTCCTTGCGCTGCTTTTCGACATCCTTGGGATCGGTGTCGGGTTCGCTGTAGATCGTTTTCATTTTCTGCTCAGTAGTCTGCCCCATCATCGTGCTCTTGGCGTTAACGACGGTGTAGTGGTCGCCGACTTCCAGCACTTCCTGGCGGGACTTGGCGCCGGGTACCATCGGCATTTCGCCTTCGATCCAATCGCCCACCTTCATGTCCTTGGCGCCGCTGGTTTCCCACAGGCTCTTCGGAAATTTCATTTCGATGGTCTGCGGCGGAGCGGCAGGAGCCGCGGCCGGCGGCGGTGCATCGTCGGTCTTGGCCGGAGCGTCAGCGGCCTTGGTGTCGTCCTTCGCGGCCGGCGCTGCGGCGTTGTCGGACTTGGCCGGCGCGTCCGCCGGTTTTGAATCCGTGGCGGCGGGATCAGCCTTGTCTTTCTTCTTATCCTTCTTCGGCTTCGGGCCGGGCATGTCCAACGCGAATACCGAGGGCGTCGCGAGACCCAACAGGGACACCGTGATGACCGCCAGGAATGCTTTACTCGACCGACTCATAAGACCTCCTCGAATGACCCATTTATTTTGCAGAACAGTTTCTGCGTTTCGGAAAGCGTAAGAGCGTAGCTCAAGATCTGAAATACGGAAGAATACGTATTTGGAAATTTAATCTATCGCGACTGCACCAAGTGTCGTGCACCGGGTGGGCCGAAGTAAAATGCCCGGCGCCAATCCCCGATGCCATGTGTTCGTCCGTCCGGCCGCTCAGTCCGCCGCGATGTGGCTTCCCTTTTCAGCCACCGACCGGCGCATCAGCAGCACGAGGAAGACCAGGAACATCGCCAGCGCGGCGGAACTCCAGAAGACGTCGAAGTAAGCCAGCGACAGCGCCTGGCGGTCGCGCAAACCTTGAAGCATCTTCAGCGTCATCTCCTGCGACCGCGGCGCATCGCCGGTGTGCTGCAGAAAGAACGCCTTGCCTTGCACATACAGTTCGTTGACCGCCGGGTTGAACGCATCGAGCCGCTCGTTCAACCGCAGCGTGTGAAATTGCTCGCGGCGTTCGTGGATCGTCTGCGCCAGCGACGTGCCGACGCTGCCGCCTTCGTTGCGCAGCAGGGCCAGCAAGCCCACGGCGGCGCCGCGCAGTTCCTTCGGGATGTACATGAACGCGGCGACGTTCAGCGGCGCGAACACCATCGCCAGGCCGCCGATCACCACCACGCGTGGAAAGACCACCTGCCACGGGCTGATGTTCAAATTCAGCAGCGACATCCAATAGTTACCGATCGCAAGCACGAACAATCCCGCCGCCATCATGAAGCGCGCATCGACGCCCCGTGAGAGCAGCGTGCCGACCACCAGCAGCACCATGATTGCAAAAATTCCCGCCGGCGAGAGCACCAAGCCCGATGTTGTCGCGTCGTAGCCAAAGAGCGATTGCAACAGCCCCGGCAGCGTCGTGGTGTTGGCGTAGAGCACGCCATACGCGCAAAAAATGATGATGCAACACGACCGGAAATTCCGTTCGGTGAGCGTGCGGAAGTTGATCAGCGGGTTGGCGATCTTCAGCTCACGGTAGATCAGTCCGATCAGGCAGGAGCCGAACAATCCGGCCATCAGGTGGACGCGGTAGAACGGATCGCCGAACCAGTCCCACTCCTGACCTTTGCTCAGCACCACTTCCCAGCAGACCATCGTGATGCTCAGCAAAATCAAACCGAGCGTGTCAAAGCGTTGCGGCGATTTCCGGGCCTTCTCGCGCTCCGCGGTCAGGTAATCGGGATCGACCACGACGGCGCTGCAGATCAGGAACGCGGCGATGCCGACGGGGACATTCAGGTAGAAGATCCAGCGCCAGCCAAAATTATCCGTGATGTACCCGCCCAGCGTCGGCCCCACAACCGGCGCCAGCAGCGCGGCCATGCCGAACAGCGTCATCGCCGTGCCTTGTTTTTCCTGCGGAAAGGCGTCGAGCAGAATGCCCTGGCTCGACGGCTGCAGTCCGCCGCCGGCGAAGCCCTGCAACACGCGGAAGGCGATCAGTCCGTTGAGGCTCGTGGCCATTCCGCACAACGCCGAGGCCACCGTGAACAGCAGAATCGAAATGAGAAAATAATTGCGCCGTCCAAGCCGAATCGCCAGCCAGCCGGAGATCGGGAGAATGATCGCATTGGCCGCGAGGTAGCTGGTGATCACCCATTCGCTGTCGGTGACCGGCGACGAGAGCCCGCCGGCCATGTAGCGCAGCGCCACGTTGGCGATGGTTGTGTCGAGCACTTCCATGAACGTTGGAATCACGACGGCCAGCGCGACCAGCCACGGGTTGAACGTCCGCCGTGTCATGGTGGGCATCGCGATGGCCGCGCCGCTCATGGCGTTACCGGTTTGATGACCGGTGCGGCCGGTGTGGTTGCCGAATACGGCTGCAGCAACTTTCCGGCGTCGGGGCCTTCCGGCTTTTCGTTGATCAGCACTTCCGGCGTCACCGACAGGCCGATGAACAGCGGCGTTTTGTCGGCGTCGTAATCGAGAATATCGATGCGCACCGGCAAGCGCTGCACCACTTTGACGAAGTTACCCGTCGCGTTTTCCGCGGGCAGCAGCGCCAGCGTCGAACCGGTTCCCATCGTGAAGCCGGAGATTCGGCCCTTGAATTTCTGCGTGCCGCCGTACATGTCGACGTCCAGCTCGACGGGCAGTCCGATGCGCAACTCACCCAACTGCGTTTCCTTGAAATTCGCGTCGATCCAGATCTCCGTGAGCGACCTCAGCGCCATCAGGCTCTGCCCGGCGACGAGATTGTTGCCGGGATTGACGTTCCGCCGCGTGACCACGCCATCGATCTCGGCCACGATGTCGGTGTAGCTCAGGTTCAGCTTCGCTTCTTCGAGTTTCCGCTGCGCCTGCAGCAGCCGCGACTCCGCCTGCTTCACCGATGGAGCGTTCTTGATCAAGTCCGCGTAGATGCGGTCGATATCGCCCGCTGGATCGCGCTTGTAAAACTCCTCGACCATCTGCCGCGGCGTGATGTTGAAGGACTGCGCCAGCCCGATCTGCGCAGCGGCCTGAATCAAGCTCGCCTGCGCCTGGCGCACCGACGAAAACGTTTGATCCAAATCCGGCGGAGCCTGGGTCAGGTCCTCACTGTTGACCGGCTTCGGCGGCAGGCCGAGCGAGACGCGGATCTGGTAGACGCCCTGCAGCGCTTCCTCCACCTGCGACTGCGAGACCAGCATCTCCTGCTTGCGGTGATCGACGATCTCCTGCGACACCGCACCCTCTTTCAACAGCGGCACGACGCGTTCGTAATCGGTCTTCGCTTTAACCTGCGTGGCTTTCTGCGATTCAAGAATCGCCACCTTCGCGCGCAGCAGGGCGAGTTGGTTGTCGACGTCCAGGATCGAGCGTTCCAGACCAAAGCGCAGGCTGCGCATCTGTCCTGTGGTCGCACGCGCTTGGGCTTGAGCCGTCACCAGATCAGCTTCCGCCGCGACGACCGCCGACTGCGCGATGTCCACCTGGATCTGATACGGCGCGCGATCCAACTGGACGAGCAGGTCCCCTTTATGGACGCGATTGTTGTCGTCAACGAGCACCTTCGCCACCTGCCCGCCGACACGCGGCGCGACGAACGTGACGTGACCGTTGACAAAAGCATCGTCGGTGGAGACGGTGCTCATCGAGTGCTTGACCCACGGCACGCCGAAAATCAAAGCGACAATCAGAAACACCACGGCGGCAATCCACAGTCCGCCGCGGAACTTGGGCTTGGGCTCAGCCGAAGCAGGTGTTACGTGCGTTGCGGGTGCTGCGGGTGCTGCCGTATGTGAAGTTTCCGGAGCAGGCGCGGGCGTCGCATGCGGCGCGGCAGGCGCGGACTCGGAAGGTTTCTGTTCTGGGGTAGACATGCCTATAAAATAGTAGGCATTCCCAAATTTGCGAGAGCAAGGACGACCTGAACCATGACTGTTGTAACATGTAAAGCAGCACCTTGATTTCTGACGTCTGACATATTATTATACAAGCAAATCCAGAAATTTGTCCCATCCGTGAGCGGAACGTGGAAGGCTTAAAGTCACGCCCCTGCAGGGATTTCAGGGATGCTCGACAACGATAGCAGTTCCGCTCCGACGCAAACTTTGAATTCCAGCTGGGCACTGCCAGCTCTGCCCACCTTGCCGTACGGGCGAATTCACCCCTTGTCTTTGCAGATTCTTCATCCGAAAAAAGTTCGCGCGCTCCACTTTTTCGGCTCGCGCCACGTCATTCTGCCGGGCTCCAACGAACGGCAAGCGATCAAGCGCCAGCGCGGCGAGGAATGGTTTGGCCCAGCCAACGTTCCGCCCGACGAGACCAATCTGCTGAACAATTACGATGCCGCGCAGCAGCGCTACGGCGTGCTGCGCGACAACATTCGATCGTACATCCTGGTCTTCTCGCGCGGCGCCTGGGCATTTAAATCCAGCGAGTCAGATATCTTTAAGCGCCGCTGATCGCCCTTTTAGAATCCACTCAATTCATCATCCGTCAGCGGAATGGCCATTGAAGGCTTTACCGCTTTGTGTGTCCCGTTGACCGCTGCGATCCGATTGACCGGCAGGTACTTGGCCTTGCCGGCGACCGTTCCATGTTTCTTGCTGGGCGACGCGTGCTGCGGCGCCTGAATCTTATACGGAGCGGCAGCAGCTGGCGCGGCCCGCGGCGCTGCGGCCATCGGAGCCGGGCGTGCAGTCGCTCCGCCATGAACCAGTTGCGTCAACGCGTCGACCATGTCCAGCAGTTCACGCGATTGCGCCGAAAGCTCTTCGCTCGCCGACGCAGTCTCTTCCGAATTCGCGGCGTTCGACTGTGTGACCTTGTCCATTTCACTCACGGCCTTGTTGATCTGCTCGGCGCCCTTGGACTGTTCCCCGGTTGCGGCGGCGACTTCGTTGATCAAGCTCTTCACCTTCTTGGACGCGTCCACGGTGCTGGCGAAGCTCTTCGCAATTTCCACCTCCACGGCGCGTTTGAGAATTTCCGCGACGTCCGCGGACACCTTGACGCCCTGCTCGGCATTGCGCTGAGATTCTTCGATCAACGCGGAGGTATTCTTCGCGGCTTCCGCGGAACGCTGCGCGAGATTGCGGACTTCTTCAGCGACTACCGCGAACCCCTTCCCCGCTTCGCCGGCACGCGCGGCTTCCACCGCGGCGTTCAAGGCCAGCAAGTTGGTCTGGAAAGCGATCTCGTCGATGGTCTTGACGATCTTGGCGGTCTGGTCGGCCGAGGTCTTGATCTTCCCAATCGCCTCGGACATGCCGCCGATCCGGGCCGCCAGCTCGGTGCTCATTTTTTGCGTCGTCAGCTGCCCTGCTGTCGCCGCAGCGCAGGCCGCATCAGACATGGCGCTGGCTTCGCGGGCGTTGTCGGCGTTCTGGCGCGTCATCGAGGCCATCTGCTCCAACGACGCCGACGTTTCTTCCAGGCTCGACGCCTGTTCACTCGCCCCGGCAGCCATGCTCTGACTGGACTGCGCCACCTGGCCCGCGGCCGATGCGACCTGTTCTGAACTGGAACGCAGCGAGAGGGCGATATCGTTGAGCGAGAGATTGATGCTGCGCGTGATCACGAACGCGGCCGCGCCGCCGATAACCAACGCCACACCCACCGCGATTCCCACGCCCCATTGCGATTTTAAAACAGCACTGGTGATTGCCACCGACGCTTCGTCCCCACATTCCTTGTTGTAATTCACTAGGTTATTGATCGCCTCCATGTACTTCTGATAGGCGGGTTTGACAGTTGTGCGATAGCACTCCAGAGCTTCTTGAGTCTTTCCACTCTCAACCAGACTGATCATATTGTCTTGCGCAGTGCGGAACACAGTCCGAGCTGGCGGGAGCACCGCATATAATTCCTTCTCGCGCGCTTCAATCACGGTCTTGGCGTACGCATCGAAAATCCCGTTCGATTTGCCACGCGCCTCTTTCAAATGGTTGACCAGATCGCTAATTTCAGCTTTGTCGTTGGTGGTCAACATCGTGAGCAGAATCTGCTGTATGTCCTTCCCGATTCCCCGGGCAGAAGTGAGAGCAATCGTCCCTGGCATGCAATCGTCGGTGATGGCATGCGCGTCGGTGGAAATCGTGATCAAGCGCATCGACGCAAAGATGCCCAACCCGATCGTAATACACAATGAGAGCGCAAATCCGAAAATGATCTTCTTACCCAAAGTTAATTTGCTCATGTTCCGCCGCGCTCCAGTGTCATTCCCACGTTCGAGAATCCAGCCAACTCACAGCAATAGGCCGCATAAGGCGTACCAACGATTATTCACGCATTTCCGGAAAGGGTTGCCCAATTTCATTAGACTCGGGTCCGGATTTTCGAACGTGTAATAAGAAAGGCTGGAAAGCGTCGGCGCCTTCCAGCCTCTTTTCGAAAACTGACAACGTTGTCTCGAACTCTTACTCTTTCGACTGCCCGTGCGCCTCCACAAACCACAACAATTTGTCCACCCCCCGCGAAACGCCGGTCAGCAAGTCCGCTGTATCCGCGTCCTTCAAGTCCGCGGCCACGTCGATCGCCGCGCGCACCACTTTGCCGTACGCCGCCAGTGCAATCGAAAGCGCCTCGACGTGGTCGTGTCCGGCGCTGATCTCCAAGGGGTATTCATCAAGCCGCGAATGCTTCGCACTGATCCGCACCGTGCCCAGTGCCACGCCGCCGAGCTGCACGATCCGCTCGGCAATTTCGTCCACGAATTCGCCGAGCTCCTCGTAAGCCTTATCGAACAATTCATGCAGCGCGATGAAACTCGGTCCCTTCACGTTCCAATGCGCCTGCTTGGCCTGCATCTGCAGATCGATGATGTCGGACAGCTGCTGGTTGAGCAGCGCGTTGATTTCCTTGCGAGACTTCTCTGGAATGTCGTTGTGCGTCTTAAACATGTTTGTCTTCATGGCGGTTCCCTCGCTTGGGTTCATCTGGATTCAACGTGTTTGTGGGCTGTAATTGCAAAGTATACCCACTCCCGCCGGTCGAGGCAAACGAGGGTCGTGTTGCCTTTGCATTAAGGCTTGGTAAGCGCGCCGCATTCAAGTACGATTCATTCAGCGCCAAGGCCCAGCCTGCCCATCCCGGATCCCCTCCACGGCGCGTCAGGAGTGTTTCGTGTACTTTAAACCACTGGAACGCATGCCCGAAGGCATCAAGTATGTTCGTGACTCCATTCGTTTCGACGAAGTTCGGAAATTGAAATTCACGGATTTCATCGACGATGGCGGCCGCCATTTTATGCGCGAAGTCGGACCCGACACCGATGTCTGGGTGATGCTGGTGCCCGCCTGGTACGAATGCTGGCCGGCGCGGATTGAGTACTTTTTGAAGTCGATGTTTTCGACGCCGAAATGAAGCTACGGCAATTCAAAACTAACAATTCAAAAACGCATGCGATAGCCGAACGGGTCCGAGGCGCATAGACCTCGTCGTAAATTTACGACAGGGGTGAAAACCTACCCCGCGGATGTTTCATTTTAACCATCGATCAAATTTGACCCGAGATCGCCGGTTCATACCGTCAGGCAAATATTTGCCTGAATATTTCGAGCTCGTGAGAAACACGCGACAAAGAAATCGACCCTATTCCATGTGCGGTTGCGAATCTTCCACAGGCCAGCCGATGGGCAGCACAAATTCCCACGGTCGCTCGCCCATACGCCGCGCCGCAGTCCGGATCAGGCGGAGTACTTCGCTGAACGATAGTTCGTACGCGCGGATGGCCGTGGCCAGCGCCAGCACGAAACTTACCGTCAGATTGAGCACGAAGGTCACCGCGATTCCGGCGGCGGCCATCAGCAGCCATCCCTGCGGAATGCCTTCCCAGCCCACCGACACCGCCGCCAGCGCCAGCGTGCCCGACGAAAGCGTCACGTGGCGGACGTCGAGCGGTATGCCGGCGAAGCGGCCGAGTGCAGGCGTCAGCCCCAGCATGAAACCCAGTGCGATGCTGCCGGCCCAGCTTGAAATATTGTGGTCGACGAATTTCGCCAGCCGCTTCATCCGTCCGGCGCCGAGACGATCCGACCAGCGATGATCCGCGATCGCCTGCGGAATCCGGTTGTAGATCGACCAGTTTTCCACCCACCCGCCCACCAGGCTCGACGACCACAGGATCACGCCCGTCAGCGCCGCGTAAACGATGGTGCCGCTCTTCAGCGGATTCAGCGTTTCAAACACGTGCTCGGCGGAATGCGGACTCAAAATCGCCTCATGAAACCACGCCCGCCACGCTGTACCCAGTGCCACGCAACCCAGCGAGACGAACAACACATTGCTGATCGCGGCCGCCAATTGCGTGCGGCAGATCAGCATGAATCTGTCCACGATGCGCTCGAAACGATCCGCGCCGGTGTGATCCCGGAGAATTCCGCCCAGGGCCGCTCCAGTCATCGCCGGTTGCTTGGTCGCCAGCGCCAGACCGAACATCAGCATAATGATGAAGCTGATCGCGTAATTGAAACCCGCGAAGATGCCTTCCGGCAGTGCCGCCAGGTTTTTGTTGATAATGTCCATCTTGATCGTCGCCGTCGCCACCGTCAGCAAACCACCGCCCGCAGCGGCAGCCCACATGTACCAATACTCACGCAGATTTCTGGCGATGTAATGGCCGCCGGTATGCCCGGTCCGTTCGACGATCTTCTTGGAGAGCAGATGCAGATTCCGCCCGCACAATTCGCGCAGGCTTTTATCTTCAAACGTGGCGTTGATGCACCGCGCCATCAGCCCCTGGATCGCGGCGCTCCGCGCCACGCCATCGGGAAGCGTCAGAATGTCGGCGATCAATTCCATGCGCTGCAGACACTTCTCGATGACTTCGAGCGAATACACAATCGAGACGCTGACGCCTGTGTCATTGAGCTTACGCTCGACCTGCGACAATTCGGCACGGCAGGCGGCCACCAGCTTGTGCCACACGTTGATCGCGTCCGGCACATTGGCGTTCTGATCCAGCGCCTCCAGCAACCGGTCGCAGGCCCGCGAGAGGCGGAAGAACGGCGATTGCGAAATTTTCTGCGCGCTGCCCCGGTCGCGGAGTTCCTGGCCGAGCCCCAAGCCTTGTACGCGTGCGGATAAGAGCACAAACGCTTCGCGCAGGTAATTCCGCGAGGGCTGCCAGATGTTGCCGTGATCCGGCAGCCCGAAGGCTTCCACTAATTCATGAAACATCTCGCGCGGTATCTGTCCGAAGCGCCGCGCCTTTCGCGCGTTGACGTACAAGCGGCGCATGTGCTGTTCCAAATCCGTATCGTCGCGCGGTTCGGGAATGAAAATCCCCGTCGTCCGTGTGATTGCTTCGGCAAGGAATCCCCGCTCGTGCGGCATGCCCGTGTCCGCGAAGAATGAAACGCAGCTCGTCTCCGCCGCCATGGCGCCGATAACGCGCGCACATTCAGTACGCAATTCCGGACACTGCACGACCACCATGCGCAACACGTGCGACCGGCGCCAGCGCGAATCGATCGCCACTGCCGTTGCACTCGTTTCGTTGCGCGGCAGCGGAACGTCGTCGTCTTTCTGCCCCAGCCAACGCATCAGTAGAAAGAAATGATTGAAGCGTCCGCGCAGCGTGCTGCTCTGCAGGAACAACTGCAGCAGCCCGTTGAATTCCGAGAGCCGCGCATTACTCCGGTCGCGCTCGGCGAAGCAATTGAGCACCAGGCTGTCGATCGTCACGCGCGGCAGCGGAATCAACGGCGGCAGTGCGGCATCGGCGGATACTTCAACCGCGGGTGCCGCTTTGCTGGTCGCGGCTGAATCGCTGGGAGATAGAGTCGGCAAGGCGTTCACCCCATGTCATCTGGTTTTATGAAAAGGGACTGAAGCATGGCTGCTCCAGTCCCCTTTCGACATTTTAACCGAACAACGTTCAGCGTTTGTCTTCGTTGCGCTTACCGTCAGCCTTCGGTTCTGCATCCGGCTTGGCCTTGGGTTCCTCGGGCTCCTTCGGTCCGTCAGCCTTCGGCGGAGCGGGCGGTGCCTTCGGTTCGTTGGCCTTCGGTGCCGGACGATCCTTCGGTTCTTCCGCCTTCGGCGCAGTCGGACGTTCCTTCGGGCCGTCGGCCTTCGGGGGTGTCGGACGGTCCTTCGGCTCTTCAGCCTTCGGCGCGGCAGGCGGAGTCTTCGGTTCGTTCGGCTTCACATCGTTGGTTGCCGGTTTCTGATCGGCCGGCGTCTTCGGTTCTGCAGGCTTCTTCGGGTCAGCGGCGGGCTTCGCAGCTTCATTCGGCTTTGCAGCTTCGTTCGGCTTGGCAGCTTCATTCGGCTTCGCGGCTTCGTTCGGCTTTGCAGCTTCGTTCGGCTTCGCAGCTTCGTTCGGCTTCGCAGCTTCATTCGGCTTCGCAGCTTCATTCGGCTTCGCAGTTTCATTCGGCTTCTTCGCTTCATTCGGCTTGGCAGCTTCATTCGGCTTGGCAGCTTCATTCGGCTTCGCAGCTTCATTCGGCTTCGCAGCTTCGTTCGGCTTCGCAGCTTCATTCGGCTTCGCAGCTTCATTCGGCTTCGCGGCCGGGGCCTTCGGATCGGCACCCTTCTGCGCAGCGGCGGGCGGAGCGGCGGGCTTGTCGTTCTTAATCTGCGGACGGTAGGCATTCACCTGGCCGCCGGCGCTTCCCTTGGCTGCAGGGGTCTTCGCATCGGCGATCTTCTCAGGCTTGATTTCCTGTTTCGTAGCGGCGGAAACCTTGGCCACCGGCACGCCATTGTTGATCACGCGGTTGTCGTTGTAGGTGTAGCTGTTGTTGATGACCTTCGTTTCCTTGAAAACACGTTCGCGTTCTTCGCGCTTCACGATCACCGTGTTCAAGTTGACGGACAGAAATCCATGCGCCGGGACGAAATTGTAGAAGTCTGCGTGAATATCCGCATCGCGGACTCCGATGACCACGCCACCTTCAAAGCGCGCTCCGTGCGGCAACGGCGCCCAGCCGTAAATACTGTCGGACTCGCGCCAGCTCACCCAGGCCGGAGCCCAGACCGTGTCCGGCGTCCACACCCAGTTGTAGTTGTCGACGTGGTTCCAGCGGCCGTAGTGAAACGTCGCCCAGCCCCAGTCGTAGCTCGAATCCCAATACCAGCCGGCATCGGTGTAAATCCAATGTCCGTTGTTCAGGTACGGTCGCCATTCCGTGTCCGTGACCACGACTTCCGGCTGCCACGCCCAGCCAATATCGGCAACTTCAACCCACTTGCCGTGCGGTGCGAGCTGATCGTAAAAATAGCCAATATTCAAATCGCCGCCGGCGCTGACGTTCACGCCCGCCTCGATTTCCACTCCTGCCGCCCGGACCGATCCGGAAGACAGATTCAGCGCTACGATGAGCGCCATCAGTCCAATTCCTGAGTATCGCATACTGCACACCTCACAATTTTAATCTACGCATCCCGGATTATTCGATCAGGACAGTCGTTGGCCGAACGGCCGCGTGGCGTATCACGATTCGCGATTGGGATGCCAATCGCCGCCCCGCTCCGCTGCGACGCATACGCAACGGCGCAAAGCTATATGGGAACGGCACGTAGCGTCGCTACAGTCTGTGCGCGATGGCGTTAGGGAACGAAATTCCGCGTGCGAGGCACGACCGATATTCGGAGTGCGTCAAACGGAATTGAGGGGGATCGCGCTACTTATGTGGGACGGCGGCGTCTTTTTTGAAGACCTTGTCGTCCTTGTCGCCGCCGGAAATCAAAAACGCCATCAGATCGAGAATTTCGTCCTGCGTGTAGCAGGTCAGCAGGCCTTCCGGCATCACGGAGACGATCGACTTCTTGATGGATTCCACGTCATTCTTATCAACACCGATGCTCTTGCCCGGTTCCATGGGGTCGGGCGCAAATTCGTATTTGCCGTTGGTCTCGCTCATCACGCGACCGTAAAGCTTCCGGCCGTCCTTCATCTTCAGCGTCCTGGCGGAATACTGATCGCTGATCACTTTGTTGGGCTCGATGATCGACTCGAGAATCGCTTTGATATTGAAGCGTGCGCTCACCGACGTCAGATCCGGCCCGATCTCCGAACCTTCGCCGTTGAAATAGTGGCAGCGGATGCACGACGATTCAATGTAGACATGCCGTCCCTTCTCGTAATCACGCCCCTTGAGATTGGCCGTCACCACCGGCGTGAGTTCCGCCACGGTCCATTGCTTCACCAACCGGCGCACCGGCGGCACAGTTGGCGCCTGCTCCTGAAACACCTTCTCCCATTTCGCGCGCTCAATTGACGCCGACGCGGCGATCGTGGCCTGTTTCAACTCCTTCACGATATCCTGAACTTCGCGGCCGCCGACGTATCCGTTGGCAGCCGTCAGCCACGCCACATACTTCTCGCGCTGCGTGAAGTTCATCGACTTCAGCAATCCGCTCAGCGCATAACCGAGCTGCAGCTGTTCTTCCTGCGTTTTTGTGGAGCGCAGCAGCGGCAGCGTTTTGTCGACAACGTCGTCCGCCTGCAGAAACACCAGCAGTCTGTTCAGCTCCCGATCGACCAGGTCCACGCCCGACGGATAATGCGCGTTCAAACTCTGCGCCAGTTTCGCTTCGTCTGTCCGTTCCAGCTTGCCCATGCGAATAAAGACGAGCTGATAGGCACGCAGCAATTCCACGCGCTGAGCTTCAGAAAGCGACTTCCAGTCGAGCGCATTCAGCAACGTCATCAGCCGCGGTTTGAACGCTTTGTCGCCGCAGCGCGCCAGCGCCACCGACGCGGTCAATGTGGTCTGAGCTTCATTTTTGCCGAACACGCGTTCGCTCCACGTTTTCGGATCCTGGTGCTCCAACGCCACGCGCGCCGCGAAACGAATGCTCGCATCCGTGTCGTCGAGGTGCGCCCACGCCGTCTCCACGGCCGTCGGCGCGGCGGCCCCATGCAGCGCTTCCAGCGACTGCCGCAACGCACGCGCTGTCTTCGCAGCTTCATCCACGGCAGCCGCAACGGGAGCCGTGTCTTCGGTGCCCACGTACGTCACGCGAAAGAGCGCCGATTGGATGCTGCGTCCGCCGATCAGAAAATAAAGCGCGCCATCCTGGCCGACGATGGCATCGGTGAACGCCAGCGGCCTGCCGCGCATGAACAATTCCACGCTGCCGGTGTAAGACGCGCCGGAATTCTGCAGATGGACCGCGTAGATCTTTCCGTACCCCCAATCGAGAGCGAAGAGCGCCCGCTGATACTTCGCCGGAAATTTCGCGCCCGTGCCGAAGACAATGCCGCTGGGGCCTCCGTTGGGTAGATCGACGACCGCCGACGATCCATCGGGAAAATACGGCGGCCATTTGTAGACCGTGCTGCGCCAGCCGAAGTCGCCGCCGCTGACGACGTGACAGATGCGCGGCGCGCGATACCACGGCATCCCGATCTGCCATTCGTCATTGCCGTCGGACGTAAACAGTTCGCCGTCAGGATTGAACGCCAGCCGGTAGTGATTGCGAAATCCCGCGCAATAGATTTCCCAGTTCTTGCCGTCCTTGTCCGTGCGACAGACCCAGCCGCCGGGAACCGCGCCATTCTTGGAATGCCAATCCTGGCTCTGCGCTTCCAGCGCCAGCAGTTGATCGCCGCCCCAGTTCTTCGGCACGTGCGAACTCTGCCACTTCGGCAGACCGCTGTCGTTGCCGCCACACACGTACAGAAATCCATCCGGCCCCAGCGTGACGTTGTGGGGTCCGTGCTCGCCGCTTCCCGGGATCGCCGCGAGCAGCTCTGCCGTATCCAGCGTGTCGTTGCCGGCCGCCGAACGCAGCCGGTACAACCCGCTGCCGAGGCCCGCGTCGCCGTTCACCAGAACATAAAGACTGTCGAACGCCCAGAGCAGCCCCTGCGCCGCGCCGATGGGTTTGCCCGCAGGCTTGCCGTCCGTGCCGTTGACCGAGACGCTGATCGGCTCCACCAACGGCGTCTTGCCTTGAAGCGTGACGCGATACAACAGGCCGCTCTGATCGGCGGTGATGAATCGACCCTTATTGTCCTGCGTCAGGCTGATCCACGAGCCCTGCTGTTCGGTGACGCTGAGAACCTTCTCGACCTTGAAACCTTGCGGCACGAAAATGTCGGAGTCTTCAGCGCCGTCCACTTCGGTGTGAAGGAGGAGTGGTTGTTCAGAAGCACCCGCGTTAACGCAGCCGACCAGAACAAAAAGAAGTGCGGCCACTGCGCCGCAATACCGCATCCGCAACATCAAGACGTCATTCCTTTCAGCCAGCACCTTCCAAAACTATTGCGCTTTGAACGAATATTCCACGGAGGAATCCTCACCAGCCTTGATCACTACTTCCCGGGTCTGTTCACCCAGTGTCTCATGCCAGGCCGTCAGCTTGTACGTCCCGGCGGGAATCTTGTCGATCTTGAACGTCCCGTCTTCGCCCGTCACCGCGAAGTAGGGATTGGTCGCCACCACAACCCAGCACCGCATCCACGGGTGCATCTCACAGCGAATCAACAGCCGCTCGGGTTCCGGAAACTGCAGCACGGCGTCCGACCGCGGCTCGACAACGTTGTTGCATTCCGGATTCAGTTCGCTGCGACAGCGGACGTTATGGTGGCAATCGTCGCTGTTGGTGACTTTAAATTCCGCGCCCGGCGCAACGACCATCACGTGCGGCACAAACATGCAGGCTTTCTGGTCGAGCACCGGATTCTCTTTGGGAAAGGCCTTACCCTTCGTGATCCCCACCAGCGTGACCACCGCGTTCACCAGGACCTGCTTGTCCTTGACCTTGGCTACGATCACTTCCTCTTCCAGGACGTTGGCGTTGAACATCGTCCTCAGCACATCAATGGGCTTCCGCTCGGGCGGAGTACCCTGAAACAACACCGTGCCCGAGACCGAGCCGCCCTTCTCCACCGGCGCCTCGTCGTACGCGCGAGCCACTCCCGTCAGCAGGACCAGAAGCGCCAACGCTCGAACGTTCTTCATCGGCCGTCCTCCGCACATTTTTTTCGTCAGCTCAAAAAATCGGCCGCAAAGTTCGCGGCAGATTTTCCGGCCCGTGCGCGCTGAACTTTACTTCGCCTTGAAAGAATATTCGACCGTTGAGTCTGCGCCAGCTTTGATCACAACTTCCTTGGTCTGTTCGCCCAGCGTTTCGTGCCACACTGTCAGCTTGTACGTCCCTGCCGGAATCGCGTCGATTTTGAACGTGCCGTCTTCACCCGTAATCGCGAAGTACGGGTTCTCAACAATCACGAACCAGGATTTCATCCACGGATGCATGTCGCAGCGGACCGGGATGCGTTCGGGCTCCAAAAATTGCGACGTCATCTTGGCCTTTGGCGACATGGACTTGTTGCTTTCCGGATTCAATTCACCGTGCGTGTGAACGTTGTGGTTGCAATCGTCGCTATTCAGAATTTTCAGATCCATGCCCACCGGCACAACCACCACATGCGGCTTGAAAATACATCCGGTCTGATCCAGCACCGGCGGCTCTTTCGAGAACGCCTTGCCCTTCGTGATGCCCACCAGCGTGACCACCGCATTCACCAGCACCTGCTTGTCCTTGGCCTTGGCTACGATCACGTCTTCCGTGAGCGCGTTGGGATTGTCGCACATCGATTTCAGAATCTCGATCTTCTTCCGTTCCGGTGCCGTACCTTCGAAAGCCACCACACCGGACACCGAACCACCCTTCTCAACCGCGGCCTCCTCATACGCCCCCGCCGTTCCGATCCACAAAACCGACAGCACCATGCCCAAACTAAAACGCACAACGAATTTCATACACCCTCCTCCATACATGAGACCCTGTGAGTGAAGCTCAGCGCATAGTCCATGCCACTCCCGACATTTCCCCACCAGTCCCCATCTATTGGAGAATTGGAGCAGCTGATTCGATCCGCATGCCTATCTTTCCTGCCTGCGGAAAACTTCTTCCCACAACTGAGAAACGCCCATCCGCGACAGCGACCGCGCAGGATAGAAAATGACGCCTGCGCTACTTAGACTTCGCATTCCCGGTTAAAGAAGAGCCATGATTTTTTGCACCGACGTCGGCTACCGCACCGACTACGCCTTGGCCGCCGGCGTCCTGTTCACCGCCTGGACCGTCGCCAAGCCCGACCTCGAACACACCGTCAAAGTCAGCCCCATTGCCGACTACGTCTCCGGCGAATTCTACCGCCGCGAGCTCCCCTGCCTCTTGAAGCTCATCGAATCCGTGAACACACCCATTACCACGCTCGTGATCGACGGCTTCGTCTGGCTGGAGGAAGGAACGCGCAAAGGTCTCGGCGCGCATCTCCACGACGCCCTGAACGCCCGCATTCCCATCATCGGCGTCGCCAAAACCCCCTACCGCTCGGCCCGAGCCACCGAAGTGCGCCGCGGCAAAAGCGCCACGCCGCTCTACGTCACGAGCGCCGGCATCGACCCCCAGATCGCCGCCGACCACATCCAATCCATGCACGGCCCCAACCGCATCCCCACCCTGATCAAGCGCGCCGATTTCCTCTCACGCCAATAAGGCGGCCGTTGAGACGAATGCGAGAGAGACATCGCGTTTGCAATTTCGATCGCAGCAGTGTGCCACTGGTGGCTAGCCGTTAAGCCACCCGTGCCGCCCCCGCAACTAAAAGTATGCTGGTTCGTGAAGCATTGAATACGCGGGTTGCAGTAGCCGTTGCCGTTGCAGTTGCAGTTGCCGTTGCAGTTGCCGTTGCAGTTGCCGTTGCAGTTGCCGTTGCAGTTGCAGTTGCCGTTCAAGCCGTTGCTTGCCACCACATTCAAGTGGTGGTTGCCGTGTAAAGCAACGGCGTATCTAACACGAAAAACGGCGTTACCAAGCTCCCACAGAACCCCCCTAGGTTGTGTGGGAGGGCAGTAGCGCGGCGTTATTCGCCAAAACAGGCCAATTTAATACCCCAATCCGACGCAAAA
>JBBRPR010000012.1:0-189618 GCA_038227875.1 Planctomycetota bacterium
CGTCGGTTTTTCCGGCACCAGGTTCGCCGAGAAGGATAACGCACGGAATCTTGTCTAACTCCGGGTCCTGAAGAGAGACTAGTTGTGGATTTGCCACTTTAAATAATGGGCGATCTTGATCCAGCAGGAATCCTTCGTCCGAAAGTCCGGGCGGCTTATCTACGGGGTAGGCATAGCGTTTCCACGGGTATCGCATTTGTTGCATCCAGTACGGTGACGCATTCTAAATCATAGACTGGTCTTACCGTGCGTCTCCAATATGTATTGACGAACTTAGCGCAGTACATTGCTTCCGTCACGTTCTTTTAAGAATGAAGCGATTTCAACTATTCGTGATGCAGGGTGTATCTGCCGGCTCTCGCATCTTGCGCCACGAGAGCGACCTGCGCATAGCCGATCATTGCAGCATTCCAGTTCTTCTGATAGTGTATGCGCCCTAAACCTACTTTAAAAAGAGAGGAAATTACCGTGGCCAAACGAGCGAAAAAGAAGGCTGCTACAAAGGCGGAAAAGGCAATCGAACTGGAAGCTATAACGTCACCGGAAACCACCATCGAAACAACCGCCGCGCCAAAGAAGCGCGGTCGCCAGTCCCCCTACGACGCGGAAGCAAAAGCCGCGATCCTGAAAGCCGCGGCCGATGCGCGCGCCGCCGGCAAGTCCTGGGCGGAAGCGTTAGATGCTGCACGTGCGGCAGGCTACAAGGGATCGTTGCAGTATTTGATGAAGACAGCCAGGGAATCTGGGGTGGTAAAGATGAAGACCAGGCGCAAACGACGGAATACTTCAGCAGCGGTATCGGTCAAGTCGGCGAAACGCAAACCTGGTCGGCCGGCGAAAGTGGCTACCGTTGTGGGCACTGGCCTCGTCGATATCGAGAAGATTGTCGCCGCGATGGTTGGGTCGCGAGTAGCCGCGGCAATCGGTCAGGCCGTTGCTGCGCTAGAGACGGTCACTAAGGAGCTGAAAAATCTGTAGATGCGCCGGGAACCTAAAGTTCCGACCGTCTCGGATTAATCGCACTGCCTTTCTATTGAATGATCGAACAGCCGGTGTCGCCGCGAATATGTGAGGGGCGGTTCCGATTTAGATCCCCATAGCTCGCCCTGCTGCAAAGTGAAGGCAGCAGGACTTCGTCCAACTTTGAATATGCCAAGTCGCTGGCACATACAATCCCGTTGAGGGTATAGTTCCATCGGAGATGTCGTCGATGACCACTGTTCGAAGCGCCGTCGCAGCGATTCGAATGTGGCCTGTCAGATTCAATGCCCGCAGGGCAAGGAGGTGCGAGAAAAGGAGAACATCATGGCCAAGTTACCACGATCGTTCGTGATGATGTTGCGGCGTCGGTATCGCGTGTACTTCAACCCCCAAGGCGCCGGTTGGTACGTCGCTTACAACGATGGCGTACAGCGGCAGCGCCGCAGTCTGGGGGTAGGAAATAAACTCGAAGCCGAAGCTGCAGTAAAGTTGTTGGATGAGCCGCCCTCGGCCGCACAGCAACCCAAGTACCGAGCAACCTGGAGCGATGTTCAGAAGGGCTATCTGGAGCACAAGAGCTCACTGAACCGGGCGCCGTCAACACTGGAGCACTACAGCAACGCGCTGAAGGCCTTTGGCGCGTATATCGGTGGTCAGGGCGTGCAATATGTAGACGAAGTAAGTCTAAGCACGCTGGAAGGGTTTAAAGCGTACCGGGTGAAGCAGGGATGCGACGTGAGCACGGCCTACAACAACGCCATCGTCGTGAAGGGTGCTTTCAAGTGGGCTGCGAAGGCTGCACGGGGTTATCTGACGTTCAACCCCGCGCTCGATTGGGAAACACCGGCACCCCTGAAGCCCAAGCGCAAGACGTACACTGCCGAAGATGTAGCCATGCTGGAAGCCGGCGTAAGTGATTGGCTGCGGCCGGTGGTCACGACGCTGGCATGGTCTGGCATGCGGATCAACGAACTGGTGAACCTCCGCTGGCAAGATATCGATTTCGAGCGGCGGTTGATCCATATCCGTGTTCAGGAGGAGTGGCAACCCAAGGGTAAACGGGATCGTGTGGTTCCGATGCATCCGAAGGTTGAAGCGATTCTACCAGGCCAGCGAATCGGACAGCACGTCTTCACCGGTAGGCGCGGCCAGAGGCTGCTATCGCGTTCTACGCTACGCAAGCTGCGCACGGATCAAGAAAAGTTGGGGCTGGCGTTCGGAGATCTTCATGCATTCCGGCGCTTCTTTGCAACAACGATGATCCGAAATGGCGTGGACGCGGAGACGGTCAGGCAGTGGGGTGGCTGGAGGTCGTTCAACACGATGCTGCGATACTTGGCCGACGTGAACGCAGGCGATTCTGTAAAGGCAATGGACGCCGTAGTTAGCCGTATGAACGATGAAGCCAAGAAAAATGACAAAGAAATGACAAAGAAGCCTGCGTAGCGGAAAAATGGCATGGCGTGGAATGCAGGTAAGTCGTTGAGCGTAAATAGCTTCTGCTGATGCGACTCAGCAGATGTCCGAGAATGTTACAAAATGTTACATGTTTCGGGGTCGCTGCTATTTTCCGTACAACAATATTGTTGTACTTTGGAGGGTGCTCCGAGCTTCGCCTCTTTTGCGTTGGAACAGTTCACTCTTTTACTATAGACCGTGGAATGAGTCTGTCAATTGATTTGTTTATAAAGTTTTAAATTTAGGTTCTGGCTGGCGCGGAGCGGGCAAAGGTTGCAGGTGGAGCCGTGGATTCTTTCCGGAAAGGGCGGGTGAGCGATGGCCAAGACGTTTTTGTTTTTCGGCGCGCATTGCGACGACTGCGAGATTGGCGCCGGCGGGTTGATGATCCAGGCGGCGCGGGCAGGGCATCGCGTCGTCGTCGTTTCGGCGGTCAGCGATTTTTCGACCTGGGCGGCGACGCGCGGCCGGGAAGCTCAGACCACGGCGGCGATGCTGAAACTTGCCGCGGATCATGGCATCGAGAAGCGCTTCCTGAATCATCCGTATCACGTCATCGACGGCGGCGACCTGGAGTTAAAGCGTGAATTCGCGCGCATCGTGCTGGAGGTGAAGCCGGACGCGGGATTTGTGCATCACACGGAAGATCACTTTCCCGATCACATCGCCTGCGGCCGCGCAGGGCATGACGCGCTGTTGTTTTCGCATGGGCTTTCCGGCGATTTGAATTCGCCGCGTTGTCCGCTGATCTACGCCTTCACCATCACGCCCTGGCAGACGTACCGCTTTGAGCCGGATTCGTATTTTGATGTTTCCGACGTAATGCCGGAGTACATGGAGATGCTCAACAATCTTGATCGCATCTACATGGGCGGTGCGGATGCCCCGATGCCTCCACTGGATGAATTCCGGCAACCCAAGGAAGGCGAACGTCCCATCCGCCTGGGCGCTCATGCGCTGACGAAGTTTGCCGATTGCATTCAGCACGGGAGCCGGGGCGGGATGAAGTTTGCGATCGGGTTGAAGAAGCTCTGGCAGATGAAGTCGCCCTCGAAATTGTGGTGAAGAGGCGAGGCGAAAGGTTCTCATGAAAAAGCCGGCAGTTACGCAGGTTCCCGTGCACGAACTGATCTCCCACCGCTGGAGCCCCCGCGCGTTTTCGTCGCGGTTGATTCCCGCGGAACAGATCGTGAGTCTGCTGGAGGCGATGCGCTGGTCGGCGTCTTCGCGCAACGAGCAGCCGTGGGAGGTGATCTTCGCGACGCGGGATCATGCGCCGGAGTTCGAGCGCCTGCTGGGCTGTCTCGTGGCGGGCAACCTGGTCTGGGCCAAGGACGCGCCGCTGCTGATACTGACGATCGCGCGGAAGAACTGCGGCGACGGCAGCCCCAACCGGCATGCTTTTCACGACGTCGGCTTTGCCGTCTGCAGTCTGACGCTGCAGGCACAGGCGCTGAATCTGTGGGTACATCAAATGGGCGGTTTCGATATCGAGAAAGCGCGCGCGACGTTCGCACTGCCGGCGGATCGCGATCCGGTGAGCGTGCTGGCCGTGGGCTATTACGGCAACCCGGAGACGCTTCCGGAAAACCGACGGCAGCAGGAGACCGGTCCGCGCAGCCGCAAGGCGCTCAAGGATTTTGTCTTCACCGGAAAGTTTGGGCAATCAGCGCAGTTGTAACGCGATGCAGGCGGCGGCACGTCAGGGCTTGCCCGGCGATTTGCCGAGCGCGGCGGTGTTGCCGCGCGTGAGGATCGAGCGGATTTTTACGGCGAGGCTTTCCTCGCCCGGCTTCCAGTTGGCCGGGCAGTAGCGGCCTTGCGTGTCGGTGTGTTGAATCGCGTCGAGTGTGCGCAGCACTTCGTCGATGCCGCGGCCCACGGAGAGCTCATTGACGCTCTGGTGACGCACGATGCCGCTTTTATCGATGATGAACAGCGCGCGGAGGAACGTGCTGTCGGGCGCTTCGACGTCGTAGAGTCTGGCCAGTTTGCGCTGGTCGTCGCCGATCAACGGATAGGTGATGCCGGCGACGCCGCCTTCGTCCTTGGCGCGTTTGAGCCACGCGATGTGGGAAAGAATCGGATCGACGCTGCAGGCGATCAACTGTACGCCGCGCGCGGTGAAATCGGCGATGCGGTTCTGGAAGGCGTGAAGTTCGGAGTGGCAGACTTCCGTGAAATTGCCGGGGTAGAAAAAGAGGACGACGTAATTCTTGTCGCGGTAGTCGGAGAGCGCGAGAGTTTTGCGGTCGGAGCCAAGCGCCGCTTCCGCGGAAAACGCGGGCGCCGTGCGCCCCACGAGCATGCTCATTGGTGTAATCCCTCCGTCGTGCGTTGAGCGTAGTCAAGGCATTAGGAAGGGTCAAGAGTCAGCGGATTTAGTTGTCGCGAGTGCAGGGGATTGCAGGCGGGACGCCTGCACCACAATTCAAAAGCGTCGCGGCGAAAGAAGTTGTGGAGCAGGCGTCCCGCCTGCTAAGTCAGCGGCTGACGAGTTCGGCGTTGGCGACGTGATCCTTCAGCCACGCTTTGAGCGGGACTTCACCTTCTTTGGGCAGCCAGTAGGTCATGTCGGACGTGTAGTCGGCGAGCAGCTGGCGCTGAATGGGTGTGGCGCGCGCGAGCAGTTCGGGCGACTGGGTCTGGTAGTCGAGCGGACGGACCCAGCGATAGCTGTAGCCCATGTAAATATTTTTGCGCGTGATCGGCGAGAAATTCGGGCCGACGGAATGCCACAGGCGTTGCTGAAAGATCACCGCGTCGCCGGGTTCGGTGAGGACTTCGATCGCGCCTTCCGGGTCGATGGCGTCGGGGCGGTTGGCGGGAAGCTTCGGCCGTTCGGCGCGTTTGTGGCTGCCGGGAATCACGCGCAGATTGCCGCGGCCGGGCTGCGTCAGGTCGGTGAGGAAGTAGCCGATCTTGGTGTAGATCCACGGAAAGGTGCCGTGGACGGCGAAGACTTCTTCGCAGCCGTCGCGGTGCCAGTCGATGGCCTTGAACGTCGCGGCCGTTTCTGGCGGCTGCGGCGGGCGGACCATGACGTGCGAGGTGTTCAGCTGGATGCCGCCTCCCATCAATTCCGCCACGAGCGGAAAGGCGCCGGGGTAGTCGAGCAGTTCGAGCAGCTGCGCTTCACGCGCGATGGCGTTGCGGATCTCCACGAACGCGCCGGCGCTGGCCTGCTGTGCAGCGCGGTGTCTGGCGTCGAGCGCATCGACGACGGAAATCCAGCGCGCGACCTGTGCGGCATTGAGCGCCTGCTTGACGATCAGGTAGCCGTTGTCTTCGAAGAAGGATTTCTGTTCAGCGGTGAGATGAATGGGCTCGGTCATTGTTTTCTCCTCGAAACCGCGCTGATAATACTATGCGTATAGCGCATTGTCAAGAAATTAACAGAGTCATTGATCATTGGGTGTGGGTCAGTTTTCGTTTCTCATTTTCGGAGCGCGATAGATTAGTTATTCCGCGCACTACCACGCTCCTCGTAAATGAAAAATGACCAATGACCAATGACCAATGACCAATATCCAATGACCAATGACTCTGTTTCCTGTGGCTATCGACCTGGGCACGGGTTATTTTTGGAAACATGTCTTACATGAGCATTCCTTCTACCCAGCAACTGGCGCGCAATTTTGCTGCGGATGTGCGGCTGAAAGTGTGGCGGGTTGAGGCGGGGCAATCCGGGCCGGTGGTATTTACCGGAGCGCGGAAGGCGTTGTTTGATGATCTGATGGCGCGCTTTGCGGAACATGAAGCGGCACGCGCGCAGGTCATTTCAGAATTGAAGACGAAGGCGGCGGTTTTGAAGCGGGCGCGGTGGGCTCACGGTCAGCTGCGGGCGTTGTATGGCCTCGACAGGCTGCCCGCACGCACGCCGCTGAAGGCTCGGGTCAGTGACGGGTTTCGCCTTGACGGTTGCCGCGTTGAGCGCGTGATATTCGAGTCGCGGCCGCAGCTATTCGTGACGGCGAATCTGTATTTTCCCGAACACTTCACGAATCGCTTGCCGGCGGTGCTGCATGTTTGCGGACATGCGGCCAACGGGAAGGCGGCGTATCAGGACACGAGCGTCGGGCTGGCGCGGCGCGGGATGGCGGTGCTGGCGATCGATCCGGCGGGGCAGGGGGAGCGCGACGAATATGTCGATCGCGCGACCGGCAAACGGACTGTGGCGCGCGCGTGCCGGGCGCACGGCGCGGCTGGGGATCCGATGTACCTGACCGGCTCGAACTTTGGGCACTATCGCTTGTGGGACTGCATGCGGGCGCTGGATTATCTGCAGAGCCGCCCGGAACTGGATCCCACGCGGATCGGCGTGACGGGACGTTCCGGTGGCGGCTGGGAGTCGCTCTGGCTGGCGGCGCTGGACCGGCGAGTTTCCGCGGTGAATTCGAATTGTTATCTGACCACGCTCCGGCGGCGCGTGGAAGCGCGGCACGAAGACGCGGAGCCGGATCCCGAGCAGGATCCGTTCGGGATACTCGCACGCGGGTTGGATCTGGCCGACGTGATCCTGGCGTGTCTGCCGCACTGCGCCGTTTCAGTCGGCGCGACGATTTTCGATTTCTTTCCCATCGACGGCGCGCTGGCCTGTTACCGCGAGGCGAAAGGGTTGTTCAAGATTGCGGGTGCGACCGAACGCCTCGCGATAGAAGTTGCCGATGCCGGACACGCCAACACGCCGGCGATGCAGCGGCAGTGTTTCAGTTGGCTCTCGCGCTGGCTGCGCAGTGATGATCGGTCGACGCCGGCACTGTTGCGCGCGCCGGAACGCGTGCCGGACGCGCAGACGTTTTGCACGCCAACGGGAATCGTCTTGAGTTCGCTCGGCGGAACATCGACGTCGCAACTTCACGCCGAACGCGCGCGCGAACTGGCGCTGGCGCGTAAAGCCCGGCCGTTGACTATGCGGCAGCTCACGGCGGCGCTGCGGCGGTTGTTGCGTCTGGAAGAAATCGGCGGAGCGCTGGAGGTCAAGCGCGGTGCGTCCACGCGGCTTGCCCAAAGCACTGTTTCGCGGATCGCGTTTGACGGCGAGCGGAATTTGGAGCTCGGCGGTCAGCTCTGGGAGCCGGCGCAGCGCGCATCGTCGTCGCGAAAGCCGGCGGTGCTTTATCTCGCTGAGAAAGCTGCGGACTATGCGCCGCTGAAAAATTTGGACTGCAAAAAATTCGCGGCGGCGGGCAACCTCGTACTGGATTTCGATCCGCGCGGAATGGAAGCGGCCGACGATGTCTGGCTGGATTTTGTGCCGCTGCTGGAAACGAATTTGAACTCCGACGCGTTCCTGCTCGGCAAGCCGTTGCTGGGCCTGCGCGTCGCCGACGTGCTGCGCGCGGTGGATGTGCTCTGCGCGCGGCCGGACGTCGATGCGCGGAAGATTCGTGTCTATGGTGAAGGATACGGCGCGTTGCTGGCGCTGTTTGCGGGCGCGATCGATCCGCGAATTACGGCGGTGACGGAACGGCGCGGACTGTGGAGCTACGCATCGCTCTGCTTCCACCGCGAGTACGCGTGGCCGGTGAGCGTGATGTTGCCGAGCGCACTGGTGCATTTTGATTTGCCGGAACTCCGCCTCGCTCTGAAGCGGGAGAAGAAAGTAAAACTGTTGTGCATCGATCCTCTCGATCACCTCAAAAAACCGCTTTAACGCTCGTGTTTTGCCTGCAGAAATTGCCAGAAACCTCTATGATTCAAGTATTCGTTACCCGCGGACGATAATTTGCGGAATCTGGGTACCAAGCCGCTCGATACAGTCACTAGGTAGTAGTTGGATTGCCGAGGGGGCACTGCCATGAACGCACCAGCCTTGACCGTCACATCGCAGCGCATAGAAGCCCAGGACGTCACCGTCCTCTCACTTTCAGGTCCGCTTGACGGGCACACCTACGATCAGCTCGGCACCAAGCTCGACCGCCTGATCATGAACGGCATCACGCGGATTGTGATTGATCTGTCGGGTTGCGATTACGTTTCGTCGGCAGGCGTCGGCGTGTTTGTCGCGGCACGATCCAAGGCCGAACACGAGAAGGGCTGCATCGTCCTGCTGAACCTCTCCGCCAAAGTCATCAAGGTTTTCGAAGTGCTGCAGCTTCAGGATCTGCTGAAAATTGCCGCGTCGATGGACGAGGCGCTGAAGATTCTGGAAGAATATCACGCGTAAAATCGGCGGCCCTGGCTGTTGGCTCTTAGCTCTTGGGAGTCCTGTCGGACGAAGTGGGTGCCAGTGCGATCGCAGTGGAAGCGTTGTTCGAAATCTATCCGGCCGAAACACTGGTAAGGATAAATCTTCGCTACGCTCAGATTTATCCGTACCAGTGGCACCAGCTCATTCCGACAGGACTCCCAAGGCCAAGAGCTACGAGCCAAGAGCCGCGACCGCTACTTCTTTGCCTTCTTGCCAGGTAACTTCACCTCGATCGTCTGCGTCCCGGAACCCGTGATCGTGACTGACTTGCGCGAGAGCACCTTGCCGCCCTTGCGAATGGTGATCTTCGCTTTTCCAGCGGGCAGGCCGCGCAGCGCGACCGTTTTGTTGGCGCCCTTGATCGTTGTCTTGAAGTGGTAGACCTTGTGTTGCTTCTTCGGCTTACCCTTGGTTGTGGTTGAGGTGCTCGTAGTGGTGGGCGTGGTGCTCGTCAGTGAGCCGGTGGGTGTGGTGTTCGCCGGCGTGGTGACGACTTCGTCGATGTCGCATTCCTTGTCGTCGTTGTCGTCTTCGCCGCTGAGGTTCAGGTTGATGCCGGTGTCCTGATGTTTGACCTTGATCCCGACGGCGGTCAACGGTTTCTGATCGGACTTCAAGAAGACGGTGACTTCATCGCCGACCAGGAGCGTTTTGAGGTCGACCAGCGACGTGGTCGCGTTGCCGTTGCTGCTGAGGGTGCTGATGGTCAGTCCGAGGACGGTGAGCGTCGAGGCCGAGGTGTCGACGGCCTGCACGGGACCCTGCACGAAAATGCTGCTGTTGTAGCCGCCCACGAGACGTCCATTGAGCGCCTGCAACGGCGGCTGATCGCTGACGAGTCCCAGACGCACGGTCAGGCCGACGATGCTCGCGCAAGGCGTGCCGCCACCATCGCCATCTCCCTGGTCTTCGTTATCATTCCCGTCATCGCCTTGACTGTTGCCATCTCCATTACCATTACCGCCGTGATGACGGGATGTGCTGGTGCTCGTACTGGTGCTTGTGCTTGTGCTCGTACTTGTTCCAGTTCCAGTTCCGGTGCCAGTTCCAGTCCCCGTACCGGTTCCTGTCCCAGTGCTGGTACTTGTTTTGGGATTCGTGACCAGTTTGCTGACGTCAATGGTGAGGCCGAGAATCTGTACGGTCGGCGGCGTGGCGGTGCAGTTGACGGCCTGAACGGGACCTTGGATGGCGGTGCGGATCGCGTTGTCGTGGTCTTCGTCTTCCTCGTGGCCATCGCCTTCGGCGGAGTACGCGAGAGCCAGGCACAGGCACGTTCCGGTCACGAGCAGTTTCGAAAGCGTGGAGGCTGGCATCATCATCGATCTCCTGTGAAGTTAAGCGGTCCCGACTGGCACGGAACGGAAAGCTAACATTGTGCCACGGGCTGAAATGAAAGATCTGTGGCCGAGATGGGAGTTATGCGAAGCAAGACAGCAAGCTGTGCGTCTGATTTTCAGACGACACTCGGTTTTCGAACTACAACGTGCGCCCAGAGGTATGGCGCGCGGTGCTCTGTTCACGTGCGCAATTTGCGCGAGGCGGACTCTTCCGCTAGATTTTGCGAACCTTTGGGCCGGCTCGACGGTTAGGATTGAATGGGCATTCGGCCCGAAGCAGGGTGTTTAAGGCGGAGAATTGACATGTTAAGTGCAGTACGCAATTGGTTCTGGCTCCTCGTTTTCCCGCTCGTGTTTTGCGCGTTTCATGCTCAAGCGCAGGCCGCGGCCGATCCGGCGGCAATTCCGCATATCAAAGAATTAATCGCCAAGCTCAACGCGCCGGACAACATCGACCGTGAAGACGCGGAGAAATCGCTGCTCGAGATCGGCCAGCCGGCGGTGGCGCTGTTGAAGGACGCGACCTCGGCGCCGGAGCCGGAGATTTCGGCGCGCGCCAAAAAGCTCGTCGCCCTGATGGTCCAGAACGAAGGCAAGCCCGTCAGCAGCTACAGCGAATTGTTTCCCGCGTCGTCGGTGTTCTTCGCGGAGTCGCCCAATTCCAAGCAGGCGCTCGAGCGCCTGAAGCCGTCGCCTCTCGGCCGCTTCTGGGAATTGCCGCAGTCGCAGAAATACTTCAAAGCGCATTACGACGCGCAGACGGACACCGACAAGAAGGTGCTCGATGCCATTCAGGAAATCGTGAAGCTCAGCGACGGCAAATCGCTGCTGGCGTTCGGCGATCCGGAGACGGCTGAAGCCACGGAAATCGATCCGCCCATGGTCTACGCGCTGGAGAGCAAGCAGGCGCACGCGCTGGAACTGCAGATCCGCGCGCTGCTGCAGGCGATGAACGATCCGGCGCGGAGCGTCCGCCGTTTCGGGCCGTTCTCGATCGAAGAGCAGATCAGCGCGCAGACGGTCTTCACGGCCGAAGGCATGATCCACTCGTTGACGCAGATGGGCATCGAGAGCGTGCTCGAAAAATACACGACCAAGCCCAAGCAACCGCTCACGGCTGAACTGGCGCAGGTCCGCGCGCTGATGCCGGGCTACGATCTGCTGTTTCACTTCAAGCATTCCAGTCTCAATCTGCTGGCCGACGCCGGTCAGCTGATCGACGAAGACATGATTCGCACTCTGAATACGGCCGGTTTTGTGGAAGGCAGCGAATTTCAGGCGGTGCTCTCGCCCAACGGCGATGGCATCGAAGAGCACGGCCGGATCCTGGTCGCGGGCGGCGACAAGAACGACGGACTGCTGGGTGTGCTGAAGTCGATGGAAGTGACGCCGCCGGCCGCCAACGCGCCGCAGGCGCTGGATCTGATTCCGTGGCAGACGGCGATTCTCTATTCGTTCCAGGGCGACGTGGCCAAGAACAGCGCGGCGCTCTCGAAGGCGCTGAAAGCGCTCGACGCCGTCGGCGCGCCAGAGAACAACGATCCGATGAAGGGCACGCCGACGCCGGTGGCTCCGAAAGAACGCGCGGTGAAAAATCCGCTCAAGCCCGACGCCAACAAGGGCGGCGCGAAAACCAATCTGCCGAAAGACGGACCTGAAAAGCCGAACACCCTCGGTGGCGAAGCACTGGCCGCGGGCGGCGGAGCTCCAGCCAAGAAGCCGGACGCCGCGCCTGCCGCTGCTCCGGAAAACAAGCCTGAAGAAGCCAAGGCGTTTTATCCGCACATTCAGCGCTTCGAAAAGCTGGGCGTGAAGGTCGATCAATTTCTCGAACAGATCGAGGGGCCGGTGCAGCTTGGACTGTTCCTCAATGACATCGGCGAAGAAGTTCCTGAAGTCATGCCGATCACGCCGCTGCTGGCGGTGGTGTTGAAGGATCCGAAGATCATCGAGCAGTCGCTGGATGCGCTGTCGACGGGCGACAAGCCGCGCTTCAGCAAGGAAGTGCTCAACGGCGGCGTGCATTACGTGGAGATCGACGGCGGCGACAACAAGCCGGGATTCTGGCTGAAGAGCAACTACCTGGCGTACTCGACCGAACGCGATCTGCTCGACCTTGCTTCTAAGGCGCTGGACCACGCGGCCGGCACCGAACGCATGGCCGATCGTCCGAGCTACAAGCAGGAGCTGGCGTCCAAGCGTCTCGATCCGCAGGCGCTGCTGACGATTTTCGGCGACGCCGATCAGATGCTGGAGATGCCGTATAAACTCGCGGCGCTGGATTGGAAGCCCGACGGTGCGGTGACGTATCCCGATTACGTCACCGTGGTGAAACCAATTCTGGCGAACAAGCCGGTCTCGATTCAATTCAAAACGGTAAAGGACGGAATCCAATATTCCGCGCAGACGCCTCTGTCGTTTCTGGGAATGATTGAGGCATTTCGGCGGCCGATCAAAGAAGCGGGGCTGTAGAGCGGCTCTTGGCTCTGGCTCTTGGTAGTCTTGTCGGGCGAAGATGGTGCCGCTGGTACGGATGAGTTTGAGCGAAGCGAAAACTTAGCCTTACCGTGCCTAAGCGCCGAACCAAATTATTCTACAAACTACATCCATAAATCCGTGCGGTCTCTTTTTTCTGCCGTTTTTACCGCGATCCCGGTGTTGGAGGGAAAGCGGTAAAGTATCGGAAGATCAAGAGTTACTGCAGGCATTCTGATCCAGACACAAAAAAAGCATGATTTATGCACATATAACCGCTGCACATCGGGAAAGGGCTTGACAGTTTTTGTAAACTTGGCTACCTTCCTGTTCCTCTAAGCCCAAGTACTTGGGCAGTTTCGGACCTACCGGTTGTGGGACGGGTTGGGTCCACAGTTGTGCAGCGGTAAGACCGGAACGAACCGCAGTCAGGACGATCCGGGCCATTCATACTAAGATGTGGGGTGGTTTTTAACATTGCGTGACCGGGGTTGTGATTGTCGCGGCGTGTGCCGTTAAAAACCGGGTTTGCCCGGTCCAGGACGATTGTCGCATCAGGTCGGTGTAAGTAAGGCGGGGAAAAAGCCCTTCCATGAAAACAGTATCGACCGCAGAACTTGCTCAACGGGTAGCCATGGACCTCGCGGCGCCTGAAACTCAGACGCGTGCCGTGCTGGATCACGCGATCGATGTGATGAAGCAGGAGTTGCAGCGGGGCAATAACATCGAGCTGCCGCAATTCATCTCCGTCACCGTCAAGACCGGTCAGCCGCAGGCCACGCCGACACAGGCGGGCAACACGCTGGGACTGCCGGCGACGCGCCAGATTTCGATGAACCTCGATGAAGCGCTGCGCAAGGCGATCGAAGGTTCGGGCCTCTACAAAATCCTGCTGGTGGTGCCGCGCAAGAATTTCTTCGTCGGCGTCATGGCCTCCCGCCTGGCCAGCGCGCGCAGTGAAGTCACGGTGGTCGCCGGCGATCAGGAAGCGCTGGGCGTCCTCGACACCGTCAAACCCGACCTGATCGTTCTCGACGTGGGCCTCACCGGCGGCGACAAGATCTGCCAGGCGGTGAAGCAGAACAAGAAAACGGCGATGACCGCGATCATCCAGATCTGCTCCGAAGGCCAGGACGGCAGCAAGATCTCGGAACTCGCCGCGCTCCCCGACGAACACATCAACGAACCGTTCGAACTGACCGACCTCGTCAAGCTCGCCGAATCCGAACTCAACCGCTTCAGCGAAGAGCGCAATTACTTCGACCACGAAATGCGCTTCCGCCTGCAGACCAAGGAAGAGCTGGTGGAGCAGGCCAACGACGTGATCAGCAAGCTGCTGGAACAGTCGGGCCTGACCAAGGAGGCGATGGAGTCCTGCGCGGTGGCGTTCCGCGAAGCGATCGACAACGCCGCGCGCCACGGCAATCGCAGCAACGAAAACCGCTACGTGGACGTGCAGTACCTGCTGGACCGCGAGAAGGTGACCATTGCCGTGACCGACGAAGGCGACGGGTTCGACACCGAAGTCTATCTCAGCCGCGGCGTGACGGGCAACCCGGTGGACGCGGCGCGCGAGCGCAACGATGCCGGCGGAGCCGGCGGACTTGGCATCATGCTGATGCTGAAGTGCGTCGACAAGCTGGAGTACAATTACGTAGGCAACAAGATCAGTCTGACGCGTTACATCCGAAAGGCTTGAGGCATCCATGGCAAGCATTGAATTCAGAGTCAAGGTGATCAAATCGCCGGATGGCACGACCGCCACGCTGGCCGAGGTCGATGGTTCCATCGACGCGTCGACGATCACGCAGTTCCAGCAGGTCATGGATAAGCTCGTCGAGCGCGGTGTGAAAAACCTGATCCTCGACTGTACGAGCGTCAAGTACATCAATTCAACGGGTCTGGGTACGCTCTTGAAGTACGCCGACACGTTTGAAAGCATCGGCGGCCATATCGCGTTCTGCCGCGTGCCCAGCAAAGTGATGCTGGTGATGGAAATGCTCGGCTTCAATGCCCTGTTCAATATCGTCAGCGACGAAGCGACCGCGCTCCGTTCGTTTGCCGGCAAGCTGGCACCGCCGCCGTCGGTGAGCGTCAAGTCGGCACCGATGAGCCACAGCGCTCCGCCGCCGCCGCCGGTGCACTCCGGCAGCGCGTCCGGCGCTCCGGCGTATTCGCCGCCGCCTCCGCCGCCGTTGGCTGCCGCGCCGCAGGCGACCGCCCAGTTCCCGACGCAGGCGCCCTGTGCGCGCTGCCGCGTGACGCTCGATATCCCCGGTGTCGGCAAGTACAAGTGCCCGCGCTGCGGAGCCGTGCTGGCCGTTGAACCGACCGGCCGCGTTCGCTTCTTCGCTTCCAAGAAGGGCAAGCCGATCAGCATCAGCCTGCCGTCGAATCCGGCCGTGGCCAATTCCGTTGCTGAAATGGCCGGCAAGTGCGCCGAAGCGCTGGGCTTCAACGGCAATTCGGCCGAGACCATTTCCACGGCCGTCAGCGCGGCCTGTCTCAACGTGATCGAACGCGCCTACGACAACGACGCCAACAACACGTTCCACATGCTCATTGTTCCCAACGGTTCGTCGCTGACCATCAAGATCGCCGACTACGGCAAGCCCTTCGATTTCGGCCCCAGCGGCACGATCCAGGGCGACACCAAGTTCGCCAAGGTGATCGACACGATGGACACCGTCGAACACCGCCCCAATCCCCGCGGCGGCAATCTGTTGACGATGATCAAGGTGTTGCAGTAGGACTGTGACTGAAAGTGCTTAGTAGCCATGGCTACTAAGCGAGCGTTTGCGACGGTCTGTTAGCGACAGGCACTTGGAATCAGGACTCTTCCCATGGCAGATCCGACACGACGTTCAACCCGATTCTCAATGCGCTCCAAGCAGATCGGGCAGTTGCTGCTTGAAAACGGCGACGTGCAGTCCGAACAGATTGCCTCGTCGCTGGAACAGCAGGAACAATCCGGCGGAATGATCGGCCAGATTCTCCAGAACAACGGTTTCTGTTCGGCCGAAGCGATCGCCGCCGCGCTGCTCAAGCAGGTCCAGGTCACCGACATCCGCTGCGACGAACTGACCGTGCAGCCCGACGTGGCCGAACTGGTCAGCCGTGAATTCTGCGAAGCCGAAAAGCTCTGCCCCTTCGAACGTCTCGGCACGCTGGTCTGCGTCGTGATGGGCAACCCGCTCAACCGCCGCGCGATTTCGCAGATCGAACAGAACACGCACTTCAAGGTCAAGTCGTTCAAGTCGGTCTGGCCCAAGATCAAGGAATTGATCGAACGGACCTACGACGCCCAACCTGCCGAAGGCGGTGAAATTCAGCTCGAAGGTGGACAGCAGCAGGAATTCGACATCGACGCGCCGGTGATCGAACTGCCCGCGCCGCCGCAGGAAGATTCGCTGCTGGGCGAGCCCGAACAGCCCATGGAAATCCAGGAACCCGAGCCGGTTCCGCAGCCGCGCGCTCAGCCGGCCGCGCGCATCCACCGCCCGGCTCCGCCGCCGCAGGCTCCTGATCTCAAGATCAAGGGCATCGACGACCTCAACGAAGACAACGCCGAAGTCATCGAGACCAACCGCCGCGGACTCAACGCGCGCCCGCGCCAGACGCCCGCTGATGAACCCGCGCCGCGCCCCAAGCCGGTGAAGGTGGCGAAGGTCAACATCGACCTCGAAAATTTCGACATCAACAGCGGCGAAGTGGTGAAGACTGGCGGCATCGACGACGACGCGAATCTCGAAGAGATCGCGTTCGACGGCGTGACGCACCCGGTTCCGCTGAAGGTGGTGCACGACAGCTACTTCTTCGAAAACGGCAAAGCACCGCTGGGCGAACGCTCCGACGAACTGCTGCTGATCATCGGCGAATTGGCCGTGGCAACGACCGTGGCGCAGTCGATCGGCGAACTGCGCGAACAGCAGGCCGCCAACCCGGTGAAGCCGCCGAAAGCCCCGGCCCGCACCTCGACAGCCGGCGCTCAGGCCGTGGCCGCTGCAGCAGCGTCCGCGACCGCCGTGGCCGATCGCCCCTTGGAACTGCAGCCCAGTCCCGTGGCGGTGATGCAGGCCGTGCCGATCCCCGAAATCGAATTCCAGCGCTTCACCCAGAAGCTCGGCGAAGACCCGGTCGGCGAGTGGGACTGGCAGTTCGCCGCATCGGGCCCGATCGCGGTGACGGCGTACGAAGAGAATTGAAGGGCTAATTAATCGTAATCCAGTCCCTTGATATATTGCGAGGGACTGCACCATCCTGAAATGTAATCCAGTATCTCAACGACAATGTCTTCATCCTCTTCGCGATTTTGCTCGCGAAATCTCAGCGCTGCGTCAGAGAATATCTGTTCGATCTGTTTGCGATTATTTTTGAGGTCGATTAATTCTTGAACGAGGCCGTGCAAATTATTGATTCGACTGCGCCGGTCTTTTGGACTCAGCGCAACTTCTAACGCAGCACCTATACTCATTGCATTCGGCTGGAGTTTAGAACCCCAACCGCCCGCTCACGCGCACCGACCCGATCTTCCCGTGGAAACCCAGCGACAAACCGCCGCCGTAGTACGACGAGTAGTTCGAGTAGCCGTAGCCGCCACCATATCCGCCGCCGTAACCGTAATTATTGTAGCCACTGTAACCAAAGCCGTTGTTGAATCCGCCGCCAACGAAACCGAAACCGTTTCCGCCGAAACCACCGGGGCCGAAGCCGTAGAGGATCGTCGGGTAATACGGCAGGCCCTGGTAATATTCAATGCCGCCGTACTGCTGGTTGGCAAATTGAGGCTGGGGCTGAAGCGGCTGGGGCGCTACGGGCGGGGCGGGTGGAATGTCGGCCTTCGCACGCGCTTTCTCTTCCTGAATCTTCTTCACCAGCGCGTTGTCTTCGCGCAGGCCGATCACCATGTCGTCCTCGACCTTTGCCTTAGCCTGGACAACACGAGCGCGCTCAGCGATTTTGGCGGCCTCCGCGCGCTGCAGGTCGATCTTCTTCGCCCAGCCGTCGGGGGTCTGGACGTAACCCAGTTTCGCGCGAATCGCGGCGTTGTCGGGATCCAGCAGGAGCACTTTCTCGTAGGCGGCGTGCGCTTCCGAAGAGAATCCGGCGTGGCGGTCGTAGAATTCAGCAGCCTTCGTCCACGCGGCGATGGCCTGCTTGACGTCGGTGAGCGCTTCTGCAGCTTTGACCAGCACGTTGCCTTCCACCAAAGCCGGATCGATCACGGGGTCGGTGACCTTCACGGAACGAATGTCTCGGCGGTTGAGGACCACGGTCCCCTTCATTGCACCGAGCTGGATGCTGAGCGTGATCGTGTTCTTGTCTTCGTGGATGACTTCGCCTTCCTGCGTGGTGCCGTCCATCAATTCAATGATATCGGCACGGCCGGTGCGAGCAGAGCACGCCGCGAGAACCAGTATCGAGAGCGCGAAGAGCGGAAATCGTGAGACACGTGGCATGCGGAATCCTCCGGCTTCAGTATAGCTCCCGCAGCCGTCGAAAAGCAAGGCTGCAGGCGCACAGAAGTATGTCGAATTGATGAGCGAAATGCTGCACGGGAAGGAATTTGCGTATGATCGTGGAAGAAAGAATGAGCGTGATGCGATTAACCTTCAGGCCCGATTCTGTGAACCGCTGCACACGTTCAAAAGTTACCTAAGATTATGTTATCTTTTTTGATGACCGAAGCCCTGCAACGGGGTTAAATAAAGACGGTATAACATACGGTGGCGTAGGGAAATACCACAGTGCGGCGAGTCGGCCGAGGGCCAGAGGTTGACAACTGTGGTCTGGGCATCTTGCCCGGTGCGACGGAAGATCGATTTTTGCAAGATTGGCGTTGTTGGATGAAGTAGAGCTCAGTTTCAAGACCGACCGGGCGGGACGCCCGGACCACGGAAGACGGCGGGAGGTCAGCGTGACGCGACACAACTTCGATCACCAGCACAACCAGATTCACACGTCGAAAAGCAGCCGCGATCCCAATCGGTGGATTCGCGCGGCGGCGGCAGTCGCGGGTGCGGCATTGCTGAACGCGGCCGCGGCGCTGCCGGTCTTCGCGGAAAGCGACGCCCCGAAAGTGCAACTCAATGTTTTGCCCTCGCCCAACGAAGCTGACGCCGGCCCAAAGGTGCTGCTCGGCCAGGAATCGCCGCAGGGCGAAGGTACCTCCTACGCGTGGGTGGACCTCACCACGGAAGGCGACGGCAATTGCCGCGTCTATTTTGATTACCGCAAGAGCGCCGGTAGCTTTCATTTCATGGATCGCCGCGGCGCGAAAGTGACGCTGGGAATTTCCGAAGCCGGCGTCGAGCAGGTCCTCGGGAGCGGCACAGTGGTTCCCGGTTCGCTGCGCCTGGCGCGGCACGGTTTGAACATGGCCGTCTTCCAGAACGGCAAGCTCGTCTGCAGCGCCTTCGATGAACGGCTGACCGGCGGAGCGGCGGGCTTTCGCATGCTCGGTTCCGAAGGCCAGATCAAGCTGAAGGCTGAATCGCGCGACGACATTCATTTCTCCGACGACTTCATGGTCACTGAAACGAGGTCGGCGCAGTGGCGCGGCAACGGCAGTCCGGAAAAAGGCGACTTCGCCGTGATGTCGTTGAAGAACCCGCTGCTCAGCGCCAACGCGTTCTGCTACATGGGCAAGGGCCAGGGCATTTACTCCGTGGTCGGCGAACCGTGGTGGGACCGCTATTCCTACCAGGCAGCGCTGCGCGGACCGGCGGAGTCGAAGATCGGCCTGATCTTCGCCTTCCGCGACGAGAAGAACTACGGACTCTTCCGCTGGACGGCCCGTTCCGTTGGCGCCGACGGCACGAAACAGCCGGGCAAGCGTGAACTCATCCGCGTCGCCGATGGCAAGGAGACGGTCCTCACCTCTTCGGAGGGCGGCTACGAACCGCAGCAGTGGTACGCGGCGACGATTCTCGTCAACTACGCGCACACCAGCGTCACGGTCGACGGGCACTTGCTGCTGGACGCGGTCGATGCGTCGCTGACCTCCGGTGGCGCAGGCGTCTGGTGCGACGTGGCGATGCCAGCGAAGATGGCGCTGAGCCCCAAGGAACAGGCGTACCAGTACAATTCGCTCAACGATCTGATGAAGCAGCACGCCGTCTTCGACGACGTGAAGATCAACAGCATCGAAGGCTTCGAAGAACAATTCCGCACTCCCGGCTCGCTGGGCGCAGGCTGGCTGGTGGGCGCAGGCGACTGGAAAGTTCAAGCCGTCAAGACCCTTGACAATGCCACACCCGACGCAGGCCCGGGCGAACTGACTGTCACGCCCCCCGGCGATGGCGTGGCCAAGGCGCTGATCGGCGACCGCCGGTGGGCGCGTTATCAAGTGGAAGCCGACGTCGTTACCGGCAGCGGCGCGGCGGGGTTGATCTTCCTCCACCGCGACGAAAGCAATTACTACAGCGCCACGATCGCCGGTGATGAACTGCGCCTCAGCCGTGTGGCAGCGGCCAACACGGGCATCAAGGAGACCGTCGTCGACACGACCCATCTGGCCAGGATCGACGGGCCGATTCATCTCAAGGCGACGATCAAGCGCGGGCACATCAAGGTCACGGCCTCGTTGGCGGGCAACACGCTCGTCTCGGTGGAAACCTTCGACGCCACCAGCCAATTGAAGGGCCGCGCGGGTCTGCTGGCCTCCGGTGCCGGACGCGCCGCGAAGTTCTCGAATCTGGAGCTGACCTTCGTCCACGATTCCGATCCGCTGATCACCACCAACGCGGTCTTCGAAGACGAAGCCACGATGAACGACTGGACCAACCCGACCAGCGAATGGCATCCGCCCAAAGATCCGGTGATGGTCGATGGCAAGCCCGTCAACCTGCTCTGGCACCGCAGCCAGTTCCCGGGCGATGTGGAAATGACCGTCGAGCCTCGCGATTTCACCGAGACGAAATACGAGATCGCCTTGTCGCTGGCCAAGAGCGGCCAGGGCAAGAACAACGGCTACATCTTCCTCTACCGTTCCGGCGACAGCGCGGAAGGCACCAGCCGTTCGACGACCGCGCAGATTTTCCGCCAGGGCGAAAAAGTCGCTGAGAGCGTGCTCACCGAAGACGCGCGGCAACTCACCAGCCTCTCGCTGCGCCGCTGCGGCAAGTACGTCGTCGCCACGGCCAACGGCACGCCGATCCTGACCTACCGCGACGAAAGTCCGCTCACGGGAAGCCAGATCGCCTACTACACCAAGGGCGTGACGCTGCGCACCGAGGCGACCAAGATCTCGAGCAACAACTTCCACGACGAACTGTTCTCCAGCGCCCCGACTTTGTGGCGCACGGCGGGCGCGGCGATCGCGGAAGTAACCAACCGCTGGCAGTGTGATCCGCGGTGGTCGTTTTATTCCTTGAAGAGCGAACTGGGCAAAGCCGCTCCGGCGGTGCTGTGGAACAAGACCTCCTATCCCGGTGACGTCACCGTGGAGTTCTTCGTCGGCAACAAGATGGAGGGGGAGCGCGGCCCGCCGTACACCTACGCCCGCGACATCAATGTCACGATCTGCTCCGACGGTTCGGACCTGACCAAGGGCTACACGTTCATGTTCGGCGGACAGGGCAACACCGGATCGATGATCACGCGCAACGGCGTCGAAGTGAAGCGCAGCGCCAAGACCGTGACGATTCCGACGGACATGAATTTTCACCGGTACTGGTTCGCCATCAAGGTCGAGAAGCACGGTTCGCGCGTCTCGTACCGCGTCGACAAGTACTTCGCCGACGAGAAGAACGACAAGGGCGAAACAGTCGGCGAACTGGTCTTCGACGATCCGCAGCCGCTGACCGGCGACCGCATCGGTCTCTGGACGTTCAACCACGCGATCATGATCAGCCGCATCCGCATCTCCGGCGAGAACGGCGAAGTCCTCGAAATGCCCGGCGCAGATCGCCCGGCCCTCAAGGCCCCCTACGACGGCAAGTAGCGGCGTAGCCGCGCGGGTCAGGTTTCAGAAAAGTCAAAGCAGGCGGAGAGGTCAGCGTGACGCGACATAACCACGATTACCAGCAAAGCAGCCGCGATCCCCATCGATGGATTCGCGCGGCTGCGGTGGTCGCGGGAGCGGCGCTGCTGAGTGTTGCCACTGCGCTGCCGGTGATCGCGGAGAGTGATGTCCCGAACGTGAAGCTCGATGTCATGCCCTCGCCCAACGAAACCGACGTCGGCCCGAAGGTGCTGCTCGGCCAGGAATCGCCGGAGGGTGAAGGAACGTCTTACGCGTCGGTGGACCTCAACGCGGAAGGCGAAGGCAACTGCCGCGTCTATTTCGATTATCGCAAGAGCACCGGCAGCTTTCATTTCATGGATCGCCGCTGCGCGAAAGTGACGCTGGGAATTTCCGAAGCCGGCGTCGAACAGATTTTGGGAACCGGCGCGGTGGCTCCCGGTTCACTGCGGCTGGCGCGGCATGGGTTGAACATGGCCGTCTTTCAGAACGGCAAACTTATCTGCAGCGCGTTCGATGAACGGCTTACGGGCGGCGCGGCCGGCTTTCGCATGCTGGGTTCGGAACGCGCGATCACGTTGAAAGCGGAATCGCGCGACGACATTCATTTCTCCGACGACTTCATGGTCACCGAGACCAAGTCGGCGCAGTGGCGCGGCAACGGCAGCACTGAAAAAGGCGACTTCGAAGTGAAGTCGCTGAGAAGCCCGCTGCTCAGCGCCAACGGCTTTTGCTATATGGGCAAGGGTCAAGGTATTTACTCCGTGGTCGGCGAACCGTGGTGGGATCGCTATTCCTACCAGGCGGCGCTGCGCGGACCGGCGGAGTCGAAAATCGGCCTGATCTTCGCCTTCCGTGACGAGAAGAACTACGGCCTCTTTCGTTGGACGGCCCGTTCGGTCGGAGCCGACAGCACGAAGCAGCCCGGCAAACGTGAACTAGTCCGCGTCACCAACGGCAAGGAAAACGTTCTCGCCTCTTCGGAGGGCGGCTACGAACCACAGCAATGGTACGCAGCCACGATTCTGGTCAACTATGGGCATGCCAGCGTCTCGGTCGATGGGCATCTGCTGCTGGATGCGGTGGATAGCTCGCTGACCTCCGGCGGCGCGGGCGTCTGGTGCGACGTGGCGCTGCCGGCGAAGATGGCGCAAAGCCCCAGGGAACAGGCGCACCCGTACAATTCACTTCACGATTTGATGAAGCAGCATGCCGTTTTCGACGACGTGAAGATCAACAGCATCGAAGGCTTCGAAGAACAATTCCGCACGCCCGGCACGCTGGGCGGCGGCTGGCTGGTGGGTGCGGGCGACTGGAAAGTTCAGGCAGTCAAAGCTGTGAAAGATTCCACTAACGACGCAGCTCCGGGTGAACTGATTGTCACACCTCCCGGTGACGGCGTGGCCAAGGCGCTGATCGGCGACCGCCGCTGGGCGGGTTATCAAGTGGAAGCCGACGTCGTCCCCGGCAGCGGCGCCGCGGGATTGATCGTCCTGCACCGCGACGAAAGCAATTACTACAGCGCCACGCTCGTCGGCGAGGAGCTGCGCCTCAGCCGCGTGGCGGTGGCCAGCACCGGCATCAAAGAGACCGTCGTCGATGCAACCCATCTTGCCAGGATCGATGGGCCGATCCACCTCAAGGCGACGATCAAGTGCGGGCACATCAAGGTCACGGCGTCGGCGGCGGGCAATACACTTGTTTCGGTGGAAACTTTCGACGCCACCAGCCAGTTGAAAGGCCGCGCGGGTTTGCTGGCCTCGGGTACCGGGCGCGCGGCCAGGTTCTCGAATCTGGAACTCTCTTTCGTCCACGATTCTGAACCGCTGATCACGACCAACGCAGTCTTCGACGTCGAAACTTCGATGACCGACTGGACCAACCCGGCCAGCGAATGGTATCCACCCAAAGACCCGGTGATGGTGGATGGCAAGCCGGTCAACCTGCTCTGGCACCGCAGCCAGTTTCCGGGCGATGTCGAGATGACCGTCGAGCCCCGTGATTTCACCGAGACGAAGTACGAGATCGTCTTGTCGCTGGCTAAGAGCGGCCAGGGCAAAAACAATGGCTACATCTTCCTCTTCCGTTCCGGCGACAGTGCCGAAGGCTCCAGCCGTTCGATAACGGCGCAGATTTTTCGGCAAGGCGTTCAAGTCGCCGAGAACGTGCTCAACGATGATGCGCGGCAGCTCACCAGCCTGTCCTTGCGCCGCTGCGGGAAGTACGTCGTCGCCATGGCCAACGGCAAACCGATCCTGACCTACCGCGACGAGAGTCCGCTCACGGGAAGCCAGATTGCCTACTACACCAGGGGCGTATCGTTGCGCGCGGAAGCGACCAAGATCTCGAGCAATAACTTTCACGACGAATTGTTTTCCAGCGCACCGACCGTTTGGCGCACGGCAGGCGCTGCGATCGCGGAAGTGACCAACCGCTGGCAGTGCGATCCGCGCTGGTCGTTCTACTCCTTGAAAAGTGAGCTGGGCAAAGCCGCTACCGCGGTGTTGTGGAACAAAGCCTCCTATCCCGGCGATGTCACCCTGGAGTTCTTCGTCGGCAACAAGATGGAATCGGATCGCCATCCGGGCATCCAAGGCTCACCATACGCCTTCGCCCGCGACATCAACGTGACGATCTGCTCGGACGGTTCGGACCTGACCAAGGGCTACACGTTCATGTTCGGCGGACAGGGGAATACAGGCTCGATGATTACGCGCAACGGCGTGGAAGTGAAGCGCAGCGCGAAGACGGTGACGATTCCGACGGATATGAATTTTCACCATCACTGGTTCGCCATCAAGATCGAGAAGCACGGTTCGCGCGTCTCGTATCGCGTAGACAGGTACTTCGCCGACGAGAAGAATGAAAAGGGCGAAATCGTGGGCGAACTGGTCTTCGATGATCCGCAGCCGCTGACCGGCGACCGCATTGCCCTCTGGACCTATGACCACGGGATTATGGTCAGCCGTATCCGTGTCTCCGGTGAGAACGGCGAGGTGCTCGAAATGCCCGGCGCTGATCGCCCGGCCCTCAAGTCTCCTTACGATGGTAAGTAACTCAACCTACGGGCGAAGGCGTTCAGGCGTAAAGAAGTTCGTGGCGTATCCAAAGGTGACGGTTCCAGTAGAGGTAAGGCGACGATGCGAAAAGTTCTGACGCTTCCATTGATCGCGTTTGTGGCGGCGTGTCTGTGTCTGGCGTTCCTGAAACGGGGACCGCAGCAGCGTCAACCGGGCGCGAATGGAAAGTTGCCCGCGGGTGCGGAAGCGAGCCAGAGCGATGCGGAAGCGAAAGAGCCCGACGGGGGAGTTGCGCAGTTGTCGGTGGAGTCGCAGCCGTCCGGCGCGAGCATCATGATCAACGGGCGCCTGGCCGGATCCACGCCCATCGCGCTGCAGCGGTTGCCGGTCGGCGATTATGGCATTCGTCTGGAGAAGGAAGGCTGCGAACCCGTCAGCCTGAAAGTCGCGCTCGGCCGCGACGGGGCGAGTTTGAATCAAAAACTCTCCGCGCTGCCCACCGGCGCGCTGGTGGTGGAAGTGAAGCCGGAAGGTTCCGACGTGCTGCTCGACGGCGAATTCGTCGGGCAGACGCCGCTGAAGCTTGAGAAGCTGGCCGTCGGTTCCTACGATCTGCTCATCCGCAAAACCAACTACAACGCCTACGTTTCCCACGTCGACGTGGAAGCCGGCGGCACGGCCAAATTCGCGGGCATCGAACTCAGCGACCGTGTCCTGGGGATGCTCGAGGGCCTCCAGAAAACCGAACCGCAGCGCCTGACGCATTACATCGACATGGCCCACTACTACTTCGTCAACAACAACCTCGACCGCGCCGTCGAAGTCTTTTCCCAAGCGATGGAACTGATGCAGACGCCGCTCAACTTCAACGGACCCGGCTACCCGGGCAAAGAGAAGATGAGCGACATTGAGATTGCGCAGGAAGAGCGGATGCGCAAGAGCGACGAAACGCGGCTGCTGAAAGAGTTGGACAAGCATAAGAACTGGCCCGGCAAGGATGTCACCGCGTTCCGGCAGAAAATCGAGCAGGCGCAGGAGTTGATCAATTCCAAGAACCTGCCGTCGTGGGAATGGGCTGAACGCTCGGCCCGCGTGTACCTTAACAACAACAATTACGAAAAGGCCGCGCGCATTTACCAGGACCACATCAAGGTCGCGGCGGAAGGCCCGGACCTGCCCAAGGCCTATCTGGCATTGATGGATCTGGAACTGATGCGCCGTGATCTCAAAACCACGCGAGAAGTCTTCGACACGTTCTTCTTCATGTTCAGCTCCAACGCGGAAGCAATGCGGGTCTGCGGCGAGACGTTCGTCAACAAGCATCTGGAACGGATGATCAACTCCGGCGACCGCACCAAGCTGGTGGAGATGGCCGAAAAGTGCCTGCGACGCGGAGTTGAAATCACGTATGACAAGAAGGCCAAGGCGCAGTGCGAAGCCGACCTGGGCGTTGCGCTGCTGAACACCGGCCGTGCCGCCGACGCCGTGGTGCAGTTCCAATCAGCTCTGGAGAAGACCGAAGACCCGGCACTGCGCGAAGACCGTTCACTCAGCCTTGCCGGGGCGCTGCGTCGCGCCGGAAAACTGGCCGAGGCGCGCGCCGTCTGTGAGCAGCTGAAAGAAAGCGAACGTCCGGCGACGCTGGAACGCGTCAAGATCGAACTGCTGACCATCACCAATGCCGAGAGGAAGAAATGAGCGACGGCGCATCCTGTTGTGGCTTGAATTGCAGCTCGCTGCGTTGGGGATTGCTCGCGCTCATCCCGCTGGGCTTTCTTGCCATCGCGAAACTTCCACCGCTGGAGATCATCCGCCAGGCCGACCTGCGTCTGCAGAGCGAACCGGGCGGCGCGAGCGTCTTCGTTAACGGCCGTCTCGCCGGACCCACACCGCTGACTGTACGGCACCTGCCGCTGGGCGACTACGTCGTGCGTCTGGAGAAGGACGGTTTCCAGCCGATCGTGCGCACGCTGACCGTGAAAAAAGAAGGCCTGGACCTGCGTGAAAAAATGCCGCAGCTGGCCACCACGCAGATCGATGTCAGCATCAAGCCCGACGGCGCGGAAGTGTTTCTGGATGGCGAACTGCAGGGACACACGCCGCTGAATCTCACCGACGTTCCCGTCGGCGCACACGACCTGCTGATCCGCAAGACCAATTACAATCCATACTCCCGGCAGATCGTGTTGGAAGCCGGCGCACCGCTGGTCTTCAAGGGTTTTGAACTCGACGACCGCGTGATGCAGATGCTCAACAGCAACATTGCCAAGGAAGAGACCCGCGTCGCCCATTATATGGACCTCGGGCACTACCTGTTCGTCAACGATCATCTCGAGCCCGCCGCCACCGCGTACGCCAAGGCGCTGGAAGTGTCTGCGACAAAATTGACCTTCGGAAAAGAGACCCTGCCGGAAGAGCAGCGACTGCTGGAACGTCTGCGCAACGAAGACCGCAGCCGCCTGGCCAGCCAGATCGGCTTGAAGGAAAGCTGGCCGCGCAAGAATCTGACCGAGTTCACCAAGACGGTTGAAAACCGCCGCAAGGAACTGAACGAACAGCACATCAAAGAATGGTGGTGGATCAACGAGCAGGCCAATCATTATCTCGGCACCGGAAGAGGCACCGAGGCCGAAACTCTGCTGACGCACTTCATCGACGTGAACAAGAACGAAAAAGATGCGCCGATTGACGGCGCGCAGATGGCGCTGATGGGCGTGCGCATCAAGATGCACAAGCTTTCGGGCGTGCAGGAATCGGTGGCGATCGTGACGGCCGCGTACCCAACTCGCGCGGACCTCTTCCGCACGGCCGCGGACGCGGCGTTCTCGGAATACGCGAAGTTTGCGCCCAACGAGAAGCCGGAGATGCTCAACGTCGCCGAAAAGCTGTACCGCATGAGTGTGGAACTCTCCAAGACGCAGAAGAACGTCGACCAGCAGTCGCTCTGCGAATTTCAGCTCGGTATCGTCCTGGCCGAACGCGGCAAGTTCGACGAAGCCGTGGCCGCGTACAAGGAATCGATTGGCCTCACGAAGGACGACGGAACGAAGGAACAGCGCACGCAGAAACTGGTGGAGTGCTATCGCAGCAAGCACGATTACGCCGCCGCGCGGACACTGCTGACGGAATTGTCGGGCAGCAAACGCGAGCCTGTGGCGTCCAAGGCAAAGCAGGATCTGAAGGAACTGGCATCGGTCGAGGCCGCGCAGCAGAAATAGGCTATCAACGAGATTGAGGTCCACATGAACGAGACTCCGAATTCGAATACCGGGCGCAAGAAAATGCGAGGCGTGATCGCACTGCTGCTGCTGACGTGCGCCGCCATCGTGGCCGCGCTGCCGTTTCTGACGGTATCGCCCAAGGGCGATCTCTCCGTGACGACCGTGCCCCCGGGCGCGACGGTATTCATCAACGGACGGCTGGCCGGCGCGACGCCGCTGGTGGTGCGCGGCCTGAGTTCCGGCACCTACAGCTTGCGCATGGAAAAAGAGAACTTCGCGCCGCTGGTGAAGACCATCGAACTCAGCCACGACGGTTACCCCGTGCATGAAAACCTGCCGAAGATTGCGACCGGCAAGATCAAGATTGAGATGAAGCCCGAAGGCGCGGAAGTGCTGCTCGACGGCGACTTCGTCGGCCACTCGCCGCTCCTCCTCAGCGATGTGCAGGTTGGCGAGCACGATCTGCTGGTGCGCAAGACCAACTGTAATCCGTATTCGCGCCGCATCGAAGTCGTCGCCGGCCAGCAACTGGCGTACAACGACGAACTCGAAGACAAAGTCCTGACGATGCTCAACGGCAACATCGCGAAGGAAAAGTACCGCGTCGCGCATTACGTGGACCTCGGCCACTACCTGTTCGTCAACAACCGCCTGACCGAAGCGGCCGACGCGTACGCGCGAGCGCTCGAAGTCGCCGGCACGCCGATCGAATTCGACGAGGGCGTGACGCAGGACGAGCGCCGCCTGGAAATCCGTCTCCGCGCCGAAGACCAGAACCGGCTCAACGACGAGCTCCGGAAGAAGGAACACTGGCCCGGCAAGGACCTCACCGCGTTTGTGCGCATCGTCGAGGGCGCCCGGGAGATTGCCACGAACGCCGGAAACTTCCGCGACTGGAACTGGGCGCAGGAACAGGCGAACAATTACGTTCACGACGGAAAGCTCGAAGACGCGCAGAAGCTCCTGACCCGCCACATCGACGCCGTGAAGGACGGCCCGCTGCTGGCGCAGGCGTACATCAACCTGCTGAGCGTCCGGCTGAAGATGAAGAAGATGGAGCCGGTGCAGGAGACCTACAATACGTTCATGAAGCTCTACGGCTCGCGCCCGGAACTGCTCCGGCAGGCTGGCAACGCGGTCTACTCGACGCAGGCCACGTTTGAAGGCAAGGACCGCGACACGGTGCTGACGATGGCCGAAACGATGTTCCGCAAAGGCGTCGCGCTGACCCGCGGCGGCGAACCGGAACTCAAGGCGCTCTGCAATTTCGAGCTGGGCAACGTGCTGGCGCTGGAGAACCGCGCCGAACTGGCGCTGCAGCCGTACAAGGATTCGATCGACGGCACCAGTGACAAGGGTACGAAAGAACTGCGCGCGCAACGCCTGGTGGAAAGCCTGAAGGCGCTCAAGAAGTTCACCGACGCGCGAAAAGTGCTGACCGAACTCGAGAAGAGCCGCAACCAGGATGTCTCCGAGAAGGCCAAGCTGCTGCTGAAAGAGATCGACCTGATCGAGCCCTCGCCGGACAACAAGGACAAGTAAGCATTTGTTTTTTACGCACGACACACAAAAGAACGATGAACTCCTTGACTTTCCAAACCTCCGCCGTCTAATCGAATCCGTAACAAAGATCGTGATCTTTGACAACACGGGCACGTTCCATCGCTCCTTATAAGGGGGTGATGGCGCCAGACGACAGCCGCGGGAGAAGCGGCTCGGATTTCCATTCGAGCGCGCTACCGAAGAAGCAAGGACCGGACGCACGCGCGCCGGGCTGAAACTTTCAGGTTCCAGTACCGCGGCTCGATGGCACCCTGGAGAGGGCGGCTGCAGCTTCCACGCGCAGACGCCACCGAAGGTGAAGAACGATCGGCAGTAGTGTGAATCAGGCCGGCCGTTCAATCTCTCAGGTCCAAGGACAGGGCTAAAGCGACCGTTGAGTTTCGTCTCGATAGAGCGGACTCGTCGCGTCACTTTTGGCCTGTGTACTACCCCGCTTGCGGAACTTGGCGCGCTTGCGGAACTTGGATTGATAAAGGGAGAATGCCCGTGGCTCATCGCACCGCCCTCTACGATGTTCATATTGCACTCGGCGCCAAAGTGATCGACTTCGGCGGCTGGGACATGCCCGTCGATTACCCCACTCACATTTTGAAAGAACACACCGCCACGCGCACCGCCGCGGGCCTTTTCGACACCGGCCACATGGGCGAATTGCTGATCGAAGGCAGTGGCGCGTTGGAAAGTCTGCAAGGCTTGGTCAGCCGCGACCTCGCCGGCATGGAAGACGGGCAGGGCCGCTACACGCTGCTGACCACCGAACGCGGGACGGTCATCGACGACTTGATCATCTTCAAGCAGGCCGACAACGCCTACTATATCGTCACCAACGCCGGCACGCGCGAAGGCGACGCGGCGCACATCAAGGCGCACTTGAAGAACGCGACGCTCACCGATCTGCTGCCGCAGACGCACAAGCTCGATTTGCAGGGCCCGAAGACCTTCGAAATTCTGAGCAAGCTTTCGAAAGCGGAAGCCAGCAAGCTCAAGCGCTTCCGCTGGACGCGCGCCGATGTCGCCGGCATTCCGACGATCATTTCGCGCAGCGGCTACACGGGGGAAACGAACGGCGTCGAACTTTTCTATCCCGTGCAGCATGCGAAGAAAATGTGGGACGCAATTGTCGAAGCCGGCTCGCCGGTCGGCTTGCTGCCCTGTGGACTCGGCGCGCGCGACACGCTGCGGCTGGAATGTTGTCTGCCGCTGTATGGTCACGAACTCTCGACGGACATCACGCCGCTGGAAGCGGGACTGGACTGGGCCGTTTCGTTGGATAAACAGTTCACGGGCGTTGACGTGCTGCGCAAGCAGAAAGCCGGCGGCGTGCCGCGCACGCTGGCGGCGCTGCGCTTCGAAGGACGGCAACCGGCGCGCGCCGACACGCCGGTCTTCGTGGGCGACAAGCGCGTCGGTATCGTCACCAGCGGCACGTTCGGACCGACGGTGGGCATCGCCATCGCGCTGGCGCTGATCGACACGCCGCACGCGGCCGTGGGTACGAAACTGCAGGCGGAAGTCCGCGGCAATCGCATCGACGCCACGGTGGCCGACAAGCCGTTTTACAAGCCTGCGAAGAAGTGAAGGCAATGCAATTGTTTGATTGTGGAAATCTAAAATGGAGCGAGGGGTAAACGCATGAGCAGCAACGTTCCGGCCGGTCTGAAGTATTCGAAGGAGCACGAATGGGTGAAGGTGGAAGGCAACACCGCCACCATCGGCATCACCGATCACGCGCAGGCGCAGTTGGGCGACATTGTCTTCATTGAGCTGCCGAAAGTCGGATCGACGGCCGTGTACATGAAGCCCGTCGGCGTGGTCGAATCGGTCAAGGCGGCCAGCGACATTTTCAGCCCGCTCAGCGGCAAGGTCCTGGCGGTCAACGACGGCCTGGGCAAGTCGCCGGAAAACGTCAACAAGGATTGTTATGGCGGCGGCTGGATGGTGAAGCTCGAAATGACCAAGCCGGACGAACTGAACCAGCTCCTCGACGACAAGGGATACGCGAAGTACATCGAAAACGCATGAAAGAAAACCAGGACGCGAAAATTGGGCCGCTAGGGTCTTAGGCGCGAGCGACAGCAACGGGAGAGATTCATGACGTACATTCCTCATACCACCACGGAACGGGAGCAGATGCTTGCGGCCGTCGGCGTAAAAACGCTCGACGAACTGTTTGCGCATCTGCCGGCGGAAGTGAAAGCGCCGCCGCTGAAGATCGCGCCCGGGCTCGGCGAAATGGAGCTGACGCAGGAGATGGCGCGCCGCGCGCGGAAAAATCAGTCCGCGGCGGAACTGCCCTGCTTCCTCGGCGGCGGTGCGTACGACCATTTCATTCCGCCGGTCGTCGATCAGCTCATCCTGCGCGGCGAGCTCTACACGGCCTACACGCCTTATCAGCCGGAGATCAGCCAGGGCGTCCTGCAGATCATCTATGAATTCCAGACGATGGTTGCGTCGCTGACCGGCTGCGACGTGTCCAACGCCAGTCTTTACGACGGCGCGACGGCGCTGGTCGAAGGTTGCCAGATGGCGCTGCGCCACACCGGCCGCAATCATCTCGTGATCGATGGCGCGGTTCATCCGCATTACATCCAGACCTTGAACGCGCTGCTGCGCGTGCAGGGCGCGAGCCTGGAAATCATCAGCCCGAAGACCGGCGAATACCGCAGCGACATCAAGGCGCTGACGGCAGCGCTCGGCGACTCGGTCGCGGGCGTGATCATCGGCTATCCGAATTTCTACGGCTCGGTCGAAGACTTCAGCGGCCTGGCCGACGCGGCGCATAAGTCTGGCGCGCTGGTCGTTGCGGCCTCGAACCCGTTTACGTTCGGATTGCTCAAGCCGGCCGGCAGCCTCGGCGCGGACATCGTCTGCGGCGAAGCGCAGTCGCTGGGCGTGCCGCTGCAATACGGCGGGCCATACCTGGGCTACATCACCTGCAAGACGGAAACCGTCCGGCGCATGCCCGGCCGCCTGGTCGGGCAGACGCTCGACGTCAAGGGTCAGCGCGCATTCACGCTGACGCTTCAGGCGCGCGAGCAGCACATCCGCCGCGAAAAAGCGACGAGCAACATCTGCACCAACACCGCGCTGTGCGCGATGATGGCGCACTTCTATATGTGCGCGCTGGGCCGCACCGGACTGAAGCGGGCGGGGGAGTTGAGCGTCGCCAAGGCCGACCTGCTCCGCCAGAAGTTGAAGAAGGCGCGCGGCGTCACCGTGCCGGAGTACACCGTCTTCAACGAGTTCATCATCGAGACGCAGAAACCGGCGGCGCAGGTGTTGGAGTATCTGCTCTCGCAGGGCTTGCTCGGCGGGCTGGACATGGGCACGTACGACAAGGCCCGCGCGAATCAGATTCTCGTCGCGGTTACCGAAAAGCGTTCGGAAGAAGAGATCGACAGGTACGTCAGCGCCATTGCAGGCGCCTGAATAAGGTGAGCGCGGAAAGCAATCGGCTTTCCGCTCGACGATGAATCTCACGACTGACGTCAAGGAGCTGCAGTGGAGCTGATTTTTGAGAAGTCGCACAAAGGCAAGAACCAGAATTACTTTCCCGCCACCAATCCCGCCGGATCGCGCCCGGTTTCGCAGGTGCTTCCGGCCGGATTGATTCGCGACGTCCATCCGGATCTCCCGGACGTGAGCGAACTGGAATTCGTGCGCCATATTCTGGCGCTCTGCCGCCGCCAGGTGGGCATCGACAGCACGTTCTATCCGCTCGGATCGTGCACGATGAAATACAACCCGAAGATCAACGAGGCCGTCGCCCGCGATCCGGGTTTCGCGGCGATGCATCCGCTGCAGCCGGCGAGCACGGCGCAGGGCACTCTGGAGTTGATGTACGAACTCGAGCGGGGCTTGAGCGACATCACCGGCATGGACGAAGTGACGCTCAACCCGCTGGCCGGAGCGCACGGGGAACTGACCGGCATCCTGCTGATCAAGGCCTATCACGACGCGCGAGGCGATAAGAAGCGCACGAAGGTACTCTGTCCCACGGCTGCGCACGGCACCAATCCCGCCAGCGCAGCGATGTGCGGCTACGAAGTCATCCCGGTGCAGGGCACGCCCGAAGGCCTCGTCGATCTGGCGAGCCTGGACAAGGTGCTCGATGATTCCGTCGCGGCGCTGATGCTGACCAACCCGAACACGCTGGGTTTGTTCGAGACGGAAATCCGCGTGATTCAGAAGAAGGTTCACGACGCCGGCGGACTGCTCTACTACGACGGTGCGAATCTGAATGCGATTCTCGGCGTCGCGCGGCCGGGCGACATGGGCTTCGACGTCGTCCATCTCAATCTCCACAAGACGTTCTCGACACCGCACGGCGGCGGCGGTCCGGGCGCCGGTCCCGTCGGTGTGAAAGAACGCCTGCGACCGTTCCTGCCGGTGCCGTACGTGAAGAAGCGGAACGTGCCGACGCCGGTCGGCCGTTCGGGATCGTCGAGCGCGTACGAACTGGCCTTCGACCGGCCGCAGAGCATCGGGCGCGTCTGCACGTTCCAAGGCAATGCGAATGTGCTGGTCCGCGCGTTCACGTACATGCGCAGCCACGGCAACGACGGGCTCCCGGAAGTCGGCAAGAACGCGGTGCTCAACGCCGCGTACGTGTTCCAGCGGCTGGCGAAGACGTACAAACGCCCGCTGGCTTCGCCGTGCATGCATGAATTTATTCTCCAACCGACGGACGAGATGCTGGCGAAGGGCGTGCGCACGCTGCACATTGCCAAGCGTCTGATCGATTACGGATACCACCCGCCGACGATTTACTTCCCGCTGGTGGTGAAAGAAGCGCTGATGATCGAGCCGACGGAAACGGAGAGCAAACGGACGCTCGACAACTTCTGTGAAGCGATGGAGAAGATCGCGAAGGAAGCGATCGAGACTCCGGAGCTGGTGATCAACGCGCCGCACACGTCGCCGGTGGGCAAGGTTGACGAGACGAAGGCCGCGAAGGACCTCGACCTGCGTTTCTGCGCGTGCGAGTAGTCGAGGTACCTTGTTGACCATGGTCAACAACCCCAACTAATGGTGTTGTTGTACCTGTAGAACACCTTGGCACAAATTTGTGACAGGGTTGTTCGTAGTCCGGGCGTCCCGCCCGGTCTAACCACGCCCATGCAGAGACGCGCTCTTCAGGTAGGCGATATGCTCTACTGCGAAGCAAGCGGCTGTTGCTTCGCAATCGAGCAATTTCTTTAAGCGAATTTACCTTTCAGTATTTGCCAAGATTAGACCGGGCGGGACGCCCGGGCTACGAGAACAGGCAGTGCAACTTGGCGTGCGCGCGGGTCATAAAAGTGCCGCCGAGTTCGCCGGCCTGCGTGATGGCTTTCTTGTAAAACGTAACGAGCAGCGGATCGCCCCAGCCGAGGCGCTGGTTGGCTTTGAAGTACGTCGCGCGCATGCTGGCAATCTGGCGCATCGCACCGCGGAACGCGGCAGCGCGTTTGGGCGCGGGGGCCGCTTCGACATTCAGGATCTGCGAGAGCAGGTCGTGCATGAATTTGTAGTAGTTGCTCAAATTGGAATACGGGACGCGCGCGAGCAGTTCGCGGCCCTGCGCGTACTCGGCATTGAGGACGGCGTCGCAGGCGAGCCACATCGAATGATTGTCGCTGCTGCTGTCCTTCGGCATTTGCGCCGCGGCGTTGCCGACGTCGCGGGCTTCTTTGACGCGATTCAGGCGGCGCAGCGAAAGTACGAGATTGAGCAGCGCCCACGGCTTGACGTCTTTGCGCTCTTTCCAGTTTTCCATCCAGAGCACGCAGTCCTGGTCTTCGTGGATTGCGGAGAGCACGTAGCCGGCAGCTCCCCACGTCGCGATTGTGCCGCCGAGAAATTCGCGGTTGGTCGCGACGTACGAACGGATCGCGGAGTTTGATTTCTCGGACTTCAGCATCTCCAGGTAGGCAATAGCCAGCTCGCGCTTGCCTTCTTCGCCGCCTTTGAAGGCCTCCAGCCGCTTGAGTACGCGGGTGGCGCGTTTGTTGAGCAGCGAATTGGTAAGACCGCCGATCCAGAGCTCAAAGACGGACTTGTTGAGCGGCGACTGCTCCAGCAGTTCCTCGAGCGCTTGATGGGCCTCGTGAAGCACGTCGGCTTTGCTGAAAAGTTCGAGAGCCGATTTCAGGCGATCCTTGGGCACCTGGGTGTTGCGGCAGAGATCGCGGAAATGGCCGAGTGCCGACGCGGTATCCTTTTTGCGCAGGTAAAGTTTGACGCCGCGAAGCGAGGAGTATTCGTCCTTACCCATTTTCTCGAGCTGCAGTAGCGCCTCTTCTGCGTCGGGCGTTTTGATGGCGTCGTAGTGCAGGTCGAAGAGGCAGCGGCCCGCGTATTTGTACTCCGGCCAGAGCGTCAGCGCTTTTTTGAACTGCTCCACGGCGTCGTCGGTCTTGCCGAGTTTTTTCCGCGCGTTGCCGAGGTACCCGTAGCAGGTGGCTTGCGCGGGGCGGATGCGGACCATCGCTTCGGCGGCCTTCTCGTACGCCTGGGTTTCGGCATCATCGAGTTCATCGGCGAGTTTCTGCCAGGTGGCGAAGACGTCGGGGTGCTTGCCGACGGCGGCTTTGAGCAGGTCGAGCGCTTCGACGCGCAGGTTGGCTTTGTCGAACGCGGTGAAGGCTTTGTCGAGCGGCCAGGAATCGTCGTGCTCGATCGTCGCCAGTTTTGCAAAATAGTCCTTCGCGGACGCGGTGTCCTTCTGCTTGAGGAAGAGCGGGATGTACCGCGCCAGCACGAAGCCGTCGTTGGGCAGGTGCTTGTCGACGGCGTCGAGGACGCTCCGCGCTGCCGCGTCGTCGTGATCGTCGCTGAGCAGATCGAAGAGTTTCAGTGCGGCGTAGCGGTAGTCGGGCTGCAGTTCCACCGCGCGCCGAAAGTCGGCCTTGGCGCCATCGCGGTCGTTCTTCGCCAGCATGCGCGCGTTACCGCGGTAACCGTAGGGCACGGCATCTTGGGGGGCGTATTGAACCAGCTGCTCGGAGGCCTGCAGGCACGTTTCGAAATCTTCGAGCGATTCTGTCCAATCCGCCAGGCGTGCCCAGCCCCACGTGTAAGCCGGGTCGCGCGCCAGGGCCTTGCGCAGCAGTTCAACGGCCTTGCGCTTGTCGCCGGATTCGGCTTCGATCCACGCTTCACGTCCCAGCAACGACGTGGGAATATCCGAGCCGAAGATCGCCGGTCGGCAGGCGGCACGCGCCTCGTCGGGGCGCTTGAGGTGATGGAGCGTCGTCGCGCGGAGATCGTGGGCTTCTGCGTGGTAGGGATCGAGCTCGATGACTTTCTCGGCGATCGCGAGCCGCTCGGCGCGCTGCGCGGGACGGTCGAGGACGCGGGCGAGCGTCATCCATGCTTTCGGATCGGCGGGGCGCTGTCCGGTCAGTTCGCGCGCGAGTTCGGCGGCGAGCTCCGGGCGCTTCAGGTCGGCGCTCCAGTCGCGCAGCGTGTTCCAGGCCCACGTGTAACCGGGGCTGAGTTTCAGTGCATGTTGCAGGCGCTTGAGCGCGGCTTCCTTTTCGCCGAGCCGCCATTCGATGTCCGCGAGGCAGCCGTGCGAGTAGTTGTCCAGCGGCGCGCGGGAAACGACTTGTTCGAGCAGTCCGCGCGCCCTGGCCAGATCCCCGCGCGTGGCGAACGCGTCGGCCAGTTCGCGCACGGGATAACCTTCCGACGGATCGACGTCGCAGGCATTCTGGAGCGCGGCGATGCGGCCGTCGAAATCCTGGCGCGCGCGATGGACGGCGGCGAGATCGTGCCAGAGATGGCCGATGAGCGGAAAGCGCGCCGTCGCATCCGTGGCGGTCTTGAGCGCCTCGTCGAGGCGGTTCATCTGGGTGAGCTGCTGGATGACCGCCGACCACGCGTGCCAGAGATCCAGCCGCGCGTCGAGGGCGCCACGCAGCGCGGTGAGCAGCGAATCGGCGTCGAGTGCCTCCGTGGCTTCTGAACGGTAGGCGAGCAGGCCGTCGCCGAAATTCACCTGCTGCACGATCTGGCCGTGAACGAAGGTCAGTTCGGCGCGCTTCTGGTCGATGGTTTCGCAGCAGGCGAGCAGTTCGCGGATGGCGAAGTGGCTGTCGACGGAGAGCCGGATCGCGGCGCGGTAGGCTTCGCGGGCCGGTTCTCGCTGGTTGAGTCCCAGCAGCAGCCGCGCGCGGACGCAGTGGCCGAAGGTGTTCGAGGGGTCGAGCTGCAACGCGGTCTCGGCTTCGCGCAAGCCTTCCTCGAATTTGCGCTGTCGCATCAGCGCGCCGGCCAGTTCGCGATGGGTCCACGCATCGGCGGCATCGAGTTCGAGCAGATGGCGCACGACGGCTTCGGCGGCGACGGGATCATCGTCGCGCAGCCATTCGGTGCGCAATTGGTGGAGCATGAAGTTGAAAGGGAAACGCTCGCAGCACGCTTTCAAGTACGCATAGGTCGCGGCGCGGCCTTCGAGTTCGGCAATCAGCTGCGCCAGCGCGCGGTGGGCGTCGAAGGCGAGCGGTTCGAGCGCGACGATCTCTTCCCAGTGCTTGCGCGCTTCGAGGAGATTGCCCTTGTTGCGCGCCAGGACCGCGCTGGTGCGCAGCCAGTGCGAGCGGTGCGAGCGCTTTTCGGCGGCGGCGAGCAATTCGGACGCACGCGCGTGGCGGCCGTAGGCTTCGTAGGCATTGGCGGCGAAGAGCTGGAATTCCCCATCGTCAGGGCGCAACGCGATGGCTTCTTCCAGAATACGGAAGGCGTCGTGCTGGCGGTCGAGGGCTTCGAGCGTCGAGTAGAGCGTGCGCGCCAGCGCGCTGGACAGTTTCCCGTTGCGCTGGAAGCGCTGCTCGACAAATTGCAGCGCGGCGGCCTGGGTTTTCTGGTGCTGGGCGGCGATGAAGTACGAGCGGACGTAGCGTTCGTCGGCGGAGGAGAGGCAGCTGGCGATGCGGTACGCTTCCGTCGCGCGTTCGAATTTTCGTTCGGTCCAGAGAATGTTGGCCAGAACGTTATAGTGCGCACCGTCGAAGGGACGGTAGCGGATGCATTTGTTGATGTAGTAGAGCGTCTCGGCGTCGTTGCGCGCATCACCGCAGAGCTCCTGCGCGTAGAAGAGCCAGAAGACCGGATCGAAGCGCGATTTCGCGGCGGCTTCGGCGATTGATCCGGATTGCGGGGGCGGGGTGGTGCTGGTTCCGGCGTTGGCGTCCGGGGCACGCTTGATGTGGCAGAGCGTGCGCAGCAATTCCAGCCGCTGATCGCGGCGCGCGAGGTAGCGCAGGCAGTTGAGTTTCTGGAGCATCAAGCCAGCGTCGTCAGGGCAGAGTTTTAAGGCGGACTCGGCGCAGCTCAGCAGGGTCGTGTAGTCGGAGTCGTAACCGGCGATGGTGCGGCGCGCCAGAATCGTGAGGCGGTGGTTGGCGTCGCGAGCTTCCATGGTCTGGTACGCCTGCCACGCGCTGGCGCGGTCGTGGCTTTCCAGCGCGCGATTGAGTTCGTAGAGCTGATCGTAGAGCGCTTCGTCGTCGAAGGTGATGCCGGCGAGGAGTTCGGCCTTCTCCGGTGGAACCAGTGCCATGCAGCGGGGGCCGAAGGCGCGGTAGCGTTCCAGCGTGGTTTCGAGAATGAATTCGCGGAAGTGGCGCTCGTAGGGATCGCGGACCAGCAGCGTGCCGCGGAGTTCGTCGTAGCCGATCACGGCCTGCAGATGTCCGGAGGTCGGTTCGATGGTGGTGAGCGTGAAGGGCACGCCGCGGTCGATCAGCGCGCGGGCGTTGTCCCAGGTGAGCGTGAATTCCTTGACGATCCAGCCGCTCTTGATGGCCCAGTGGCGTTCGCTGTGCGCGGGCGTGCCGTCGTAGCAGATCTGTTCGGCGACATCGAGGTGATCGTAGGGCCGCGACCAGTAGCGGCTGAGTGTCGAGAGCGTGGCGGGCGCGCAGGTCATGTGGTGCTGGCGCACGAAGCCGACGTTGAGGATCACGCGCCGCGCCGGCGGGGCGGGTTGCGCGCCAGAGACTTTAGCGTTCAAGCGTTCCGCGAATTTGACGTGGAAGGGATTTTTCGACGCGGCTTTGCCGGCGTAATCGGCGGCCTTGGCGAAGTCGCCGCAGTAGTAGGCGGCGTCAGATTCGAGCATGTCCAGACCCAGCTGCGCGTACTCTTCCAGCAGCGGGGAGAGCTCTCGGCACTTCGCGTAGGATTCGCGGGCCTGCGGGTAGAGCTGCAATTCCGTTTGCAGCGCAGCGGTCTGACCGAGGATCGAGGGCGATTCGGAGTGCTTGGCGGCTTCCAGCAGCAGGTCGAGCGCGTCCTGATCGCGGTCCATCAACTGGAGCAGGTGGGCGGTCTGCTGGACGCCGGGGCGGAACCACGGGCGGAGTTCCAGCGCCTGCTTGGAGGCGGCGAGCGCGTCGGCGTAGCGGTCCTCAAGTTCGAAAAGGTACGAGCGTTCGCAGCAGAGCCAGGGCTGGCCAGTGGCGAGGGCTTCGGCGCGCTTCATCCATTCTTCGGCCTGATCGAAATCGCGGAGCCGGCCGATGACGTAGGCGTGGAAGGCGAACCAGTCGGCGCGGACTTCCGGGGAGGCGTCGAGGAAGTCGCCGCTTTCGCGCATGAAGCGCCAGGCGACGAACGGGCCGCTGAATTCGGCCAGGCGGCGGGCGTAGTAGTAGCGCGCTTCGGGGTGGGTGCGGTCCTGGCGCCAGGCCATCACATGCATGAGGCTGCCCAGACGCGGCGAGCCGATGTTCATCGCCAGGCGTCCGCCGATCAGCCGGGCGGCGGTGTTGCGCCACGCTCGGAGCGGACTGTGCGCCACCGCGGCGGCGTGAGCCTGCGTGTACAGACCACGCTGGTAGAGGTCGGTGACCGTGGCGATCACGTCCGCGGGAACTTCCACGGGGTCGGTTTTTAGCGAGGCGAGGTTGACGTCCATGCGGAATAAGACTTTGTCGGTTGGAGTTCAGGAGATGCGAGGTTTGATTCGGATTTAGTTTTTCTTGGAGCCCATGTAGTGGGTGTTCATACACCAGCGGCCGTCGGCCTGTTTTTCGAGTTGGAGCTCCTTCTCTTCCAGATGGAAGCGGACCCATTTGACGCCGTTCTCGTCGCCTTCGGTGGTCTTGTTGGCGTCGAGCATCTTCTGCATGCGTTCCTTGTTGTCGTTCATCATCTTGGAGTGTTTTTCATCGGAGAGGAAGGCGACGGCCTTTTCCAGCGAGCCTTGCTTGTCGAGCAGGACCTTGCTGTCCGTGGGGGTCATGAGGTGGCTGACCCAGTAACCGTAGTCCTTGGCTTCGAGACTTTTGATCAGGGACGCGAGGGCCTTCTGGGGCGTGTCCTGGGGATATTTCTCGGCGTTGAGCGGCGTCTCGGCAGCGCTGGCATTCAGTGCCAGGGCAGCGACGGCGGATAGAAGGACGTGCGTGAGGCGCATGGCACTCTCCGGATAGGTTGAATGTAGGACAGATGAGTATGGCGTTATATTCAACGTGGGTCAACCCCATGTGCAATGTTACGGAATGTTACAAAATGTTACATGGATTTGGGCCTCCTTCCTGGTGCACGGTGCGATGCGAGAGCGGTGCCGCTCTGCGGTTGGCTGTCACTGTCCGGCTAAAAGTTATCGGTGGTCGGTTGTGGGCTTGCTGCGTGTGCATGGCGGCGTCCTTGGAGTGATCGCGTCTGCGAGTTCGGGATCGGTCCGGCTCGCGGTTCGATTTGCAGTAACCGACTACTTTTAGCCGGACGGAAATTGAGCAGGGTTGGCGCAGATACTTCTTGAAGTAGAGCATCACATATTTTCGATACTATATAAAGCAGTGATGGAGTGCAAAAGTCAAGTAATTTCTGTATATTTAGTTAAAAAGATTTTATAATACGTGATGTGCAGCAGTGCACGGAGTGTTGTTCGTTTTCCCGCGTTTTGTGGGGGGTGTGGGTGAGTGGGGATTGAAAATGGCTCCTTGATCGGGATGGGGGCTTTGAGGCCTATCCTGGCGGCTGGGGCGCGGTTTGGGGCATGCTCTGGAGGGAGCTGATGTGTGATGGGCTCGTGCAGGGGTTCTTGTTTTTTCTCGCAAAGACGCAAAGCCGCAAAGTTCGTTAAGAACGGCGTTGTTTTTGGAGGTGGGCCGAAAATTGCATATTTCCCATTGTATCTATGCGGTCGAGAAACCCAAAAATAAAGTGTTTTCGTTAAAATTAGTAAAAAAGATTTTATAATACGTGATGTGCATTAGTGCACGAGGCGCGTGGGTCGCGTGGGTGTGCGGGTGTTTGGCGCGCGGCAAGCCGCGAGGGGTCAGGGGTCAGGGATCAGTTCGATCGCAAACTGCCGCGAGCGAACCAACGGGGGGCAGGGGTCAGAGTAGACGCGCGATCTCCGAGTGGCTTGTTGTCAACCCCAACCCAATTTGCCGAGTACCGCGTTTACATCTGAATTCATGCCGAGCAATTCCTGAATACGCGTTGCGGCCAGTTCGCGGTACTTTGGACGGATGGAACAATCCTTTTCCATGTAGACATCTTGACCCATGGATACAATTATGCCGATTTGGGCTAAACAGGCGGACATTGTGTTAAGGTCGGGAAACATTTTGCTTGCGTTCCATTTTCCTTCGCCACGAAACGCGTGCAATACCTCGTCCGTGGTTCGATCAAAAATGAATGGATCGCCTCCCTCGTTGGCAACAACGAGCCAATCGTCGTTCCAGTCCCCAATGGGTTCGCCACTCAAGCCATTCCACCGATACCCGGCCTGAAACTTCCATAGGTCAGCAAGGCCAGAAAGAAAATAGGAATTACCGTGGTTCTGGATGGTGATGTTTGCCGGTCCCACTTCCCAATAGAAAAGTTCGACCGCTCTCGGTATTGGAAATGAACCCGTCCAATCTTGACGTGCCTGCGGTCTAACCTCGCCGTGTAATGTGAGCAGTTGTTTCGACTCCTCGGCAGTGACCATTACCACCATCTCCACGCGTGCTCGTTCTTTTTTGCCGGGCATGACGGAAGGGGATCATTGAGAACGCCTCCAGCATCATTCGTCTTTCGGTTTGTTTGTAACATAGTAATTCCATGCGATATCGAAACCATCTTTCACGGACTTCAGCGCGTTCTCTCGCCTTTCCTTTTTCGTTTTATAAGCATCCACAATACTAATTGCGAAGTCAGCAAGTGTAAAACCCCACGCATCCGGGCTTTTAAAAATTCCGCTCCGAAGCGTTGTTTGTTGCGAATTCTCCACAACCCAAATTCGCGCAATTTCAATCGCGTGGTCACATTTCTTTGCCGTTGAAGGGATTTCCAATTCATTCCGATGCTGCTTATTGGTCACGGATCCTTTTTGCTCAACTTCATGCGGAAGCTTTGAAACCAACCGCAGAAGCTCTACTTCGTGACCGAACTCGTCTGCGGTAAGTGATTCAGTCTTGATCTTGAGGGCGGTTTCGATCATTTCCGCGAGAGCCTCCGAAGTGAGCAGCCCTTCGGCTTTCGCCGCCGAGGCGAGTTCATCGGGCAAATCAACTTGCACGGTAGTCATTTCTGTTCTCCTCAATTAGCAGTGCTGACGATGGCGAATGTCCGCTCCGGCATCCAAGCGGGAATAGTGTACTGCCCAGCGAAACCACAGTATTGATCCCGGTGTCACCGGCCTTCGTGGTGTCGCTGCGCTCAACCACCGGCTAATTTCTATGAACCCTCCGGGTTCACAGCGGGTGGTTGGAGTGCAGCGAGCATTGTGCGCCAATTTGTTTTGTGCACCGCTGGGTTCATAAATCGGCGCAGAATGCCCGCGCACTCCGTCCTCCATTCACCGAGATTTAGCATTCTCATAATTGGCTTTCGAAATGTCAAACTTGCGGAGTCTGCGACGGTGCACGTCGTAGCTTCCCCAGTAGGGCGAACTGATCGCTTTGGTCCGACAGTTGCGCAAAAGTCCAAGAGAAGACTGCAATTGGTATTCTTTGAGAGGAGACGGCCATGTCCATTCAACTTAAACCCGCGAAAAGCGTTGCCGCGATTCCGGCGGTGTTTGGGATCTTTACGGAGCGTTCCAAGGCCGAGTTGGCGGTCGCGTTGTTGAAAGCGAATGAATATAAGGGCACAGAAATCTCGGTGCTCTATCCGCATGCCAACGACCGCCGAGACCTGGTCGAGGTGCCGACGACCAAGGCGCTGCAAGGCGCGGAAATTGGCGCTGGAGCCGGGGCGGTCATCGGCGTGCTGGGCTGGATTTCGGGCATCGGCTTGCTGGCGGTTCCCGGAATTGGCGCACTGGTTGCCGCCGGACCGATCGCGGCATTGTTGCTGACGGTTGGAGCTGGGACCGGAGCGGGCGTGCTGCTGGGAACGCTCTCGGGAATGGGCATACCCGATAAGGAAGCCGAGCGCTTCCACGGACGACTGCACAAAGGCGATATCCTGCTCTCCGTGCACACCCCGGACTCCGAACGGCTGATCCAGGCCAAGGAGATCATGGTTCAGACGGGGGCGGAAGATGTATACTCGGCGCGCGGGCATGCGTAGCAGGGCGCGCTGACGCGCGAGGGGTCAGGGGTCAGGGGTCAGGGGTCAGAATAGATGAGCGGCTGGCGAGTTGAGGACGCGCACAGGGTTGAGCGTGTTTAAATTGTCCCTATAGGACAACGATAAGTGATTGCGACTTTTTCCAGGGCTGCGCGGAGTCGCCGCATGCGCGTCGACTCGGCTTGCCCTTCGCTGATGAAAGTGGACCCGTTGGGTCCAACGGCGGCGCGCGCTCTGGAAAATTCCTTTAATGGAGACGTGCCACCCGCCATGCCGAACTATTTAATATAAACACGGATGTAATCGGACATGCACCAGAGGCCACATAACATGGTCTCTAACATTCCGTGTTCTCGGGACCTTTGTTGGACTGATCATCCGCGCCGACGAGGTTCGTGTTCGCTCCGCTCACCCACCCGATTTTCTTCGAAAATCGGGTGGGCCACCCCTCGCGTTTATCCATAGCGTTCGGCAATGTAGCGCGTCACGACACTAGTCTCAACGGCGAGACCGTGGCACTCTCTTGAGTGCAAGCTGCTTGGATGATGTTTATCGATGGACACCGCCGGCAACGGCAGCTGCTACTGCAACGGCAACGGCGGGGACTCCGGGCGGGCCGCCCGGACTACAAACGGCATGGGCGCTCCGCGGCGGGGTGTCCGTGAAATCTTTGCTGGGATTCGGGCGGCGGGATGCGAATCTTGTGCGTCTTGATCGGTAAAATGGACGATTCCATAGTCGGTCGTTTCGCATTGAGCACAGGGTTCTCTCTATAATGTACGTCGTCAGCATCGCCGCTCGTCACATGAAAACGCGGAGTATCTCGTGGGTCGCGGTGGCGATGATCGCGCTGGTGGTGGTGATGTACCTGCTGATCATCTCGGTCGTCGAAGGTTTCAAAGCGCATTACATGGACAAACTGCAGAGCATCCTGGCGCATGCGACCGTCAGCGTCGGGCAGCTCACGGGCGGCATTGAACATCCGGAAGAGTGGGCCAAGGAATTGACCACGGCGGCACCGGGGATCAAGGGCGTGACCATCGGGCTGGAGACGCCGGCGATGGCGATCTTCAATTCGCCGCACGGTGGAGGGACGATCCAGACGATCGGGACGCTGCGCGGCGTCGATTTTCCGTTGGAGCTCAAGCACGGGCGGTTGAAGGAGATTCTGTTTCCGAAAGATTTGAGCGACCTGGGACAGCACGAGGTCGCCGGACGGATGCGGCCGGATTGCGTGATGGGCGGGTATTGGCGGAAGGCGTACGGGCTTTCCGTTGGCGATCGCGTCACGTTCATCTTCACGAAAGAGGACGGCGACCCCAAGCCGGTGGAGTTTGTAATCACGGGGTTTTTCTCCGGCGAGAGCGCGTACCTGGAGACGGGCGCGTACGTCGACCGGAAGATGCTGGCGGAGATGATTCAGGTGGAAGGGCGCGCCAAGACGCTCTCGATCTGGCTTGACGACCCCAACCGGCCGGACTTGAAACAGATCTGCGACAAGCTGCGCGCGAAGATGACGGAGTTAATCCGCAAGGACGTGCGGCCGGGGAAGGAAGACCGGACGTCGTGGATTGAAATCGAAACGTGGCAGGACAAGGACAACAAGTTTTACCAGGCGATGACGCGCGAAAATCTGATGATGCGGTTTGTGCTGCTGATTTTCCTGCTGCTGGTCTCGTTTATCATCTTTCTGATCTTCGGCCGGCTGGTCGCGGAGAAAGTACGCGACGTCGGCGCGCTGCGGGCGATGGGCGCGACGCCGGCGGGAATCTGCAGCTGTTTCCTGGTGCAGGGGCTGTTCGTGGGCGCAACCGGCGTGCTGGTGGGATTGCTGCTGGCGTGGGGCGTCATCGGGCACCTCAGCGACATTGCGTACTGGATCAAGGCGCTGACGGGCTTTGAGCCCTATCCGGCGGACTCGTTTGGCGTGACGGGGATTCCGCATGTGACGCTGCCGTTCGATATTTTCGTGATTTCGGCGATGAGCATCCTGGCGGCGGTGATCGGCGCGTTCTGGCCGGCGTACCGGGCCTCGCAGCTGAATCCGGTTGAATGCTTGAGGCACGAATGAGCGACGCGGCGGCGGTGGCAAAAAAAGCGGTGGTCAAAGCCGACAACCTGTCGCGCGTGTTCATCGACGGGCAGCGGCAACTGCAGGTGTTGTCCGGCGTCACGCTGGAATTGTTCGGCGGCGAAGTCGCGGCGCTGATCGGCAAGAGCGGCTGCGGCAAGAGTACGCTGCTGCATCTGATCGGGTTGCTGGACACGCCCAACGGGGGCGAGGTGCTGATCGACGGCACGCCGGCGGGCAATTTGAGCGAGCGGGAGCGCGCGTACATTCGCAACACGCGCATCGGCTTTATCTTTCAGCACTATTTTCTGCTGCCGGAATTCAGCGTCGTCGAGAACATCGAGATGCCGGCGAAGGTCGCGTTTTCGCCGACGGAGTGGTTGTCGAAGAAGCAGGAATACCGCGCGCGGGCGCTGCAACTGGTCGAGCAGGTGGGTTTGACGCCGCATGTAAACACGCGGCCGAAGACGCTTTCGGGCGGCGAGCGGCAGCGGGTCGCGGTGGCGCGCGCGCTGCTTTTGCAGCCGCGGATCCTGTTGTGCGATGAACCCACGGGAAATCTTGACCCGGAGACGGGAAGTCATATCATGGAGTTGATCTTCGACTTAAGCCGCAAGCACGGCACAGCAGTTCTGGTGGTGACGCACGACCGGACGCTGGCAGCGCGGGCGGACCGGACGTATCGGCTGGAGCTGGGGAGATTGGCGGACGAGAGGTGATGTTGAACGGCGACAGCGGGAATTGGGAATCGGGATTCGTTGCGCGTTCCCCTTTGGCGAATCCCGATTCCCAAAATCCCGAATCCCGCAGTTCGTGCCGTTCATCATGTCGAATGTGACGCACAGGTACGCCTGCGGTTAAGGAAATGGAGTTTTGACTTTTTAGTTAAGTGCTCGCGAAAGAACGTGTTAAAGTTTGTCAGATTTCAGAGAGAGCAGTGTACTTTTTAATTGAGGCTTAGCCGAGTTGCCGTAACTCAAAACTAAGAACTCAACACTCAAAACTGTCCGCAGGACTACAGACTGTGCCTCAGATCCGCGTCAAATCCGGTCCGCAAAAGGGGAAGATTATTCCCGTCGACGGCAACCAGCCGATCGTGATCGGGCGCGAGCCCTCGTGCTCGCTGCAGATCGTGGACCGTGGCGTGTCGCGCGAACATGCGCAGATTTTCCGCGTCGGCGAAATGGTGTTCATCCGGGACCTCGGCAGCCGCAACGGCTGTTTCGTCAACGAGGAGCGGGTTAAAGAAGAATTGCTGCGCGAAGGCGATACGGTGCGCGTGGGCAATACGCAGCTGGTCTTCGAGAGCCGCCGCACGGCCCAGGAGCAGGGCCCCGAGCTGCAATACGAAGACGGCGGCGAGATTCGCACGTCGCTGGAATTGAAGATCGACGACCTCTACGTGGCCGAAGGCGAAGGCGTGACGCCCGGTCGCGAAGGCGAGATGTTCAAGGCCATTTGCCAGGCCACGCAGGTGATGCAGAGCGAATCCGACGAGACGAAGCTGTTCGGCAAGCTGCTGGAATTGCTGCAGGCGCACAGCCCGGCGGACAATGCATTCCTTTTTTTGCGCGACGAAGTGAGCGGCCAGATTTCACCGCGTTCCGTGCGCCCCAAGGGAACCGACAGCGGCGTGCCGATCTCGCGATCGATCCTGCGGCGCGTGATCACCGAATCGCGCGCGATCCTCACGGCCGACGCGATGCAGGACGACCGCTTCAAGGCCGACGATTCGATCGTGATGAACAAGATCCGCTCGGTGCTGTGCGTGCCGATCCAAGGCAAGGGTGCGCCGATTGGCGCGTTGTACTGCGTGAATTCGCGGCTGAACGAAACGTTCGATCAGGCCGATTTGCAACTGGTCACGGCGATGGGCACCCAGCTGGGGTTGTCGTTGGAGAACATGTACCAGGTGCGCGGCCGGCGGCGCATGTTCCTGCGCACGATCGGACGGATTCTGTCGAGCCTGGAAGGTTACAAGACGCGCGAACGCGGACACGCCGAACGGGTGATGGTTTTCGCAGCGGCGATCGCCAAGGAAATGGGCTTTCAGGATCGCGATCTGCTCTCGACGGTGGTGGCGGCACTGCTGCATGACATCGGTAAGCTGCCGAGCGTCGCGGTGCTGGCGCCGGATCCAGCGGATCCGGCGGCGCATATCCTGGCGGGCATTGAATTCGTGCGCGACATTCCCGGCGTGGAGGAAGCGCTGCCCGCGATTCGTTCTCATCACGAACGCTTCGACGGCAGCGGATTTCCGGACAAGCTGAAGGGCGACAAGATTCCCATCGCGGCGCGGGTGGTTTCGCTGGCCAGCGATCTGGACAAGCTGGTCTTTCCGGCCGGCAATCAAGCTCACGCGGCGGAACCGGACCCGACGCTGGTGCGCAACGCGTTCGCGGAGATCACCAACGCCGCCGGAAAACTGTACGATCCGGAAGTGGTGCGCGCCCTGCTGGTGGCTCACCGCCACGGTGCGCTGCGGTCAATGAGCATCATGGAGCGGATGGCGTCGGATTCGAGCGCGGGAAATCCCGCGGTGGCTGGACACAACGCAGACACGACCACGTCGGCTCCGGCGGTGCGCGGAGCGTCGGCGAAGATGGCGGCGTCGGCGGGGAACGATACGACGACGGCGGTCAAGCCGGCGGAGTGACGTGATTGCGGATTGCGGATTGCGGATTGCGGATTGCGGATTGGATGGGCCGTAAGATCAGGCGGTCCGACGATTACCGCGTAGTGGTTTCCGAAAAATTCCTGCCGATCACGCTGTGACGACGCTGTCTTCGGTTCCGAAAGACGCGTAGGTGCATTCGAACTGATACGCCAGCCAGGCGAAGCTGCAGAGCGCGACGAGGACAGCGCCGTCGGGGTATTCTTGTTTCAAGAGTGCGTCGTAAAGGCCGTGCAGGAGCATCGGGACGAAACAGATTTTGACGACGTACCATTTTGATTCGCGCAGTTCGGCCTGATTGCGGTAGGCGGAGAGGCCCACGGCGGCGGCCCAAATGCCGTGGAGCGCGACGCAGGAAATGAAGCGGATCAGGTAGATGTCGTAGCGCATCAGGCCGTTGTACATGCCGGCGTACATGATGCCTTCGGTCACGCCGAAACCGACGCCGGAGGCCAGGCCCCAGACGCAGGCGCCGCGCCAGTCGAGCTTGGTGCGGTCGCGGAACATGTAGAAGAGCACGAGGCCTTTGCAGACTTCCTCACACAGGCCGATGCCGAAGGTGAAGCCGACCAGACTGAGCGCGAAGCCGGAACTGGGGTCGTGCGCGAGTTGGTAGCACAAGCCGATGACTTTCAAGATGAGCATGAAGAGGGCGATCATGCCGCCGCCGCGGATCCAGACGCCGCCGGTGTGGAACGCCACCCATTGAAATCCCAGCAGGATGAGGATGCCGATGGTTCCGGTGAAAAGCCCGGAGAGCAGCAGGTGGCTGGCCTTGGCGTTGCCGAGCGGAAAGAGGAGCAGGATAATCGCCCAGTAAATCGCCGCTGAGACGATCGCGTAGAACCACTGCGTGTGGGAATTGCGCGGCAGGTGCGCGCCTTCGATGCGGCCATCGGGGAAGAGGCTCAGCAGCTTGCTGAGCCCGGACTCTTCATCATCCTCCTGCATCGCCGACTTGATCTTTTCCTTCTGGGCGACGGGCAGGTGCTGGAGAGTGTCTTTGAAGCGCTGCTCGACGTTGTCATCGGGGCGGAAGAGCGAGAAAACGAGCGGGAAGAGCGCCAGCGAGAGCAGCCAGTAGCGCAACTCCGCGACGGCGCTGCTGCCGGGTTTGGGCTTATAGCGCGCGGAACCGAAGAGATTGGGTTTGTTCTCCGGGGGCACGATGCCCGTTTTGCCGCGCACGACCGGCGGGATGTAGGTCTTCGTGCGCGGATATGCGGCGCGGGAGGTTAGTGAGGGTTCGTGTGAGGCGGGCGGAGGAGGGGGCTGCAATTCCAGCTCATCGTTGGACGACGCGGGTGCGAAATCGGGCGATGCGAATGGATTGACCGGAGCGCGCGTGTCAGCGATGGGTGGTGCGACCGGCGGAGTCATGGCACGCGGAAATGTGGGTGGCGGCAGCCGCGAGGGAAGCGGCGTCACCGTGGCGGAAATCGGACGGTTGGCGCTGCTGGGGCTGCGTGGAATCGGGACGGAGGTCGCAGTCGCTCGTGGGAGAATTCCGCCCGGCGGTTTTGGCGCGGGAGGGGGTGGAGGCGGTGGCGGTGCGGCCTGGGGTGCGTGGGGAATATTCACCCAGCCGCCACATTGCGGACACTTGCAGGTCTTACCGGCGAGGAAATTACTGGTTTGAATGGTCTGGCCGCACGTACATTGCACAATAATAGGCATAAGCGATCCTGAACGGCTGATTCGAGCTATATGAGCATCACTGTGTTGTTGAAGAATACGGAAGGGGATGAGGGATTGCTAATTAAATGTGGGCGGTGAGGTGGATATTGGATCACCTGTGCATATTTATAAACGCGAAACGCCTCCAACGGAGGCGCTTCGAGCCGGGAAGTAGAGATCGTTATTCGGAGGCGGTGCGGTCGGACGTGGACTCCATGTATTTGTCGAAGTAGCTCCGGGTCAAATACGTGCTGACGCGCGTGGGAAAGGCCCAGCCATTGTTAATGTAAAGCAGATACCAGCGCGCGATCTCCAGCTTGTCGTTCGCGGACAAGGGGTCGGAGTCGTGGTCTTCGAAGTGCTTTTTTTTATCGAAAAAGAAATCGAGCAATTTGTCGTTGGCGTAAGTGGCTTCGCTGGAGATCGACTCGTTTTCATTCATCGCATCGGTCGCTCGAGCGTGAAATGAGCGCTCCCAGGACGCGTCAATGTTCTCACCGCTGTGCGCTTTGAGATAGGCTTGCATCTGGGGAGTGAGCACTTCTTCTGCGTAGGCGTGCGTAGCTGCACCCGAAATGAGAACGGCGGCGACGACGAGCACTCCGAAGGACGGATTACGAATAATATTCATGGATGCACCTCTTTTTGTCTGCTGAGTGGTAGGCGGAGGATTTCACAGTTAACCGGTCGCCAAGAGGTGTAGAGCACTTCTTAAGCCGCAAATTCCAAGCGTCTCAAATTTCCAGTTCAGGGCTTTTTATCGTCGTCGTCTCCGTCGTCGTCAGCGGGCTCGCCGTTGGATTCAGGATAGGGCGCGTCGCCGCGAGCGGAGAACCAGATGGCGCGGTTTAAGGTGCCTTCGTCGGCGCAATCGGGGTTGGTGAAACACAGTGCCTTCGACTTCGTGGCCCACATTAACCCCGAGCCGCGCTGCTTTTCCAGAGGCGGATTGAGCGTATCCAGCGCAATCTTGTTGGCGATGCACTGAAAGGGCGTGGCGTCGGGTTTTTCCTGGAAGCAGTTGCGCATGGCAGTGGCGGAGAGATCGAGCTGGTTCATGCAGGGAAGACCCAGGATCAATTCCATGGTCTTGACCATTCCGGTCTGATTGTAGTTGGTGTGGTCGACGAATTTGCGGCGGGTGTACGGGCTGATCACCAGCGCGGGGGCGCGATGGCCATCGACATGGTCGGCGCCGTTCTGCGCGTCGTCTTCGACCACGAAGATACAGGTTTCCGGCCAGAAGCTGCTCTTGCTGATCGCTTCGACGATCTGCCCGACCGCCAGGTCGTTGTCCGCGACCATCGCTTGCGGTGTCGGCATGTTGGGCGAGAGTCCGGCGGTGTGATTGCTGGGCAAATAGATGTAGGTGAGGTTCGGGAATTCCTTTTTCTGTTCGTTGAGTTTGAACTCGTCGAGAAAAATGTGAGCGCGGTAGACATCCGGAACATCGAGCAACCAGCCGGGATAGTCCGGATGGGTGTGCTCCTTCAATCCTGGCAGAGTGGCGTGCACGTTCACCTTCAGCCGTCCGGCGTTGTTCTTGAATTGCTTGTAGGCGTCGGCCCAGGAGAGCGCGGAATCGGTCAGCGTTCCTTCGCCGTAGTTGAAAAAAGTTTTGTGATGAGAGAGCGCGTTGTCCCACAGAAATCCGCTCGGCGAAAACGCGAGCGGGTCCTGCAGGTCGTTGGGCGCATCGCGTAGCGCGCCGAAGGATTTCTCGAGGTAATCGCTGCAGTAGGCCTCGTTGACCCACGCGTGTCCGTCGACGCTGAGTGTGCCGCTGCAGTAGAAATTATCGAAGAGCGTGAACTGGCGGGCCAGCGCGTGCTGGTTGGGCGTGTTGTCGTCGCCGAAATTCAAGAACGCAGGATCGCCGTTGCCTTCGGGGATATCGCCAAAAATCTGATCGTAGGTGCGATTCTCTTTGATGATGTAGACGACGTGCTTGAAACACGAGGGCTCACCATGGCGCGCAGGAATCGGCACGGACTTGATGTCCGCACGCGGCGGGTCGAGACCCGCCAGGCTGTACGCCAGGCGGTTGTTCTCACTGACTTCGCGCGAGTACGCGGCCAGGCGCGCGGCATCGGGGACGTCGATGATGGAGATCGTGCCCAGATGATCGCGGGTGCGATGGCCCAATTTCGGATCAGTCTGGCTCAACGCGCCGTGACCTTTTACGTTGGCGACGACCAGCGTCTTGCCGTCGCCGGAAATCAGGATCGCGCCGGGGAACCAGCCAGTGGGAATCAAGCCGGCGAGGACACTGTCCTTAGATCCGCCGACGATTCCCGACGCATTCGCTCCGAGAGCGATCACGGCGATGCAATTGTTGGTGCCGTTGGCGACGTAGAGCGTGTTGCCGTCGGGGCTCAGCGCGACGGCGTTGGAGCCGCTGCCGAGCGGTAATTTGCCATCGGGTTTGCAGGCGATGGTTTCGATGACGGCGTCCATCTGCGTGTCGATGACCGAGACGCTGTCGGAGGTGGCGTTGGCGACGTAGAGGCGCGTTTCCGCTGCGTTCAAGGTCATGCCACTGGGATGCAGTCCGACGCGGATCGTCTTGAGCTGCTTGAATTTTTCGCCGCTCCGGGCCACCACGGAGACGGTGCCGTCGTTGGCGATGCCGGTCTGCGGATCGACGCGGATGGCCGTGCCCGACGTCTGGCCCACCGAGTTGCCGGCGCGCGGCGGATCGCCGCCCCAGTTGCTTACATAGACTTTGCCGCTTTTCGTAGCGACGACCGTGTATGGCGCGACGCCGACGTCGACGACGTCGACCACTTTGTGTTTCAACAGATCGACGCGCTGGACGGAGTTGCCGAGCGTGGCGGCGACCCAGAGTGTGTTGGGTTCCGGAGCCCATGCCATGCCTGCGGGATTCGCTTCGCCTCCGGCCGGTGAGTTCAGGCGCACGTCGCCGTTCCAATCGTACGAACCCTTCTCGTCTGCAGCGGCGATGCGCACATGGTTGCTCGCGTCGGTGACGAAGATGCGATCGCCATTAGCCAGCAATCCGGTGACGCCAAAGTCTGCCGGGCTAACCAGCGGCGCGTGCAGCTGTCCGGTGGTGAGATCGTAGAAGAGCAGCGATTTCATATTCTTAATCGCGACTGTTTTGCCGTCGGCAGTCCATGCCAGATCGACCGGTCGCCCCGCGAATGTGATCTGCTTGCCAGCGGGATGAAGAATTTGATTCGTGGGGACGACAATTCGGCCGTCGGGCTGAGTACCGACCTGCAACTGATCCGCCTCCGCGGCCTGGAGCGCCAAGGTCAGCGTGCTCATTGCCACAGCAAGGAATCTTAGCGCGTACATCATGTGGTTGTGTGTCCTGAGATGCTGGAGCCCGGCTTGCCGGATCGGATTTGAACCTTAGCGCAACCACCGCGCCGAACGGCGAACGAGAGTGTGAAACCCAGTTGGTGCGGGGAACCGCGTTGTGCATCCCAAACGAATTCCACGACACACTGGATGATATTCGGTCAGTGGTGACTAATTCTGGTTCCTATCGCTCGTCAATGACCACGGAAATATGCGAATTGTTGCTATTAGTCCACGAGCTATTCGGTCCACCAATCTCGCGCTTATAGCGCTGAAATTCGGTCATGGCGCAGGATGTGCATCAACTGAAGCTCGATAGTCAGTCTATCCATCACCGCCGTATCGCGCGCGCTGGGTATTAAAAGTCGCGCGATCTATTTGAGTTGGATGGGAGAACCGCATGAAATCCTTCTATGCCGTCACGCTTTTGATCGCGAGTATGACGCTGCTGAACAGTACGGCGCCTGCATTTGGAGTCGAGCAGCTGGACCGCGTGATCTCGATGACCGGAGGCGGAAGCACTCTGTCTTATAACATCGCCACGGCGATGAAGAGCACTGGCGTCTCCACCACCGCGACCGGAAAAGTTAAAGCGAAACTGACTCGAAAAGGGACGGCCATCAATGAACAGTTGACGATTCAACTGCTCAACCTGGTTCCCAATTCTCCCTATCAGCTCATGGCCTTCATCGGCGACAGCGCGACTCCGACACTGTTAAACGGATTCACTACCAACGCCGATGGAACCTTCACCAGCACGCTGAAATCGATGGGTGGAAACGCCAATCCCGCGTTGCTCAATGCGCTGGGTGTGCTCAGCAATGTGCGCGAAATCGATATTGTCAATGGCGCTGGTCAAACGGTGCTCCAGGCGGACATGGTTGATCCGGACAAGCTGACGAGTTCCTTTAAGCGTCGGCTGGACAACACCGGAATTGTGGTGGCTGCCATCGGCACGCTTCAAATTAAAGCGACCCAAAAGGGAATTCGCTTCCAATTGCAGGTCAGCGGCTTGACGCCATTAACGCCTTATCAATTTCTGTGCAACGGACAGGTGTTGCAGAAGTTCACTTCGGACAAGAAGGGGAAACTGAAGTTCAAGCTGACGATTCCGTCTGGCGGCAATCCGGATACGTCGCTGGATGTATTCGATATTCGCGAGCTTTCGCTGACTGATGTAACCGGCGCAGTCGTGATTCTGCTGACGGGCGACAGTTTTCCGACGGTCATTTCCACCACGCCGATCAGTGGCGCAACTGGCGCGGCCATCAACGGAACCATCACCGCGACGTTCAACAAAGCGATGGATCCGTCCACGCTCAGCGCGACGACGTTTACCGTGCAGCAGGGAACCACCACGTACGCTGGCACGGTGACTTACAGTGGAACGACCGCGACGTTCGCGCTGGCCAGCAATCTGCCCGCGAATACCGTCATTACCGCGACGATCACAACCGGCGCTAAAGATGTTGCCGGCACACCGCTGGCGTCGAATTACAGCTGGACGTTTACCACGCTATTTCTATCCAACGGAAATCCGCCTCGCGTGATTGCGACCGCGCCGGCCGACAAGGCCACAAACGTAGCGTTGAATCGTTCCGTTACCGCCACCTTTGATAAGGCGATGGACGGGACGACGATTAACACGACGACGTTCACGGTAACGCAGGGCGTCACGCCGATTTCCGGTGCAGTGACCTATTCCGGCGTAACCGCGGTTTTCAAGCCCACCACGAATTTCGCCGCCAACTCTCTATTTACTGCCACGATTACCACCGGAGTCAAAGACTCGGTGGGGAATGCGCTGCTCAACAATTACACGTGGGCATTCACCACGGGTTCGACCGCCGACGCAATTCCTCCTACGGTGCTTTCCACCAACCCAAATAACGCTGCAACCAATGTCGCGATCAATCAAACCACCAATGCCACCTTCAGTGAAGGGATGGACCCGCAAACATTCATTGCCTCCAATTTCTTCCTGACAGGACCTGGTGCGACGCCGGTTTCCGGAACGGTGGCCTACGACGTCAATAGCAACATCGGCAGCTTCGTCCCGTCGAGTAATCTCGCGCCTAATACCCTGTTTACGGCGACGGTGACGACCGGAGTCACGGACCTTGCTGGCAACGCGCTGGCGGCGAATAAGGTGTGGACGTTCACCACGGGAACGCAGCTGAATCAGACAAAGATCAACCTTGGGTCGGCAGGAAATTTCGCGACTCTAGCGGGGTCGACGGTCACCAGCGTGGGTCCGACGGTGTTGAACGGCGATTTGGGAGTCAGTCCGGGTACGGCCGTGACCGGCTTCCCGCCCGGAATGATCAACGGAGCGATTCACGCGGGCGACAACACCGCCGCTCAGGCCAAGGTCGATCTGCTCGCCGCGTACAACGACGGCGCTTCGCGCCTGAACCCCGCGGTGCTTCCGGGAAATCTCGGCGGTCTCACGCTCACCCCAGGACTCTACAAGACCGCAAGTTCAACCGGCATCAACGGAACCGGGCCGCAAGCAATCTTGACGCTCGACGCGCAAGGCGACGCCAACGCCATTTTCGTCTTCCAAATGGGGACCACGCTGATCACGACCGTCGGCACTCAAGTTGTGCTCAGTGGAGGCGCGAAGGCCGCGAACATTTACTGGCAGGTCGGATCGTCGGCGACGCTGGGCACGAACTCGATCTTCAAGGGCAACGTTCTGGCCGACCAATCCATCACGGTGACCACCGGCGTGGTGCTGGAAGGACGCGTGCTCACTCAAGTCGGTGGCGTGACATTGGACTCCAACACCATTACATCGCCGGCGCCTTGAACAGCCGGCGGTTTGTTCGTCAATCTTAGGAGGTGCTCGTGAAAACCAAATTTGGACTCTTGTGCGCAGCGATATTCGTGGGATCACTTGCGTTAACACACAGCGCCCATGCCGCAGGTGTAGCGGCGGACAAAATTCATTTCAAAGACAAGGTGGATAAGGAATCCACCAGCCAGTTGCAAATGTCCTTTGCCGCGGTCAATGTCATCGGCTTGCCCACCACGGGCAAGAAACTGGTGCCGACGCTGGCCGGACAGACGGTGACGTTCACCCTCGGAAGCGCTTCGTTTCAAGGCACTGCCGATTCGAAGGGCAAGGTTGCCGCGCCGTTTAACGCCATGCTCCACGGCACCACATTTACGCTGAAGTACAAAGGCCTCCTGTTGATTTCGCTTTTGCCGCTTGCAACCGCCGACGGCAAGGACAAGACCGTTGCCGCGCATTTCAGTGTAACAGCCAATCTGGCCGGCCAGGCGCAAGTGGTCCTGGTGGACAAGACGGTGGTCCTGATTTACACAGCCCGGAACGGGAACATTACGGGCAAAGGCCCGGCTCCTGAGCTGGACACAGTAAGTCCGACGGTGCTCTCGACCAATCCCGCAAACGGCGCCACAAATGCGCCCATCAACCGGAATATCACCGCGACATTCAGCGAGAAGATGGACGCGTCCACGCTGAACACGTCTTCCATGACCGTGTTGCAGGGGAGCACGCCGGTTGCCGGCACTGTCAGCTATTCGGGCTCCACAGCCGTGTTCAAACCTACCGCTCCGTTGATTTTGAATGCCGCGTACACGGCTTCGATCGCCACCGGCGCCAAGGACCTGGCGGGCAATCCGCTAGGCGCCACATTTACCTGGACTTTCAATACCGGCGCCGTCGCTGCTGCGGGACCTGCTCCAGTCGTGCTCGGTGCGGCCGGTAGCTTTGCGATCCTGGCGAAATCGGGAATAGATACCGTGCCGACCTCGGCCATCACCGGAAATATCGGCGTCAGTCCTGTGGCCGCCACGTTTATTACTGGCTTTGCCTTGGTCGCCGATTCCTCAAATGTGTTTTCAACGTCTACGCAGGTGACCGGGAAGGTGTTCGCCTCCGATTACGCCGTTCCCACTCCGGTTAATCTGACGACGGCCGTCAACGATATGGAGACCGCCTACACCGACGCCGCGGGACGCCCCACGCCGGATTTCTCCGATCTGGGCGCCGGCAACATCAGCGGCCTGACACTGGTTCCCGGGCTTTACAAATGGGGCACGGGTCTTTCCATTAACACGGATGTCACGCTCAGCGGCGGACCCAACGACGTCTGGATTTTCCAGGTGGGTCAAGGCATTACGGAAGCCAATGGTGCGCACATTATTCTCACCGGCGGCGCGCTGCCTCAGAACATCTTCTGGCAATCTGCTGGAGTGGTGGCGATGGGAACGACGGCGCATTTCGAAGGTGTGGTGATGTCTCAGACGTCGATTACGCTGGACACCGGCGCCACGATTAACGGCCGATTGCTGGCGCAAACGGCAGTCACGCTGAAGTCAGCCACAGTAAGTCAGCCCGCGCAGTAGTAGTCATGCTATCGGCTTTTATTAAATGCGCACGATTGATGAAATCGTGCGCATGGTTTTTGATATTTGTCACAGCGGTGTACTTACTCACTACTTTCCATCAACCGAATACTTCTTCCAGCTCCCGTTATTCGTTCGAAGAATGCGCGTTAAACTTTATTGCTAAACCAAATTTCGCAGGGGCCAAGAAGTCCCGGATTTCCAATATTTTGGAAAGCGCGGAACAAGCTCTTTGGGCGGAAGCGCTGGAACATGCGAAATCCGCATTGGCCGGTGCGCTCGGCGGCTTCAACCAGGACGGCGGGCGATTTTTCGCTATCGATGGTTACTGCGCCATCGTAAACGAGCGCGTAGCTGCAAACAGTATCCGGCAATTCTGAGATATGTTTTCGCGCTTCTTCCACGGCTTCCGCGGGCGAGTTCCCTGTCATGAATCGGTGGAGTTCGCGCGAGCCGCCCCTTTTTTCGAACATGACAAAGGGAATAAGCGGTGAGCCGGCATCTTTAATGGAATCGATACCGTGATCCATCGCGGGCCAGAGTAGGTTCAAAAGTCTTTCTGTGGGACGCGGTCGGTCTGGTGTGGTCATAGACTAGACCTTGTTTCCTCATAGTCGTAGCGATTCAGAATTAGCGCGACCAAGACATTAATCTAATGCGCTGGGACTCGCAATGCATCGTTATGTATATATGGAATTCGACGCTACTTATGGACGGAACCCGCGATAGGGTACTTTGCAATGCACATGTGCCTCCTCGCTATCTTTTTGCACATCATGTCCTTTCCTAGAGTGGCGGATATAAAACAAGGGTTTATAGTGGGTTCCAAAATTGATCGCAGCATGACCATGGGTTTTCGACGTCTTAGACAAATGGCCTTTTTGCTTTCCGGGCAGTGGAGCTTTTGATGGCGACTGGACTGGGAATCGACGTCGGGTCGGAGTCGATCAAAGTTGTTCAAGTTAAGGTGTCCGGTGGCGTCGTCACGGTCACGGGCGCGATCAAAATTCCGCGCGGGCCCATCGATCACGGGCCGGCGACCGGACCGGTGATGAAGCGTGACGGGCAGAGCTTCAGTCTCACTGAACAGGCTCCGCCTGCGGAAGAATCCCACGCGCCGCCGGCGTTTTCCATTCCGGATACGCTGGGCGAAGAACTCAAGAAAGCCAATCTCCGCCGCTCGGGGACGCTGGGAATTTCCGGGCGCGAAGTGATCTTGAAGTACCTGCTCACGCCGCCGATGCCGCCGTTGAAGATGAAGATGTTCATCGACATGGAAATTGGCGGCAAGATGGGTTCCAAGCAGGCAGTCGATTCCACCTACGATTACAAAGCGCTGAACATGCCGCTGGGTCTGCGCAACGACCTGGTGATCATGGCGGGGATGTGCAAGAACGAGCACCTCTATGCGGTCAACCAGGCGATGACCGAGGCGAAGGTCACGGCGAAGGTGATCACGCCGTCGAGCTTCGGGCTGATCAACGCGTACTTGAAGACGCAGACGCCTCCGCCGAATGAAACGGTGGTGCTCGTCGACGTCGGCCATGAACTGATGGAAATTGCGATTCTGGAAGAGAATCGTGTCTACTTCGCACGCAGCGCGCCGGGCGGTGGAAAGAAGTTCACAACGGGCATCGAGAAGATATTGAAGTGCGGGATGGTCAAGGCGGCGGAGTTCAAGCACGAACGCGCCAAGATTTTTGCGGAAGGCGAAAAGATTCCCGGCAAGCAGGAGCTGGCATTCCAGGCGGCGCTGAAAGAAGGCGCGGACAACATCGCCGGCGCGATACGATCGTCGGTGACCTTCTGCCGCACGCAGGCGAAGCTGCCGAAGCTCGATTACAATCGCGTGATCCTGTGCGGCGGCGGTGCGCGGCTGACGGGATTGCCGGAGTACCTCGAGAAGAAGATCGGCAAGCCGGTGCAGGTGCTGGATCTGGCGAAGGATCTGGATCTTCGCAAGCTGGACGCGGCCAGCGCGAAGTGCTTCGAAGGCAATGTGCCGGACATGGATGTGGCGCTGGGCCTGGCGATCATTGACGCGGATCCGTCGAGCTTCCACTTTTCGCTCGTGCCGGAAAAAGTGCTGCGCAAGCGCGTCTTCTTCCAGAAGACCGTTTACGGCATGGCGGCGGGCGTGGTGCTGGCGGTGGGGCTGATTACGCCGTGGATGAATTCGTCGAAGGCCGTGGAATTGCAGTCGGCGCGCGCGGACGACTTTGCGCAGCTGGAAAAGGAAGCGCGGGAGAAGAAGAAATCGTTCCGCGCGAAGATTGAGGAAAATCAGGCATTGGCGCGGAAGGTTGACTACTACGCGCGGCAGACGCGCACGGGCCGTGCGTACCTGGATTTGTTCACGAAGCTCCGTGCAGAACTGCCTGCCGATGCGCAGGTGGTGTTCTTCGGTCCCACGACCGAAGCGCACAACAACAGCGGCGGATCGATGTCCTCCCCCGACGAAGCGGTGCGCGAAGTGACCGTGGAAGGGCATTACGATACGGATGTTTACCCGGGGACAAAGTTCCAGGACGCGTATGAAATACTGCGCAAGAAACTGCTGGAGATTCCGGGCATCTCGGATGTGACGTTCGTTGATAAGAACGATGCCAATCCCAAGCCGGGGAGCAAGGAATTCGAATTTAAAATCATGCTGCAGGATAACAGTAAGCCGCTGACGGCGGTAAACGCGGCTCCGGCGGCGTCGGCGGACAAGCCGGCCAATCCGGGCAATGCCAATCTCGCTCAGAAAGGTGAATGATGTTCTTTCACGAGAACAAAAAACTGATTCTGGGCGCGGCGGTGGGGCTGGGAATCTGGCTATGCGTCGTGTTCATGGGGATCAACAGCAACTGGGCGGTGCAGGCGCAGAAGCTGAAAGAGACCGAGACGGCGCGACAGAATTGGGACGGCTATTTCATCGCGAAGACCGGTCCCAAGCAGATGCCCAAGAAGGACGCCGAAAACGAAATCGAACTTTCCAATGCGAAGCTCAAGCAGAACCTGGGTGTGTTGCAGCATCTTGAGTTTGGCACGCCCGATACGCTTCGGACGTTCCAGGAAGCGGCAGCCGGCAGCGGTGACAAGAAAAGTTATTTCATTCAGCAACGCACGCTGGTTGAGCAGAAGGCGACCACGCAGTGGCACTTGAAGGTTCCGCCGGATCTGGACATGGTCTCCCGCGCCGACGATCCGGTCAGCCTGAATCTGATGCGCCTGGCGCTCGTGGACAAGTTTCTGCTCTCCTGCCAGGAAGCAAACATTCAGCGGGTCACCAAGATCAAGTATGACACGCCGACAGTGATCGAGCCGCCGGAGATCAAGGCGGACCCGAATTCAAAAGACAAGGACGCGAAGGAAGCGAAGTACGATCCCAAAACGGACGCATCGAAAAAGGGCGGCAAGCCCGCACCGGCGCCGGAAGCGCAGGATAAGTTGATCCAGTTTCCCATTCGCGTGACCGTGATCGGCCCCGAGCGCGCCGTGGCGCAGTTGTTATTCGAAGTTCAGAAACAGACAGATCATATTCACGGCTATTTTTGCATTAACTCCGTCCGGGTTGAAATCAACGATGCGGCGACGGGTACGGTGAGAGGAACTCTGGCCTTGTCGGGCTTGCTATCGGAGAAACAGGCCAACGACATGCAGATCAAGTTGAAGACCACGACCGGTGGCAGTGGAACAGGCGGCAGCGGAGGCGACGACGATACGCGTCCGTCGCGGAACGTGGATCCGGACAAGTATTGAGGCGTGATAATTTTCAGTGCGTAGCGAGAGGCGATCACGATGTCGGGCGTAATGATGATGGTTCACGAGCAGTTCGGGCGCATCCTGCTGGCGTTGGCGGTGGTGCTGACGATGGTGCTCTGGTCGCAGAATGGTTCTCTGGACCTCGCCCCCGTGGCGCAGCAGGACTTGAACCGTCAGGTGCTGGTTGACCTGGATAAGAATGCGCTGCCCACAGCCAGCCAGGAAAAGTTCTACGCCAGCGGTACCGGTTCGGATTATGCCGGCGGACAGCGCTACATTTTCGTGGCGGAGAAGAAGCTCATTCCTTTCCAGCCGGTGGAACTGGACGTGCCGTCGGCCAACGTCACGCAGCCGGCGCAGATTCTGCCTGAACCAGGGCCGACGCTGGAAGGTTCGACCAAGCTGCCGCGTTTTGGTGACGAATTTCCACCGGTTGCGCTGACACCGAAAGATCCAAAAGACCCCAAGGACCCGAAGTCGGATCCCAAAGACCCCAAAAAGTAAAACGGTGCTCGACGGAGACTTCTTGGCATGGCAGCGCAGCACGGCCGGACAAAAGGACGTCTTACTAAGATGAGAACCGCGACCGCACTTCCCTTATTGATTCTACTGACCGGTGCGGCGCTGAGCATTTCGTGCCGCGCGGAGTCCGATCCGGACTTCGAACTGCGCCAGTACTCCGAAGTGTATTACAACGACGGTCGCAAGGAAGTTGGCGTGGTCACCCCGACCGACGACTCGTCCGTATTTAAAATCAAGGCGGTGCGCACGCAGATTTCCCACGACTTCAACATGCGTGACGTGAAGGAAAAGCGCGACCAGCGCACGGCCGACACAGCGATGGACGACTTCGCCAAGGACTGGAACAAGAGCAAGAATGCCACGCTGCTCCTCAAGCGCATGAAGTACGCGTGGGAGCATTGGAACATGCAGAAAAAAGTCGTGGCGCTGCTGGAAACGGCCGCGACGTCCAACGACCCCGACGTCCTGGAGTACCTCGCTGAGCTGTACATGCAGGGCAATCGCGCCAGGGACGCGCAGCGCATCGGCGACGCCCTGGTAGCCGCCGCGCCGCAGCGGGCTCGCGCGTACATGTGGCGTGGCAAGGCGTTGCTGGAGCAGGGGAATCTGGCGGCGGCCGAAGGGGATCTCAAGAAAGCGTTTGAGATGGCCCCGACCGACGAGCAGGTGATGCTCGCCCGCAGCAAGTACCTGGTCGCGGCAGGTCATCCCGACGAAGCCAACAAGATGTTGACGACGGTGATTTCCAAGAGCCCTCAAAACGCCAGCGCGATGGTGCAGCGCGGCATCGTGCTGCTCAACCAGGGCGATTTCGAAGCTGCGGAACAGGCGTTTGTCGCCGCGCCGCTCGACAATGACGAAGGACAGATCGGGCTGGCCGCGACGAAGCTGATGCGCAAGCAGTACGACGACGCCTACCGCATTGCCGAAGGCGTGCTGAGCAAGCATCCCAAATCGGCGGAAGCATACGAGATCGAAGCATTCGCGAAGCTGCTCAGCGGCGACAAGGAATCGCTCGACAAGTTCGAAGAGAAAATAACCAACGCGTTCAAAGAGCGCGCCGATCAGCCGCGTCTGCTGCTGGCCTATGCGGTTGGACTGGAACGCGAAGCCAAGTACATCGAGCTTGTGGGCGGCAAGACTGCACCCGACGATGCGAAGGCCAAGCGCGACCAGGCGGCGGCCAAGTACAAGGAGCTCTTCGCCAAGGACACTTCCGACGCCTACTTGAAATACTTTGTCGGTGAATGGTTCTTCCGCAAGGGCGACTACGCCGCGGCCGAAGATGCGTTTAACAAAGTTGCGACGCTGTCTCCGAGCTACGCGCCGGGATTGGCAGCGGCGGGCGCCACAGCGCTGCGGTTGCGCAAGTGGGAGGCGGCTCAGAAATTTTACGAAGCGGCCGGCGGACTGGATCCGTCCAGTGGCGAATACCAGGCGGGGCAGGGGTTGGCGCTGCTGGGCCAGAAGGATCTCGGCAAGGCGAAGGAGAAGCTTGGCCGCGCGTTAACGCTGGAGCCCAAGAACGTCAGTGCGCTCAGCGGACTCGGTTACATCTCCAACAATGCCCGCGACAAGGACTCCGCCGTGGCGTTTTTCGAACAGGCGCTGGCCGTTGACGGACGCTGCAGTTACGCCGCTGACGCACTGAAGAAAATTTATGCGCAGAGCAACCTCGACCTGGAGTACCAGACCTTCGACGAAAGTCTTGCGCCGCCGGGCTGGCAGGGCAAGGGGCGCGGCATGATCAAGCCGGTGTTGCAGGACGGCCACATCGTTTTCGCGGGGACTCAAGGTTCCAGCCAGGGCGACGTGGTGGATTTCACCAAAGAAGTGCGCACCGATGCGTTCGTGCGGCTGGAAGCGGATATCAATGTGCCGGTCGGCATGCCGGTGACGGCTGGAGTGCGCATTTCCGGCGTCGGCGGATCGAAATTCTTCCTTGAATGGGCCCGGGTCGACGACGAAATGAAGATTCGCTTCCTGGACAACACGGGCGGCACGGTCGATTTTGCATCGACCAGCATCAAGTGGCCGGACGACGGACACGCGCGCCTGGCCATCGAAACCAGCGACATGAAAGCCGGTGGCAAGTGCAACTGCGATCTGTCGATCAACGGCAAGAAGGTGCGCGGCGTACCGCTGATGCTCAACCGCACCAATTCGGTTTCCGCTGGCGTGTTCGTAATCGCTTCGCCGAATACCACGATCAGTGCGAGCGCCGACAACATCGCACTGCTCAGCCGCCATTCGTCGTCGACGACAGAAGGCACGGGCGCCGAAGCGATCAAGATTCTAAATCCAGAGGACAAGAAGCCTGATCCGGCGCCTGCTCCTGCTCCAGCTCCCACACCCGCTCCATCTCCCGCACCGAACAAGGACGGCAAATGAAGATGCGCACTTCCGGACGGGGCTTCACGCTTATCGAAATGCTGGTGGTCGTGGTGATCATCAGCATTCTCAGCTCGCTGGTGCTGGCGGCTGTCTCGTCGGCCCGCACGCGTGCGAAGGCGATGCAGACGCAGGGCACGATCACGGGTTTGGAAGCGGCGCTGGATCGCTATGAGTCGGATTTTCAGGACTATCCGCCGTCCGATGGCGATCAGACCGGGCTTGTTGGCGCAGAGAATCTCTACGATTGCTTGACCACGACGATGAAGACCGGGCCGTATATCACGCGCACTTCAGACTTTCCAACCTGCGACCCGGGTAACCGCGACAAGCCCAAGTTCTGCGACGCGTGGAATCACCCGATCCGCTACATCCACCACCATGACTACGGCAACAAGGCGCCGAACAAGAGCACGTTCCGACTGCTTTCCGATGGTCCCAACAATACCGCCGAGCAGGGGGACGCCAGCTCCGACGACATTGTCAATTGGAACAAGCTGCGGCCGGAATAGAGATGGGTTGACCCCAGGCCAGCTGGCCCGGGGGTCTACAACGCCACGGCGTGCACTGCATCGTAGAGGCAGATTGCAAAGTAGCTGCAGGCGGGACGTCTGCTCCAAACTAACTAAACGATTGCAGGGACTGGCATGAGCGTTCAGATTCGACATCTTCGGCGCTCAATCTCCGCGCGCGGCATGACGCTGATCGAACTGCTCGCGGTCATGGCCATTCTCGCGACGATGATGGGACTCAGCGCCGCCGTCTACTGGCGCATGTCGCAGAATATGAAGGAGCAGGGCGCAGCAGCGGAGATCGATGTCGCGCTCCGCCAGGCGCGCACCAATGCCGTGGCTTCCAACGCGCCGGCGTTCGTGGAATTGGATGCCGAGAATCATCTCGTCATTCCATGGGTCTACAAAGTGGTCGGGCTGTGGCATTTTGAGAACAAGGACGGATTCGGCCGCACGCCTGGCGCGCATTCGTCGGCGATCCTGCGCAGTTCGGATCTCAAGGACGACGGTAAGATCGGCAAGTGCGCGTATCTTCCTCCCGGGTCCTGCATCGACCTGGGTGTCAATCCCGATTTTGATTGCGATGACGGCGGCTATATTGAAGCCTACGTTCGTCCCTTCGGCATCAACGATGGAGGCACGGGCTACATCTTCTATAAGCAGGATTCCTATTACCTCACGATCAAGATGGATGGAACACTGCAGGGCAATGCCGGCGGGAAAAATGTTGATGCTTCCGACTACCACCTCGCGGCCGGTCGTTGGACGAAGGTCGCGCTGGCGTGGGATCGCCATTCCACGCGCATTTTTGTCGATGATGCGGCAGAGGCGATCGGACCGGGTTCGGTGCCGCAGGTGAACGATCATCCCTTATTGGTCGGCCATGAAGACGGCGGATTTGTGGGCCGCGTCGACGAGGTCCGCGTCATGTCGGCGAGCAAAGGTCGCCAGGTGTTTCTGCCGGGCACGTCGACGCTCAAGCACACCACGCAGCCCTGGGACGCGGTGTACTTCGCCAACGACGGCACGCTCGACATTCGTCATCATGCCGGTCCGGTGAGCATCACGCTGCTGCAGGGGACGACGGTGCGCACAGTGACCGTCTCGATGCTGGGGCTGACCTCGCGCGAAGAAGTGCAGAACAAGGAACAGTACACGCAGGACGAACAGGCCAAGAATCCGGATCAGGCAAAGGGACCCTGACGCGATGAGACACCGACTGGGAGTACGCGCGCGCGGCGTGGCCATTGTCATGGTCATCGCGATTCTCGCCGGGCTGATGGCCCTGGCGGCGCCGTTTGTATTTTCGATGATCCAGCAGAGCCGCGCGGCGCGTGCGGACATGCACGCGATGCGCGCGCGCGAAGGCGCTCAGGCCGCGGTGGCGCATGGCATGGCGCAACTGTATACGACGCTGCGATACGATCTGAAAGATGAGAGCCCGGAAGTCACAACGCTGCAGGACATCAAAATCTCGATGGAATTTCCGTCGGCGAGCCCTGAGTTCAATGCGCTCAACATGGAATTTCAGAACCCCGACGGCCAGCTCTGGTCTGTCCGAGCGGAGGACGAACAGGGCAAGGTCAACGTCAATTCCGCGGTGCCGGCGCTGTTGGGCAATCTGATGGGTTCAGCGGTCACCACCGATAAAGCCGCCAAGGGCGACACGGTACTGACGGTCGACGAGACGAGCAGTTTTTTTGGCGGCGGCGGGGACCCCTCGCGCGTAAAGGGCACGGTCTGCATCGAAGGCGAAGTACTGCGTTACACGAATGTGAGCGGCAGCAAGATTCAGCTGATGGATCCGTTGCAGCGAGGGCATTCCAGCGGCGCGCTGGTTTTCGACGGCCGCGCCAACGCGATTGTGAATTTTCCGTATAAGAATGGCGGCCGTCGCTATTCCTCGACGTACGAAGTGAAAACCGCATGTGCCGGACTGGGTTTGGCCGCGGACGAATTCGCACGCATTGAACGGCTGATCACGGTTCACTCCGGCCTTGACGGTCCGGAATGGGGTCACTTCCCGCTGCCCACCCCGCAGGGGGCGGGAGCCTCGAATTTCGTCAATAATCCGCAACAACCGAATAACCAGAATCAGCGCAAGCCGTCGAACAATCTACAGGCGGACTCGGGCATCGGACCCGGAACGCTGCTACGCGATTCGCAGGGCCAGAACTATGGCCGTCTCGCGCACGTGACCCGGCGCTTCGATGGCACGCTGGTGCTAGAATACGAAGCGGGTATGCAGATCAATATCGGCACGCAGCAAAGTCAGGTCGGAGGCAATGTGGCCTCGCCTTACGTGGAGCCACTTCAGCTTCATCCGATCAACATTAATACCGCGCCGCGAGACGTGCTGATCGCGTGTTTCAAGGGGCTCTGCATCGAAGGCCACAACAACGCGATCAAGCGCGCCACGGCCGAAGCGCTGGTCGACTTCATGTTCCGACAGAAAAAGTCGTACGCCACGAAGGAAGAGCTGCGCAGGGTCTTCGAGCAGGCGCACAAGGCCGGCATCCTGACGATCCAGGATCGCGACGCCGCGTTCATCAATGCGACGGAAATGAGCAGCCTGAAATTGCGCACGTCGACTGTCCCATTCTGCTTCCATTCGTGGGGCACGTACACGCTGGAAGGCAGCGGCGTCGAGAACTCGGACAACGGTGTGCAGTTGGCTCGCAATACCGTTCGCCAGATCGTCAGCCTGCCGACACCGATGTCCAATCGCTTTAAAATTCAATACCAGTCCGGATTTCAGGATCTGGTCGACCGCGGCATGACCAGCCGTGTGGTTACGTTTCCAGTACCCATTTTGAAATACCGCACACAGAAGGATGCTCCGGAATTGTTCCTGCCGGATTCCACTTCCGGCAATGTGCGGCTGGACGTCGGCGAATCGGGACTCTTCAATCTTCAGGGCGAGCAGTTCGACCACTGCAACAATCCGCAGGAGAACGGTTACCGGCAGGACGGCTACGACTTGCGCCAGCACGATGGCTGGACACTCGATCCGGCCACGAACCTGGGGCAGACGCCCAATCAGGTTGCGTCGGTTCCGACGTCGCTTGAAATGTGGTATCGGCCTCTGGGAAGTTCGAACTGCGTGCTCTACGAAGAAGGCCTGGAAGATGAACGCAACCGCGTCACGTTCTCCTACGATCCGCGCCATCAGCCTGTCGGCGGCATGGTGATCTCGATTTACGACGCGGGCTTGGAATGCAAGGACGCCAACGTCAGCTTCCAGCATTTGAAGCGCAAGCCGGTGGAGTTCATCTACCCGGTAACGCTGGAAGCCGGGGACTGGTACCACCTTGCCGGTTCGTGGAAGACTAGCCAACCCAATGGACAGGAAGTACGCGTCGACGCGCAGCCCGTCCCGTCGCCTCAGGATGGCGAGATCGTGAACCGGCCGGGCACGAAACTCGGGTCGGATTTGGGACTCGACGACATCGACACGATGGAACTGGAAGACGCCGACAAGGCCGACTTTCCCAACGCCGGAGCGGTAAAAGTCGGCGAAGAAATTATTGAATACCAGACCCGCAGCGGCACGTCGTTGAAGACGCTCAACCGCGGTGCGCGCATGAGCGCCATTGCCAAGCACTCGCAGGGCGAGCTGGTGATCCCGTACGGTTACTCCAACCATCTGGCGCAAAATCTGCGCGTGGGCGGCGCGACCTTGTCGGAGGACCTCGACATGGCGCAGAACACGCACACGGTCGTGAACATGCCCTCACCGCCGAACAAATACCGCTTCGTGCTCGACACCGATACCGGCAAGATTCCCGTCGACGACGCCACGAATTTTCCGCCGTCCGGATATGCGATCTGCGAAGGCGAAGTGTTTTACTATGGCCGCAAGACTGCGACGTCACTCGAACAACTCACCCGCGCGTACAAGGGACCCGCGCGCAATCTGCACGACCGCGCGCAAATTACGCTCTGCAGCATCCAGATTTCCAACTCGGCGCAGTACGATCCCAAGGGCATTGTCCAGATCGACGACGAAACCAACGACAAGAAAGTGGAATGGATCTATCACGACGCCAAAGAAATCAACAACGGCAAGCACTACCTGGTCGGTCTGCTTTACACCGCCAACAACCTGGGTGGGTATCGCACTACCACCATGGACACTCCCACACCGTCAGGCGGCACGAACTGGGGTATGGCGAACTTCCGCAATCAGTTCGGCATCGGCGGCGTCAAGATGGCGCATTCAAAAAAGGCGAAAGTCATTCCCGTGGTGCGGATGAGCGGCCCCCAGTGCGGCAACCAGGCCTCGCCCTACGGCGATCAGGGCATCAGCGAGCTCTCGATCCTTGAGAAGGGGCGGACCGACGGCGATCTGCGTTACGTCAAGCAGGCGTACATCGCGCAGTACCCGAACTTCAACGGTCAGCCTTGTCCGCAGACGCAGTTCACGGGCTGGGGTTTTGACTTCTACGTAGGCCTCAACGATTTCGTCTCGCGCGATTTTCCCGCGAACACCACGCGCTTCCTGAAATGGCCTTCGGGTGAGCTGCCCGACGCCGTCGGCGCCAAGCGCCACATCTGTGCGGACCGGAACGGCAACACCATGAAGGGCCATGTCGACGAATGGATCTGCAACATTCACAACACCACCGTCGGTCGCATCGCGATGACCACCGAAGGGCAGGGGATCAAGGCTGCCGACGAAACCATCGACCTGGAAGACTTCGATGCGTGGCCTCAAAACGGCACGGTCGGTAACCGTCTCAACTGGCCGCAAACGGGTGGGCTGGTGCGCATCGAGAACGAGCTGCTCTTCTATAAGTCCGCAACGCAGGGCGATATTCAGTTCTACGCTGATGTCTTCCCGCCCCTGAAGGACAAGCCGCCGCAACGCACCAAGTCTGACCGCACGATTTCGTACTGCGGCAAGACCGAAACGCATCCGAATATTCAGACTCGCCACGTTGTCCGGCTCAATGGCGTGATTCGCGGCGTCTTCGGGACGAAAGCCGACAAGCATCCGCTCGGTGCGGCGGCGATGCTCTTCGACGGCATGCCGGTCTCCATGCTGACGAGTTTGATGAAAACGAAAGACGACACGTTCAACATCAAGAACGGAGCGGGATTTCCCAACGAGGGCTATGCGCTGCTGGGCAACACGCGCAACGGCACGGAAATCGTTTCGTGGCAACAGGGAGGCGGCACCTCGTTCTCTGGTTGTGCGCCGTTCCGCGGGCGTTTCGGCACAACCGAGCAGGATCACGACGCCGACGAGATTGTGCGCTGCCTGCCGTTCCGGTATTGGGACCGGGACTCGCTGACATACGACGGCGCAGGATTGGCGTATGTTCAAAGCGGCTACTACGCGACTGAGGCGACGTGGGACGGCATCGAACTTCTCCTGACCGGCACAGAAGAACAACCGCGTCCCAACACCGTGCGGCCGCGCATGCTCATCCGTTACGATGGCAAGCCCGCGTGGGATGCGGAGCCCACCAATCAGCCCGGCGGGCTCTATGAGTACCTCTACCGGGACGGATATCTGCAACTGGGTGGTATCCACGCCAACCAGATCGAAATCCGCGTGTACTGGGACTTTACACACGGGTCTTTCCAGCCGGGACTGGACTGGAAGCGGACGTTCAGTATCGAGAAGCTGCGGGGCGTGTACCATACTCCACTCATCATGAGGCGAATGGAAGAAGTTGAGCGGCGCTGACACAAAAACTTCTGCAACAAGCACGGTGAAAACCCGGCGCGGCATGACGCTCGTCGAGGTCATGATCACGTTGTCGATTTTTATCGTGCTGGCCGGCATGACCTTGATGGCCGTGCGCGAAGTCATCGCGAGTTGGACGATCGGCGAGCGCCGCCGGGTGCTTTATGAAAAGGCTTCGGCGTCGGTTGACCTGATGGCCGACGACATCCGGCAGATGATCACACTGGAGGAGCCCAACGCGACCAGTCAGCCGCTGGACGTTCGCGCCAAGATGATCGGCGACATCGACTCAACCACCGGATTACAGCGCCTGATGTTCGTGCGCGCATTCGAAGGCGGACCCGAACGCGCACTGACGCTCAACGCCGGTGATGGAAAGGTAAACGAGACGGCCTTTACTCCCGATAAGAAGGTGGAAGGTGTGAAGGCTGGCCCCGCCGTGGCGACGCCGGACACCGCGGATTTTACCGGCCAGAAGATCGCCGACTTCAAGGCGCTCGGCGGCATGGCGATGATTGGTTATTTTTTGGCGATTGATCCGCAGACGCACGAACGAACGCTTTACCGTGCCGTCCACGCGCCGGTGGCGGGGCCGTTGTCGACGATGATGACGCCGGAAACCGCGCAGGTGGTCGCGTCCGACGTGCTTTACCTGGGCTTCGACTATTGGAGTCAAAACACGGATTCGTGGAAGGATCAGGCGTCCGATTCGAAGGTCAAAGGTCCGGAGAAGATATGGGATTCGACGCGCGGCATCCGTCCGCTCAACCATTTCAGCCTCTACCGCGGCACCGATTCGCTCAACGATCCGTCCGACGACGTCTTTCCGCAAATGATCAAGATCATTGTCACGGTTGATTCTCCGATGCCCCGCTGCGTCAACACCAAGTTGTCCGACGACATTGGCGAACGCGATGGGGAAGTCGGTGTCGAGAGCACCAAGGGTTTTCCAGACGGCGGCGACGACGACTCATATATCCTGATCGACGACGAGTGGCTGCATTACAGCAAGAAGACCGAATACAGTTTTGTCATCGACAAGCGCGCTCAGCGGGGCACGCACGCGGTTGGACATTCGGCACGGGCGAGCATTCGCGTCGGCCGGACATTCCGCCGCATCGTCTACATTCCCAATTGGCGCTCAAACTACATGTCCAATGAAGAGTACTTCGCACGGCGTGCGGAGCAGTTGAATCAGAGTCAAAATCAGAATCAGAACCAGAACAACGGCGGAAACCGTAAAAATAATAACAATAACAACCGGCGGCGGAGGACCGACGAATGACGCGCCGGACTTCCCGCCCACGCGGTATGACGCTGATTGAAGTGCTGATCTCGTTTGCGATTTTGCTGACGGGCATGGTCAGCATTTTCGCTGTGCTGAACGCGGGGTTCGCGAACCACAAGCGCGCGATCAACGAGACGGAAGCCTCAATCGCAGCCGAATCGCTGCTCGATGGCATGCGCGCGGACTTTGCCGCGGGAAGTGTGCCGAGTTCCGATCTGAAGACATCCTTCCGCGAATACCCTGATGACCCACGCTTTACTTACAACCGGCTGGTGTTGCCGTTGGCTCCTGCGCGGCGCGGCACCATCGGCGGAGCGGCCGATAAGGAATATTTCGTCCGCGTCACCGTGCGCTGGATGGAGAAGGGCGACGACAAGCTCGTCTCGTGCGACACGATCATGTTCCGCGGCGAAGACCGGCGGCGCTGATGACTAACCGCCGGCCAGCGCGCGGCGCCACGTGGCGAGGACGTTTTCGCAGACCTGGGGGATTCCCACGCCCTTCGTAACCTGTGTGAAGAGGAATGGTCCGTCACCGCGCATTTTGCGGGCGTCGCGTTCCATCACTTTCAGATCAGCGCCGACATGCGGAGCGAGGTCGGTCTTGTTGATCACCAGCAAATCCGACTGCGTGATGCCGGGTCCGCCCTTCCGCGGGATCTTGTCGCCGCCGCTCACGTCAATCACATAGATGGTATAATCGACCAGTTCGCGGCTGTATTGCGCGGCGAGGTTGTCACCGCCGCTTTCCACGAAGAGCAACTCGGGATGCAGGTCTTCCATGAGTTGCTCGAGGGCCAGCAGATTGTGGCTGATGTCTTCGCGAATCGCCGCGTGCGGGCAGCCGCCGGTCTCGACGGCGCGAATGCGCGTCGCCGGCAGCGCCTGATTGCGGATTAGGAATTCTGCATCTTCTTTGGTGAAGATGTCGTTGGTGACGACGCCGAGCTGAAATTCATCACGCAAAGCGCGGCAGAGCGCCAATAGCAGCGCGGTCTTGCCGCTGCCCACGGGGCCACCGATGCCGACGGTGAACGAGCGGGCCTTGTAGTCGCGCGAGAGCGGTTTGTCGCGTTCGTGGAAAAGTCCGGCGTGCGCCCAGTTCTCGTGCGTGTGGCCGTGATCGCCGTGACTGTGCCCGTGTTCGCCGTGACTGTGGCCGTGGTCGTTCATCGGTAGTGCTCCATGCTAAGAGTAGAACAAACGCGAGTAGAGTCGGTCGTGAGTGGCCTGAAAAATGTCCAGCAGCGGGGCCGTCTGCGCAAGGTCCTCGCGATTGAGTTCGCCACAGCGGTCGAGAACCGCGTTGACGTGCGGGTACGCGGCGAACTGAAGCTGCTGGCCTTCAAACGGTCCTACGATGCCCAGGCGGACGGCCGCCGAGACTATGCCGCGGAGCTGCGTGAAGAGGCAGAGTTCCTGCGTGTGGAAAAGATTGACGCTCAGCGCTCGCATCGTGGCTCCGCAGAGGGGCGCGTAATGAAAGCTGGATTTTGCTGCTTTGGCGGTGCGTTGGAGCGCGTCGATTTCCGGGAGCGGAAAGCAGCGCCCGCACGTCGAGAGCAACGCGCGGCCTTGCATGCGGCTGGCACGGTTGGCGACGGCGTTGGTCAAGAAGATGTCGCAGCGGCGGTCAAGCTCTAGTAGATCCTCCGGCGCATGATGCGCGGCGTTGACGAGCGGGACCACGCCGAATCCGGTCTGCCAGAGCGAATCGACGAGAAAACTTTGCAACGCGGCTGCGTTGGCAACTTCGCCCTGCTGCCACGCGGCTTCCAATCCGGCAGAGTGGGCGAAGCCGCCCGTCGGAAATGCTGAGTCGGCGAGTTGGAGCAGTAGCCAGTCCATGCCGGGCCTCAGAAGAGGAAGTACCGCTGCGTCAGCGGCAGCGATTTCGCCGGCTCGCACTTCAGGTGCACACCATCGGCAAAGACGCTGAACGATTCGGGATCGACGGTGATCTTCGGCGTCGCATCGTTGAGCTTCATGTCGCTCTTCTTGACCGTGCGGCAGCCGCGGACGGCAATGCACTCCTTTTGCAGGCCGTATTTCTGAACGACGTTGTCTTCGAGCGAACGCTGCGAAACAAACGCGAGACTCGTGCGCGGCGTGGCCCGGCCGAACGCGCCGAACATCGGGCGCATCAACACAGGCTGCGGCGTGGGGATGGAAGCGTTGGCGTCGCCCATCTGCGCCCACGCGATGAAGCCGCTCTTGAGGACCATCTCAGGTTTCGCGCCGAAGAAGGCGGGCTTCCAGAGGATCAAATCCGCTAGCTTGCCAACTTCGACGGAACCGATTTCATGGCCGACGCCGTGGGCGAGGGCGGGGTTGATCGTGTACTTCGCGACGTAGCGGCGGATGCGCTGGTTGTCGTTCGCGCCTTGTTCGCCGGGCAGCCGGCCGCGCTGCTGGCGCATTTTGTGCGCTGTCTGCCACGTGCGAGTGACGACTTCGCCGACACGTCCCATCGCCTGGCTGTCGCTGGAGATCATGCTGATTGCGCCCAGGTCGTGGAGGATATCCTCGGCGGCGATGGTCTCGCCGCGGATGCGGCTTTCGGCGAAGGCAACGTCTTCAGTGATGTTCTTGTCGAGATGGTGGCAGACCATCAGCATGTCGAGGTGTTCGTCGAGCGTGTTGACGGTGAACGGACGCGTGGGATTCGTGGAACTGGGAAGAACATTGGGTTCGCTGCAGACTTTAATGATGTCGGGTGCGTGTCCGCCGCCGGCGCCTTCGGTGTGATAGGTGTGAATGGTGCGGCCCTTGAACGCGGCGATGGAATCGTCCACGAATCCAGATTCGTTGAGCGTATCGGTGTGGATGGTGACTTGAACGTCGTGCTCGCCGGCGACGGTGAGGCAGCAGTCGATGGCGGCGGGTGTGGTCCCCCAATCTTCGTGGAGCTTCAAGCCGATCGCGCCGCCGCGAATTTGATCCAGCAGGCCGTGGGGCAGGGAGGTGTTGCCTTTTCCGGTGAAGCCGAAGTTCATCGGCAGGCCGTCGGTGGCTTGGAGCATCAATTCCAGATGGCGTGCGCCGGGCGTGCAGGTGGTGGCGTTGGTCCCGGTCGCCGGGCCGGTGCCGCCGCCGATAAAGGTGGTGACGCCGCTGGCCAGCGCTTCAAAAACCTGCTGCGGACAAATGTAGTGAATGTGCGAATCGATGCCGCCAGCGGTGATGATGTGGCCTTCGCCAGCGATGACTTCGGTGGTGACGCCGACGATCATGCCCGGCGCGACGCCGGCCATGACGTCGGGGTTACCGGCTTTGCCGATGCCGTGGATGCGTCCATTTTTGATACCGATGTCGGCTTTGTAAATGCCGGACCAGTCGACGATCAGCGCGTTGGTGATGACACAGTCCAGCGCATCGGCCTGCGACACGCCGGAGGCTTGGCCCATGCCGTCGCGGAGGACTTTGCCGCCGCCGAATTTGCATTCGTCGCCGTAGACGGTGTGATCGCGTTCGACTTGGGCGATCAGACCGGTATCGCCGAGCCGCACGGTGTCGCCAGTCGTCGGTCCGAAGATGTCCGCGTACTGATTGCGTTTGATGGAGAGACTCATGCGGCACCTCCTGCTTTCGGCGGTTCCGGTTCGTGGCCAAATCCCCGCGACGCGACGGCGGCCATCGCCTTCGCCTGATTTTCAATACTGACCGGACCATCCGCGACGGCGTTGCCACCATGGATGACGCGATTGCCGGCGATGGCGCAAAGTTGGACAGTTTTGGATTCGCCGGGATCGAAACGGACGGCGGTGCCGGCGGGAATGTCGAGCCGCTTGCCGTAGGCACGGGTGCGATCAAAGCTCAGTGCGCGGTTGGTTTCAATGAAATGGTAATGGCTCCCCACTTGGATTGGGCGGTCGCCACGGTTGGTGACTTTCAGCACGGCAACGTCGCGGCCGGCGTTGAGTTCGATCTCGCCGGCGGCCGTAGCGACTTCGCCGGGGCTGACCGATTCCGGCGCGTTTACACGCTGAGCGGCGAAGGCTTCGGGCTTGGGCACGGGCAGGAAACTGCCGTACAGCGCCAGCGCGAGATTGCCGTGCTCGGCGACGATGGGCGTGTGGACGGTGACCAATTTCGAGCCGTCGGGAAACGTGCCTTCGATCTGGACTTCGTGGATCAGATCGGGAATGCCGTCGAGCACTTCGGCGCGGCCGAGCAACTGGCGGCCCAGGTCCATGAGCTCCGCGACCGATTTGCCTTCGCGGATGAATTCGAGCATCTGCGTGGCGATCAGCGCGACGGCTTCGGGATGATTCAAGCGCAGGCCGCGCGCGAGGCGTTTTTGCGCGAGGAAGCCGGCTTGATGGAGCACCAATTTATCGAGTTCGTGCGGCGTTAAGTGCATGAGCTGTCCTCGATCACCATTTTCTCGACCACGGATTGTCGCCTAAAAGCGTGGGCACAAAGCTTAAAGTGGCGTGAATATTTCGCCCAACTTCTTCCACGGAAGATCCCAGAATGCGCAGCAGCGTGCCGGAATTCCTGAGCGGACTGGCGGTGCAGAGCAGATCGGCATTGCGCTTTAGTGGCGCCGCGGCGAGCGCGGCCTGAATGTCGGCTCCGAATTGCGCCAAACGCGGGCCGCAGAGGACAATCGACGCGAACGAATTGAAGCGGCGCAGCCGGCTGGCGATCGGGCCCTGCTCGGGGTTGAGGCGGAGGACGTCGTGGAGAATCTCGTCGCCATGCTGTTCGATCGTCGTTTTGTTTTCGTAATGACGGAAAGCCCAGCGTTCGCCCATCGCGACACGCCCAGCCGACAGCCAATCGACGAAAACCAGATTGGCATCCCCGGCGAGCGAAAAATGCTGAGTCTGAGAGAATTGTGAGTCGGCGAAACAGACCAGCGGGTCGGGAGCGATGATCAGTAACCCGCCGGAGTCAACGGTGGCGTGCAGCGCTTGCGAGGTTGCCAATTCCGAGCGGTAAACCTTGGTCGACGATTGCGTCGAGTAGAAAGCCGTGGCATGTGCGTCGACCTTAATCTGAACATCAAGGGTATCGCCGCCGACAAGTCCGCCGCCATATGTACTGGAATAAACCCAAGCCCCGCAGCCGTGGTTGCGCGGGTGGAGAAACTTCAGGGGATTTTGCGCGAATTGGCGTTGCAGTACTGTGCCCGTTTCAGTGCGCAAAAATTGCAGCACACCGCGACCGGGCTTGGAATTGAACTGCGGAATTAAATATTGCGGCGCAGCAGATTCCATCTTGTTGCCGGTGAAAAAGCGTGCGCTGAGAGAGGCGTCCACGAAAAATTCTTCCCGATTAGACGCTAAGGTGTTCTTTGATCGAATGCAGTTCCAGGGACGCGGTCAGTCCGCCTGTCACGATGCGTCCGCGATTCATGATGACATAACTGTCGCCGAATTCTTTGACAAAATCGACGTACTGTTCCACCAGGACGATGGCCATGTCGCCGCGCTTGCTGAGCTTGCGCAGCACTTCGCCGATCTGCGTGATGATCGACGGCTGAATGCCTTCGGTCGGTTCGTCGAGTAGCAGCACACCGGGATTTCCCGCCAGCGCGCGGCCGATCGCCAGTTGCTGCTGCTGACCGCCGGAAAGATCGCCGCCCATGCGCCCGCGCATCTGGTGGAGCACGGGGAAGAGTTCGAAGATTTCATCCGGAATCTTTTTCACGCCGTCTTCGCGCGCCTGCAATCCGACGCGGAGATTTTCTTCGACGGTCATGCGCGGGAAAATCTCGCGGCCCTGCGGCACGAGATTGACGCCGAGCTTCGCGCGCGTGTATGGCGGCAATTGCGAGATCTCTTTTCCCGCCAGCAGGATGCTGCCGGCCGCGGGCTTCAAGGTACCCATGATGTTGCGCAGCAGCGTGGTCTTGCCGACGCCATTGCGGCCCATGATGCAGGTGACCTTGCCCAGTTCGATGTCGAGCGTGATGCCGTAGAGAATCTGCGCTTCTCCGTAGGCGAAATCGAGTTTGTTGATGCTTAAGATCATGCGTTAGCGGCCCAAGTACGCTTCGATGACGCGCGGATCGGCTTGCACGGTGGCCAGCGGTCCTTCGCAGAGGAGCTTGCCTTCGCAGAGCACAGTGACCTTGGTACTGATCTGGCGCACAAATTCCATGTCGTGTTCGATCACGATGATGGTGTGTTGTCCGGCGAGTTCCAGCAGCAATTCGCCGGTGAGGCGCGTTTCTTCGTCGCTCAATCCCGCGGCCGGTTCGTCAACCAGCAGCAGCTTGGGGCTCTGCAGGATCAGCATGCTGATCTCGAGCCATTGGCGCTGACCGTGGCTGAGATGTTTGGCGGCAATGTTCGCTTCGCCTCCGAGCCCGACGCGTTCCAGCAACTGCATGATGCGGTTGTGCTGATCGCCTTTGATTTTCGCTCTGAGGGTGTGAAGCGTGCCGCGTTCGCCGGGGAGTGCGAGTTCCATGTTTTCGTAGACCGAAAGACTGTCGAAAACAGTGGGCGTCTGAAATTTACGGCCGACGCCGAGCGCGCCGATGGAATCTTCCGGCAGCTTGGAGATTTCGCGGCCCTGAAAGTAGACGAGCCCTTCGGTCGGCTTGGTTTTGCCGCTGATGACGTCACAGAGCGTGGTCTTGCCGGCTCCATTGGGGCCGATGACGACGCGCAATTCGTTCTCGGCAACGGAGAATTCTTCGATGTCGAGCGCTTTAAAGCCGTCGAAGAGGACTTTTACTTTTTCCAGACGGATCATGCTGTCGGTGGCGCTCATGCTTTGACTCCTTGCGCCTTAGATTCCACCGCTGAAGCGGGAGGAGTGGCGGTGGGCGGGAGCGTTGATGCGGACTTGGCTTCTTTCACGTCGGGGAAATATTTCTTCCAGAGTCCGACAAGGCCGTCGGGCATGAAAAGCACCACGCCGAGGAAGAGCAGACCGAGCACAAACTGCCAGCCCTTGGGGCCGAGCAGAAGTTCCAGTGTTTTCTGCATGAACGAGGCGTCGTTCGCGCCGACGTTCGAGTAGATCTGATTGTAGATCGTGCCGCTGGTGAGAATCGAATAGAGGTAGTTGACGACCACCGAGCCGAGGATGGCCCCGGAAAGCGTGCAGCGTCCGCCGACGGCGACGAGCACTACCAGGAAGATGGACTTGTCCGGCTCCATGTTGAACGGCGTGATGATGCCCGTCTGCGGGGTGTAGAGCATGCCGCCGATGCCGGCGATCGCGGCGGCGAGCGTGAAGACGGAAAGTTTGTAGAAGAGAGGCTTGTAGCCCAGAGCTCGGAGGCGCCCTTCGTTGTCGCGAATGGCGGCGAGGACACGGCCGAAGCGGGAATTCACGAGCGCGCGGCACAGTAGGTAGAGCGCGGCGAGCACGAGCACTGTCAACAGGTAGAGTCCCAACTTTACGCCGGGTTTGGTGAGATCGAATCCGCCCAGCGTGACGAAGTTGGTCAGGCCGTTGGTGCCGCACAGCCGCAGTTCGTTGCGGCGGAAGAGGAGACAGACGCCGAGCGTGGTGGCCTGCGTGATGATCGAGAAATACACGCCTTTGACGCGGCTGCGGAAGGCGAAAAATCCGAAGATGAACGCAAAGAGTCCTGGCACGAACATCGCGAGGAGGATCGCCACGGGCAGCGTTTGAAAGGGCTCCCAGAACGCGGGCAGTTTGAAGCCGCTGACATCGGACGTCACGACGAACAGGCTGCGCGGGATGCCTTCGCCGTCGAGCGGGCCGTGCAGGGCCATGTGCATGCCGATGGCGTAACCGCCGAGTGTGAAAAACATGGCTTGGCAGAGCGTCAGAATGCCGGTGTAGCCCCAGACCAGATCGATGCCGATGGCGACGATGGCGAAACAGAGAAATCGGCCGAGCTGGTTGACAGTTTCGATGCTCAGCACGTTCGCGGCGTAAAGCGCCGGAACGACTACCATCGCCAGCACCAGACCGAAAATCGGCGCGTTCGCGGCCCAGCGGTTGGAGGGACCGGGGGCGTTAGACATCGGCGTGTCTGCCTTTCGCCGGGAAGAAGCCAGACGGCCGCCACTGAATAAAGACGACGACGAAGAGCAAGATCAGCACTTTTGCCCAGACGGCCTGGAATAGCGGTTCAAGCACCTTGTTGAGGCAACCCAGCGTCATGCCTGCCCAGATCGCACCAGCCAGTTTTCCAACACCGCCGGTGACGACAACCATGAACGAGTCGACGATGTAATTCTGGCCCATGTCCGGTGTGACGCCGCCGATTTGAGTCAGCGCGCAACCGGCCAGACCGGCGAGCCCCGCACCGAGCGCGAACGTGTAGCCATCGATTTTTCGCGTCTGCACGCCCAGCGCGGCGGCCATGTTGCGATTCTGAGTGGTCGCGCGCAGCAGCAGCCCCAAGTTGGTTTTTCCAATGATCAAGTACATGCCCACAATGCAGACGATACAGAACGCGATGATGAAGATTCGATTGTACGGAAGGACGACGCCTTGCACGATCTCCGCGCCGCCCTGCAGCCACGTCGGGCTGTTGACAGCGATGTTGTCGCCGAATTGCAGGCGCACGAGCTGGATCAGGATCAGACTTATGCCGTACGTGGCGAGCAACGTTTCCAGGGGCCGACCGTAAAGGTGGCGGATAATCAGCCGCTCCATCAGGTAGCCGACCAACGCGGACGCGAGAAACGAAATCGGGATCGCGAGCACGAAATACCAATTGAACGCGCTGGCCGGAAGCCAGTGGTTGGCCATCGCCGCTTCGAAACCGCGCTGCGTGAGGTACGTGGCGTAGGCACCGATCATCATCAATTCGCCGTGAGCCATGTTGATCACGCCCATCAGGCCGAAAATGATCGAGAGGCCCAGCGCCATCAGCACGAGAATCGATCCCAGCGACAGGCCGCTGAATACGTAGGAAACACCGCGGCCGAAGGATTCGTGACTTTCGATCGTGGCGACGGCGTCGTCAATGGGCTTCTGAAGCTGCGTAAGCTTGGTGCTTTTCTTCAGGTCCTTGAGTTTCGAGAGCGCGCGGCCGGACGTGAGCTGTCCGAGCTTCGCGATCGCTTTCTCGAGCTCCTCGGGCTTGGATTCGGGATCGGAGAGTTGGAGCAGCGCGATGCTTTCTTCGATAGCCGTGCGCACCTTCGCGTTCTGCTCCAGTTCCAGGCGCGCTTTGAGCGCGGGAATCAGATTGGTGTTGTCACCGTCGCCGACTTTCACCACGGCGTTCAAGCGCGCATCGGTGTCGGCATCGCTGAGGCGCAGACGCACGATGGCGTCTTTCACCGCGATGCGTTCGCGGTTGGAGACATCGACTTCTTTCAGCGCGCTTTTGAGGATCAATCCTTCCGGCGCGGCGTCCTTGTCCACGATGACTTCTCGCGTGAACGGATGGAGCAGTTTGACGCGCTTGGTTTCTTTCGTTTCTTTGGGATCGCCGGTTTCTTCGCCGATGACGATTTGGCCTTTGAACAGGTAGGCGTTGCCCTTGGAGTAGTCTTCGAAAAATGCGATGAGCCGGCTGTCGCCGCTGGCGGCAAGCGCGTTGATCGCGGCCTTTTTGATCTTGGCGGAATCGTCGGTCAACTCGAGGAGTTTGGCGGAAAGATCCGGCGCCGCTTCAGGAGTTGCGGCCTGGAGGGCACTGGCGCCACAGACAGTCGCGAACAGTACGGCCAGCGCGGTAAGAGTTGAAAATCGGAAGGGCAACAAGGAATTCCTTTGGCGTTTAGAGTGAATCCCGGCCGCTTGACAGCAGCGGCCGGGATTCTCTGCGGACGTTGTTCGCTAAAATTTACTTCTTGGGACCGCCGGTGGGCGCGGGGATCTTGGAAGCATCCGGCCACAGGTACGAGCTGTACGAGTCGGGCTTGACGAGTCCCTTGGACTTCCAGACGATCTTGAACTGGCCGTCTTTCAGGATTTCGCCGACGTAGACCGGCTTCAACGTGTGCTGATTCTTGTCGTCCATCTTCTTCTTGCCGCCCGGAGCATCGAACTCCAGACCGTAGACTGCGGCGCGAACTTTGTCGACTTCGAAGCTCTTGGCCTTTTCGCAGGCCGCCTTCCACACGTACACGCCATAGTACGCGGCTTCGATCGGGTCGTCGGTCACGCGGTCCTTGCCGCCGGGCAAGTTGTTCTTGGCGCAGAACGCCTTGAACGCTTCGACGAAGGCTTTGTTTTCCGGCGTGTCGATCGACATGTAATAGTTCCAGCAGGCGAGATGCCCGACCAGAGGCGGTACGTCCATCGCGCGGAGTTCGTCTTCAGCGACCGAGAACGCCATGATCGGGCAGTCAGCGCTGGTCAGTCCCTGATTGGCGAATTCCTTGTAGAATGGCACGTTGCTGTCGCCGTTGATCGTGGAGAGGACGCAGGCCTTGCCACCCTTGGCGAACGCCTTGATCTTGCCGACGATCGTCTGGTAGTCCTGATGATGGAACGGCGTGTACTCTTCGAGCACGTTTTCGTCCGGCACGCCTTTGCTCTTCAAGAATGCCTTCAGCACCTTGTTGGCCGTGCGCGGGAAGACGTAGTCGGTACCCAGCAGGTAGAACTTTTTGTAGCTGCCGCCATCTTCGCTCATCATGTATTCAGCGGCAGGCACGAGCTGCTGGTTGGGTGAGGCCGCGGTGTAGAAGACGTTGAGCGACTGTTCTTCACCTTCGTACTGCACGGGGTAGAAGAGCAATGCGTTATTGGATTCGAACACCGGCAGCACGGACTTGCGGCTAACCGACGTCCAGCATCCAAACGTCACAGCGACCTTGTCCTGATTGATCAACTGCTTGGCTTTTTCAGCGAACAAATCCCAATTGCTGGCCGGATCGACCACGACGGGTTTGATCTGCTTGCCGAGCACGCCGCCCTTGGCGTTGATTTCATCGACGGCCATCAACACAACGTCCTTGAGGGACGTTTCGGAGATCGCCATCGTTCCGCTGAGCGAATGCAGAATGCCGATCTTTACGGGTTCGTCTTCCGCGCGAGCAACACCCAGTGTCGTCACAGCCAGTGCCAACACCAATGCCAACATCGCCCTGCAATTTACTCTCATCCTGTCCTCCTTAATTGGTACATCACCCCCGCGGATGCGTCCCTCATGATTGTCCTGCGCCACTGGTTTCATTGGACATCCCGTGAATGACGCCGATCACAGGAGCCAGTGTTTGTTATTGAACAGTGCCTTGATCAACTGTAAGCAACGTGAGCACGACTCTTCTCACAGGTGATCATGTGCGTGTTGTGCTAATGAACGAAGCACAAACTGAGCCATCTGGACGTGATCTTGGGAAGTGCCATGCGTGGCCGAGACGAGCGTTTGCCGTGTGTCAGAACTGATGCGAGAAAACAAAAAAGCCGGGTGGTCGCGGGCCCACCCGGCTCTTCCAAGTTTGACGGCGGACGAAAACTTCCGCGTCTAACTTGTTTTTAGAACATCACCTGGAAACACAGCGCGAAGCTGTTGTTCTTCACGTTGTGGAAGGGCGCCGCGGCGGGGCCTTCCGGATTTTCCATGACATTGTAGTTGGCCTGGATCTTGGCGTTGTGGCCCTTGATGTAGTAATTGATGCCCGCCGTCCATTCCTTCGTCTGGTAGACGTTGGTGCGGTTCGCGTCGGCCGGATCAACGATTTCAACGTTTGTGTACTGCTGGTACCGCGCGGCGAATTCGAAGGGCACGAGCCACGAGGGGAGACCGCCGCCGCAACCGCAGCTTCCGCCGCTGTTAAAGATGCTGTCGCTGAGTTTGTATCCAACGGCGGCATAGAAGCCGTGGGTGTCAAACGGATTGTTGGGGCTCTGACCAGCGCTCGCGGGATCCGTCAGGTCCACCGGCAGGAAGCCGGCGAAATTGCGGTCGTGAACGTAAGCGAATTCACCCTTGACCCACAGACCCTTGACCGGGCCCTGCGGGAAGTAATCCATGAACGCGCTGTAGCGGCGCGCGAAAACTTCGCGGCGGTTGAGGCCGGGCGCCGGATTGTTCACCGGATCGTACGTGCCGGTCTGACCGTGCTTGCCGCCACCTGCCGAGCCGCCCATTTCCAGGCTGCCCCAGAAGCAATCTTTCCAGACCGGGCGGACCATCAACGTACCGAGAAAATCCTTGGCGTCGTTGTCGTCAGCGCGGTTCTGGGACTGGAACGTGCCTTCCGGGCTGTGATAGTTGCCAGCGCCATTGAACGCGCTGAGCCAGTACTGCACGCGGCCGTTGTCGCCGCCGCCACAGTACGCACCGCCGCCGCCGTTGTCGATCCAGCTGCCGTGAACGGTCAGGCCGATGTCGCGGGCGAAGTGATTACCGACGAACGAGCGTTCGACGAAGTCGAGTACTGAATTCGGGTTGAAGTCTTCCATGCTGAACGTCGGCAGGTACTGACCGACTGTGAAGTCATGGTGCGGAACGAAGCCGTGGAAGTTGATCAACGCGTCCTGCAGAATCGCCGGAGCGAAACCCGCGCCGGTCTGGACGCCGCCAATGCCGACATTGGTGCCGGTCTTCGGCAGGAATGCGTTGCCCTGATTGTCTTCGAGCGGGGTGTGGCTGGCCTGATCGCGCGCGAAGTCGACCATCACGTACGAGGTGATGTATTCGTGGATGTCCATGTTCATGTTCAGTTCGGCGCGGCGCACGCGGAACGAGCTGAGATCGCGGACCTGGTTGGAATCGGCGATTCCGACGGTCTTGTTCGAGAACAGACCCTTGTTGTCTTTCTGGAAACCGTAGTACCAGATCTGGACCATACCGCCGAGCTTCAACTTGCCGGTGCCCGTGGTTACGGTGTGATCTTCACAAACGCCGCACTTGGTGTCGAGCACGCGTTCGGTGTTACTGGTGACGATCGGGGTCGCTTTCTGCTTATGGACTTCGTCGATCTCCTTCTTCATCGCTTCCCATTCGGCTTGCGACACTTCGAACGCACGGCAGGCCTGCTGGACACCGATGGCTCCCAAGAGCGCCACGATTACCAACAGACTACGGATTTGTTGCATCATTCGTCCCCCTTGTCATCGTGATCGGAGTGACCCGATGACCGCCTATTAACAAAAACTTTACAAAACAATCAAAACACAACACCACTCCTGCTCGAATTAGAGCAGGTCGCTGGCTCTTGCCCACTAAACCGCGTGTGTTATTACTCACGTGCACTACGGATGCCAAAACTGAAATCTTTCCAGTTTTATTGAAGGCTTCGCGCAGTCGTAACTCGCATGTTCCTGCTAGGAAAGGCGGAGAGAGTAGGCATAAATTTTTCGAACACAAGCGACGAACGAAAAATAAATTTTCGAGTGCTTAAAAGCGATCCGTTTCACCGTCGTATCCTGCTCGCGCTGCCCATAATCAAGCAGCACTGCAAACGAGGCAAAAATCACATCTATACAAAACTTGAGCGAAAAATCAGCGCTGTCGAAGGGCGAAGAATCCCACTGCTCGCAGTTCCATTTCCAGTTGCTTCGCCTGCTCTGCGTTGAGATTTTTTATCGGCAGGCGCATCTGGCCGCAGTCCACGCCCAGCATTTTCATCATCGCCTTGCCGGCGGACAGGCCACCGTGGCGGATCATAATCTGGATGATGCGGTTGGCCTGATGCTGTCCCGCACGCGCGCTGTCTAGGTCACCGGCATTGAACGCCGCGATTACCTTTAAAAAGAGGGGTGCGATAAAATTGTACGTCGAACCCACCGCGCCAACGGCGCCAGCGGCCAGCGCGGAGAGCAGCATTTCGTCCCGGCCGAAGAGCACCTGGAAGCGGCCGTTCTCCATCCGCAAGCATTCGAGATAATCCATCAGATCTTCTTGCGTGAATTTCGCGCCGGCTAAGGTTGGGATACGGTCCGCGCCGCGTGCGAGAAACTCCGACACTTTCAAGTTCACACCGGTGAGGCTGGGGATCTGATAGTAATAAAAGGGGAGTTTCGGCGCTGCAGACGCGACATCGCGGCAGACTTCCACCAGCGTGTCCACATCCGCGGGTTTGAAGTAATAGGGTGAGAGTGCGGCAATTCCCATCGCACCGGCTGTCTGTGCATCGGCAGCGAGCGCCTGCGATTCCCGGACGGACGTGTGCCCAACATGAGTGACGATTGCCAACCTTCCGCGCGCCGCCGCGACGAAGGCGCGGTTGACTGCGATACGTTCGGCGGTGGTCAGCGAGGAACTCTCGCCGGTCGAACCGCAGACGAACGCGCCGCGCACGCCGTCCTTGATGAGGTGTTCGACGATGGCGGAAATGCCTTCGAGATGGATGTCACCCGCGGAGGTCATGGGTGTAAACGGAGCTGCAATCAAGCCGGTCAATTTTTCAGTCATGAGTCACCTCGGAGTGGAATTGGAAAGGTTGCGGGACTGTTCGAGCTTTAGTCGTGTGGGAGTTAGATGTTCACGCATCGCACGTTCGGCTATGTCGGGGTCGGCTTGCTTCAGGCGCTTCAAGAGTAATTCGTGCGGAGCCATGACCCCACGGCGTTGCGGAGCGAGCATCTGCTGGAGCATGAAGAAGAAGCCCAGGCGAACGTGCCGTTCGAACTCCTGCAGGAGCAGCCGGGAGCCGGAGCACTCCGCAAGGGTGCGATGGAAGGCGACTTCGTGTGTCCATTGTTCCGGCGGCGTCGGTGCCGTCCGATCCGCAGCGCGCGCGAGTCGGGAAAGTTCCGCCAGCCGCGCGCGCACGGGTTCGCCGCAGGCCATCCGTGCCGCCTGGCATTCCAGCGCTTCGCGGAGAATCCACAGATCGTACTGCTGCGCCGGACTGATCAAGCTGACGCGCGTACCTTTGCGGGGAAGCGTTTCGAGCAGGCCTTCGTTTTCGAGCTGCACCATTGCTTCGAGCACCGGCGCGACGCTGAAGCCGAGTTCGTCGGCGACCGAGCGCCGGTTGAGCAGCGTTCCCGGCGGCCAGTCGCCGGCGAGAATGCGTGCGAGCAGGTGTTCTTTGGCGCGCTGAGCGAGCGATAGGGTGCCTTCCATGACATGTAGTATGTCACATGATATATCACAGTCAAGATGTTTGTGCTCCCCGGCGCGAGACGTGAAGTGAAGCGCACATTTTTAATGTGAACTGGAGGAGCGGACTACATCCGGCGCATTTTTCAATACGCCCAGTTTGCGCGCGAGCGCCTCGATGGCATCGCACGACGCGTCAACCGGCCGGATGCCGTCGAATTTCCGAGCCACCTCGCGTGCGTGCTGTGAAAAGGCAGGTTCTTCCACCAGCCGCCGCAGCAGCGGAGAGAGATTCTCCGGCGTGAAATTCTTGCGCGAAAGTGACAGGGCCACGCCGAGTTGCTCGGCGCGGAAAGCATTGTCCGGCTGGTCGTGAGCCATTGGCATAATCAGCTGCGGAATGCCGGCGTGCAGCGCCTGCGCCATCGTGCCGATTCCGCCGTGATGAACCAGCGCCGCGCAACGCGGCAGAATCGCGCTGAACGGCGCATACGCGAAGTGCTTCACGCCCGGCGGCAGAGTCGGCGGAATGTTTTCGGCGTAGCGCGTCAGCAGCAGGGCGCGGCGGCCGATGGTGTGGCAGGCTTCCGCGGCGGCATTGAAGAAAAATCGGGCCTGCAGCATGGCCGATCCCGGCGTGAACGCGATCGGCGGGGAGCCATCGTTTAAAAAGTCCTCGAGCTCCGCGTCGAGGGCAGTCAGGCCTTTTTCGTCATACAGCGGAAAGCCCGGCATGAGTACCTGCGACGGCCAGTCTGGCGGAGGACCGGCGAACCATTCAGGAAAAAGTCCCAGCACCAGTTGCGGTGAATTGATGTAGTCGGAAAAAATTCCGCCGGTCAGTGGCTCCAGTCCCAGTTCCTTGCGGAACTGATTCAGCGGCTTGAGCAGGATGGGATCGACGACGATCTTTTCGCCCATTTTAAACATCGACCGCCGCATCCACGCCGGAGCCCACGCGGGCATGCCGGAATAGCGCGGCGGTTGCGCGTGGCTGTAGATCGCCATGGGCTGCAATTGCGTGGTGATCAACGGCACGTTCAATTTGTCGTGAGCGACGCGCGCGCCCAGGCAGAGCGCCGCACCGATCAGGATCGTTTCTCCCGGAACGTGATGGCGCGCCACAATGTCATACGACTTATTCAGTAAACCCAGCAGCGACCACTCCAGCACTTTCTGCGTGCCTTTGGTGGGGTGCCAGATGTCCGGATCGTTGATCGCGTTGTGGTACTCCTCGGCGGTGCCCAGCGCTTCAAACGCGAGTCCCGCCTTGACCGCCAGCGGCTTGAAGTGTTCGTTGGTCACGAACAGGACGTCGTGTCCGCGGTCACGCAGCTTGATCGCAATTCCCAGCAAGGGATGAACGTCGCCGGAACTGCCGATGGGTATCACGAGAACTTTCATGCGGAATTTTAGTGTAGGGGAGGGTGGGACTGGGGGCAACTGGCGACTATTATGTCGAACGTTCCGACTTAGTATGCCTGCGATTCATATACTCACATATACTACCCACCGTATAAAACAGGATGCCCGTGCAGATCGCGTCAATGAGCAAGCCAAATACGTCGACATGCTTGACCCCCTGCAATCTCAACAAATCGTCCAGCTCTAACTTTCCTGTAGGAAACTTGGCACGGTGCGGATTTTCGCTGCACAGATAAAAGAGTGCAGGAAAGCCGATACCATATGTCTTTGCTTTTGCGTCAACGGCTTGCACTTTGGTATTTATGGCCAACCACGCCGCAAACAACACAACCATCACGACAATGGTGCTTAAATGAACCTGCAACAGGCGCAGCGGTTTCTGTTCGGACACGATTTATAAATTCTCTCGCTACACTGTTCGCGTGCAGGCTTCAATCGAGCAGCTGGCGGCCAAGTGGTCACCTATTAAGAATTTGTTTTCCTGTTGCCGTGATACACTTCGAAAGCGATAAGTGACACCCCAAATGGCAAGGCCATTGATGCGGCGCGGAAGATTCCGCACGCGCCGCGATCGCATCAGGAAAGGACTTTTCGATATGAACGCTTTGCTCCTCCCCGACTTCAAAGAGGTCCTCGAGCAAAAAGACGACGCGGCCATCCGCGCGCTGCTCGAAAATCTGCTGCCGCCGCAGGCCGCGGAGTTGCTCGCCGCATTGAGTCACGAACAGGCATCGTACGCGCTGGAAGTGCTTCGCGACGACAAGGAAGCGCTGATCTTCGAATACCTCCCGGAGCAGGTTCAGTATGAACTCGCGGTTGGCGCGGGACGCGAGCAATTGGCGAAACTGGTCTCGGCCATGTCTCCCGACGACCGCGTCCGGTTTATCAAGACGCTGCCGGGCAAAATTGTTGACGAGTTGATGCCGCTGCTGGCCCAGGCCGAACGCAACGACATCAAGCGCCTGTTGACGTTCCCCGATGGTACCGCCGGCGCGCGCATGAATACGGATTACGCCTCCGTCGGCGAAGGTTTGACCTGCGGCGTGGCTCTGGAAAAAGTGCGCCACGAAGCGCCCAACAAGGAAACGATCTACACGGTCTACGTGCTGGACAACGACCGACATCTAGAAGGCGTCATCGGCCTGAAGGAATTGTTGTTGGGCCGATCCGATCAGCTGGTCTCGTCGATCATGCGCAAGGAAGTGGTCGCCGTGCGCGGAGACGAGCCGGTACAGAAAGCCGGCGAACTGGTGAAGCAGTACGATTTGATTGCGCTGCCGGTGCTCGACGACCGCGGCCGCATGCTGGGCATTGTCACCGTCGACGATTTGATCGATTCGATGGAAAAGAAGACCACCGAGGAAATCCTGAGCCTCGGCGGCGTCGAGCCCGGCGCGCTTGACAAACCGTATTTCCAAAACCCAATCAGCCTGGTGGTACGCAAACGAGTGGGCTGGTTGCTGCTGCTGTTTGTCGCCGAGATGTTCACCGGAACAGTGCTGCGCCATTTCGATGAGGCGATCGAACGGGTCGTCGCGCTCTCATTTTTTATTCCGCTGCTCATTGGCACCGGAGGTAACGCCGGTTCGCAGACCGTCTCGACGATCATCCGCAGCCTGGCGCTGAAAGAAATCAAGACCTCCGACTGGCCGAAAATTCTTGCGCGCGAAGCGACTAGCGGATTGTTTTTGGGGTTACTGCTGGGCGTGGTGGGATTCGGACGTTCCTTGATGTGGGCGCCGGACGATAAGATGCTGGCGTTGACCATCGGCTGCACGCTGGTGGCGATCTGTGCCTGGGCCAATTCCGTCGCAGCGATGATTCCCATCTTCGCGCAGCGCGCCGGAATGGATCCGACCGTGCTCTCCGCCCCGCTAATCACCACGCTCGTTGATGCGACAGGCCTGGTGCTTTACTTCAACATCGCCTCTGTGTTTATCGCCAAACTCAGCGCGCCGCCGATTGCCGTCAGTGAGGTTCTGCGCTCCAAGTTGCTTCAAGTTGCGGGCGACGCGCCCACTGAAATGGCGCAGAAACTGCGCGACATGGCCGGCGCGACGCCGCCGGAAGCGAAGAACGAATGGCTCTTCCCGGCCATCGCACTGGTCACGCTTTCGATCATCTTCTACATGATGTCGCGCCACAAGCCGAACAATCCTCAAACAACCAGCTCGATGGCGTAATGCCGAACCCATTTGACAGCCGCGCCATCAGAAGCATCATCGATACGGACCTTTTGCCGGAGGATACGATGAAGCGATGGACTGCGGTTTTCACTCTGAGTCTGGTGGCATTCATGGCGCGCGCGGAAGTTCACACCGAATCCGTGACCTACAAGCAAGGCGACACGGCGCTCGAAGGATACCTCGCGTACGACACGGGCATTCAAGGCAAGCGGCCTGGCGTGCTGATTGTGCCCGATTGGATGGGACCGGGAAAGTTTTCAAATGAACGCGCGGAGGCACTGGCGAAACTCGGTTACGTCGCCTTCGCTGTCGACATCTACGGCAAAGACGTGCGCCCGAAAGATGCGAAAGAAGCGGGCGCTCAGGCCGGAAAATTTAAAGGCGACCGCAAGCTGCTGCGCGAGCGCGTGCTAGCCGGACTGGAAGTGCTGAAGGCGCGCGACAACGTCGACGTCACGAAAATCGCCGCGATCGGCTACTGCTTCGGCGGCACCACGGTGCTGGAACTTGGTCGAGCCGGCGCGCCAGTGGCCGGACTCGTGAGCTTCCACGGCGGCCTCGACAATCCCACCCCGGAAGATGGAAAAAATATCAAAGGAAAGGTGCTCGTTCTGCACGGCGCCGACGATCCGAACGTTCCCCCCGAACAGGTCGCCGCATTCGAAGACGAAATGCGGAAGGGCGGCGTGGATTGGGAATTGGTAAAGTACTCGAAAGCCGTCCACGCTTTCACCAACCCGGCCGCCGGCAACGACAACTCGAAGGGCGTTGCTTACAACGAACTGGCCGACAAGAGGTCATGGCAGGCGATGAAGGATTTCTTCGCGGAGATTTTCGCGAAGTGACTCTGTGTCCCACGGAGGAGTTGACGTCGCCAACCTTTGTGCCCAAAGGCACAAAGGTCTGGGCATCCATCAGCCCAGACCCATGGGTTCCATGCAAGACTGTCCGAGATGGCGGTGCGGCCACTTGAGCATCGTGACAGTGGCCGTGCGGCCGCAAGCTCGCCGTCGTAACTTTCTCGTTGACATTTCCCTCCACCCAATTACAAACGTCCCCGACAAGTAAATAGCAGTCCGCTTATCGAGAGTGGTCGAGGGAACAGGCCCTACGACGCCACAGCATCCGAAAGTGGAAACAGATGTGCCACCGTGCCTCTGAATCCGCTCTAAAGTGCTAACTCCTGCGATGCCGACGGAACCTTTCGACTTTTGAGTCGACTGGGACGCACGGATCGGAAGATGAGCGGGGCGACAGGAATTCCGAGTCTTCCCCTGTAACCCCTTCCATCACGCGGTCAGCTCGTTGCCTTTTCCATCCGGGCAATGCGCGCTGAAAGCGTGGGCTTCATCTTTGCATTTTCTCGATGTGTTTTACGCGGGCTGCTGGATTTTCATATCCGGCGCCGCGGCATGTCGTCGCGACCGGAACTTCTGGGTTGTTCGGGATCGGGAGGAAGCCATGCCGGCGAAATACATCCGTGGTTTGAAGTGCCGCGAGTGCGGACGCCATTACGAGAGCAAGCCCGTCCACGTCTGCGAAGTCTGCTTTGGGCCGTTGGAAGTCGACTACGACTACGAACTGATTGCCAAAGACGTGTCGCGCGAAAAGATCGCATCGCGTGACCGCAACATGTGGCGCTACTCGGAATTTCTCCCGCTCGACCGCGAACCGGCCGTCGGCAAGAACACGGGCTTCACGCCGCTGATCAAGGCCGACCGCCTGGCCAAGCGCCTGGGCCTGCGCGAATTGTGGGTTAAAAACGACGCGGTCAACTATCCGACGCTGAGCTTCAAAGACCGCGTGGTCTCGGTGGCCATCAGCAAAGCCAAGGAATTCGGCTTCACCACTGTCGCTTGCGCAACCACCGGCAACCTTGGCAATTCCGTCGCCGCGCAGTCCGTCCGCGCGGGGCTGGAATGCTACATTTTCATGCCCGCGAACTTGGAACAGGGCAAGATCATCGGCACCAGCATCTACGGCGTGAACGTCGTCGGCATCAGCGGCAACTACGACGGTGTCAACCGCCTCTGCAGCGAAATCGCGGGCAAGTTCGGCTGGGCGTTTGCCAACATCAACATGAGGCCTTTCTACGCCGAAGGCAGCAAGACGATGGGCCACGAAATCTGCGAACAGCTCGGCTGGAAAGCGCCTGACAACGTTGTCGTGCCGATGGCCGGCGGCAGCCTGATCTGCAAGATCGACAAGGCGATCCATGAATTCCAGAAGACCGGCCTGATCGATAAGAACAGCCGCACGAAAGTCTTTGGTGCGCAGGCCACCGGCTGCAATCCAATCACGCACGCCGTCAAGGAAGGCTGGGAACTGTTCAAGCCCACCAAGCCCAACACGATCGCCAAATCGATCGCGATTGGCAACCCGGCCGACGGTTTCTATGCGATCAAGACGATGCGCAGCAGCGGTGGCCACGGCGAGGACGTGACCGACGAAGAATTGATCGACGGCATCAAGCTGCTGGCCGAGACGGAAGGCATCTTCACCGAAACCGCCGGTGGCGTGACCGTCGCGGTGACGCGCAAGCTCGTCGCGCAGGGCCGCATCGATCCGAATTCGTCGACGGTGATCTGCATCACCGGCAACGGTCTGAAAACTCTCGACGCTGTCGTCAACAACGTCTCCAAGCCCGACGTGATCGAAGCCAAGCTGAGCGAATTCGAGAAGCTCATCACCGTGCTGAAGGAACGTACGGCCAGCCAGCATGCGGTTGCCGCAAAGTAATTTCGAGTACGGAAAGAGAATTTCGCGCGCTCCTGGGATACCCAGGAGCCAGAGCCACGAGCTAAACGCCAGGAGCCACTCCCATGTCCGTTAAAGTCCGTATTCCCGACGTACTGCGCAAGCTGACCAACGGTTCCGATCTCGTCACGGTGGAAGCGTCGACCGTCAAAGAGATGATTGATGCGATCGAAAAAGCGCATCCAGGTCTGAAGGAACGCATCTGCGACGAGCAGGGTAATGTGCGCCGCTTCATCAATATCTTCGTCAACGAGGAAGACATTCGCTTCGACGACAATCTGAACACGAAGCTCACCGCCGGCGCGGACGTCTCAATCCTTCCGGCCATCGCAGGCGGCAGCAGCAAGGCCAAGCCCGCGGCGAAGGAATCGAAGGAAGCTGCACCACCACCGGCCGAATTCGTGCGCCGCGTCTACCTGACCTTCAACCGCGAGCAGTGCACGCAGCCGATCATCTATCATATGGTGAAGAAATTCGACGTGGTCCCGAACATCCGCGGCGCGTCAGTCACTGAAGACCTCGGCATCATGAGCGTCGAAGTCAGCGGCACCCGCGACAACGTCGAGAAGGCGCTGGAGTGGGTAAAGAAACAGGGACTGAAGGTGGATCCGATTGAGATGAATGTGGTGGAGCCGTAAACGTGGACTCACTCGATCGCGCCGAAGCGATGGTGGGAGGCCTGAAGTTCAAGTCTTAGCACCGGGACAAACATTGCTGCATGCCGCGAGAATCGATTTCGCCGGCCACACGATTGCTTTAAATAAACCCGAGACACTGCCATGTCAATCGAACGCTACAACCGCCAGATACTCCTCCCCTTCATCGGTGAAGAGGGCCAGAAAAAAATCTCCGCGTCCACCGCCGTCGTTGCCGGCTGCGGTGCGCTCGGCACGGTGATCGCCAATGTTCTCGCGCGCGCGGGTGTCGGAAACCTCCGCATCATCGACCGCGACTTCATTGAAGAGAGCAATCTGCAGCGCCAGGTGCTCTTCGATGAACAGGATTGCCGCGAGAACATGCCCAAGGCCGCAGCTGCGGAGCGCAAGGCCAAACAAATCAACTCTGAGATCAACATCCAAGGCATCGTCACGGATATCAATCCGGCGAATGTCGAAGAGTTGATCAAGGGCGCGGACGTCGTCGTCGACGGTGCGGATAATTTCGAGACACGGTTCGTGCTCAACGACGCCTGCGTGAAGCACAACATTCCGTGGATCTACGGCGCCGCCGTCGGTTCAACGGGCATGACCATGACCATCATCCCCGGCCAGACGCCGTGTCTGCGCTGCCTCTTTGAAACCGCGCCGCCGCCGGGAATGACGCCGACCTGCGATACCGCCGGTGTGCTCGGCGCCGTCACGGGTCTGATCGGAAATTATGAAGCGGCCGAAGCGCTGAAAATTCTGGCCGGCCGCCGCGAGGCGATCAATACACGGCTCTATTCGATCGACCTCTGGTCCAGCGAGATGCATCAGTTCAAGATCGCCAAGGCCCGCGATGTCGCCGATTGCCCGTGCTGCAAGCGCCGCAACTTTGAGTTCCTCGAAGGGCAGGGAGCCAGCACCACGACCGGGCTCTGTGGACGCAACGCCGTTCAGATCAATCCGCGCAACGGTTCGAAGCTGGACCTGCAGGACCTCGCCAAGCGCCTGCAGGTGGCGGGCGGCTTGACCAACGTCAACGCCAATAAATTCCTGCTGAAGTTCAACGCGCCCGGCGGCGACGACGGCACCGGTCTGGAGATCACCGTGTTTCCCGACAGCCGCGCGATCATCAAGGGCACGAAAAAAGTTCCCGACGCGCGCACCGCGTACGCCAAGTACATCGGCGCGTAGCCGATTTCCATGCCTGCCGAAAACGATCCCGCGGAGTGGGTGAGCAACGCCGCCTACTTGCGCGGGATCGCGTTGTTTAACCAGCACCTATTCTGGGAAGCCCACGAAGCCTGGGAGGAAATCTGGCTGGAAGTCGACGGCGTTCAGTCCGACTTTCTTCAGGGCCTGATTCAATCCGCCGCCGCGTTCCTGAAATACCGCCGCGACGAGCCTGCGCCCGCGCTGCGACTCTACAACACCGCCAAGGAAAAACTCGACCGTTGCCCTGATCTTTATATGGGACTAAAGGTCCGTGAATTTCAGTCCGCGATGGCCGCGGCGCTTGCGCCGGTGATCACCGGGCCCTATCAGCCGCTTGAGGCGAATTCGATTCCTCAAATCACCACGGGCTGAAGGCAGATCCTGTCCCCAATCCCAGTCCTGAAAATCCGTTCCGGCGTTGAAGCCAATTCGCTCGCGTTATACACTGAGTTACAGAGACGAAGGGACACCTAAAAAAGGAGCATGCCAAGAGTGAATTCAAACTACGAACGCTTGATGCCGAAGAACGACGACGACGAAGAGGGGAAGCCGAAGCCGGAAACTCCAAAGTCGGAAAATCTGGAGCTCAAGCTGCTCGAGAGCCGCACGATCCTGGTCGAAGGCCCCGTCAACGACAAGATGTTCCACGCGGCCGTGGCCCGGCTGCTGTACTTGGAACAAAAGGACCCGAAGGCGGAAATTACCGTGTTCGTCAACTCGCCCGGCGGCTCCGCGGACAGCGGTTTCGGCATCTATGACACCATGAAGTTTGTGTCGTGCCCGATCCGCACGATCTGCACCGGACTGTGCGCCTCGGCTGCCGTGGTAATTTTCCTCGGCGGATCGAAGGGCAAGCGCTACACGACTGCCAATTCGCGTTTCCTGTTGCATCAGCCCTCGACGCAGGCGTTCGGACAGGCCTCGGACATGGAAATCACCGCCCAGGAAATCCTGCGCACCCGCAAGAAGTACGCGGAAATCGTCGCACAGGAAATCGGCTCAAACTCCGACAAGATCCAGCAGGATTCCAACCGCGATTTCTGGCTCTCGGCCGAGGAATGCAAGAAGTACGGTCTTGTGGATAAGGTGATTGTGAAGCGATCGGACATGTAATGCCGCAGCAGGATCCCAAGGCTCAGCCCCCCGCAACCACGGCCGTCGATCTGGCGGCCGTACGACGCGTGATCGATGTTGATATTCGTCCCTATATTCAAGCCGACGGCGGCGACATTGAAATTCTATCGCTCGAAGGCAACACGGTCCGCGTCCGCCTTTCCGGCGCCTGCGTATCCTGCCCCAGTTCGCTGCAAACGCTCCGCATGGGAGTCCAGTCCCGCCTGCGCGAAAAATTCTCGCCGGACTTGGTTGTCGAAGGCGTCTGAACGGCAATTCGAAATTCAAAATTAAAAATTCAAAAACGCACGCGAAAGTACATGTCTTTTCGCCGACCCTCCGGCAAATTTGCCTGAGGGTCAAAATGACCTTAGGGACAATCGTCCCCAAGGTGTTCTACAGGTACAACACTACCATTAGTTGTAGATCTGGCCAATTGGCCAGAAGTTAGTTGGACCCTGTTGCAAATTTGCAACAGGGTCTCTTTGAAATCAGAGCTCGCGAACAAACACACGTCAATCCTAGACGGCTGTCTCCCGCGTGCGTTTTTGAATCTTTAATTTTTAATTTTGAATTCATTCCGCGTTGTCGATCTGTGCCCGCTGCAGCTTCCCCGAATAGTCGACGTACACGCTCTTCCACTCGCTGAAAATGTCGAGCACGGCCTCGCCGGCTTCACGGTGGCCGTTTCCGGTGTTCTTCACGCCGCCGAAGGGCAGATGAACTTCCGCGCCGATCGTCGGGCCGTTGATGTACGTGATCCCCGCGTCGAAATCGCGGATTGCACGGAAGGCTTTGTCGATGTCTCGCGTGTAGATGCTGCTCGACAGGCCATAGTTGGTATTGTTGAGAATGCCGACGGCCTCTTCAAACGTGTCGAACTTCATCACGGCTACGACCGGCCCGAAGATTTCTTCCAGCGCGATACGCATCGTCGGCTTCACGCCCGCAAAAACCGTCGGCTGAAAAAAGTAGCCGTGATCGAGCCCCTTGCCGGTCGCAGGCTTGCCGCCGACGAGCAATTCGGCGCCGTCATCGAGTCCGATCTGAATGTAACGCTTGACGCGTTCGCGCTGAGCGTCGTTGACCATGGGGCCGATGTGGCTCTTCGGGTCGAGCGCATCGCCGAGGCGCAGCTTCTTCGCCATCTCGACCAGGCGCTGCAGAAACGGTTTGTAAATCTTGCGGTGGAGCAACAGGCGGCTGGTGGCCGTGCAGCGCTGGCCCGCCGTCGCGAATGAACCCCAGACGGCGCCTTCCAGTGCGAGGTCGAGATTGGCGTCGTCCATCACGATCTGCGCGTTCTTGCCGCCCATTTCGAGCGCGCAGCGCTTCAAGTTCTTGCCGCACGCGCCGGCGATGTGGCTGCCGGTTTCGCTCGAGCCGGTGAAGCTGATCAGGCTGACGTCCTTGTGTGCGACGAGCGCCACGCCGGCTTCTTCACCGATCCCCTGCACCAGATTCACGACGCCCGGCGGAACGCCCGCATCTTCGATCGCCTTCACGAACGCCGCGGCGCAAGCCGGCGTGTCTTCTGCGGGCTTGAGCACCATCGTGTTGCCACAGACCAGCGCGGGGAACATTTTCCAGCTTGGAATTGCGATCGGAAAATTCCACGGCGTGATCATGCCGCAGACGCCGACGGGCCGGCGCACGGACATCGCAAATTTGTTCGGCAGTTCGCTCGGCACCGTCTGGCCGCTCAGCCGCCGGCCCTCGCCCGAATACAAGTGGGCGCAATCGATGGCTTCCTGGACGTCGCCCCGGGCTTCGGTCAGTAGCTTGCCCATTTCGCGGGCCATCAGATGGGAGAGTTCTTCCTTGCGCTGCGTCAGCACGTCGGCGCAGCGGCGCAGCAGGTTGCCACGGTCGGGCGCGGGAACGAGCCGCCAGGATTCGAATGCCTTCTTCGCGGCAGCGACGGCTGCGTCCACATCCGCCGCACCCGAGCGCGGAAAGCGTCCGATCATTTTGCGCGTGTCCGACGGACTGCGGTCCTCAAATGTCTCGTTGCTCTTTGCCGGCTGCCACTTGCCGCCGATGAAATTCAATTCAGGCGCCAAACCCGCGGATCGAGCCATGTATGATTTTCTCCAAGAATGGCGAAGCCGGTCTCAATTGTTCACCCAGCGTTCACCGCATCTTTACCACACCTGCTCCGGACGCTTAAGCTTCGACGTCTCGTTCAGAATTTTATTGATCAGCTCCGGAATACCTTCGCCGGTCGCCGCGGAGATTTCTAGGATTTCGACTTTGAGCTTCTTGCGCATCTTCTTCGCGTTCTCGCGCGCGCCGGTCACGTCCATTTTATTGGCGACAACAATGCGCGGGCGCGAATGCAGCGCTTTGGAATACTGCTCAAGCTCGCGTTCGATCAGGTGGAAGTTGTCGAGCGGATCGGCGCCGTCCGGCGGCACGGAATCGATGACGTGAACCAATAGGCTGGTCCGTTCGACGTGCCGGAGGAATTCGTCGCCGAGGCCCGCGCCTTCGTGCGCGCCCTCGATCAGTCCAGGGAGATCGGCCACCACAGCCTGGCGGTAATCGCCGCCGTCGAGAATACCGAGCTGCGGTTGCTTGGTCGTGAAGGGATACGGCGCGATCTTCGGACGCGCGGAACTCAGGCGGCTGAGCAGCGTGCTCTTGCCCGCGTTGGGAAGTCCGATCAGTCCGGCGTCGGCGATCAGTTTCAGTTCCAGATGGAGGGTCTGTTCCGTTCCTTTTTCACCGAGCTCCGCGTGGCGCGGTGTCTGGTGTGTTGAGGTCGCGAAGTGCTGATTACCACGCCCGCCCTTGCCGCCCTTGGCGGCGAGATATTCCTGGCCGGGCTCGACGAGGTCGCAGAGAATTTCGCCGTTGTCGTCTTTCACCAGCGTGCCGCGCGGCACTTCGATGATGATGTCCTTGCCGGATTTTCCGGAGCAGTTCTTGCTGCCTCCGCCCTGTCCGTTCTGCGCATTGATCTTGCGCTTGCGGTACAGTGGCAGCAGCGTGTCGACGTTGTTGGTCGCGACGAGCGTGACGTTTCCGCCGCGTCCGCCGTCGCCGCCGGCGGGGCCGCCCCACGGCATGAACTTGAGGCGCAGAAACGCGACGGCACCGTTGCCGCCGTCGCCGGCCTTCACATGGATCGTTGTTTCGTCGATGAACATGACTTACCTTTTGCTGACTACGGCAACGATTTTGTTGACCGTGTTGAAATTCGCCGGGTCGATATCGGAAGCGTCGATGCGAATCTTGAATTCGTCTTCCAGAAATCCGATCAGGCCAAGCAGCCCGAACGAATCGATGACACCTTCGTCGATCAAATCCCTGTCGTCCGCTCCTGCTCCGGCGCCGAGGCCACCGGGGCCCACGTTCGCATTTGTATTCAGGTAGCCGACAACTTTTGCCTTCAACGTCTTTTCATCCACGTCAGTGTACTCCAGACCGGCGTCATTTTCTTGTCGCGAGTGAAACTTTCACGCTCACATTCAAAGCGGCGCATCCGTGCACAGCCGCGCGATGCTTTTTAAGAACGCTGCCGCTCGTGCGCCGTTGACGATCGCATGGTCGAATCCGAGCACCAGGTTCACATGCTGGGCGAAGCGCAGGTTGCCGTGCTGTTCGACCGGCGCGAGGTACGGCGCACCCAGCAGCAACACCGCCGCTTGTCCGGCGTTGACGAGTGGGCTGGCCTGCGTCGCTCCGGATCCGAAGAGATTGCTGATCGTGAACGTCGCCACGCCGATTTTTGCGGGCGGAAGTTTGCGTGCGGTGAGTCCCCGGTAGAGTGCGCGGATTTCTTCGGCGAGTTGCGGGATTGTCAGCGTGTCAGCGTGCGTGATCGCCGGGACGACCAGTTCGCCCTGAACGTCGTAGACGATGCCGAGGTTCACATCCTTATAGAGCCGTAATTCCGCGCCGCAGCGGTACGCGTTGAATTCCGGATATGTCCGCAGCGCCTGGCCCGCGGCCCAGACAATGGCGTCGGTGACATTGAGCAGCTGTTTCGTGCTCGTGCGAACTGCGTCGACTTTTGCCTTGAGCCCGCCGATCTCCAGTGGATACGAGACTGACGACGAGGCAATGTTGCGCGCCGACCAGAGCATACGCTGCTGCGTGCGCAGACCGCTGCCGTGAAGCACGCGGGCTTCACTGACCTCCATGCCGCGCGCGGCGAAGGTTTGTGCGGAGTCCTCTTTGCTTGTGGCGACCACGACGGGAAGCGTGGGCACCGCGCCGGTGAAACCTTCGTTGAAGAGCACGCGAGAGGATTCGGTGCAACTGTATGGATTTTCCTTCGCCGACGCTTCTGCTCCGCTGCTCGCTTTTTTGCTGCTCGCTTCCGGCTTGTAAGGGACGGCGGCTTCGTCGCTGGTTTCGAGCACGGCCAGCGGTGCGCCGACGGTCAGTTCCTGGCCGGCGCTGGCGAGGAGTTCCTTGATCGTGCCGGCGAACGGACTTTCGACCGTGAACGTGGCCTTCTCGGTTTCTATTTCAGCGACGGCCGCGCCCGTGGCGATTTTGTCGCCGGGCTGGACCACCAACCGCACCAGCGTGGCCTTCGCGCTGCTGGAATCGAGAGAGGGAATGACGATCGCCGTTTTCATGGATTTGCGAATCTTACTGGGATTCCACGTTTAAGAAAGGAACTGCTCCAGCACCGCGAGCACCTGCTGCGAATTGGGAAAGCCCGCGCCTTCCAAGGGTGCGCTGAATGCGACGGGCGTGTCAGCGCCGGAAAGCCGGAAGGCGCGACGCAGCGGAATTCCTGCCTCCGCGACAGTCGCCAGAATTTCGCCGCCGATGCCAAATGTTTTGTGGCCATCCTCCACGACCAGCAGTGCGCCGGTCTTGCGCGCAGACGCTTCGATCGTGGCTCGATCCAGCGGCGTCAGACAGCGCAGGTCAATGACTTCGACGAGGCGCGGGTCTGCCAGTTTTTCGCGCGCAGCAAGAGCGGAGAAGACGGCCCGGCCGTAACTCACCACCGTCACTTTGGAACCTTCAGCAACGATGCGCGCGCCGATCAGTGACGGTTCGATGACCTCCGGAATCGGCCCGGAATTGGCATAGAGCGTAATCGGCTCGAGAATCAGCACGGGGTCATCGCAGAGCAGCGCGCCGCGGTACATCGCCAGCACGTCGGCAGGTGTTGAGGGCACGGCGACGATCAATCCCGGCACGTGCGCGAACCAGCGTTCGACGCACTGCGAATGCGTCGCGCCGAAACCGTTGCCCGGCCCGAACGGCGCGCGCACGATCAGCGGGACGTTGACCGAGCCGCCGGAACAGAAGCGGAATTTCGCAGCGTGATTGATGAGCGCGTCGGCGCAGATCAGCAGAAAATCGCCGAACATCACTTCGAAAATGGGTTTCATCCCGCACATCGCCGCACCGACAAGCATCTCGCAGACACCCAGCTCAGCAATCGGTGTATCGACGACGCGCTGCTTGCCGTATTTCTTCGCCAGCCCGCTGCTGGCCTTGTATGCACCGCCGAAGACGCCGATGTCCTGCCCGTAAAACGCGACGCGCGGATCGGAACTCAGTGCACGGTCGAGCGCATCGTGGATCGCCTGCCGGTAACTGATGGTATGGCTCTTGGCTGTTGGCTCCTGGCTCTTGGGGGCGGAGATCGCGAACGTTTTTTCGAGAGCGGGAGTGGGCCAGGGCATGGCGCGCGCTTCTTCGAGCGCTTTGGCGAGCGTGGCGTCGGCAGCGGCGACCAGTTCGGTGACGGGGCGTACGAGGCGGTTCTCGTCGGCAAGGATTTTAGCGAAGCGGGCGATGGGGTCGCGCGTCTGCCAATCGGTCTCCTCGTCTTTCGTGCGGTAATTTCGTGTGTCGCTTTTGCTGTGGCCGCGCAGACGGTAGGTCTTTGTCTCCAGCAACGCGGGGCCGCGTTCGGAACGGACGAGCGCGGCGAGTGTCGTCGCAACTCGCTTTACTTCGCGGATATCGTTGCCGTCGACGGACTGGGCGGCGATACCGTAGCTCTTCGCGCGATCGACGACCGGCATGGCGAGGCTGGCGGAGACCGGCGTCGAGATCGCGTAGCCGTTGTTCTCGACAATAAAGAGAATGGGCAGATGCCAAAGCCGCGCGAGGTTCAGCACCTCATGCGAGATGCCGGCGCCAAGCGCACCTTCACCAAGGAACGTGATCGTGATGCCGTCGGATTTCTGATGCTTCAGCGCCAGCGCCGCGCCCGCACCCAGTGCCATCGAGGAGCCGACGACGGGATCGGTGCCCACGAAGCGCCGCGGCAAATCGAACAGATGCATGTGCCCGCCGGCGCCGCCGCAAAGTCCGCCGGCGCGGCCGAGCAGTTCTCCCAGGAGAGTGGCCGGGGGCGTGCCGAGGCAGAGCGCCAACGTTACATTGCGGTACGTGCCGTTGATCCAATCGCGTTCGCCAACCAGCGGTGCAATCGCGGCGGTGGTGGCTTCCTGGCCGATCGCCAGATGGGCCATGCCGCGGACTTCACCCGCGAGCGCCAAGCGTTCAACCAGCACTTCAAACTGGCGGCAGAGGACCATGCGCTCCAGGAGCGCCATGTCGAACGACGGATGCGTGGGGTCGGTAACAGGATCAATCACGTTGGACTCATTATATCAGTACATGCGGCGGCCGCTGTTGATTTCGCAATCGAACCTGCGGCGTACGTACATCCAGCGCGCGAGGGAGTAGATCACACTATTCACGATGACCAGAATATTGACAGTGCCCAGCGCCGCGATGGCGAAGCGGTTTTGCGGGATCGATTCCGACCAGAGGTAGCCGATTAATCCAATCACGCTTGCCAGAAGCAGGCCAATGAACGAAAGGGAAACGAGGAATTGCACCGCCGTCAGCAGTCTCGAGCGGCGGTAGTCCAGCATTGCGTACATCTGCACGTAGCTCAGCGAAAGCACGAACAGAATCTGTAATAACACGGTGTAGCTGCCGAGCGCCGACCAACCCACGAGGTCCGCGGGCAGTCCCAGCAGCAGAGCTTCCAGAGCCGTGGTGGCGACGACGATCAGCAGCCAGAACATGGCGTAATATACGGGCAGCAAAACGGCGTCCTTGAATCCGATCGCGTAGATTTCGATCAGCGGATAACGGTTGTCGCCGCGCGTGACCTGTACGCGCTGGATCAATCCCTGCTGCTGAAAGATCTGTGTGAAAATATCACGGCTTTGCGTGGTGTTGGGCGGCACGAGATTGCGAAACGAGAGCATGCCCCAGACATGAATCTTGATCATCGCGACGATGAACAGTGTGGCGGCCGACGCCAGCTGTCCGGCGGTGCGCAATTCCAGCACGTTGGCGCTGCGTTCGAAGATATTCAGAAAGGTCTCGAGCAGATTGGGTACGAGGCGATTGGCCAGCCAGCCGATGAGCACGGCCGGAATGCAGAGCAGCAGCGTGCGTTGCAGATGAATATCCACGGCCCCCGCCTGAGCGTTGCGCGAAACGAGGCGCAGCGTGGCGCGCCCCATCCGTCCGATGCGCCGGATCAGTAGACCTTCGAGCGGTCCATTGATGGCATCGGGATCGAAGCTGCGCGGCTTGGACTTCGTGGCATCGGCCGGCCGCACCGCCCCGACGCCCAGCCAGCCGGAGCGCACCGAGACGCTCAGCGCACGGTTGAGACACAGGCAATTCAGCGCCGCGGAGCCGCCCAGCCAGGCCAGGCAGGTTAGTATCGCGGCCTGAAAATCGACGCTCGACCCGCGCACTGAGGACGTGATGGCGTCAAACCAGCAGACCGACGGAAAACGGGTGAGAATCACGTTCGGAGTGGAGCCCGGAACGTTCAGTGCTTCAAGCAGAGTGTGTCCCAGTTGCACCAGAGGCGCGCTGGCGAGGGCCGGCACGGGGACCGGCAGATTGGCGACGAGCAGGTCGAACAACATCAAGCCAACGGCGATCAGCGTGGCGTAGAGCACCGGCCTTCGCACAAACGCCCAGACGTAATTCATGAAGGCGTAATGGGGCGCCACCCCGCCGACACCGAGCGACGCGGCGAGCAGGTTGGCGGACAGCGCCAGCGAATCGATCATGACCATCAGCAGCGCCGTGGAGACAATCGAACAGATGCCGCCAAGGACGATCTGCCAGACACCGAGATTCTCCCATGGAAGATCGACGAGCAGCAGTAGCCATTCCACGGAGAACCACGGATACAGGAAGAGCACAAATGCCAGCGTATAGACGCTGCCCAGCGAGAGAATTTGCATGCGCGTGGCGATGCGGAGAATCTGCCATGGCGATGCGGGAGTGGTGACCAGATCGCGCATCGGCGGAGCGAGATACAACCGGTGCCGCCAGCGCACGCAGGCCGTTGAAAACCAGACGACGCCCAGCGCCAACGCCATCACATGTCCGGCGCCCTGACGCTGGAGCAGCGGCAGGCGGCGGTACGCACCCCACAGAAAGGTACCGAGATTCAGCGCCAGCGCCGTCAGGTAAATCACGTAGCACGTGACGGCGAAAACGATCAGCGCGACCACCCACTTGGAGCGGGGTTGCACCTGGCGTCTGAACGTTCGGCCGAAAATCTGCATGCGATTCCCAGGGAGAGGAATGACTAAACGCGATTCTGGATCCGCCGAGGTGCTTCCTCGGCGCTGCGCGCCATGCTCTGCAAAACGTCGGACACGAGCTGGTCCTTGGCCTTGCCGGTGAGCACGGCGAAGATGCGGTCGAGGCTCGCGCCGGGCTCCTTGGCCTTCTCGCGCAGTTCGTCCAGTGTGCCGCAGACGATAATCCTGCCGTCATCGACAATGGCGAAGCGGTCGCAAAGCTTCTGTGCGAGATCCAGCACCTGCGTTGCCCAGACGACGGTGACGTCGTGCCGATCGCGCAGAGCCTGGATGATCTGCGCCAGCGACGAACTGGCCGGCGGGTCGATGCCGCCGGTTTCCGGTTCGTCGAGCAGGTAAATGCGGGCGTTGGTCAGAAAGGTCGCGGCGAGCGCGAGCTTCTTGTACTGGCCGTTGGAATAGTTCGAGATCGGGCGATCGAGGATTTCTTCCAGATCGAACAGTCCCGCGAAACTTTTGATGCGGCGATCGCGCTCGGTTTTTTCGACGCCGTAGAGATCGCCGATGAGCTGGAGATGTTCGACGCCGCGGAAATGGAGGAACAGATTGGGCTGGTCGGGCAGGTACGTGGTGAATGTGCGGATGGCCAGATGGTCGCGGAAGCGGTCGAGCCCGTTGACGACAATCGAGCCGCTCTGCGGGCGCAATAGACCGGCCATGCACTTCAGCAGCGTCGATTTTCCCGCGCCGTTGGGGCCGACCAGCGCGAGCACTTCACCGCGCTTGACCGTCAGGCTGGTCGACGAGAGCGCGACCTTGCCGCCCTCGAAGCTCTTGGAGACTTCGTAGAGGTCGATGGCATTCCCGGGTTGATCACCGTTACGCGGCTCAGGCATGGTTTTTAGTATAGGTGCGATGGGGAGGCGGTGACACTTCTAAAAAAGGGGCTTTGGAGCGCCGCTCCGTTTGAACCGCGACAGCCGTTCGCGAAGCTCCGCGGGCAATGCCAGCTCCGGCAGCGCGTCGAGTGCGCCGTTGAGCTCTTGAACCCGCGCATTTAACACGGGCCCGGCGGCGAACTCGTCGAGCTTCCGCCGCAGGGATTCGACGCCAGCGTCAAACGGCTCGCAGGCGCGTTGCAGTTTTCGCGTGAATTCCGACGCGGGCCGGCCTTCGGTCTGAAAGCGGAGGCGCTCGAGCGTCTTCTTCAATTTTACGATGCGTTCGGGAATCGCCGGATCGGTCTGGACGGTCGCGGCGTGCTGGAGGAATGGCAGCCGGGCGCAACTCAAGAAAATGTTGGCCGGATCGATGCCGAGTTTGGTCAGGTTGTCGACGTTTTGCTGAAAGACTGTCGCGAAGCCGTCGCGGCTGAAGAGCGCGGCGGCGTCGATGGTGTCGGCTTGATTGAAGAGGACGATCGTGCGCTTCACGAGTTCCGGGCGCTGGCGGAAGGCTTTGAGCACCCAATCTTCAAACGTGAAGGGCAGGGGGAGCGAGATGGCGATGAGCACGTCGGCAGTGCGCGATTGTTCGAGAATCAGTTCCGTGCGCCGCGCTTCGTGGTAGGCGGGGATCCAAGGTGTGTCGAGCAGTTCGAGCGGACTGCCGGAACCCGTGTACGCGCGGATGATCTCGACGTATTCGAGCGACAGGAGGCGGCCGGTTTCCAGCGTGCGGCCGTCTGGGCGACGGATGCCCATCAGGTGCGCGCGCCGGTCTTCCCATTTGGCGTCGGACTTTTCTCCGGCGCGATAATCCGGCGACTGGATGAAGGCGAGGAACTGTTCGAGTTCCTCCAGCGCATCAGTGAGTTGCTCATGCAGGATATAGAGCTTCGGATGTTCCTGAAACAAGCGCCGCGTGATGGCCACGGCTTCCTGCAATCGCTGCTCCGGAAGCAGATCGTCGAAACGCGGTGCGGCGGGGCCGAGCGTTTCGTCGATCAGGCTGGCCAGTCGATAAAACGCTGGCCCGCGCGTGGCGAAGTGGAGCGCCTTCTCGCGCGGCAGAAATGCCAGGCGAATGCTGCGATCGGTTTCGCCGGGGTCAGGTCGGCGGATGAGAGTATTGGTCTGCGTGCAATCGCGGACGGCGGTGGGCAGGACGTCGGAGTCGCCCCACAGTGCGCTGACGAAACTGCTTTTCCCCACGCTGCACAGTCCTGAGACCAGGACGCGCGGATGGTAGTGGAGCAGCCTCTGCACGGCGGCGCGAGCCGGTGCGGCATCGTTTTCCGGCGGAAGCAACGGCAGCAGTTCAGTGGCCGCTGCTTGAGCTTCGGCGAGCGAGAGTGGTACGCGGACGTCCATGAATGGAAGTCTACTCGAAGAAAATGCGCGCAGAAAGCCAATGAGCGCGCTGGCTAGGCGCGCTCATGGGATGAGAAGGTTTTAGTGAGTCGATTTGACCTCCGGAGCAATTGCACCGGCGGTCCAAATGACCGGTGATCAGGGTCCAGTTTCGACGAGGGCCTTGTAGTTGTCGAAGTTCACGCGGACGGCGACCTTCTTGATGTCCTTCACGCGCGACGGATGTTCACCGATCACGACGTAGCGGCGGGCCTTCGAGCCCTGGACGATGTCTGAGCCGAGCGTGATCGCGTCGATGACCTGCTCGGCGATCATGTCCTTGTGCGTGTCGGTCTTGAAACCATCGAACGGAAACGCCGTGCAGTGATCGATGACGGTCTGGTTGTCCTTGTCTTTGAAGTAGGCATCGATGGTGTTCACACGATGGTCGTCTTCGGTGGTGTTGTTGACCTGAAAGTAAGCGTAGACGAAGGTGCCCTTGGTCGCGATCTTGACGATCATAATTTCAGGCGTCTTGGCGGTGACCGCGGCGAACGGCGCGCGAGCCGGCAGGATGGCGGCTTCTTCGGCCTTGGGTGGTTCGTCCGGGTTGGCAGCGTCGCCACCGGCCACCTTGCCGCCGCCCTTATCGGCATCGCCCGGTTTCTTGGCCGCAGCCGGCGCACCCGCGTCTTCATCCTTTTTCGAGCCGGTGCTGTCTTTCTTGGCCATCACCTTTTCAAGATCGGCCTGGGCCTGCGCGTTCTTCTTCGCTTCGGCATCGGCCTTGGCCTTGTCGTCGAGCTTCTGCTTGGCTTCCGCGTCTTCCAGCTTCTTCACTTCGTTGACGACGGGTTTGACGTCGACCTTGTTGTCAGTGATCTCTTTCAATTCCGTATCATCGATCTTCTGCGTGACTTCATCGGCCAGCGACTTGACCTTGGATCGCTCCGATTCGCGCGCGAGAGAGCGAGCGTCGGCGAGGACTTCCTTGGCGGACTTGTAGTTGGACTTCGCCGCCGGGTAGTTGCGCTTTTGGTAAGCCATGTCGCCGGAATTGATCAGACCTTGTGCTTCAGAAATTTTGTCGCCCGCGCCCTTAGGTGGGGGCGCCGAATCGCCACAGCCAACAGCGGCGAAAAGTAGAGCGCCCGTCAAGGTTGCTCCGGAGAGCAAGCGTGCTGCATTAAACATTCGTAAGTTCTCCCTGTTGCTGCATTTACGACGACGCGACCACCCGCACCACACCGCTACGTACTAATATAACGCAGGTGCGGTCATTTTCTTGCCTACAATTTAGACCTCTCTTCAGAGATCTGGTTGCGGCTATTCGTAAATGGTGTTGAACGACACGCCGATACCCCGGCATTTGGGACACCGCACAGTGATCGGTTTTCCGCCTGGACCCGGAAAAGTGATGGTGCCGTGGCCCGCGCAGTCGGTGCAACGCTCGTTCATGACGTCCTTGGCTTTAAACAATTTCTCCGACGCCATTGCACGCAGGATGCTCATCTGCGTTTCCGGCGTCTGATTCATCCACCAGACGTTCGGATCGTCGCTGATTTCCGGATCTTCCTGCGGCTGCTGTTGCTGCACGCCGCCCTGCTGTCCGTTTTGTCCGTTCTGGCCGTTGCGCCCGCCATTATTCTGCTTGGGTTGCTGCGGGCCGTCGCCGTTCGGATAGAGCGGCAGCGGCTTGGAACCATCGCGCAGCCAGCTGCCCTTGCCCCACTTGGCATCGTGGATCGTGACGTAACGATCGTCGCGCTTGAGCTGCCCATCTTCATAGGTGGCTTTGCGAGAGAGTCGGCCGTCGAAAATTTCGCGCACTTCCTTCTCGGTCACGCCTGAACTCTTCAGCGCTTTGGCGATCTTGGTGATCATCTGCGCCTTCAATCCGTCGGGCCGGCGCGTGTCGCAGACGTAGTCCTTCATGTCGTCGTACGTGGGCCGCACTTCCGCTGCGCCTTCGCTCAGGTCGACATCAGTGATGGCCATGACGTCTTTTTGCGCAATGGTCAGGTCCATATCGCCGACCTTCATCGCCAGGGCTCCGCTGGGATCGGGCGCCGAGAGCGTGCCACGGAAGATGTCGCCGTTCTTGGTCGTGACCTGTTTGCCGGGAATCGACGGGACCACGTTGCCCTTCTTGTCGATCTTGATCTTTTTGTAAACTTCATTCTGAATCAGATCCATCGCGACCTGATATGCGCGGAAGATGACCTGTTTCTTCAATTCGGTCTTGGTGCCCTGCTCGATCTCCGCCCGCTTGGCGTCCCAGCGGCTTTTGAATTCCGAATTCGGGAAATTGCGGTCGAGCTTGTCGAGGTACTCTGCGGCGGCGAAGTAATCGCGCGCCAGGCAGCGCTGGAGCATCTTGTTGTAGAGGTCCTGTGTCTGCTTATCGGCGTCCTGCTTGATGATCTGCTGGCGCATGTCCTTGTTGCGTTCTTCGGTGCGCGGATCGATGATCTCGGCCATCTTCAGCTGGTCGAGCGCCTCGCGGTAGAGCTCCATGTTGGCGCACTTCTTGGCCAGCTCGAGGTGGGCGCCGGCATCATTCTGGCTCGGCGGCTTTTCCAGCAGCCAGCGGTCGTAGATTTCGCGGCCGGTGAAGAAATCGCTTTCGAAGCATTCGATCGCTTCCTTGCTCTTCACTTCGTATTCGTGGATCAGCATCAGCGGACAGCCGGCGGTTTTGAACGCCAACAGTCCCTGGATCGGCAGATCGCGGTCGGGCATCGCCATCGCATCGAGCGTCTTGCCGCTGGCCAGATGCAGGCGTACGCCGGCCAGTTTCTCTTCGCCGACCCAGCCCTTGTGGCCGTTATGCATTTCCAGGCCGTAGAGTTTCTGGACGCGGCGCTTTTCCGCATCGTCGCCACGGCTGACCAGATCGTCCCAGTGCAGTGTCACAATTTGGCCGGTGTCAGTAAGCTTGAGTTTGAAATCCTTATCGTCGGCAGGCAGCACGGGACGCCCGGCGATCGGAACACCGCTGACGATGACCGTGATTTCGTCGTCGCTGACCGTGTCTGCTTTTGGCGCGTCGCCTTCTGCTTTCGGAGCTGGAGTCTCACCACCTGTCGCCGGCGCTGGAGCAGGAACCGCGGGACTGGTCGGCGGTGTGACATCGGCCGCGCGCGTATTAAAGGTGGAAAGCACGAGAACGCAAGTGGCCAGGAGCATCGACAGTGCGCCGCAGCGGGTTGTCGACTTCACATTCATCATAGCGTGTTCCTTATCGTGCCGACGTGGTCCAACACAATCTCTGCCCATGATACAACAAAGCCTAGCAAGAATGACGGGAATTCAGTACACAATACTGCACTTAAGTCTCACCGGCGACTGCGCCTGTGCTCTTCCCATCCGCTTGAGTCTCCCTTTTTTAGGACGTTCTCAAGACTGGGCCGTTTCGAACAATGCCGCGCTGTTCTTGCACCAGACCGCCAGCTCCTTTAAATGGGCGATCAGATCCTCTCGGGCATCGTGGGACATGTAGTCGCGGTAGCGGCCCAGCATTTCGACTTTGCGTTTAAACTCTTTGGCAGAAACGGTTTTCGCTGCGGCGTCGATGGTGCTCAAGACCCGTTCATCGGGCTTGCCTGATTCGGGAAGCATCTCGACTTGAGCGTCCAGCGAGCGTTCTTTAACCTCGTCCAAGCCGCCGCCATCGCGCACATGTTCGCTAAGCACCTGTGCAACATGATTGGCTACCTTCTGGACTTGAGCGCGAACACGCTTCACTTCCTGATTGGTCGGGCCTTCGTCTTCGGTCGTCACCTGCTGCATTTTATCTTTGGCGAAGGCTTTCTCGACTTTCGCCACTTCGCGCTGGATCGTGCGCGCCGCGGAGTGCGACATTCCTTTCAGCAGATCTCGCTCCAGCATGCCGCGGTCGAAGAGTCCCAATCGCTGCAGCGAAACGGCGACCTTGTCTTCGTTCCAACTGCCGCCGAGAAACTGGCTGATGTCCGACGCGGTCAGTTCGGTCATCGGCGTCTTGGTTTCTCGGCAGAGAAATTCGCGCGCGACGCGGATCGTTTCGTCGATGATGTCGGCCGTCACTTTGAATTCGTTGACGTTTTCGTTGGCCATGATCTGGATCATGGTCGCGTCGTCGAGATGGCGCACCGGGAGTTCGAAATGCATATCCGGTTCGATCACCTTCTCAGCGACCAATTCCTTCAGCGCTTCGAGACGGTGATGGCCATAAGCGATTTCGTAGTGGTGGCCGTCTTCCGCTTTGCGCAGAAGGATGTTGTCCCAGAAGCCGGTGGAACGGATGCTGGCTTTGATGGCTTCGACTTTTTCGCGGTGGATGGGGTAGTGAGCGGTATCGCGAAACGGGTTCGGACGCAAGTCCTTGAGACTAATCTTCATGCGCGCAGATTCTCTCCGGGAAATCGAATTTTGATGGGACAAAGTTACGCGGGTCGGGAATGATTGCAAACGCAACGCGCAAAGCAATTGTGGTGCAGCCGTCCCGCCTGCAAACTACCTGTATTCCCGATATTGAGGAGGTCTGTCCATGTCCGCTCCCGATCCCGTAGCCACCGAACTGTTGAAACTGACCCAACGCCTGCTCGAGAGCATCGTCAACAGCGACTGGGCGACGTACGAACAACTGTGCGACCCTTCGCTGACCGCGTTCGAGCCCGAAGCGTTGGGGCATCTGGTGGAAGGTCTCGCCTTCCATCGCTTCTATTTTGAATTGCCCGGCACGAAGGTGTTACGTCATCAAACCATGAGCGACCCCAAAGTGCGCGTGATCGGCGATGTCGGCATTGTGACATACGTTCGCCTGATCCAGCGCGCTGGAGCGGAGGGCCGCGGTCCCGTCACCGGCGGCTACGAAGAAACGCGTGTCTGGCATTGTCAGAACGGCATCTGGCGCCACGTCCACTTTCATCGTTCGCCAATTGGGCGGACGGAATGAGGCGGGGTTAGCATACGATTTCTGGCAATTCATGTTGTTTTTGACACAATCAATGTCCTCAAAACCCAGTTCATTTCGCCTTCGAAATAGCAACTTCGTCCGCCCCCGCGTGGCCGCCACGATAGGATGGAACATTTCCCTCTAAACCCAATTGCACCTGTGACTTGGAATCACTGGTGCAGCAGATTTATTTAAGTTGACTGTGGGTTTTCTGACGCTTTCTCGTAAGACTGTCGTATAGACATTAGGCACACATTCATCTGAGCGGGCGGGTAGTAATGGCGGATCTGAAACGCGTTGGAAACTACGAAATCCTGGGCCGCATCGGTCGCGGCGGGATGGGTGCCGTTTTTCGGGCACGCCAGATCAACATGGACCGCGTCATTGCGCTCAAGATTTTACCGCCCAGTCTTGCCAAGCAACCGACGTTCATCGACCGCTTCATGCGTGAAGCCCGCGCGTCGGCGAAGCTCAATCACCCCAACATTGTCAATGGCATCGATGTCGGCCAGCAGGGCGGTTTGTACTATTTCGCCATGGAGTACATCGAAGGCTCCAGCCTCAAATCGGTGATCGACAAAGAAGAGCGCCTGCCCGAAGAGCGCGCGGTTGAAATCACCCGCGAGATTGCGCTGGCGCTGGAGCATGCGCATACGCATGGCATTCTTCACCGTGACATCAAGCCCGACAATATTTTGATTGATAAGAACGGCACCGCGAAGCTTTGCGATCTGGGCCTGGCGCATCTGGCCACGGAATCGGAAGATGAGAAAAGCCTGACGCAGAGCGGGCGGGCGGTCGGCACGCCGCATTATATTTCTCCTGAACAGGCGCGCGGCGCGGCCGATCTCGATGCGACGACAGATCTGTACTCGCTGGGCGCTACGCTTTATCACATGGTCACCGGCGTGACGGTCTTTCAGGGCGCCACGGCCGTGGTGATCATGACCAAGCACCTCTCGGAAAAGCCAGTTCATCCCGGCGATTTCGGAGCGGACTTGAGCGAGGGCGTGCTGAAGGTTCTGGCCAAGCTGCTCCAGAAAAATCGCACCGATCGCTACACGTCGGCCCGCAAGCTCGCCGACGATCTCGAACGGCTTTTGCAGCACAAGGAACCGAAGTTCGCCGAACTCTCCGCGGACAAGTGGCCGTTCAAGGGCAAACCGCAGCAGAAGGAATCCGGCCCGGCCGCCGCTTCGCGCAACGCCATCGTGCCCGGCTCCGCGCTGGAAAAAAGCTCGCACAATCTACGCGTACCCGGCCGCCGTCCCACGCGCATGGGCGTGTCCGAGGGGGGCGTGCCTGTCGCGGCTTTCATTGGTATGGGCGTGGTGCTAGCGGGAGTGCTGGTCTTCCTGCTGACGGCGTCGGACAGCGACCCCAAGGTGAAGTCGGCCGCGGGTTCGTCCAAAAATTCAACTGTTGCAGCCGCCGAAACTCACCGCGAAGGTGCAGCCGTGCCTGAGGCCTCACGCCCCATCGCGACACGCAAGAACACCAGTGACACGCCGGCCGCTCCGAAGTCCAGCGAATCCACGCTTCCGCAGCACGAGGAACTGGCGCCAAAATCCACGACCGCGACGATGGAAGCGCTCTCGAACATCCCCAAGAGCCGAGTGATGGGCGATTCGTCCGTGGATGCGCCGCCGTCGATCGAAACGCCGGCGTTGTTGCATCCGTCGATTCAAAAATCGCTCAGCGACGCGCGGGTGCTGCTGAATAACAAGGAATTCAAAGCCACGCTGAAGAAGCTCGAACAGATCCGTGGCGATTTCGCTGGAAGCAGCGACCTGAGCGAACAGGCCGCGGAACTGGCTCGCATCGAGAAGTCCGCCAAAGATGGCGACGCAGGAATCCAGATCGCCGCCATCCCGCCGACTCAGGCCCCCGTTCCGCCGGTGGCGCCGCCTCCGGTCGACGTCAAGGTCGCCGACACCAAGCCCGCCAAGCCTGATGTGTTGAAGGCCGTGGAACCCCCGAAAGTGGTTGCGGTCGCGAAGCCAAAGACGATCAATCTGATGGATAGGGTTCAGCGCTCAGATAACGATGGCGGCAACAATTCAGGGGCGAATGCTTTCTCCGCCAAAAAGAATGATCTCTATTATGTGGGTGGCAGGAACGGCGCCGTCGACTTCCTTTACCAGCCGCCGGAAGAGTACGATTACAAGATCGTCTTCAAATTCGACCTTCAGTCCGCCGTTCAAAACGGCGGTGGAAGTGGCAAGAAAAGCAACGCACCGTACGGTTTTGCGATGATGTACGTTCCCGTCGGCGGGAAGTCGCTGGTCTGCTACCTGCCATTTGGCACCAGCGGCCAATACGCCTTCGACTACATCAACCGGGCACGGTACACAGAATCCAGCAATCCGACGCGCCGGGAATACGCGCGTATGAAGATCGATACGGAGTACACCGCCGTACTGCAGGTTCGCAAGGACCTGATCACCCTTACGCTGGATGGCGAGAAAGTGACGCTCTGCCGCCGTGACGGCACGAACCCCACCAGCGATGCGGAAGTGAAACTCGACGATGCCAAGAACCTTGGCATCGGCGCCGTCAACCGTATCAATCTCCACGTGATGGAGGCCACCGTCACGGAACTCTCTGCACCACCAGAAGTCGCGAACAAGAAGTAGCGCACCGCCTGGTCGATTATCGATCTTTTAGTTCGGTCTGCGCATTCTGCTGAAGCGGAGTAGGTGGCGCGACGATTCGGACAATTGCTCCCAGACCGGTTCCTCCACGCAGACGGGTTCGACGTGAAAATAGCGAAACCACGGACGCGTGTACGCCAGCGCCAGCATGGCGCGAGGCTCATTGCCGCGGTTGGGCGTGCCCCGATGCCACGTACGTAATTCGCGCAAGAGAACCGAACCCTGCTTCATGGTCGCCTTGTAGGAATGCATTCCAGACGCCACCTGCTCGATGCGCTGCGGGTTGGGAACCCACTGCGTGCCGCCCGGCCACAATTCCATCGGCGCGAGTTCCTCGGTAACTTCCTGCAACGGAATGTTGAGTGTTAATTCATATGGCGGAGTAACAATTCCGGCCGCTTCAGGGAAAAGTTCCGCAGGTTCGTCGCGATGAATGGGTTGGTAATCGGTACCGGGAAGCGGCGTATCGGACGCGTAGCATCCCAGTGCGCAGTCGGGCCCGAGCACCCCGCGGATGATGGGCAACACGCGCTCGTTGGCGTAGAGGAGGGGACTGTTGAACGGCGCGGTAAAAGGGATGACGATGTGATGGCGGCCCTTGCCGCGATTGTTGGCCGCGCGCTCAACCTTTTCCTTTAGTAGCGGCAAAAAGGCGTCCCGTGCCTCGCAGCAAGACGTAACCGTTGACGCGCAGTCGTTCGGCCAGCGATTCTTCGTCGTCTTTCGCGACCGGTTCCGGGATATCCGAACTCTGTCGATTGTTGCGATCCATTGCGTTCTCCTGAGAGCCGCAAGGAACCTACCCCGCTGGCGGGGCATTAGAAATGCACGCGTCCCGGATTCGCGACATTCACTTTTCTGCGGTGCGGTGTCTGGCGCGGAAGGCCAGGGCGGTCATTCCGGTCTTGTGTTTGAACTGCCGGTAAAAAAAGTACGGGGAGTCATACCCCAGCACGGCGGCGATCTCCTGCGCCGGCATGTCGGTGCCCGCGAGATATTCCTTCGCCTTGTTGATGCGGATTGAAATGGCGTAATCGCGCGGCGACATCCCCACTTCGGCCTTGAAGACGTGAGAGAAGTGAGAAGGGCTGAGGAAGCAACGGCGCGCCAGTTCCGTCAGTTCGGGCGGCCGGTCCAGGTTCTTCTGAATGGCATCCAGCGCTGCCTGCACACGGCTGATTTTTCGCGGACTTTTCCTGTTACGCGCGATCCACTCCTGCATCGCCCGGCGCATCAACACGAAGAATTCGACCAGGTAGGCGCTGAGCAGCAGACCGGAATTCTCGAGCGCGCTGCGTTGTTCGTCGAGCATCCGGGTGAAGAGTTCCATGAACCGTTTGCGCTTTCCCAACTGTAACACGGGACCGGGCGCCTCCTCGAGCGGCAGTTCCACGCCTGATCGGAGCAGGCGTTCTGCTTTGAAACGGAGCGTCACGAAGGAAATGGTTTTGGAGCCGTGGCATTCCGCGTGTTCCTCGCCCGGCTTGAATAAAATCAAGTCTCCTGCTCGCGCCTCATAATCGCGGTCGCGCAGCCGCAGTCGGCGGCAGCCTTTCGTGATGTAGAGGACTTCGAAATGGGGATGCTGGTGGGGCTCAATGGCGTACGGCGCTTTTTCGTTGCTCGTCAGTTCGACCATGTTCGGTCCAAATTCCGAATAGAGAAACGAGTACGAAACACCGCGCTCGTAATTCCAGACTGAACCCGGTTTGGGAAATACGGTCATGAGTCGGCTCCAGCACTTTGCTGCAGGTTATGGAAGGCCTCCCGCTTGCGAGACTCCAATTGTAACCCGCGGGCGTGGATCGCCATTCGACATTCTGTCACTTCGTCACTACTTTCTCTGGGCATGAATTCGGCTCAGGAAACGTACGCGCGATTGGGCTTGAGGGCTCCCGATGAGGCCACGGCCGGCGCATGGGATGAGACGCAACGCAGCTACCCTGGGAATACCGGCGGCGCCCCCTTTGTCTTTGCGCCGGAGTATGTCGCCCGCTGCTGCGCGGACTTGCGATTCAGCGCCGAGGTCGTCGATGCGCTGAAACTCGCAGCGGAAGAATGCCACCGGAGCGAGGATATCAACCGGCTGGGTTGGCACTGGTATCAGCGGCTGAGCATCGGGGCGAGGATTCCGCACTTTCCGGCGGTCTGGGAACTGAACGCAAACTGGGCCCGACTGTTCTTCGCGCTGGTTTTCGTCGCACGGTCACCGCGCGTTCTGGAATTTCATCGCACGCGACGGATCGTCCATGCGATCTCCATCGATACACTTTCGGATTTGGAACTTTGGGCCCGCGAACACAAACGCCTGAAAGGGCAGTGGGGCATGCACATGCCGGGCTGGCTCTCCAATCACTTTACCGGCCGCCTGTTCAAACTTGGACGTCTGCAATTTGAGTCCCACAATTCGTACAGCGATGTGGTGGCCTACCGGAATACGGCGACGCAAAAGGTCGTTCTCTTTGCCGGGTCGGGCGCTTTTCGTGCCGATGGCCAGTACGCGTCCGCCGATCGCGGGCGGGAACGCGCGGCGTTCACGGCCGAATTCTCTGATGACGGCTCACGTATTCGCGGCCATCCTGTGTCACCGCGCGGGTTCGTATTGCAGAAGCCGGTAGAGTTGAACTCCGCGGAGTGGACGCGGATTTTCGGACCGGGCGATCCGGTGCTCGGCATTCACATCGCAGCGACAGGACCCATGGACCACGCGGAATGCGGAAGTTCAATGTTCCGAGCGGCGCCATTTTACGCCGCTCATTTTCCCGACCGCCCGTTTAAGGCATTCGCCTGCGGATCGTGGTTGCTGGACCCGCAATTTGAAAAGTACCTGCCACGCGAATCCAACATCGTGCGGTTTCTTTCGGAATTTTATCTCCATCCCGCGCCGCACGCGCATGACGAGCAGACCTACGATCGCGTATTCGACAATGCGCACATCGACGTCAACGTCGCGCCGCAGCGCTCCGCCCTGCAGAAAGCAATTGTGGAACACGTCAACTCAGGCGGACGCTGGCGAGCGGGATCGGCGCTGTATTTTCCAGACGATTTGAACTGGGGAACGCAGGTTTATCGCGCGATGTGGCCGAAGGGGCTAAATTTATAGCAGATTTTCGTAGAGAAATTCGAAAGTCAATTGTCGGGGAAACTTTATCCATTAATTTCAGGAGGATCGAAGGCGGGCGGCCACGCGAAAAAACGGCCACCATTCCTTTCAATCCGCTCACAAGCGTGTAATCTCCTCCGCGGAAAAAAATACGCGGAGCTCCGGTGACACCACGTCCTCGGAGTGCCAACACAGGGAGTTAGAACACCTTAAATGCCCAAGCGAACGGACATCCATAAAATTCTGCTCATCGGCTCCGGTCCGATCATCATCGGCCAGGCTTGTGAGTTCGATTATTCGGGAACGCAGGCCTGCAAGGCGCTGCGTGAGGAAGGCTACAGCGTCGTGCTGGTGAATTCGAACCCGGCCACGATCATGACCGATCCGGAGATGGCCGACCGCACGTACATCGAGCCGGTCACGCCCGAAGCCGTCGCTAAGATCATCGAGATCGAACGTCCCGACGCCCTGCTGCCGACGCTCGGCGGCCAGACGGGACTGAACACCGCCATCAAGCTCTCACAGATGGGAATTCTCAAAAAGTACAATGTCCAGATGATCGGCGCCGACGAGAAGGCGATCAACAAGGCCGAAGACCGCGAGCAGTTCAAGCAGGCCGTCCGCAAGTGCGGGCTGGACCTGCCGCGCTCAGGCACCGCGCACAATATCGACGAATCGTTCAAGGTCGTGCAGGAGATCGGCCTGCCCTGCGTCATCCGCCCCGGCTTCACCATGGGCGGCACCGGCGGCGGCATCGCTTATAATATGGAGGAATTCGAGAGCATCGCCCGCCGCGGCCTGATGCACAGCCTGAATTCCGAAATCCTGATCGAAGAATCGCTGGAAGGCTGGAAGGAATTCGAGCTGGAAGTGATGCGCGACCGCAAGGACAACGTCGTCATCATCTGCTCGATTGAGAATTTCGATCCGATGGGCGTGCACACTGGCGACTCGATCACCGTGGCCCCCGCGCAGACGCTGACGGACAAGGAATACCAGCGCATGCGCGACGCGGCCATTGCGATCATCCGCGAGATCGGCGTCGAAACCGGCGGAAGCAACATCCAGTTCGGCGTCAACCCGCAGACCGGCCGGTTGATCGTGATCGAAATGAATCCGCGCGTTTCGCGCAGTTCGGCGCTGGCCAGCAAGGCGACCGGATTTCCCATCGCCAAGATCGCCGCGAAACTCGCCGTTGGCTATACGCTCGACGAATTGCCCAACGATATCACCCGCAACACGCCGGCGTGCTTTGAGCCGACCATCGACTACTGCGTCGTCAAGATTCCGCGCTTCGCGTTCGAAAAGTTCCCGGCCGCCAACTCGACTCTCGGTACGCAGATGAAGTCGGTCGGCGAAGTCATGGCGATCGGCCGTACGTTCAAGGAATCGCTGCAGAAAGCGCTGCGCGGTCTGGAAACCAAGCGCTCGGGACTCGGCTGCGATCAGCGCGAACTGAAACAGAAGGATATCTCGTTCGAAACGCTGCAGCAGTTGCTCTCGCGCCCCAACGAACAGCGCATCTTCGCTGTGCGCCAGGCGCTCAAGGCTGGATTTTCGATCGAGGAAGTCAACCGCCTGACCGGCATCGACCCGTGGTTCATCCGCAACATCACCGAGCTTGTCGATCTGGAAAAGCGCCTGCGCCTGGTTCCGAAGCTGGAAGACGCTTCGGCCGATCTCCTCCGCACCGCCAAGCGTGATGGTTTCTCCGACGCGCAGCTGGGTACCATCTGGAGCTGCACCGAGAAGGATGTCCGCGCGCGCCGCCTCTCGCTGGGGGTGAAGGCCGCCTTCAAGCTCGTCGACACGTGCGCCGCGGAATTCGAGGCGTTCACGCCGTACTTCTACTCCACGTACGAAGACGAGGACGAAGCCGTCCCGCGCCTGACGAAGAAAAAGAAAATCATGATCCTCGGCGGCGGACCCAACCGCATTGGCCAGGGCATCGAATTCGATTACTGCTGCTGTCATGCGGCCTTCGCCATGAAGGAACTCGGCTACGAGTCGATCATGGTCAATTCGAATCCCGAAACCGTCTCGACCGACTACGACACGTCCGACCTGCTCTTCTTCGAACCGCTCACCTTTGAAGACGTGATGAACATCTACGACACGGTCAAGCCCGATGGCGTGATCGTCCAACTCGGCGGACAGACGCCGCTGAATCTGGCGCGCCGCCTGAAGAACGCGGGCGTAAAGATCGTCGGCACGTCGGTGGAATCGATCGAAGCGGCCGAAGACCGCCAGTTGTTCAACGCGCTGATCGACCGCTTGAAACTCAACCAGGCGCCCGGCGGCACCGCTGTCAACGCTGAAGAAGCGCAGAAAATCGCGGCGCGCATTGGCTACCCAGTGCTCGTGCGCCCCAGCTATGTGCTCGGCGGCCGCGCAATGGAAATCTGCCACGATCCGATGAAGCTGCTGCCTTACGTCGAAGCCGCGTTCGAAGCTGGCCCCGATGCGCCGGTGCTGATCGACAAGTTCCTGGAAGACGCGCTGGAAGTGGACGTCGATGCCGTCTCCGACGGCCACGACGTGCTGGTCGCCGGCGTGCTCGAACACATTGAAGAAGCGGGCACCCATTCCGGCGACGCCGCGATGGCGCTGCCGCCGCACAGCCTCTCCGATTCGCAGATCGCGAAGATCAACGAGATCACCTGCAGCCTGGCGAAGGCTCTCGAAGTCGTCGGACTGATGAACATCCAGTTCGCGGTCAAAGGCGAGACGATTTACATCATCGAAGTCAACCCGCGTGCCAGCCGCACAGTGCCGTTCGTCAGCAAGGCGACGGGCGTACCGTGGGCGAAGGTCGCGGCCAAATGCATGGTCGGCGTCTCGCTGCGCGAGCAGGGCATCATGCATGCGCCGGTGCCGGAGCACATCTGCATCAAGGAATCGGTTTTCCCCTTCAACAAGTTCCTTGGCAACGACACGGTGCTGGGTCCGGAAATGAAATCCACCGGCGAAGTCATGGGTATCGACATGGACTTCGGCCGCGCGTTCGCCAAGGCGCAGATGGCCGCTGGACAGACGCTGCCGAAATCCGGCAAGGTCTTCATCTCTGTCTCCGACGCCGACAAGCGCGACGCGGTGCAACTGGCCAAGCAGCTCGTGCGCCTGAACTTCACGCTCGTGACGACCGACGGCACGCACAAGACCTTCGCGCGCCACGGCATTCCCTCCGAGCGCGTGAAGAAGATCAGCGAAGGCCGGCCCAACATGCTGGACCTGGTGAAGAACGGCGACATCACGCTGGTGATCAACACGCCGACCGGCAAGGGCCATCACACCGACGAAGCGAAAATTCGCACGGCCATGGTCTCGCACAACATTCCGTGTATCACGACCATTGCCGGAGCTCAGGCGGCGGCGACGGGAATCGAGAGCATCGCGAAGGGCGGGTACGGCGTGAAAGCGCTGCAACTTTACTTTTCCAAAACCGCGCCGAAGTGACGCGCCACTCACGCAGCTGTTAAGAGAAGCAGGAGATTTGTCGATGCGCATTACTGTTGTGGGTACCGGTTATGTAGGTCTGGTCGCCGGGACGTGTTTTGCCGAATTCGGCAACCAGGTCTGCGGTCTGGACATCGACGCGGCCAAGGTTGAGCGTTTGTCGCGCGGCGAGATGACGATTTTTGAACCCGGTCTCGCTGACCTGTTTCACCGCGGACTGCGCGAAGGCCGCCTGAACTTCACCACCAATTACGATGACGCCGTGGCCAGCGCGGAAGTGATTTTCCTCTGCCTGCCCACGCCGCCGTCTGAAGACGGCTCGGCCGACACGCGGTATGTGCTCAGTGCCGTCCGCGAAATCGCCAAGCGTTTGAAGAAGTACACCGTGCTGGTCTCCAAGAGCACCGTGCCGATCGGCACGTACAAGGAGATCATCGCGGAAGTAAAGCTGCACTACGCCGGCGATTTTGGCGTCGCGTCAAATCCGGAGTTCCTGAAGGAAGGCGCCGCCGTCGAAGATTTCATGAAGCCCGACCGCGTGGTGCTGGGCGTCACCGACGACCACTCGTTCAAGTTACTCGCATCGCTGTACGAACCGTTCGTCCGCACCGGCGCGCCGATCATGCGCATGGATCCGGCGTCGGCGGAACTGACCAAGTACGCCGCCAATGGATTCCTGGCGACCAAGATTTCATTCATGAATGAAATCGCCCGACTGTGCGAAAAGTGCGGTGCCGACGTGGATCTCGTGCGCACCGGCATGAGCAAGGATGCACGCATCGGCAGCGCGTTCCTCTTTCCCGGCATCGGCTACGGCGGCTCGTGTTTCCCCAAGGACACACGCGCTCTGGTTCAATCCGCGCGCAAGCTGCAGTTGAACATGAACATCGTCGAATCCGCTGAGCTGGTCAATGAGACGCAGAAGCTGATCCTGCTGCCGAAAATTCTCTCGCACTTCGGCGGCTCGATTGCCGGCAAGACCATCGCGATCTGGGGCCTGGCGTTCAAGCCGCGCACCGACGATATCCGCGATGCCCCGGCGCTGGCGCTGATCGATAAGCTGCTGCAGAACAAGGCCAAGGTCCGCGCCTTCGATCCGGAAGCGATGAACAACGTCCGCAAGGTTGTCGGCACCAAGATCGAGTACGGCCAGAACGCCTACGACACGCTGACCGGCGCCGACGCGCTGGTGGTCGCGACCGAGTGGAACGAATTCCGCTCGCCTTCGTGGGACCGCATCAAGTCCGCGCTGAGCACGCCGGTGGTCTTCGACGGCCGCAACATCTATCGACCCGAACAGGTCCGGGAGCTGGGCTTCACGTACTACTGCATTGGCAAGCCGTAGCTGCCCATTCAACGCACGCGAGCCGCGGCCATCCGGTGCAGAACCGCTGCGAACAGGTAGATCATCGCTCCTGCGAAGATCGTCATGCGGATGCCCAATTCGATTGAGCAGAGCATGGCGAGCACCGAGCCAATGACGGACGTGGCTCCGTTGATCGACCAGAACCAGGCCGTGCGCGAATCCTGAACGCGTCCGGCCACATCCATGCCCATGGGAAAAGCGAATCCCATCAGCAGTGCCGGCGGACAAATGAGGACCAGCGTGAGCAGCACGCGCGTGGACGTCTGCGCGCTGATGTGATCATGCATCACTGCGGCGCCGATGTACTCCGCCAGCACAATTACACCCGCAGCAGCGAGCAGAATTGCGAAATGGCTCTGCGCCCCCAGCGATTTCAGCACTTGATTGGAGCTGAAGCTGCCCACACCCGTGGCCATTAACAAGCCAAACAGGACGATCGTGAAACCATAAATGGGATGTCCAAGGAACAGGCTCAGACGCTGGATGAGCCCGATCTCCACAAACATGAACGCGATGCCGATGGCGCCAAAATAAAGAGGGATCGCGGCCGGACCCGTAGTGGCGCCGCTTTTTCCGCGCAGTCGCAGAAAAACCACGGGGAAGATGATCAGCAGTACTCCCAGCACAATCACGGTAACCGTGAGCGTCGCCAGGATGCGCACGGCCGGCAAATTGATCGCGGAATCGCCTTCTTCGGGAGCCGCGCCTCCCGCGATTACATCTTTAAGCCTGGAATGAAAAAAGAAGTACGGGCGGTCGTCGTACGTGGCTGTCACATCGAGCGGAAAGGCGCGCCGGAGTTCGTCGCTGTCCGTGGCCGCGATGAGCACTTTGAATTTATCGTCCAGCATCACGCCGGGAGCCAGCGCCAGATCGCAGCGGACATCGGCAGAGGCTTTCTTTGCGCGCTCGATATCCTCCGGTGAAAAGGGATCGGGAGAGATCAACAGCGTTGCCATCTTCTCGACTTCGATGCTCTGTCCCACCGCGTGCTGCCGTCCGCGGAAGAGCAGAATGTGTTTGGCGGGATCGGTCACGCCTGCCTGTCGCAACGCGGCGGCGCTCAGTGCCACAAGCCGGTAAATCTCGACGGGCCAGGTGGTGGCGCCGTAATAGAATCGCGAAAACGAGAGCACTCCGCGCGGCTTGAGGCGCTGCATGAACAGTGTCCACGCCTCCACCGTATACAACCCATTTTCGGTGAATGCGTACGCGCCGGCGGAAGTCGCGGCAGCTGTATCGACGAAAGACGCTTGGATAATGTCAAAGCGCCGGTCGATCCGCGTCAGCGCGCTGCGGCCGTCGTCGACCATGAACGTCACATCGTTCCGACGGTCAAGATGTCCCGAGAAGTCGCCGAAGACCACGTTGTCCGCGTGCAGAATATCCGGATTCACGTCGATGCCGGTGACGCTGGCCTGCTTGAATGCCAGCGCTGCGAGCACGTCGCGGCCGCCTCCCGGGCCGATAATGCAGACGTCGGCGTTCTCGCGCATGCGATGCGCCACGGCGCTGAGTTCATGCTTCAAATACGACACCTTTTCCAGATTGCCGTTGAACTCGGTAATGGGCGTGGCGGCGCCAGCGTCGATCTGCAGCCAGAGCTGATTGATCTCGGGCAGCTCGGCTTCAAATGATGAGTCAATGCCGTAGTTAAACGGTTTGCGGCTCCAGTATGGCGTCACGATGATGCGCGAGAAGGCGTTCCAGCTTTCATAGAGAGGAACGGGCGCTGGCCCATCGTGTCTGTACCGCACCCGCAGCCATTGCTGCGAAACATTGAGTTGTCCGACTGCAATCAAACCGACCGCAAACGTGACCAGCGCACCAGCGCGAAATTTGTCGCTCCGGCTGAAGACGATGGCTCCCGCGAGGGCGGACGCGGACGCCGCAGCCAGCACCGCACCCGGCCCGTTGAATGCAATGATCAGCAGCGGCATCAGGGCGCAACTCACCGCGGATCCGGCCAGATCGGCGGCGTACAGCGTGCCGGTGTCTTTAAAGCGCGTCAGCGCCAGGCAGATGAATGCGCCGCCTGGAACGAAGGGCAGCGCCGAGAGCACGTACGTCAGCGCTAGATATGTAGAAGGCACCGCGCCGTTGGCGTCGGGATTCAACGGGACGATCAATTGAATGAAAATGGCCGCAGCTGTCACCAAAGAAGTCAGGCCAGCGAGCACGCCCAGCCGGCTGTTCAACGTGTTCTCCGGCGGGGGAAACAGAAAAACCAGGACCGCGCCGAACGTGAGTCCGAACATCGAGACCGAGACGGCCATGAACGCGAAGTGGTAATACAGAATCGTGCTGAAAATGCGCGTCAGCAGGACTTCCCACAGCACCAGATTCGCCGAGACGAGAAAGATGGCCATACGCAGCTTCCAGCGCTGCTCTTTCAGTTCCTCGTTGGCCATATCAGTCATCGATGTCTGCCTTTGCGGTCTTAACGCTACAATCTCACGATGTGGAGGCTGAAACTTACGGCAGACGCGCCGATTTTGACATGTAAGAAATAGCGGCGCCTTCCTTGACCTGCCAACACCCATGATGGTAATACGTGCGCTGTGCATCGCCTAAAGACCTCACCGCTGTATATTCGGCTTCTAGTCTGGATCGCTTGCGCGACTGCGTGTATCTCGTATTGGGCGGTGCCCTTCAAACTCGCGTGCGGTCACGGCGGCTCGTATTACGCGATCGGTTTTCACCCCGATGAATTCGACGATGCGCAGCGCCTGCAGCCGCTGATCGACGACTCGACGCCGTTCAACACCATTAATGGCATTCAAGACCCAACCTTAAAGTCGCCCTACTATTTCGAAGATGTCGTGCGGCCGGTGCTCGGCGCGCTGCATTTCGACATCTTCCTTTTCTTCTGGCTCTGGCGAATTTTCTTTCCGGTCGTTTTGCTGCTGCTGTTGATCCTGATTGGACGGGAATGCTTCGCTCAACGCCATGGTTGGCTGCTCCCCGCCGCTGCCGCCGCTGCCGCGTTACCGCTGCTGGCGTGCGCGCACGATCTGGTCCGCGCCATCCCGGCGTACGCGAAATTGTATGCACCGCTGCAAGGCTGGCTCCACCGCGTGCCGGCGAACATCGAATACATCCTGTCTGCGCTGATCGTACTGCTGGCGCTGCGCCTGCTTAAACGCCCGGGCGCCGGACGCGGCATTGCGTTGAGCTCCGTTCTCGCGCTTTCCGTCTACGTGCGCATCTTTGTCGCCGTGGCGTGGGCACCAGTGATCGCGTGCGTTGTGCTGTGGCTCGTGGCGGGACGGCGGCAGCGATTCTCCGCCGGCGCGGCGATGTTCGCCGTCTTCGCGCTGCTGGTCACGCCCTGGGTGCTTGACGTGCAGGCCAATCGCGCATCGCCGGTGTTCACAGAATTCGTGGCGCGCTGCTTCGTGGATCTGCCGTACCAGATCATGCCAATGATGGGACTGTACGTTGGCGCGGCTGTACTCCTTTTCGTTCTGGGTTTGTTCGTCGCGGATCGCTTTCGACCACTGATTACGATGGGCGCGCTCGTCCTGCTGGCGTTGCCATTTGTCGGCGGGCTGCTGCCATACTCCAGCGAAGTGCTGAAATCCGATCGTTTCGGCCAGTTTTATTGGATCGCCCTGGCCGCAGCGGCAATCGTGAGCGTTGGTGCGTACGCCGTGAACACGCGCTGCGAAGTCAAAGTGCTCGCGTGGCCGCTTTGCGCGCTGGCCATCATCGCGTCGACGGCGCTGACGCTTCACAATTACCATTACGATTTCATGCTTGAAGTGGAGAGCCCGTACCGCAACGTGGCGACCGATCAGAATTACCTCACCGCGTACCACTGGATCCGCGATCACGTCAGTGACGATGCGCTGTTTCTGGTCGATGACGGTTACGATTGGGCGCTGGCTTTCGACGGCTCAACGGAGCTCGACGAAACCGCGCCGGACAACACGCAGATGCTGACCAAGGCCGATCTGTTCCAGTTGGTTGCGCGCCGCAAGCGCGTCTACAACGAGCACGTGAAGTACAGCGGACTGTCATACGATCAGTACATGAAGCTGATGATCGCCCACCGCGGCACTCTGGGATTTCCATTCAAGATCGGTCTCTACGACAGCACGCTGATGAACGTCTGGCCCACGCACATTCTCTGGCGCAAACTGCCGCTCAACCCCATCTCCGCGGCTGAAGTTCCGCGCGGCTTCGGTGTGCAGTTGAAGAAATTCCGGCATGTCGTGTACCAGGATGAATTTTGCGAAGTCTGGGAATTGAATTTCGCGATGACGCGCCCGATTTACCGCGGCCCCACGCACCCGCTGCCCGACGTGGGCAAACCGGTGACCCGTGCGCCGTTCGATCCGTTCTATATGCAGCGGTAAGGTGTTGTCGTGCTTTGACTTTCCCAGCCGTTGGAACTACAAGCGAGTCACGTTCATCCGGTCTGCGAGGCGGCTTATGCGGTTGCTGCGACTCTTCCTTTTAGTGCTTCCCTTTACGCTCGCGTTTGATGCCGCATGCGCGGCCGACGCTCCGGGCCCGACGCCGCCCAAGGAAATTCCCAAAGACGAACCGATCGATCCGGACGTGCTCCATAAAGTTCATAAGCTGATCCGCGGCACGCTCTCCTCCGATGACAAGGAACGCGAGAAGGCGTGGAACGACATCCGCGACATGGGCAACCTCGCAGTGCCGGGACTGATCGGCGTCTACCGCCAGAAAACCACGACGCCGGAAGAAGTGCGCTCGATCCTGCTGGCGCTGGGCGATTCGAAAGATCCGCGCGCCGGTCCGGCTCTGGCCGAGCTGCTGACGTCGACGGACAAAAGCGTCCGCCGCGACGCCGCGCGCGCGATGGGCGACAGCGGTTACAAGGGCGGTATTCCGGCGCTGGAAAAAGTGGCAAAGGATGTGAAGGAAGACGAAGATGTGCGCCTCTTCGCAGCCTCGGCGGCGGCGAAGCTGGGGAGCACGGACGCGCTGAAGGTGTTGTCCGATCTGGCCAAGTCGACGCGTCCGGAAATCCGCTCGCGCGCGATTTTTGCCATCGGGAAAAATGGCGGGGTCGCGCACGTCGCGGAAATCGAGAAGGCGCTGGAAGACACTGACGCCAGCGTGCGCGAAGATGCCGTCGAAGCCTTGCGGCTGCTGGGCAAGGAGCCGGTCTGGCCCGGCTTGATCAAGGCGACGTCGGACACCGACTACAAAATCCGCGGCGCCGCGATGGATGCGCTGCGGCAATTGACCAGGCAGAAATTCGACAACGATCCAAAGAAGTGGCAGGAGTGGTTCAAAAACGGCGCCAAGCCGCCGGAAACTCCGAAAGCCGACGACGAAAAAAGTGATGACACAGTGAAACCACTGAAAGAAAAAGCCAAGTCGCGCGACAAGACGGATGAGCCCAAAAGCGACGATGGCATGGACAGCACTGAAAAAGATGGCAAGGACGACTAAATGAGCTCAAGGATTCACACAATGAATAGCCGGATCGTCGCTGCGTTATGCGTGGCGCTGTTTCTCGCCAGCGGCCTGCGTGCGGCGGACATCAACGTCACCGTTGTGAGCGTGGAGGGCGAAGAGAAGGCGGCGGTGCTGCAGGGCATCGCAGAGGGCGGCTTCAAGCTCGCTTCCGGTGTCGTCGCGGCCAAGGATGTCGCGGAGATCCGCTTCGCGGCGACGTCGGGCGCGGACAGCGCGAAGCCAACTCTTTTTCTGCGCAACGGCGATCAACTGCGTGTTGCGGTGCTCACGGGAAATGACGCGAGCGTGAAAGTGAAGAGCGAAGCGCTGGGCGAATTGACGGTCGACAACAAGTTTGTCGACGGCTTTATCTTTCCGCAGAAGGATGCGCTTTCCACTGACACGATCGACGGATTTCTGAAATCGCCGCTGACCGAAGATTTGCTGCTGATGCCCAAGGGCGAAATCACCAAGGGAGCGTACGAAAAGCTGACCGAGAAGGATTTGAATTTCAACGTCGAGAAACAGTCGAAGACGTACACGTTCGATCAGGTTGCCGGTCTGCGGCTGGTGCCGCTGGATGAATACAAAGCGCCGTCGGATCTGCGCGCGACGATCAACCTCGCGGAAGGTTCGCGGCTGACCGGCAAGCTGCAGAGCTTGGACGCCGGTGTGCTGGCGTTTGAGGGCATCGACGGCAAGCCGTGGAAAGTTCCGGCCGCGGCGATTAAAAGCATCGCGTTCAAGGGCGGCAATCTCGCGTACGTGTCGGACCTGACGCCGAAAGCCATCGAAGAGAAACCCTATGTCGGTGGCGTGCCGCTGCTCTACCACTGGCGGCGCGATCAGTCGGTGGCCGGCCGGCCGCTCTCAATCGGCGGCAAGACGTTCGACAAGGGCGTTGGCGTCCACAGCTACACCAAACTGACCTACGAACTTGGTGGCCAGTACGCAAAGTTCCTCGCTTCGGTCGGCATCGATTCGAGCGCACCACAGACGGGATTCTGCGCGTGGAAAGTGTCCGTCGATGGCAAGGAAGCGGCCGCCGGCGTCTGCAAAGCCAACGAAGCCGCGAAGCTCGTCAAGCTGGACGTGAAAGACGCGAAGGAATTGGAACTGGTCTGCGATTACGGCCCCGATGAAGACGACGCCGGCGATCACCTCGATTGGGGTAACGCGCGGCTGATCAAGCCGTGACCGACCTGAAGCACACCCTCGTCATCCGCCCCGGCGCGCTGGGCGACTCCGTGCTCACGCTGCCGGCGCTCCACGCCTTGCGGCTGGCCGGCGCGGAAAATCTGCTGGTACTCGGCACGCCGGCGAGCTGGGGTTTCGTCCGCCAGGACCACAACGGCCTGCGCGTCCGCGATTTTGCCTCGAGCGAGTGGCTGGGCCTGTTTTCGGAGAGCGCGCTGTTCGGCGAATGCGCCCGCGCCGCGCTGAGCAAGATTCATTCGGCCATCGTGTATCTGTCCGGCGACACCACTTCCGCCGAGCGCGCGCTCAAAGCGCATGGCGTCCAGAACGTGATCACGATTCCGCCGCCGCTGGCGGCTGGACACGAGAACGCGCCGCATGCGTCGCGGCAATTGACGAATGGATTGTCGCCCTGGATTTCGGCGGAGAGCATCGAGCAGTGTCACGCAGTTCACGACGCCGCGCACGATTGCTTCCTCATACTCGATGAGATGGAGAAGCACCGCGCGATGTACGGCATCGGCCTGGATGCCGCTCCCGCTGGCGGATTCGTGGCGATGCATCCCGGAAGCGGCGGGATGAAAAAATGCTGGTCGCCGCAGCGCTTCGCGCGCATGGCCGTCGAACTGTCCTGCCATGATGGCGTCGTACCGCTGGTATTTTTCGGACCGGCTGATGAGTCGACGCGCGACGCCTTCGAAGCCGCGATGCCGCCGGGCGTCGAGTGGCAGCCCGTCGAATCGCGGCCGTTGCGGGAAGTGCTGGCGCTGCTGAGCCTCTCTCGGGGCTTCATCGGCAACGATTCCGGCGTAAGCCACCTCGCCGCGCGCGTCTGTCCAACGCTGACGATTTTCGGCCCAAGCAACCGCGACGTCTGGAGTCCAATCGGCGCGCGCGTGAGGATCGTGCAGGCACCCGACGGCCGCCTGGACAGTTTGAGCGTCGACGCCGTGCAGGAAGCGTGGGCGGAGCTCGCCGCGCTGAACGCGTAGCGCGCCGTTTGTAGTCCGGGCGGCTCGCCCGGAATCACAGATTCAGTGACAAAAACTGAATTCGTTCGATGGACGTTGTCGCTCGCGAAGCCACTCATTTTGCTATCGCGATAGATGGCGAAATGGTTTTTGACTCTCGTTAATTTCTCCGGGCGGGCCGACCGGACTACAAAGGCCACGTCTTCCCAGCACCATTCAAAACAACTATACTGCGTCCGTGAACACAGTTGAAGATTCCGCCAGTACGCATCCGCATCCCGACTACCCTTTCTTGCGCGGGCTGGTCTGCCTGTCGTTCGTGAGCGTGGTGATCGGCTGCCTCGTCGGCGCGGAGTCGAACACAGGCCGCTGGATCGTGTTGATTTCGCTGGGCGCGGGAGTTCTCGCGACGCTCGCGCATCTGCTGGAAATGCTGACGCGCCGGCTGCGTACGCGGACGGCGGAGTTCCTCGGCCTGCTCGCCGCGTTTTCGATTCTCCTGGTTCTCTTTTCGAATTCCGGAGCGCTTTTCGGCGGCGTTCCGGCGGAGGGCGCGGCGCGTTCGCACACGATTGTTCCGCTCGCGGCGACGCTGTTGGTGTTGCTACTCCGCGCGACGGTACTGGCGCGCTGCTCGGCACCGTTTCTGCCGCTCGGACTGGCGCGCACGATCACGCTCAAAGGACGCGGCGTGTTGTTGAAGGACGAGATCGTCGTTCCGCCACGCTGGATCTACGCGCTCTACTGGTTCTCGCCGGTCGGCTGGTGGCTGCTGGGCACGCTGCTGATCGTGAGCCACACGCTCGCCGTGGAATCGTGGCTGATGCTGGCGGCGATCGGCGTTCTCGCCTGCGCGCTGGCCGTGCGCACGCTGCTGGGTCTGGCGGCGTGGATCAAGGCCTACAAAGCGTGGCGCGAAGCGAAGTCCGGCGACGACCACGCGCTCGCGCGGGAGGCGCGGTGGAATTTGGGATTCAATGGATTGACGTTGGGCGGGTTGGTGGTGTTTTATGCGTTCGCGGTGGCGGGGAATCGATTTTTAGATGAGGCGATGGATAAATTGGAGGATTCGAGATTCGAGCAGGTTGTTATGGAGCTTGTCCGCCTCAACCCACCACCCAAATTAACGGGGCTATCACCAGGACATCTTTATAGCCAGGCAATTCCTTATGACCCCAAACCAGGAAACGAACATATCTTTGATCGAGCATGGGCGACCCCCGGCGCTGCCATTCACAATCGATGGTGCAGCGGTGTGCTAAGGAACTTGCCGAGTGATAGTTCCGGACCTACAGAATATTTTGCAACACCTGATTATGGTCTTCCTTACAGCGAAGATTACAGGCAAACAGTTGCCAGTGATCTGATCCTGCTAGAGCGTTTTGCCGCAGAAGTTGGAAACTGGGACGGAATGACTAAGGACACGCGTGTGGCGCTGACAATGGCTCGCCATACGCGTGAATGTCCTTTGCTTCATCGGTGGGAACTTGGATGCGCGATTGCTCATCAATCCTTGATGGGCTTGGTGGCGACCATCTTCTGGACCGAAAATTTTTCTCCACCTGATACGACACTTGAAATTGCGCAAAAAATAATTCGAGAGCACTTGGAAGATCGCGGATGTTCCTTGATCTGGCATGCCCAAGTGAACGCACTGCAACGTCTGGAATCAATGCACTGGTCGCGAATATTACGGGATAAGCCAAGCGGAGATCTCTCGTTTTCAGAATTGATTAAGTGCCGGCCGATTTCGACCTGGCGTAAACAAAATAATTTTTACCGGTTCACACACGAAGTACTTCCTGACTACGAACACGGCTATCTCGAAGTCCAACGTTACGACCTGCTCGAACGCGCGCGCAAGTTTGGGGATTGCGATGCGTATTGCGATATTCCGCAGGAGCTCCCGGAGTACGTCGATCTCGAACTGAAAACGATCTGCGAATTCCGCATGACCGACGCGGCTATTGCCGTCGCGCGGTACAAGAATAAGTATCATTACTGGCCGCAGACGCTCCAGGATTGCGTGCCGGAATTTCTGCCGCTCGTGCCGGCGGATCCGTTCAATCCGAAAGATACTCTGAAGTTCGCGGTGGAACCGGCGCGCATCTACAGCCTCGGGCATGCGACGGGGTATCATCCGGAAAATCACGGCGGCTATCCGTTCACTTCGCGCGTGTTGATGAACGACGTCTTTGAGCGCGACAATCTCGTGCTGTTTCTCGGCAACCCCGGCGTTTTCCGCGCGCTGCCGGATGGTGCGCCGGAACTGCCGGGCGTCGACATTCCCGGTGAGATTGCCAATCTCAAGAGTGCCGTCGTCGAAGACCGCCGCGCGGCGTTGCGGCGCTTGTCGCGCGTCGGCGCGAAGGCCGCGCCGGGCGTCGACGCGCTACTTCCGCTGCTCACCGACGCGGATGTCGAGCAGCGGATGTACGCGGCGTACATTCTTGGGCGCTGCGGCGTGAAGTCGGACGCGGTGCTCTCGGCGCTCCGCGCGGCGCGGCTGGACGCGGAAGCGGACGTGCGGTTTTTTGCAAGACAGGCGCTGCGTAAGCTGGAGTAGTTTAGTGGTCCGGGCGTCCCGCCCGGTCAGCGAAGGACTCGCACGTCTTTCAAGATTAGTATGGTCGGGATGAAGGATTGCACATTTCCAAGATGACCGGGCGGGACGCCCGGACCACGAAAACGCCTCGCAAAAAACGGCGCGGGAAATCATAATCGAAAAGCGATGAAAGACTTTTACTTCAGCTCTGCCGTCAATCCGCTGGCCGCGCGCCGGTCGCTCATTTCGCTCCAGGGGCATCGCGTGCCGCTGCCGGGCGCGTCGTCGTACGAGCCGATGCTGCGCGGCTGCAATCAGGTCGAGTGGCTCGAGCAACTCGTCCGTATGGGACTGCGCCACCTGATCGTGCCGCTCAACGGACCAGAAGAGGACACCTGCCTCTTCGCGCGCCGGCATCCCGGCTGGGCCATTCGGTCCGGCGAGAGCACGATCATGCCGAAGATCGAAATTCCCGATGCGACTGGGCCGACTGCCGCGCCCGCCGCAACAGTCGATCCGGCAGCGCCAAAACCTGTCGCTCGTCCGGCGAAGAAAAAGGCCACGACGGAAGTGCTCTACGATCTGCAGCACCGCGACGAGGGCGCGTTCACGCGCATCCAGTTCCTGCTCAGCGCGGCGCAGAGCGCCGGGGTGATGGTCGGCTTTACCCTCTTCAACGTCTGGCCGGCGAACAATCCAGGTCCGCTCCACCGCGGCGCAAATGTGCAGGGCATCGCGCTCGAGGATCTGCTCCGCCCGCAGAAAAAGCAACAGGCGGCCGATCAGCTCGCGGCGCTGGAAGCGGCGATGGCGCCGTGCATCGACTGGATCGCGGCGGAGATCCGCGGCCGCGCGGCGGTCTGGGTGCAAGCCTTCCGCGGACTGCCCGATATCGATCCGACGCCCGAGGAAAGTTTCGAGCCCCTGCGGCAGATCGAATTCAATCTCACGAAGAAACTGGCGACCGGATTGACGCGTCCTGCCGAAGACGCCGCGAAAGCGCGCTCCGGGCCGTGGGTAGTCACCCGCGCGGATTTCAACTGGAGCGGCATGGACACCGCGCACCGCGCGCCGTTCGATATGTGTCGCGAATTGCTCGTCGACAATCAGAACGTGGGGCGCGTCTGCAGCGCCGACGACTTTTTACTTCCTGAATCGCCGCTGATTGAACTACCAGCAATTGAGCAGCGGCGGCCGGCGTTGTGCAGTTACGTCATGTCGGATCGCGACGAGTACAAATCGATGCGCCGGTTTGCGCAGTCGCGGTTGTGGCGTTCGGCAGTGAGCGGGAAGTGGCCGATCGTGCCCGGCGGATTTGAGAAGGGGAACAAGCGCCATTGGTTTTTCAGCGCGAAGATGGCGGAATTTTTCAAGCAGTGGGCAGGGAAGGGGTACTTCCGCCCCGCGCCGGAAATTCTTGAAGCGGCGACGACGCGCAACCGTATGACGCCGGCGGCGGGTACCGACGGCTGCGGACGCTACTTCGTGTTTTTCGAAGAGACTCCGAAGCGCGGCGTCGAAGTTTCAATTCCGCCCGGCTGCTACCGCTTTTACTGGCTCGACCCCACCAACGGCCGCGCGATGGATATCGGCGAAGGGCTTCCCGGCGGCCCGCACTGCCGCGTGCCGGAAGTCGCGACGGAAATGCCGGCACTGCTGGTCGTCGAGCAGGAAGAACTGCCGGACCCCTTGTCCGTCTGGTAACCCTGTAACGAATTCGTGACAGGGTGACTACTTTTAACCAGGTATTAATTTAATACCGGTCAGCTTCCCGTCGAACGGTAATGCCGCACGCCGAGCTTCCAAATCTGCAGCGCGACAATCAGGAAGATCACGCCGATCAGCGGAGATGCGGCTTGGAAGGCGACGCTGGTGCCGAGTTCTTCGTGACGTTCCAGAATTACGTGCGCAGGGAAATAGTTGATGCAGGCCAGCGGCACGACGTACGTAAAAATCGCGCGGAACCACGGTTGATAAAACGTCAGCGGAAATTGCGTGGTCTCGACGCCGCCGTAAGTGACAGTGTTGAAAAGCTCCAAGGATTCCGTCGTCCAGAACGAGACAGTGGCGTAGAGCACAAACAATCCCGTGAAGAGGCAGACGCCGCCGAAAATCGCCGCGAGCAGCAGCAGAATTTTGGCGGCGCTCCACGCGATGCTCAGGTTCGCAATCGACCAGATAAGCACGAGCAGTCCCTGCGCGAGTTTGCCGACGCGCATGAGTTGAAATTCGAGACCGAAAATCTGCAGGATCGTGCTGCGGGGCCGCAGGAGCAGCGTGTCGAATTGGCCGCCCTTGACCATCGGCGGAAAAATGTCGAAGCCGCGGCCGAACATCTCGGCGATGGCGAAGGCCGTGTTGACGATGCCATAAAATAAGCCCACCTCAGCGAGCGTCCAGCCGCGCACATTTCCAAAGCGATTAAAGAGCGCCCAGATGCTGACGAAGGTGATGACGTTGAGCAAGAAATGCCCGAGCGTGGTCATCGCGAACGAGGCGCGGTACTGCAGCTGGCTGCGGATCGAGACGCCGGCGTAGCGAAAATAGAGTTTCAGTGCGTTTAGCATGTATTCAGCCACCTTGGATGGTCAGTTTTCGTGTGCCGAGCGCCAGCAGCCAGCGACTGAGCAGAATCAGCGCGGCGGTCCAGAGCAACTGGTGCCCGATCGCGCCGGCGAATTCGTTCAGCGGAATATTTCCCGTGTAGATGCGGAAGGGAATGTCGAGCAGTCCGCGGAAAGGCAGGAAGTTGATCAGCGACTGCATCCACTCCGGGAAGAGCGGCAGAGGCAGCATGATGCCGCTGAAAATCCAGACGCACGGCCCGGTCAGATCGGTGATGCCGCGCCCGGAGACCGTCCAGAGCGTGGTGATCAGCACGAACGTCGAAATGGCGCAGCTGAGCAGCAGCGCGCTGAACATCGAGAGGATCCAGCCAGCGGCGGCGGCCAGCGAGGCCGGAAATTGAAGTCCGAAAAATAATCCGGCCACGATCACCAGCGGAACTGAGCGCAGCAGCGTCGGCGCGGTGCGGCTGGCAACGGAGCGTGCGAACCAGAGCGAGTAGAGGTCCAGCGGCCGCGCCAGTTCGTAGCCGACGGAGCCGTCGCGGACCATGTTGCGCACTTCGGCGTCCTGCCACATCGGCAGCAGCATCAGCGTCGCCTGGCCCAGCCAGATGTAGCTGACGACCTGCGGCCAGCTCATCGGCGCTGACTTGGCGCTGGGCATCGCGTAGAATGCGCCGAAGATCATCAGGCGGATGAGTCCCCAGAAAACCTGCGTGCCCAGTCCGGCCAGCGCGGCGGCGCGGTATTGCAGAAGCATGCGAAATCGCGCGCTGATGATGGCGAGATATGCTTTCACGCGCGCGCCTCCGTGTAGTAACGCGCGATGATTTCTTCGATCGGTGGATTCTGCACGAACAGGTCGCGCACCGGATAGGCGGCGGCGAGGCGGCCGATCAAGGCCGCGGGCGAAACTTGCGCCGGGTCAAAGCGCAGGCAGACGCGCGCGCCCTCGCGGCGGATCACGGTGGCCTGCGGGTCCTGAATCTGCGCGCCTTCGTTTTCAAGATCGATGATCAGCCAGCGTTCGGTGGTGACGTTGGCGCGGAGCTGCGCGAGGCCGCCGTCGGAGAGGATGCGGCCATGATTGATCACGATCACTCGGGAGCAGAGTGCTTCGATGTCGTCCATGTCGTGCGTGGTGAGAATGACGGTGACGCCGCGCTTGCGGTTGAGTTCCTTGATGAAATCCCGCACCGCGAGTTTGGCGGGCGCGTCGAGGCCGATCGTGGGTTCATCGAGGAAGAGCAGTTCGGGCGCGTGCAACAACGCCGCGGCCAGTTCGCAGCGCATGCGCTGTCCCAGGCTGAGCTGGCGCACGGGCGTGTCGAGAATTTTATCGAGCGAGAGCAGCGCAATCAGCTCGTCGCGCGATTTTGCGTAATCGCTTTCCTTTACTTTGTAGATGTCGCGGAGCAGCTCGAAGGATTCGATGACGGGCAAGTCCCACCACAACTGGCTGCGCTGGCCGAAGACGACGCCGATCTGGCGGACGTGCGCGATGCGGCTTTGCCAGGGAACGCGCCCGGAGATTTCACAGCGCCCGGAATCGGGAACGAGAATGCCGGCGAGGATTTTGATGGTGGTCGATTTGCCTGCTCCGTTGGGGCCAACGTAGCCGACGATTTCTCCGGCATTGAGCGAAAAACTGATCGCGTCCAGTGCGTTGACGGTGCGATGCCGCCGCCGGATCAGTCCGCGCACGGCGCCCCAGATTCCCGGATCGCGTTCGGCGACCTGAAACGTCTTGGTCAAATTTTCGACGATGATGTGCGGCGAAGTGGGCATCGCGATAGTCCTCGGTTATTTTTGAGACGAAGGGGATGAAAGATACCACATGGATTCTCGCGGCTCGCATCGCCGCCGGATTTTTCTTTTGGGGGACCTTTTGGACTGTAGTTCATAAGTAAAAACTACAACAATCACTGCACTGATGTGCAAAATAAATCGCTTGTTGCACTAGGTGCGTCTTGGCGGAAGGGACTTCCGTATGGTTTTCTGCGGCGAGGATGATAAGATGGTGATGTCAGAAGTGTTGCCATCGCTTCATTTGGTGATTCAGCTTGCACAAAGGGCTCGGCGCGCATGGACAATCAGGCCGCAAGCGCAGCCAAAACGCCACCCAACGGCACGCCTGCCGAAACGGGGAAGTCTGCGGCCTTCGATCCGAAAACCAAAACATTATGTATTCACGCGTTGCAGAGTCTCCGCGCGGGATTTTCGCAGGCGCTGTTGTATTCACAGGAAACCCGGCAATACGAAAAAGTAGTAGAGACCACATTTGAAGCGTTGAACGCGGCCGTGGAAGCGTTGAACGGATTTCATCTCAGCATTTCCCGCTCCGAAGCGATCATCAACGCGCAGCGACTGGACACGCCGCTGGCGGCGCGCTCGTCGATCGATCAGATCGACCGCTTCATCTACAACGCCGGCTTAAGCAGCGTGAAATTCGACAAGGGCCTGACTCGGCAGGAGATTGGGCCGTTTCTGCAGGTGGTCGCGCGGAAGAAGTTTGTCTCTTCCGACGGCGCGGCCATCAACAATCAGCTGCGCGAAATGGGCGTCAGCCACATTCTCGTGGGCGAATTGCGCTACGTCGGATTGACCGAAGGTGAGCAGGTTGTTACGCGCACGCAATCGCCAAGCTCCGCCAACCACTCCGGCGTGCAGGATGCCGTCAGCGAGATGGCCGACAGTTTCCAATCGCGGATGGACCTGATCCAGGACGTCGAAGCGCGCAAGCAGCTCCAGGTGGAGATGACCGGCCAGCTGATCGAGAAAGACGATGCGATGCTGGCGAGCCTGCTGATGGTCGGCGCGGAACATCTGCGCGAGATTGCGTCCGAGGAGATCGTGGCGCTGGCGGCTCTGCCTCGGCGCGATGGTGAACTGCTGAACTCTATCCTGCGCTTGGGCCGGCAGGTGCTGCTTAAAGGCATCGACCAGGACGACCAGATTTTCGTCAGCCTCCGCGATTTCATCCAGAAGTTGACGGAGCCCTATCGCCGGCGCGCGGAAGACATTCTCAACCTGCTCGAATACGACGAGATGACGGCGTTCCTGTTGCCCGAGTGGCTGAGGCGCGCGGCGGCGTCGCTGAAGGGCGGTTCGGCGGAAGAACGCCTTGAGGGCATTCTCGTCCAGTCGCCCAATGCGCTGCTGGACGAGCGCATGTTCCCACAGATTCTGGACGTGCTCGACGAACTCTCCGTCGCGCGGTTGGACGAACACGCCGAACGGCTGACGACGCACGTCGCCGGCGCGGTCAAAGCGCCGACGAAGAAGATGCGCATCAAGGCGGTGCAGCGGCTCTCGAAGCTGCTGGAACGCTCGATGGAACAGACCTCCAACGCGGTCAAGATCATCGAAGACGCGCTGCTCGATGCGTGTCTCCACGAGACCTGCGACGAGGTGATGGTACTGCTGCTGGAGCATCTCGCGCACCGTAGCGAGCACCATTATACGCTTGAGAACTACGAGCGGAGCCTGGAGCACATCGAATTCATCGCGAGCCTGGAGCTGGCCTCGCGCTCGGCAATGCGGGCCGAAGCCGTCAACATGGCGCGCAAGACGCGCGAAAAGCTGCTCAAGTCGGAATTCGCCAAGGGGCTGCTTAAGGACATCCTCGCGCCGGAGCCCAAGGGGCACGTTGCGGTCCGGATGATTCAACTGCTCGGCAAGGAATTGTGGCTGAAATTGATCGACCTGATCGTCACCACGCCGGACATCGCCACGGCGCGCACGCTGACGACGCACTTCGCTTCGTTTGGCAAAGACGCGCACGTCTTGTTCTTCTCGCTCTTTGAACGCGCCGACAACCGGCCGGCGATGGTGCGGCTGCTGGACGTGGCGCCGCTGATCAGCGTGCATCCGGCGCTGTGGAAGCCGGCATTCAATTTACTGATGAATCCCGATTCGATTGTGCGCGACCACGCGGTGGACGCGGTGCTGAAGCTGGATCCGGACATCTCGTACAAGACCATCTTCGAAGCACTGCGCGAAGACCGCGACCCCGCGCACCGCAGCGGGTTGCTCGCGGCTGTGGCGCGGACGTCGGATCCGAAGGCGCTGGCGATGTTGATCGAGGAGTTGAACAGCGCGCTGAGCAGTGAAAGTTATGACGAGATGCGCGTGGTGCTGGCGCTGGATGCATTGAGCGGCTTCGAGCATGAAGATCTGATCGAACCGGTGGCATCGTTGATCTGCCCGAAACACCGCACCCATTTGAACGTCGACCGCGCGCTCTCGAAAACGGTAACGATTGCGGCGATCAAGTCGCTGGCCAAGATGTACAAACATCCGAACGCGATCGAAGCGCTGGAACGCGCGCGCACGCACAAGGATCCGGAGATCTCGCGCCTGGCGCTGGCGGCGCAGCGCGGGTTGGTCGCGGCCAAGCATCAGTATGAGGAAGTGCCGCCGACGATTCCGCCGTCGTCTGCCTCCGCGCCTGCGGTGACCGTGGTGAATGCAGTGGCGGCCAAGAGCGGCGGAGCCACGGCGATCCGTCGCCGCAGCTTCGAAGACGCGCCCGATTCGAGTGGAGCGACGGGCAGTTCGATTTTACGCGGAACACCAAAACAAGCGGGAGGATCGACGACGATCACGCGCGCGATTCCGCGCGAGGGAAGCGGGACCACGGCGGCTGTTCCGCCCACGCCGGACGCGAAGCCGATTCTCGAAGGCCGATTGGAAGACGTCGGATTGATCAACACGGTCCGCATGATTGGCGGACGCGATGGAACGCTGGTGATCGGCGCCGCGAACACGGATGTGCGGATGACAATTCGCGGCCGCAAGATCATTCATTGCATCTATGGCGATAAATACGGCGTCGAAGCGCTGACGAAGATCTACGAAATTCAGGAAGCGCCCTTCGCGTACTTCAGCACGCTCCCCGCACCGCCGGCGAATATGGAAATCGAGATCAACAACATCGACCAGGCGATCCGCGAGTTCTTCCGCACGGGCGCCGCGCCGGATGAGACGGCGTTTTATTGAATGGTGCGAATGTCGAATCGAACGGAAACGACAAAGCGAATGACGAAATGGCGACTGGCATTTGCAGCCCCACTGGTATGGGTGGGAATGTCTTTTGCGATTGCGGGGGAAGCCTCGGCTGATCGTGAAGGCAAGGCTCAAGAATTGGAATTGCGAATTTTTCGCATCGCTTACATTTCGCCCAATCTTCCGTGCCCGAGCTTGTCGGATGAGTCGCTCTTAGACGTTTTGAAAATGATGAAGAGCCCGGGCGGGTCGATCGATTTCGAAAAGCGCGTGAACGCGCTTATTGTTCACGATGAATTGGACAATCTGAATGCGATGCAGCAGGTCGTTGAGCGAGCTGATTTGCCGCCGAAAGCCATTGACGATCCGGATGCTGTAAATCGCAAAAGTCGCCGTGATCCGGATTCGATCTTCTCGGCGAACTTTACCGAACGTCCGCTCAAGCAGGTGTTGGATTATTTGAGCGAAGTTAGCGGCAAGGAAATTACGACTGCAAAGGCCAAAGACCAGAAGATGCTCGTCTCCATCAATCTTAAGAATACGACCTACCGGGCGGCGCTCGCTGTCATTGCGCTGAAGTACAACATGGATATCGACTGTTCTCAGACGAAGGACAACACGGTTGTGATCTCCTCGCCGGAGAAAGTTTCGATGGTCGTTAGGCACGCCGACATCCGCGACGTGATCAATCTCATCGCGATCCAATCCGACGCCAAAATCGTGATGGGACCCGAAGTAACCGGCGACGTATCGGCGCGATTTGAGGGTACGAGGTGGCGGGAAGCGCTCGACGCTGTCACCAGGCAGCTCGATTTCGTCGTCGTCAACGAAATCGACGGCACTGTTCGCGTGACGAGTCCTTATAAAATCACTTCTTATCATGGCGCTGCGGATAAAATTCCGATTACAGACGAACTCCGCAAATCCGCCGCAGCAGCAATCGCAGCCTACGGAAAAGAAATTGTCATCAGCCACACGCTGGAAATTGGGCAGCGTATAGAAGGTACAGTTCTGCTGCGAAACAACGGCGATAAGCATGTGGTCAAGTTGGAACTGACGCTGGTCATTCCAATCAAAGATCAGGAAGAGCCCTTCGAACAGAGATTGGTGTTCTCGGAGAAAGACTGGAACTTCCCCATCCTCACAACAGAAAAAGATGTGCCGGTGGTGTTACGCCGGATCGACATGCCCTCGCCGACATTGAATGCCGAACCCGAATTCCGCATCACCTACCTGCAATTCGCACAGTAGATAGCACCCCTTTTTAGAGCCGTTCTATGCGCCTTTGCGTCCTTGCGCGAGATAAAAACTCCGCTCGACCTCGCCATTTTTGCTGAAATCTGAAAGAATTTTTAGAAATTCAAAAGAAGGCAGTTTCTTCTCACTGGTGCAAACCACAACTAATTGTGTTTTTGAAAATCTCCGACCACATTCTGTAGTCGCGTCTGTAAATGCTGAATTTCGTTGGAGTTACCTCTTGACGCTCTCAGTAGGGCGAGGTATCTTTCCCGTGCATGAAGTAGTGAAGATTAGTGAGCTTTAGTGGATGATGAAGGCCATGAGTGACTTTGGACCCGTAACCGAGACTGTCAGCGCGCCGCTCAAGGGCGGTCGTGCGACGTTCTACGGCACGGCGTACCACAAGATCTCGGGCCGCAACCAAGTCGCGATTCCCAAGCACTTGAAGCGCGCGATCGATGAAGCTCAAGAAGGTCAGCTCCTGCTGCTGCGGCTGCCGAACGAAAATTTCGTCCGCCTGTACACCAAGAAGCAGTTCGACGCGAAGTTGGATGAACTGAAGCAGAAAGCCGCGACGCAGCCGGTCGTCGATCAGCTGGCGCGGCTGGCCGAACCGATTGAACCGGACAGCCAGGGACGTTTCGTGCTGCCGGCCAAGTGGACCGATGCGCTGAATATTCGCGAAGAGGTCGCCTTCTGCGGCGCGTTTACGTTCATCAAGATCTGGCCGGCGGAACTGCAGCGCGAACAGGAACGCAAGGAAGCAGAACAGCTGGCGCAGGTCGGCGATCAGGTCAGTCAGATTCTGAATATGTAGTGAGTTGAGTGGACCGGGGCGAAGTAAAGAAGAGGGGCGGTGCAACATGGCTACAAAGAAGAGCTCGTTCGATCGAATCAAAACGCATCTGGATACGAAGGGCTGCGCGGCGCCGATCGCCGACGATTTGTCCCGCGATCTGGAGATGCTGGTGCGGCGCTGCGACGAAGTGCGCAGCCTGAGCCGCGAGTACGGCGCGGTGGAGCTGTCACCGTACATGGTCAGCTTGTTGCACGTCTCGAGCGGCCTGCCGCGCGAAGAAGTGCGCTCGAATGCACAGGCCGTCGCGAGCGTCTAAAACGCAGCGCAGTCGTTGTGCTTTCCAACAGTACGCGGGACCTTGCGTAACCCGCGGCTGCGTGCCTCTCGCACCCGTTCGCATATTTTGAAAAACCACGGCTCAGACCAGCCCCGGTGCTGAGCCCTTGGCGCCTGACTATGGCGGCTCACCAGAGCGTCCTGCTTCACGAATCCATTGAACTGCTTCAGCCGCAGCCTGGCCGCATCATCGTCGACTGCACGCTCGGCGCGGGCGGTCACAGCGCAGCAATCATCCCCAAACTTGGTCCAGGCGGACGGATGATCGGCTTCGACGTCGATCCTGAAGCGCAGGCCCTCGCTCGCGAGCGCCTGGAGCCTCTGGCTCGCGACGCCAACGTCACGCTCAACCTTGTCTCTGCGAATTTTCGCCGCATCGCTGCTGCCCTGCAAGAACTGGGCGTCTCCCAAGTGGATGGCATTCTCGCGGACTTAGGGGTCAGCTCGATGCAATTCGACCGCCCCGAGCGCGGTTTCAGCTTCCGCTTCGATCACCCGCTCGACATGCGCATGGATCCCACGCTGCCGGAGACGGCGGCCGATCTGCTCTACACGCGTAGCGAGGAGGAGATCGCCGACATCCTGTTCCACCTCGGAGAAGAGCATAAATCGCGGCGCATCGCGCGGGCGATCGTGCGGCAGCGGGAGTTGGAGCCCATTGCCACGACCGGGCAGCTCGAAGAGCTGGTGCGTCGCGCGCTGCGGGTGCATGGGCACCGGCGCATTCACCCAGCCACGAAGACGTTTCAGGCGCTGCGGCTGGCGGTCAATCAGGAAATCGACGCGCTAACCGAATTTCTCGACGCCGCGCCGGAGCTGCTGTCCCCCGGTGGAACGCTGGCGCTGATCACATTTCATTCATTGGAAGACCGTCCTGTTAAACAACGGTTTAAAGCTTTGGACCAATCCGGACGATTCCAACAGATAGGGAAGTTTGTCGCGCCGACGGATGCCGAGGTGGAAGTCAACCCGCGGAGCCGGAGCGCCAAAGTGCGCGCAATTCGCGCAATAGAAGCGACTGAAAGTCCTGGAGCGGAAAGCCCATAATGTTGAGCGGCCGGCACTTCATTCTTCTCGGAATCCTCGCCTGCGCGGGCCTGATTTCCGTCCACGATGGTCAGCAACAGATTGAAATCTGCTACAAGCTCGGTTCGATGGAAAAAGAGATCCGCGACGTCCGCACCGATATTCAGCTCTGCAAGATCAAGCACCGCGCACTCCAGTCGCCCAAGGCCGTCATTGACCGCGCCAACGAATTGCACCTGACCGTGCGCCCGGCGAGCTCCGAAACGGAAGCCGTGACACCGCAAGCTCCCACGATTCCGCATCTGCCCGCCAAGTCTGTCCAGATTCCCAGTTTGCCGGTGATGAATGTCGCGGTCCGTCCGCCACAGGGGCACTAAGTATGAGCGACGACGCGAAGATCACCGATCTGCCCAAGGCCAACACCTATTCCGGCGGCTGCGATCACGATCACGGCCCCAGCGCCAGTTGGATGAAGACGCAGGGCGCCGGTTCCGCGCCTCGCGTGCGGACGGGCGTGATTCTCTCTGTGATTCTGCTGATGTACGCCGGACTCTCCGCGCGACTGTTTCAAATTCAGGTCGGCCAGCATAAGGTCTGGGACAAACGCCAGGGTGACCAGGAAGTAACCCGTGAATTGATAGACGCGCAGCGCGGTCCGATTTGCGATCGCAATTGGCTGCCGCTGGCCTTCTGCGTTCCGCGCGACACGGTCATCGCGGACTTGCTGTTGATGAAGGATCAGGCCGATCGCGACAGTGCTGCGGCCAAGATTGCGCCGCTGCTGAATATGCCGGTCGCGGAGCTCGAACAGAAACTCAACCGCTACAGCACGACCTCGACGCCAGCTCCGGCCTCGATTGAGTCTTCGCCTGCGGGAGCCGCTCCGCCGAAAACGCAGGAGAAGCACCGCATCGTTTACCTCGCGCGCAACATCGATACCGACGTCGCCGACAAGATTCGCGCGCTAAAGATCAAGGGCATCGGTTTTGAGGATACCTTCCGGCGCACGTATCCGCAGGGCAATCTGGCCTGCCATGTCATCGGCTGGGCCGGGTTGGACGGCGGCATGGAAGGCCTCGAGATGGAGCTCGACCCGCTGCTGAAGGGTACGCCGGGTTATCTGCGGTATTATCGCGACGCAGCCAAGCGGCTGATCGCACTCAACGACGGCAGCGTCTCGCCCACGACCGGCACACCGCCGCGCGACGGACTGTCGATCTGCCTGACCATCGACGCGCGCATTCAGCAGACGGCCGAAGAAGAGCTGAACAAGATCCAGGAAGAGTTCCAGCCAAAGGCCGCGACCTGCATCGTCATGGACGTGAGCACCGGCGCGATTCTGGCGATGGCGGTGACGCCGAATTTCGATCCGAACTCGCCGTCGAAATCGGCCAATGAAAACCGCCGCAACCGCACGATCACCGACTTCTACGAACCGGGCTCGACGTTCAAGTCGTTCGTCGCATCCGTCGCGCTGGAACGGAAGCTCTGGCGCCGCACCGAAATGCTCGACTGCGAAAACGGCGCCTGGCACCTGGGCTGGCGCACGCTCCATGACGCGCACGCCTATGGCATTTTGAGCTTCGATGACGTCATCGCCAAATCGAGCAACATCGGCGCGGCGAAAATCGCGTCGCGACTGGGACTCAACGGCCTGTGGGATGTCGTGAATCTCTACGGATTCGGACATCCCACGGGCATCAAGTTTCCCGGCGAACGCGCGTACGGCGTGCGCCCGCGCAAGAAGTGGTCGAACGACAGTTTGTACTCCGTCGGCATGGGCCAGGAAATCTGCGTGACGCCGCTGCAACTGGCGACGGCCTATTCGGCGGTAGTCAACGGCGGGATCCTCTACCGCCCGAAAATCGTGCAGCGCATCACCAATGAAGGCGGCGACGAACTGTACGCGCTTCATCCGCAGTCCGTGCGCCGGGTGATCAGCGAACAGACCAGCGCGCAGATGCGCCAGGTTCTGGCCCGCGTCGTTCAGCCCGGCGGCACCGGCATGCGCGCGTTCTGCGCGGAATGGCAGATCGGCGGCAAGACCGGCACGGCGCAGAAAGTCGATCCCGTCACCCACAAATACAGCAACAGTATGTACGTCGGTTCGTTCTGCGGCTTCGCCCCGGTCGACAACCCGCGGCTGGTCTGCCTGATCACCGTCGATGAGCCCCACAAGGGTATCGGCTACTACGGTGGCACGGTGGCCTGCCCGGGCGTGCGGGAAGTGCTCCGAAAAGGCATGACAGTGCTCAATGTTCCGCCCCGTTCTGCCGATGAACAGAAGAAGGCAATTGCGGACGCAAAGGTAAGCGGGCACTAGAAATGGCTCTTGGCTGTTAGCTCTTGGCTCTTGGGGGTGTGATCGCGACTGCGCCCAGCAGGATTCTTGAACTTCAGCAATGGCGAACTTTTCGGAGAGCTTCGATGAAACTTGAGACACTGGCGACCTACGCGACGGCCCAACTTCTGACACCCGCCGAACAGAAAGTGGAAATCACGGGCATCACCTGCGATTCGCGCAGCGTGAAGGCCGGCGACCTGTTTGCAGCGCTGCCGGGCTCAAAAATCGACGGTTCGGTCTTCGCCAAACAGGCGGCCGAACGCGGTGCGGCGGCGATTCTCACGGAAACTCCCGAACTCCTGACTGGTCTGCCGCAACTCGTCTGCAAAAATGCGCGCTTGAGCCTCTCGCAGGCCGCGCGCGCGTTCTACGGCTACGCGGACAAGGAATTGAAGCTGGGCGCGGTGACGGGAACGAATGGCAAGTCGACCACGGCGTATCTCGTCCGCCACCTGCTGAACAAAGCCAACCTGCGCTGCGGAATGCTCGGCACCATTGAATACGATCTCGGTTCGGAAAGCATCGAAGCGCCATTGACGACGCCTGAGTCGCTCGATCTGCACCGCTACCTGCGCACGATGGCCGATGCCGGCTGCAAAGCGGCGATGATGGAGACCTCGAGCCATTCGCTCTGCCAGCACCGCGTCGCGGGATTGGATTTCGCAGTCGGTGTCTTCACCAATTTGACGCAGGATCATCTCGACTACCACCGCACGATGGAAGAGTACCGCGCGGCCAAGGGCATTCTGTTTCGCAATCTGTCGAGCGACGCGGTGGCGGTGTTGAACCTCGACGACGCCGCGAGCGCCATTTATGCCAAAGAGACAAAGGCGAAAGTCCTGGGCTTCTCGACGAAGAATACCGGAGACATCTGCGGCCGGATTCGCAGCATGGATATTCACGGCACGCGCTTCCAGCTCGATACGCCGTGGGGCAAGCGGCAGATCATCTGGCGGCTGGTCGGCCTGCATAACGTTGAGAATTGCATGGGCGCCGTCGCCGCGGCCGTTTCGCTTGGTGCGAAGTTCGACGATGTCGTCGAAGCGCTCGGCTCGTTCGCCGGCGTTCCCGGACGGCTCGAGTCGGTCGGCGATCACGACAAGGTCCCGTTCCGCGTCTTCGTCGATTACGCGCATACCGACGACGCCTTGAAGAGTGTGATGCGCGCGCTTCGTGAACTGAAACCCTCGCGCCTGATCACCGTGTTTGGTTGTGGCGGCGACCGCGACCGAACTAAGCGGCCGAAGATGGCCAAAGCCGTCGAAGAGATGGCCGACCTGGGCGTGATCACCAGCGATAACCCGCGTACGGAAGATCCCGAAGCGATCATCGCCGACATTTGGAAGGGCATTCAAAACGAACGCCGCTTTATTGTGGAAATCGACCGCGCGCGGGCCATCGGCATGGCGATCCGCGAAGCGCGGCCCGGCGATGTAGTGCTGATCGCCGGTAAAGGTCATGAGAACTACCAGATCTTCGGCAAGGAGAAGCGTCACTTTTCCGACGTCGAAGCGGCCACGGAAGCGCTGGCCAAGCTGCAGTCCTGAGTGTTCGAGTGGAGTTTTTAAGTGGAGCCGCGGGAGCGACATTCATGGGCGTGACATTATCTTCGGCTGCGACAGGCCTCCAGACGTCCGCGCAGAAGCTCGGCGACCTTGCCGTTGCCGCGGGTGGTTATCTGGCTCGCGGACGAGCGGACATGACGGTGCGCGGTATTTTCACGGACACGCGTACGCCGCTCAAGGGCGGGCTGTTTGTCGCCCTGCGAGGGGACAATTTCGACGGCAATCACTTCGCCGCCGATGCAATCACAAAGCTCGGCGCGGCGGCGGTGCTCATCGACCGACCTGAAGCGCTGGACACGCTGCCGCCCAACGCCGCGGCGATTCTCGTCGAAGATTCGCGCGAAGGATACCTGGGCATCGCTGCGCACCATCGCCGTCAGCTCAACCAGGTGCTCTGGATCGGCGTGACCGGCTCCGTGGGCAAGAGCACCACCAAGGAGATGCTCGGCTACATTCTCGAACACGCGTCGGGCTGGCGCGATCAGGCGGCGTGCTGGAGCGTGCACCGCGCCAAGGAAAGTTTCAACAATGCCGTCGGCCTTTCGCACACAATTCTCGCTGCGAACCGGCAGCACCAGGCGTCGGTGCTCGAACTGGGCACCAATCATCCCGGTGAGATCAAGCAGCTTGCCGCCGTAGCGCGGCCGCAGATTGCCGTGATCACCTGCGCGGCCGAGTCGCATCTTGAAGCGTTCGGCAGCATCGCCAATGTCGCGCGCGAGAAGGCGGCGATCCTCGCGTTTCAGACCGAGCGCGAAATCGCAGTACTGAACGCCGACGATCCGCATTTCGAACTCTTTCGCCAGGCCGCTCGCGGCCGCGTGGTTACGTTCGGCACTTACGCACATGCCGATTACTGCGTGCGACAGTTGACGCTGACGCAGGGCATGGCGCGATTCCTGATCCGCCACGGCGACAACATTGCCGAATGTGCGCTGCGCGTTCCGGGCGTGCATCAGGCCATGAACGCCGCCGCCGCGATTGCGGCCGCCTGCAGCGCGGGGCGTGACCTGCAGGACTGCGCTGCCGCGGTGAGTCACTTCGACGGCGTCGCGCGCCGTTTTGCCGTGCGCACGGTTCGCGGCGTGACGGTGATCGACGACGCGTACAACGCCAATCCGGCCAGCTTCCGCTCTGCGCTGGCGACGTTGAAGTCAATGTCGGCGCTGCGCAAATTCGTGGTGGCTGGCGACATGCTGGAACTCGGTGACGCCACACACACTCTCCACCAGATGCTCGGCTCGCAGCTGGCGGAATGCGGCCTCCATCGTCTCATCACGGTCGGCGCGCTGGCGGGAGAAGCCGGTGAAGCGGCGATCGCATCCGGAATGAAACCATCGCAGTGGCTGGAGTGCAAGACGCCCGAGCAGGCCGCGCAGCAGCTTACGCCGCTGCTGGAGCATGGCGATGTCGTACTGGTGAAGGGTTCGCACGGCATCCATCTCGAACGCTGCATTGAACGGCTTTGCGGAGACTTCCGGCCCGCTGCCAACAGCTCGCGACTGGAAGTGCGCACGGCTTAACGGTCTTTGATCGCGAGTCCTTCGAGTTTCTTGAGATCGTCCGAGCGCCTGTAGTGGAACGCCCAGAGGAAGATCTGGTTGCGTTCGGGGAAGTGTTGCACGCCGATCTTGTAGCGGAAGCAGACGCGGAAAATCTGGTCGGCGTGGCCCAGCGCCCAGATTGCGCGGCGTTGGTAGGCGACTCCGCCGTCCTCGCTTGGAATGAATTTCGGGCCGCGCAGACCCGCGATTCCGTTCAGGAATTCCGCGGCGAAGACATTCAGCGGCCGGCCGCTCAGCGCCATATCCGCCAGTGAAATCAAAAAGACATACAGTCGGCGGCTGCGCCACTCAAAGACCATCTGCTTGCGTCCCGAGAGGAAAATCGTTTCGGCGAGCTTAAAATCGCTGCTCAGCCGGAACGCAAAATCGAACGTTTCCCAGGGAACAATGGGGCTGTCGTGGATTTTCAGCGAATCGGCAATGCTACGCAGCAGCTCCGTCTCCTTCGTGCCGCTGGTGTTGTGGATTTCTTCTTTGTAGAAGTAGATCAGGAACGAGAAGAAGCGTCGTTGTTCGGTGGCCAGGCACGACGCGGCGAGCAGGTGGTTGCCGTCGGCCATCACGTACAGCGTGGCGAACCAGCCCTTGGGCAGTTCCGACAATTCCTTGCTGCTGAGCGCCTGCTTTTTGAATGCGCGCCCGGCCTTGGCGTAACGCTGTTGGATGCGCAGTGCGTTGAAGCGCGGCGGGAGGCGGGTCCATTCGGCGACCAGGCGCCGCACGGAGCCGTCGTCCATTTCAACATGCGAGCGGGTGGTGTTGGTTTCGTACGACGACATCTCCCACTCGTCGGGGACGCTGAACGAAATGCCGTCCCATGAAAAGGTGTGGAGTTTCGTTGCGGGAGTGGGCTTGCTTGGCATCGGAGCATTAGAAATTAAAAATTCAAAATTAAAAATTCAAAAACGCACGCGGGAGAATGTTGTTTTGGTTTAAAGTCGACTGTCGCGATTTCGGATTCCGCAGTCACCCTGTTGCAAATTTGCAACAGGGTTCCAGTAAATACCTTCTGGCCAATTGGCCAGAAGCACAACTAATGGTGGTGTTGTACCTGTAGAACACCTTGGGGACTGTAGTCCCTAAGGTCAGTTTGACTCAGTGCGAGCCCACGCCTTCGATGCCGCCGATTTCGATGTTCACCTCGCCCTTCTTGGCGATGCGTTCGATCTGGCCGTCTTTGATCCAGATCACGCGGTCGGAGGCGTTGAGCATTTTCAAGTCGTGCGTGGCGGTGATGATCGTGATGTTGCGGTCGTTCTTGAGGCCGTTGAGCAGCTTGATAATCTCTTCACCGGTCTTGAGGTCGAGATTTCCGGTCGGTTCGTCGGCGAGAATGATCGCGGGCTTGTTGACCAGCGCGCGAGCGATGGCGATGCGCTGCTGCTGGCCACCGGAGACTTGATGGGGGAGGTGGTCGAGGCGATGGCCGAGGCCGACCTGCTCGAGGACCTTCGCCGCGTCCTTGCGTGCGGTTTCCGGATCGATGCCGGCGAAGATGCGCGGAATGGCAACGTTTTCCAGCGCGGTCATTGTCGCGATCAGATTGAAGGACTGAAAAATGTAGCCGAGTTTGTGGCAGCGGACGAGCGCGAGTTGATTTTTGGAAATCGACGCGAGCTTGTAGCCTTCGACGGTGACGTTGCCGGACGTCGGCGTGTCCAAGCCGCCGATCATGTTAAAGAACGTCGACTTTCCCGAACCCGACGGGCCCATGATCGAGAGGTATTCGCCGCGAATGATGTCCAGCGTGATCCCGCGCAGGGCGTGCACTTCCTCGTGGCCCATGCGGTAGACCTTGGTGACGTTCTCGGCGCGGACGATGATGTTGTCGCTCATTCTTCCACCCTGAGCGCTTCGACGGGCTGCTTGGTGGCGGCCCAGTACGCCGGCGCGATTGAGGCAGCGACGGAAATCACCGTGCCGATGCCAAACGAAGCGGCAATGACGCCCATGATTTTCAGCCATGGGCAGTAGGTCCAGGCAAAACCGTGGAAGCTGAACGTCGAAGCGGCGAACCCGAAAATCAGCCCGATGAGGATGCCGACGATAGTCGCCGCGACGCCCTGCAGCAGCGATTCGATGAAATATGTCTTCACGATGAACGAGTCAAGCGCGCCGACGCACTTCAGTGTGCCGATTTCCTTCACGCGTTCGGTCACGGACATCAACATCGCGTTGACGATGCCGACCAGGCAGGTGATCAGCGATAAGGTGATGAGGATGAACATGCGGGTGTCGGTGCCGGCCATGCGCATCTTGTCGATTCCGGCATCCTGGAGCAGCGCATTGATCGCGTCGCGGTCGGTGGTGCTGACGTCGATCAGGGCGTGGACCATGACGTGGTTGACCAGCATGTAGCAGAGAAAGGCGATGGCCAGAATCACGCCGATCATGGCGACGAACGCGCGCATGCGGCGGCGCTTCAAGCTGCCCATGCTGACGGAAAAAACCACGGACCACGGCACCGTGTAGCTTTCAGGCACATCCGTCGAAGTTGTCACGGCATTTTCAGCCACACCACACCCGTTTCTTACGCCGCGCGATCCAGATCGATACGCGAATTGGGCAGATTGAACCAGTACCCCAGCACAAGCACGAGGGTTACCACGATCAATTCGCCGACAATCAAACCAATGAAGAACGCGCGCACGCGCGTGTATGTATCACGGCTGCCGTAGCGCGTCACCAGCGCCTTGGCCAGCCAGCCGAGGAAAATCGGGAACCAGTAGAAACGCATCAGCGGGTTGATCAGCATGATCATCCCGATCGGATGCGGCAGCCAGAAGAGCGACTGGCGGAAGAAGAGCAGCGCCGCCATGGCCGTGGCGCCGGCGATCATCCACATGCCCAGCGAGAACGAGGCGGCCGGCGGATTCTGATTGACGCTCTTGAGCTGCGAATACAGATCCGGCGGCATGCCGGAGTAGAACCAGCCTTCCAGGCCGTTGGCGCCGTGCGCGTAGGCCATCATCAATGACGTGCCGATGGAGACGATCGCCGCCAGCGAAACGGCGACGACGATGGCCACGTGGTAGCGGCCGCGTTCGAGGCGCAGTTCATCGCGCATTTTCAAACTGTTGGCGATCATTGGGGCGATGAACGATTTGATGTCGAGGAAAAAGACGGAGTAGTAAACCATGAGCGGGGTGAACATTGCCGGCGAACTGTAGGACTGATCGAAGCCCAGGAACGTGCGGATAAAATGGAACGGACCGGCGAAGGCCTGGAAGCCCATGATGCCGCCCTCGGCGACCGCGCGGACCAGGCCGATGGTCAGCAGCAGAATTCCACCGAGGATCACCAGCGTGAAGCCGAGGTTCGCGCCCATGCCCTGCCACAGCATGAGAATCAGCCCGAGGGTGCAGCCGACGAAAAGACCCGAGGACCAGCGCAATTCGCGCTGTTCATCGAATTCCAATTCCTTCACGACGCTGGGTGCAAACGCGCAGAGGAGATATTTGCGACACGTGTACAGCGCGACGCTGGCGAACACGATCATCGCACCTTCACCCTGGGCGGTGGCGAAATTGAGCGTGTACCACCAATTGCTGGGGAACGAGTCCATGTTCTCGCCGTAACCCAGTCCGCAAAGGATCAGCACCTGCAACAGGAAGAACAGGTAGAAGAACCAGAGCGAGAACGAGGTCTTCGCCGGCGTAAAGAACGAGAGCCCGATCACGGTGAAGAAAATTTGCGACTGCGCGCGGGGGATCAGCGCTTTCAGGAACGTATCTTTGATGTACTCGGCCCAGCCACCGTCAAGATTCAACGGCGCGATACCCTCAATCAGTCCGGCTTTGCTTAAAAAATTCCAACCCAGGATGCTGGCGGAAACGAAGAAGCCCAGCCAGAAGAGCCCGCTCTTAAACAGGTCGGGTACGCCACCCGGCTTCTCGTCGGAGTTTCCACCGATGATCATGGGCAGTTCGGCCAGTGGGTAGATCAGCTTTTCGTTGTGCGCCCATTGGCGGAAGATCAGCACGTTGAACGTCATCAGGATCACGTAGGTCAGAATCGCCAGCAGTCCCCAGCGCCAGAGCACCGGCCACCACTGCGCCCATGGGGTGTCGCCGAAGAGGTAGCGCTTGGTCGAGACGTCGAACGACGGAAACTGCGCCACGATGGCACTCAACTGCGTGCGAGCCGCAGCGGCGGTCAGTTTGCCGGCAGTGATCTGCGTCGAAAATTGACGGAGATCGGCGACACAGGTCTTGATGCGGTTGGCGATTTCGAGTTGCTGATCCTTATTTGTCCGTTGCAGCGTGAGGCGGTCGCGCTCGGCCTGGGCGCTGGCCTTCTGCTTGTTCAGGTCCTTGATCTCGGCGGTCAGCTGCGCCATCTGTTCCATCGAAGCGCTCCGCTTGGCGGCGGTGCGTTTGGCCAGTTCCTGGTCGAGGCGTTCGATCTCCGCGCGGAGGTGTTCGACTTCGGCGATCAGATTTGACTGTGCAGCCGCGACGTCTTTGGCATCGCTGAGCGGTTCGAGCTTCGTGATCGCATTTTGCAGTGCACTGTCTTCGGACGATGCGACGAGGTCCTCGTCTTTGAGCGCTGCGAGTTTCGTGTTGAGTTCAGTCAGTCCGCTGAGCGCCGATGATCCGGTCGTCAGGCGATGCAGGCGGCCCCAGTAGCTTTGCGAATCGTCGCCGGGCACAGGGATGATGCCGGGATAGGCCTGCATCGTTTTTGGCAGGCCGCGCCGGAAGAGCTCAACCTTGGCGGCCGCTTTGTCGGTCAGTTGTTTCAGCGATTCCCTATGCGCCTCGACGAGCTTCTTCTGTTCGACAATTTGCGAGGGATACGTTTTGACGATCTCTTCGGGCGCGGGCGGGGGAGGGTTCTTGCTGGCGGCGTAGTTCTTCCAGAGCTTCTCCGCGTCGTCGGCGTAGCGTTGTGCGCGCGCGACGGCTGTTGCATGCGCGGGCTCCGGCAGGGCCTCTGCGGTTTTGACTTCGGCCTTGCGCGCCACGACGTCGTCGGCGAGTTTCTGGACCTTGCTCAGGTCTTCGTAGCGCACCAGGACTTCGCGGTACTCCTTCGCGGCGTCCTGGATGCCGGGCTCGGCCAGGAAATAATTTTCGCTGACGAACGGTTCGACGTAGCGGTTCCATTCGGCCTGCTCGGTGTTCCAATCCTTATAGAACATGCTGCCGACGATCGGCACCATCTGCATCGTCAGTCCGTAGATCGAAATGCCCGACGAGACGGCGCCCATGATGAAGACGATCAGGATTTCGGGAATCGTAAACGGCTTGATGAAGCGAATCAGCTTTAAGAAAGGATTGAGCAGCAGGACCATCGCCAGCAGCAGCGCGTAACACAATGGTGCGATCTGCGTCGACGCGATGTAGACCGGCGACGACGTGTTCATGCCGAGGATCGCGACGTAGGCGAAAAACGCGGAGAAGAACGCCCCCGCGAGCATCGCGCGGAAGGTGATCATGCGGGGTTTCTTCACGTTCGTTTCAGACACAATGGTTCCCAATTTCCCAAACACTCTCTTTTTAGAAACGTCAGTACACCAGCGGCGACATCATCTTGATCAGGATCGTAATTGCCACGGAGATCATCGCGATCAACCCCGTCCCGCACGCGAATCCCGCAGCCAGCACTGGAGCGTAGCGGTACCACATTTCGCCGAACTTCTTGTGAAAGTAATAGCGCCCCAGGAACGCGCCGGTCAGTTCCAGAAGCGCGGAGCAGGGCATGTTCTGCCCCAGGCCGCGGACAACGCCGAAGACCAGGAGCGTCGGCATGCCGAAGAAGGAGAGAACGAAGAACGAGCCCAATCCCGTGCCCAGTCCCCAGAGAAAATTCGGCCACTTCCACGCTTCGAGGAACGGCGAGGTTCCGCCGGTGGTTGCGCTGAAGGTCAGCGCAGTCTGCTTGGCTTTCAAGTCCCACATCTGCTGTGCGTAGGGATAGGCACCGGACGGGATGTCGGCCATCTGCCAGAGCAATTGCGAGAAGATCAACGATGAGATGACGACAATCGGCAGCACGACGATCGTGGCCTTGATCACGCTTTTAAGTTTGGTGCCGGTGAGTTCCATGACGCGGAACGAGACGGTGGCTTCGCCGTAATTGGGAATCGGCGCCGGCGCGAACCAGATCTTTACTCCTTGATAGCCGCTGAGAATAAACGTCGCTTCTTTAATCAGCGGGATGCTGACCGCCTGGCCGGCGAGGCCTTCGAGCTTCGCTGTCGCGTAGGAAATCAGCGGCGTGTAGACCGTCGCGTAGAACGCGAAGAATTGCCACGGGAAACCTTCGATCAGGTAGCATGAGAGGACAATCCAGAATGTGCTGGTGAAAACGTAGATGCCCAGCGCGGCGTAGATCGAAAAGTCGCCGCGCCGCGGGTCGTTGGTGACCAACCGTTGCCAGGCGCTGGGCTCCGACGCATCGACGCTCTTGTCTTTGGCCACGCCGGCCCTGGCGAGCCTCCGCAGCGCGATCATTGGCGCGATGATTTGAATCATGCTGATGATGACGATGGCGATGGTCTGCCCCACGCCGAACGACAGGTAGAAGTCGACGGTGTTGCTGTAGAGCGTATCGGTCACCCGCATCTGCGGATTCCAAGTGGTGAGAATGCCCCACTTATAGAGCAGCGGATTGAGGATGAACGTGGAGAGCACCCCGATCGCGCTGCCGATCACCGCCCAGAACGGCAGCACCATACCCCAGATGATCGAGCCGATATCGAAGGAAAAGTTGACCGGCGTCGCGGGAAGCACGGAGGATGTTTGCGGCGTGAAGTCGACCCAGGGAATGGGCAGCAGTTCGATCTTCTTGCTGAGAATCTGTGAGGTAATCGCCGGGATTCCGATATAGATCGAGGCGAAAATGATTCCCACCACGCCGCCGATCGAGAAGCAGCGCCAGCGCCACGGTTCCTTCGAGCCCTTCGGATCCGTCAGTGCCGTGATGCCCGACGCGCTGACCGGCGCCATGGGAAACGGCAGCTTTTCGACGTCGTTGGTGATGCGGTAAAGAACGTAGCCCAGTCCATATTGATCGAGCTTGCCGATCACCAGCCCCAGCGAACAGAGCATAATCGGCGTGAACCAGCCAGCGGTGAAGAAGGTGCGCCCGCTCGCACGGATCGTCGCCGCCGAGGGCGCGAACCAGGTGGGAATATCCTGCGCCATGCCCATGGAGCGCATCGCGTCGGACTGGACGAGGTACTGATTCCAGAGCAGGCCTTCAAAGGGGGAACTCAGCGCCATGCCGGACATGAAGAAGAGGATGTAGACTTCCTGCACTTTCAATTCTTTGAGCGAGCGGCGGGCAATTTCGGCGAAGAGAATGACCGTGACCCACTTTGCCGCGTCGCTGACGCCGCCGGATCCACCGACGAAGAGATTCAGGTACATCGACGCCGGGAGCATGAAGAAGCCCACGAACGCCGCGCCGGCCGCCGCACGCCAGTTGAAACCATCCTCGAAGTGCTCGGGCGGTTTCATCAGATCGCGGTAGCGATTGAGTTCTGCGTCCTGTTTGAACATCAGCGGTTCGTTTTCACTCCGTCGACTTCAACACATCATGAACGTCAACAACGTCAGGCCACGGGCCCGGCACTCACGACTTTCATCGATTCTTCCGCCGCCAGCGCGTAGGCGGACTGCTCCTGCTTGCTCAGGCTGCGCCAATGCATCAGGTACGTGCGCAGTTTTTCGAGGAACGGTTTGTTGGTCGTGACCCAGTTGGTGTCCTGACCCGAAACTCGAACCGTCGTGAGCATGATGCCATAGGATTGTACGCGCTCATCGTACGCAGCGGTGAAGGTCACCCGTTGCGTTACGCCAAGATCAAAAGGAGCGAGTGCCAGGTCGTACGAGAGCGAGTACGTGTCGCGGCCCTTGTCGTCCTTGCCTTTGTTGCGCGAGGGATGCGACGCGATCAGATCGCCCATCGACGCTTCGGTAAAGCGCGCGAAGTATTCTTCCAGGTAGCCGACGACACCGCTGACGACTTCCGGGTGATAGATGAAGGGGAACGTGGTCTTCATGGTGTGGCCATCGTGTTCGGGGAACGACCATTTGCGTTTTCCTGACGGCACTGCCGCACGGGTCGCCACGATGGCGGGATAGAGCGTCGAAACCAGAACCATCGAAATGGTGAAGAGGATCACGTAGATGACCTTCAGCGACGCGAAGTTGAGGTCGATGCCGGTGATGCCCAGATGAATCAGCAGGATGCTTAAGAACTGCCCGATCAGATACCCGCCCACCGAACCGACAATGCCATACACAAATGCTTCGGAAAGAAAGAACATGCCGATGTGATTGGGATTGAGTCCGATCGCGTTGTAGATCGCGATCTCCCGTTTGCGTTCGAAGACGGAGCCGAGCATGGTGTTGAGAATGATCGTGCCGGAGATCAGCAGCGGAATGATCAGCGAGGCGAGATTGCCGACGGCGGTTTTGAATCCCGAGCCGATGTAGTATACGCCGGAGCTCATCGTCTGGGCGTCGTTGCCTTTTGTGGTTTGGTCTTCCGAGCCGCTGGCTTTAAACGGAGCCTGGCTGGCGATATAGAAATTCGCCTGCGTCTCTGTGAGCAGGTGGAGCACGTTCTTCCAGACGTCCTGGTTTTCGGCGTTGAAGCGGATTGAAATGCTGTACGGTGTCGCGCCCATGCGCTCGGCGCGTTCGACCGGCAGGATCAACATGGTCGACGTGTCGTTGTACAACCCGGTCTGATCCTTAGCCGCGCCGGCTTCGCCGCCAGCACCGGGGACAGCCGCCGGATCCGCAGCGCCTTCCTTCTGCGGCACGAGCAGGTATCCATCGATGTCCTTCATGCGACGGAAAGATTCGTCGTCGACGATGCCGGCGACCGTGAAATCGACGTCGCGGAAATGAATTTTTGCCGTGGCGATGTTCTCTTTGGTGATGCCGAGCACTTCGGCGATGCTGTTGGGGATGAGCACTTCGTCGGCGCGGTCGGACGTGAAGTAATGTCCCGCCAGCAGCGGCATGCGGCCGAGGAATCCGTCTTCGAGCATGGACAGACCGAGCACCGATTCGATGCGCACCGTTTTGCCGCTCGGCGCTTCGGCAACAAAGGGCTGAACCATGCGGTCGTACTGCGCCTGTAGCATCCAGCGCCGGACATTGATGTCGCCCTTGCCGTAGAACATTTCGCGGAAGGCGGTGAGCGATGCTTCGTCCATGCGCTTGCCGGGCCAATGGTACATCAACCCGGTGTACGGCGGAATATCTTTAGAGACCGAAACGGTGGTGGGGCTCATCGTCTGCGAAATGCTGGTGAACGAAAGCATGGTGAACGTGATCAGGACAATCGTTGCCGTGGTCAGCGCCGTGCGCACACGGCGGCGGCGCATGTTGTTGACGCCGATCAGCATCGCTTTCTGCCCGACGGTGCCGTAGCCGACGTCCGCGCCGTCGTGGCCGGCGAAATTCTGGAAGAGCAACGTCATCTCGCCTTCAAAACGGCCGTGCAGAATCTTGACGACAAAGGTGGCCAGGCCCCCCATTACAAAGGCGATAAGAATCCCTTCCGGTGCCTTGGCGATGGCGAACGCGGGATGGATTTCGCGGAAGAGCACGTATGCGAGCACGAACAGACCGAAGAACGCGCCGATCTGCGCTTCGATCTTGACCACGTTGAAGAGCAGTTTCTGCATGAAGAAACAGAAGGGTAGAATCAGCGCCATGTAGAAAATCACGCCGCGGAGCATGTCGTTTGTGGTGCCGGCCAGTTGCAGATAGGCCTGGCGTTCGGCGCCCATCGCCGTGTGCTGTGCCTGCAGGTAGGCGGTGTAATCGTTGGCCTTGCGCTTAGCGGCGGCTTCGTCCAGATGCGCTTTGCCCTGTTTCATGAAATCGCTGGCCAGCTCAATCGAGACGCCGTGCAGACGGCCCAGGCGGAAACGGTTGAGCGCATCGAGATCGCGGGCGGCCGCGGCGAAGTAATCGGGACCAAGTTGTTGCGGCGAATCGTAGCCGATGCCTTCGGGCTGTTCGGTCGTGGAATTCAGTGCAGGGACTTGCGTCAGAATCTTTACGCTGGCGGCGGTCGGATCGATATAGAGGGAGCCTGGAAAGGAGGACGTCGGGATCGCGGTGGTGTAACGTTTGCCGGAACCGCCGAGCACCAATCCGCTCGCCCCCATTTTCTGAGGCGGAGATTCGCGCTTGCCGTCGAGAGGCCTGAAGTCGGTCACGGCAATCGGAGAAACGGCGATCAGCGCCGGATTATCACGCGTCAGAATTGGAAACTCGCGGCACTGGAACATCACGAACGACTGACTGGTCAAATTCATCGCGAAGTTCGAGGTCAGCGTCGCTTCCTTTTCACCGCCGTCGACAGTTTGCAGCACCTCGCGGTAGTCCTTGTCCATTTGAAAGGCGTTGTTGAGTACGTGAACTACGTAGTGATTGATGCAATAGAAGGTGACGGTGGCTCGTTCGTCGGTCAATTGGCTGTAGGCCTGCACGACATCGCCAACAACGGCTTGCGCGACACTGACGTTGCGCAGTTGGACAAACGCATTGGATACGAGAACTTCAGGTAGCACCGCCGAAGAAAATTTATCGAACTGCAGCGTCTTAATCTGCAACGGCCAGGCTGTGCGCCCGTTCGGATTGGGTTTGCCCAGTCCGGAAACATCCGTGGCGAGCATGCTGCGCAGCAATTCCTGGACGTACGCCGACTGGCTTCCGACAATCTGCGCATCGAGGCGGCTAAACGTATCCTCAGGTGTGAAAATGCGGTCGCCAAAGGCGAAGACGTCGAGCAGCGCGAGCGCGGGCGTTTTCTGGCTGGTCTGGATGTACATGAGATCGCCGGGCGCCGCGAAGTAGTAACTCTCCGGCAGCCCGCCGTTGAACGTCATGGTATCGACGAGCGGATTTTTGCGGCCGGCCTTCACCCCGGGGAGTTCCGCGGACATCTCCATCAGCTTTGCGCCGTAGCGGTTTCGCCAATCGGGGTTTCCCCAGGAACTTCCCGAAGAAAATCCCAGCGATTTTCCATTCCACGACATTTGCAGCGACAGCGCCCACGTGACGTTGCGCCCCTGCAGCGCCACGCGAATGGCGTTGTTCGCTTCAATCTGATCCAGATCGGCCTGGTTAAGTTTGGCCTTGTTCACCTCCCCGTTCAGGACTTCGTCGACGTTCTTGCTTAAGATTTCCACTTCGTCGGCGGTCAAGTCGCTGAACTTTTTCGTGCGGCCATACTTGTTGAAGAGCATTTCAATGCTGAGCAGGCGCTGGTAGTCGATTTTCGCCTGCTGCGATTTTTCCGCGTCGACTTCCCGGCTCTTGGCGAGATTGGCGGCCGGCTCGATCTTGTTCAGCAGTGCTCGTTTGACCGGCAGCTGCTTGCCCGTCGACGTGTCGATCTGTTCGCGCAGGGTCACCAGCAGATCTTCCACCGCCTGCTTTGCGGCAGCGTCGTTGGGCGCGTCCTTGGCTTTATTCACGAGCTCCGACAGGTTGCGGTAGTGCGACGCGTACATCTCCTCCAGGCGCATGTCCTGCAGGATCATGTCGCGGACGGTGTCGAGGTCCTTCATCGGCGCGCAGAGATGCGTGGCGAGCATGCGTTCGCCGAGGTAGTTCTGGGTGTGCGCGTTGACGGCGACGAGAATCACCGAGCGCGCCGGCGGCATGGCCTTGTAGGCTTTCAGCAGCTGCGTCAGCAGAAACAGATTCGCGCCGGCCTGCGCGCCCGCAGCGCGTTCCGGGATGATCGCGTTGGAATCCAGCGGCGCGTAAATCACGCAGACGTCGTTTTTCAGCGTCGCGTCGGCACCGGGGACGAGCACCCAGGGATCGCGGAGGTACGTGTTCTTCCAGATCGACGGCTCGCAGTTGAAATCGGCGTCAATAGTGCCCGTCTTCAATGCTGCGATGAGTTTCTTGCCGTCGTCTTCAGAGACCGCGAAGCGCGGCACGGCCGTTTCGGTGTCGTACACTTTGGAGTAGGCGTCGACGCCTTCAATGTGCCCCGATGGCAAAAAGATAAAACCTTTGACGCCAAAACGCAGCAACCGGACCCAATTGATGCCACAGTTAAAGTCCAGCACGACGACCGAGCCGCTGAGCTCCGTGCCCTTGATCGCGGCGAGGTCTTCGAGCTGGCCACGGCCGAGGTAAATCAGCGGCGCTTTGAAAGCCGTTTCCTTGAAGTTGCCCGGCCGCATCAGCGACGGATGCAGTGGCTGCAAGGCGTAGGTCGTCCCGCCGACAGCCACGGAGCTCTTGCCGGGGACGAACACGGGCGTCTGGAAACGGATCGCGCCGTGATCGAAACCGCTGGCCGCGAACAACTGCGCGACTTTTTCTTCCGTTTTCGTATTTCCGTCGCTGCCCGGAAAACGGACCTCCGCGCCCTTGAAGAATTCCTGGAGCTCTGTGAAATACTGTGCGCTGGCTTCCGGAGTCGCCCAAGGCCCCGTCGACGGGCTCACGCCGGGATCTTCGGCCCGTGCGTCCCCGTGTCCCGCCAACAGGCCGACGAGCGTCAGGGCAGCGATCAATGTAAGTGAGCGGCTAAAGGTCATCGGATGGCGATGGAGATGATGCACCGTTGAAGGAGGGTCTTCAGAAACGACACAATGCACATCTCCGCTTCCCTCGGGTGAACTTTGAAACGGGCCACGAATTCATCTTTCAATTGCAGTGCGGTCTTCTTGCCGTCGATCTGCGTCAGCACGAACGCGCCGAGCGCATCGAGCTCAAAGCGGCGATCGAATTCCTTGGGACGCAGCATTCCCAGCAATCCGGGCGCGCGTTTCACGCGCACTGAAACGACGAGGACGCCGCCGGACTTCTCCTTCCAGGAGACTTCCGGATTCACCACCGGCACTCCCATCAGCGAGTGCTTGCGATCAATGCGTTCCAGTGTTGCCTTCGCCATTTCCCTTTTCCAAGCCGGACGTCACAGCAGTCCTTCTGTTAAACAACTTCGTTTCCAATCCGTCCAATTTTGATGTTCAAATTCTTTCGTTCTTCCAGCCGGTCGACCTTGCCATCGCGGATCCAGAGGATGCGGTCGGAGACGTCGAGCATTTTCATGTCGTGGGTCGCGGAGATGATCGTGATTCCTTCAGTCTGCTTTAATTCGAGCAGCAGCTTGATCATTTCCTCGCCGGTCTTCACGTCCAGATTCGCGGTCGGTTCGTCGGCCAGGATGATCACCGGATCGTTGGCGATGGCGCGGGCGACGGCGACGCGCTGCTGCTGTCCGCCGGACATTTCGTACGGCCGGTGAAAGATGCGTTCACCCAGTCCGACGCGGGTGAGAATCTTCGCCGCCTTTTCGCGCGCGTCGTCGGCAGCGGTGCCGGCGAAAATCATCGGCAACATTACATTTTCCAAGGCCGTGAGCACCGGCAAAATATTGTACGATTGAAAGATGTAGCCGATCTTGTGGCAGCGCATCCACGCCAACTCGTACGAATCGAGCTGTGCCACGTCGATTTCATCGATGAACACCATTCCCGATGTCGGCGAATCGATGCCGCCGATCATGTTGAACAACGTCGACTTCCCCGAGCCCGACGGCCCCATGATCGAGAGATACTCGCCGCGGTACACGTCGAGAGAAACGCCGTCGAGCGCCTTGATGACTTCGTCACCTTGCGCATAGACGCGTTTCACGTCGAGAGCTCGAATGACGATGTCCCGTGTGTCCATGCAGTGAGCAGCCCGTTGAAAGTCTATTCCGCCAGATTTTTCCGAGAAACGCCTGGCAGTAAAGGCGTTTCGCGGCGGGTCAGGGTTTATCAACGGGCTGTTACGCCCGGCCTGAAAATGAGGATTGCTATGAATACACCGAGCTGCGCCTGTGCGCTACCACAGGTGGGACAATTTCTTTGGGACAATTTAAGGAGTGCCGCGAACGAGACGGCCTGTCAGGCTTGGACTATTCCACCGCCGGTTCGCCAGAGAGCGCGTTTGCGGGTACGGGAACGGGCCGGGACTGCGTCATCCGCCGGGCTTCGATGGCCTTTCGTCCGTAGCTGGAATCCAGATACAAATTGTAGGCGGAGACGATGAACGGGAAGAGATTCTGAATAACGCCGACCATGTCCTGCTTGGTGCTGAAGACGAAATACGCCAGCGTTGTGATGCTGCCCACGAGGCTCATGACCCAGAACAGGCGCGGAGTAATCGGCTTTCCGGCTTTGCGGGAGTAATAGGCCTGCACGAACCAGCGCGACGCAAAGAACAGCGCGCCGATCATGCCGATAATTTTCCACGGAGTTACAACGACAGGCGAGCCGAAGAGCAGTCCTTCGTAGATATGCGAATTCATCACCCCTCCGAGATGCTCCGGTTGTCCGGCGCAGGGTAGATTTATAATTCTTCGCACTCATATTGCAAGCCACGACTTTGCATCCAGCGCACCGCAAATGCATCCCGCAAGGCCACAAACGTGCGCCCGAAACCGCTGCCGTATTTTGGCGTGCCTCCCGCACGGGGTCGGTGGTTGACGTCGACTTCGACCACTGTACCGCCCTGCATCCGCACCAGCGTGGTAAAAAAGCGATGCATCCCGCGGAAAAGCTTCATTCGCTTTGCGTACTCGCTGCGAAACGCTTTGAGGCTGCAGCCGGTATCTCGGACGGGATCGCCGGTGATCCAGATGCGCACGCGATTGGCAATGCGCGATTGAATGCGCCGGAAGAATGTGTCTTTCCGCCTGGCGCGCCGTCCGGCGGCGCAGGCGGGCTTATCTGGATTTTCCAGCGCGGAAATCAGCAGGCCGATGTCGGCGGGATCGTTTTGTAGGTCTGCATCGATCAAGACAATGTACGTTCCGCGCGCCGCGCGGATACCCGCTTCGAACGCGCCGGACTGGCCCTGATTTTTCAGCAAGCGGACGATGCGCAGCGAAGGATACTGCTTCTTCAACTCCTGGAGGAGTTCGCGCGTGCCGTCGGTAGAACAATCATCCGCGCAAATAATTTCGAACGGTCGCTTGAGCTTGGTCAGTTCGCAGGCGGCTTCCTTAACGAATTCCGCGATGCATTCTTTCTCGTTGTAAACGGGCGCGATGAGCGAGATGTGGGGGTGTGTTGCGCTATCCAATGCCATCCACTTCCGCTTGGGAAATCTGAAACCTCGCGATGAACCGTGTTACAGACGCGGTTGTCGCGGCGGAAGAATAGTTTAAGCGAATTGGATGGTCAAATTCAGATACAGGAACAGAGCGTTTTTTAATGGACCGGATGAGCCAGGACTTCGCGAATACGCGCTTCTTCGGCCAGGATCTCAGGAGTAATGTCCTGAGTGTCAGAGGCAAAGGAGGGTGGAATCATTTTGATGCCGAGCGCGACGAAGCCAAGACGCGCCGCATTTTGCCGTTCCTGCTCAGGCATTTTGGCCAGTACTTCCGCAGCCTTAAGTTCATGCTCGTTTAACACGGTTCACCTCACCCAGATGCAACTCACAAGTAATAATAAAGCGCATTGTGCAAAGAGCAATTCAAATCTGACACTCCCGGAAACTTATTCGGCTCACGTCGGAAAAAATTGAGCGTTTTCAGCACCAAACTTGCAACTTTCCGGAAATCTTAGGGTTCACATTCCCAACATCAAAAAGTTGAAACTTGACCATGCACATATGCAGTGCACACAGGTCAGCGCCCTGTGAAATTGGTCTTCGATTTGCCATAAAATGCTTTTTATCGGCGGGAGGTAAAAAACTGTCAGTCTCCAATTTTTGGAGGGAAAGGAGTTCGGATGAAAGCAAGAGGATTTACATTGATTGAGCTGATGATTGTAGTCGCGATCATCGCCATCATCGCAGCCATCGCCATCCCCAGCTTGCTGAGGTCGCGCATGGCCGCCAACGAAACGGCAGCTGCTGCTGCGTGCAAGGCGTTCGCAGAAGCCGAGGAAATTTATCATCGAACAGATTATACAAAGTCTGCAGTCCTACAGTATTCGCAGAATCTGTCAGGTGTGAACAGTCTGCTCGGCGTCAGCGGTGAGTTGGCGTTGATCGACAAGACGTTCGCCACGGCAGAAGGCCCAGCCACCTCGGCGACTCCGAAGGCCGGCTATGTCTTCACCATTATGACATCGCAGGGCCCTGCCGCCACCGGCGGTTCTCGCAACTATGTCGTAAATTCGTTCATGACGTTGGGCTATGCCTGCAATGCTGTTCCAGGCGCATGGGACAGCACGGGTCGCGACCAGTTCATCATCAACAACAACGGTACGATCTTCCAGCAGGACACGGGTAATTCCACGCTATTGTCACTGTTCAATCCCGATACGAACTGGGTTCCGACGCAGTGATTTCCAACACACTGTGGATCTAATCTACGAAAAGGGCGGGCCCTATGGGGGCCTGCCTTTTTTATGCCGTATAAAATTTGTCAGAAAATTGCCAAAAAGTGGCAATAGTGTCCGATTAATAACGTGTGCAATTGGCTATGCTTTCCATGACGACGATTGAAAAATACCGACCGAATGAAAAGGGTTCTCGATGAGCGGAATAGATCGCACAACCTGGGCACAAGTTCAAGCATTGCAAGAGATCGGGCGTTTATTCTATCAGCGCGGATGGTCGGTGGGCACCAGCAGCAACTACAGCATCGTTCTCGATCGCAATCCCTTGCGCTTGCTGCTTACGGCCAGTGGCAAGGACAAAGGGCGGCTCACACCCGCGGACTTTGTCGTGGTGGACGAATGGGGCCGCGCGGTGGAAAGCACAGACCCGAAGCCCTCCGCCGAAACGCTGCTGCATGTCGCCGCCGCGCAGCAGACGCAGGCCAATGCCATTTTGCATACGCATTCGATTTGGGCGACGTTGCTCTCGGATCTCTACATTAGCAACGGCGCCGTGGAATTCGAAGGCTACGAGATGCTCAAAGGCCTCAGCGGCATCACCACTCACGAAACGCATTACCGTCTTGAGATTGTCGAGAACACCCAGGACATCGCTGCGATGGCCCGCGAAATTGTGCCGCGCTTCAATGCCGCCGAACGGCCGCTCCGCCACGGTTTCCTGATTCGCCGTCATGGGCTGTACACGTGGGGCCGCGACATCGACGAAGCCCGCCGGCACATCGAAATTCTGGAGTTCTTGCTTGAAGTCAAGGGCCGGGCTCTAAGCTTATCCAAGTAAACGATGGAGAGGATTCGCGTATGGCCTGCGTGACGATTCCCGAAAAAAAATGGCGCATCGATGGCGCCGGTGAAATCGAGGCGTTCCTGAAGCCGTTCGGCATCTGGTACGAACGCTGGAATGTGGAGCGCGGCGTGGGCCCGAACGCTCCGCGGAATGCGATTCTCGCCGCGTACGCTCCGGAGATCGAAGTACTCAAAAAGCGCGGTGGCTATGTCACCGCGGATGTCATTGATGTTACGCCCGAACTGCCGGGTATCGAAGCGATGCTCAATAAATTCAACAAAGAACACACGCATGCCGAAGACGAAGTTCGCTTTATCGTGAAGGGCAGCGGCATCTTTCACATTCATCCGCAGAGCGGCCCGGTCTTTGGCATTCAGTTGGAAGCCGGCGACATGATTAACGTTCCCGCGGGTACGCGGCACTGGTTCGATCTGTGTGCAACGCGAACCATTCGCGCGATCCGGCTGTTTCGAGAGGCGTCCGGCTGGACGCCGGTTTACGTCGACGGCGGCGTGCACGGCCAATTTGAGCCGGTCTGTTTTGGTCCGCAGAACATAAACGGTGGCGGCGTAAAACTGGAGAGCGGACTGAAGTAGTTTGCGTCAACCGTCCGCGCGTTTGGTGGCGTTGGCATCGGGGCTCAACAGGCCCTGCGTGCGGCTTTTCACGGGCGCGAGCGCAGGCAGATCGTTGCTCGGAGCGTTCAGATAGAAGTACGCCGCGCTCGACCAGTCGTCCTGCCGCCAGAAGTTCACCCAGCCATCGGCAAGGGTGTCGACACTCACTGGAACTTTGTTTTGGAGCAGACGCACGAACGGCTGTGTCTTGTCCACCGGATCGCTGCTGACCGGAATCAGTGGCAGACCTTTGGCGAGACATTCCTGCACTGACTTTTTGTTTGTGCCGCCGATGGTCTGAATGCCGACGGCGCACGCGTCGTCGAAATAGATCGGGTCGTCGAGATGATAACGATAAAACGCCCACTGGCCGTATTGCGTGTCTGAGATCGGGCAGCCCTGCGTCCGGTTGGCAAACTTGCCGAGCCCCCACGCAGTGCCGATGTAATCTTCCGCGCCGGTCCCGCAGAGCGTCGGGTGTTCATCGTTGCCGAACCACGCTTTGACTTCGCCTTCGCCCCACCACGCCTCGCCGTAGACGGGATTGCGAATGATTCCGACATTCGTGCCGAGGAAACGGCCTTGTCCGGTCACCTTCGGCAGGATCATGTAGTCGCGACCGAGAACGTTCGGCGATTCCCGACGCCAGTGGGTGTGAAAATACAACGCGGCATCGCTGTGAGAGACGTCCATCAGCAGATTGATGTCGTAGAAAAGATGCGGCAGAAGTTTCGACGATTCGTTGGTGAGCGTCATGCGCGCGCTTGTCCGAAACGGCATCGGAATGAAGCAATTGAAACTGCGACCTTCGGGATCCGAAAACAATTGGCATTCAAAAACCGTCCGCTGGCCGAGACCGATGCCGAAAAAATCGCCCAGCGGACAGGAGACGGCGGGTGTGGCGGCGCCGTCCCAGTATATATCCAATCGCAAGCTCCGCAGCATTTCGGGACTGCGGTCGGTGACCGTCAGCCAAATACGCCGGATCTCGCCACTGCCGGCGATGTTCAGCAATTCTTTTGTTTCGCCAGCCTGAACGCGGTCGAAAGCGAAACCTTTCGCGCCCTGATTGGTCAGCCCTTCCACGGCGCGACCTCCGCAGCTGTTTTCAAAGCTGACCCAGCGTGTTTTTCCGTGCGCAGGTTTGTCGTAGAGGTTCATGGCGTGAATTCCAATCGAGTTCAACCCTAGCGGGCGTCGGTATAAATTTATCCGGAGGTCAAAATGACAAGTTGCAGTATTGAAAATTCGGGCCTGTATCACCGGTGTGAGCATATTGCAACTTTGCAGTATGCTACCCTGGAACGAATTCGTGACAGGGTCCGCCAAGAGCTACGAGCCGACAGCCGCCACTACAGCCACTTCACAAAGAACTTCTCCGCCAGATCGACATGGAATTGATGGGCGAGCTCGAACACCTCCACGTCGAGCCGCTCCGCCACGCCCGCCGCGACGTACGCTCGTTTCGCGTCCTCGGCGATGCTGCGGAAGCGGATGATGTTGAACGTGGAATCCAAGCGCCCCTGTCCAAGCAGCAGCGGTCGCGGTGCGATTAGGCTTAGGACTTCGCCCACATCTCCGGTTGGATAGAGTCCCGGCACGATCTGCAGTCCGCAGCCGTCCTCCAGCGCGTAGTCCTCGTAGCGGCACATGCCGCACATCACACAGATAGCCTTGAAGCGGTCGTCGAAAGCGCCGGCCAGGTACGAGAGCGTTCCGCCGCCCGAAAGTCCGCCGAGTCCCAAGCGCTTGGCGTCGACTTCCGGCAGCGAACTCACGTACGCGTGCATGCGGTGGAGATCGGCGAGGTGCAGGCGCGGCAGCGTGAAGCCCATCGAGAGCGCGCGCCAGCCGGCCACGTTGCAGGGATCTTCGCGCCCGTTGTAATCGCGGCGTTCGCAGAAGCCGCGTTCGCACATCATTGATGTGACGAACCCGCGCTGCGCCAGAGCTTCGGCGTAATTTTCGAAATGTTGAGTCGGACCGACGTGTCGCGTCGGTCCCGTCGGCTTGTACGTGCCGGCGAGGACATCGAACTGGCGTTCGTGCCCGTGCGCGAGCACCACCGTGCGGCCGTTACGACGAGACTTTTCCGGAATCAGCACAAACAGCGGCAATACCGCATCGCCCTCGCACGGCAGATGGATGCGCCGCTTGACGTAGCCGTCGCATTGAACTTCCGCGACGATTTCCGGTGCGCCGCCAGTGGTGGGTGGATCGACGCCGAGGCAGCGGTGGTAATGCGCCCCGAACGATTCCTGCCAGCGCGCGAGCTCCTCGCGCGTGGTCCCGGTGAAGGGCGCCTGGATCTTAAGTTGTTTGGCGTGTCGGCGCATTTGAGCGAACGTGGAAATTGCGAGTGTCTTGGGTACCGGACGTTGCGCGATGCTTTGGAGCGTTCGCACGGCGTCGGGATTCTTCGGCGTACTCAGGCGCGCGATCACGCCGTCGCGGTCGAGCTGGAAGAGGAAGCTGTTGACGCCTTTTTTCAGTGCGACGGGAACGCGCTCCATGTCGGCGATGCAGTGATGAAAACTGTGCTCTTCAAAGCAGAATTCGCCGTTGATCCACAATCTGCAGCCGTCCCAGCCGGAAAAATGGAGCTCGGCATCCATGTCTGCCGGACTTTCGACCAGCGCGAGAGTGTAATAAAGCTTCGCCCACGGATCGGGATCGACATCTTTGAGTTGGGGCTGGAGCGAGGGAAATTCGTCGCGCGCGTTCCGTAGTGAAAAGCGCGGTGACCACTCCAGCGGCACCAACTCCCAATTACAAGCCAATGCAGGCGAATCGGGAACGCTGCGGATGCCCACGCAGCCGCCGAACGCCGCAAGATGATCTTCCGTCCAGCGCGTGGAAATCTTTTTGTCGAAGAGGTTGGGGGAGGGATCGCGCTGCAGTCCGGAATCGAAAAATCCGGCCAGGTGCCAGTCGCACAGAAATCCGGGCGTGCGATCCCAGGTCAGGAGCGGTCGGTGTATGGCGTCGGTGGTAGGCATGGCGCGGTCTTACTGGATTTGGCTAGCGGGATCAAGGCGAGGGAAATAGACCGCGCCGGAGACTTACCGGCGCGGAGTTGGAGAATCTATTTTTGGACAGCTGATTTCAGCCTGGGCGCTTGACGGGCTGCTTGGCGTTCTTGTCGTCGGGGGTCTTCTTCGGGTCGGGCTTGGCGGCAGCCTGTTGACCGCTGGCCTTCACCGCAGATTCCATCGCCGTGACGACATTCGCGGCCGTAATCGTATCCTTGTTGGCCTTGCTGAAGGACTGGATCACCTTCATGTCGCTGGAGAGCACCAGCAGCACCGCGCCGCCGTTGGCCTGCGAGACCCAGTCCTTGGGGAAGCCGTTGCCTTCGCCCATCTTGTCTTTCAGCAGGAGGAAGCCGCCTTCCTTGGCTTTGACGCTTGCATCTCCAAGGACCTTATCGCCTTCAATGGTCTGCGCGGTGACGTTGCGCTTCTCTTCGGTGTCATAGATGTAGAGCAGAATCGGTTTGTGCGCGGCCGTCGCTTGTTCGTTGGTCTTGTCCGCCCATGTCTTGATGCTCGCGCCAACGCCGGCCTTGATCGGAGCTGCGGCCGCTGCGTGTGCGGAATTAAGGGAGGCAGCCATCGCGACGACCAGCGTGATTCCCAATAATTTCTGTGTCACTTGCATGGGTGAATCTCCATAGAGTGGTCAGTAATCGCCATGACAACCGGCGGATTACTTCGATGAAGGCGCGCGTCTTAAATAATGTTTGCACAAATGCAGGATTTTTTTCGTCTAACAGACAATTGCCGTGACCGGCAGAATCAGCTGCGGAACTGCACATCACGTGGTAAGCTATTAAGTCGCTAACTGGAAGTCTTTGTGAAAGGGACCTGCCATGCCCTCCGCCCCAACGCTCGATCATCCATTTCTGCAGTGGTTCGGCATCGACGAAGCCATCATCCACCGCGTCATTGCGGAGGCCATGAGCCGCGGCGCCGATTTTTCCGAACTCTATTTTCAGCACGTTCGGCACAATTCCCTTTCCATGGAGGACGGCATCGTCAGCCGTGCCTCAACTGGTGTCGACCAGGGCGTCGGCGTTCGTGCGGTGATGGGAGATCAAGTGGGCTATGCGTATAGCGAGAGTCTGGAACTCGCTTCCATGCTCCGCGCCGCCACTGCGGCCGCCACAATTGCGACGGGCAGCAACGCGCTGCCCCCCCAGGCCATTTCGCTGCGCGCCACGCCCAATCATTACAAACTCGGCCGCGATTGGGACAGCGTCAGCGTCACCGAACGACTGCCGCTGCTCCGCAAGGCCGAAGCGATGGTCCGCAGCATGGAACCCGCGATCGAGAAGGTGTCGATCGGCTGGGGCGACAGCGATGAACGCGTCTTGGTCGCGACCAGTGACGGCACGCTCTGCGCCGACCGGCGCCCGATGGCGCGGCTCAACATTTCGCTCACGGCGTTGAAGGATGGCAAGCGCCAGAGCCAGGGCAGTTCGCTCTCCCGGCGCATCGAGATCGGCGCATTCAGCGACGAACGGTTGCGCGAGTTGTGCAAAGAAGCGATTGACCGCACCATGATTCTGTTCGATGCCATTCGCCCGCCTGCCGGCGAGATGTCGGTCGTGCTGGCGGCTGGAGCCTCGGGGATTCTGCTCCACGAAGCCATCGGCCATGGTTTGGAAGCGGACTTCAATCGCAAAGGCACGTCGATCTACTCGAAGCTGCTCAACGAAAAAGTCGCGCCGGATTTCGTCACCGTCGTCGACGACGGCACACAGGAGAACGACCGCGGCGCGCTGAATGTCGACGACGAAGGCGTCGCCACCGAGCAGACTGTGCTGATCGACAAGGGCGTGTTGCGCGGCTACCTGCACGATCGCATCTCCGCGCGCCATTACGGCGTCAAGCCAACGGGATCGGGACGGCGCGAAAGTTTCCGCCACGTGCCAATGCCGCGCATGCGTTCCACGTACATGCTCGGGGGGCCGCACAGCTACGACGAGATCATCAAATCCGTCGACAAGGGTATCGTCGCGGAGACGTTCACCAACGGCCAGGTGCAGATTGGCGCCGGTGACTATACCTTTTATGTGAAGAGCGGCTGGCTGATCGAAGGCGGCAAGATCACTGCGCCGATCCGCGACGTCAATATCATCGGCAACGGACCGGAGACGTTAAAGAACGTGGTCATGGCCGGTAACGACGCGCGCATCGATTACGGTCAGTGGACCTGCGGCAAAAATGGTCAAGGCGTTCCGGTCTCCACGGGGATGCCCTCCGTGCTGGTGAAGAAGCTGACTGTGGGAGGCGTCAATGGTTGATGAATTGTTGAAGCAGGCCAAGCTGGCCCTGCAGTTGGCGCTCGACGCCGGCGCGAACGACGCGGTGGCCGGACTGAGCGACGGGTATTCGACGTCGTTCACCTACCGCGATGGAAAACTCGAAGAGGTCAAGCAGAGCGCCAGCCGCAGTCTCGGCGTCTCGCTGTACGTCGACGGCCGCTATTCCAATCACAGCACGACGGACTTGCGGCCCGCGGAACTGAAGCGTTTCATCCAGGACGCCGTGGAACTGACGAAACATCTGGAACGAGACCCGTTCCGCGTGATTCCCGATGCGAAACTTTTTGCCAATCGCGCGCAACTCGATCTGGACCAGGTGGACCGGAAGGCGTCGGAGCTCAACCGCGACCGCGGCCTGGAATGGCTTCGCGAAATGGACGCCGAGGCGCACGCCGACACGCGCGTGATCAGTGCGTCGAGCCATCTGGGGTATGGCTACACAGCGTCGGCGCGGGTGACATCGAACGGATTTTCCGGCACGCGCGAAAGTACCGGTGTCGGCTACGGCAGCAGCATCACGCTCGACGAACCCGGTGGCCGCCGCCCGGAAGCTGGACGCCACGTGGGACATTGCCACCGCGACGCACTGCCCGAACCCGTGACCACCGCGAAGGAAGCACTGCGCCGCGCCGTAGAACGACTTGGCAGCACCAAGGCGCCGAGCGCCAAGGCGATTCTGGTGATCGACCCGGAAGCTGGCTCGAACGTGGTTGGCCGCCTGATCGGCGCGATGTCGGCCGGCGCGATTCAGCAGAAGCGTTCGTTCCTCGCCAATAAGAAGGGCGAGCGTGTGGCCAGCGAACTGCTGACTTTGACCGACGATCCGCTGATTCCCGCTCGCCAGTCCTCGCGGCTCTTCGATGGTGAGGGCATCTCCGCGCGCGTGATGCCGCTGGTGGAAAACGGCGTCCTGCGCAATTATTACATTGATACGTACTACGGTAAGAAGCTCGGCTGGGATCCGACCACCGGAGGAACGTCGAACATTCGCTTCGGACTCGGTACGAAAAATCAGGAGCAGCTTCTGGCCGACGCGGGTTCAGGATTTTACGTCAACAGCTGGCTGGGCGGAAATTGCGACGGCACGACCGGCGACTTTTCTCTTGGCATCCGCGGCCATAAGATCGAGAACGGAAAGAAGACCGGAGCGATCGGCGAGATGAACATCACCGGCAACGTGCTGGAACTGTTCTCGAACCTGATTGCGATCGGCAACGATCCATACGAGTATTCCAGCTACGGCACGCCGACGCTGGTGTTCAAGGATGTGCAGTTCAGCGGACAATAGACACCTTCAAAGGAAGAGTAAATCCAAAACATGAGCGAGCAAACCTTCACCGCAACACTGGCCGAAACCGGGCGTGCTGTCATCGTCGAATGGAAGAATGGAGTCATCACCGGCATTGATTCCGGCGGCGCTCCGGTGTCACGCTGGATCGCCCCGGCGCTGTGCGACATCCAGGTCAACGGTTTCGCCGGCGTGGATTTCCAGAGCGACACCACGACGGTCGACGACCTTCAAAAAGCCGCCGCGAAATTGCTGGAGGCCGGCTGCGCTCAGACGCTGCTGACGCTTTGTACCGACGAATGGGGCGCGTTGACCCATCGCTTCCGCCGCATCCGCGAATTGCGCGACAGCTCGCCGGCGCTCCGCGCGGCGTTTCCGGGATTCCACATTGAAGGGCCGTTCCTTTCGCCGGTGCCGGGATTCAAAGGCGCGCACGATGAAAGCGTGATGACTGACCCGACACCGGAGAAGATCCGCGAGCTGGTCGCGATCGCCGGCGGCGATCCGCTGATGTTGACCGTTGCGCCCGAACGGACCGGCGCGATTGAGGCGATCAAGCTGGCTGTGTCGCTGGGCGCCAAGATTAGTTGCGGGCATTCCGACGCGTCGGCCGAAACGCTGGCGGCGGCGGTGCGGGCCGGAGCGACGATGTTTACGCATCTGGGCAATGGCTGTCCTCAGCAACTGGACCGGCACAACAATATCCTCTGGCGCGTCATGGAGACGCCGGGCCTGACCGCCGGGATCATTCCGGACACGATCCATGTCTCACCGATGCTCTTCCGAATTCTGAACCGTGCGTTGTCGCCGGAGCGCTTCTATTACACCACCGATTGCATGGCGGCGGCCGGCTGCCCGCCGGGGCGCTACCGCATCGGCAAGACGGAGATCGAAGTCGGCGCAGACAAAGTGGTGCGCGAGCCGGGCAAGACGAATTTTGCCGGCTCGGCGCTGACGCCAATCGAAGGCGTCTTCCGTTCTGCGCGCATGCTGCGCCGCCCGTGGCAGCACACCTGGCATGGATTTTCAACACGGCCGCGCGAATTGATGGGCCTGGGCGGCGACCTTGCCGTCGGCGCGGATGCGACCTTCTGCATCCTCGAGCAGAAGGGCACCGCGGTGACGATGGACGTGTACGTTCGCGGCGATAAGAAGGCCACGTCAACGGTAAACGTAGACATTTAACGTTAACCGTTAATCGTCTTGGTTTACCTATGGGATCAGGCTGTGCTGGGCTTGGGCTTAAAGCGCCAGTTCCTGGAAGATCTTCAGCGCTTCGCTGAGCGTCGCGTCGCTGGCGGCGTAGCTGATGCGGAAATGCGTGTCGCGCGTCGAGAATACGTTGCCCGGGACCAGCAGCAGTCGGCGCGCGATGGCGCTCTCGACAAAAGTTTGCCCGTTGGCGAACTTCGCCGGTACGCGCGGAAATAAGTAGAACGCGCCGCCGGGTTCTTCGCATTCGTAGCCGGCCTTGCGCAGTCCGCTGACCAGAAAATCGCGCTTCTTTTTATAGCTGCTGACGTAACCGGAGAGATCCAGCTTGAACGCCTGAAGCGCCGCGCGCTGCGCGGGACTGGGCGCCGCCACGAACGTGAACTGCTGCAGCTTGATCAGCTCATTGACCAACTCGCGCGGCCCGGTGACCCAGCCTAACCGCCAACCGGTGACGGCCACCGTCTTCGAAAGCCCGCCGACGGCCAGCGTGCCTTCCGGGTAATACGCGCCGATGCTCCGCTGGGCCTTGCCGGAGTAGCTGAACAGTTCGTAAATCTCGTCGCTGATCACCACGATGCCCTTGGCGCGCGCGAGATCGGCGAGGTCCTGCTTCTCCTGTTCCGACAGACAGGCGCCAGTCGGATTGCCCGGCGACATCGCCACGATCACTTTCGTTTTCGGCGTGATCTGCTTTTCCAACTGAGCGGCAGAGACGCGGAAATTCGGGTACGTATCGTAGAAGACAGCTGTCCCGCCGCACATCGTCGTGAGGTGCCGGTAGCTGACGAAATACGGATCCGGCAGCAGTACTTCGTCGCCGGGATCGACCAGCGCCAGCAGCGCCAGCGTCAGCCCGCCGGACGTGCCGCTGGTAACGATGCAGTCTTCCGGCCGAGTGCCGTGCAGACCGGCGTAATGGTTGAGGATCAGTTCGCGCAGTTCGGGAAATCCGGCGCTGGGCGGATAACGGTTGAAGCCGCCGCGGATCGCGTCGATCGCCGCCTGCTGGATCGGCTCCGGCACATCGAAGTCCGGCTGGCCGATGGAAAGGTTGACGGCGTCCTTGACCGTCGCCGCGAGATCGAAAATCTTGCGGATACCGGAGGCTTCAATACTGGTAACGCGCTTGGCAAGCAACTTCGAAGGGTTCATGGGTGTTCCAAAATGGGTTCCGGACGAGCATGCTACGCTTACTTTAAATCGTAGCACGCCAGCTTGACCTTGTTGCGGATGTACAGCTTGCCGTCGGAGATGATCGGCGCCGTCCAGCTCTGCCCGCCCAGCGGCTTGAAGCGGCCGAGCTCCTTGTAAGCCGCCGGGTCCGCGGCGACCATCACTACGTCGCCTTCGGCCCCGTTGACCGCGAGAATCACGCCGTCGATGCCGCAGACGCCGCCCTTTTCAAAGCCGCCGTGCTTCCACGCCGCGGTTCCGGTGCGGGGATCCAGGCAGACCAGCCCTTCGCCGTCGCCGATGCCGTAGATCTTCTCGCCCATCAGCACCGGCGTGTTGAAGTGTGATTTGATTTCCTTGTTGGTCCAGGCGGCCTTGGCGCCTTCGCCCTGGACGCTGATCAGACCGCAGCCGTAACCATAGTTACTGGTGACAAACACGGTGTCGCCGATGACGATGGGCGTCGCGGCGTTGACGCCGTAGTTGGTCGTCCACGGGACGCTCCAGAGCGGCGGGCCGCCCTTGTCGGCGTTGATGCCGATGAGCGACGCGCCCATGAAAATCACATACTGCTTCTTGCCGCCGATGGTCGCCGCGACCGCCGTGGCGTAGCCGCAGGTGTCCGCGCCGCCGCCGCCGACCCAGATGTCCTTACCCGTGTCCTTGTCCAGCGCCACGACGCTCTTGGCGCCGCCGGGCTGAATGATCAGTTTCTGTCCGTCGACCAGCGGCGACCAGCCGTACTCCCAGCCGCCGGGTTTGCCGGCGAAATCGTTGCGGATGTTGCGCGCCCAGATTTTCGTGCCCTTTTCCGCATCCAGGCAGTGCAGATTGCCCGTGCGGCTGATGGTGTAAAGCTTGCCATTGTCGAAGACGGGCGTTGAGTGCGCGAAACCGTAGTTGTTGTTGTTCGCGTCGGCGTATTTGAACGTCCAGGCATCCTTGCCCGTAGCGATGTCGACAGCGCGTACGATATCTTCGGCGCCCGCGTGATCGATGATGAACATCTTGCCCTTGGCCACCGACGGCCCGGCATAGCCGTCATCACCCAGGGAGATATTCCACAGTTCCTTCGGCGGCTTGGCCTTCCAGTCCTTGTTGATGCCCTTTTCCGGCGAAACGCCGTTAGCCTCCGGCCCGCGGAATTGCGGCCAGTCCGCCGCGCGGGCGGTTCCCGCAAAGGTCGTCAGCGCCGCCGAAAGCGCGACCGTGAGCATCGGTTTCAATATCTTAAGCATGAGCACCTCGCCGTGAAGGTTAGATCAATGGAAGACGGAATGATACCGGAGAGGCGGGTGTTGCGCCAGCGATGGGGTGCGCGTCGATTCTGGAATGCGGCGCCGGCACACAAGGACGAGTGGGGAAGGATGTCCGTACGCCCATTCCGCGACGAGTTTCACGCCATCGAGTTTTTCCGCCTGCAGGTAGAGTGCATTGTTGCCCGGCACCAGGCGCGGAATAATGCTCATATTCAATTGATAACCAACCGTAATTTGCAGCCCGCGCATCCGCAGCGGAGAGTTGGCCGATTGCGTTGACATGTCATGCGCAGCCAGAATTCGCGCAGGCCGCGTACGCTGGGGCCTTCCGCCAAGCCGTTCTCGAGAACGGTGGGCGGCATCCCCGCCTGCCAGTAAATGGGATGGCGCGTATAGCCCGCATCTTCCGAGATGGAAAGGCCGACGAGATCGCCGCCGCCCACGTCCGCGGCAAGGTTCATGCGCAAGTACGTGGCGAGGTAAGGCAGCTTGATGTGCCACCACACTTCGCAATGCTTGCGCGCGCCGGTGGGCCGCACGGTTCCGTTCTCAAAGACCGCGTTGTCGGCGCGATAAGCTGTCTGCGCGCCAAGACGTCATGGCTTACGATCCGGAATTGAAACTGGTCCTTCTCAACAATAGCAGCGCCTACAAAGTCTGAGCACTGAAGCTCGATCGCGCCTCGCTGAAAATGAAGGAGATCACTGAATTAAAAACGTGACGAGCTCTGGGCACGAGCACGGGTCTGAAGCTCTCTCGCAATGACATGTTGAAGGAGTCGCTCGCAGCCCGAAGTACGAGCGACATCGAACCACTGGCTACCAATTCAATCCCCCGCATTGAAGTGCGGGGGATTAAATCGAAGTATTGAATTTTAAAGAGGAACGTCAGGCCGTTCATTTCTCCACGGTCGGGAACTCCGTTACCCGCAGATGCGTGCAGCCGTAAGGAATTAACGTCAATTCCTCCAGTGGTTCGCTGCTCACGACCGGACTTACTGGCAAGTCGACCAGATCACCACCGCTGTCCTGCCACTGACGCAAGCGCCGGCCTTTCACTTTGGCTGCGACAGGGGCGCCGTCCGGCGAGAAAGGGTACTCTCCCAGCGGATGCTCGGAGAACTGCAGGTCCTTTTCCAGACTCAATTCTGAGGTCGCCAGAGCGTAATTCCACGGAGTCGTCGGATGAACCGTGTAGTCGGAGTGCGGCGGTTCGCGGTGCGGTTTGTCGCAGTGTAGATGCTTCCAATCCTCACCGACCTTCAGCGCGTATACCAGCGGGCCGCGCGTAATGCTGAGTCCATTATTGAACCGGCGTTGCCCGCGGGGCCGCATTGGCAATGTCAGTTCGAGACTCTGCGTGCCCTGCCAGGTCTTCTCGATCCGATGGAAACTGCCCGCCACCGGTTTCACCTGCGAACAGTCGGGCTGTCGCAATACGGCCTCGGTGGCCCAGGCGGGAATTCGCAACAGCAGCGGAAATGAAACAGGCCGATCCACCGAAATCGTAATGCTGATCCGGTCTCGGAATGGATATTCCGTCTCGACCATCACTTCCACCTTGGCGTCTCGAATGGAATGATTCAAGCGGCACGGTGCGTATGAAATTGCAGCCAGCCCGGAGTCCGCCGTGGCCATCCAAACGTGCGCTGCATACTTCGGCCAGCCCTGACTTAAATTGGCCGTGCAGCACCCGTAGTTGGGTTCGAGTCCAAACGTGTTCGAGTCGCCGCGATTGGTGGTGTAGATCGGCTTGGAGCGGACTGAGCAGCAGATCTGATTGGCCTGCTGCACGTATTGATGCGTCCACATGTCCGAGGAGAATGTCGCCGGCAGATTGTTAAACGTGATCATTTCCAGGCGGTCCGCAAACGAAGCCTCGCCGAGAATCGCCGTCAGTACTTCAAGCGAATACATTTCCTCGACCACGGCGCACAACTCGGTGCCTTGAACGGGATGGAGTCCAGCGAGGCACTCGTCGCCCGTGAACATGCCGGTCGCCTGTCCGTGATATTTGTCCAGCAGGCTCAGCATGTTCTGAGCGCCCTGCCGGTCGCGCTGCGCGGCGCTCAAGCGCCAGAGTAGGGCGGGGGCTTTGAGCGCCATGGCGACGTTGACCACATGCGCGGTGAACGTCCAACCCGTGCTGCGTTGTCGTGAAGCTTCCGGCCAGTTTTCAAAAAAGCTCACCCAGTCGAAACCCTGGCAATTCAAACTCGTCGCAATTTCCAGCAGCCGCGGATCTTTTGTGCGCTCGTAAAGCCAGCACAGCGGAATCAGCGCCTCAAAGCTGCGAAACATCGACCACTTCGAGAGGGACTCGCCTTGGATGTGCTTTTCCATGCAGAATAGCGATTTACGGACCGCCGCTTCCGCGCGCGCATCGCCGGTGATGTCCCCGTACTGCGCGAGCACCTTCTGCATCAGAAACTGGCTCCAGACATCGGCCGTCGCGCGATCTTTTGGCGCGCCGCCAGGTCCCAGCCAGCCATCTTCCAACTGGTGCCGCAGAATGTAGTCGATGTACGCGTTGACTTTGGCAATCATCGCTTCATCGCGAAGCAAATAGGCCAGTGGCAACACGCCATCCAGCCAATACGGCGCGCGTTCCCAACCCTCGGACCGCCCGCCGAACCATGCGCTGTCTTTGATGTCAGGCCAAAAATCTGCCAGGTGCCAGCTCAGTCCATCGGCCTGAATCCGCAATTGTCTCTGGAGCCACCCGCGCGGCTGAATCGCGGCGAGTGGTAGTGGTTGAAACGCGCCAGGTTGCAAGCATTGCATTTTCTGAACATCCCTCGTCACTTAGTTTAAGTACGATTCCGACTCAACGCCTGGATTATCATTCAATATTACCAATGAACAAGAGGACGAACGTGTATAATACGGGGATGATTCCGACTAAAATGCGAGAGCTTTGTCGGTTTCGTCCGACTTCGAAATCATGTCCGAGCCACCGCGAATGGCGAAACAAAGCGCGAACGAACCCACGAGACTGTCCGAACGATGGTCCTACCTCCGCCGCTCTTTAAAGGAGATCGCGATGAAACGGAACGCCATTTGACAAAGCGAGTTGGCATCGCTAACGTGCCCTTTCGAGTTTGCCGTAAAACGTCCCGTGCGCGCGTGGCGGAATTGGCAGACGCGCCAGCTTGAGGGGCTGGTGCCCGCAAGGGCGTGCTGGTTCGACCCCAGTCGCGCGCACCAATACGAGTCCGATGAAAGAGGCCAGCGGAAGCTGGCCTCTTGCTTTTGGATTGAACTATTCGTGATGCTTTCGGTTGAACTGCAATCGCTCAAAGCAAAACCAGATTAAAACTAAAATTGAAATATTAACAGCCAAATTAAAGAATCCTCGATCAGGCTCAACAAATTCACCCAATGAAGACCGGTGAACATATTTTAATGGCCAGCCGTACGATTCTCCTGAAATGGAGCCGTTTACTTCCATCTTCCCACGCTCCGCCGTCAGATTCGTGCCAAGGAGCATTCCGGCTGCTATTACGGCCGCGATTAGTGTTAAGGGGTGCAATCGAAACCAGGGGCGGCGCGTCGGCTTAATCATGCCGTTTACCCTCGCGACGACGGATCAGCCATTCACTCCCACACATTACAATTAAGATGGCGGCAACGCCGGTACTTCCATTCACTAAAAGCGCGATCCACGAAGGTGACTTGCCGAGGCGATAATATCGGCCCGTTAAAGTACATTCCTCCCAAGGTGCGGGCCAGCCGGGTACATTATGTACAATCGTCCAATTGGGATCATTGTAATAAAAGTTCCCATCTGTTCCGTAACGATTTTCAAGCATTAAGAGTCCCGCGACAAGCATCAGCAATAATGCGGTACTTAAATGGATCTGATAGAACCGCCGCTTTGCCATTTCGCTCATAGACTAATCTCGCGCAATCACTCGTCGCCTGTGCTTCTTTGCCGGCGCCGCCCGTTGCCGCGCATTCTTTCGTGCAGCGGCTTGGGCCGCTGACACCTTCTTATGGCAGACAAAGCAAAGCGTACGGTAGTTTTCCAGACCGCATTGGCCGCCGCCTTTGTGGACGGCGTGGATGTGGTCGGCTTCCCAGCAGGAGGTGTATTCCAAGCAATCGGCGTACGATCCGTGGCCACGCAGGCACACGTTCGACCAGCCTTCGGATCGAAGCGTCGTAACGACCAGCGGGTGGATCGTCATCAGCAGGGGATGGAGCACGTCTTCCTTCATACGCGCCAGCGCGTCGTTCATTTGCGCGCCGTCGACGCCACATTCGGCGCAGATGCCGCGGTCGCGCTTGAAGAGTTCAGCCCGAACAAACTCGCCGCTGGACATGAGCAGGAAACGTTCGAGGCACGCCGGCGAGCACCACTGGCGCGAGTCGTCGGCGCACGGCGCCTTGCAGAGCCGGCACAGATAAGCGCCGTGCTCATCGCGGCGGAACGGAGGCAGGTTCTTCCAGCGGAAGACGTTCATGGGGATAGTCTAATCCGCTTGGGCGGAGTGCAAGTGTTTGACGTTTGTTCCGGCGACAAATTCTCCATTCGCTCAGAATGCCCGCAGTCAGGATGGAGCTCAAAGCAATTGAAATATTATATACCATATGAGGCCAGTAAATCCCCACGCTGCCTATTATGAAACAATGGTTTCGCACACTGCTTTCTTGCGCTTTAATCAATTCGATCGAAGTGGTCCCCGCGCGATAGGGCCAGCCGAAAATAAACTCGTCTGCTCTGAAGACAGGTAATGTATTCAAATATAGAAAACCTCCGGCGACGAGCATAACGATCACGGCGGTGCTCAAATGTATCTGCCAGAAGCGCCGCTTGTGTTGATCATAAGTCATAAGAGTCGTCCGAAGGTCATCAGAAATAGAACGCAGCCGAATGGAAATGCTTGCCTTGATTCTCGCTACGTGTTTCGCAACCTGTGCAAATTCCTTGCGCTAGCCTCATCTCGGCGCTAATTCTAATGCGTATCACGATGAGCCAACCTGATCCCAATCCCGCTTCGACTGAAACTGTAAAGCCTGCGTCGTCCGGCGACGCGCCGACGATCCGGCCGTCTTCCAGCGGCGAGGCGCCGACGTTGCGCTCCGGACCTGCGGATCCCAACGCGACGGTACTCGGGCCGCCCAGCGGTGGCGGCAGCGGCGATTCCGCGCGCGCTGCGCCGCTGATTCCCGGCTATGAAATTCTGGGGGAGCTTGGGCGCGGCGGGATGGGCGTCGTCTATAAGGCGCGGCACGTCGGGCTCAACCGCGTTGTTGCGTTGAAGATGATCCTGAGCGGCGCGCACGCCGGCGCGGAGGAACTGCAGCGCTTCCGCATGGAAGGCGAAGCGGTCGCGCAACTGGCGCATCCGGGCATCGTCCAGGTTTTCGAAATCGGCGAGCACGACGGCCGGCCGTTCTTCACGCTGGAATTTGTCGACGGCGGCGCGCTCACGGACCGACTCAAGCAGGGGCCGCTCAGTGCCGGCGAAGCGGCGCGCACGATGGAGACGCTGGCGCGGACGATGCACGCGGCGCATCTGAAAAAGATCATTCATCGCGATTTGAAACCCGCCAACGTGCTGCTCACGCGCGAGGGCGCGCCGAAGATCACCGACTTCGGGCTGGCCAAGCGCCTGGATGCGGCGGAAGGCCTCACCGCCAGCGGCGCGATCATGGGCACGCCGGCGTACATGGCGCCAGAGCAAGCGCGCGGACAGATCCGCGAGATCGGCCCGCGCACCGATGTCTATGCGCTCGGCGCGATCCTCTACGAACTGCTGACCGGCCGCGCTCCCTTTAAAGGTGCGACATCGATTGAGCTGCTGCAGCAGGTCGCCGACGTGGCGCCGCAGCGGCCGCGCAGTTTCACCAGTAACGTCGATCCAGCGCTGGAAGCGATCTGCTTGAAGTGCCTCGAGAAAAATCCCGACGATCGTTATCCCAGCGCCGAGCTGCTGGCGGCCGATCTCGCCGCGTTTCTGCGCGGCGACCGCGTGCTGGCCGAACAGAACCGCAACCTGCGCGTGCTGCAGTTGCTCACGCGCGACACGCGCCACATGGAAGTGATGGCGCGCTTCCGTCGCGTCAACATGGCCAATGCCTCGACGATTTTTGTCTTCTCGATCCTGACCGAAATACTGCAGCGCACGGGCATGACCAATACGCTCACGTTTGCCGCCGTGTGGGGCCTTGGCGCGCTGATTATTCTGTTCAACGTCTGGTGGTTCCGCTACCGCGACCCACTCCCGGCGGCGCTGATTGAGCGCCAGATCTCGCTGGTCTTTGCGCTGTTTCTGTTCGTGGCAGTGTTGTCGGGTGTGCTGCTCTACCATCAAGGCCTGACACCGCCGCAGATTCTCCCGGTGCTCTTTGTCGAAGCCGCGTTCGCGGTCGGCGCGATGGCGATCATCATGGGCGGCACGTTTTACATCGCGTCGGTGCTGACGGCGCTGCTGGGCCTGGCGATGGGTTTCGTGCCGGCGCTCGGAATTGGAGCTTCAGGCGCGCTGCTGGCGTTGATTATTTTTGGTTCGGTATGGAGGTTCAGCCCGGCGGCGGTGGCGGCGGAAAACGGGTGAGGGCAGACACTATTAACGAAAACACGCGCGACCTTTCAGTCGCACGTGTTTTCGATTTGTCAATCCGCTTCGGTAGCGCGCTTAACGCGGCACTTCTGCAAACAAGGCGTGGTCCCGGCTGTGCCACCCGACGTAGGATCCGGTAAACGCGAGTGCCAGGCCCAGGAACGCGGCGGCACTCAAGGTCCAGGCGAGCGCGGCAGCGGCCCGGCGCTGGCGATCCGCAATGGCCAGATCGACGGCGTGCTGCTCTTCCCAGCGCTTCTGCGCATTCGCTTGTGCGACGGTAATGGTGTTCTTTTCCTGCTCGAGAAAATCTTCCGTCTGTGGCTTGGTCAACGTGGTATTGGCTTCAATGAAGCGTTTGAGTTCTTTATTGTTGGCTACTTTATTTGGATTAGTAGTAACGGCCGGATTTGCGGGCGTGCTGTCGACGCTGACATTGATCGGCTGTTCCGGATTGCCGGGTTTCCAATTGCGCGCGTGATCGATGATGAAGCTCGAAAACTCCCTGTCGTTCAAACTACTGTAGCCAAACGATAGATTTTTCGCTTCGGTAGAGGCGCGCCCGCTCAGGAAATCAAAATGTCCAATCGCGAAAGCTACCAGCGTAATGCTCAGGCCCCAGAGCACCGCGCCTTGCATCATGGCCGACTCCTTGCCGAGTTTGGAAATGTGGCCCGAGAACCACGCTCCGAAAAAGAGTGACGCGAGCGACGAAATGACCAGCCATGAAACGGTAGCCACGCTCAGAACGGGCGCGTTCTCATTCCTGGCCACTTGATAGGGATCCACAATGGACAGCCCCAAGGCGGATCCGAACAGCAGAAACAGAATGAAAAATCCCAGTGCAACAGCAGTTCCACCTAGAACTGCCGACCAACTGATTTCCCAACGCGATCCGGGAATTAAAACCCGCTGTTCATTCACTATCGGTTCCATTTTTACGCTCCTATTGAAATGTTTGATTTAGACCGAAGCTGCTCCGATGGTGAGCAGATTTTGGTTTGGGCTTTCACGAACGGCTAAAAAATTCGGGAGACAATATATATCAGCACGAGAATGCTCGTAGGAACTCCAAGCATCCATGCAATCAAGTATCTCATCGAGCCTCCAAGGTAAGAAGTGGTGTCAGCACAAGTACAAGTTGTAGATAAGGCAAAACATGGGCCACAGGCTGCAAAATTCACAACCTATGGCCATGCGCAATATATAGAAAAGTTTCAATCGATATTCATTCTGGTACGTACGAGTTTCGATCGGGAGTCGGGGAGGGCGTGACATCGTGTTTGCGGCGGCGGGAGAGCCATTCAAAGGAGATGCAAACAAAAAGGCAGATGGCTTTCGCGACGGCGCACCCAGATCCATGTCTTCTCGATGCCACAACACTCCGCTGTCGTATAAACGTAAGCTGGAATCGGCCAGCCATAGACTTGAGTTTTTTCATAGTGTAATTCTGGAACGAAAGATTGCTGCCGATGAGCGCAGCCACTGACATCACCAACTCGATCGCCGTGGATAAATGCCATAAGTTTGAAACACGGCTTTTGATGTTTAAGTTCCCCTCGAAACACCACAAATGGCAAGTGATAAAATCACCAGCCTTTTCAGGCACCGCCCTATTCAATCGGGGATCCGTCAACTGTATTTCGGGTAGCGCGGAGAATCTTAGCGCCTAGCATGCGCTCCTACGGCGAACTCGCGGGAGCCGTGTTGAAATGACTTTGCGTGCCACGAAGTTGCGGACATCATCCAATCATGCGGCGTCAGAAAAAAAATCGTTCAGACCACCAACGTGGAGGATCGAGTGTACTCCGCCTACGCATAGTCTGCATTGGGGCGGTGCTTGGGCTAGTGGTGCTTGTGCTCGGATCAGCATGGATGGTTTCAAGGCACAGTGCATCGCAACAAAACGGGTCTGCCCCAAGGGCGATTTCCGATGTAACCAGCAATTTTGTTGCGTATGCCGGCTCGGTCAGTTGTATGGAATGCCATAAGGAAGCCTATAGTCAATGGAAGGCTTCCCACCACGCATTGGCGGAACGGTCTCCAGCCGCAGCGTTGGATGAGTCTGCATTCCGACCTTCACGAACCTTTTTACACGGTTCGCAACACACAACCGTAGACGCGGAGACCGGTCAGTATCAAGTGGTCGCACTTGCGCCGACGATGCATTATGATCCGTTTACTGTAAAACGCGTTATTGGACACGAACCACTGCGTCAATTCCTCGTTCAATTTCCAGGCGGGCGCTACCAGACGCTGGAGGCCTCCTATAATCCACGCTCAAACGAATGGTTTAACGTTTACGGCAACGAAAATCGTCAACCCGGCGAATGGGGTCATTGGACCGGCCGAGGAATGAACTGGAACGACATGTGCGCCACTTGCCACAATACGCGCGTGCATAAGAACTACGTCGAGGCCACGGACAGTTACGACACAACTATGGCGGAGGTGTCAGTTGGCTGCGAAGCGTGCCACGGACCTCTTAAAGCGCATGACGAATGGCAGAGGCAATTCGGCAAGTCCGGAAAATCTGATCCGAACGTACAACGATTGACTCGTCACCAAACCGTGGAGAATTGTGCATTCTGTCACGCCCGTCGGAGTGACCTGACCGGCGATTTCAAACCGGGAGATGATTTCTTTGATCATATGCAGCTTTCGATTGTTGACGGAACTGGAATGTTCTATCCCGACGGTCAAGTGCATGAGGAGGATTATGAATTCACCGCGTTCCTGGGCAGTCGTATGCATTTCAAAGGCGTCGCATGCAATGATTGCCATAATCCCCATTCCGGGAAGACTATCCTGCCCGGAAACTGGCTATGTATGCGCTGCCATAGTTCGGAGAAAACTGCCCCGGTCATCGATCCCGTAGCGCACAGTCACCATAAAGTATTTGGTTATAACTCTAACGGCGAAGTCACGACCAACGATCTAATGACTTATAAACCCAGTGAACTCAAAGAGACCGGGGGAGAGTGTGTAAACTGCCATATGCCACAGACCGTCTATATGCAACACGACCGGCGGCATGACCACGGATTCACCATTCCCGATCCGTTACTTACGAAACAGGACGGTACTCCGAACGCTTGTAACCGGTGCCATCAAAACAAGGATGCCGACTGGTCATTAGCCTGGACCGAAAAGTGGTATGGCCAGAAAATGGATCGACCCACTCGCCGCCGTGCCCAAGTGATCGCGGCTGCTCGCCGAGGGGAAGTCGGCGCACGCGTCGGATTGCTCAATATGTTGGCGACAGAGGAGATTTCTTATTGGCGGGCCGCCGCAGCGGGACTTTTGGGGGCATGGTCTCGCGAACCCGTGGTCCGAGACGCCCTATTGCACGGCTTGGATGATTCGAACGCTCTCATACGAAGAGAATGTGTGCGCGCGTTGGAGCCACTAGCGAATGACACTCCAAGCGTAGGCAAAGCTATTCGTCAACGGCTTGGAGATCCGGTGCGCAGTGTGCGCATCGCTGCCGCATGGTCCTTGCGCTCAAACGTAGATCCAACATCGAAGGCAGGCATTGAGTTATTGAGCTCAATCCAGTTCCATGCCGACCAGCCGATCGGCCAAATGCAACAAGGCGGTTATTCCCTTTCTCGCAACAACCCACGGGATGCGCTTGCGCATTATCAAAAAGCTGTCGACTGGGATCCCAACTCAGCGCCAATCCGTCATGAGCTTGCGGTGGTGCTCTCGGTACTCAATCGCAATGCCGAGGCAGCGGCGGAGCTGGAGACCGCTATTAAGCTTGATCCACGCAATGCGGAATACCCCTATAAGCTTGCGTTGGCCTGGAACGAACTTGGTGATACCCAAAAAACGATTGCTGCCCTGGAAACTGCCGTGCGACTGAATCCTGGACATGCAAGAGCATGGTATAATTTGGGCCTGGCGCTGAATGCAGTTGGTCGGAGCGAGGAAGCCTTGTCCTCGCTGATCCGTGCCGAAGCAGCTGCTCCGTCGGACCCGCGCAATTCATACGCACGCGCTACCATTCTGGCGCAATTGGGGCGGATCGATGAGGCACGACAGGCAGCGAAGAGTTCGCTCGAGAAGCAGCCGGAATATGCCCCTGCCGTCGATTTATTAAAATCATTACCCTGACCGTCTGCCTTCGGCTAGGGCAGAAAAGCGGGCGAGTGCCGATGACTATGATTCGCGCGGTAGCGCAATGATTCCATACATCTAAATACTTGGAGTTTTACGGCGCATAACGTAATAAATTCCACCAGCGATACAAGCGAGGCCCGTCAGTACGAGCGCAGACGGCTTGGGAAAAAAGTAATCTGTGATTGAAAAAATCCAGTGAATGATGGTCGCAAGTGTGTTGACGACGGGTATTCCGCCGCTTGCAAAAATGGTAATTCGACCCGTTGCACCAACTCTCAGGGGCTCATTTTGACGGTCATCCTCCACGCGAATCAATACAATAAAATCACTTTGATCGTCTGGAGTATCTGTTTGGCGGACAAATCTGGAATCAGGATCTGGCATGTTTCCGTTGGGGACTGACTGTCCATGAACGACACCCCGTCCAATGCTCTGGACTTCGGCTTCTCGAACTTGGCCGGGGTAATTTCGCAAGCTATATAATACTCGATCATTAGGCCGAACGAGTTCCAACCAATTCTCCGGAACGGGCGCTTTAAGTCTCCATTGAGAGAAGTCTGTAACTGCCATAATCGGAGTTCCAGTTCTAACGTAGGAGCCCACGGTAAGATTCATGGAACTGATCATGCCATCACAGGGGGAAAATATGGTCGTATGTGCCAAATTGTAGCGTGACAGATTTAACGCCTGTTCAGCCTGGATCACCCCAGCATCGCGTCCATTAAGAAAGGCCGTTGCCTGCTTGTATCTCTCCAGACTTTGAGTTACCCGATCGATCAGGTATTTTTGATCGGGACGAATTGAATCCTTATTCGCAAGAACACCTTGAACCGCAGCTTCAGGATCGATCTGAACTTCTGCTTTTCGCCGGGTCGCCTTGGCCTGCGCGACCACCGCTTCGTTGGCATTGACCTGCGCAGAAGCTGCCAGAACTGCAGCACCTGCCGTCAAGACTTGCGCTTCGGCGGAACTTACGGCCGCTTGGGCTCTAATCTCATCCTGACGGGCTGCATCAAAGTTTCCGCGCGCAACTTCTGCATTTTTGACCGCATCGTCCAAGTTCGCTCGTGTCTCTGCTCCAGCCTTTACCAATTCCGCATACCGTTGCCGATTGGTATCTGCCAGTGCCAGTTGTGCCTTAGTGTTTGACGTATTCGCCCTTGCCGCTTCCAAACTTGCTTTTGCACCCGTGACGTTTTGCCCTGCCGATTCCGCATTTGCTTTGGTTCCCGTTAAATTCTCTTTTGACGCAGCAAGGCTCGCCTCGGCTTGAAGAATTCCTTCTTGAGCGGAGGCGAGCGTGGCTAATTGTCCGGCTGCATTCTGCTCCGCCGCTACGATCTGGGCTTCAGCCTGCGTGCATGCATACTGGAAGGTGGATTTATCAATTTCAAAAAGGGGATCTCCCCTTCTTACTCTTAAATTCTCAACGACGAAAACCTTTGTCACTGGTCCGGACACTTCAGGCGAGATTTGAACCACGTCAGCTTGCGCATATACGTTTTGCGCCATGGGTGTGTAGCGCCCGAATGCAAACCATAGGAAAGTAAATGCAACGATGGGCGGAATGGCAACCGCAATTTTTGCGAGCAAATTAAATGGCAGGACCTTAAATCTAATGAATACAAGATAGACGGGTATTGCATAGATCAGGAGCAGAAATGCCAGCATGTAATCACCTGTTTTGACAATTACTTAACTTTAAATCCCGACTCGCGAACTAATGCATTTCCAACCAAGGAAGGATCAGGCCATAGAGTCCGAG
>JBBRPR010000013.1:0-186364 GCA_038227875.1 Planctomycetota bacterium
CCCCGCCACAACCTTCCGCACCACTCCACGCAACCAGACTCGAAACGTGTCTCCCGCTGCCTGCGGCCCCATCCTGCCAACCTCTTCCACTATTTCGTCACTTTCCATTTTCATCGCTCCCATACCTTTCTTCATCGGCACAGGACGCTCTTCAATTTTCAACAATCAGTGGGACGCTTCCAGATAGACTGGAGGATGCTTTTCTTCTGGAATTGGACGACGATGAATATGACGAGAATTCATTCGCCACAATCAACGGAATTAACACAGTCTTACGTCCGAAGCTCAAGCACGATACGGAGCGCTGGCGAGTCATCGGTCAAATCGCAGATGCGTTTCGAAATGTTCAGCTAGAGGATGGAGTCTCCTTGCATGAGGCCGAAGTGATTGACGGGTATGGTGGACCGGAAGAGCGTACGGCAGCGCGTGAGCGCGACAAAGACAAGAAATGGAAAGATGTACAAGACTCGGATATTGCAATGCACTACTCAATCTTTCCGTTTCTTGATACGAAGGGATTCAGATACTACATTCCCGCCTACATGATTTGGAAATTGAAATATCATGGAGAAAAAATTAAGTCGAATACTAAGGAGTGGTTAATTTATGCGCTTCTTTTGAGCGACGACCCATCGTTAGCAGAAGTTAACCGCAAGCACTTCGAGCAACTGAACATTAAGCAGTCCAGAGCGATTTGCGCATTCCTTGAATTCGAGGCCCTTATTCAATTTGGCATGAGGAAAGAGGCCAGAGAAGCACTTGAAAAATATTGGCACAGGTTCAAATCAGGGTAAGCCCGCAAGACTTGCTTCAGGATGCGTTCCTGTGGAAAATTCAATTGGCGGGAGCGCATCGGAATCGAACCGACCTATCCCCCTTGCGGAGGACACAACGGCTTTGAAGGCCGCGAGCGTCACCAGGCGCTATCCACTCCCCTACTTCCCTGCGGCGTTGCGGTGTTGCGGTGTTCAAAGTAGTCCCGTTTTTGCGGAATGACAAGCTCGATTTAGAGCTCGACGCGTCCTGCGAATCCAGCATGGGGACCATGGTCCCCATGCTGACGTTTGAACACTCCACAATTTCGATACGCGTTCAAAATGGAAGTGGTGTCGCTTCGCCCGGCCAACAGGGGTTGTGTGACGCCTGCGTGTCCGGCAAGGTTGGCCCCCTTTTTTCAAGGGGGAAGAATGGGCCACTCTCGCGGGGAAAGGCGGCGACTTGGCTTTATTCACGAATTTGAGAAACGGCTATAACCGGCGCATAAGCGCACACGCGTTCAATTCTTGAACGGTCAGTCACTCAACGGTTGCCGTAAATTGTTACTGAAGGGATTAAGAATTAGTTCAGTTCGGGCTCGGCGGGATCACTGAAATCACCGGGATTCAGCGATAGCCCTCCGATACTGCTACGCACTGGCTCAGGAGCGAGGTCTTTGAGGCTTTCTCGCAACGCAAGCAAGGCCTTGTGGTAACTGGCTTTAGCTCCGCCTTCGGTGATGTCCAGCAGCGCGGCGATTTCGGAGAAACGGAGCTCGTTGTACTGCTTTAAAGCGAAAATGGCGCGCTGGCGGGGAGGCAGGGCGCGGACGGCCTCGTCGATCGCGGCCATGATTTCCGTGCCGAGAACGGATGTCTCCGGTGAGTTGGCCAGCTCCGGTTCGGGCAGGTGCGCGCGGATCTTGCGCTGCTTCTCTTCGGCTCGAATCCGTTCAAAACAGACGTTGAGCGCGGTGCGGTAAAGCCATGTGCTGAAACGGGCTTCGCCACGCCAGCGGGGCAGTTCCTCGTAGGCGCGGAGGAAGACTTCCTGAGCCACGTCGAGCGCGGATTCCTCGTTGCGGAGGATCTGCAAGCCCATGTGCACCACACGGTTCTGATGGGCTTCCAACAGCGTACCAAACGCGACCTCATCGCCTCCTTGGAAGCGCGCAATTAAGCCTCGTTCGATGTCGTCGGTCATCTCTGAATCACCCAATGGACGATGACCCTCGATGCAAACCCTGTACCGCACGGCGGAAGACCGACGGCAGGTGTTTTAGCACAGCTTTGTGAGAAAGACAGAGGGAACAGACGGATGGCATCGGGGATCAGGCATCAGGCATCGGATCGGCTCTAACGCCTGCGATCCGCTGCCGAAGCGGTGCTCATTGTACGGCCTGGGAATGTTCGAATCGACCGATGTCATGCCCGATCCCCGATGCCATCCGTCTCTGTCACTAATTAACCGACGCGCCACGTTTCTCCACACTGCGGGAATCTCTGCGAAAACCACTAATTCCTGATTACAAAAGAAGTTCTGGATTGTAAGCCCAATGCGCACTGCTTTACTGGCACTTTGAAGTTCGGCACGCTATATTCAGTTTACCTTGACCCTTGGGCCCCGAGTCCTGGGGGTCGGCTGCTCTGCTCCCCCTCTTGGAGGGTTGACCATGCACTCTCTCTTTAACCGACACCCGCGCGGCCAATCGCTGCTGCGGATTATTCTGATCGTCGCGGCGGTACTCTTCTTTGGGAACATGCTGCTGGGGATGCTGATGAAGATTGCCTTCGGCGCGATCTCGCTGGCGATCAACGTGGCGCTGTTCCTGCTGATCGTGGGCGGGATCTATTATTTCATTCGCGTCGTCTCTGGGAACACGGAAACCAAGTAGCGTATGAGTGACCGTGCGCCGTCGGACGCACCTTCCAATTCAGCGCCGCCCACGTTGCTGGTCGTCGAAGACGACCAGGCGATGCGGCAGATGTGTATTCAACTCTTCGAACGCCGCGGCTTCCGCGCGGAAGGCGCCGGAACAGCAGCCGACGCCATCGCGCGCATCAAAGCGGCGGATCTTCCGCCGATCGAGCTGGTCCTCTCCGACATCCGCCTCGGCCGCGACAAATCTGAAAACGGAATCGAACTGCTCCGCTCGATCAAAGCGCTGCGGCCGGAACTGCCGGTGCTGCTGATGACCGGCTACGCGACCGTACAGGACGCGGTCGAAGCGATGAAAATCGGCGCGGCCGATTACGTCACCAAGCCGTTCGAACGGACGGAGCTGATCGGCAAAGTCGAATCGCAATTGAAAGTGCGCGCGCTGGAGACGGAAGTCAAAGTGCTCCGCGATGCGCTGGAGGACCGCTACGGGATCAAGGGCTTCATCGGCATCAGCGCGGGGATGCGCGCGGTCTGTGAACGGATCGAAGCGGCCGGCCGCGCGGCGACGACGGTGCTGATCACCGGGGAAAGCGGCACGGGCAAGGAACTGGTCGCGCGCGCGATTCATTTGAAAAGCAACCGGCGGGACAAGCCATTTGTGCCGGTCAACTGCGCGGCGCTGCCGGAAAATCTGATCGAGTCGGAATTGTTCGGCCACGAAGCGGGTTCATTCACAGGTGCAGCGAAAGAAGGGCTGGGATTGTTCCGCGCGGCACATTCGGGCGTGATCTTTCTGGACGAAGTCGCCGACATGCCCAAAGACGTCCAGGCGAAGCTGCTGCGCGTGCTCCAGGACCACCGCGTCCGGCCCGTAGGATCGACCAAGGAGACTGCCGTTGACGTCCGGGTAATCGCGGCCACCAACTGGAATGTTGAAAAAGCGCGAGAAGAAGGCATTTTACGCAGTGACCTTTATTTTCGTCTGTCGGTAATACGAATCGACATTCCGCCCCTGAGAGAGCGGATGGATGATCTCCCGCTGCTGATCCGGCATTTCCTGTCGAAGCACGGCAACGCCGAACGGCGGATGCGCCGGGTGGAAACGGAAGCGCTGAACGCGATGCTTGCGTATCCGTGGCCGGGGAACGTCCGCGAGTTGGAAAGTGTGATCGAAAGCGCGTACGCGCTGGGCCACGACGAGAGCCTGACTGTGAACGATCTGCCCGCACATATTACGCATCCCACGCCTGCGGCAGGCTCGGGGTGGCGCGCGGCGCGGGAAGGTCCGGCGGCGCAGCGCGACGCGGCGGTGGTGAGTGTGCCGACGGCGACTTCAGCGCAGCCTTCAGAAATGGAAGTGCCGGCGCTTCCGGAGACTGAAACGCCAGTCGCGCAAACGGGAGCTTCAACGCTGGGCAGCGGGATTTTCAGCCTCGATGCGATCGAGAAAGACGCGCTGGTCCGCGCGCTGCAGGTCGCGGCCGGCAACAAAAGCCGCGCGGCGCAACTGCTGGGCGTCTCGCGCAAACGGCTCTACCGGATGCTCTACGATTATGGCATGGCGACACCGGAGAGCGCGGAGATCGACGGATAAAAATTGAAATTAGTTTGCGATAAGCGTGTCTCCACTTCGTACTACGACACAGAGGTCCACGAGTAATGAAAACGATACGAATGGGACGTTGCTTAGTCGCTCTGCTGTGCCTCTTTTATGTCGTTGGAGGCGCCTCTGTCCTCTCCTATCGTGCCGTAGCCGGTGAGGCCGCCGGAGACGATCCCGCACTGAACAAGGAAGACGCGGAGAAGAAGAAAAAGGAGAAGGAAGAGCGCGATAAGAAGGAACCGCCGTTCAAGTGCTCGGCGTGGTGCGCGTTCAAAGACATCTCTGTTCAACTCGCGGCGCCGCGCGTCGATCCCAACGCTCCACCGTCAGACCAGACGCAGCTCCAGTCCACTCAATGGGAAGGTTTCGGCCGACGCGGGCAGTGGGCGACGGTGATTGTCGAACTCTCCAACCTGACCAAGGACGTTACCTTTAAGGGGTACGTCGCGGTGAACTTGAACGCGGTCGGCGAAAATTCGGTCGGCCAGATCCCGTACAAAACAAACTACCGCAAGGAATTTGAAGTCGGTCCCGGCGGCGGCGTGGACACGCCCAATATTCAGCGCATCCGCTTCAGTGTGCTCTGCAAGGAAGACTGGAACGAAGCCGGCGAACAGTTGCAGATTGAAATCAACGCGGGCAGCCAGTCGAAAGTGCGCGTGGTCAATCTCAAGAACCTCGACGCGACGGGCGAACCGTTTGTGGTCGTGGTTTCGGATAACGAAGGCGCGCTGCGTTACCTGACCAATCAGAAACGCATCAATCCCGACGACGTGGACCTCGATGCCAAAGCCAAGACGCGCCAGGTGGCGTCGGTGCGCCCCGCGGACTTTCCGACGCGCTGGCACGATCTGACGCTGGCCAACCTGATTGTGTTCGAAGGCCCGCCGAACGACAAACTCTCCGACGCGCAGTTTGATGCGCTGAAGTCGTACGTCCAGGCCGGTGGACACGTGCTGCTGATGGCCGGAGAAGATCCGTCGCGCCTGAAAGGACCGTGGGAGGAGTTGGCGGGCATCACGGTCAAAGGTTCGACCACCATTCAGAGCATCGATGAGATTCACCCGGCGTATCAAGACCCGAGCAAGACCTGGACGCTGCCGGTGATCGACGTTCAGATCAAGGACGACGCGCGCCGCAATTCGCTGGTCAAGCGCAACCACAAGACCGGCTGCGTCGAAATGTGCCGGCGCTTTTACGGCGCCGGATCAGTCACGTTCATCCCCTTCTCGCTCAACAATCCGGCCTTGAAACTCTGGCCCGGCCGCGAAACGGTGCCGGCACAGATCATCGACCGCGGCGCGGTCTCGACGCTGTTCGGCCAGGCCAACTCCACCGACATCGAAAATTCGCGCAACCGGCCCACGGGCTATAACTGGCGCGGCAAAAGTCAGGAAGCACAAATCGAACGCACCGGCCTGGTCAATCTGCGCAACACGCTCGACAATTCGTTCGTCAACGACACGCCCGTGCAGATGCAGAAGCTCAACACCGTCCTCTCCTTCCTGTTGCTGTACCTGCTCTGCGCGGTGCCGGGGAATTACTTCCTCTTCGGCTGGTTCCGCCGGCGCGAAGTCGCGTGGCTGGCGATTCCAGTCTGGGCGGCGAGTTTCAGCGTGATCGCCTACGCGGTCGGTTACATGGGCCAGACGGGAAAGCTGACGGTCAACGAGCTCTCCGTAATCGAGGCCGGGCCACGCGAGGACGTGGGGATTTCGCGCACGTTCTTTGGCGTCTATGCGCCGCAGCGCGACGATTACTCCGTGGAATTCCCCACCTTTAAACGCAACGGAGCGGAGTTCGACGTACAGGCCGCGCCGGGACATCTGGTGAATTCCAGCAGCGAGACGTCGCGCGAAGACACGCCGGCCTTGCAGATCGTCGACACGGATCAGGGGCTGCTCGTCAATAAGCTGCTGGTGCAGCAGCGTTCCACCCGCCGCCTGGAAGTGGTCCACCGCGCGAAGCTCGGCGATGGCCTGGACGTGAAGGTGAAGCCCAACGCGGCCGACGACAAGGGCTTCGACATCGAGATTGAGAACAACACCGGTTACGAGCTGCTCAACCCGGTCTTCGTTCACGAAGGCAACGCGATTGAACTCTCCGCCACGCCGCAGATGCTACCCGGGGCGAAGAACAGCTTGTTGGGCGTGGGCTCTACCGGCGGCATCGCGTGGAAAAACAAGGCCGACGCGTTCTTCGGCAAAGCGGTGGCATTCCTGTCGGTGCGCGGCAAGCAGTCGGATAACCGCACTCAGGCGCTGAAGGAATTTCTGCGCGACCGCGTCGATCAATTCCGCAACGGCGTCGTCTGCGCGTGGATTGAAGAAAAGCCGCTGCCGGCCAATATCTACAACAGCAGACATCAGAAAATGGAGATCGGCAAGTTCGAAGGCCTGACGCTCCTGCTGGTGCCGGTGGGCATCAAGCACGGCGGGCAGTCCTCCGCGCAGTCGCTGAAGACCGGGCCGATTCCAGTCCGCTACGCGCTCAATTATATCCAAAACGGCAGCACTGCCGCGCGCTGGCAGGCGGCCAAGCCCGCGATTCCGCTGCAGCTGGCGAAGGCCAACACACCGGAGACGCAGGGCACGAACACGTCGATCGTCACGCTGCAGTTCAGCCCACCGACGAATGCCGCGGAACTTCACAACGACGGCTGCTACCTGCGCATGCACTTCAAGCTGGCCATCTCCAGCGTGGAGGATTCCGATGCACCCATCATCAAGACGCTCAGCGGCACTCTGAGCATCTCCGTGGAAGCGCGCGCGGATAACAACTCCATGGTCTGGCAGGAACTGACCAACACCATGATCACCGGTCTGCAACCGGACAAGCCCTTCAAAGCCGATAGCATTGATATTCCGCTGGGCGATTACAAGCTGGTCAAAGACAATACCATGCGCGTGCTGATCAAGACGGATACCACGGAAGCACCCATGGCACTGGAACTCCGCAACCTGGACATCAGAGTGGTGGAAGAGTAGTCGAACGTGACGGTGATGTGAACGAACGCTAAGGATAATTGCATGATCAAGATCCGTGGATTCGTGAAGCGCTACGAACAATTCGTCGCCGTCGACCATCTCGATCTGGATATAGAGAAGGGCGACGTCTTCGGATTCATCGGCCCCAACGGCGCGGGCAAGACGACGACGATCCGTTTCCTCGCCACGCTGCTGAAGCCGACCAGCGGGCAGGGCACGATCAACGGGTACTCGGTGACCAAGCAGGTCGACGACGTCAAACGCTCGATCGGATTCATGCCGGATACGTTCGGTGTCTACGACGGCATGAAGGTGTGGGAGTTCCTCGACTTCTTCGCCACGGCCTACGGGCTGCCGCGCAGCAAGCGCCGCGCGCTGATCGACGACGTGCTTGAACTCGTCGACCTGGGCAGCAAACGCGACACGCTGGTCAACGGACTGTCTCGCGGTATGCAGCAGCGGTTGTGTCTCGCCAAGACTTTGGTGCATGACCCGCCGGTGCTGATTCTCGACGAGCCCGCATCGGGGCTCGACCCGCGCGCGCGCGTCGAAATGAAGGCGCTGCTGAAGGAGCTCCAGAAGATGGGCAAAACCATCCTGGTGAGCTCGCACATCCTTCCGGAGCTCGCCGACTTCTGCAACAAGATCGGCATCATCGAACGCGGCAAGTTGCTGGCGTCCGGACCGGTGAACGACGTGATCCGCTCCATCCGCCAGAACCGCATCGTCGAAATTGTGACGGCGGGGCATTCGGAAGCGTGCGAAGTGACACTGGCGCATCACGAACAGGTGCGAAATCTGACCGTCGGAGAAAGCCGCTTCAAGTTCGAGTTCTCCGGCAACGACGAGGACGTGCTAGCGCTTCACAAGAATCTGGTCAACCAGGGCGTGCCGATCATCTGGTTCAATGAAATTCAAGCCGATTTGGAAGAGGCGTTTATGAAGATCACGAAAGGCTTGGTCGCTTAAGCCGCGCAAGCGCGGAGGGGTCAGGAGAGAACGCAGTTGGCAGGTACGACGGGCAGGTTGGTGGAAGTCGCAGAATTGGCACGGGCAACTTTGGGAATTATTTATGGCGGAACAGGCGATCAGTACTGAGGTTCCCGAACCGAAGAAGGCTTCGCAGCCGGACGTGCGGGAAAATCTGCACTTCGCGGACCGGATCTTCCTCGCGATTGAAAATCCGGTGTTGCGCCGCGAGCTGCTGACGGCGCTGCGCTCGAACAAGGCGTTTATCCTCCACTTCTTCTTCCTGCTCGCGCTGGGATTTGTCGTCTATCGCATCTGGCCGGCCGACGACAAGGAAATCACCAGCAGCGACGTGCTGACACGACATCTCTTCCATATCTTCGGGCAGAGCCAGCTGGTGCTCGTCTCGATTCTGGCTCCGGCTTTCTCGGCCAGCTCCATGACCATCGAAAAAGAACGGCGCTGCATGGACCTGCTCCTGACGTCGCCGATCCGGCCGGGCACGATCCTTTTCGGCAAATACTTATCCTCCGTCGTCTACATCTTCCTCCTTGTGTTATCCACCGCGCCCCTCGTCTCCGTCATCCTCTGGCTCCCGGGCCTGGGACCGACGGAAGTGATGGGACTTTACATATTGCTCATCTCCGTCGCGGCCTGCTTCGGGATGATCGGCCTGACCTGCTCGACGTTCTTCCATCGCTCGCAGTCGAGCCTCGCGATCACGTACATGATCGTGCTCCCGCTCTCGTTGCTGTTGCTGGTATTCGCGCTCGAGATCGACGGCTTCTTCCTGCTGGAAAGCGCGATCTGGCCGTCGGCGCTGCTGCTGGCGGCGACTCTGGCGATGTACCGTGCCTGCCACGCGCGTCTGCGCCGTCCGTTCGATCCGGTCTTCAAGGCCGCCGAAGAAGAAGACGTCGCGACGCAGACCGGACTGGTGCTGGTCCAGGACCGCTTCCCCGACAATCTGCTCGCCCCGCCGCGCACGACCGAACTGCTGCCCGACGGCGTGAACCCGATCTACCAGAAGGAAATCCGCAGCGAAATCTTCGGCCGCGGCACGCTCTTCCTGCGGCTGATCATCCAGATCAGCATGTTCCTCTCCGTTGTCTTCCTGACTTTCCTGTACCTGGGCAAAGAGTATGTCTTCGTCGATTACCTGATCCTCTTCACGATGCTGATCTCGCCGGCGTTCGCGTGCAATACGTTCACGCAGGAACGCGAGCGCGGCACGCTGGATCTGCTGATGACGACGCTGATCCGGCCGGGCCAGATCATCACCGGAAAGTTCCTGTCGTGTCTGCGCCTCTCGATCTTCCTGACCGGCCTCGTCGGCGTGACGATGTGCTTCTATCTCTTCGTCGGCAGCGACCCGATGCTGCAGCGCATCGGCAACCTGCTGGTCTACCTCGCGATTCTGCTGATCACGATCACGTTCGAAATTGCGCTGGCGATGTTCTTCTCGCTGATCTTCCGCAGCACCGTACAGAGCATGATCGGCACGTACACGATCCTGCTGCTGCTCTTCGCCACACCGGTGGCCGCGTATCAACTCCTGAGCGCCGTGGTGGACAAGTTCAGCCGCGATCAGATTTCGTACGTGCTGTTCATGAGTCCCTTCGAAGCCGTCTATTCCGTCTCGACAAAGTTCCAAGGCTCCAGCACCACGCAGATCGAAGCCACCCCACAGCTCTGGCCGTGGTTCCTGGTCTCGTATGTGATCTTGAGCGGACTACTGATGGGCTACGTCTTCAGCGCGTTTGAGCGGCAGGCGTTGGAGAGTAATAAAGTACGGTAACGGCGTGGCGATCATTTCTGGGCAAAGAAACAGATGGGATCGGGGATCGGGCATCTGGCATCGGTCAGTGGGAGCGCGCTGAGTCGCGGCAATGATCAGTATTTAATCGTAACCGCTACAACTGCGCACTGATCTCGAAGCCGCGTACGCCCACTGACCGATGCCTGATGCCCGATGCCCGATCCCCGATGCCATTTGTCCGGCCGTTAAATCCGCTTCAGTATCTTCCCGATCTCCGTCTTGATCTCCTCCGTCTCGGCGAAGGTGGCTTTGACGAAGGGGTCGTCTTTGGCGGGGAGATGCACGCCGGCGTAGTCGGGGATGATGCGGACGCCGCGGAAGTTGTCTTTCTCTTTGGAAAGCAGCGTGTCGGCGGCCATCTTCTCGTAGGCGACGACGAATTCTTCGAGCAGCTCGCGGACGCTCTTGCCGGGGAACTCGGATTTGAGCAGCGCCAGTTCGTGTTCGTAGCGCGGATCTTCGATCGTGCCGCTGACCAGCGCGCTCTGGGCATCGCGGTCATGTTCGAGACAGAAGCGGACGGCGAAGTAGATGCCCTTCAGCGCATAGAAGCGGATGTAGAAGGTGTACGCGCCGATGCCTTCCAGGCGCGCGGTCTCCTTCATGAAATTCTTGCCCAGGCCGGGGACGTCCTTGTCGGTGTAGACCAGCGGCTTGGCGGGCTGGCCGGGTTTGAGCGCGGTCGCGCGGGCTTGCGTCACTTCCGTGTCGAGCTTCATCAGCGCGGCGCGGGCGTGGACCATCATGTCGACGATTTCCGGGCGGAAGACTTCGTGGTCGCAGGATTCGCGGCGGGACTTGTTGCGCGTGACGAATTTCCGTTCGTTGCGGCGGACAATGTAAATGTTGTCACTGAGCACCCAGCCGGGCAGGATCTCGTTGAAGGCCGGGGAGATACCTTCGAAAATCTCGGCGCGCTGATTGATCAGGCTGAAGGGCATCTCCACGCGCTGGGGCAGCGTGGCGATGCCGCTGGCGACGATGATGTACGGCGCGTGCGAGAAGTCCGTGGGAAACTTGATACTCGAACCCATGCCGAAGAACGCGCCTTCGCCGGGCCAGATTTCCTGGTCGGGCGCCTTGCCGGTGTGGTTGGAGCCGACGTTGGCGCCGTAGCCGACGTTCCCCTTCCCTTCCGGCCAGTACGCGGCGATCAGCAGCGCCTGGTGGTTGAAGCCGACGAACGGCCCCATCAGCGAATTGCGGCACTCGCCGGCGCTGACGCCGGAGTTCGGGCCGACCAGCGAGTGGATCACCGAGCCGTGCGCGTCGACAAAACTGTGCTCGCAGCAGACGGACTGTTCGACCAGGCCGTGCGTTTCAACGCGCGAACCCCATTGAATGATGGAATCCTTGACGATCGCGCCGGAAGTGATGCGCGTGACGTCGTCGCGCGTGCTCAGGATCGTGACGTTCTCCAGCCACATCGCCGAATCGACGACGGCGTGGGAACCGATGTAGGCGTTGAGCACCTTCGGCGTGTTCTTGACGGTGGCGTTTGCTTCGATGATGCCGATGGACGAGCGCGCGCGGCGGCGGTATTCGGCGATCAACGTCGCGTACGCGGCGAGCGTGGATTCGGATTCCTTGTGCCGTGCCGCGATTCTGGCGGCGACGTCGACGGTGATTTCAGCGTAGAGACCCGTGTCGCGGCCGGGAACTTCCAGGCCCAGCGAGACCTGCTGGCCGTTGCCGAAACTGGTTTCGCCGGTGCAGACGACGCTGCCGCAGCCGCGCACGATCGCGCCGGAACCGATGATCATGTTGGCGATGATGTCGTTATTGCAGAGGTACGCGTCGTCGCCGACTGAGACGTTGGAGAGATCGCAGTTGTAGACGCCGGAGCCGACCGTGACGCCGGTTTCCACGGTGACGCTGCGCTGGAACGAACCGAGCTGAATGTCGCCGGTGAAATAGCAGCCGACAACTTTGTGCGGGTTGAAGCCCGGCGCGACCTGCACGCGCGACCAGTCTTCGGCGGCGTTGTGCTGGGATTTCAGCGTCTCGATTTCCGAGGCCGACAGCGGTCTCAGGATGCGGGTCTGAGCGGTCACTGCGCGCGCGGAGGCGATGCTGCGCAGGAAGTGGCTCTCTTCGATGGCGCTGCGGAGCTCATCGGCGGGACCGGGCTTCTCCGTGGTCAAGGCTGACACGGCGCTGTCTCCTGTTTCTACTTCTGCTCGTTCGCGGCACTCTGCCGGGAACGTCTCGATCACTGTATCCTGCCGCGCGCGCTTGGGAAGTCAGCGCCCGAAATTTGCGGCCGGGGACCTTATGGCCAATTGGTCACATGGTTAAAATCGGACACTACCAGCGCTGTTCCACGAACGCTTCCAGCGCGTGGTAGAACGGCAGTCCCAGTTCGTAGTAGCGGCGCGCAGTGCCGGTGTTGCGGTCGTCGACGCGCTGCCAGAATTCGCGCTGGTCGGGGCCGGGGAACATCGCGCGATCTTTTTGCGACTGATGTTTGAAGATCGCTTCCTTCTTTAAGTGAAGTTCGTGTTCCGTCAGCGGCACGAGAATATCGGCCTGTTCCAGCGGCCATTCCTGCCACGCGCCGCGGTAGAGCCAGACGATCGGGCGCTTCTCCGCCGGCATGCGCAGCACGGCGGATTTGATGATCCACAGACAGACGCGGTGCGTACCGTGCGGATCGGAGAGGTCGCCGGCCACAAGGATGCGCTGCGGGTTGATCAGATTGAGCATCTCCAGCGTCTGCGCGATATCGCGTTCGCCGGGCGGATCTTTTTCGATCGCGCCGGTCTGGTAGAAGGGCAGATTCATGAAGATGCATTTTTCGCGCTTCAAGCCGACATGCATGGCGCCGCTGGTCGCTTCCGATTCGCGGATGAAGCGCTTGATGTAGCCGACTTCCGGAATGTCGAGATCGCCGGGCTTCTTCTGGCTCAGGAATGTCTCGACGCGGTCGCGCATCTTCGTGTGTTCGGAGACCGGCAGGTTGTTGGCGCCGAGGTACTTCTCGACGAAGTCGATGTAGCGCAGCACATCGTGATCGAAAACGGCGATGTTGCCGCTGGTCTGGTAGGCGGCGTAGACGTCGTTTTTGTTCTCCACCAGTTTGCGGAAGATGCCGCCGGCGGAGATTACGTCGTCGTCGGGATGCGGACTGAAAAGGACGATGCGTTCGTTCTTCGGCAGCAGGTCGTGGTCGCGGACTTTCGCCATCAGTTCTTTGCAGCAGGTGCGGTTGATTTCGTCGGTGTCCTGCGCGAGCGTCAGCGCGGCGAGGCCGCTTTCGATGTAGTCGTCCTGCGAGATGCGCTGAATCGGCTTTTTGGTGTGCTGCGCCAGCCAGATTACGGCACGGAGGACTTCGCGGTCCTTGCCGTCGTTGCCTTTGAAGACGTGGTTGTCCTGGATGCGCCAGGGCGTCTTGACGCGCATCAATTCAGCGGCGGAATCGACGTCCAGGTGCATCGTCGCGTTGGGGTGGCGCTGGAGCAGCGAGGCCGGGACGTCGACGGTCTCCGGTCCTTCCACCGCGCGCTGGACGATGGCGGATTTGTTTTCGCCCAGGGCCACGAGCAGGATTTCGCGCGCCGCGAGAATGGCCGCGCAGCCCATCGTGATCGCTTCGCTCGGGACGTTCTCTTCGCCGAAGAAGTCGGCCGCCGCATCGCGCCGGGTAAAGGGATGGATGCGCACCAGCCGCGTCGGCGCCGTCGGTGGCGTGCCCGGTTCGTTGAAGCCCATGTGCCCGGTGCGGCCGATGCCCAGTAGCTGCAGATCGATGCCGCCGAGCGCCTGGATCTTCGCGTCGTATTCGGCGCAGTGCGCGGCGACTTTCTCGCGCGGCAGGTCGCCGCGGGGAATGTGGATATTCTCCGGCTTGATGTTGACGTGCCGGAAGAAATTCTTGTTCATGAAGCGGTGGTAGCTCTGCAGCGCGTCAATCGAGATCGGGTAGTACTCGTCGAGATTGAACGTCACCACACCGGAGAGATCCAGCCCTTCACGGTGGAGCTTGATCAGCTCGCGGTAGACGCCTTTGGGCGTTGAGCCGGTCGGCAGTCCGAGGACCGCGTTGGGCTTTTTCTTTACCACTTCGGCGATGCGTTTGGCGACGGTGACGGCCAGCGCAGTGTGATCGTCGTGGATGACCAGCGGAATCTTGGCGGGATCTACAATCATCGTGTCAGCGGTTCCAAATTGGGGGTGAGTTCAACGTTGAAAAGTGTAGCGATTGGGCCTCATTTATAAAGTTCAGCTTTGGAGCTGATCGTGCAGCGTCGCCAGGGGCTCTGGGTCTAAAGATTCTTTCACCTCTATTAAGGAACTTGAGCCACGCCGCGCACCGGCACCGGCTGCTCCTTGTGAAATTACCTTGGCACAGCAAATGCAGAACACGTGGTATTCCTATGAGGGTCAGGACCTTGAAATGCGCCATTCATGTTGATCAGCCTTGCGTTGAAGCCTGTCGCGGCTGCGGCCGGCTGATCTGCGACACGTGCGATGTTCGTTACGCGGGCAAGCACTATTGCAAGGCCTGCGTCGCGACCGTGGCGCGACCGCTCCAACGCTTCGATCCGCGGCCGCTCCCGTGGAGTTCGCGGGCGATCAATCTAGCTAGCAAGCGTTGGTACGCGCTGCTCCCGCTAGCCAGCGGGCTGCTGGTTTTGTTCACCGCGCTGGCGGCCCTGAGTGCAGCCAGCCAGTCCTGCGCCAGCCAGTTCAACTACGATTCCCCTTTCTACGGTGGAAGCAGCAGTTCATTCTCCAGCGGACTGGTCTTCTCGAAGGCCACACTCTCTGTCTGGATTCAAATCGGCGCGGCGCTCGTGTTGCTGGGTATCTACCTGTATGTTCGGCGCTTCTCGTTGCGCTGGCTGATGACCGGCGTGATCGCCGTCGCCGCGCTGGGTGCCTATCCATTTCTGCGCATTTCGGGAAACCCGGAATTGACGGAGGTCCTGCACGTCTCCGGTCCTCGTGCCCTGACTCAAACGGACGTCGAACACCTGAAGTCCTTGCTGCAGCCGCAAGCCGCCATGAGGACGTTGCCACTGACGATGGTACGGGAACTCGAGCTGGATCGTATGAACTGCGTGCGCAGCGTTGACGTATCCGGTGCGGGGAACGGACGAGGCATCGATTGCCACGTGGAATTCTCGCCGGATCTGAAAGACGAGCAGCGTGCCACACTCGAAGCTTTTTACCAGCAGTACGCGGTCGAACTCCTGTGCGGAAAATCGACCAGCATTTGTGGCGCGCCGGGCCGCTCGCACTGGGCTCGCTACGCCGGGCAATGGCAGGCCAATCTCCCGCCGCAAAACGTTCCGGCCGCCGCCAGCGGCAATTCGTTCTGACGACTCACTTCAGCGGCTCAAAATGCGCCGTGAAGTGGCGCAGCATCGGCGCTTGGAACGTCAGGCGCAGGCCCTTCACCGTGTCGCGCTTCTGGTAGAGTTCCAGGATGCGCTCGGCAATGTAGTCGACATGGCTTTGCGTGTAGACGCGCCGCGGAATCGCCAGGCGCACCAGGTCCATCGGCGCGAAGGACTCGACGCCTGCCGCGTCGCGTTTGCCGAACATCGCGCTGCCCACTTCCACGCCGCGGATGCCGCCGATCTGGTAGAGCGCGCAGACCAGCGCCTGGCCGGGGTATTGCTCGACGGGAATGTGCGGAAAGAACGCGCGTGCGTCGATGTACACGGCGTGCCCGCCGGGCGGTTCGACGAACTTCACGCCGCCACCGCGGATCTTGTTGGCGAGGTACTCGATGCAGGCGTGGCGGTACTCGAGGTAGCGTTCGTCGAGCACTTCGGTCATGCCGACGGCCAGCGCTTCCAGATCGCGCGCTGCCAGGCCGCCGTACGTGGGGAACCCTTCGGTCAAGATCAGCAGGTTGCGCGCGTGTTCGGCAAGCTTGTCATCGTTGAGCGCCAGAAAGCCGCCGATGTTCGAAAGCCCGTCCTTCTTTCCAGAGAACGTCGCGCCATCGCAGTACGAGAACATTTCGTGGGCGATCTCGCGGGGCGTCTTGTCCGCGTAACCGGGCTCGCGCATTTTGATAAACCACGCGTTCTCGGCGAAGCGGCAGGCGTCCATGAAAAATGGAATGCCGTGCTTGTGGAGCATCTGGCTGACAGCGCGGATGTTCTCCATCGAGACCGGCTGCCCGCCGCTGGTGTTGTTGGTCGCCGTGAGCATGCCCAGCGGCATGTTCTTCGCGCCGACGCGCTGGATGGCTGCTTCGAGCTTGGCGGTGTCGAGATTGCCCTTGAACGGGTGCTGCGAGGAAGGGATGCGCCCTTCGTCGATCACCAAATCGAGCGCTTCGGCGCCGGTGTATTCGATGTTCGCGCGCGTGGTGTCGAAGTGATTGTTGTTGGGCACCACCTTCCCCGCTCCGCCGGTGAGCTGAAATAAGATGCGCTCCGCCGCGCGGCCCTGGTGCGTGGGAATGATGTGTTTGAATCCAGTGAGTTCCCGGACGACCTTCTCGAATTTATAGAAACTGCGGCTGCCGGCGTAGCTTTCGTCGGCGACCATCATCGCGCCCCATTGCGCGGCGGACATGGCCGACGTGCCGCTGTCGGTGAGGAGGTCGATGAGAATATCTTCGGCGTGGATCAGGAACGGATTGAAGTGCGCCGCTTTCAGGATTTCCGTGCGCTGCTCGGGTGTGGTGAAGCCGAGGGGTTCGACCATTTTGATTTTGAAGGGTTCGATGATGGTCATGGGGCGGCTCTTAGCTCCTGGCTCTTGGCACTTGGTACGCAAGCGGACGGGTGAGTTTAGCGGGAAGGTGGCTGCGGGTGAAAGGTAGAGATGCGTTTTTAATCTCGCGCAAAGACGCAATGGCGCAAAGAACGGCAAGGAATTTCGATGTTGTCCAGTTACCGGGCGCAGCTTCGCGCCCCCGAGTAGCCGTACCGACTTGCTTGACCTTTGTGCCTTTGGGCACAAAGGTCTGGTCGGCGCTGCCGCATGTAACATTTGGGTCGATTGCACGGGGTGAAGTACAACAACTTTCTCATAGGCAAATGTTACAGAATGTTACAAAATGTTACAGTTTTCAGGGTTTTGGTTATTTCCCGTACAACAGCGGTGTGGTACTTGAGCGCAATGTGTTCTGACTGGCGGAGTTGCACTGCGTGAGCGGGACGCGGTCGTCGTCGGCGCTCGGAGGCCCAAGTTTTCATGGGTCAAGGAGTGCCGACGTCCGGGCAGGCCTTGGGCTCGGCGGTACTGATGGGGCTCTTCGTTTGTCACAGAACAAGGACTATCTCAGCATTAAACAAGATACCGCGTATTAGGGGAATGTCAAGTAGTTCTGTGTATTTAATTATTGAAAGATTGGTTTATGGTGTATAGTTGAATCGATTTTTGAAGGATCGTTATTACGACTTTGAATCACATTGCGTGAGGAGGTTTCAATTTTTTATTGACATGTTTCATCCATTTACGGCATAATATATCATCTCTCTCTAGCGTGAAGCATGCTTGATCTCCAATCCATCCTAACTGCTGTGCCGCCAAAAGATCGAACTGATCAATACAAGATTCTCGCCGCGCTATATACGCTTAACGCGCATGTGACACCAACTACCACAAGTGAAGTGACAAGGTTGTTGGCCCTAAAACTGACGCGAAAGGAACTGCCCACGAATGTTTCCAGCAGTCTTAGAAAGTATGTAGCGTTTGTAGAAGCTACGCAGAAAAGTCCATATAAATGGACTCTGACGTTCAAAGGCTTGGAGTTTCTACGGCAAGTTAGCGGCTGGCGCTCTCGACGCCCGTGAAGCAGTCGGACTATGGAAGTGATGTAGGAATCATTTGCGCTCTACAACATCCAGAGCAGGAGGCGTTTATTCGAGCAGTTGGGATAGATCGGTGGAGCCAAACGGGAGAAACACGCTTCACCCATATTTATCAAAAAGCAAAACTTTCTCTTCCTTCAAACAAGACAATTGAAATTGTCAGCACCACAGCAACTTCAATGGGATTGACAGCAGCTGCGATTGCAACCACTCAATTAATCCTTCAGTTTCGTCCTCGCCTTGTGATTATGGTCGGAATTGCCGCGGGTACAAGAAGCGCCGATAAACAATTCGGCGACGTTTTGGTAGCCGATCCCAGCATCGACTACAACACTGGAAAAGTGATTCAATCTAACGGCATCAGAGAATTTCAGCCAGATCCATATCCAATTGGACTCAATCCAAAATTGAGAAACATACTTCACAAGTATCGCGCCGAACATCCTATTTTTAATTCGATTCGAACGAAATGGAATTCTCCTATTCCATTTCTTAATCGACTACATGTTGGGCCTCTAGGAGCGGCCGATCAAGTAATTGACGATCCAACTCGTATTATTGAAATTCAAAGGAGTTGGCGAAAGCTAATTGGCGTCGAAATGGAAACCTATGGGGTGTATCGCGCGTGCAATGAGGCTCCCGAACCAAAACCTCGTTTTGTTTCATTCAAGTCTGTTTGCGATTTTGCAGCTGAGAAGACAGACTCGTGGCAACCATACGCTGCATTCATGGCGGCAGAATTTACCGTGGAGTTCCTCAAGAACGATTGGGAGGCATTATGTCTAGCATAGAAAAGGGTAACCCTACAGAAAACTCTAATGAACCCGATCCGGAGATTTTAGCCATTACGGCAGTGTATTCAGCGCTTAGAAATCTTAAGCCCGAGGCACAGTCGCGTGTGTTAAAGTTTGTTGTTGATAAGATTGGCGCCGACAAGTCGATGTTATCTGCAGTTGCGGATCAGTCACCAAGAACTGTTGAGTTAGAACCGGGTCCGGTACCAGTCAGTACTCATTCCGAGATAAGCACAAGTATTAGTCCAATTGCTCAAAAATGGATTAAAAGAAATAATCTTTTAATAGATGATTTATCAAAAATATTTAGCGTTGGTGGCGAAGAAATTGACCTGATCGCTAAAGCTATTCCAGGAACATCAATTCGAAGTCGTATGTTCAATGTATTTCTTCTAAAATGCATCGCTGCTTATTTGAGTAGTGGTAATTCCCGTGCTCCTCACCAGCAATTAAAAGAGACATGCCTTCACTATAACGCCTACGATGAAAGTAACTTCGCTGCCTATATAAAGCACTTCAGTTCTGAATTTTCTGGGTCTAAAGATGTCGGATACCAACTGACTCAGCGGGGACTTTCTTCTGCAGCAGATCTCATTAGGTCGATGGTTTCGACCGACTCATCAAAAGACTGAGGTACCATTTCTGGCTCTTTCACCGTGTCACGCGGTGATTGCTCACACCACTATAAAACAGCAACGTGATCCAAACGATCGGCTGGCGGCGCGATGAAGTGGACGCCAGCCAGAATCGTGCTGATTCACCCAGATCGACGACGCGAGTTTACGGGAGGCGAGTTCGGACGCTTCCGCCGGCTGGCTCCCATCCGATTCAATCTGCGGCGAGGAATTCGCAATAAAATCGTCTGGAATTCGTGCCTAATGCTATGCTGTACGCGCCTCTTTTCAGCAAAGGGCGCCCATGTCCAACGGAACGACCCACCACGGACCGATGCTACGCCGCGTGCTTCAGCACCGCACGGCGCTGTATGCCTATATCTTTGCCTGCGTGCGCAAGCACAGCGAGGCGGATGATATTTTGCAGGATGTTTTTGTCGCGGCGGTCGAAAGTATCGATCAGATCAAAGATGAAGCCGGCGTGCTCCCCTGGCTGCGCGAGATTGCACGGCGGCGCATTCTTGCGCACGGAGTGGCGGAACGGCGGACTATCGCAATACTTCGGCAATCACGGCATCGCTCAATGGAAAGCGTTATCAAAAGTCGCTGCGCCTAAATTGAAGTCCTTCCCCGCGTTTGCTAAGGCAGTCAACCAAGCTATTGGAAGATCGAAGGATCCGTATGAGGCCACCCTAAATTCGTCGCAGGCGCTCGACTCCCTCTATTTTAAAACTCAAACTCGGCTCGTGAGAGAATTAAAGAAGGCGATAAGTTAACCCCGTCCTTCGCCGGTTGCATTGGGGAATTTGCGACGTCTGCAGCGAGCTCTGCGAACAAGCGTCGTCGAACCTGGTGATACGTCTCGCCGCGAAAGCCTTCCTGTATTCGAATCAGTCCGGTCGGCACGTGCCTTGACGCTGACGAATGTGCCGCGATCACATCGTCCGACACATAACTCGATTTCATCATTTGAAAACGGATAGACGACGCGCTGCCGGTTTCAAACGTTCCAGTCACTGCCGCCGGGTTTTGGTCATACGCACACCTCCCTTTCAGGCACTTTACCCCTTATTAGCATCCATCATTAGCATCCATCGCAAATTTCGCCCGGTTTAGCCTCACGTCCGTTCCGTCTTTTCGTGCGTTCCGAAGGTGCCATTTTGAGTGCAAAAAGTTGATTAATTAACATTTGACTGTTGATTAAATAAGCATAAAAACGACCTCAATGAAAAACAACAACCCCTCCGATCACGGCGTGCGCAAATACCCGAAGGTTCGGGACTCCATTCAGAAGCTGATTGAGTCCGGGCAGTACCCGCCGGGCGGGCGGTTGCCGACGGAGAGCGCGCTGGCCCGGAAGCTGAAGGTCAATCGCATGACCGTCAGCCGCGCGTTCAATGACCTCTCGCAGCTCGGGCTGGTCGTGCAGCGGCGTGGCAGCGGAACGTTCGTGGCCGACAACACCTGTCCGCCGTTGATTCGGGGCCGGCATCTGCGCATTGGGCTTTTGTGGTTTACTTCCGTGGTTGAAGGCGACGCGGAAGCCGCGTTTCTGTGGCAGATCGCACGCGGTGTGCTGAATGAATTTCATCTCGAAAACGCCCTGCCGGCGTTAACGGCGAAGAGCGAGAAGGATGTGACACGCGCGATCTGGACGCGACCGGAACTGGGCGTGACGGTGGAGTGCGTCGGCGAGGCGTGGGCCAGCAAAGAGCGTCATCCGCCCTTGCGCGAGATTCGTACCGGCGGTTTTGACGGCCTGATGACGCTGGGCATCGTCGAGCAGGATTGGCTGAGCGAGGTGCTGGGGCTGGGGACTCCGACGGTCATTGTCGACTACCCCAACGATGTGTTTCTAAAGAGCGCCGATCATGTCTTCGTCGATCCGATGCCGGCATATCGCGCGGCGGTCCGGCACTATGTCCAATCCGGGTTCAAGCGCATTCACTTCGTCGGTTCGTTGCGCTGGAATCCCGCGTCCAACGACAACGTGGACTTTGCCGAATGGCTCAAGACGCGCACGACCCAGGGCCTCGATCCCGACAGTTTCCTGCGGCTGTGCGCGTACAAGCAGGAAATGGAGTCCATGAAGTTGCCCGTACCGGATCAATGGATTCATACCACCACATACAACGCCAAAGACATTGCGCAGCTGGTTGACTCGCTGGCCCGCTTGCCCGACGACCAGCGCCCCGAGGCGGTTGTTTGCCATTCGGTGGGCCTGGCCGAGAGCATCATTGCTGGGTTTGCGGCGCGGGGGCTGCGCGTGGAAGGCGCAGGAGCGACGTTTATGCCGTATGCCGGCGCGGCACTTCCCGTGCGCGCGGACGCCACGATGCTTGGCGCGTCGGCTGCGGCGCTGCTGCTGTCGCGCTTGCAGCGCGTTAACCGGCCCACGCTGAACGTCGGCGTACCGATGGAATTTGCCGCACCCGCAGTCCTCTCAAAATAATTCTGCCGTCGTGAAAGTCACAGGAGATTGACCATGAAAGTGACGGGACTACCGATCGTGGCGGTGCTTATCCTGATCGCGGGCCACGTCGCACGTGCCAGCGACCTGGACGAACTGAAAATCAAACGGAAGGAAGTTTTTGCTTTTACGCAGGAGCCCCGGGTCGTGCGGCAGGGTCGCGACTTTGAGATCGAGTTTGCCGTTCAGGATTACTGCGATGCCACCGTTGTGGTCGAAGGTCCGGACAAGAAAATCATCCGCCATCTGGCGGCCGGAGTACTGGGCCAGAATGCGCCGGAGCCCTTCCAGCGGGGCACGCTGAAGCAGTCGCTGCTTTGGGATGGCAAGAACGATCGCCAGGAATACGTCGAGCACGTCGACGACTGCGCAATTCGCGTGTCACTGGGACTGAAGGCGGAATTCGAGCGCACACTTTTCTGGGAACCCAAAAAGCGTATTGGAGCCGGACTGGGTTCAGGCATTGGGACCTCGTTCAACACGCCTGCGCAATTGCTGGCCGCGGCGCCGGAGGGTGTTTACGTTTTCGAAGGACACGGCGTGGACCAGCTGAAACTTTTTGGCCACGACGGAAAATACCTGCGCACAATCTATCCATTTCCCTCCGACAAATTGAGCGCGGTGCAAGGCCTGAACATGGTCGATTTTCCGCAGGACGACAAGAAGCTGCCGTACAAGTGGGGCTGTCAACGTTCGACACTTTTAAGCTCCGGGTCCACGGCTCAGTATGGCGTCTACATCCAGGCTCAATGGGGCACGGGGTCGGAACTGCTGGCCGTCCGCGGCTCGCGTCTCGCGCTGGGTCTTACCAAATTGAATCGGCTATCGACGGACGGTTCTTCAGGCGGATTGAATCTGACCGGTCCAAAAATCAGTTACCTGGCGAACATGCTCAACTCGAATCGTCCGAAGAACGATGTGCTTGATGTGGGCCCGCTGGTGGGCGCATTCAGCCCCGATGGAAAATACCTCTACCTGACCGGATACATCTGGCGCGATGGCGTCCCCGGCCGGTCGCTCTGCAGGGATGCGTTCAATTGCGTGACGAAACTGGAATACGACAAGGACACGATCCCGCAACTTTTCCTGGGCAGCGACAAGCAGGACGAAACGGGCTCGGGCGATAAGCAATTGAAAAGCCCGGCGTCGGTCGCGTGCGACAAGCAGGGGCGAGTTTACGTCGCCGATTATGGAAATAATCGAATTCAGGTCGCCAGCCCGGACGGCCAGATACTGAAAAGCATTCCCGTTTCTCATCCCGTAAAAGTGTGCGTCGATCCGGTATCGGATGAAATTCATGTCTTTTCGTGGCTACTGCAAAACGACAGCCTGTTGAAAGGCGATGCCAACAGCGCCATCCCGGCGACGTACACGCGACTGGGTACGGTGGACCATCCGGGGAAGACGGCGCAGTGCGCGCTGCCCTTGCCGGGGTATCAGGATCGCGTGTCGCGAATGGCGAAGTGGGGTGGCCTGGAGTATCGCGTGGAGGTGGACTTCTGGTCGAATCCTCCCACCGTTTGGATTGCGGCGAACAGCGGCGGCACCATCGAGAGTTTTACCGGCGGAGTGGATAACTCCGTCGGCGCCGAAGCGGCCACGGGCGGCTGGGCCGAGAAGAACGTTCGTGTGTACAAACCTGCCGACGGAAAACTGGAGTGCCTGCACGACTTTGGCAGCGATGTGGCCAAGTCGATCGTGCGCTCGCGGCCACCGTTCTTCCAGCGTCAGCGGCTGTATGTCAGTCCAAAGACGGGGAAGTTGTACGTGGGAGAAGGCGATCCCACGCGCTGGTTCAAGGCGTTTCAGCAGTTGGTCGAAATTGATCCAGCGAATGGCCAATGCCGGCTGGTGGATCTCCCGCTCAGCGCGGAGGACATGGCGTTCGACAACGACGGCCTGATGTACTTGCGCACCAACACTGCCATCGCGCGTTTCGATCCGGAAACCTGGCGCGAAGTACCGTTTGATTACGGCGAGGAATTCAAGGACTTCACCTTTTCGGATCAGAAGAACGGTCCGCGCATCGACTTGATGAGCGGGCTGCCACTGGGCGCGGAGACGTACGTCTCGCAATGGCACAACGGCGGGCTCAGTGTCTCTCCCAAAGGTTATATCGTGGTTCCGTCCATTGTGGACAAGGCGGGCTTTCGCACCTGGACGGGCAAAGATGAAAAGAGTGCGAATGCAGCCGCACCGGCTGGCGGCGGATACGAACCGCCGCTCTATCCCGGGCGCGCCCGCTTTGGAGAAGTTCATGTTTACGACAAGCATGGAAAACGCATCTACCAGGACGCGGTGCCGGGGATCCGGTACATGCTCGGAATCGCGATGGATAGTCACGACGATATATACGTGCTGACGCATGAAACGCGCATGTACAACGGCGCGCCGTACTTCAATGTGAAAACGGGAACGCTTCTGAAATTGCCGCCGTGTCTGGGAAAATTCATGACTGACAAACCGGGCGGCGTGAATCCGCCGGTCCCGCTGACCTCGACGAGCACACCCAAGCGACCTCCAGAGCTGATGAAAGGCGACGAAAAGTTCTGGGTGGACGGCGTGAAGTGGTTGTTTGGAGGCGTCGGTTTTGCCGGCAAGGGCGATCCGGTTTCAGGCGGAGGATGTTCCTGCTGGAACGCGCGTTTTGCACTCGATTATTTCGGCCGCTCGTTCGTTCCGGAGATCGATCATTACTCCGTCGCCGTGCTCGACAGCGCCGGAAACCTGATGATGCGCATCGGAAAGTACGGTAATGCCGATGACGGCAAGCCGCTGCAACCCGACGGTGGATCTCCCGTCGCCCATTCCATTGGTGGCGACGAGGTGGCGCTGTTCCACGCGGCGTATCTGGCGGTGGATTCGGATAACCGGCTCTTTATCGCCGACGCCGGCAACAGCCGGATTTTGTCGGTGAAATTAGTCTACAACACGAACAGCCGCACCCGGATCAGCGACATCACGAGCAAGAATCTGGAGGCCCGAGCGCCGTTGCGGACGGAGCACTAAAGTTTACTCCACCTTTTTTGTGGGCTTGATCATGTGCACGATAAACGGCAGTCCGATCCACACCATCACCGCGGTTGGAAGGGCGCTCCAGCCGGACATGAAGCGACCACGGGTGATAACGACAAAGACGATGCCGGCCAGAATCGTGCTGACGACCCAGACGGTTGGCGCGGGTTTGCGGGCGGCGAGTTCGGGCGATTCTGCAGGCGAAGGTTTCGACTGACGCGCGCCGCGCGGACCGGGACGCGCACGTCCCGCGACCGGTTTGCGCTGGGGCTTGCCGGACTTCGCAGCGAGTTTGTCTTCCTCCTCAATCAGGCGCATGGCTTCGTCCAGGTCGGACAGGTATTGAGCCCGCTCCTCTTTGGACTCCTGTGTATCAAGGGAACACGGCCGCTGGGGATTCACGAGGAAGTAATTGTATTCTCCTTCGTTCAGACGTTCGACCAGGGCTCGCTCGCCGCTCTTCTTGAGGAACTCGCATTCCTCTTCAGTGATCAGCACCGGCACGGAAAAATTGACTTCGCCAGCGGCCGTCTTTAACGGGAAGAATGCGGGATCTTCGATCAACGGCGGCAAGATCAAGGCAAACGGAAAGTTAAAGTAGACCGGGGGCCGTGTCTTTTCGGTGTGTACAACTTCGCCCGGGCAGAGAACGTTTGAACCGTCACGGATGTAATTCAAGGCGAAGTACAGGAACAGGCAGGGCCATGTGGATGGCGATTTCCGGTCACTCAGATCGATCGCCCAATCGCCCGGCAGGTAGGTGATGAATTCCTGGCGGCGATAATTTTCAAAGCCCTTCTTTGTCTTCACATCGATGTCGCTCAGGCCGATCGTGGCGACGGTGTGAAAGTCGCGTTCGCCGCGAGCGGGAAAGAGCAGGAGTGCTTCCGGCGCGCCGGGTTCATTGTTCTTCCAGATGACCTTACTGGGTCCCAGATATTTTTCATAATGTGCCAGCACGTCGTCGCGCATAGGGCCCTCTTGAAGTTGTCGAATTTTCGAAGTCGTGGAAGATATTGGAACAGAGCAATTCTTGCAAAGTACTTGAGACTACCCGCGAATCTGTCCGAACGCTGCCAGCGCCGCTTCGCGGGCTTCCTTGTGATCGACGATCGGTTTGGGGTAGGTCTTGCCGAGCGTCACGCCCGCAGTGCGGAGAATCTCGACCGGCGCCTCGGATGGGTTGTGGATGTGGGCGTCCGGGAGCTTCGACAGTTCGGGGATCCAACGGCGGACGTACGTTCCGGACGCGTCGAACTTTTCGCCCTGCGTCGTCGGATTAAAGATGCGGAAGAACGGGGCGGCGTCGGCACCACAGCCGGCGGTCCACTGCCAACCGAGCGTGTTGCTGGCCAGATCGGCATCGACCAGCGTGTCCCAGAACCAGCGCGCGCCTTCTTGCCAATCAAGCAGCAGGTCCTTGATCAGAAACGACGCGACGACCATGCGTACGCGGTTGTGCATCCAACCTGTCGTCCAAAGTTCCCGCATGCCGGCGTCGACGAGCGGAAAACCGGTCTGGCCGCGCTGCCAGGCTTTCAGGCCTCGCGCATTGCGTTTCCACGGGAAGCCTTTGAAGTCGGCGCGCAACGGTTCGGTGGGCGTCGTCGGAAAATGGTAGAGCAGGTAATGCGCGAATTCGCGCCAGCCAATTTCGCGCAGGTAGCATTCTTCACCGCCGGAAGCCTGTTCGATATCCCGATGGTGCTGGCCGCTGAGCGCATGCCAGATCTGGCGCGGGCTGATTTCTCCAAAATGGAGGTACGGCGAGAGCCGCGACGTGCCCGCGACGCCGGGGATGTTCCGCGCGTCGGCGTAGGCGCCAACTTCCTTTCTGAAGCGTTTGAGCAGCGCCAGCGCGCCGGCGGCACCGGGCGTCCACTCCTTCTCCATCGTCGCGGTCCAGTGGATCGTGGGTTCGAGTTTGAGTTCGGCCAGCGGCAGAGATTCGAGTTTGCAGGCTGTCGGCGGCGCGGGAATTTTACTCGGCGCGGCCGTGGCTTTCGCGGGCTCGGGATACGTCAGGCATTTGCGCCAGTATTGCGTGAAAACTTTGTACGGTTTGCCTTCGAGATTCTTGATCGCGAGCGGCTCGAAGAGCAGCGCGCCGTTGAAGCTGACGGCTTCAATGCCGCGGGTTTTCAGCGCGGATTTCACGGCGGTATCGCGGGCGATCGCGGCGGGTTCGAAGCGGCGGTTCCACGTCACAAACGTGGCCTTGGTTTTCGCGCAGAGGTCGGTGAGAACCTCCAGCGCCCTCCCCTTCGCGATGATCAGCGACGAGCCACGCTTCGCCAGATCGTTTGCGAGAGACTTCAATGACTGATGCAGCCACCAGCGCGAAGCTCCGCCCGCCGGCCACGCGCCTTCTTCTTCAGGACTCCAGATAAAGACCGGCACGACCGCTCCGCCCCGCGCGAGCGCGGCGTTGAGCGCCGGATTGTCTTCCAAGCGCAGGTCTTGTCGAAACCAGATGATGCTTGTCACGGCGGCCTTCGGCCGAGGGGCCAGGGGTCAGGGTCAGGGGTCAGAGATTGGCGCGAGCACGGGCATAGCATGTGTTGTTGCGCGGTCTAGGGCAGAAGCTTTGTGCCATGGATGTGCGGATTTCGGAGCGTAGCGAAGCAATCCGCTCATCCGTGCGTTGCGCTCGCGAACTCGAGCATTCTTGCGCGTCCGGTAGAGCGCGTCCCGGCATGGATGAGCAGCCGCTTTCGCTACACTCAAGCGTCTGCCCATCCATGGCACACCCGCGTCGAAATACTTAAAGATTATTGTTGATATCTATGAATACTTATGGATACTAAAGGACATGAACGAGACAATGAGCTTCGATGAGGCCCGGGAGTATCTGAAGACCACGCGGTCGACGTTATACCGCTGGCTTCACGAAGGGACTATTCCGGCGACGAAACTGGGGCGGCAGTGGCGCTTCTCGACGCGGGAGCTCGATGCTTTTCGAAATGGTGGTAACGACCGCGCCAGACTCAGCGCTCAATTGAGAGAGCTGGGCGCATTCCTGAATACACGGGACCCCCGGGCCAAGGAGAAACGTGTGATGGAACAGGCGACTTTGGAATCCCCCGACGAGATTGCGGAAGCGATTGTGTGGGACGCGTACGAACGGCGCGCCAGCGACGTGCATATGCAAACGCGCAGCGATGGCGTGCATCTGCTGTACCGCGTCGGCGGCAAGTTGGAGGAGATCCGCGTGCTGGACCGCGGCGTGGCGGAGGCGATTCAGAAGGCGTGGATCGGCCAGAGCACCAGTACCGACGACACCGGCGCGCACCGCTTGTTCCAGAGCCGCACGCTGGAAAAGCGCGGCGTGAAGGAAAGCGCCAATCTGCAGGTGCTCTACCAGAGCATCGCGACGCTGCAGGGCCCGCGCGTGACGCTGCGGATTCTGCATTCCGGCTACATTCTGGATCTCGCGCATGTCTGCAACAAGAAGGACGATCGCGAGATCTTCGAGCGCTGGATGAGCGCGCCGAAAGGCCTGGTGCTCTTTGCGGGCAAGGCCGGCTCGGGAAAGACCACGACGCTGCTGTCGTGCCTGAATCATCTCGCACGCGACAAAGGCAAGGCGGTCTTCAGCATCGAAGACCCGATCGAAATCCTGCTGGATGGCGTCGACCAGATCCAGGTGAACACCAACGACATCAACGCCGTCGAGCGCGCGTATCTGCAGGTTCAGCGTTCCGATCTGGATGCGCTGGCGGTAAGCCTGCTCTGCCCGACCGCGGCCAAGGGATCGCTGGGTATCGCGCGCGGCGGACATCTGGTGTTGCAGCAGGTTCACGCCACGTCCATTGAAGATGCGCTGAAGCGTTACGAAGCGATGGTCGAAGAACCGATCCGTGATGTACTGCTGGGCGTGTGCTACCAGGAACTGGTGCCCAACGACCGTGGCGGGCGCAAGGCGGTCTATCACTTCATGAATGTATAAAATAGCTCTGCCGCAGCGAAAGCATGCGCCTCCGTCAACCGCTTCTATTCCCGGCCCGGGGTCCCAGCGGCCGGAGGCGCATGTCGTTTTTTGAGCACTGAGCACAGACACCAGAATTAAATATAATGTCAGACTTGATTTTTTCGTCTCCTATGATAAATCATTCGTAACGAGACAATTTTACGACTTTAGAGGAGTTTAACTTTCATGGCCAACCGCACGTTCCCCACGCAGCCGAAGACGGTCAAGCCGGTGAAGACGGCGTTCCGGGTGATCAAGACGCAGATTCCCGTGCCGGAATCGGTGCCAATCCTGGAGAGCTTGCGCGCGCACGAGCCGCTGTCGATGTCCGGTCAGCCGGCGATCCTGTGGGAGAGCGCGCAGGGCTGCGCGGTCAAAGACCGCTGGGGCAACCAGTGGCTGGATTGGTCTTCGGGCGTGCTGGTCACCAATGCCGGGCACGGCCGCAAAGAGATCGTCGATGCGATCGTGAAGCAGGCGACCTCGCCGCTGCTCCACAATTATTGCTTCCCGAACGAACCGCGCGCGGAGTTGGCGAAGTACCTGACCGAAATCGCGCCGGCCCCGCTGAAGAAGTGCTTTCTGCTCACAACCGGCGCCGAGACGACGGAGTGTGCGATCAAGCTGGCCAAGACGCACGGATTGAAAGTGGGCGGAGCAAAGAAAGACGTGATCGTGACGTTCGAACACGCCTTTCACGGACGGACGATGGGTTCGCAGCTGGCCGGCGGCATTCCGGCGCTGAAGACCTGGATGGGCAACCGCGAGCACGGAGATTTCGTGCAGGTGCCGTTCCCGGGCGACTGGCGCTTGAAGCCCGAGCAGCAGACGTTCGCGGCCTTCGAGAAAGCGCTGGCGGCCAAGGGCGTGACGCCGGAGCACATCGCCGGCGTGATGTCCGAGACGTACCAGGGCGGCAGCGTGGGATTCCTGCCGGTGGAGTTCGCTCAGGCTCTGCGCAAGTGGACGACGCAGCACAGCATCGTGATGATCTGCGACGAAGTGCAGGCGGGCTTCGGCCGCTGCGGAACGCTCTTTGGTTTCGAACACTACGGCATCGTGCCGGATTTGATGTGCTGCGGAAAAGGCATCAGCTCATCGCTGCCGATTTCCTGCGTGCTGGGCAAGCCGGAGATCATGGACCTCTACGGCCCCGGCGAGATGACGTCGACGCATTCCGGAAACCCGATCTGCTCCGCGGCGGCGCTGGCGAACGTGAAGCTGATCGTCAACGAAAAACTGGCTGAGAACGCAGCGGCGCGCGGCGAGGAGATGCTGACGGGACTCGACAAGATTCGTTCGAAGCATTCCGACCGCCTGGCCGTGGTGAAGGGAAAGGGTCTGGTTGCCGGCGTGCATTGCGTCGTGAAGGGAACGACCGATCCCGATCCTGAGCTGGCGTTCAACGTGGTCGAACGGGCGATCGAGAAGGGCTTGCTGCTGTTCGGGCCGGTGGGATTCAAAGGCGGCACGATCAAGATCTGCCCGCCGCTGGTCATCACGCGCGAGCAGGTAGCGGATGGATTGGTGGCGCTGGGCGAAGCGGTCGACGAGATCACGGCGGCGAAGTAAGCAGGCGATTCGTTTGAACTCCGGGGCGCTCGGATTAAAGTCGGGCGTACTTCATCAGGAGAATCGCCGTGGCCATTACGAAAGAAGACGTCGCCAAAGTCGCCAAGCTTTCCCGCCTGTCGTTGTCGGACACGGAATTGCAGATGTACAGCGAGCAACTCGGCAAGATTCTGGGCTACGTCGAGAAGCTGAACGCGCTCGATACCTCCAAGGTCGAACCGATGATCACGGCGGCGGCGGATGGCAACGTATTTCGTCCCGACGAGGTGCGACCGGGCCTGAAACGCGAGGACGCGTTGAAGTCGGCGCCGGCTCACGACGACGAATTTTTCCGCGTACCGCCCGTGATTGAATGAGCTTAAATCGGTGCAAGAAATTAGAATAAACGCAATGGTTATTTAATTCTGTATCAACAATGAGACGTCGAATTGCGGCATCAAACCTCGACGCACACGTGATTTGCATCGGCCGTTAATCCTATCCAAATTCCATTCTTCTCAAAACGCCAGAAATCGTGCTTCCTCATAGAGAGTTCCGGCTATGGAACGATGTGATTCAACACGTGCGCACAGCGCTTGTTGCAGCGGCGAATTAGTGTCATTTTGGCCTCGCTCCAAAACCTACCCGATTGACACGCTGTCCTAATTCTGTTCATACATGCTACGTAATGAGCAAGATGGTTGCTGACTTTAGACAACCTGATCACTGAGCTCTTGTGAAGTTGAAAAAAATTTGGGATGAAGCACATGAACAACAGCTCAACCCACAGAAAGCACAAGAGCGCCGGCTTCACGCTGGTGGAGATGCTGATGGTCCTGGGCGTGATTTCATTCCTCGCGGCGGCGTTGTTCGTCGGCACCAACAAACTGCGCTCACGCGCACGCATGGGCGCGACGAACGTGCTGATTGAAAAAGTCCGCGACGGTCTGGAGGCGTATAAGCTTTTCTACCGCGCCTACCCCACCCCGATGCCGCGGACCGGGATGACCAACAATGAATCGCTGTACTACTACCTCACCACGTCCTTCCGCATGGCGCCCAACCTGGCCAACGGCGAAGTCGCTTCGACCTTGAATGCCGGGCCGCTCTGCCCCTTCAACGAACAGGAATTGCTCGACGCCAGCAAGACCGGAAGGATGTCGATCATCGACAGCTGGCGCATGCCGCTGCAGTTTGTCTACACGATCAAGATGGGCGACGCGGATCCGCGCGCGGGGTGGACGCAGACGCAGACGTCAATTCCATTGCTGTATTCGTTCGGTCTGAACAAGAAAGACGAGAACGGTGCCGGCGACGATGTCGTCGCGGGAAAATAGAAAGCAGGGTAGCATGACGCAGACGAAAAAGCACCTCTCGAATCCTAACAGCGCGCGGCGCGGCTTCACGTTCGTTGAAATTCTGCTCGTGCTGACGATTATCACCATGCTGGCGACGATGGCCGCGCCGGCGTTCTCGGCGTTTCAGAAAAGTACGCGCGTGCAGCAGACGGCCCGGACCGTGCTTTCCGCGCTGAACCAGGCGCGTGCGGAATCACAGCGCTACCGCACCCTGGTGGCCACATTTTTCGGCGACGACACCACCAGCCTGAGTGTGAAGCCCAAGAATGGCGTGCTGCCTGCTTACGGGCAAATCGAAGTCGCTGCGATCAACCAGGGCTACAATGACGGATGCGGCTGGATCAGCTACCGGCCCTTCGCACCCGAGTACGGCTATTACAACACGCCCAATTGGTACCCCTGCGTTTCCAAAAAGAAGACGCTCTCGATGGAATTCCCTACGTTTCCGTCGGGAGTGCGGGTGATTGCCTGCGATTTCAAACGCTCCAACGGACAGAACATCCTCGCGTTCCCCCGCTACAAAAAGTCCGGCACGTGGGAACCGGCGGTGGGAGAACTCAAGCGGCACTGCTGCGCGTACGACAAGCGCGGCGCGGCGGCGGGCGAGGCATCGCAGTGCAACTATCAGTACGTGATCGTCTTTGACGTCACGACCGGCGAGCACGTAGTGATCCAGATCGGAGTTTTTCAGAACAACGCGCGGCCGCGTATCCTGCCGTTTCAGCTCACGCATATTCAATTGCCGGGACAGGCGCCGAAGGTGCTCGACCTGAAAACGCTTAATGACCAGATCAACAACTACCCTGACGCGGAGGCGTGGACCGATTGAAGCAGCGCATGCGCCACCCCTTTCGCGTTTCCACGCACCCGCGGGGCATGACCCTGCTGGAAGTGTTGATTGCGATGTTCATTTTCCTGATCGGCGTGCTGGGCGCGCTGGCAGCGATTCCGGCGGGCGTAAGCGCCGCGAAGCTGGTGATCTTTCAGGATGCGGCGATCCACCTGGCGCAGTCGAAATTCGCGGAGTTCCGGCGCGACCGTGTGGACCCGGCCGTGGATCTCGCCGGCGGGTACCTTAATGGTTCCGGACAACTCGCCAGCGGCCGCCAGGCCGGCATTCAGGAGCCGCTCAATGGCAGCGGCGTCTGGCACGACTTCGCGCACGGCGCCGGCGAGACCTACGAGAGCTTCGACGATATCGATCAGTACGAATGGAAAGTCGATCAGGCCCAGTTGAAGGCGATTACCGCCTCGGGGCTCGACGCGAAAAACAACAAGGCGCCTCTGGATACCGGCGGAACCGCGATCGGCCTGACGCAGGTGGCCGTCGTCATCCATCTCAAGAACACGACCCGTGAATTCCGCTTTACGCAGTACATGGCCGCGTGGGACGCCAACTAGGAGAACAGGGTGACGCACGCGAAACGAAAAATCGGTCGAGGCTTTACGCTCGCGGAAGTGATGGTCGTCCTGGCCGTGGGCTTGAGCATGACCATTTTCATCGCGATGATCTTCAAAGTCAGCACGCGGACGGTACAGAATGTCGAACGCAAACTGGCGGTCTACGAAGCGGCCCGCAATATTCTCGACATCATCCACGCGCAGATGATCACGGCGCTTTCCAACGAGCGGGGTGAACAATTCTCGATCAAATCGGCGTACTTCATCGACAACGATCCGTTCACGCCAGACAATGCCGATCCCACCGCGCGCTATGGCACGACTTCGCGCCGCGAAGCCGACGCGCTGAACTTCCGCGTGATCAATGCGGGCGCCAACGTCTACCGTGACGCGTCCTACATTCCCGGCAGCTATGTCTTTCCGATTTCGTACCAGGGGCTCTACTACACGTTCCCCGAATGCTACAAATTTTCGCTGCGCTCCTCCCTGCTCTACCCCAAGCTCGACGACTGGGACGCATCGAGCCAGTACCAGGTCAATGCGAACACGGGCAATTTTCTCTCGACGCCCACGCAAATTCGCACCGACCAGAAGAACGACGTTTCACAGATTGAACTGACCGGGCTGCTGGTTTCCACCAATAACGAATGTTCCGAAAGCTGGAACGGTCCGAACTGGTGGAACTACATTCTGCAGCCAAAGGATCAGGCTCCGAATTTCTTCGCGCCGGGTAACGAGCCAAAGCTCTCGACGCCGATTTCCAGCGACGTTGGCCGCAAGAATCAGGCGCGCTTCAGCGGCTTCCACATTCTGGATCTCGACATTGCGTATTGGGACGAGAAGGCCAAGCGCTACGTCGATCCGCCGGACCAGTCGGTGCTCTATTTCGCACCGCCGCCGAAGTCGGTGCGCATCACCATCACCGTCTGCGATATCGAGAAGCGCTCCACGGTGACGCTGCGGCGCGTAGTCCAGGTGATGACCGGCTCGAATCCGGCGTCGGGAACGGCCAGCAACACGTTCATCGTGCCCGACGACGGCGTCTACACCGTGCCGCTGCCGGTCAATCAGCCCAAAAGCTTGAAGACGCTGCAGAACGCGGGCATCGAACCGATGCTCAATTTGCCGTAGGCAACCCTCGACAGAACGGAAGGCTGTGCGCATGTTCAATCGCGTCAAACAGACGATCGGATCGAAGCCACCGCGCCGCCGCGGGTTTCTGCTGCTCATGGTCGTCGGCCTGCTGGCGGTGATGCTGGTGCTGGTTGTCGGCTTCGTTTCCTACACACGCACGGAAACGCAAGCCGTGGGCACCATCCGCGACAAGGTCGATGGGATGATGCTGATGCATTCCGTGCTCGATTGGACTGTCGCCAGCATCTCCACGGATCTCTTCGACGCTAACGGCCAGCCACGCGCCGGAGCAGGCTTGGGCGGCGACAACGATCCGAAGGGCCTCGTCTCCAGTGTCCTCGCCCCGAACGATCCCTGCTTCAAGTGGTGGTACCGGCCGTGGGAGCCAAATTATCAGGTCGCCGCGTGGTTGAATGGCGAGATCTACGCGCCGTACACGTCGACGAATTTTCAGGCGCAGTGGACGGACATTCCGGCCAGCTATTTTCCATCGGGCGGAGTCAAGGCCCGGTACGCCGTCCAGGTGCTCGACGCCAACGCGTTCATCAACCTCAACGATTGGAATGAAGACTGCAATCCGACGCAGTGCCAGATGAGCCACATGGTGATGGAATCGCTGGGCGACACGTGGCTGGAGAATTTTTACGGCTGGCGCGACAGCGGCCAGTGGGGCGGCAACACGTTCAACGCCGCGCCGCTGCGCTACGACAATGCGTGGCGCGCCGCGACGCAGACCACGCGCTCGACGGTCTGGCCGAACAACACCGGACTGGCGCAGGTCACCGATACCGTCTCGCCGAACTGGGTCACGCGCAATTCCACATGGACGACGCTGCAGGGTGTTGATCTGCAGTGCCTGCGCACGGAAACGAGCGCCAAGGGCATGGTGATGCGCGACCAGCAGGTCTGGCAGACGCTGGGCCCGGGCAACTACTACCCGCCGACGCAGCGCGAAGGTTTCAAGACCGGCAGCTTCAGTTGGGGCTGGGATTACTGGGGCACGTACGCGGCGGTCGCTCCAGATTACTTCGGCGACTGGAATCTCAACGCCAATTTCCTCGTCGGCCGTCTGCCTTCGACGTTCTGCTACGCGCTCCATTCCAACGTGGATCCCGATACCGGCCGCAGCCCGATCAACGTCAATACGTGTTTTCGCTCCGGCGAAATCATTCCCAACAACACACAGTTCACCATGCCCCGCGCGTTCACGATGGAATCGGTCTTCAACGTCGAATCGCTGCGCCGCATCGTCAAGATCGGCGACTTCTACTTTCTGAACGGCGCCAACATCTCGACGAAGTGCAATGCCTCGGACTCTGCCAGCCCGGTGTTCATCGGCAACCTCAGCGCCGCCGACAAAGCGCTGGCGTGGCGCAAACACGAACAGCTCCGCACAAAACTGGCCTGCCAGTATCAGGAAACACTCTGCCGCTACTTCACCGCCTCCTACTACCACCCGGCGATTTACTGTCAGAACAACACCTGGCTGAAGCGCAAGTACCCGCCCTTCAATGCCGGCCAAGGCACCTACGCGGCCGTTTACGGCAATGGCATCGGACTACAGTGGTATTGCAAGAGCAACAATCATTCGCAGACGCCTTTTCCGTTTGGACTGCGCACGTTTCGCAAGAATGTCGCGGATGACTTGAAGAAAATGTCGGGCGGGATGCCGGTGATTGTCTCCGTCGACAATGCCGACAACTTCAACGTGGCGCAGGGCCGCATGGACATGCGCACGGCCAACGCGGTCTTCGACAACATCGTCCCCGGCAAAGCGCTGATCTACGCCTCGACGTACAAGACTGGGACACCCGCCACCAACGACTACCTTGATCCCTTGCAGGAGCTTTACGACCTGCAGCTCGGCCGCGACGAGACGGCCGACGACATATTCAACGCGCAACCGAACTCCAAAGACAACAACACCGGCGCGTGGACCGACAACGCTGCGTTGTTCGATTCCGGACTGACCGCCGTGACCGGATTCCCCGCGAAGAGCACACCGCTGCCGGCGTCGCGAATTACGCTGCGCGCCAAAGGGCTGGACATCGCCCCGGCCACCACCGTCAACGGTCCGACGCCGGAAGGACCGTACTCCACGAAGTACAAAGATTCCGCGGGCACGCCGAAGGACATCCCCAGCGTGCCGTGGCGGCAGCAGTGCTTCGGACCCGATTGGTTCTCCACGGAACTCACCACGACCAGCACGGCGTTCTACGTCATCATCACCGTGCAGATGCAGGACACCGCCACGAATAACGACGTCTATGTCGGACAGTGGGGCGCGGTGGTGGAACTGGCACCCGATGTCGTCACCGAAACAGACTCGTCGTACGACCCGTCTTACAAAGGCGTGAACGGTACGCAGTGGCCCAAAGGCGCGGCCGGCAACGCGCCGGGCACGATGGGCCTCGGTTTCTACCGCGGCGGTTGGCCGAAGTTACTCAAGTCGGCCAAGCAGGGCGATCCGTATGCAGCCACGTACAGCCAGGATGCCTTTCCCGACGGCACGGTGAAGTCCTACCGCAGCGAAAGCGCGTCGCAGGGCACACAATGGACGGCGACGTCGACCAACAACTGGGCCGACTGGCGCGGCACAACCACGAATCCGAACATGACCAACGATCCGCTGCACTGCGCCAATTTTTATCAGGACACCAATCCGGCAGACTCGAAACGATCGCAGACCAAGAAGCAGGTGCGCATCAAGGCGCTCTGGAGTCTGAACGGCGGGACGTACTGACCCATGCCGGAGCTTCAACCGGGCCTGTCCAACGGGCCAGAGAAAGGGAAAGACATGTCGATCGAAGCGCCTCCCGCACCGCCGGCCCCATCTTCGGCGAAATTGCAGCCGGCCTCGCCGGAAGCTGCGCCTGCGCCAGCGGTCAATATGGCGCAGCGCCTTCGCGACACGGGCAAGACGGCCACGTATCTGAGCTCCGGCACACCTCAAAAATCGCCCACGCCGTCGGCGCTGTCGGCCGTCAAGCCGCCTTCGATTCGCCGCACGTCCGGCGCGCAGATCCTTCCGCGCACGGCCACTCCGTCAGTCGTGAACGCCGTTCAGAATCCTGCCGCAACGCTCCACGCTCGCCGTGTGTCCGATCGCGAAGCGCTGACGCCTCCCGGCGCGTCCGGCCGCATCCAATCACCGATGCCAGCGCTGGGAACGCTGCACACCGCCCCTGGTGCTTCCGGGACGCGGCAGATCTCCCAGGCCAAATGGCATTGCGAACGCTGCCAGGCTCCCGTTGACAAGGAAGGCGTCGTCAACGGCACATGCAAACTCGTAGGCGGTCAGTTGTATTGCGTGAAGTGCTTCAAGAAGCGCATCGCCACCCGCAACCTGCGCCTGACGCTGTGGGGTGTCGGCGGCGTATTGCTGGTGGGGCTGGCGGCATCGGCGGTATTTCTCACGCAGCCGTTGTTGATTCTGCTGATTCCCATCGGCGCCTTGGCGGTGCTGACCGGCATCATCGGCGGCGGCTTGGATGGTTCCGCGCGCCTGGCCTTCGTGGCGGCGGGACTGGCGGCGATCGTGGGCAGTTGCTGGGGGACCGGGCTGGTCAGCGAGCGCTCCGAATCACGGCAGGCTCAGCAGGTTCTGGAAAAACAGGCCATGCAGGTGACGGAACTGATCGAGAGCAAAAATTTCGCGCAGGCCGACGCCCGCATCGAAGCGCTCACGGCCCAGAGCAAGGACCGCACCGGCCGCTATCTCTCGCCGGAGCAGGAGAAGAAAATCGAAGCCCTGCGCGCGCAGTTCGACGCACAACTCCGCGCCAAGTACGGCGAACTGACGCCGCACGAGAACCACGTGCTGATGACCTTGATCCGCGCCTTCCCGGACGATTCCGACAACGGCGCGGAGCGGTTTCGCGCCGTTCACATGACGGACACGAAAGTTTCCGTCACTGTCGAGAAGGCTCGCGAAATGCTGTCGGAGAAGGACATCGCCATGGGGCCGATGGGCGACCCCACCACGCTGCAGGCGCGCACACTGGCGCTGTTCCTGTTCGACAGCTATCCGTTTTTGAAGGACGTCGAGATTGAAACGCTGGGCGAAAAGTCACAGCATCTGGCGTACAACCGCGAACAGATCACGCAGTTGCGCATGGGTGGAATGACGGCGCCAGCTTCAATTCGAGAACACTGAACGCTGCGATCAAGGTGCGTCAGGCATGTCCCCGTCGCGACCGTAATTCCACGCCGTCTGTTCCCAGCCCGGCGCGGAATAGAACGTGTTGCCTTCGACGGCGAGATTCAGGACTTCTTCAACATTCTCGTTGTCGACCAGTGCCGGGGTCTGGTGCCAGAAGCAGCGCACGATCGGCAGCCATGCTCCGGGATACCCGTGCTGCGGCGACGAGTAGGTTGTGCCGCCGTTCACATTCGTGTAACCGAGGAAGATCATGTCGGCCGGATCGAGCTGCCAGCCATCGGAATCGAAAATGTTGAACCAGCCCACCGGAAACGCGCCGTTATCGCCGGGATAGGCCAGGCCCGTGCAGCAGATGTCGCCCTTTTCCTTCTGCCAGAATTTCGCTTCCTGCCAGGTGATGATGCCCTGGTTCGACGGCGTTGCGGGGTTCGTCCACCACTGATCGGTGAGGCCGAAGAGACTCATGTGTGAAGGACTGGGCGACGTGCCGGTAATATAACCGCTGCCAATGGCATCGTTGTACGCGGTCGGCAGTGGCGGATCGTAGGAAACGTCGTTGTACCATTCGACCAGGAAGTCTGAGGCCCAGCCGCCGTCCCACGTGTCGTTGGTCCGGTCGTAAGTCTCGCAGATGCGGGTGCTGAATTCATACAGGTACGAGCAATTGCGCTGGGGCCGGGTGTCTCCGGGCCAGGCGGGCGCTGACGTCACGCGTTCTGCCCAGTCGTACTTATTGTCGATGGGACTTCCCGGCTTCAGCGAATTGCCCGTGGCGTGCGACAAATCCATCGGACACACAAACAGGCGGTCGTCGTTGACATAGAGATGTGTCGGATCGGCCAGATGAGTCAAACGTTCGGGAAACGCGTTCTGCTGGCGGCCTTCGAAACTCTGGTACATCACCAACGCGGCGCCAAGTTGCTTGAGATTGTTGGCGCACTGAACTTTGCGCGACTGCGTCCGCGCTCTGGCCAGTGCCGGAATCACAAGGCTCGACAGCACAATCAGGATGACGACCACGACCAGGATCTCCAGCAGCGAAATGCCCGCTGGCCCCCGTGACGTATGACGCGCTCTTGTTTTCATGATCGATCCCACGCCCGCGATGTGCTGCCTTATAATGTATTAAAACGCCAAACCACCCGTAGAGTCACCAGGTACAACACCTGATTGGGCAGAATAATACGACGTTTTTCGCCCAGAAGTAGCGAAATGACGGAGTTGGCCCAACTTTGCGGCGGTAGGCGCAATACCCTGTGTTTAACCTGGGCAACAATTGGTGCCCAGCAGGTAGACACGCGAAATACCAAGGTGCATTGAAGGAATCCAACTTTTCCTTCAGTTGGCGTACCATTCCAGCCGAATCTTTCGCCATGACTCCTCATTCGCTCGCCGTTTCCGGTGCGGCTCTTCTCGACGAACAGCCGCGTCGCGTCCTCCCGCGACCGTCTGAGCGTATTCTGCGCTCCGGCGCATTTTTGAGTCACGCGCGTCCGCTGCGCCTCGCCGAGTTGCTCCGGCCGTTCCTACAATCTAAGGAGCTCAGCCCCGAAGCGTGGGTGATGAGCGCCGCGACGGAACTGGCCGCGCGGTCCGCCCGTCCGGTTCCTGCTGCCTGGTTGGAGAAGCTGGCGACTGCACTGCAGGTTTCCCCCACGTCCCTGTCGCGTCCGGATTTTGAAGCGCTGCCGAAAGCGATCTGGAACGAACCGGCGTTGCTCGGTGGTTTTCTTTCGAACGCCCGCCACCGGGCGGAGTCTGAACGCGTGGGCCGCACGGGCCGCGTCAGCGAAGGCTCGGTGTACACGCCGTCGTCGGTTGCGCGAGCCATCATTACGGAGCTAAAGGTAGGCAACCGCCGCGTGGTCGATCCGGCCTGCGGCGCGGGTGCGTTTTTGCTCGAAGCGTTTCAGCGCGGTTATCGCCGGCGGCTGGAAGGTGGCGAAACGGCGCGCAACGCAGCGCAAGCGGTCCTTTCCAATGAGCTGACCGGGATCGACATTGACGCCAAGGCGCTGGCTGTCGCGGAATTCTCGCTGCGCATGTCGGCGCTGCGCAGCGCGGCGCTCGACGCCACGGTGCCCATCGATTTACGCCACGCTGATGCGTTGAAGCCGTTGAACGGTCTCGAGAGCAGCTGCGAATGCGTCGTCGGCAATCCGCCGTTCGTGGAGGGACGCGGACTTTCGCCCGATGAGCTCGATGGCTTGCGCGAGCGATTTCACTGCGCGGCGTCGGGCAAGGTCAATCTCTTCGCGGTCTTCATCGAACGTTCGCTGGAATTGCTCAAAGACAACGGGGTGATGGCGCTGATTGTGCCGGCGACGTTCCAGCGCAACGCGCGCTATCAGCTCCTCCGCGAATTCCTGCTCAAGCACACCCTCGAATCGATCAAGCCGCTGGAGAAGGAACACTTCGACGGCCACGCCGTGGAGACGGTCATTCTGCGCGTGCGCAAGCGGCCGCCAGTCGTCTCGTCGCGCGTGAAACTCAGCGGCGGCGCGGTGCTTCAGTCGCATTTACCGCTCGGTCCGGTGTTGCGCTTCTGCGATCATCTACCGCGCGCGTTACGACGTCAGATCGAACTGATGGAACGCCACGGCGCGCCGCTGGGCGATACGTTTGAAGTCCGCGACGGCATCTCCACCGGCTTCCAGCCCTTTCCGCAGAAGCTGCTGGGGCGCGTCGACGGCGGAAAATTCCTTGCCGCCGACGGCAGTGCTCACGCCTTTGACCCACAGATTCACCGCAAGGTCATCGACGGCTGCGAATTCAATGCGTTCATGCCGGTCGAATGGCAGGGCCGTTACATTGCATACAACAAGGCTCACGAACACACCCCGCCCCACCCCGGCCGCCCCTTTAACTGCCAACTGCGCGACGCGGCGCTCTACGACCGCGGGGAGAAGATTCTGACCCGCCAGACCGCGCGCGGATTGCTGGCGACCGTCGATCGCGAGCGGTATTTCGTGCGCAATTCCGTGCACGTGACCTTTCAGAAACCGGAGCACGCCGGGCTGTCGCTCGATGCGCTCTGCGCGTGCATGAATTCCAAATTCTACACCGACTACTTCCTCGCGGTGACCGGCGAGAATGGCGACGTTTTCCCGCAGGTCCACATCGCGGACATCAAGCGCCTGCCGATCCTCCCCGGCCTGCTGCGTGCCGATGCGCCGCTCGCGAACTTCGGGGCGGAGCTGCTCGAACTCCACAAAGCTCCAAACTACAATGCAGCGCGCATTGTTGACGTTAAGGCTTTGATCGAAAACGAATTGGCCGCTGCGTTCGGCATTCACGGTTGAAAAATTTCCACGCGTGCACCTGCATGGGGACCCTAGTGACAGCTGTCACCAGTGTCTATTAGTCACTATTTCAATTTTTCAACGCAAGGTTATTCCACGCATCCCGTAAGCCCTTCAGAGCACGTCGGGTAGTCAAAATTATTCGAGGAGCGGTTGCGATGATCAAAAACATCGGCGGTGGTCTATTGTCTTCACGCATTCCGTTGGCAGTACTTTGCGCAACGCTGCTGGGCGCTGGAACCGTCCGCGCCGAGGCTGATTACGAGTACGCAAAATCGCTGCTCGAGCGCGAAGACCCGACATTTCGCACCGTCGATCTCGTGAAGCATCTCATCGCGCAGCTCGAAGCCGATCCGAGAACCGTTAGCGAAGCCAATCTGATTCACGCCCTGCTCGACCGCCACGAAGCCCGCACGGCGACCGTCGGCACGCGCGCAAAGTTCCTCGCCGACGCCGAAAAACAGTACGCGAAAATCCTGACCGGCCCGAAGACCTTCGCGCACTACGCCCTAGCCGAACGCGAAGCTGGGACGCTGGATTACGAATGCGCCCGCGCTCTAAAGAAGAGCGCCACCGAAGAGCCCGCCAACGCCGCACAGTATCAACGCGAGGCGGCCGCGCTGTTCGCGAAGATCGCGGAGAAGTACAAGGCCGCCGCGGACAAGGCGTATCCACCGTTCGACAGAGCGTGCCTCGAGATCGATGCCTGGATTCAGAAGAACGATCCGGACATGGAAGGCAAAGCGGTTCCGCCCGCGCTTCTCGCCGCTGCGGAGAAGACGTTCGAAACGTGGCTGGATCCCGATCAGCGCTACGTCGTCACGCTGCTGGATCAGCTCGACTGCATTCCGGAATCCGATGCCGCGCGCAGCACCTTCGCCGCGGACATCGTGAAGATCTGCGAGGCGCGCAGTAACAACGACCACCTGTTCAAGCAGGAAACCACCGTCGCGTGGTACGAGATGATGGCCGGCAAGACCTTCGCGCTGCAAGGCAATTCCGCAGAGGCTGAGACGCACTGGACGGAGGCCTGGCGAGCGCCGGCGTTGCAGAAAGCGATCACGCGCGAACGCATTCGCCTCAGTATGAAGCTGAAGAAGTACGCCGATGTCATCCGCCGCGTCGAAGAGCTCGACGGCGAGCTCTCGCAGATGCTCAGCGACGACGCGGGCAAGGAAATTCTGGAGACGTACACCCGCGCGCTAACGCTGGTGCCAGATGCTACGGCCGACGACTATCAGCGCTCGATTCGCGTACTGCAGACGCTGATCGATCACGAGAGCGCCGGCGGTGCGGTCTCGCCATGGAGCAACCAATTCAGTGCCGCGATGTCCGAAGTCGTCACGGCCGCGCGGCAAAAGATGATGCTGCCTGCGTTGCGCCCTGCCGAATGGTTCAGCGCGGCCACAGGATATGAACTCCACGCCGACTACGAACACGCGCGCTACACAGAAGGCTTGCGCATTACGGATTTGCAGCGCACGGAACGCGATCAACCCCGTGCGCATCTGGCCATTTCCGTCGCCGAATACGAAAAGGCAGCGGAGTGCTTCCGCCACGCGATCACCGCCGCGCATTCCGCGCCGCCCGCGATGCGGTTAAGCGTCGAACCAAAAGCGTGGCTGCAATTAGGACGCTGTTATCTGCGCACCGAGGACTACGGCGAAGCGCTGGTCGCCTACCGCGCGTTCAAATCGCTTTACGCGCCCAAGAATCGCACGTGGCTGCCGGACCCGGCGAAATCGGAATCGCGCGCGTTCTATACGCGACAGGTCAACGCCAGCATCGCGGACCTCGGACCCATGCTCGAGAAGAGCGAAGCCGCCGCAAAATATGCGCTCAACGAAGCGGTCCGGCGCAGGATTTTACCGCGAGCAATAATTGACGAGGTCGGCAGCCCGAGCGCCGACCGCGATTTTCAGCGCGCTCGTGCGGAAGCGAAAGTCGCCATCGATTGCCTGGAGACCGCGCGCAAGCAATTGAGTTCCGCGCCCGCCGACGCCGCAGCCAATTTCGCGCAGGCGGCGGAAGCGTATGACAAAGCGGCGGAGTCCTTCGCGAAAGTGAAGCCGGCGAGTCCGGACTACGAAACCGCGCTGCTCAGCGTTGCCCGCGCCTATGCCGCGGAACAGAATCTGTTTGCGACGGAGCGTTTGAAGGATCTGAAGCCTGAAGACCAGAAGAAGCGCGCGCACGACTATGCGCAGAAGGCGCTCGACGCATTCCAGCGCTACGACGATTACATCGCGCAGACGGCGGCGGCGACGGACTCCATCACCAGCGAGCGCGAAAAACAGCGCGGCTCCTTGCTGTTGACCCGTTCGTCGCTCTGCTGTGCGGTCGGAGCGTACGCACCGGCGTTGCGGCACGTTGAAGCGTATCTGACGTGGCAGCGGGCCAATCCCGCGTCGCAAGATGGGATGGACGCGGCGCTCTTCAACAAGTTTCGCGCGTTGATCGAACTCGCTGCGGGCCCAGCCGGTCCGGAGCAGGAAAAGTTATTCAGCGACGCGACCGACACCATGGCCGCCTGGCACGCGCGCAAACCGGCCGACACCGCGACATATGGCTACATGCTCACGCGGTTGGAACAGCGGCTGGAAGCCATCGCGGCGGAAGCCGCGACCGCCAAGAATGCCGATGCCGTCGCCAGCTGCTACGCGAAAATCGCGGAATTCGAGGAACAGCGTTTCGCGCTCTACAAAGCCGGCGAGCCAACGCTCAAGGATTTCAGCTACCTGCTTTACGCGCTGAAGCGTGCCAATCAGACCGCGAAGGCCATTGATGCGGGCAAGAAGCTGCTCGACACGTTCGACCCGAAGGGTACCGGCGTGCACATCGCCGACGAGCCCGCGCCATGGCAGCAACTCCTGACGCGCATGATTGGCGACGCCAACGCCGGCGTGAAGGGCATGATTCGCTTCAACGATCTGAACAAATGGGATCGCTGCAAGCAGGATCACACGCTGCTGATCGACTACATGTACGACTCGCCCAACGCCGCGCAGTATCCCAACGGCGACGCGCACCGCCCGGCGGCCGATCGCTTCAACATGGACATGGAAAAAGCGCTCGCGCAGGCGCAGACGATTCGCCGCAATTATCCCGACTGCGCAACGCTCAAGCCGGAACTCGGCGACAACGGCAAATCGCTGCTGACGATCATCGAAGAGGAGATCGATTACCGCCGCAAAATCGCCGCGACGCGCGTGCTGGTGATCGAACTGGCGACAAAGCAGTGCGAGGAGCTCGATCGAGCCGGCAAGTCAGACGAGGCCAAGGCCTACCGCTCACTCGCCAGCGACCTGCTGCAGAAGGAGATCGACGCCGGCCACGACACGGACGAGATTCGCCTCAAGAAAGCCGGCCTGGATGCGATCCTCGAGAAGTACGAAGAGGCGCTGACGCTGCTGAACGCGCTGCGTAATGAATCGCCCACGGATTCGACAATGTACTTCGACGCGTCGAAACTGCGCTCCACCATCTACGCCAAGCAGCAGAAGTGGCGCGACGCGATCGAATACCCGGCGTTCCTCGAACAGATCGTCGGGTACGACGGCAAGATGGTCACAGAACGCTGGCCGGAAATGAAGGCGTTTTTGAAGGAGTGCCGCGATCACATCAAATGACGTCGCGTTACAAGCCGTGGTGGACGAGGTAGCGTTCGACTTCCAGCGCGGCTTTGCAACCCATGCCGGCGGCGGTGATGGCCTGGCGGTAACGGCGGTCGTGACAATCGCCGGCAGCGTAAACACCAGCCACGTTCGATTCCTGCCGGTCGTTTACTTTGATGTAGCCGTCGGCGTCGAGTTCCACCTGGTCGCGCAGCAGGGTCGTCGTCGGAATGTGGCCGATGGCGACGAAGACTCCGGCGATCGGCATTTCTTTGGTCGCGCCGGTCTGAATGTGTTTCAAGCGCACCCCGGTGACGATTTTCTTTTTTTCGTCGCCTAAGATTTCATCGACGACCTGGTTGAGCTCCCACTTGATCACGGGATTGGCGTGCGCGCGGTCGATCATCACTTTCGACGCGCGAAATTCTTCGCGGCGGTGGATCACGGTGACCGACGAACACATCTTGGCGAGGTACGTGGCCTCTTCCATCGCGCTGTCGCCGCCGCCGACAACCACCACGGGCATCTTGCGATAGAAACTGCCGTCGCAGACCGCGCACGTCGTCACACCGCTGCCCTTCGGCGGTGAATACTGCTCTTCGCCCTTCACGCCCAGCCAGCGCGGCGCGGCTCCGGTCGCATAGATCAGCGTGTGCGCGCGGACTATCTTCCCGCCGCCGTAGGTCACGGTGACCGGCTGCGATTTGGTATCGATGTGTTCGACGGCCTCGAAGACCAGCTTGGCGCCGCAGTGCTTGGCCTGCGCCATCATGTCTTCCATCAATTGCGGTCCCATCACGCCAGCCTTGAAGCCCGGGTAGTTTTCGACTTCGCTGGTCTTGGTCAGCTGCCCGCCGGGCGTCGCTCCGGCCAGCAGCAGCGGATTCAAATTCGCGCGCGCGGCGTAGATCGCGGCGGTCAATCCCGCGGGTCCGGAACCGACGATCACGGTTTTCAGAATTTCATCGGCCATGGCATTTACTCCATTTCAAGGATCAGTCCGTCGTACGCGAGCCGCGTTTCCGGCGGCAGCTTTGCTTCGAACGAGCGGTGTTCGATTTCGTGAGCAATGTGGCCGAAGAACGTGCGTCGCGGTTCGATCCGGCGGATCGCGGCCTGCGCCTCTTCAAAATTCATGTGGGTGGGATGCGACTTTTCGCGCAGCATATCCAGCACCAGCGTATCCGCCCCTTTAAGTGCGGCATACGCGGGTTCGGGGATGATCTTGACGTCCAGACAGTACGCCAGCGCCCGGCTGCCGCGCGAGCGGATGATCAGGCCCAACGATTTGATGATGGTATGGTCGAGTTCCAGCGGCAGGAACTCCAGCGCGCCGATCTGAAACGGAGTGCCATACGTAATTTCGCGTCCTTTCAGGCACGGCAGTCCGAAGCGCAGCGCATCCTGTTCGACCAGCACGTAGTCGAAGCTGTGCTTGATCTGCTTCAACGTCGCCGCGGTCGCGTAACAATCGATCACTCGGTTCTGCAGCGTGTTGAAGCGGCGCACGTCGTCGATGCCGACCACGTGATCGGCGTGGTAATGCGTGATCAGCACCGCGTCGATGTGCTTCACGTTGGAGCGCAGCATCTGCGTGCGGAAATCGGGCGTGGTGTCGATGACGACGGTCGTGTCGTTGCGGCCGCTCTCGTCGTAACTGCGCACCAGGATGGAGGAGCGCAGACGTTTGTTCAGCGGATCGGTCGAGAGGCAGACGGCGCAATCGCAGCCGATGGTGGGCACTCCCACGGACGTACCGCTGCCGAGAATTTCGACGCTGAATTTCATCGCCATCCAGCCAGCTCCGCGGTGTCGAAGACCGGGCCATCCTGACAGACGGTGCGACGCATCAGGCCTGTTTTCGGATGCGGCGTCACGCCGTCGACGACACACGCGCGGCAAACGCCGACACCGCAACCCATGCGTGCTTCCAGCGAGACGCGCACGGGCAGATTCAGTTTCGTGCCGATTCGCGCGGCGGCTTCCATCATCGGTTCCGGACCAGCGGCGTAGAGGCCCACGCGCTTTCCTTTGAGCTCCCCGGCCAGCAGCGCTTCCACGGCTTGAACGGCGTTGCCGCGGAAACCGGCGGAGCCATCATCGGTTGCGCGGTGGAGCGTGCCCGGGGCGCGGATCAACTCTTCGCGGACCAGTTGGTCGGCGTTGCGCGCGGCGAGGATCAGATGCCAAGACCCGCTCGTGGCGGCCTTGCGAAAAAAGAAGACCAGCGGCGCGACACCACTGCCGCCGCCGAGCGCCACGTGGACATCGACGTTCGGGATCGGTTCGAATCCCCGGCCGAGTGGACCGATGATGCGCAGACTTTTCGGAAGTGACGAAAGTATGGATGCTTCGGCGGTGGCGCGGAGGACTTCGGTGCCGAATCCGGCCACGAAGTAGAGCAATTCGATCTCGTCGCCGCGCGCATCGAGAATCGCCAGGGGGCGTGGGAGCAGCGGTTCGGAGCGTCCGCCGATGTCCGGCGCGCAGGCGATCATCACGAACTGGCCGGGCTGCACGCGGCGCGCGATCTCCGGGCAGCGCAGCCGCAGCAGGTAATACCGCGATGACGCCGGTTCCTGATGCGTCACGGTGGCCGTGGTCTGGACGAAGGTTTCTCTGGAGCAGGCGTGATCTGTCATGCTGAGCCAATACTATGAGCAAGCGTTTTGCCGCGAAAGTGAAAGCTATCGTTCGCGGTAGGTCGCCGAGCAGCCGGGAGATTCGAAGACCTGGACGCTGCTCATCTTGACGACCGGCGGCAGACGCTTGCCGATGCGCTGGTAGAGCACCATGGCGATGTTCTCGGCGCTGGGCGAGATGTTTCCGCCAGTTGCTTTGAATTCTTCAACGTTCTCGTTGAGGAATCCGTAGTGCAGGCGGCCAACCTCTTCTTCGATCACGGGCTTCAGATCGAGAAAATCGATCGCCATCCCGGCGCGGTCCACGCGTTCGCCGGTCACGGTGACGATCACGCGAAAGTTGTGGCCGTGAGTGGGCTCAGTCGTGCCTTTGTATTCACGCAGCGCGTGCGCGGCGCAAAAGTGGGTTTCGATGCTGACGTCAAAGTAGGGCATGGGAACTCCGGAATGGCCAAGGTCGAAGGACGAATGTCGAAAAAGGAGTCTAGCGAAGGCATCGCTCGCCGCTAATCCAATATGAGCCAGTGACCCTATGGACTACAGTCCATAGGGTTGTCGGGGCGTTTTCGTTACGAATCCCGAATCCCCATTCCCAAATCCCGCAATTTCGAGTCAGTTTCGAATAATACAACACTTTGATCACCCCATCCATTTACCTCTTTCAGGCTTCAGGATAGAGTCCTTCCTGTGTGACGAGCACAGTTCTCAACTCAAACGAAGGAGTAACAATGAAAGCCCTGACGACCGAGCAGTGCGAATTTTACAAGGAAAACGGGTACCTGATCATTGAAGACTTCCTCAAGAAGCCCGAGATCGACGGGTTGCTCAACGCACTGGACCGCGTCGTCGAAGAGAAAGCGCGGGATCTTTCCAAGGACAAGGGCGACTTCAATCTCGAGAAAACCAGCGGCGGCTTCAGCGGCGATGTGGTCGCGCCGGGTCTACTGCGCAAGATTCAGAGCATCGTGGATTACTCACCAGAGTTCGCCGGACTGTGCGAAAGCGACAAGATGCTCAACGCCGTCGAAGATCTGATCGGCTCGACCATCTACTACCATTCATCCAAGCTGATGTTCAAGCCCGCCAAACACGGCGGCATCAAGCCCTGGCACCAGGACTACGCCTACTGGGCCAGCACCAAGCCCGAGCAGATCACCTGCTGGCTGGCGCTGGACGACGCGACGCCGGAGAACGGCTGCATGCAGCTGGTTCCCGGTTCGCACAAGTACGGACTGGTCAAGCACGGCCAGGAAGAATTGCAGATCGATCTGAAGAACGTGCCGACCGAGAAGATTAAGGTCGCGCCAATGAAAGCCGGCTCAATCCTGCTCTTCCATGTGTTGACGCTGCATCATTCCGGCCCGAATCGTTCCGACAAGAGCCGCCGCGCGTTCATCGTCGATTACGATCCGAATAAGCGCCCGGAGAACAGCAAGGATCTGGCGGGGGATCGCCTGTTGCGCCTGAACGGCGTGCGCGCGGGTTCGGTGATTCCGCAGGCGGTGAATGCTTAACGGACGGGATTCGGGATTAGGGATTCGGCAATCGAAAAGAAACGCCCCGCTTATGCGGGGCGTTTCTGTTTCGAATCCCGAATGCCGGCCGATCAGTTCCCCTTATCCTTCGTCTTATCCACGGGCTTGGGCTTTTCCTTCTCCTTCGCGTCCTTGTCTTTTTTGCGGAAGACGAATTCGAAGCGCGTGCGGCCGGTGACTTTGCCGAGGATGCCGGAATCGTATTCGACAGAGGCCTGGTATTCTTCGCTGACGTCGCGGGCGCGGCGGACGACCACGTCTTTCAAATCGCCATCGGGCGTGACGTCGTAGCGGCGCTTGCCGCCGATGTCCTGAATGTATTCAATCTTCATCTGGTCCTGGTAGACCTGGCCCAGGAACGCCCAGACGCTGACGGTTTTGAAATTCTCCGGGAAATATCGCTCGCTGCCTTCGCCGGAGAGCGTGGGCTTGTGGATGTAGACATCCTGGCCATCGGAATCGCATTCAACCTGCGCCGTGACCTTGCCACCGTACTTCGGCAGCGTGTTCTTGTCGCCGGGCAACACGGAGAAGCTGGTCTTGTCGCCCTTCTTCAGATAAATGATTTCCTTCCCGCGTTCGAATACTCCAAAGACCAGGTCGTACGCGCCGGGCGGAACTTTCATCGTCGGGCGGCGGTCGTTGAAGGAGAATGAACTGTCGGCGTTGCGAATGATCATCACGTCGATTTTCGATTCCTGCGCCTTCTGCGGCCACTTGAAGGCGTCGACGACGTTCACGGTACCCAGGTCCATCTTCGGCGCGGGGCGCATTTCAACGGTCATGCCCGCGGGGTGAACGAGGATCTCGTAAAAGTCGTCGCCGATGGGGACGTACTTGCCAAGGAACGTCACCGGCGATTCGCCGGCAATCAGCGCGTCTTTTTCGACATCGTCAAACTTCCCATTTCCGTCGTCGTCGATCAGGGTGAATTTCTGGCCTTTGAAATCGAACTGGCGCGCCATGCAGCGCACAATCGCGTACTTTTCTTTTTCAACAACCTGCTTGAAGCGGAACGCGTAGTCGCCGGAGGTGCCGTCGTCGTAATGCAATTCGCAGGTGAACGGTTCGGTGTAGCCGTCGGGGCCGACCGGCGATGTTTCGCCACTGCCGGGTTTGCCGTCGCCGTTGAGGTCCACCCAGATCACGCCGGCGGCGTAGCGGGCGACGAGTGCGGGATAATCCTTACCGGATTTATCTTTGCCGGAGTGCGGAAGTCCCAGTTCAACCGGGCCGCTTTCCTTGGGAAATGTGATGACGTGCTGCAATTCCGGATCGAGCACGCCGGCGGTCAGAAACTGGCGCGGGTTGGGCATGGGCAGCGCTTTGGCGTCAAGTTTTTGCCAGGCATTGTTGTTAGCCGCAGCGGGCACAACGGGCGGCGCGGGAACAGCGGGGGCCGCGGCTGGTCCGGGACCCGGACCAGGACCGGGCGGAACGGGTGGAATCACCGGCGGAATAGCAGGGCCAGCATCGGCGCGCGGCGGCGGCACCGGACGCACCGGACGCGACGCGTCCTGCGGGACGGGCTCAGCCGCAAATAAATGGCCCGCCAGGATGCCCGAGATACCGCATAGGGCCAGCGCGGTCAGTGACTTACGCATCATCAATCCCTTCGTCCCCCACCCCATATAGTAACCTATGATGTACTTCTAAGACTCGAATCCCGAAATTTCATTTCATCTAAATCGAATTTCAAAGCATTTTCTCTGTGTACTGGCTGCTTGTGCACTGTCCGGTCATAGGGGAAAGCAACTCTACCACTATAAGGGTGTACGCACGCGCAATGTTTGTGACTGCTTCGTCGACTCAAGGTGCACGTATAAGGTCGCTGTTGCCGTTCTGCGCTCTGGGTGTAAGATAGATCAGAGTACGGTAGGTCCCTTGAGGATTAACATCCATGCCCACGTATGTTTACGGCCCGAACCCCGTCGGCGAGAAGCGCGATTGCGACGTCTGCGCGGGAACCTTCGAGACGACGCAGCGGATGAGCGAAGATGCGCTCACGAAATGCCCAAAATGCGGCAAGGAAATTCAGCGCATCATCATGGCGCCCAATCTTAACGGCGCCGGCGCGATGAAGAAGCCGAGCGACGACCGTCTGGCCAAGGCGGGATTCACGCAGTACAAGAAGAAGGGCAAAGGATATTACGAGAAGACGTTTGGTGGCGGGCCGTCGACGCTGGCGCCGTAATTCTTAGTTTCACGCAAAGCCGCGAAGACGCAAAAAAACGGGATTCGGGATTTGGGAATCGGGATTCTCCGCATCCAGCTTCGCGACGAATCCCGATTCCCCATACCCGAATCCCGTTGTACTTTGCGTCTTTGCGGCTTTGCGTGAGATGAGCCGTTTACTTCACGGCCTTGACCACCTTCTCCGCTGCTTCGCTCAGCGTGGATGCGCTTTGAATGGGCAGGCCGCTTTCGGCGAGCTTCTTTTTGCCGAGTTCCACGTTGGTGCCTTCCAGGCGGACGACCAGCGGGACTTTCAGGTTCACTTCCTTCACGGCGGCGATGACGCCTTCGGCGATGATGTCGCACTTCATGATGCCGCCGAAAATGTTGACGAGGATCGCCTTCACCTTCGGGTCGTTGAGGATGATCTTGAACGCGGCGGTGACTTTCTCCTTGGTCGCGCCGCCGCCGACGTCGAGGAAGTTGGCGGGCTGGCGGCCGTAAAGCTGGATCACGTCCATCGTCGCCATCGCCAGTCCGGCGCCGTTGACCAGGCAGCCGATATCGCCGTCGAGCTGAATGTAGCTGAGGTCGTACTTCTTCGCTTCGATCTCGTTCGGGTCTTCTTCGTTGAGGTCGCGGAGTTCTTCGACGTCCTTGTGGCGGTAGAGCGCGTTGTCGTCGAAGTTAATCTTGGCGTCGAGCGCGACGACCTGACCTTCCTGCGTGACGACCAGCGGATTGATTTCAGCCAGCGAGCAATCCAGTTCGGCGAAGGCCTTGGCCATCGCGATCAGGAACGAGACGCCGCTCTTGAAGGCATCGCCGGAGAGGCCGAGGAAAAACGCGATGCGGCGCGCGGCGTGCGGATAGAGGCCTTCGCGCGGATCGAAGTGAACTTTCAAAATCTTCTCGGGATGCTTCTCGGCGACTTCTTCGATGTCCATGCCGCCTTCGGTACTGGCCATGATCACGGGCAGGCCGACGGTGCGGTCGATCACGATCGAGAGGTACAGTTCGCGGGCGATCTTGCTGCCGGATTCAATGTACACGCGCTTGACGATGCGTCCGCCGGGTCCGGTTTGCTTGGTGACGAGCAGATTGTTGAGCAATTTGGTGGCGTAGTCCTTGGTCTCGGCCGCGGACTTGGCGATCTTGACGCCGCCTTCCATGATCAGCTTCGAATGGTCTTTCGGATCGAACACCTTGCCTTTGCCGCGGCCGCCGGCGTGGATCTGGCTTTTCACGGCGCAGATGGCGACGCCCAATTCGTTGTAGGCGCTCTCGGCTTCCGCCGGGGTGTAAGCAACTTTGCCCTTGGGGACGGCGACTCCGTATTTCGCGAGGAGTTGTTTTGCCTGGTGTTCGTGAATGTTCATGCCGGTCTCCGAAAACGTTGATGTCTCTACGCGCTAATGCGATTGGTGCTCACCATAAGATGAAGATTGTAACTGCGCAAGCTCATAGGCGCGCACGGGCAAAGTAGTGCGGTTGCGAGTTGTGATCCAGTCCAGATCCTCAGGAAAATTTTCCTTATGTTGACTTTTGACCACTACGAGAACCTCCCTGGCGATCTGGGGGTCCGATTCCCAACCCAATTTCAATATCTCAATACTTTTGTAGGAAAATATGACAGTTAAAACATATAAGTTATTGTAGTTTTTGCTTCAATCCTGTGAAAAACATAGTATTTTAAGGCCGTCGCTCAGGAGGACTTTATGCAACACTCACGCGCCACGGTTTCTTCCGGTCTTGTTATACTTGTACTATTCACGTGTGCGGGGGCGCATGCGGCCAACGATCCAACTCAAGCCAATGGGTATGATGCGGCGTGGGTGAGTTCCTGGGTGACGCATGGCCGCGCTGTGTACAAGACGTCGGGAAAGACCGCCGGATTTGTGCTGCAGGTCGGCGACTCGATCACGCATTCCAATCCGTACGCGCAGTGGCCGCGCTACGGTTCGGGAAAAACCAGCGCGGACTCGGCCCTGTGTACATGGTGTAATTCGAGCTCCTGGAATACCGGCTCGAACACCGACACGACCAACAAGAACGGCTGGTACCTGGCGGCTGCGGACACGACCGGCAATCGCGGGATGACGGCGTCGAGCGGAATCGCGTGCGACGAATACCTCTCCGGCAACAACAACAGCGGACCGGCGATGCCCACCGACACCAGCGGTTCGGCGGGAACCACGCTGACCAACGCCACGTACACGGGCAACATACAGATCGACACGCTGGTCGCTACGTTTCCGGATGCGCAGTTTGTGGTCTTGATGCTGGGGACCAACGACATGAAGCAAGGGCGCACCGCCAGCGCGTTCGCCACGGACCTGGCAACGATTGTCGGGAAGTTCGAGACCGGCAACGTGGTTGTGGTCTTGAGCACCATTCCGCCAAACAGTGGTCTCGACGTGACGCCGTTCAACGCGGCGATCCGGACCTACGCGCAGAATCACAGCTTGCCGCTGATCGATTACTACGCGGAGATTCTCGCGCGGCAACCCGGCACAGCGTGGCTGGGGACATTGATCGACAGCGCGGATGGCACGCACCCGACGGCGGGCGTCAACAGCTACTCCGCGGCGAGCGATCCGTACACGCCCGGGGGAAACGCCGCGAACTCGGTGACCGGCGATGCGTGTTTGAATTCCGGCTATCTGCTGCGGAGCTGGCTGACCGTGCAGAAACTAAAGCAAGTGAAGTCGTACATCGTCGACGGTGTCAATCCGCCGGTGCTGACGTCGATTGGCGTCACGCCGACGCCGGTGACGATCAACGCGGGGACAACGCAGCAGTTCACGGCGGTGGGCTACGATCAGTCCAACGCGCCGCTGGTTCCCCAGCCTACCTTTACCTGGAGCGTCGCGACGGGCGGCGGTTCGATCAGCGCGTCGGGATTGCTGACAGCCGGCAGTACCGCGGGGACATTTGCCGTCAGCGCCAAGAATGGCGCGGTGACGGGAACCGGGTATGTGACTGTGAAAGTCACAGGGACGGGGACGGGGACGGGGACGGGAACGGGAACCGGCACTGGAACGGGAACTGGGACCGGGACAGGGACAGGAACTGGGACTGGCACGGGTACGGGCACAGGCACAGGGACAGGGACAGGGACCTCCACCGGAACGGGCACGAGCATAGGCACCGGAACCAGCACAGGTACTGGCACAGGCACAGGAACCGGGACCGGTGGTGGTGCGAGCCAGCCGACGCAACCGGGGATCACGAAGGCGACGGTGAAGTTTTCCGTGAAGCAGAGCGATCCGGTGGGCAGCAAGAGCCATTTTACGCTGACGATCCAAGCGTCGCCGCTGTTGGCTCAACTGCCGCAGACGACGAAAGGCAAGCCCAAGCCAACGTTGGCGGGGTTGACGAGCGTGACGTTGTGGCTGGGGAGCGCGTCGTTCGATGCGCTGCTGGATGAGAAAGGCCACGCCGCGGCGTATTCCGTCAAACTGACGGGAGGCAAAGCGCCGGCGATTGTGATTCAGACCAAGGGGATGAATTTGATTCCGCTGCTGAATCTGGATGCGGGTTCCGACGGTGCGAAGACGATCCCCGCGTCAATCGCCGCGATTGCAACGCGGCCGGACGGATCGCAGGTTGTTTTGTATAGCGGGTTCGGGTCGGCGGATGTGGTGAACTATGCGGTGAAAAAGGGCACGGCAGTGGCGAAGTAGCGGGGGCGCTCAGCGGATTCAGGGCATCGCGTATGATTCGTGTTTACCGCAAGTAATCTCTGTCCGGCTAAAAGTGGTCGGTCGTCGGTGCGGGGCTTGCATCGTATCTGAGGCGCAACGGCCAAATTCGCTTGAGCGTTTTCGCAATTTCCGTCCGGCTAATAGTTGTCGGTACTGATTGGCTTAGCAGTCGCAGTGGGCGCGGCTGAAGCCACAACCCTTACAGGGTTGCTCCGCGCGCTGGGGCATTTACCCAGGGTAGCGCTGCGGCGCAACCCTGGGCTTTATAGACATTAGCCCGTTGGGCTAAGTGGCTAAACGTGCTCGTCACTTCGCTCGATGGAGTTGCGGTATCGCGAAGCAACGTTTGCTCTCGCGGTAGAGATAGCGCCGAGCAGTTAAAGTATTCCGCACAGGAATTGGGGGTAGGCTGACCGGGCGAGACGCCCGGACTACAAAGGGCTCGCGAATTCCGCGTCCAATTTCCGCCGTTGCTGTTCTTTGCGTCTTTGCGGCTTTGCGCGAGATTTAAAAACCCGCGTCTTCGCGAGAGATTAGAACTCCACCTGCAGGCTCAAGACCGCGCTGTTGTTCTTCACCTCGCGGACTTGGCGGTCGGCGTTGTCGACGTTCGATTCTTCGCGCGTCCAGTTGTAGTTGAGCTGGAGCTTGGTGTTCTCGCTGAGGTAGTAGTTCACGCCGGCCGTGTAGACTTCCGTCTTGAAGACGTCGAGGCGGCGGTCCGGATCGACGAGGTCGTGGTAGAAAAGGTTCTGCATGACATCGTAGCGGAACGCGAATTCGAAGGGCTTGGCCCAGCACGCCAGGTTGTCGGCAAAGGCGCTCTGACTGAGGCGGTATCCGGCGGCGACGTTCCAGCCGTCGATGATGAACGGCGCGGGATCGACGGTGATCACGGAGAGGCCCGATTGCGCTTCGTTCGGCGCGAAACGGTCGCGGTACTGGCCCCATTCGCCGCGCACCCACATACCGCGGACGGGTCCGCCGGGATGGTACATCGCCCAGGCGTATTCCAGTCCGTGCGTCGTGCGGCGGCGGTCGAGTCCATTGACCGGATCGGTTCCTTCCAACGGGCCGCCGGCTTCGCCACCGACGCCGTAAAGGATGCTGAATCCCAATTCCAACGTGCCCCATTTTTCCGGATCCCGGACGGCCAGCACTTTCAGCGTCGCGGCAATGTCCTTCTGATCGTTGTCGTCGGAGCGGTTGGCGCGGTGCTGGAAGGCGGTGCCGGCATCGTCGAAGACGCCGACCCAGTAGTTGATTCGGTCGTCGAGCCAGTAACCGTGAACCTGGAGACCCAGGTCGCGCAGATCCGCCAGTTGCGTGATCATGGCGCGCTCGACAAAGTCGAGGTTGCCGCTGTCGCGCGAGCCTTCTTCGCCCAGCTGGCGGCGCATTTCGCCGATGCGAAAATCGTGGTGCGGGACGAAGTCGTGGTAGTCGATCCAGGCTTCCTGCAACAGGCGGTTATTGGTGCCGACGCCGGAGTAAAAATTGCGCGGATCGGAGAACGGTGCTGCCAGCGTCGCGTCGCAATTGCAGGGCGAATAGAACAGCGCCGAGCCGTCCGGACCGCTGGCCTGATTGGTGGGAAAGCCAGGGAACGCGGTGGCTTCGTTGGACGGGTCCATCATCACGTGCGCGCGGATGTTGCAGTCGAGGTCGTAGTCGAAACGGAGTTCCGAACGGCGGATGCGGAAGGAATCGTTGTCGGCCGTCGAATTGACAATGACCGTCCCGCCGCGGGGATCGGCCTGAACCTGTTGCGCGTCGACCCAGTTCTTGCGATCGTTCTGAATCGAATAGGCCCAGACCTGGAGCAGTCCACCGATGGTCAGGTGGCCGCCGCGGGTCTGCACGTCCAGCGATTCACACGCTTCGTGAACGGCGATGCTATGCTCGACGGCCACGCCGACAGCGGGCTCGTTTTTGGCGACGAGTTCCTTGCGCAGGTCTTCAACTTCCTTGCGCAGATCCGTGATCGTGTCTTCTTCGGCGTTAACAGCTGGTGCGAGGACAGCAAACAACACTGCCACCATGGGCCACAAGAGACTTTTCAACATCCCCCCCTTACTACTTCAATTTCTTGTCGAGTCGTCTGAGATTGACGTGCCGAACTATAGTCGGCTGGAACCTTGACACAAGTTCCAGCCGACACTTGAGGACATTTTTTTACTTTTTGAAATTAATGATAGAGCTGGCCGCCCACGTTCTTCCTGGCCTTATAGGTTTGCGGTGACCTTACGCCATAGGTGGAGGCGCCCAATTTGACGCTGATCTGAGCCGGGGCCAGCGCGGTCGCCTTTACGTCGGCATTGACCACGCCGGTCATGGAGTGCTGGATATCCATGTTGGAGAGCGTGAGCTGAACGCGCCAGTTCTTGCCGCTGCGCTGGACCTGGACGATTGCATTGCGCGTGCGGTAGCGGCCCTTGGCATCCAGCGTCGCATTGAAGATGTAGCCGTTGAGCCTGAACTGCGTGGGCAGGTTGGCAGGGTTGAAATCGGCGGGCAGCGCCAGTGTCGTCAGGAAGACCAGGCGATCGGCGTTGGCCTTGCGGAAGTTGAAGCGTGCGGCGAAGCACTGGACCGCGTTGACCTTCAGATCGCTGCCACCGGACAAGGAGACCATCGACAGGTCGTTCTGATCGATGACGCTGTCGTTGGGCGTGGAGTTCGGGTCCATCTGGTCGGAGCTGGAGACCTGCGCCACGTTCATGATTTCACCTTCTTGAACCACCTTGGTGGCCAGCGTCAGGACTTTGACTTCACCCACCTTGACGGTGCCGACCGTCCAGATGCCGGTGTCGCTGGCGAAGGCGCCCTGCGTCGCCGACGAGGAGACGTACTCCAGGCCCGCGGGGAGTTGGTCGGAGACGGCGACATTCGTTGCGATATCCGGACCGGCGTTGGTCAAGGTGATCGTGTACGTCGCGATGCCGCCGAAGTCGACCTTGGTGCTATCGACGGTCTTGGTCAACATCAGATCCGCCAGCTGCGGCGTTACCGTGGCCGACGCCGTGTTGTCGTCTGGGTTGGTGTCGGGCTGGTCGCTGCTGGTGAGCGAGACGACGTTGGTCAGCGAGTTGATCACGGTCAGGTGCGTACCGACCGTCAGCGTCGCCGACGCGCCGTTGATCAGCGTGCCGAGCGTCCACTTGCCGCTGGCCGCGTCGTAACTTCCCTGCGAGGCGGTGGCACTGACGAAGTCCAGACCCACTGGCAGCAGATCCGTGTAGACGACGCTAGTCGCCGTGTTCGGCCCCTGGTTGGTGACCTTGATGGTGAAGGTCGCCAGGTCGACGCGGCTGGGATGATTGTTGTCCACCACCTTGGTGACAGCGAGATTCATCTTCTCGGCAAGCGTGGTGACGCTGGCCTGATCGTCTTCGGTCGGGACGTGGTTGTTGGGCGTGGAATCGATGTCCGGCTGGTCGCAGGCGGTGACTTCGGCGGTGTTGGTGATGGCGTTGACGGTGATCACCTTGGCCTGGATTTGGAGCGTGGCGTTGCCATTGCTGGTGAGCGTGCCGACCGACCAGAGACCAGTGCCGTTGACAAAGCTTCCCTGCGACGGCGTGGAGCCGACGAAGACGAGACCGGCCGGCAACACGTCGGTGACGTCGACATGAGTGGCCGTATTCGGTCCGGCGTTGGAGACCTTGACCGTGTAGGTAACGACATCGTTGAGGTTGGGCGTGCTGTTGTCGATGACCTTGGTCAGCGACAGATCCACGAGCTGAGCGGCGATGGTGGCGCTGGCCTGGTCGTCTTCCGTCGGCACGTGATTGTTGGGCGTCGAATCGCTATCCGGCTGGTCGCAGGCGGTGACTTCGGCGGTGTTGGTCACGGCGTTGACGGTGAGGACCGTGGCCTTGAGCTGCAGCGTGGCGTTGCCGTTGCTGGTGAGCGTACCGACCGTCCAGATGCCGGTGCCGCTGACGAAACTTCCCTGCGACGGCGTGGCGCTGACGAAGCCGAGCGCCGCGGGGAGCACGTCGGTGACGGCGACGTTGGTGGCGGTGTTCGGCCCGGCATTGGAGACCTGAATCGTGAACGTGACCACGTCGTTGATGTTGGGGTTGGTGATGTCGACGACTTTCGTCAGCGAGAGGTCCACGATCTGGCCGGCGATGGTGGCGCTGGCCTGGTCGTCTTCCGACGGGAGGTGGTTGTTGGGCGTCGAATCGCTATCCGGCTGGTCGCAGGCGGTGACTTCGGCGGTGTTGGTCACGGCATTGACCGTAAGGACCGTGGCTTGGATCAGCAGCGTGGCGCTGCCGTTTTTGGCGAGCGTGCCGACCGTCCAGATGCCGGTGCCGCTGACGTAGCTGCCCTGCGAGGGGGTCGAGCCGACGAAGCCGACTCCCGCGGGCAGTATGTCGGTGACAGCGACGTTGGTGGCGGTATTCGGTCCGGCGTTGGAGACCGTGATCGTGTAGGTGATCACGTCATTGATATTCGGGTTGGTGATGTCGACGACTTTCGTCAGCGAGAGGTCCACGATCTGGCCGGCGATGGTCACGCTGGCCTGGTCGTCTTCTCCGGGAGCATTGTTGCCGGGCGTCGAATCCGGATCGGGCTGATCGCAAGCGCTGACTTGGGCTGTGTTGGTCACCGCGCTGACCGTGAGCACAGTGGCCTTGATCTGCAAGGTCTTGTTGGCGCCGCTGGCGATCGTACCCACGGTCCAAATGCTCGTACCGTTGTTGTAGCTGCCCTGCGAGGCGAGCGACGAGACGAAGCTTATGCCCGCTGGCAGAACGTCGGTGACGGCCACGTTGGTCGCAGTATCGGGACCGGAGTTGAAAACGGTGATCGTGTAGGTGATCACGTCATTGATGTTCGGGTTGGGGATGTCCACGGTCTTGGTCAGCGAGAGATCGCAGGTGATGAAGTGCTTGCCGAAGAGGTAGTTGGCCGCCGTCACGCCGGCGGGCAAGTTGAGGTTGATGTGATCGTTGGGCGCGCTGAAGGTCGTGCCGCCTTGCGTGCCAACGGTATTGATGCCGCTGCTATAGCCGGGGGGATTGGTGGGTTCCGTCAGCGTGTAGCCGCTGACGTCGCTGGGGCGCAGCCCGAGGAAGCTGAAGAACCCGTTGACGTCGGTGTTAATGGTCAGCGACACGGCATTGCCGAGGTCGTCGTTGCCGGTGAGGTTGATGGTGTTGCCCGACAGGCCGATTTCGGCACCGGTCTTCAAGCCGTCGTTGTTCGCGTCGTGGTAGACATAGCCATTGATGTTGGCGAACTGGCGTTCGCCAAAGTTGTTGTTGGTGCCAGTCACGTTTTCATTCAGCGTGATGTTGGAGATCGCATCGCCAGGCGGAGCTGTGACTGTACCGCTGCCCTGCGAGCCGACGTTGTCGAAGTAATCCGCGAAGGCCACGGGTTGAGTTTCAGTGATGGTATAGGTGCCCGGTCGCAGGCCCGTGAAGTTGTACGCGCCGGCTCCGGCGGTCGTCAGGACGACGCTGCCAATGGAGGCACCGGTGTCGTCAGTTCCGGTCAGCGTAACGATCACACCGTTGATGCCCACGTCACCGGCGTTGAAGGTCTTGCTGGCGTCGCGGTCGTCGTAGACCGTACCTCCGAGGCTGGACGGGAGAAGTTCGCCGAAGTTGTAGTTGATGCCGTTGCTGGTGGCACCCGTTGGGATCACGATGTTGGTGATCTGGTTGCTGCCAAACCCGCCGGAGGTGCCGCCCACAGGCGTGCCAGCCTTGTTCTTACCGTCGATGTAGCCGACAGGATGCGTCACGACAATGGAGTACGTACCCGGACGGAGGTTGCCGAAAGTGTAGCCGCCCAGTGGCACGCCAGGATTGGTCGTGGTGGTGAGAGTGACGGGGTTGCCGAGGTAGTCGGTACCGGTCAGCGTCACGGTGACATTGCCCAGCCCCGTGTCTCCGACATCGATGTTGGCATTGTTGTTCACGTCGTGGAAGACAAAACCCGAGATCGAATTGGCGCGGATGGTCAGCGTGTCGGTGCTGCTGACGGGCGGCTCGTTGCGTTCACCCGCGTCGACTCCCGGCAGCGTGGTCGCCTGCGTGACCGTGGCGGTGTTGGATACGACCTGCGACGGCGTCAAGGTGGTCTTCAGAGCCACCGTAAACGTAAACGTCGCCGTGCTGCCCGCGCCGGTGAAGGGCATCGTGCCACCGGTGTATTGGATCAGTCCGCCTCCGCTGATTGAGAATGTGAATCCGGCGGCTGTCGTAATGGGCGCCACCGACCCAATCACGAATTGCGTCGGATCCAGTTGATCCTGGATGATCGTATCGAACGAGGTTGATGTGCCGGTGTTGGTGACGGTCAGGCTGACGTTCACTGTGTCGCCGGCATCAGCGACGGTCTGGACGATGTTCTTGACGATGCCCATCTTCGGTTCCACGCAGGTCGTGGTGACGCCGAAGGTGTTGGGCGGATTGTTGGGGTCGACCAGAATGGCGCTCGGTGCACCTGCTGGTTGGATGTTGCTGGTACCCGCGTTGGTCATCGTGGTCTGCGAGCCGGTGAAGCCGATGTTGCCCGGAACATCCAGCACCACGGTCTGGTAGGTGAAGAAGAACGTGTTGTCTTCCAGGCTGTTGTTGCCCGGGTTGTTGATCGCGCCAAAGTCGAAGTTGACGACTGTGCCGTTGACGAAGGGACCGCCCACTTCCGTCGGAGCCGAGACGGTGCCGGCGAAAGGCGTGCTGTTGGTGCGGTTGTTAATCCCCGGATGAGCGGCCGCGATGTTCGCCGGGCAGAAGGTGGAGAGCGCAATCGTTCCTGCCAGATACTGTTGGCCGGCCGGGATGTTGTCGGTGATGCGGAAATTGTTGATCGTGCCTTCCGGAACGCTGACCGTCAGGCGGTAGGTGATCTTTTCACCGATGGTCACGTTGGCGTTGGCGGTCGACGCTTCGCTTGTGGCGACGATGGCCTTCGAGACGATTACCTGCGAGACCGAGGTCGTCGCAACCGTGGACGAGATGGCGTAGTTGTCGAGGAAGGCATTGTTGATCGTGCCCGAGACAGGATTCGGCACGCTCTGCCCCGTGCGTTCGTCGGGATTCGCGACTTTGGTTTGACTGGTGCTGGTCCAGAAAACATTGGCCGTATTGTTGATCTGCTGCCCCGGAGAAACGCTGGCGGAGAGCGAGCCGGAAACGGTAATTACCACGGATGTTCCCGTAGCCAGATCCAGCGTCACCGCGGGGTCGCTCTGCAACACCTGATTGGGTCCGACGGTGACGATCTGGAAATTCGCGGTCGTAGCTGCGCCAGTGACGGAGTTGATGACCGGCGATGTCAATTCCACCGGCAGGGTGTCGCCAAGCTTGACGTCGTAGGCGGTCTGGCCGCTGACGTTGCCAATGGTGATGGTATAGGTGAGCGGGTCGCCTGCGTCGGCGGCCGGAGCGCTCACGTTTTTAACCACGGTCAGGATCGGCTCGACGATGGTGAACTGCGGATTGTTGGCGTTGTTGCTGTCGGCGATTGTCGCCGTGGAGCCGGTGTTCGGATTGGTGTAGTCCAGCGTGGCCACGCCCACCAGGTTCTGGCCCGTGCGGTTGGTGGTCACGTCTGTCGAGATCACCTGCATGCGGATGATGAACTGATTGTTGTTCGTCGCGTTGTCGGCGGTGACCACCACGTCGCCGAAGGTGAACTTCGGGCCGATGCCGTCGTTACCCAGCGTTCCCGAACCGCTGCCATTGCCCAGCACCACGGCACCGAGCGAACCTGGATCGGAGAAGTCGGCGGCAAGCTGTCCGCCAGACGAGGCGGCGGCTGTGATGATCTGGAAACCGGCGCCACTGTTGAACGTCTGATCGAAGCGCAGCCCGGCAGGCAGCAGGTCACGAACGACCACGGCCTTGTTGGTACCTTCGGCCAGAGTCACGAGGATATCGTAGGTCGCTGCTTCGCCGACGACGATGCTCGCGCCGGTGCTGCTGGCGACGTTGGTGTCGTCGTTGGTGATCGAGCCGTCCTTGTAGCGCGCGTCGATGGACGGGACGCCGAGCGTGGTGGAGACGCTCGCGGATTTTGCGTAGTTGTTGAGTTTCGCGGCGTCTGTGCCGGAACCATTGGAACCGTCGCGTTCGCCCGTCGCAGTGCCCGCTCCGCCGGGAGTTGGCGAACCGGTGGGATTGCTGGTCGTTCCGTTGGCACCGGGGAGACTGGTGAAGGTCAAATTCGCGGTGTTGGGGATGGTGAATCCCACCAGCGGGTTGTTGATAACCTTTGCCGTGACTGTGATCGTCACCACAGAAGGTCCGGAAGCAATGTCTACGACGGGATCGAGGCGATCGATGACGATGTCGGCAGTGCCCCCGATGCCAGTGGTGGTGGCTGCAGTGGAAACGGTGGAGGCCGTTGGGGCTGTGACACTAACCGAGATCAGATTTAGATTGGCGTTGAGCGCGTCAGTAACGTGTACGTCGTAAGCGGGAAAGCGGTTGTTCAGCGTGGCAGTGTTAGAGAACGTGATGGTGTACGTAATGGTGTCACCCGCATCGGCATTGGTTGTGGGCACGACGGTCTTGGTGAAATTTCTGATGAGCGGTTCGCAGACCTGCACATTAACGGTGTTCGATGTCGCGCTGATCGTGAGGCCGGTGTTCTTTACGACGAAATTGTTACCTAGCGTTGTGGTTACAAGTGTACCGGCCTGATTATCAAACGCCTGATTTGCAGTGACGTTCAGCACTACTGCGTTGAATTCAACGATGACGTATTCGACGTTGCCATTGACGTTGTCGGTATTGGTCACGTCGCCAAACGCGAAGATCGGAGTGGCTCCGGCCGTGATGTTCGCCGCCGGGAGTATGGCTGTCGGAGTGGCCACGCTGGTCAGCGCGGGAGTGGCGGAGTTGATGCCCGAATCCGAAGAGGTCAGCGTTCCGGACGCGGAGACGAAAGCAAAATTAGTTTTTCCGGGAGTATTGATGAACTGCATTCCGGAGGGAAGATTGTCCGTGAATGTCAGGCCGCTGGTCTTGCCTTCGGGAATCTGCCAGGCCAGGCGGTAGCGGACGACTTCACCAATGGCCACTTCATTGGCAATCAGATGCGTTTCGGACTGCGAAATCAGAGACTTGACCGGCACGGGACTGAGCACATTGCAAGTGGCGGTGCTCGCCGTGGTATAGTCGTTCACGCCGCCGCTGCCATCGCGTTCCGTCGACGCGGCATTTGACGTCCGCAGGCCGGGCGTACCATTCAGGCTGGTCCAGGTGATCGTCGCAGGATCCGAGAGCACTTGACCCGGCTGAACGGTGCCATCGAGCGTGCCGCTGACGATGATCGTGATCGTCGAATTCTTAAACATGTCAATATTGGTCGCGGCAGCCAGATTCAACGTATTTCCCGTGAACGCGAAGCTGCCTGTGGTCGGAGCGGTGACACTGCCGTTAACCATGATCGTTCCGGTGCTCGCCACGGATACGACAGTCAGGCTCTGTAGCTGAGTGGGGAAGACATCCGCGAGGGTGATGTCGAATGCATCAGTGTCCGTCGCTGCGGCGCCGTTGGTGATGATCACCTGGTAAAACTGCGTATCGAAAGCATCGGCTCCCGTGTACGTCGAGACATAACTTCCATTCACATTGGAGGTCTTGTTCGCGATGGTCAGCGTCGGTTCGATCACGGTCACGGAGGCCTGCTGCGCCGCCTGCGCGATCGGTGTAACCACGCCCAGCGGGCTGACGTAAGTGTAGCTGAAGACCATCGAATTCTTCAGCACGGTAGCGGTCTGATTTCCAATGACGTCCAGCACGATCGCGCGGTACTGGATCGTGATGGTATCGGCCACGGCGTCGTTGGCGTTACTGTTAACAATGTCGCCGAAGTCAAAGGTCAGCACCTGTCCGGCGATGGTCACATTCGTGGGGGTGGTGCCGGTGCCAGGCGTTCTCGTGGGCGAGACACCGGACGACAGGGTCACCGAGGTCACATCAACGAAGCCGAGCCCCGCGCCAAGCGTATCGACGACCTTTGCGGCGGAGGTCGTGCCTTCCGGCACGGTCACCACCAATTGATACGTGACAAATTCACCGATCACGGCGTGCGAGTTGTCGTTGTTCAAGCTGTTGATTTCGGTGCCGACCAGAATCTTCGTCGCGGAGGCCGGCGCGATTTCGATCTTCGCGCTGTCGGTGATGCCGGCCGAGCCAACGAAATTCGGTCCGGACGGCGTGGATGTGTAGCTGGTCAGTGTGGCGGTGTTCGTGATGGTTTCCTTCGCGGTGGCCGTGGTTGCCACTTGCAGGTCGAAGAGAACCACGACGGCGTTGGAACCATCGGCAGTGGGAGTGTTGGATGCGTCCTGGCCGCGGTTGATCGCGCCAGTGCCGGGGGCCACGTTGTAATTGTCGATCAGCGTGATGGAGTAACCGCTGGCAGTGGTCGTCGCCGTGTAATCCGTGCCCGCGGTCATCACCGTGCCATCACCGCGGATCAGTGTCAGATTCAAACCGCCGGAGGAGACCACCATGTCCGTGGGATACGTATCAGAGAGCGAAACGTTGTACGAATCTCCGTGTCCAGTGTTCTGCAATACCACCGCATAGCGAATGATGTCACCCGCATCCACCACGCCGGGATAGGTGGGCGAAATCAGGTCGCTGGCACCAATGGCCGCAGCCTGGGCAACAGTGGTAAGTTTGGTTCCGCCTGTAAACGCCGGCGCCAGCGGCGGCGCGGTGATCACTGGTCCGCCCACTGACAGGGGCGACAGGTTGACTCCGCCGGTCGACTTGGCGTAACTGACCACGCCCTTATAGATGGGCGTCAGTCCCGGTTCGCCGACGTGGACTTGGACGATCTTGTCGTCGTTGATCGGCGTGCCGGGCACCTGGGTGCTGTTTTCGGAGGACTGGGCCTGATTGGTGAGGAAGAGGTCGTCGGCGAAAGGCAGATTGGTGACGGTCACCGTGAAGAGCACGTCGACTTTCTGCTGCGTATTGGCGGTGTTGCTGAACGTGCCGTAGTTGAAGATGACCGTGTTGTTTCCGCTGGCATTATTGATCGTGACGAACGGCACCGCGCCCTGGTTGATCGGCGGCGGTTGAGCGATCAGCGTGCGGAAGGTTTCGGTCGGTCCAAATTTGACGTGGCCCGCCGCAGGCGCGGCAGCATTGATGAGATCGTCGAAAATGAACGCGGCGTTGGAGCCGTTGGCCAGCGGATCGCCGACGAGGAAAATGGGCAGCGGGCAGAAGTCGTTGAGCTTCAGATTTTCAACGTCGCCCGTCGGCAGTGTGTATTCGAGTCGATAGGTGAGCTGGTCGCCCGGCAGGATGATCAGCGGACTGGGGAGCACCGTGCTGCCGTTGAGCGCGTAGATGGATTTGATCAGCTTGGGCGGCGCGATTTTTAATCCCGAACCGCTGGTGTCGGTCATCGAATTGCCAGTGGAGGCGAGTGTGTTGCTGGTGACATCCAGCACGTGGCCGGCGACGGTGACGTTGTTGCTGATCGCATCGTTGGCATTCAGCGCCGGTTCGCCGCTGGGGAAATTGTTGGTGAACTTATCGTCAATAATGGCCTGATAGACGATCTGCGCGGTGGTGCCGCTGTTGAATGTCAGAGGCGGTTTGTTGGGATTGGGGGGAATGAGCGCGCCGGTGCCGGTGTCGGGGATGCCGCCGCCGGGGAACTTTCCCGGACTGGCGCCAAAGCCGCGCGAGACGGCTTCGCCGGAGATGTTCAGAATCAGCGTCGACTGTCCCGTCGTCACCAGGTCGCGGCTGAACGAAAAGTTGGCGCCGTTCATTGCCGCCGAAGCGGACGTTCCGCCATGGAGCGCGAACTGCGCGTTCGGCGAGGGCGGGATGTTGTAGTGCTGACCGTCGGAGAGCACATCAGTGATCACAACCGTGTCGTACGCGAAGTAATCGGAGACCTGTACGTTCAGCGTATAGAAAATCGTGTCGCCCGGAATCGGCCCAAGTGCACTCAAAGGTGAAGGAATCGAATTGCCCTTTTGAATTGCGATTGAGCGATCGATCAGCGTATCGGTCGTGGGCAACGCGGAAACCAGTACGTTCTGCGGATCGAGGGGATCGATCGGTTTCCAGAGAATGGAGGCATTGGTGGTGTTGACGCTGGTGCTGGGAGCGCCAGTGGCGGCGTTGAGCACGGGGTTGTTCGACGCGTCGAGACGCGGGACGTAGGCCGTGAAGACCATGGTCACGTCGGTGCCGGCCTGCGCCACAAAGTTAGCCGCGACAGGAGTGAGGCGCACCGTGATCGTTCCGCCGGGAATGCCGGGATTGGTTACCAGCGGGTTAGCGAAGATGCTCTGGTTAAACGCGCCGAATCCTCCCGCCACAGTCACCGAGTCGAGCGACACGAACTGCAGATTGTTGGGCAGCACGTCGGAGATGTCGACTTGCGTGACTTTCTGGCCGGTCGCGACATCGACGGTCACGGTGAACTGGCGGGGAAAGTTAGGGCCGGTCGCCGTTTCGCTTTCCGGGGCGTTGTTCTTGACGGCCGCGGTCAGCACCGTCGGCGTCACCGTCGTTGAGACCGGCGCGCCCTGGATCAGCGTGGGATCGCCGCTGGCGGCGTTGTCGAGCGGATCGTTGCCGAACTGAAATCCGGCGCGTGCGTAGGCCTTCATGCCGACGTTGACGTCGGCGCGGTTGTCCATCGTGGCGTTGACGGTGACCACGGCGGGTGGCTGCGTGGGCGTGAAACTTCCGAACGGCAGCTGGATCACGACAAACTGGTCGCCGGTCCGGGCGCCGGGGAAACTGGCGAAGTCGATTACCATCGGATTGCCCAAATTGTCTTTGGCGTAGGGATGATACTGGGTAGTGGCGGTGTTGAGGGTGATCACAGTCGACACCAGCGGAGCGCCGAGGAACGTGGCGCTGCCAAATGAAATGCCGTCGTAGCCGTCGGTGCCCGTGGTCGGAAGAACAAGGTCAATGTACGGACCGTAACCGGTGATCGTAAGCGACGGATTCGAGAAGCTCAGCGAATAGGAAACTGGATCGCCAATGAATGGTGTCGCAGTCGGCGTGGAGATGGTCACGGTAGGCTGCGCATTCGCAGCAAAGAGAGCCGGAGTAATGACGAGCGCACTGACAACCAGAAACCAGGATGGACGCAACCGCATCGTTCCTCCCAAAGATATTCTCAAAGCTGCGAAAATCCAAAGTTGCAACAACACAACATCCCGTAACGGCGACTCACCGTTTCCCCAAACCATGTGTAATGGTGGGAACTACGAAACTAGAAGTTCTCGACGATCGGTCGTTGAACCACCCAATTTGCGACGGTTTGCTCTGCGCCTAACAGAACGCAAAGAACATGCCCGTGATTGGATCTGCCTGACTAATCAAGCAACCTCATACGCTCAATCACTTTCGAACTATAAAATTTATTTCAATTTTGTGTGATTGGGGGCTTAACTGTCGCAGGATGATGTCGATGATGTTGAATCTGCGCCACAAACAACTACGCCCAGTGGAATTAATGCCTCAGCGCTTGGCCGAATTTTCCGGACTATCTTGCCACTAGAACGAAAACGCGTGTGTATTGCAGTGTCACTCTTGAAGCTTCGTTGGGTGGGTATGCGGCGCATATTCTCCCGGTATAGTCCCTGAGAAATTCGTTTTGGTCCGCTGGGTTGAGGGCTTCGAGATAGGGGCGCAGTCCCGTGCCGCGAATCCATTGAACGATGTGTTCGGCGTTGGGCAGAAGGTGTTCGTAAACCGTCTCCCAGGACTTCACGTTGGAATTTCCTTCGACCAGACCGTAGTAGGCCAGGCCAGACGGCGGTGGTTCGGGCGGCAGAGTCACGTCCTTCAACTTCTGCGCCCACTTGGGTTGAATCGACAGCTCCCGGGCGACGAGATGAATTGGAAGCTGACGGGCGCGCGGCATTTGTGCGGCTAAAACGCCGCCCGAGTTCAGAAATCCTGTCAGCCGCTTCATCACCGGGATTAGATTTTCAATCCACTGCAGCGACGCGTTGGCGAAGATCAGATCGAACTTTTCGGCGGGCTGCCAGGTCGCGATGTCGTCGTGGAAGAATTCGCAGCCGCTCACCCGTTTCCGCGCGGTGGCGAGCATCTCCACGGAATTGTCCATCGCCCAAAGCCTGGCGCGCGGAAATTCTCTCGCCAGCAACTCCGTCGAATTGCCGGGACCGCAGCCCAGATCGATAATGCGCTGGGGCTCGCGGTTGGGCAACCGCGCGATCAAGTCTGCGCACGGCTGATTCCGTTCGGCCTCGAATTTTTTATACAGCTCTGGTTCCCAGGAAAAGCTCATGGTATTGCGCAACCTCTTCGTTCGAAATTGTGTTGAACCTTCACGGCCGAGGAGTGAGGCTTTCAACCCTCGGATAAATTTATACCGACGGTCCCACGCGAATCATCACAAAGTGTGTCCTTCCCGCCTGTAAAATATATATTTTAAACTTTTCGATTCGTACGGCTTTACCTTCGAAGTGTGATATAGTTAATTCAGCAAAAGGCTGCTGTTCATACCAGGCCCGATGCGCTGGCGGTCGTAAGTTTCTCATCTTCTGCTTCCACGATTGACAGTTCAGTGAGTTGCGTGCTGGCTTTCCATTTTGGCAAGCCAAACAGTCGTATTGGAGTTCATGTTCATGTCGCTATCCAAAGCCCGGCAGATTGAAAGCAGAAACGACGCCCGCAAAGCGCGCTTGTCCGATGCGGTGCTGCTCGATGTTTTCATGCGTCGCCGCAAGATCTGTCTCGACAGCGGCTACTCGCTGGTCGCCGCCAGTGACGAAGCGCACGAAGCGGTCGACGAAGTCCAGCGCCGCTCCGCAAACCCCATTGCCCCCGATCCCCTTGAACTGGAACGCACTGCCCGGAATGCCGGGAAGTGGGCTAACGAAATCTGACCGTCCCTCGTCAAACCAAACCGATTGGAGCATCACTTATGTACAGACTGGCTATTCGCTATATGGGCCGAGATAAGGACGACACGATCACGGCCAGCGTCGCCGAAGAAGCGGCCACGAAATTCCGCGCGGAGTTCGCCGACCCGAAGAACACGTCCGCCTTTGTCACGGTCGAGGCGCTGGATAAAACCATCATCCTCCGCCGTGACAGCATCATTTGCATCACCGTCGCACTGGACAACCGCGACCGCTGAAGTTCACACCTATTCTCGCCACTAGAAGGAATTGATGATCATGGACCACCCCCTCCCGCCCCCCGGCGAGGATTTTCCGTTCGAAATGGATCTCCGCCCGTTCTCGGAACAGCGGGCCGGCGCTCATCGCGTCAGCTTTGCGCGCAATCCCGATCGACTGATTCCCAGCCTCGCACCGGGAGCGGGTTCGGTGGACGTGACCTGGCCGGTCGAACGCCATGAGACGTGGTACTGCGACAACGCGGTGAATCCGCTGACGCACCCGCACATCGCTCCGTACCTGTATTCCTCGTCGCAATCGGCCCGCGAACACTCCAAACAGATTTCGACTGTTGATGTCTGGTTTGCCGGGCGTGCCTGGGCGATTGTCGACGTGTCGACGCCCGTCGCGTAACGCAAGCAAGGGATTTATCAACGGGCTGCGCTACTTCGATTTGGGCTCGAGCGTCTTCTCGGGCTGATTCATGGCGGGACGAACTTTTTGATGTCGCGGAGTCCCTGGAGGATGGTGCTCCAGGTGGTTGGCGTTTTTCAACGGGCAGACAGTATTAAAGAAGGTCCGCAGCGCGTTGTCGTAGGCCTTGGCGTCTTGAATTCCGATATCGGCGTGCGCACAGTCCGACAATTCGATGAACTGTTTCGGAACCTCGCGGGCCGCTTCCGGCGCCGCGTCAAAAAGTTGCCGGCCCAAGCCGATCGGCACCAGCGTGTCGCATGTACCATGGAGCATCAGGAGTGGGCACTCGACACTTCCGATCCGATCGATCGACGAAAAATTCTGATTCAATATCAACGAGACGGGAATGAACGGATAAAGCCGCTGCGCCACCTCCAGCATTCGCGGGAACGTGCCTTCCACGACCAATCCGGCCGGCGGCGTCTTCTGCGCGCTCAGTTCGGATGCCAGCCGGATCGCCACGGCGCCACCCATCGACTCGCCATGAATCACGATCGATTCCGGCTTCACATTTTTCTTCTGCAGGTAATCCCACGCGGCCCGGGCGTCCAGGGCCAGGCCTTCTTCGGAAGGGCTGCCGCCGCTGTCGCCGTAGCCGCGGTAATCGAAGCAGATCACTTCTGCGCCGAGCGCCGAAAGCCGCCGGAATTTCACGTCGCGGTAGCTCCGGTTGCCGCGGTTGCCGGTAAAAAACAACACGACCAGCCGTGCCTTCGACAGATCTGCGCGTTGGCCCCCGATCGCCGAAACATGCCAGCCGCGCAGCGTGATGCCATCGCTGGTCGTCGTTTGAAGATCTTGAGCCTGCTGCGGCGCGAAGCCGTTGTCGACGGCCGTAAGCGCGGTTTCGACCGTGGGCCGGAAGATCATGCTCTTTTGAAACAGCCACAACCCCACGACCAGCAGCACGTACGCCACGACCAGGCCCACCGCCGCACGAACCGCATAGCGGCCCCACGGTCGCCGAGGCTTGCCTTCGAGAGCCTGCGCCGCCTGCGCAAATCGCTCCGCCTGTGTCAGTTCCGCCATAGTTCCTCAACGCCAACTCAACACTAAAGACTACTCGCGCTCACTTCCAATCTAACCGCCATCCCCCCGCTCAAGTTACTTCCGCTTCTTGAACAGTCGATTCAACAATCCGCCGGGACCTTTCGGCGTATCCTGATGGACCACGCGTTCCAGGTCGTCGGCGAGGTCCGATCCGTCGCGGTAGCGCTTGTCGGGTTCCTTTTCCAGGCACCACAGAATCACGCGCTCGAGTTTCAAGTCGACGGTCGTCCTCATTTTGCTGGGCGGACGCGGAGGCAGGCACATCGCCATCTGCATCGTTTTCCAGGACGTTTCCGCGACGAACGGAGGCTTGCCGGTGACGAGATGGTACAGAATCGCGCCGACACTATACACGTCCGTCGCGTCGGTCAGGCGGGCCTCTTCGCCGCGCGCCTGTTCCGGGCTCATGTACGCCGGCGTGCCGACGATGCTCTGTACGTGTGGATGAACCTTCGAGCCCTTCTGCCAGCTCAGGCCCCAATCGAGCACGAACGGTTCAGTTTTGGGATTGATGAGAATATTGCGCGGCTTCAAATCGCGGTGGATCAGCCCCTTGGAATGTGCATGCCCCAGCGCGCGGCTGACTTTTACCATGGCTTCGAGCAGGAAGGGCAGATCGACGCTTTTTTCGGTGGCGACGGCGTCCAGGCTTTTGCCTTCGATGAACGGGAAACTCAAATACGGAACGCCGTCCACTTCCCCCCGCTGCCGCAGCGCAATGATGTTCGGGTGCGAAAGCAGGCGCAGCCGCCAGGCTTCCTCCTCCATTTGCTTGCGTTGCTCATCCAGCGGCGCGGCATCCGAGGGAGCCAGTAATTTTAATGCGACAAACGCCCCATCGCGACTGTCGCGCGCGAGGAACACCGCCGCACGCGGGCCTTTTCCAATTTCCTTTTCGAGCGTGAATGGGCCGAATTCGCGAGGGAAACGGTTACGGTCTGCACGAATCCGGTGGGGCATGATGCTTGATCTTCCAATTCAGACGGGCCGCATGCCGCTCGATAGTATCCGCTTTTCCGGCTGTGGGAACAGGTTTCAAACGTACTGTTTGCGGTTGATTTCGCTGTGTTTTTTCCAATGAACATCATCGGTTTTGGGAAAATCGCTGCGCTGATGCGCACCGCGTGATTCTTCGCGCTTCATCCCCGCACGCAGGATCATCTGCGCACATCCGAGCATGTTCTGGAGTTCCAATCCGGCGACCGAGGTGAACTCCTCGGCCAGCACGTACTTCTGCCAGAAGTCCAGCATCTGCAGCGCGCTGGTCATCAACTCCGCATTGCGCACCAATCCCGCCGAACGGCTGACGAGACTGCGCAGCGAATTGCGGACGTCCCAGACATCCAGCGGCAAATTGTCCTTCTCGGATACCGGCCGGATCCACTTTTCCGGGAACGACGGCTGCGATCCCGAGGCGAGTTTCACCGCCTGCAGCCCCGCTTCGTGACCGAAAACGAGTCCTTCGAGCAGCGAATTCGAAGCGAGCCGATTCGCGCCGTGCACGCCGACACTCGACACTTCGCCCGCGGCCAGCAAGCGATGCACGTCCGTGTGTGTCTCCAAATCCGTGCGCACGCCGCCCATCATATAATGGCACGCGGGCCGCACGGGAATGCGGTCTTTCATCGGATCGAGGCGGTACTGCGCCAGCATTTTGCAGAGATTGGGGAAGCGCGTCTGGATCATGTTGGGATCGAGATGAGCCATGGACAAGAACACATGCGTCGCGCCAGTTGAGATGATTTCCGAATACATCGACCGGGCCACGACATCGCGCGGAGCCAATTCTCCGCGCTCGTCGTAACGCGACATGAAGCGCTCGCCCTTGATGTTGAGCAGATGCGCGCCTTCGCCCCGGACGGCTTCGGTGATCAGATGGCGCTTGGCGCCGGCCAGATAAAGCGTGGTCGGGTGGAATTGCACGAACTCCATGTCCTGCAGCGTCGCGCCCGCGCGCAAGGCGATGGCGAAGCCGTCGCCTGTGGCGACTTCGGGGTTCGTGGTCTCGCGGTAGATCTGGCCCAGTCCGCCGGTCGCCAGAATCGTGGCCTTGGCTTCAATTTTCAGCAGCTTTCCGGTTTTGGCATCCAGCACGACCGCGCCGTAACAGACGTTGTTCTTGTGGAGCAGATCGACGCAGAAGTTGTTCTCGAGAATCGTGATGTTGGGATGGTTGCGGAGTTTGCCGATCATGCTGACTTCAATCGCGCGGCCCGTCGCGTCGCCGTCAGCGTGAATAATGCGATTGTGCGAGTGCCCGCCTTCCAGCGTCAACGCAATCTTCCCGTTCTCGCGGTCAAACGGTGTACCCCATTCGATCAACTCGCGCACGCGGCCGGGGCCTTCAGTGACGAGCTTCCGCACCGCATCCTCGTCGCACAAACCCGCGCCGGCAATCAGCGTGTCGCTCAAATGAGCTTCGATGTCGGCGCCGCCTTCCAAGCTGACAGCGACGCCGCCCTGCGCGTAGTAGGTGTTCGATTCCTGCAGAATGTTTTTGGTGATCAACATCACCGATGCGTCTTCAGCAGCGACAACGGCCGCTGAGATTGCAGCGATGCCCGAGCCGATGATCAGCACGTCCGGTGAAAACGACGGCACGCGCCGCAGGTCCAGCTCGATCAGGAATTGTTCTTTCATGGCGTTGGTGGCGCGCGATGGAGACGCCCGCCCGCAGAGCTCCCGGTGAGGGTCCTACCGTTCTGTCCAATTTTTAACCGTTGAAGAAGGGTGCGTAAAGGAGAGGTCTGGCATCGGGTGTTGAAAATTTACCAGTTTGTACCCCGTTGTAAATTTGCAACAGGGATACCCCGCTCGAATTATTCAGACTTCGGCTTCTGATCCCACTCCGTCCACGCGTACAATGTAGAACGCTGAATGCCGAGCGCCTTGGCAGTCTTGGTCTTGTTGCCGCTGAATTGTTCGAGTACCCAGCGCGCGTACTCCACCTGCAACTGTTCGAGCGAACGGATCGCATCGGGATCGACCTGAAACGCACCATCCTTGATTTCCGCCACTGGCGCATCGCCCTTTTTTGTCTCACTCGGCTTTGCCGTCGACTCCGTGAGCAGCGGTCCGATCGCCACGGCGCGGCGGATGTCCAGCGGTACGTCCGCAGCCGTCAGCTGCGTCACGGCCGCGCGCGCAGCTTCGCCCGCAAGTGGACGGGCCATCACGGCCATCCGCTCCAGCGTATTGCGGAGTTCGCGTATGTTTCCCGGCCAGCGGTACGCGCGGAAAATGTCGAGTACCTCCGGATGCAGACGGAATGAACCAAACGGTTCGAGCAGGTGTTCGCAGAGCAGCGTCAGATCGTCAAGCCGGTCGCGGAGCGGCGGCAGAACGACGTCCATGACGCGGAGGCGGTAGTACAAGTCCGCGCGGAAACGCCCGGCCTTGACTTCTTCCTCCAGGTTGCGATTGGTCGCGGCAACGATGCGGCAATCGACTTCGCGCAACCGCGATTCGCCCACGCGCGCGACTTTGGATTCTTCCAGCACGCGCAGCAGGCGCGTCTGCGCGTTGAGCGGGAGTTCGCCGATTTCGTCGAGAAACAGCGTCCCGTGCGAGGCCTGTTCGAAACAGCCCATGCGATTGGCGACCGCGCCGGTGAACGCGCCGCGCGCGTGGCCGAACAATTCCGACTCGATCAGGTTTTCCGGCAGCGCGCCGCAGTTGATCGCTTCAAACGGTCCGGCGCGGCGCTTCGACAGCGTGTGGATGGAACGCGCCACGAGTTCCTTGCCGGTGCCGCTCTCGCCGAGAACCAGGATCGACGAATCGGTCTGCGCAACGCGTTCAACCACGGAAAGCACCGCGACGATCGGCTTCGACTTCCCGACGATCTGATAGCGGTCGGCGACGCTTTTGCGCAGCCGTTCATTTTCGCTAAGCACCGTCTGGCGGCGACGTAGGTTTCCGAGCAGATTGCCGAGCGGATAGGCCGCTGCCGCGACGAATTCCAAGTGAGCTTCGGTAAACGGGCCGGAGAGCTTTTTGCCGACATGAAACGGTTTGTAGAGGCGTTCGACGGCCAGAAAGCCCAGCACACCCCGCCCTGCCAACAGCGGACTGACAACCAGCGAAATGTGTTCTCGCTCGTCGGGCGCGGCCACTTTGGTGCCCGACTTGGGCTCATCGAATTTCTTCCGCGAGCGCGTGCCTGACGCGCGCTCGTCGTGCTCCACATCCCGCGACAGCACCGCCACGCAGCGCTCCCGCGCATAGGCAATCAGGCGCATGCGCGATTGCGTGAGTTTCGGGTCGAGAATCCGTGTTTCCTGAGTGCGGCGGTCGAGCGGCGACCAGGCTACAAAATCGTGAGCTGGGCCGTCGTTGGAGCCCGGGGGGCGGTCTTCGTTGGCGACCTCGAAAAGAATGCGCACGCGGCTGCCCGGCAGCGCTTCGGAAAGAATGCGCGTGGCGGTCGCGAACAATTCGTCTTCCGAATCGCTGGTGTTGGCTTCGCGCAGCAGCGAATACAGGCTGCGCAGCCAGACGCCGTATTCCGAAACGCCCGACGGCGCGGCGCGGATGGTCGAGGCTTGTATGTCCGGAGTGCGCAGGCCGAAGCGTTCGACCGGAACAAAGACCGCGCCCTGCGGCGCTGGTGTCGGGCGCTCAGCGGCCTGAGTTTTTACGATCATGCGCGAGGGCCGTGTCTTTGGATTTACGGGTTCCTGGACTTCGTCTGCGTCCGTGTAGGCCGCGGGAGTGCTGCGCGTGAACAACAGCGAGGCCTCGCCGATGCTGATCTCCTCGCCGTCCTGAAGTGAAACTTCTGATTCGATGCGCTGTCCAGCCAGTAGCGTGCCGTTGGTGGAATCCAGATCCGTCAGCAGAAAGCGCCCGTTGACCTCGCGGATCTGCGCGTGGCGCTTGCTGGCCATCGGGTCGGTGACAACGATGTCACAGGTCGTGCCGCGGCCGATGACCGTGTTTTCCGCGAGCCGGAAGACGCGTTGCGCCCCGTTTTCGCGCACGCTCAAAAAACTCATCGGAGCGGCCCGGCACTGGAGAAAGAAGAATGCATGCGCGTACTAGACCGTCTTCCGCGCAATGTGTCAAGTACGTGTACCGCAGGCAGAGAGTGCATCACGACGGCAGGTTGCTGGCGATACGCCAGAATTTTGCAAAACTTTCACCTCAAAACAATCTATTGCGCCCCGCAAAACGTACTAAGATGGGCGAAACTGTGCCGATCTGTTAGGAGTTCATCTCAAGACGTGGAACTGTTGACGCTTGCCGTTGGCTGCCTGGCCGGACTTGTTGCGCTGGCCACCACGCCGCTGATGCGGGCGCTGGCGATCCGCATCGGATTCGTCGACAAACCCGGCGAACGCAAAATTCACACGCGCGAAATCGCCTACGGCGGCGGCGTCGCGGTGGCGGCCGCGTTTGGTGTTTCGCTCGCCGCGGCCTTCGCGGCGCAGCAGCGCTGGCTTAATATTCCATTCGAACAGGACAAGGTCCGCGTGCCCGTGCTGATCATCGTCGGCTGCGGTGCGATTGGCGCGCTGCTGCTGGGCCTGGTCGACGACAAGGTTCGCCTCTCTCCGTACGCAAAACTGATCGGCCAATTCGTGCTCGCCATCGCCGCGGTTGCTGGCGGCGTGCGCATCACGGCGTTCATCGGCGATGGATTACTGATGCAGACGGTTACCGTTTTCTGGATCGTCGCGATCACCAACAGTTTCAATCTGCTCGACAACATGGACGGACTCTGCTCGGGCACGGTCGCCATCGCCGCCGCGATGCTCGCGCTGGTGGCGCTTGATACCGCTAATTGGACGATGACCGTCGTGCTCGCGGCGCTCTGCGGCTCCTTCTGCGGGTTCTGGGTCTTCAACCGCGCGCCAGCGTCAATTTTCCTCGGTGATGCCGGATCGCTTTTTGCTGGTTTCATGATGGCCTGCGCGACAGCGCTGGTCACTTACTACCGCGTCTCGCGGCCCAGTCATCTGGCCATCGGCATCCCCGTGCTCATTCTCGCGATTCCTCTGTACGACACGATTTCGGTCGTCGTGATTCGCATCAAGGAAGGCCGGCCGATCATGCGCGGCGATACGTCGCATTTCTCGCATCGGCTTGTCGATCTGGGCATGACGCGGCGGCAGGCGGTCACGACGGTGCATCTGGCGTGTCTGGCGATTGGATTGCCGGCGGTGGTGCTGGGGCAGCTTTCCGAAGAGCGCGGATTGCTCATTATCTGTCAGGCGTTGCTGGTGCTGACCATGGTCGCGCTGCTGGAACGCGCCGCGCGCAACCGCACGGAGCCGGTATTCCGTAAGCCGCCGCAGCAAGCGACGCCGCTCGACGACAAAAATCTCGCGCCGCCGGTGAATTCCGGAAGTGAAAATGTCCGCAACGACTCCTGAGAATTCAACCTCTACTTCAGTGCCTGAAAAGCGGCCCGCATCATTGGGCTCCGCATTGGGGTTGGGCGTCACGATGCTCGGCGCGATCTTCATCGTCGTCCGGCCGGGTAGCCAATTCACACCCTACGCTGGCGAAGCGGCGTTTGCCGGCATTGTTGCGTTCATGTTCGCGCTGTTTGTGGCCATGAAGGCATTTACGTCGCCATTGACCGTGTTGTTGCAGCGCCCACTTGCGATCGTGCTATTGGCGTGGCTGGCGTTGATCGGCTTCGGGCTCGCGCATTCGCCAAATCTGGGAGCGGGAGTTCCCGTGGCATCGGACGCGGGTGGCTACGTCCTGCTGCTGCTGTGCGGATTTTTGCTCGCGAGACTTGAGCCGTCGCTAGTTTCACTCTTCACGCGAGCGCTGATCGGCATGTGCGCCGTTGAAGCGTTTGCGGCGATCTGGCAATGCATCATCGACCTCCCCCAACTCCGCGTGCAGATAGCCAACGGTAAAGTGGCGCTGCCGCATGAACTGCAGACGGGCCTGGCGGCGGCTCGCATCGCCGGAAATCTGGGCTACGGTTCATTCGCGAATCCCAATTCGCTGGCCGGGTTTCTGCTGATCGGAATTTTCCTGCTGCTGGGTCTGCTCTGGAGCCGCAAGCGCGCCGATACGGGCGAGCCTGCGAGCAGTTCCGTGGCGGCACAGATTCCCGGCTGGTTTATTCTGGCCCTGCTCGTCGGCGGCCTTGGATACAGCGGATCGAAGGGCGGATTTTTTGCGGCGCTCGCCGGGGCATGTTTCTTCGCCGCGCAAAAGGTTTCTGCAGATCGTCCGGCGCTCCGCCGAAAGTTGGCGCTCACCACCTTTATAGGGGTAGGCGCGGCCGTGGCGCTACTCGCCATCGGCACCGCTGGCTGGCTGGGCGCGAAGCCTTTCGGGCTATCGATGGAAGTGCGGCTGGATTATTGGCGCTCTGCGTTCGGCATGTGGAAGTCGCATCCGCTGGGCGGCGTGGGTCTCGCGGGATTCGCGGATTACTATCCGTTTTTCAAAATGCCGCTCGGCGAGGAAGTGAAAGACGCGCACAACGACTATGTTCAGTTCGCGGCGGAACTGGGCATTCTGGGACCGCTGTTTTTTGGCGCGTTGTGGTGGCTGACATTGAAGCCCGGCCGCGAGCAGGTCGAAATTCCGCCTGAGCCGGATCTCGAACGCGCGAAACTGCTGGAACTATCGCTGATCATCGGCGGCGTGCTTGCCTTCGTGTTGATGGACGGCGGATTTATGTGGTTCAATTCTGCCGACGCACTGAATGTGATTCACGGCCACCTCGATAAAGCAGCAGCGATCGGAGCATTTCACACGCTGGCGCTGCCATTCATTTTCGCCTGTGTAGTGATTGCGCTCCGTCCCCGGTTCGAAACTCTGGCTTGGTCGTTCGGCGCGCGAGCGGCGGTGGGTGCGGTCCTGGTGCATCAGCTGGTGGACTTCGATTTCCGTTCCCCTGCTACCATGGGCGGAATTTTTCTGATCGGCGGCATGCTGGCGTCGCTGCAACAAACGCCTCCAGAATCTTCCCCAGTTAAATCCAAACGCGCAGCGGCAACGGTGCTGTTACTCGCGCTGCTGCTGTTTCCGGCGATGGTGTGGATTCCGATCAATTCCAGCAGTCCGCGCGCCAACGCCTCCGACATGGAATCCGAGATCCAGGATCAGACGCGCCTGGCCGCGTTGACTCCTGATTCCGTCGACGCGCAACGCGCTCAGCAGATGCGCCAGGATATTTTCGACGAACGCAAACGCGCCCGCGATGCTACACCTTTCGACGCTGAGGCATGGATCGATCTTGGATTTGCGTACGATCTGCTGCCAGACGCGTCGACGTCCAATCGCAAGGCCGCTTTGGAATGCTTCGAAAAAGCAGAGCAACTCCGGCCTGTCTCGCCGCTGCCGAAGCTTACACTCGCTCAATTTTATACGCGACATGCCTTTGAGGCGCTGCAGGCCAGGGACGCACAGGCCGACGACTATTTTCAGCACGCAGAGAAATACTACGCAGCCGCCGCGGAACGCTACCCGCTCCATCCGGGCATCCGGCTGTGGCAGGGCGATTCCGCAATGATGATTGGCAATGCGGCATCGGCCGCGGACGCGTACGCGCAGGCGTTGGCGGTTGACCTCGGCATTGAAGACACCAGCGTGCGCCTCAGCGCGATCTTTACCGATCCCCGCCCGGGCGCGTTTGCGCGACACGGCAACGACATTGCCGTGCGCAAGCTCATCGACCGGGAACTCGCTGACGAAAAGTCAGCCGCGAAATTGAACCCCAAACAGAAACAAGGTCTGCTCGTCCGCCGCATGGTCGCGCTGGCCTGGCTGCTTCACGAGCATGAGCAGCATCATGTGCTCGAGGCGAAGGATGTCAGCCGCACGCGCGATGAACTGCTCGGCACCACGGAGAAATTGGTGTCGGGTACTGACGATCCAGCCGAACGCGCTCACTTGGCGCTCTTCCGCGCATTGGCGTATCGCATCATCGATGGTGAGAAGAATTTTACGGACGCCGCCAAAGCCGCGTGGACGGAAGCACGCGCACTCCAGCAAAAATCAATCGAATCCGGTCGACCGGGAACGCCTGAACGGACATTCCAATCCATCCAAAATTTGTATGGCCCAAAATAGCGAATGCGCGAGATCAAAAAACCAACTGTTCACGTGCCCGCACGAACCAACAACAATGGAATCTTCGAATCGTGCCGCACTCGTTCAATTGTGCTGCCGAGCAGAAGGTCGGCGAAAAGTTTGTGCCCGTGGGTGGTCATCGCGATCAGGTTGCACTCTTCCGCGGTGGCCGTCTTCAAGATTTGATCAGGCGGATTGCCCAGCGCGAGCACGGTTTTTACGGTCAGTCCGCTTTCGCGCATCTGCGCGGCGACTTTTTCAAGGTACTCGCGATCGGACTTCATCTCTTCCGATTCGGCCATCTGGAGCGAATCGAAATTTCGAGCGACCCAGCCATCTGCAACGTGGACGAGCAGCAACTCCGATTTGAGCAGCCCCGCCAGTTGCGTGATTTCGCTGATCACACACGCATCACGCGAGCTATGTTCCAGCGCTACCAGAATCTTTCGATACATGTCCGACTCCCCCATATAAGGAAGGGAGAGTCTAAAAGGGCGGCAGTGAATTGCGAGGATTACCGCAAAAAAAGTTACGCGTAGACAGACTTCAGTAACGCTTCCGTTTCAGCGGCGATCTCTCCGCTTCCGGCCGCGGTGATCCGCCGCGCTTCTTGAATGACATTCAACAACAGGCGGTCCGCCGCGGGATTGGCGTCGAGTGTTTCCAGGATGCGGAGCGTGTTGAGCAGGATTCGCCCGTGTCCGAGGCGATGACTGCTGAGCAGCGTTCCGGAGACATATCCGCCAGAGACATTGGGCTGCCCGCAAGCGCCGGTGGCGAACGCGGCAGCGTAGACTTCGTCCGGTGCGGATTGATGCTGAAAAATCTCACGACTGATCAACGCGTTGTAATATTCCCAATCCATCACGCCGGGTCCGTCGAGCCCGGAGAACACCGCGTGGCGCTTGGATACGCATTCCTTGTGGTAGAGCCAGTCGTTGTATTCGATGCAGGTTCCCTGCTCTTTCAGTGGCAACCAACCGGTCTTCTTTTCGCCGCGCGTGAGGACTTGCGGACGGAGGAACACCGCGGTGCTGCCACGCGCAATCTGGCGCGCAAACTTCATCCATTCCGCTGCGTCGGGTGGTGTTTTGAAATGATTACCAACCAGCACGATTTCCGGAGCGTTGATGCCGTCCAACTTGAGCGGCGTGCACGTGACGCCGTGGCGCGATAACCAGGTCACGCTCGCTTCATCGATGCCCCACGTCGACACGCATTCGTTCAACTTTGGCAACGCAGCAGAATCGGAGACATGAAACGTGAGTCGTCCACCTGCCGGAGCAGCGCCGCGCTCGATGTTCGCCGCGAACGTGTATTCACCCGGAGGACCACTAATCGTGATCTCCTGCGCGAGCACCGGAACTGCCAGCGCGCTGCTGGTGATCTTCAATACAGAGCTGTGCTCCCACGCCAATCCCGCAGGACCAAAAATGCGCAGCTGTACCGGATAGTCGCCAGGCTTGAGCACGTCCTCGTTGGCGAGCACCGCTTCGATTTTAAATGGGCGGTCGGTGTAGACATGCATGGGTTCGACGAAGAGACACCAGCGCAACGGCGCCCAACCGTCGCTGACGGCATCGAACGTCCCCTGCTTCCAGCGCCGCCAGAAAGTCCACAGTCCTTCGCCCGTGATCGCATGATCCAGCATGCCGGTGAGGTTGTAGCCGCAAAATTTCGAGTTGGAACGCAGGCAATCGAATGTGAAGGCGCGCTGGCGTGAATGCAGTCGCTGGCTTTCGAGAAATAAATCTTCTGGAAACGGGTACACCGTGTCGAATCCCCAGCGGCTCCAATCGTTGAGGAATTTCTCCGTCATCGAGCGGTTCAGCGCGAAGTCTTTCAACGCCGGATTCAAGCCAGCCTGCTCAAAGTGCCGCAGTTCGTGGATTGAATTCTGAAGACTCCCGATGCCGTACTCGGAAAGAAACATCGGTTTCGTTTCTGCACCGACGGTCCGCACGAATTTTGTAGCAAACGGAGCCTGCGGAACGCGCGTGTACACATGGCAGTCGCCGGCTTGCTGCGCGTAACCGGCGACCTTGCTGTCATAATCGCACCAGGTCAGATTCGCGGGGAGCGGTAGGGCATTCGGAGCTTCCAAGCCCCAGGCGTGTTCCCACGATTGGCTTCCCGGATTGCAGACCGAACCGATATCCTGCCTGCCATCCCAGCGTCCGCTGCTCAGCAGGACCAGTCGCGAGTCATCCTGTTCGCGAACCACTGTCAATGCCGCCACCGCTTGATCAAAGACCGCTCCCGCCGGCGTCTCATTCAACATGCCCCAGATTGTGACGCTGGGATGGTTGCGATCGCGCTTGACCATTTCGCGCACGCCCCGGTCGAAGCGTTCCTTCATCTGCGGAGAATCCTGCAGGCACCAACCGGCATTGCATTCCTCGTAGACCATCAGGCCAAGTTCGTCACAGAAATCGAGTTGCTCCGGACACGCCACGCCGGAGATGAAACGGACCATGTTGAAGCCGCTGGCCTTGGCGTAGATCATGTCGCGCCGGAGAAATTCATGATCCGGCGGAGCCACTTGCCCGCCAGGAAGATGATTGCCGGTGTGTGTGGATTTCAGAAAGAGACGTTTGCCGTTGAGCGTGAAGAAACCATCGACGACGCGAAAATCACGGAAGCCGCAGCGTACTGAAAGTGTGTGCACGGCCTTAGTGGACTCCGTCGCCGACACGCGGGCTGTCACTCGATAGAGATACGGATCGTCCAGGCTCCACAGCCGCGGGTTCGCGATCGTGATTTGAGTCGAGAGTGTGGAACTGCCCACCGCGAGTTCATGATCAAGCTGTACTGTTTCGCGCGTACCGCCCTGCGCCGCGGGAGCGACGTCGAATTCCAGCGCGACATCGGTGGCCGCGCCTAGCGTATTGCGCACCGTCGTTGTGATTGTGAGCGTTTGGGTTTTTGCATCAGCTTTCACGAAGACGTCTTCGATATACACAGCGGGAACGAGCAGCAGTTCGACGTTGCCGATGATTCCGCCGTAGTTGAAGGAGGCACCGGGCGCGCACTCGATGGAATCGCTCTTGTTCCGATTGGGACGCTGGGCCCGAGCCTCGCCAACGGGATTGAGCACACGAACGGCAACCAGATTCGACGCATTCAACTTGAGGGCGTCGGTGATATCGAGCGTAAATGGCGTTTCAGGATTGTTAAAGCCGCCGACTTCCCGTCCGTTGATCCAGACGATCGATTCGTTATCGACCGCGCCGAAACGAAGTAGGTATCGTCCCTGTTGATGCGGATTTTCCGCAGGCGTGAAGGTCATGTAATACCAGACCACGCCATGGCAATCGGGCAACGCCTGCTGGATGATCCCCGGCACGGGACAACTCACAGTCGCGGGCACTTGAGATTTGAACCACGCCTGCTTCATGCCGGCATCATCAGGATCCGCGGCGAGTTGCCACTGACCGTTCAGAGATTGCACGATGGTACCGCTGGTGAGGGACAATTCCCTGGGCTGCGTCATCATTGTGTCGATTAGACTCCGAAGATACTGCGCCGCATGCACAGCATGCCGCGTCTTTGAAGGATGTTTACTTATACCCGTCGCGATGCGGAACTCGCCATGGCGCGAAGTCCGAATTTCATGTCAATTTGTCTGGCTTCGGCTAGCATAGATCCGGATGAACAAGACACTCGATACAATTTTAAGCACTTCACTGCGCTTTGAATACCAAATGGGGAACTGCACGCCGCTGAAACGGCCGCACTCCACCGGCTGGCGCACGTTGCCGGGTCTGATGTGCTCCCAAGCCCATGGCGGCGGCAGCGAGAGCATCGAACTGAGCGACGGAAAAGTTCGCATTGCGAAGCCGGGGGAATTGATTGTGCTGCCCGCCGGCGTCTTTCACAAAGTCGATGTCGTGACGCCGCGAGAAGTGCGGCGCTGGGTGCATGTCAATTATTTCGTATTCGATAGTCTCGACCTATTCACGCTATTTGACGTGGATGTCCTGGTGGGCAAGAAGCTGGGTGTGAAAATTGGCGATCTGATCGAAGACTGGATTGGAATTCACAAGGAAGCATCGCAACGCGATACGCTCTGGTTCAATGCGCGCTGCAACCAATTTGGCTTTGAGCTGCTGGCCTGCCTGGCGCAGATTTCAAAGCCCAAGCCAGGCGTCGGAGAAAAATGGGACCACGCCAGAGAGCTCTGGCCGGTGATTCAATACATGCATGCGAATTTCAGCCAGCCGATTGAGCGCGACACGCTGGCGGAGCTCGCGTGCCTCTCGCCGGCGCAGTTTCATCACGTCTTCAAGCTGACGACCGGCGCTACGCCGATCGACTACCTGCGATCCATCCGCGTCCGTCATGCGCAGCAATTGTTGATTACGACTTCTGATTCCGTCTTCGAAATCGCGCGGCGCTGCGGCTACGAGGACCCGTTCGTCTTCAGCAAGGCATTCAAGCGCGTCTGCAACGCCAGTCCGCGGGATTACCGGCGGACCGTGCGGCATTCTGAGTCCTGACACACCTCAAGCGTGCGCCGTTTCCTGTGCGCCAACGCCTGCCATCACGCCCGATCCGGGCGGGGTCTTGTGTTTCCACGGGTAGACGATCTGGCGGCGTTCCGGCGTCAGGCGGGACATCAAGCCGGGTGAAGGAACGTAACCGAAGCGGAAGTTGCCCCAGGACGGTCCGTAGCGGTAGACGACGATGCGGCGCTCACCGGGATTTTTGCGCGTCGCGGAACCGTGACAGATGCCGTCCACGAACAGAATGACGTCGCCGGCGTTCATGTAAACTTCAATCGCGCCGGTTACGCCTTCCATAGAGCCGCCTTCGCGGATGAAATGCGCTTCGGTCTCCGGATGGCGCATGTTCGATTTGTGGCTGCCGGGGATCACCATCGTCGCGCCGTCGCCGGGGCCGATGTCGGTCAGCGCCAATAGCATGTTCACCTGGCCGCACATGAATTCGCCGTGCTTGTATTGGTACTGGCAGCGTTTGACGCATTCGCGCCCGCCGGAATGCATGCCAATGCCCTGATGCGGTCCGCGCAGACTCGCGAAGTTTTCATCGATAAACAACGGGCCATGGAGATAGTCGAACGAATCCTTGCCGCCGACGTAATGTTTGATGTGATTGATGTAGTGCGGGTGATCGATCAGGCGCTCGAAGGGTTCGCCGGCTTCGTAGATCTGTTGCAATGCCACGCCGCGGGACTTCTCCACGTTCTCGCTGTGAATATAGCCGTGCCAACCGTTGGGTTCGAGCGGCGGGACCTGGTCGATGATCGCGTTCATCTCTTTGATGTGCGTGCGCGAAACTGCGCCTTTGATGTGCAGGAAGCCGTTCAAGTCGAACAGATAATCGTCCAAGGCACTGGGTTGCGTGACGTCTCTTGCTTTGTCGCTCATCGCTCGATTGACTCCTTTGAAGGTTCCCAGGTCACTGTTCGATACTCAAAATACCTCCTGAATGGAGATTATCTTCTTGACTGGCGTCCATATTTTCTTGAAAAGTAACCTTTAAGATGAAAAAGAAACTCGGCACCGGCATCGAACGCGTTTCAGCCCTCGGCTTTCGCATCTGGTCGTTCACCGCGACGCACTCGATGCAGATGGCGCGTGCGCACAGCCATGCCGATTTCGAACTGAACTTCCTCACCCGCGGACATTTGAAGTACGCCTTTGGCGGCTCCATCGTCACGGTCATGCCCGGCAGCATGGCGTTATTCTGGGGCAGCATTCCGCACCAGTCGATCGAGACCTCCACCGACGCCCTGGGATTCTGGGCCACGCTGCCGCTGACGCTGGTCTTAAGTTGGAATCTGCCAAAGAAGCTCGATGACCGCATGCTACGCGGCGAGTTCGTGACCGCGCGCGAATCACCGGACACAGCCGCCAGCGACACGCTGCTGCTCAGCCATTGGCCCGCCGATTACCAGCGCAAGGATCCGGAATTGCGGCGCACGCTGCTGCTTGAAATTGAAGCGCGCATACGGCGCCTCGCTCACGATAGCGCTGCGCCGACGCTCCACGGTGCAGCCAAGCGCCCGGAACCGGGAATCGAGAGCGCGCTGGCATTCCTGCACGCGCATTATCTCGAAGACATCCAGGCCGAAGACGCGGGGGCGGCGGCGGGCTGGCATCCGAAGTATCTGATGCGGCAGTTCAAGCAGACGCTGAATATGACCGTCGGCGAATACCTGATGCGGCTGCGCATTTCGCATGCGCAGTGGCTGCTGATCTCGTCGGAGAAGTCGATGCTCGACATCGCCTTCGATTCGGGCTTTCAGTCGCTCGCACCGTTTTACCAAGCATTCCGCAAGGTCGTTCCGGAGGCTTCTCCCCTGCAGTTCCGCAAAGATGCGCGCAAGAAGAACGAGCTCGGCGCAGACTCCTGATCGAGCTCAAGGCCCCGATTTGACATGATCCAATCGGAAGATGTCCTGCTTGAGATTCTTCGGCGGATCGGGCTCCAGTACCTCGGCCTTATTGAACGAATTCATGGTGCCGCGCACATCCGGGGCGTTGGGATGAAGCGAGAGCTGGTTCATCAGGTCCTTGCTGATGCATTCGGATTCCGACGGCGTGCTGAGGATATGCGGCCGGACCACGACGATCAGTTCGTGGCGTGTGCGGCCGGAATTCTGCCGGCGGAACGGAATGCCCAGCACGGGAATGCGCCCAAGGACCGGCACTTCGGCGCGCTGATCGGTCACGTTTTCTTCGATCAAGCCACCGACGGCGATTTCCAGATCGTCCTTCGCGATGATCGTCCCGCTGACCGTGCGCGAGGCGACGACGTCCACGGGTTGGTTCTGCACCGAACCGTTGCCGGTGACGACGGGAATCGTCGCTCCGTTGGAGTTGATGCTCGAATTTTCCTGCAACAGCCGCAGCGTTACGGTGCGGTCGGAATTGATATTGGGTGTGAGCAGCAGCGTGGTGCCGACCGGACGGAATTCGATGGTCGTGTTCGGAGTGGTCGTCGACGTGTTGTTGTTCTGCACGGTGTTGCTGGAAATGTTGCGCACGATTGGCCGCTCTTCGCCGATGAACAGGCGCGAGACTTCGTTATTCGCCGTCATCAGCAGGGGCGTCGCCAGTGTCGTAACTTTATTCTTAGTCTGCAGCATCTGCAGACGCGCGCGGAAATTCTTGTTCACGAACTGAAACGTCAGATCGCCGTTGCGTACCGCCGTACCGCCCACATCCAGCGGAGCAGCCCTGCGCGCCGCGCCGCTGAGGACATCGGCCAGCGGCGGTTGAATGCTGCCGCTGGAAAACCCGCCCGCCGTGGTGACGCCGTCGGAAAACTGGAAATCGAACATCGAGTTCAAGCCGTCCTCGAGATCGACGGAGAGCACTTTGACTTCCAGCAGCACCAGCGGCGTCGGCACATCCAGGCGGTGAACGAGTGTGCTGATTTCGTCGAGACTCTTCTGATCGCTGGTGCGCAGTAGCACGATGTTGTTCTTGCGGCTGATCGAGACAAAGATGCTCGCCGTCTGACGGCGGAACTTCTGCAGCGCCGCGTCGGCATCGCCATTTCCCTTTTCGATCAGCTTCTGGACAAGATCAGCCTGTTCCGGCGTCAGCGAACGGAAGGTGTTCTCCGCATCGCGCCGGTTGGAATTCAGTCGCATTTGCGGGCCGTTCAACGCGTTGTCGGAGGATGCCGTACTCGACGAAAATCGGTTGTTCCCCGGCCCGCTGACTGACGTGTTGCTTCCGCCGGAGCCGGTGCTGTTGGACGAGAACAGACCCAAACCCTGACTGCGTTGATCGACAATATCGAAGCGGTCGAAGCGTGCATTGAGATCGTTAGCTTCATCGGTTGTGGCTTCGCGGTTGAACGACAATTGCACGCGATCGCCGTAGAGATCGCGAATCGCCAGCGCAATCGAGACGGCGTTGGGATACAGCAGCGTGAACACTTCCGTCTTCTCTTCGCGGAAGCTGACCAGATCGCGTTCGAACTCCGGCATGGTGACGATGCGCACGATGCCTGATTTTTCATCCTGCCGGAACCAGAGGTTATGGGCTTTGCACAGCTCTTCGATCGCCGACTTTGCCGTGACGTTGTGCAGGAAAAGCGAGACTGGGATTTTCCCGGCGTCAGTCGACGAAACAATATTCAGACCCGTCTGCTGCGAAAGCATCCGTGTCGCGTCGATCAGCGGCAGCGCGCGAAAATCTACATTTTCAATCATCGCCACCGGCGCCGTTTCAGCAGCCGCACGCGCGGAAGAACAGGCCAGCAGGCAGACTAATGATCCTGCCCAGCAGAGGCTGCGTCTCATTTTCGATTTTCGACTCACCATAACTCCCCCCATTCACCACAACGTCACGAATGAAATTTCAGCGGACTAAAATTGGATTCTTGCGATCGGCAGCTTCCAGTTCCACGGCATCACTGTTGATTTTCTGCACGGTCAGGATGACGGATTGTCCATCGCTCAGCTGCACAGTGAACTGCGAACCTTCAGAAACGGAAATCAGCGCACCTTTGAGCTCGATCATGGCAGAAGCACTTTTGCCTTTGGCTTGTACGATTCCCTTTAAGGTCATTTGCGGCAACGTCGCAGGAGGTTTCGGCGCCGGTGCGGCCTTCTCCGGACCGCGCAATGCCTGCTTCAACCTCTCACTGGCAGCAGTGGGATCGCGGAGCGGCCGGCTGTCGTCGGTATGTTCGATGGGTTTAGGCACCACCGGACCAGGTTCTTCCGCCCGCCCCGCGTACGGCCACGAGCCGGCCAGAAAAACCATGAGCGACATGAACTTCACGACACTGCGTTTAAAGGACATTTACGCCACGCCTTTCTCAACCCGCCAGAGAGAACAACGCCAGGAAAAACGCAATGTATACAAAGCCCACCACTCCTCCGACCACCACGATGACCGCCGGCTCGATCAAGACGCTCAAGCGCCGGACCAGCGCGTCGAACTGCTTCTCGTGAAAGTTCGCGACTTCCTTGAGCACCGGGTCGAGCGTGCCGGTCTCTTCGCCGATCGCAGCCATACGCCCCAGCATTGGCATGAAGGACGACTTGGCGATCAGCGGCGCCGCCAGCGTGCCGCCTTGGAGAACGACGTGCCGGACCATGCCGATTTGACTGGAGAGTGCGCGATTCGAGATCAGATTCTCGACGGTTTGCAGTCCCTCGAGCAGCGTGACGCCGCTTTCGAGCAGCAGGCTCAGGCTGCGCGCGAACATCGCCGTAGCCGACAGCCGAAACAGTTTGCCGATCAGCGGCACGCGCAGCAGAAACCGGTCAATGATCATCCGGCCGGAAGGCGCCTTGTACATCAGCACCAAGCCCACGACCACGCCAACAAATCCGATCAGGACATACGTGCCGTTGAGCTGAAACCATGTCGAAAAGTCGAGCAGCATCTGCGTCATCGCCGGCAATCTGCGGCCGCGTGCGGAGAGAAATTTCTGCAGCTTGGGGATGATGCCCACAAGCATGAAAATGGCCACTCCGACGGCCATGATCAGTACGATCGCCGGATACATCAGCGCGTTGAAGAGTTTGACGCGCATTTCGCGTCCGCGCTCCAAATGTTCGGCGGCGCGGTTGAGGACGACTTCGAGTTGTCCGGACGCTTCGCCCACTTTCACAAGTTGCACGACGTATTCCGGAAAGTGCCGGGGATGCGCGCGCAATGCTTCGGTAAAAGAGGAACCCGCTTCGATGCGCGCGTACACTTCCCGCCAGATTTCGCCCATCGCCGGCCGGCGGACTTGTTCCGAGGCGGTTTTGATCGCCGACATCAGCGTCAACCCGCTGCGCAGCATCGTGGCGATCTGCTGCAGCCCGACTTCCACGTCGAAGCTCGTCGCGGGAAGCCACATCGCCGGATTCAGACGCGCGAACAGATCGAGCCCCGATTTCGCCGACGCCGATTGCACGTCCAGCACGATCCAGCCGCGGCTGCGCAGTTGCGCAGTCACGTCGCCGGGCGAACCGGCGGTCAGCGTGCCGCTCTGAGGGCGGCCGCTGCCATCGCGTGCAGAAAACAGGAAGGACGGCATGGTGAGTTGTGTTGACCCTTTCTTCGTTCAAGTACTTGCTTAGTACGTCTCGACTGAATTCATCACGTCACGCACGGTCGTTTGTCCGGTGAAAATTTTATCCATCCCGTCATCGAGAAGGAATTTCGCGCCGCGGCTTTTCAATTCCGCGATGATCTGTTCTTCCGAAACACCGGTATTGATGCGTTCGGACAACGCAGCATCCGGCGCGACCAATTCGAACACGCCCAGCCGGCCGGCGTATCCCCGGCCCGCGCAATACACGCAGCCGACGGGCTCGTACACCAGGCGGCCGGCAGCGTCGGGACGTTTCAGCGCGTTGGCTTCTGAAGGTGTCATTTCCCGGCCTTTGCGGCAGTGGCGGCAGAGCTTACGGACGAGACGCTGGGCCACACACAACCGCAACGTCGCGCCAATCAGGTACCTCGGCAGGCCCATGTCGGCCAAACGCGTCACGGCGCTCACGGCGCTATTGGTGTGCAGCGTGGAAAGCACCAGATGTCCCGTGAGGGACGCCTTGATGGCAATATCGAGTGTTTCGATGTCGCGGATTTCGCCGATCATGACCACATCCGGATCGTGACGCAGCACCGAACGCAGCGCTTTGGCGAAGCTGACTTTGTCGGCTGAGTCGACTTCGACCTGCGCCACGCCGGGGATGTCGTATTCGATCGGATCTTCGACGGTGATGATGTTCAACTCTTCCGAAGCGATCAGCTTCTGGAGCGCGGCGTAGAGTGTGGAAGTTTTGCCGCTGCCGGTCGGTCCGGTCAGCAACATCAGACCGTGCGGCTGACTTAAAATCCGTTCGACCACCTTGAGATCGTCGTCGCACATGCCCAGGTTGCTGAGCGTCAGCGATTCATTGTTAAGCCCCAGCAGACGCAGCGTCATCCGTTCGCCATATTTGGTCGGCAGCGTCGCGGCGCGAATGTCCAGTCGTCGCGCGTCCGCAGTGAAACCGGAGGAATGCGAAAAACCGCCGTCCTGCGGCGCTCGCTTTTCGGCGATGTCCATCCCGGACATCACCTTCAGACGGCTGACCAGGCCGGCCTCGGCGCTCAGCGGCAGCTTCTGGTATTCTTCCAGTTTGCCGTCGACACGGAAGCAAACGCGCAAACATTCGCGTGACGGTTGGATGTGAATATCCGAAGCCTTCGAGACCACCGCAGCGCGGATCAGATCGTTGGACAACGTCACTGCATCGTCGGCGGCGGGCAGGGCCTCTCCCGGCAACTGGAACGTACGCGACGATTGCCGCATGCCGTCACCGTAAATCCGGCGCAGAGCACGCTGAAGCGAATCGCGCTCCGCGACCGTCACGGTGATATTCTGACCCGTAAACCGTTCGACAGCTTCCAGCGCCGCGACATCTCCGGTTTCCGCCACCGCCACGCAGACACTGCCGTCGATCGACGCGAACGGCAGCACTTGGCGGCGCAGCGCGAGACTGGCAGGAACGCGCAGCGCCCAGACCGGATCGATCGTTACGTCGTCCATGTTTAGCAATTCGGGTTCGGTATCCAGGTCGCTCATCGCGCCCCCCCGTATGCCGTGGGTTGATTCAGCCGACTGCGCAGCAGCGCCACGCGATCGCGAAGTTGGCCAGGATTGCGCGCCGTCGCCACCGCCACTGCCTCGCTGATCGCGCCGCGCACCCACAGCTTCGCCAGATCCGCTTCCAGCGTCTGCATGCCCGCCGACTGCCCAGTCTCCATCGACGAATAGACCTGCGAGCTTTTGGCTGACGCGATCAGGTTGGCGATGGCCGGCGTTACAAATAGCACTTCACTCGCCACCACCCGGCGCGGTCGAGCCGCGCTGCTGCTGACCAGCACGGCGCCTTCCACTGCGGGAACGCCATCGGACTTCTCGGAGTTCTCTTGCTCGGCCAGTGACGACGGCAGCAAATGCTGTGAGACAATCGCGCGCAGCGTCAGCGCCAACTGCCGTCGGATTCCGTCCTGTTCGTTGGCGGGAAACACAGAGACCAGGCGCTCAATCGAGCCGGCGCAATCGCCAGCATGCAGCGAGGCGAACACGAGATGCCCGGTCTCGGCCGCGGAAATCGCAGTGCGGATGGTGTCCAGATCGCGGATTTCGCCGACGAGCACGACGTCCGGATCCTGACGTAGCGCAGAGACCAGCGCGTCGTTGAAACTCGGTGCGTCAATGCCGATCTGGCGCTGGTTGATGACGCTCTTGATCGGTTTGTGAATGTATTCCACCGGATCTTCAATGGTGATGATGTGGCTGGCGCGCGAAGCGTTGATGCGGTCGATCAACGTCGCAATCGTTGTGCTCTTTCCCGAGCCTGTCGCGCCGCTGATGATCACCAATCCGTCGCGCAATTCGCACAGTCGGTAGAGGCTCTCGGGAAGCCCAAGTTCCGACAGCGGTTTAAATTCGTCCTCCAGTCGGCGCAGCACCAGCGCGACCTGATTCTGCCGGAGAAAAATGTTGAAGCGGAAGCGTGTGCCGTCAGATGCACTGACGGCGCCGTCGATGGCACCCTTCGCCACAATCGCCTCGTCCAGCGGCCGGGCCGTCGGCCCCTGCATGGCGATGACGGCTTCACCCAGCTGCCGCGTCTCGGATGCCGTCAACGTGGCTTCCGGCAGCGCGGTCAACTCGCCTTCAATTCGCAGGTACGGCGGCAATCCCGGCGTGAGATGCAAATCCGAAGCGCCGCGACGCACGCAGGCCAGCAGCAGCGCGCGAATGCGCTGCGAAAAGTCCTGCTTGCTCTGTGCTGCCGACTCACTCATCGTCGCATTTCCAATTACATCCACACCGTCAGGGACCAGATCAGAAGGGATTCGTCGCCCTCGCTGGGTTCCATGTCCAGCGCCACGGGTACGATCATCTGGTCGACGGTCGAAAGATCTTTCAGCGCTCCGGTCATGCTGGTGTAGGTTCCGCTCACTTCCAGCACCCACAGCTTGGGCTGCGCGATGCCGTATTCCTTGATCAGCCTGTTGGACAATTCAGTGGCGTCCGCGGGCAAGCTCTGCCCCTTACCATTGGCGTCCGCGGCTTTGCTGCTCGACAGCGTCATTCCACGCTTGCTCAGAATTTCCGTGATCTTCTGAATCGCCAGTGGGCGATCGTGCGACGGCTTGGGTTCGAAAACGGCCGTGGGAGCTTTGGGTTTCGCGGCGTTGTCGCGCTCTCGCGTCAACTCCTCGACTTCCCGCTTGCGAGCGTACATTACTGACGCCGCTGGAATGCTTTCGCGACTGCGCGCCGCCTCTTCGCTCGCCGCGGAAAGCTGCTGGAAACCAGGTCGCGCGAACCAGAATACGTAGATCACGCCGGTTAGAATTCCTGGCAGCAAAGCTTTCAGCCACGCATCGCGTTCGGATGTGTTCATTCGTTGCTCCCCCCGACCGGGGTTGCCGCCAGATGTTTCGCTGGCTGTGTTGCTGTGTTCAGTTGCTTTTCCGAATGCTGAACCATCAGCACGAAATTCCACGGGCTGCCTTCCACCGGCTGTGCCTTCTGCTTGATCACGGGCACCACTTCCAGGTGCAGCGATTTCACACGCTCCGACAGCCGCGACGCCAGTTCGTCGGCCTGAGCGGCGTCGAGCGAAAGTCCGCCCACCAGCACCCGGCCTCCCCCTTCGGATTTAATGGACTCGATCACGACGTCATCAGGCCGGGCCGCAGACAGTTCCGTCAGCAGCGTAGCCAATCGCATCCGCTGCAGATCCATGTCCTGGCTAAGCGCCGTGTTGGCGTCGTCTTTTCTCTTCCGTTCGGCGATGAGTTTCACCGTCTCGGCTTTCAGTTCGTCGGCCTTCTTGTTGAGTGTCGTCACCTGATCGACGGAAGCCTTTGCTTCGACCGCGATCTTGCGTGCGTCGGCGATTTTTCCAGTGTTCGTAACGTAGTGAAAATAGCACCCGGCGATGACCACCAGTTCCAACAAAATCCCAGCTGCGGCCAGCGTCGCGGTGGACACCGGAAAGACTTTCGCCGAAACCAAAGGCACGCCGGCGTCCTGTGGCTTGACCAACGCCTGCGCCCACGCTGCAAGGAAACGCTGAAGATCCTTTTCAGTCTCCAGCGAAAAAATGGTGCCTTGCGTCGCGTCCTTATTCGCGCCGGCCGGGCGGCCCAGGAGTGTTTCGGTGATGTCGCTGACCGCCGACAAGCGCCAGCTTGACGTCGAATTCGTCGCCCGGTTCGCGCCGCCGGCTCCCGCGCCGAAAATCTGGACGCGCGGCGATTTTCCGGTGCTGTCGGCGCTGATCGACACCTGCGACCAGATTTCCGACCGCCGATAGACTTTGGCGTCGGCCATCAGCGGAACCGGAACTCCGCCCGGATGGAGAATACCGCCCAGTTTTCCACCCGCCTTTTTAATCACGGCCTGAATGCGGTCGCGTTCGTACGCGGGGATAACCGTGGTCCAGAAATTCTGCCCCGCATTGGTTTTGCCCAACGGAGCGAAGCCGGCGACGGCGTCCAACGCGGGGATGCCCGCGAGCGGTTCGGCTTCGAAGGCGATGGCTCTCGCGAGCGCGTCGGCATCCAACCCCGCGATGGCCGAGGCGGGCAGCGAGAGCACGCTGGTCCAGAGGTCTTCGCAGAGCACGAACACTTTTCCGCCGCACCCGGTTCCCAGGTCCAGGGCCGCTTCGGTCAACTCCCCCAGCCCCATCCCCGGACGTCGAGGCGCTTCCGCAAACGCGACCAGCGTCTTCGGCGCGGACACGTTGAAGTCGGCGCGCGCGAAGCGGTCGGTTTTGATCAGGATGAGGGTGTGGGAGGTGGCCATGGGAGTCCTGTTCAGGGCACCGCGATCGAAATCGTACCCAATGGCACCGCACCGGCGGTGGCCTGAAATGAAATTGGAGTGCAGGACCCGACAATAGCTCCGCCACGCTCGACACGAACCCAGAGCACACGCGTACCGGCCGTCATATTCTTGTATTGCGATTGTGAAAGCGGTGGAATTGGCGCCGTCGAGGCTGCGGCAATGTTGTAGAGGTACTGCGCCGTCGGAATTGTGGGAGGAGACGTTTGTGTAGTGCCATCAATGATAAAGCCCGACGAATTATCCACGCCTGAATTTGGAACTGCAACGTCGTTCGACTGCCACCAGATTCTCACCGCGGGATTCGATTGATCCGCGTCCGGTCCGTAAACCACAGCAACAACTTTATACGCATTGGTAGACGATGGCTTCACATTCACCTGGAAAGACACCGATGAAACAAGGAATTCCGATGTTGGAATGTTCACGATCAGATCGTCGGTCGACACATTTACGTCCGGGCCTTGCGACATCAGCACGACCGGATCTGCTCCGACCGTATAACTAAAAGCGTTACCCCAACCATCCGCCAGGGTGGACTGGCCCGGTCCCAACCGCAGGTACGAGCGCCATCCACGCGGCACTGCCACAAAGTATGTGTTCGCGGGCGAATAACTGATGCTATCGGCAAACACTTTTGCTGATGCGTAGAGAGCGTTTGAATCGGCAGGCGGTTTGATGAGATCATCCAGAGTCGCGGGCACGCCGCCGACATCTGCCACGAATCCGCTCATAATCGGCGTACCGTCGACCTGTTTCAAGTTCTTGGCGCCCGTAATCGCGTCGTGAATTTCATTCATCTGTCGCGTCGTCATATCGAAACGTGACTGATCCTGCACCCCTTCCAGCGACGTGGCCGCAACAGCCGTCAGCGTCACCAGGATCACCAGCACCACCAGCAGTTCGATGAGCGTAAAGCCGCGCGGCTTATTCATAGATGTCCGCCCTGTTCAAAAAGAGAATGATGTCGTCTCCACGTGACGTGACTCCAGTGGACGTACGACCAGCAAGCGGATCATTGGGATCGGTCTGGATTTTGCCATCTGCACCGGCGGAAACGACGCGCGCAAATTTCCAGCAGTCCACACTGTTGAGAACATGAGCGACACCGCTTTTGTCGGTGAATGTCGTGCCAGCGATCGGAATCTGCACTACGACGGGATTGCCCCACGTGTCCGCCGCGACGGGATCGCCGACATGGCCGTAGAGATCCGAACCATCGCTTTTGAAAAAATTCCGCGTCCTGAACGTCTCGGCGTCCCCATTGAAGCGCTTATCGTCTACATCGGGATAAACCAGGGTTGACGTGGGATGCGTGAAGTTGGCAACCGGCTGGTTCGCTGAAACATAAGGACCATTCCAGCCCAGATGCGAGTTGTGATCCCAGGCGGCGAACGGGACGTGAATGCCGCCGTCTTTGACAAACAAATCCGCCATCCTGCATTGGGTATAGTCAAAGCCGCTGCTGAATTTCACATCCTGCGCCAGTTGCAGCCAGCCGGAGCGCAGATTAGCCATCGTCACCTGCGTCAGGTCAGCTTGCGCACTCGCTTGCGTCGAATTCAGCGCCGGCAATACCAGCCCCGCCAGCGCCGCCAAAATCGCAACGACCACGACCATTTCCAGCAGCGTGAATCCACGACGGATCCGAAGCATTTTCACGTCGCGCATACTTGACTCGTTCTTCATTCTCAATCCCGCAACGTCCGCTAACAGGAAACCTTTTGTTAAGCCTAAAGCGGACGAGCGTATTTCACGCCCGTCCGCTTAGTTTTTTCCGTACTACAATTCGAGCAGTACAACCTACTTGGTCGTGTAGTACTCGTTGATTTCGTCGGCCATCAGGTCGCAGTCAGCACCCGTCGCCAGTTTGAACGACGCGCGGCTGCCATCCTGATAGGCTTCGAAAAAGACCACGAAGCGGTTGTAGTAGGCCGTCTGATCCAGGTTCGGATAGAAGGGCACGTCCTGCAGAGTCGATCCGATCGCCGAATTGTTCGGGCCGAACCCGAAGGCCACCAGTTTCGCGCCAACCGGCTGCTTGCCACCGTTGCCGTAAATCTTTGTGAAGATGGCTTGGGCGTCGCCGTCGCCGCCCGTCAACGTGCCCGACGCATCGACTGTAACGTTCAACGTGGCGATTTTGACAGTGCTCGTGAAATCCAGCGAGCGGGGCTGATCGAACTTGTTGCCGGGAATTGCATTGTTGACGTGGTCCAGAGCATCGAAAACAGTCGTGATTCCCATGCGGTTAAGGGAACGGCCATAGGCACTCGTTGCGCCATCCGCCGGCAGCGTGTCCAGCTTCAATTTTTGCGGGGTGTTGGCCGGGAGCCCGGACGTATCGCCGCCCGTCAATTCCGGGTGCAGGCCGATCTTAAACGTCGGATCCGTCGGGGAAGATCCGGTCGTGGTCCAGAATGCGCCAGAGGTATCCAGCAGCGAATCCATCTTGTCCGGGTAAATGTTGTTCAGCACGCGGTGCGTCTGAATATACCGAGACACGCCGCTGATGTTGCTGGCCGACACGCCCTTGTTGGCCTTCAAAATGTAAGTGTCCAACTTCGGCAGCACCAAGCCCGCCAAGATTGCAAGGACGGCGACCACCACAACCAACTCGATCAATGTAAACCCGCTGTTCCGGCGCTGCTGTCGTGACTTCATTCTTCCTCCTGTCCCAGGTTGAGGGCTCAATTCCAAAGAGACAGTTCACCACTAGCGCGCTCAGCCACCCAAGGCGAGGCGCTTAATATGAAGAACCCATCTCGAAGCTCAATGGAGGTAATGGCAAAGTGAATGCCATCATTGTAATTAAATCGTAATGTTGAAAATTAGTGACACAGAACGCCTATTGTTCATAGGTAAATTGGTGTGTTTTCACTTCAATTAGTGGCCGGCCTTCGGCCATTTGCACAATGCGCAAGGATGTTCATTGTACACCGCGTGCACCCGGCAATGACAATGCCGTGTACATCTCTTAGACACTTTTTCGAATGATTGATTACCGTGGCAGGGCGTCACGGAACTGGCGGACGCGGTCTTCGTATTCTTTGCGCGACTGTGGGGCGGCGTTGGCGGGAAGCAGCGTGATTGCTTTCTCTTCGGTGCTGAGTGCCACCGCTGCCCTGCCGTTAGAAAAATAAGCCAGCGCGAGCGTGTCGAGAATAATTGGGTCCGCGTGCTTTGTCAGCTCCGCGCTCTTTTCGGAGTACTGCAACGCCACTTTCGGGTCGCGCAGACTGTTGTCGGCACACGTCAGCAACTCCCACGCGTAGTAATTCATCGCCTGTGCCGATTCAGGTTTTGAATCGGCCCATTGCTTCAGGTAACTCATCATCTCCCGGTAATTCTTCAATTGGCGGGCGATGTCTGCCAGTTGCTGATACGCGCCTTTGACCCCGATGGACGGATCGCGCTTCAATACTTCCTTCAGGTCCTCAGCGCATTCCGCCACACGTCCGAGTTCCAAACGCGAATGCGCGCGCGCTAACAGATCGTTAACACTATCGAGCGCTTTCCCTTCTAGCGGTTTCCCCATCTGAATCGCTCGCGCACGCTGAGCATCGTGTTGCAGTCGTTGCTCCATTTGAGCGACGGTTGACTGGCTCATCTGCGCCGCGGTCTCCACTGCTTTGTGGTACTCGTCGTCGCGGCTCAACCCGAAGCAGATCATCGCGCGCAATCCCCACGACTGCCAGGTTTTTGAACCCAGCGCGATGGCCTGGTCAACATCGGCCAACGCGCCGAAGTTGTCGCCGAGCTGAAATTTCATGGCCGCGCGATTGTGAAAAATGGCGTGCTGATTGGAATCCAATTGCACGGCTTTGTCGAGATCGGCAATCGCGCCAGCATAGTCGTGAGCTTCAGCGCAGGTCCGTCCGTGGTTTAACAGCGCGGAGAGGCTCTCCCCCTGTTCCTTGGACGTCGCGATGATACGAACGGGCGGCGTTGAGTCCATGGGGTTGGGCGGAGTGGGCGGAGCCGGCGGAGCCGTCAGCTTTCCTTTCAAAATGCGCGCGCGCGAACCGGCCATGGTCTCGGAGAATTCCTTCTCGAAGATATCGATCGCTGCGACTTTCTGCTCGACGGTGGCAAGCGTGGCGAGCTTCTTCTCCAATCCGTCAAATTCAATCTGAGCCCGGCGCTCCAGTTGAACCGACTCCGTGGCGAAGTCGCTGGTGCCATCGCCGCCTTGTGTGGAGTGATTCACTGAAGGCGGAGGCTGCGGAGGAAGCACCGGATTCGACGGCGACGGTAGTGACGGGAGCGCGACGCTGCCCGGATCCTTCGAAGCACCCACCCCGGTTTGGGTCGAAGAGAAAGTTGTGGTCAACGCGACCTTGGTATTCGTCAACTTATCCTGCGAGAACATGCTGGCCACAAGCGCGCAGCCCACCAGCACCAATGCGGCGACGCTGAGAATCCCGATCAGACTCGATTTGGCTTGAGCGTTCATGCGTTCGGCTACGAGCCGGCGCACGGAATGCTGCGCGGGCGGCGTCTTCGTGCGGGAGGCCGCGATGCCTATTCCGGCACCGGACGCGCGGGCCGGCTTTTCCGCAACCACGCGCGCTACCTGCTCCACCCGCTCCACCTGTTCCATGGAATCCGACGAGCCTACCGAGATTGGATCCTGGCCGGACATCACCCGGTGCAAATCCGTCAGCAGCGCATCGCAATCGCTGTAACGCTCGGCGGGATTGCGCGCCATCATTTTCCATAACAAGGCTACGACACCGTCGGGGATATCAGCCTGGACGTCCTGCGGATTGGGCACGTCGTCGGTGAGATGCTTGAGCATCACGGTCGCCGCCGTCGGTCCGTCAAACGGCGGCTCGCCGGCTAGCAGATGATAGAACGTCGCGCCGAGTCCATAAATATCCGCGCGACCATCGATCTTCTCGCCCTTCGCCTGCTCCGGCGACATGTAATGCGGCGTGCCGACGGCATTGCCGCTCTGGGTATGAAACGACGAGCCGGGATCCTCCACATCTTTGGACAGTCCCAGGTCGAGAATCTTTGCAGTGTCATTGGTTGTTAGAAAAATGTTGTCCGGCTTGATGTCGCGGTGAAGCACTCCGTTTTCGTGTGCGTGTTTCAACCCTTCGGCCACTTGTGTGACGATGGATACCGCGCGCTGCCACGGCAAAAATTTCACCGACTTGAGCAATTGCGACAGCGGCTTGCCCGCGCAATACTCCATCGCGTAATAGTGCCGGCCTTGATCTTCTCCCGCATCAAACGCCGCGACGATATTCTGGTGGTTGAGCTTGCCGGTCGCTTTCGCTTCGCGCCGGAACCGGCTGATGAAATCGCGGTTCTCGGCGAGCTTCTTCGACAATACTTTCAGCGCAACCTGGCGTCCGGCCAGCGTGTCTTCCGCCAGAAAGACCTTGCCCATCCCGCCGCGGCCCAACTCCTTCAGAATCTTGTATTTTCCCAGTTTGGCGATCGAGCCCTGGCCGATGAGCGTTTTCAGCGCTTGATCGCGCTGCTCTTTTGAAATGATGCCATCGGCGACCAGAATGTCCGGCAACTGCAGCGTGTGACCCGACTGCTGCGCCAGTGCCTGAGCATGCCGGGCGGCACGGATTTGCTCAAACGTGGCGAGCTTCGCCTGGACGACGTGGCGCGCAAAGATTTCGTCAGAGACACCGTCGGTCATGAACCCAAGTCCGCCCAGTACAAATGCTGCTCATGTGAGCTCGACAGGCAGAAACTGCCGTCGTTGCCAAAAGCGCCATCCTTGATTGGTGCTCATTAATCTTGTGCAATTGAAGTGCCCGCACACAAAATCATCGTCCGCTAATCTGAAAAGTTTAGTCACCCGTGCGTGATCTTTACTAATGGCTGACTTAAAACAACATGCAACTTTCCAGCCTGCCACACCGACTGGCGCTCCCCTTGCTCATGACTTTTCGCCCGCTGAAGACTGTTCGCTTTTGCGACAGCACGAACCCCAAGCGCTAACGTGTGCGCTTGTGAACGGTACAGATTGGAGTTGCCCATGGCAGACGCGCCCCTGCTCGTTTGGTTCGATCTTCTGGAAGAACTGGGAATCGTGGTGCTCACCGCCAAGGGTCCGGTCGACGGCTACACCTACGATCTCCTCCAGAAGCGCATCAACCAATCCATCGCCGACGGACACTACCGCATCGTCGTGGACCTGTCGGGCGTGAACTATATATCGTCGGCGGGACTGGGCGTGTTCATCGCCGCGCGCAACCGAGTCATCGAAAAGGGCGGCTCGATCGTGCTGCTGAATCTGTCCAAGCCTGTCCGCGAAATTTTCAGAGCGTTGAGCATGGACGAATACATGAACGTCGCCGCGAGCATGCAAGACGCCATTCAAGCCTTCCACCCCAAGAAAAAAACCGGCTGAAGCCGCTCAAGCCTCAAGCCTGAAACGAAAAGCCCCGCGAACTCGCGGGGCTTTTCGTTCCTCACGCCTCACTCATTGTTCATCACTTGCCGTCATCGGTCGGCAGCAGCGCCGTGACTTCCTTGATGATCGCCACCGGCAGCGCCAATTCGCAGCGCAGTCCGTCAGCCGCCGGCTCGGCTTTGAACGTGATCGGCGTGGTCGCCTTCGCCAGCGACGCGGCCAGCGCTGGCGGCAAGGGCAGCGGCGTCTTCTGCTTCTTGTTCACCGCGTCGATCGTTTTAGCGACATCGATTTGAATATACGCGCCCTTCTTCAACTGCTGGTTCGGTACGTCCTGGTCCAACGGCATCGTTTCGACGAACTTCTTGTCGCTGTCCGAGATGGTCATGTAAACGCGCTTGCCCTTCGAGAGAAAATCGATGTACGCGAATGGTTTTTCCTTATCGAACAGCGTCTCGCGAACGACCTTCGCTCCGGCCGCGGTCGTGTACGTCTCGACCTTCAGATGTTCCTTTTCGCCGTCAACGGCACTCAACTTCGTGGCGTCTGCGGCGAGTTTTTTCAGAATGGCTTCGATGTCCTCTTCCTTCGAATTCTGCCGCACAACATACGCCACGCAGGCATCGTCCTTCACTGTCCAGCCCAGCGAGTTGGCTTCGCCGGAAAAATGCGCGGCCAGGTAGTCGGCAATGAATCCGCGGATGTCCGCTTCGGGTACCTTGGAGCTCTTTGGCGGAGAAACACCCGAATCGATCACCCACTTTATTCCGCTGTCCCATATATCGCGGTTCGGCGCGGTGCACACCAGGTCCACGCGTCCCGCGCAATCCGCCGGCAGAACCGGCATCGCCACGGGCGCATCCGCGCCATTCCACGGCGGCGGCGGAGCGATCAGCATACGCACGGCCAGCGAATCGGCGGTGCTCTTCAACACGCTCAGTTCCAGCCGATCCAGCACCTTCTCGAAATAATTATAGACCATCTCCCGCCCGAATTTCTCACCGTCTGTTTCAGCGGGCTTGTCCACGTCCTTCTTGCGCATGTCGTCGATAAACGCTTTGATGATTTCAGGATGGTTCTTGCGGATGTCTTTGATGTCGCCCCACGTCGCGGCAATCGTCTTGCCATCGGCGTACTGCTTGGCCAGCGCCACATCGTCGGCAAACTTCAACGCCGTTTCCGTTCCGCCGAAGATCACCCGATCCTTCGTAAACTTGATGAAGATCGGTCCGAGCGGGAAGACGTCCTGGCCTTCCACGGCCGTTTTTGCGCCCTGCTCCTTCAATTTGGCCAGGTACGAGGCGGGATCCTTGGACGGGAATGAGAAGAAGGCGCGATTGGACTGCGGAATGTCCGGCCGAGCCAAAAACGTGATGCTGCACGGACGCTTGTCGTCGACGCCGCCCAAAAACGGAAACGTGCCATCGATGCCTTCCGCCGACAGCGTCGGCGGCACCGGCACACCCAACTCTTTCAACTGACTGACCAGCGCCGAAATGGACGCAAACGAGGCCTCAGCAACAATCGGCTCCGTCGCCGCCTTCTCCGCATCCGCCGCCCGAATCCATCCCGGGAGTAGACCGGCCAGACACAGCGCGACCACCATCAAACAGCGCAAACGCATTCAAAATCCTCCAGTTGGGGTTGCGAGGATCATCGTCGCTGGGGGCGCGGATACAAGAAGAAACCGCTCCACCCCGCGCGTACCCTCCGTCCCAACGTGAGGTTTAGTTAAGGCTTCGCCGTCACCGCGGAAGTCCGAACTGGCGCGTCTTTCAACACGACTTTCTCCTCTGTGGCGTATCCGAGTTTTACGCTCAGGATGCGGTAGTTGGCGTAGTCGGCAATGAACAGCCGCCGGTCGGAATGCGTGGCCACGTAGCACGGTGCGGCCAGCGCCACTTCGTCGCCGCCCATGGCTCGCGGTGCTCCCGGTCCACCCTCGGCAATCAGTGGTGTGCCGCAGTCCACATTTCCATACCGGCCAATGCGCATGATCAGGCTGCCGTTGGTGTCCAGCACCGCCACCGTGGATCGCCCCAGTTCCGTCACGAACGAGCGGGCGTACAGATCCAGCGCGCCGCGCGAATTCCAGCATGAACAATTCGGAGCCCAATGCGGAATGAAGCCGTCCCGCCCCACTCCGCCGTACATCCATTCCGCGCCTTCCACCCACGTGTTCTCGCCAAACGCCATGTCCACATCGGCCGGACGCTTCGGTGTCATTTCGGGCGAAAGCGGTATCGGGAGTTCCTTGCTGTGACTGATCACCTTGCCCACCTTCGGCTTGAACTTCATCAACGTTTCGGAGCACACCGGCAGAGTGTCCTTGCCGTCAATCAAGCGCCGGCCGGCAGCCAGAGCATAGATATTGTCGTCGCGGTCCAGGTTCATGCCGTCGGTCAAACTTAAGCCCGGCACCGCGTCCTGGTAGATCGGCTTGCCGTGCTTGTCCCAGACATGCACCTCCGCGTAGCGTACCCGCCCCGGAAAATTCGATGGTTCGTAGGCCTTGCCCGCCTGCGATATGATCCGGGGCGCGTTGGGATCCAGAGCACGGGTATCTTTGATGTTGAAGCACGAGACCACAATGTTGCCCCGCGGCGAGACGCCAAACCCACCCAGATGAAACTGGCCCGGCTTGCCCGCGCCCGGCAGCGGAATCACCGCCAGCGTCGCGTGTGCGTCGCCATCGAATCCAGGATTGGTCATCTCATCGCCGTAGTCCCAGGGGACCTCGCGCATGGTCGTCGGATCGTAGCGAGCCACCACCACGTCGGTCCGCAGGTAGATCAGCCCTTCCAGATCGAACGCAATTTCCTCCGTCGAGAACGGCAGCGTCATCGGCGTGCATTTGCCGGTAGCGGGATCGATTCGCAAGAGTTCCCGCGTCGATTTTCCCACGCCGCCGTCGCCTTCCATCACGTAAAGCATTCCGTCTTTCGGATTCACATAGAGTCGTTGTCGTCCGTGTGCCGGGCATTGCGGCGGCGTGATGCGCGTGATGGCTTCGCCGACATCTTTGGCGAAATTGACTTTCTCTTCCAGTTTTCCGTTCTTCTCCACCAGGAGTTGATAGAAGGACTTTGCCCAGCCCTCAAATTGCCACTGCCCTTTGGAATAATCCCGCCGCTGCTGCATCACCTTTTCCGTGCTGTCGCCGGTGCCCGGAACCAGCCAGATCGTTGGAGGCTCGGTGTTGAAATCCATCGCGATTTCGTGGGTGTCGTACGTCCGGTTCATGAACGCCTGATCGGCGTAGCCGGAGAGCGTCAGCGGATACGTGGCCACGGTTTTCGGGTCGTCCACCGGCCCCAGATGCGTGAACGTGGCAGCCAGTTTGCCCTGAATCCGCGGCGTAACGTAAAACCACGATGCGAAATAGATGTGCCCGGTTTTGGGATGCACGAAGACCCGCAACGGCTTCACTGCGGGAACGCTCTTCACCAGTTTTCCATCCGGCGAGAGCACCTGGATTCGGTCGTTATCGTAATCGGCGACGTACACGCGGCCCTGGCTATCGCACGCGATGCTCATGGGACTGCTGAACTGATTCTCTCCCGCGCCGCCTTTGTCGTACTGAAGACTGCCCGCCCACAATTCCGGGCCCTTGTCTCCCTCGTACGACATGCGCAGCACCGCCGGAATAAATCCGGCCGGTCGCGAATCCCCGTACGGCCAGCCGTACCGAAAGCCCGACAGGTAAATCCACTTGCCGTCCGGTGAAACCGCTGCGCTTTGCGGAATGCCTTCGTTGTGATTGACTCCAGCCGCGGGTTCAACCGTGGTCTTCGGCCCCTGCAGCGACAAGCCGTCCGTCGTGCCGTCGGAGGCCACGCGATTCAGTGAGCGTTTGATCAGCGCGATGTGGCTGGGTTTTCCAGCCTCTGCCGGCAGCAGCGCCATGGCCGAAGCCGCCGCCCCGTACTTGGTGGGATTGATCCGGCCCGTGCCTGTTCCCGCGTCGTCGCCGGACGTCAGCAGCGTGCTGAACATCAACCCCTGCCACTCCGGATACAGCTTTCCGTCCTGAGGAAGTTCCAGCCACTTCAAGCCGACCACTTTGCTCAGCGCCGATTGCAGGCTCGTCGCCGAATTCGATTTGGCATCCGCAGAGGAATAGTCCGCGGGAAACGGATACACGGTGCGAACGTAATTCCCCTGATGGTCGAACAGGCGCAGGTGATCCACGCCGCCGCCTTCGAACGCGTACATCCCTTCCGGACCGGCAGCGAAGATCGGCCGGATGCCCGGCGCGATGCGCTTCTTCGGGCTCCAGAACAACGTCCGCTCAAACTGCGGCTTCAATCCCAGTGAGACACGAATCACTTCTCCGTTCACGTACTCGCCCCGGTCGTCCTTGCCGTCCCAGACGATCCGCTGTTTCTTCGAATTTTTTTGAAACGGTTCCGGCGCGTTGGGCCCCAGCACGCCGCTGACGAAGTGTCGCAAAATCTTCCCGCCGGCGTCTTCGACCGCCACGGTCACATCGCAGAAGCCCACGGTTTCGAATTCAATCGACACATCTTTTTCGTTCAGACGTGAAACCACCGGCTTCTGCGCGAATTCAAAGACCTGCTCCCGCTTGATTTTGAATTCGTCCGCTTCCGCCGCGCAAACCTGCAGCGCCAGAAGTGATGGAAGCATACCGAGCAGTATGCATGCGAGTACCCTTCTCATGCGCGTCTCCTTCCATATGTGGTTCGCGCGGCCGATTGGACCTCGGCCTGTGAGAAAGAGTACACCAGAATAGTTTCACTACATACAAAAATCTTTCTATAAATTTATATTACAGATGCGTGTCATTTCTCCGGACGCGGCCCATACTGCGGAAGTTCCTCGCCCAACTCATACGCGCCCAGGTCGGGTGCCTTGCCTTTGAAACCGTCGTTGAAGCCGGGCAGCACCTCGCCCGCATCCACCGCCGCACTTTCAGGCTTCAACCGCGCATCGACCTTGGTATTCGAGAACTGGACCCCGCGGTCCTCCGGCGGACGCAGCCCCGAAGCAAACGCCGTGGCCGGATCCACCACCACCGCATGTTTGTAGCACGGCGCGTTCGGGGCGCTCTTGAGCTGCTCCAGCGTGTCGAACTTCGCGCCGTTGTATTTCAGGAACTTCTCCCACGGTCCGCCGCCGAAGCCGTCGTAATCGAAATCGCAGCCCAGCATCTTCGGATCACATTCAAACGCGTACGTGCTCTTGGTACCGATGAACAGGTTGTTCCGCTGCATGCAATTGCGTACAGGCTCCGGCGTCCACACCGCCCACGCGTTATCTTTCTTGACGACGGTGTTGTGGAAAAAAATCGCGCCGGACGGCGAGTTGTGATACTTGAACGGCTCTTCCCCGCAGTTGTAGACCACATTGCGGAACACGTACACCGGACCGCCGAAAATCGGCTGCACGGAAATCCCCTGGAACACGTTGGTGAAGCGGTTGAAAAAGCAGCGCGTATTCCGCTCGGAATAATCCATCTCGATGCCGTCGTCGTTCGATTCACTGCAATCGTTGTGATGAAAGTCGATCGCGCAGGTGATGCTTGAAGGACTCACGTCGAGCGCATCCTTAAAATGGTGGATGCGGTTGTAGCAGATGTCGTGACCGCAACCGGCCAGCTCAATGCCGCGCCATTCCGTCTCCCAGAGTTTCTCCCACTCCTTGTTGTGATTGCCCACCGGGCCGCAGTCGAGCCACGAATAGAACTGTCCTTCGAGCAGATTGTCCGCGATGAAAAATCCGGTGCAGTGTTCTTTCCGGTTTCCCGACGCCGTGATGCCTTCGTTGATTTTGTAAAAGTGACAGCGGCGAATGACCAGGCGCTGACCGTCGTGGGCGACCAGACCCCACTCGGAATTCCGCACGCTCAATTTCTCAAACCAGACGTCGTGAGCGTCATTGGCCGTAATTACATTCCCCTTGCCCGTTCCTTCGATCACGGACTCGCCATCCCCCGCCCCGCGCCAGATGATCGGTTTGCCCTGCTCGCCGGACTTTGTGATTTCCCAGACACCACCGTAGACGCCGGCATGCACGAGAAACAAATCCCCCGGCTTTGCCGCCGCCTGGGCTGCAGCCAGGCCTTTGAACGGATCTGATGCACTCCCGCTTCCGCCGCCCGCTCCCGGAGCGACGTGAAGCGTATGCATGTCTTTGGGCGCCACCGGCTCAGCGTTGGTTCTGCATTTCAGCACGCGCTCCGCGCTGCCGCCATCCGGATCGGTCAGTGAGAGCTGCAGCTCGTAATCAGTATCCGGAGTCAACAACACCACGCTTCCCGCGAATAGCCACGCGCCTTCCGGCACATCAAGCTTGCTGTGATGCTTGTCTTTCATGCGGATGCCGTTGTGTGCGCCCTTTTCGACGCGCAGCATCGGCATGCTCTTGGTCCACGCGGAAGTTCCCGCTTTTCGGTACGCCATACCCACCGCGGCGTTGGAATTGTCATCGCCTTTAATGATCCAGTACGCGCCCAGCGAGTGCAGCGTCGGCGGATCGAGCACCGGATCGGCCAGCGGCGACGACGCATTCTCCGCCCACACGCTGGCAGCCAACAGCAACGTCATCCCCAAAACAGTGCAGCGATGTCGAATCATTGCGTGTCACCTCGTCCAGTGTCGGCTTCCACTCTCCATATCTTTCCTGAGAAATCTTTATGGGAGATTTTTGGCAGGAACCCGCCGCCTGGCCTGCTACATTTGCTGCATGGAACCCTTGATCGAAATTGCTCGTGCCGACCGCCCGGACGCCGTCGCCTTGATCGCCGCGCTCGACACCTATCTCGAAGCGCTCTACCCGGCAGCCAGCAACCATCTGCTCAGCGTTAGCGAATTGCTCAAACCGGAATTCGTCTTCCTGTTGGCAACCGTCGAGGGTCAGACTGTCGGCTGCGGCGCACTGCGAAATTGCGGGGAGTATGGCGAGATCAAACGAATGTTCGTGAAACCCGAGCAGCGTGGGAAGCGCATCGGCGTGCAGTTGCTCTCGCGGTTGGAAAAACTCGCCGCGGAACAAGGTCTGCGCGTACTGCGCCTGGAAACAGGCGTCGCGCAGCCGGAATCGCTCCGGCTTTACGAACGCTGTGGCTACCACCGCATCGGCGCGTTTGGGCCGTACACGGAAGATGCGCTCAGTCTGTTTTACGAGAAGACGCTTTAAAGTTCAGGACGCGACGCGTTCCACCGCAAGCAAGCGACGCTGCCGCGCCAGCCGTTCGGCGGGCGTCGTGTTCTTGCTCGAAAGTCCCGCACCCAGGCGCCGCAATTCCTCGCTCCGCGGCGGCGTGTAGACATCCAGCAGCAGGCGCTGCCGCCGTTTGAGCGTCTCGGCCGAGGCGTAAAGCTCCGTCACCTTCTCGCGCGTGATGCGCATCGCCACCGTGTCCGCTTCCTTGAATCGAGCGTCGCGCACCGGCTGGCCAAACGGCACGAACCCCAGGCACCGCTCGTAGAAATGCTGGTGCGACGGCTTGAGCGTCACAATCGCGTCGGTCGCTTGAGTGAAGTGCAGCAGGAACAGCGTCGCCTGCCGGAACATCTGCAGAAACACTTTCGACGACGTCTTCTCACGCTCCAGGCTCACCGCCAGCGAACACACTTCGCACGGCGAGCGGCCGAGGCTGCGCAGCGCCTCCAATTCGTTCGCGTAGAGGCTTTCCATCGGCAGTCCGCGCGCCGAATCAGTCACCACGGAAACGGTGCCGTGAACCACATGATCCTCGCGCGCGATGAAGACAGTCGCCTGATCGAAGCTGTGATGCTCCGTAAAGAACGGCTGCGACTCGCCGTGGCTTTCATCGAGATACCCCGCCTCGCGGTACATCCGCGCGACCAGCATTCCGGCTGCGTAACGCTCACCGGGCGTCGTTGCCATGCTCACATCCAAGCCGGGATTTTGGCACTCACGCGGACTAAGCCGATCGCCAGTCTGAGCATGAAGGGCGAGCGATTGAAGCCGCTGGGAGATTCCGGTGGTCTGCATGGCGCCTCACTTTCCGGGAAATTGAGTTGTCGTTACTACCACACCAGTCCGACCCCGCGTGCCTTCCGCCCACAAATGGAAAATACAAAAACTGTAAATCTGATAGGTGCACGTGGGCAAAAACGCGTACGAAAATGGATATAATTATATCATAGGGACTATAGTCCCCATGTTGACTTTTGACCCTCAGGACAGTTGGCCACAAGTTTCGGCGACGCTCCAGCTCACCGGATCAACGACCACCATCGCCGGCGCCAGCGGCACCGCTTCCCCCCTTATAAGGTGGACGAGCAACGAAGCCGTCAGCGACGCCGCCGAGAACGTCCCCGCGCCGAGCTGTGAAATCGGACACGGCTTGCGATCCCGAATCTGCGCGAACTGCGCGTGCACGACTTCCGCGACATACGGCGGCAGCCCGTCGCCCAACTTCGCCAGCGCTTCCAAAAAGAGCGCCGAATACGTGATGCCTTCCGGCACGTCGCCGTCTTTCAGTCCGACCAGATCGTGCAGCGACGCGCCGCCCTTGTTCGGATCGAACACCAGCGCCGCGCTGCCCCACCCCGCGGCCACCGGCGAGATGATCGGAATCCCGCGCCGCCGCGCTTCGCTGTGCAGCGCCAGGATGGCCGACGCGTCGAGAAAATCGATGCTGTCGACGATCACGTCAATCTCTTCCATCAGCGCGGGGATATTCCCGCCGTCGAGCATGCACGGCAACGCTCGCGCATGAATGTCCGGATGAATCGCGCACAACCGCGCCGCCAGCCGTTCGGCCTTGTTGCCGCCGACGTCGCTGAAATCAAAAAGCTGCCGGTTGAGGTTATGGACGTCGACGCTGTCCCCGTCGGCGACGGTGATCTCGGTGAAGCCCGTCCGCGCCAGAACCTCGGCGATCACGCTGCCCAGGCCACAGCCGGCGACCAGCACGCGCGCACGGCGAATCTTCTGCTGCACGTCCTGGCCGAGAAAACCTGTATTGCGGGAGGTCCACGTCGCGTATTCGGCGGTCGCATGCATGGGGCAGTCTCCAAAAAAGGTGAACGTCAGTTGCCGTAGGTGATGCGCAAATTGTCGATCAGAAAATTCGCGCCGTAGATTTCATAGAACTCGACAGACTTCGCATCGGTCCACGCGGGCGCCTTTGATTCTTCGAGGTAATCGCCGCGCTGCACGCCGTCGTAAAGCGAACGGGTGATGACGACGCCGTGGTCTTCGCGCACGGTCCGTTGGACATGAATCCAGACGCCGCCCTTCCACGTCGTCGGCACGGTGTCCTTCTGAAGTTTCAGAATGTCACGGGTCGGTCCGCCGGCATTGCGGCCGGTCCAGATCCCGATGCTCATGGTGTTGGGATCGAGCACCCAGAGCTCGAATTCAAATTTGACCGGCAACTGCGTGACGGGAATGCCAGTCTTCAGAAACAGACTCGCGCCAGAGGCCGGAAACTTCAGCGCGCCCGACCCATCCTTGCCGGACTTGGTCACGAAAGTCGGCAGCGGGAAGTTGGCGCGCAGTTCGCCACTCGCCCAATGCCCCCGGTCGACAAATTCCGCCCCAAGTCCCGTGTCGAAATTCCAGTTCAACACCGTCGGCGCCGGGACGGCCGGAACTGCCGGAACTGCCGGAGCTGCCGGCGTTGGCAGGGCTGCCGGGGCGACCAGCGGAGCAGGCGGCGCGGAAGGCGTTCGAGTTAATGCGAATACTCCAGCCGCCGCGAGTGCCACGGTGACGGCCGTCGCGGGCATCCAGCTCCCCGTTTTGCCCGCGCGCGCCAGCCGACCTGTTCGTTTTGACAGTTCGCGGGCCGCATGCATTCCGGGACCGTCGAGACGGCTGAGAATCTTCGCCGTCAATTCCGGCGGGCAGGTGTGGCCGCCACGCGCGGCTTGCGTCAGCGCTTCCATGCTCGCCCCGGCCAGCGGAATCGCCGCCGCTAGTCCGGCACGCGTAAGACTGGAACGGAGACGCTCCAGCGCCTTCTGAATTTTCTCCGTCACGCTCGAGCGCGAGAGGCTGAACGTTTCCGCGATGTGCTGGTGCGTCATGTTCGCACCGTAGCAGCACGTCAGGAGCTGGCATTCCAACTCCGGAAGCGTGTCGAGATGCTGGCGCACCGCCGCGATCAACTCCGCGTTGGCGGCGGAGTCGGCACCGGAAGACTGCAGCTGGTTGCGCTCCGCGCTCACCCGCTCCTCCCGCTTGGCGCTCTGGTTCAGGCTGCGGCGCAGATCGATGCTTTTGTGGATGATGATTCCCATGATCCAATTCTCGGCATTGCCACGTTGTTTGGGGAGTGCGGACGGCTCAGTCAGCCAGATGGCGAGCATCGCGTCCTGGACGGCGTCTTCAGCGAGTTCAGACTTTCGCAGAATGCGCACGGCGAAGCTGTACGCGCGGTCGCGGTGGCGTTCACACAACTCCGTGAACGCCGCCCGGTCGCGCCGCGTCGCGATGGCCTCCAGCAGTGCCGCGTCCTCAAGTCCGCTCATGTCCGCCTGGTTCCTGTCCATTGTCTTCGTCTTTCAACAGTGTCTCGGAACCGATCGCGAGTTGGTCGGAAGAAAGTTGAAAAATCTTTTCAGGCGGGCGAAATACCTATGACCGGGGGCGGGTCAGCAACGCCTGTTTAAAGCGTTCCAGCAGCTCTTCAGTGTAGCAGGCCCGCGCCGCACACCGCAGCAGATTGTGCCGGGGCTCTGACGGATATTTGAAGTAAGGCGCGACCAGGCCGAAGGTTACCAGATGCGCGGCCAGTGCCGCGGCTTCGTGTTCATCTTTGAGCATCAGCGCGACAATCGGCGAATCCGGACAGACTACGCCCAACCCCGCCGTGCGCGCCGTCTCCCGCATGAACGTAGCGTGTTTCCACATTTTCTCGCGCAGACCGGGCTCAGTCCGCACGATTTCCATCGCCTTAACGCACGCCGCCGAGATCGGTGGCGGCGGCATCGACGCGCCAGAATTGTGCGACGAACGCCGGTACTGCTCCACGCGTTCGCGGCTGCCGAGCAGGAATCCACCGTTACATCCCAGCGCCTTGCTCATGCTGCCCAGAATCACCGCGTCATTGGGCTGCAACCCGCACGCTTCCGCCGCGCCGCGTCCGGATTTTCCCAGCGCGAAAACGCCGTGCGCATCGTCGATGAACAATTCCGCGCCATGCGCCTTGGCCACGGCATAAAGTTCCTGCAGCGGCGCGACCTCGCCGCTGATGCCGTAAACACCGTCGGTGGCGACAATCGGTGGCGGTCCGGAATGCGCGGCAAGCTGACGCTTCAAGTCCGCGGCATCGAGGTGCTTGAAACGCCGGATCGTGAATCCGGCCGACTTCATGCCCATGTACTGATTGGAGTGCACCGTCTCATCGCAATAAACGGTGTCAGATTTCGTCCGCGCAACTTCGTAGTACACGGCGCCGCCCAAGTACGTCGCGCCGAGAATACAACTGTCCTCCGCGCCAAAGTACGCCGCCAGATCGGACTCCAGGCGTGCATGAATTTCCGTCCAGCCCAGCGCCCAGCGGGAGCTCATCGACGACACCCCGTGCCGCCGCGCGCCCTCGTACATGGCATCCGCCAGGCGCGGATCGCCCGCCAATCCGAGGTAATCGTTTCCAGCGAACGCGGTTTTTCCGGGCGTCAGAGCGATCTGCGGCGGCATGGTTTTTCGTCTCCCGAATGGAGGCGGATTTATACACCGCTCACATTTGGCAGCGAACTAAAAACAAGAATTTCAGCGCGACTACTTCAATTCCTTCAGCTCCTTCAATACCTTCGCCGCCATTTTCCGAACCTCCGGATCGCCATCGTTCAGCGCCTTCTCAATCCGCTTCGCGGCATTGGCCTCGCCCACGCTCCCCAGTGCAGCGATGGCCTGGCCTCTCACCTCGGGGCTCTTATCATCCAGGGCCTGCAGCAGCAACTCCTCGGCTTCTGCGTTGCCGATTTCGCCCAGCGCGTATATCGCGTCGCCGCGCACGGCCGGGTGTGCGTCGCTGCTCAGCCGCTTGAGCAACGCGAGCGATTTTTCGCCGCCGATGCTGCCCAACCCGTAGGCCACGCCTTCGCGCAGTCGAAAGTCGGGAGATTCCGCGAGTTTCTCAAGAAATGGCAACGCCGGCCAACCGCCACCATGACCGACCGCAGCCGCCGCCGCATAACGCACGTCTGGATTGGCATCCGCGCAAGCTTGCTCGACCAGGCGCAGCGCCTCGGCGTTGTACATGTAGCCCAAGGCACACACCAGACTTTGTCGTTCTCCCGTGGCATCCGCTTTGAGTTCGGACAATCTATTTTGAAAGAGAATCACGTCGCGCTCATCGTTCAGTGCCGCCAATGCCAGGTACGCCTGATTCCTGACCGCACGATCGACGTCGGGCAGCGTGTCCTTCACCAGCGCTCTGGCTTTTTCGCCGCCGAATAGACCCAGCGCTTTCACCGCTGTCGTACGGACTTTTGCGTCCGGCGAATGGAGCGCGCGTTCCAGTAGCGGCAGCGTCTTCTCGTCATGGCAACGTCCAATTTCGGAGGAGAGAAAAGGAAAGCCCAGGTTGGCATCCTCTTCCAACGCACCCCACACGCCTCCGTCCAATGCCGCGACCGCATCCCAGACCAACGAACGCAATGACGCCAAGGCTGCGCGCTTTACTTCCACATCCTTGTCATGAACCGCCTTCAGGATTAGGGGAACGGTGCGCACATCTTCCAGTGTGGCTGCACGCTTCGCCGCATCGCGGCGCTTTGCGGCGTCGGCAGATTCCAGATCCGTGCGAAGTTGCGCGATTTCACCATCACTCGCACCCGGAAAGAGCACCGCGGATTTTCCATCCGCCGACCACTGGACTTTCCAGCCGTACTTTTGCGCCACACCCTCCACCAACTGTGCGCCCGACGTCCGCGCAAACCGCATCGCGCCAGGCACCAACGGAAATTTCTGGCTACCCAGAACGGAGATCGACAAGCCCTGCGCTTGCAATGCCTGAAACGCGACCGACGCCGGCGAACCTATCGGCGCGACATAGAGCGAGGCCGCGAAGACTGAAGATCCACTCGCAGGTGCAGGCGTCTGAATTTTCAGCACGCCGAACGCCACGGCGCCGCTGAGCGCGCCAGCCAGCACCACCATGGCGACGGCCGTCTTGACCTTCACCCACCACATCGCCTTGGCGGTAGCGTTGGCCAGCAGCGCCACCTTCGCCGACGCCGATCCGCTCGCCACTGCAGCCGAAAGCGCGGCGGCTCCCGCCGGCACCGTAGTTGTCGCATGTGAGGTCAGCAGCAGACCGAATGCCGCGACCGTCAGTTGCGTGTCGCGCACGCCCAGCTTGCGGCGAAGCGCTTCCAGCCCACGGCGGCAATATCCCGCCAAAACATTTCGCGGCACGCCCATCGCCGTCGAGACTTCCTCCTGCGTGCGCCCTTCCAGGTAACAGGCCGCCAGCGCCAGCCGGTGTTTTTCAGGCAGGGAACTCAGCGCAGCGTCGAGCTTCGGGCTGATGGCTTCCCAGATCGATTCGCTGGCGACCTGACTTTGTCTGGACGAAACCACGTTGCCTGCCTCCTTCTCCCGAGCCGCGCGCCGCCGCCGTTCACGCAAAACCACCGTCGCCGCGTACCACGCAGAGCGGTGCATCCAGCCGGCCAGATCGTTTTTCGAAACAAGTTCCGCGGCTTTGCGGCTGAGCATCAGAAAGACCGACTGCATCACTTCTTCCGCTTCACCCGTCTGGCCCAGCACGCGGCGGCAAACGGCCAGCACCAGCGCGCCGTGGCGGCGCACAATCTCTTCGAACGCCTGTGGATCACCGGCGAGGTAGGCGGCCAGCAGCTCGCCGTCCGGCTTCATGGACTCATTGCTCATGGCACGTTGTTACCGGCACCGAAGGACAGGATGTGCGCTAAATCCGCGCAAAATTTATCTTTACCAAAATTATCGAGATTCCGCGCACATGTTTCACCCCGGCGGCGGTAACCCAGCGAAAGCACCGTTCCGCCGTCCGGGAGATCGACCATGCGCACCTGCCTTGGAATCGCCACGCTGACTCTCGCCGCGTATCTTTTCGTCCAATTCAGTGTCTGCGCCGCCGAGCCCGAAGAGACCACCCTCCCCCCGGCCTACTTCCTCGACATGGCCGAACTAAAAGTCCGCTACAAGCTCTATCCGGAGGCGCTGGCGCTGTACAAGACGGCGCTGGAAAAGTCGTCCGACAAAATGGAGCGCTCGCGCTGCCAGATGGGAATCGCGTTTCTCCTGGAAGCCCAGGGCAACGCCTCCGAATCCCTGAACGCCTGGAAACGTCTCGCCGCGTCGACAGACGACCCGGTTGTCGCGAGTCGCGCGCGCCTGGTCCTTGGACAGCGCTACGCCGATGCCGGAAAAATCGATGAGGCCATCGCTACTCTAGAAGCCGTCGTGCTTCGCGAGAAGATGGAGATTCTCCGCCAGACCGCCGCGACGAAGCTTTCCACGCTGCTGCTCTCAACATCGCGCGCAAAAGAAAAACTCGCCGCCTATCAGCAACTTCTTATCGCAAACCCGAAAGATGCGGTGCTGCTCCAGTTGGTGATTGGCCTGCAGGAAGACGATCCGGCCGGTCGCGCGGCGACCTTCAGCGCCGTCTCAAAGTCCGCGACGCTCGATGCGTATCAGTTGGATCAGTGGGGCAGCGCCCTGATCGACGCCGGAAAGACCGACGAAGCCACGCAGCTCTACCAGACGCTGGCGAAGAAGGACGCGGCACAGGCCGGCCTGCTCTACGACCGCCTTGCGGCCATCGCCGTCAAGAATGGAAAGCTCGACGACGCCGAAGCACTCGTCGTCAGCGGCAGCAACCTCGAGCCGGGGGACGTGCGCGGCGAACTGGAGGTCTGCCGCAAACTGCTCGCGTTGAACCTGTACCCCGGCGCGGAAAAACACGGCCGCGCCGCCTACCAGGCGGTCACGGAGCCGGTCATGAAAGGCGCCGTGGCGATGGAGCTGGGCGAAGCGCTCTTCCGGCAGAACAAGCTCGATGAAGCGCGGGTGTTGCTTGCGCCACTGGCCGATCAGGATGCATGGCAGGGATTAAAGCAGCGTGCTCGCGCCATACTGGCGGACTTTCCTCCTACAGCCACCGCGGAAAAATTTTGAACCGGACTTGGGTCCTCGTGGAGAACTGAACTCATGCGCAAAATTCTGATCGGCTTGGCAATGCTGGCGTTCGCTACGTCGGCTTTCGGAGCCAGCCAGGACTTAAGCCCGCTCATGCCCCCGCCGATGGACCAGAAATGGCCGCTGGTTCCCAGCTGCGGCAGCTGTACGTTCGGCTACGCGCTCAAGACATACTACGAGGGCCTCGACCGGGGCTGGAGCGTGCTGACGCCCAATCACCAGTTCGCGCCGAACTACCTCCACAATCAGGTGCAGTATCAGGAAGGGCTGGGCATCAACGAAGGTGAACGCAATTGCTGGATCATGGCCAACCGCGGCATTTGCACGCTGGCCGATGAACCGTACACGACCGATCAGCTCACGTGGCCCACCGCCGCGCAATGCCAGGCCGGTTTGAATTATCAGAACGACCTGATCGGCGGGCTGCCCTACGGTTCGATCGTGGGCTACGATTCCGTCACCCGCAAACCCAATCTCACCAACATCCGCGCGGCGTTGGACCAGGGCAAGGTGCTGGGCATGTACTTTGTCTACTTCAACGGTTTTGAGACGCTGAGCAGCGCGACGAATTATGTTTACTACTCCGTCTACCAGAGCGGCACCCAGACTTACCATTGGATCACCATCGTCGGCTACGACGACACGCGGACCGACGGCACCGGCCACGTGGGCGCGCTGAAGGTTCAAAATTCATTCGGAGCGACATGGGCCGATCACGGCTATGGCTGGATCGCTTACGACGCGTTGAACTACGCGAGCATGCCGGTCGCCAACACGCAGGGAAAATTTTACTACCTGAAAAATCTGCCCGCGACGTACGTCTCGACCCTTTCAGCGCGCATTTCGCTCAATCATCCGCTCGTCGCCGGAACGCGCATCAGCGTGGGCGTCGGCGACATCGCAGCTCCGTCCTGGACGCATACGTTCTACGATTTCACTCCCGATTACTTCACCGACCTCGCCGATCCCGTTCACGCCAATTTCTCGACCGTGGTCGATCTCACCGGCGCCAGCGCGTTCTGGCCGCCGTCGGCAGCCCGGCCGTGGTGGGTCAAAGTCGAAGACCCGTTGACCGATGGCTTGACCGGTACGATCACTGAATTTTCCGTGACGCAAGGCGGCACAACGTTCTCCACAAAGACGCCGCTGCCGGTCAGCATTCCCGACACCGGATCGGCCTACGCCTACATCTACGGCAATCGCCCGCCGGTGATCACGTCCGCGATTTCAGCCACGCCCAACCCGGCCAAGGTCGGCCAGACCGTCACGTTCTCTGCCGCCGCGACCGATCCAGACGGCGATGCGCTGACCTACAGGTGGACGTTCGGCGACTCCGCGACGCAAACCGGCGCGACGACCTCGCACGCCTACGCCGCGCCGGGCGTCTACCCGGTCACCGTCACCGCCACCGATGGCGGCGGACTTTTCGCGACAACCTCGGCTTCGGTCACCGTCACGGCGCTCGCGACGCCGGTCGTCATCACCACTGCATCGCCGCTGCCCAGCGGCACCGTGGGCACCGCATACTCGTTGCAATTCACGGCCTCCGGCGGTACGCCGCCGTATCACTGGTCGTCAATCGATCCGCTCGGACTCGGCGCGCTGCCGCCCCCCGGATTGGTGTTCTCAAACGGCGGCTTATTGCTGGGTACGCCGAAAACCGCCGGCACCTACAGTTTCATGATTGGCTGCAACGACAGCGCCAGCGGCAGCGCATCGGCCACCGTTACGATCACCATCAACTCCGCGCCCGTCGCGCCCTCGATTCAGACGCAGCCGTCGAACGCCACCGTGATCGCCGGACAGACCGCGACCTTCAGCGTCGCTGCCACGGGAACAGCGCTCACCTATCAATGGTTCCGCAACGGCGTCAACATCGCCGGCGCAACGGGTGCGTCGAATACCACGCCGGCGACCACGGTCACGGATAGTGGTTCCACCTATTACGTCGTCGTGAAAAATACCTTGGGCAACGTCACGAGCGCCACGGCCACGTTGACGGTCAATCCGGCGGTACAACCCGTCACGATCACCACCGTCTCTCCGCTGCTCAGCGGCACCGTGGGCTCGGCCTACCGCTTGCAATTTACGGCGACGGGAGGTACGGCGCCGTATCAATGGTCGTCGATCGATCCACTGGGGCTTGGCGCGTTGCCTCCGCCCGGCATGCTCTTCTCCACCGGTGGTCTGCTTTTGGGAACTCCGAAGACCGCGGGCACATACTCGTTTATGGTCGGTTGCCGCGCTTCGTCCGGTGGTTCGGCCACGGCCACGGTTACGATCACCATTAACGCCGCCAAGCCGCTCACTGTTACTGCTCTTCAGGGCAGCGTGAGCTTCGTGGCGAGCGGACGCGACACCGCTTCCGTTTCCGGCACGATTCCCGGATCGTCACTGCTTGCCACGAACGGCCAGTCGATCAGTTTGAATCTCGGTGGCGTCACGCAGTCCTTTGTGCTGGACGCGAAGGGGCATGGCAAGTCGGCCAACGGCATCGCCACAGTTTCGACCAAAGGCGGCCGCACGACGTTTACCGCGAAGCTCCACTCGGGCTCGTTTAAAGAAGCGTTTGGTCTCAGCGCATCGCACACGTCGACCAAGTCCCGGACGACGCTGACCGTCTATCTCGAAGTGGGCGGAGAAACCTATGCGTCAGACGTAAACGTGTCGTGTCTGACCAAGACGAGCGGCGGAAGTTTTAAAAAGTAGCACACCAGAACTTCCGTTTAATACGGAGAGGGCACAATTTACAAAGCATTATCAGCAATGATATTGCGCGCCAAAAGGCGCGCATTTTTGTTTCCCAAGACTCCCTATTTGCACATGTTCCTTCCGCTCTGATAAAAGTCCGTCGTACATTTTTCAAGAATCTTCCGCCCAACTTTCAATCGTCTCGGAATAACCTTTCAGAGCAGCAAAGAATGTTGGCTGCCTGGCGTCCGGTGAGACTACAATGGCCGTCCGAGTTTCAAACCTGGCTGGTGCGACCGCGATGGAAACGATGGACGACATTTCGTTGCTGAAAGCCATCGCCGAACGGCGGGATCACGCGGCCTTCGCGGAACTCTGCGAGCGCTGCCACAAACGCGCCTTCAATCTCGCCTTTCGAATTCTGCGCAATCCGGCGGCAGCCGAAGATGCGGTTCAAGAAGCCATGCTCGCGGTCTGGCTCTCGGCAGGTTCGTTTCAGCCGGACCGGGGAAACCCACAATCGTGGATACTGAGTATCGTGATGAATAAATGCGTCAACTTAGGGGCCGCTCAGCGACAACGCGCCAAGCGCGAGGAGCGTCTGGCCATGGAACGAAGCAGTCTGGAGTCCGAATCCACATCCCGGATTGAAGACCGGGAGTTGATCGTCACGCTGCGCAGTCACCTCGACCGGTTGCCGGATCTGGACGGCCGGATCCTGGCGTGCTGCTACGGCGCCAACATGTCGCATCAGAAGGCCGCGGAATTTCTGGGCATCCCCCGGCGCACGGTCTCCGAGAAGATCCAGCGCGCGCTCGATTCCCTCCGCGGCAGCCTGTTGAAGGCCGGTGTCGCCGCGGTGGTGCCGCTGCTCAGCGCCGAGAATCTCTTTGAAGCCATGACCACCGGCCACGAATGCCCGCCCGGCATGGGTGAACGGATTGTCCGCCACGTCACGTCGGCGGGACGCTCCGCGCGCGCCTTGCCGCGCCGTCCGGTCCCCGCGAAGGGCGGCATCGGCATGTTCCTGGCTGTCGGCGCGGTGGCCGCCGTCGCCGTAGGCGTCGTTGCCAGCCGCGGCTATTTCACGCCAACCCCGAATTCCGCCGCGCCGACTCTCGCTCCCGCCCCGGACGCGCTGCATCTCCATTGGTCGTTCGAGAAGGAAGCACCTGCCGATCTGCGCGTGTTGCAGCAAAGTTGGACGTGGAAGTACTCCGAGGAAAAGAAGACTGGCTACCTCGCCACGCCGTCCGGCGAATCGAACGCCGTCTTCGTGACTCTGCCCTTCACGCTTCCGGCGCAGCCGGTTCTGATCCACTCGGAAGCTTTTCTGCCGCTGGAAGGCGTGTTTGCGCTGAGCGCCATGCCGATGCGAGGCAACCAGGTTCTGCCCACGGTACGCTGGCGCACGTTCTATAATTTGCGCGGAACCACCGTGTCCAGTCTGCAAGTCACGCATCACAGCGACATCTACATTGTCGATCACCACATCGTCCAGTTGCTGGACGGTCATGTGATGGAAATCCGGATTGTCCCAGAAGCCGCAACCTCGATCGCACTGGGCATCCGCAATTGGGGCCTGCTGAGCATGGATGTCAAAACCATCAGCCCGGCGGACCTGCCCGCTCCGCTCAAGGATGTTCCGGCGTTGATTCTAACGATGAAGGAAGGGCCCGAAAAAGAAAACGTGCCCGGCGATCCGCCGCCCAGGGAGCCCGTCCGTAACTGATTAACCGCCCGCCGCCGCGGGAAACAAAACAACAGGGAATAGAACAGGAAAGACACCGTGCGTGTGCTTGATGGAGCCTCATTGTCCCGCGTTTTCCAAACTAAGGAGCCGCCATGTTCCAGTCGCAGAGTGAAGACGTGCGTACGTTACCGAAGTCCTCGAAGATTTCGCAGGCCTTGCGCGCCATTCAGCCCAGCGCGATCGGAACCGCCGAAACCGAAAACGTGGCCGAGCCCGAGGTCATCATCCGTCCGATTCTCGGCGAGCACGAACTCGATCGCGTCTATCAACTGACCTACGACGCCTACGTCGAACGCGGGTACTGCGAAGAACACCCGTCGCGCCGGCTGATTCATTATCCGCATCTCGACCGTATCCCCGAGACCACGGTCCTGGTCGCGGTCGTGGACGGCAAGATCGTCGGCACCAATTCCTGGACCTTGGACGGGCCCAATGGTCTCCATGTGGACAAGGATTTCCATGCGGAGACCCGCGTCGTGCGCAGCGAAGGCCGCCGCCTGGCCGCGTCCTGGCGTATCGCCACTTCAAGTTGCTTCCGGGCCGAACGCAAAGTGGTCATGGCGCTGATTCAGCAGACCTGCCAGGGAATCGTCGCCGCCAACGTGGACACCTCGATCTTCACCTTCAACCCACGGCACGAACGCATTTATCAGCGCCTGCTGAACATGAAGACCATCGCGACCAGCGCGGGCACCAACGGTCTGCGCAATGCGCCCGCCGTGTTGATGCGCCTGGACCTGAAGGACTTGCCGGAACGCTGGCTGCAGCCCATGTCCGTCGGTTGATGAGAATTTAAAACATTTCTTTGGTCAAACCGGGCGCAGCTGGTTTTGCATAGTGGAAGACAGTCGTAACTCACGTTTTAGATCGGGAGTCGCCAGGAAACGCACAATGTAGTTCAACGGAGCCGTTCATCATGCCCAGCAGCGCGGTTTTCGAATACGACAACGCCTTCGCCCGCAACCTCGGGTTGGTCAACGTTGATGAACAGTCCCGCCTGCGCCAGACCCGCGTCGGCTTGCCGGGACTAGGCGGCGTCGGCGGTGCGCATCTGCAGGCGCTGGCCCGCATGGGCATCGGGGCGTTTCATCTCGCCGATCCGGATACGTTCGACGTCGTCAACATGAATCGCCAGCTCGGCGCGTCGATGAACACCGTCGGACGCTCCAAGGCGGAAGTCGTCGGCGAATCCTTGAAGACCATCAATCCCGACGCGCAGGTCGAACTCTTCCGCGACGGCATCAACGCACAGAACATCGATGCTTTCTTGGATGGCGTCGACGTCGTCGTCGATGGACTGGAGTTCTTCCGCATCGAAACGCGGCGCATGCTCTACCGCGCCTGTCGCGAACGCGGCATTCCGGTCGTCAACGCCGGCCCGATCGGCTTTGGCGCGGCAGTGCTGGTCTTCATGCCCAACGCGATGTCCTTCGACGAATACTTCCGCATCAACGACGCGATGACCCGCGCCGAACAGTTGCTCGCGATGGCGCTGGGACTGGCGCCCGGCCTGGTCAGCGATGTCGATCCCGCGCGCGTCGACGTGGAGAACGAGAAGGGCCCCGCCCTCGCATCGGCCTGCTTTCTCTGCGCCGCCGCCGCTGCGACGGAAGTGCTCAAGCTGGTCTGCGGTCGAGGACGGGTCACCGCCGCGCCGCGCGGCATCTACTACGATCCATATCGCGGCAAAACCGTCCGCCTCCGCCCGCGACCCGCGTTGACCTCCAGCCTGCGCGGCCGGGTCCTGCGCTGGATGAGCTTCCGCCGCTTTCCCGCTTTCCGCACCATGCACGAGCGTGAATTGCTCGAGCGCAAAAACATTCGCCAGCTGGATCTCGAGGCTGCCTCCCATGCCGCGCCAACGGTCTGAAAAAGAAGTCGATGAACTGATCGCGCTCGCGCGCACGTACTGCGAAATTCGCGCGCGATTGAACGATGCCCCTGCCGATTGGCCGGCCGACGAACGCACGCGCGCGCACCTCGCCCAGCTCGACGAGAAAATCGCGCTGCTGAACAGCTACAGCGAGCTGGACCGCAAGAAGGCCCGCGCCATCCGCAACACCAACATCGTCCAATTGCATCGCACCCGGAGGGCGGCCCGATGAACGTCATGGAATGCATTCCGCACGTGGCCGCGCCGACACTGCAAAAATGCCTGGCCGCCGCCGTGCGCGCGCCGTCCGGCGACAACACACAGCCCTGGCGTTTTGAAACGGATGACTCCGCTGGACGCATTTCCGTATTCATCGACGAAACGCGCGATTCATCGCCGATGAACTGCGGGCAGACCATGTCGCGCATGGCCTGCGGCGCGGCGGTGGAAAACATCCTGATCCAGGCCGCCGCGGATGGCTGGGCCGCCTCCGTGGAAGAAGGCTTCGGCAACCACGTCGCCACGATTCAGCTCGATCAGGAATCGCCGCTGAGCCCCGTCACCCGCCAGACGCTGAACGCCATATACAATCGCGTCAGCAACCGCCGCCTTTACGACGCCAGGCCCGTGGATCCGCTTGTGCTCTCCACGCTGAATGAATCGACCCCGCTCCTCGACGACGTCCGCACGCATTGGTGCACCGAACGCAGCCGCATCAACACGCTTGCGCCGATCATTGGCGCGGCCGACGGCATTCTGTTTGGCGAAAGTTCAATGCGCAATGCCTTCCTCGCCAACGTCCGCTTCGATCGTCCGGTGAATGAAGAAGTCGACTCCGGTCTTTCGCTGGCGTCGCTGGAGCTCTCCCTGCCTGACCGCGCCGCCATGCGCATGATGAGTCATATTCCCAGCGTGGTGCTGAAAGCCACCGGCGCTTCGCGTCTCTTCAACCTGCACGCGCGGAAGCTGATCAAGAGCGCCTCCGGCGTTTGCGCGATCTCTGTTCCAGAAGCACACACGTCGTATTTCCAGGCCGGCCGAGCCCTCCAGCGGGCATGGCTGGTGCTCACGGAACTGGGCTTCGCCGTGCAGCCGATGATGTCCCTAATGGTCTTGCTGAATGCACTGCATCACGGATCGTCGCAACTGAAGGTGGCACTAGGCACTAAGCGGATAATTGAATTAGCAGCACAATTTGACACAGCAATTCCGGAATTCACCTGCAGAAAACCCCTGTTCCTGCTACGCTTTGGATACGCCAAATCACCGAGCGGACGGACAGGGCGATTGCAACCATGATGAGTATTGGATGGCGGAATTTGAAGCGCGATCCCTGGCGCGCGGCCGTCGCCGTGCTCGGGGTTGTCTTCGCTGTCGTCCTGGTCACTGTCGAAGTCGGCATGCTCATGGGCCTCGTCCGCAACGCCTCGCTCCTGATCGATCAATCTCGCGCCGATCTCTGGGTCTCCACCGTCGATGTGAAAACCTTCGACTTCGCCACGCCCGTGGACAACCGCAAGCGCTACCGCATCGCGGCTGTTCCCGGCGTCGATCATGTCGAAGAATTCAATGTCACCTACAGCGTCTGGAAATTGCCCAGCGGCGGAAACGCCAACTGCCAGGTCATTGCCCTCGACGAACACGGCACCCTCGCCCCGCCCTTGAACCTGATCGAAGGCAGTGTGGAAGCGCTGCACAACCAGGACGCCGTAATCATCGATAAAGGCGACTGCGCCAAGCTGGGCAACATCCACGTCGGCGACACGGTTGAAATCCTCGAACGCCGCGCCAGAGTCGTCGGGCTGACGCAGGGCATGAGTTCCTTCACCACCACGCCGTATATTTTCACGTCTCTGCGCCGCGGCGAGCGCTACGGATACCTGACTTCCGATTCCGGTTCGCCCAGCGGCAAGCAGTCGATTTATTTTCTGGTCAAACTCAGTCCCGGCGCCGATCTCGAAACCGTCCGCAATGCCATCACCTCGGGAATTCCCGGCGTCGAAGTTCACACGCGCGAGAGCTTCAGTTACCGCACGCGAAAGTATTGGCTGATCGAGACGGGCGTGGGCCTGGGCTTCCTGGCCGCGGCCGTGCTGGGCTTGCTCGTCGGCGGCGTGATCGTCTCGCAGATTCTTTACGCCATGACCATGGAAAAACTCCCCGAGTTTGGCGTGATGAAAGCGCTCGGCGCGGGCATGGGTGAAATCTCCCGCGTCGTCCTCGACCAGGGCCTGATCTGCGGCGGCGTCGGGCTGGTCATCGGAATCGCCTGCAGTTATGGCATCGCCGCGGCGGCAGCGGCGGCGGGAACCACGGTTGAAATTCCCACTGGACTGCTCATCGGCGTTTCGGTGATCACCGCATTGCTGTGTACGTTTGCGTCCCTGTTTTCAATTCTCCGCTTACGGCGCGTCGAGCCGGGGATGGTGTTCCGCACATGACCCCCACAATCTCGGTGCGCTCCGTCTCCAAGCACTACGCAGGCGGCGAATCCTGGGCCGTCCGCGGCATCTCGCTCTCCGTGTTTCCCGCTGAAGTCACCGTGCTGATGGGACCCTCGGGCAGCGGCAAGACAACGCTGCTCTCCATGATCGGCGGCGTCCTTACGCCCACCGAAGGCTCGCTCAGTGTCTGCGGCGTGGAACTCAGCGGCTGCGACGAATCGCAATTGCAGAGCTTCCGGCGCGGCCAGATCGGTTTCATTTTCCAGAGCTTCAATCTGCTCTCGTCGCTGACCGCGCTGGAAAACATTGAACTGGCGCTTTCCCTGCGCGGCAAAGGACCCTCGACTGCCGCGGAACTGCTCGACCATGTCGGCCTGGCCGCCAAAGCGCAGGCGTATCCGATGGAACTGTCCGGCGGACAGCGCCAGCGCATCGGCGTCGCACGCGCGCTGGCCGGCGATCCTCCGGTGCTCCTGGCCGACGAACCGACCGCCGCGCTCGATGCCTTTCAAGGCCGCCGCGTCATGGATCTGCTCCGCACCCGCGCCCGTGAATCCGGCACGACGGTGCTGGTCGTCACGCACGATCCGCGTGTCCGTGAATTCGCCGACCGCGTGATCGAGATGGAAGATGGAAAACTCAAGCGCATCGTCCGCCGCGTGCGGCCGGAGCAGGCTGAGGATGGGCAGTGGTTGGTTTCCCGAACCGGCACGATTGTAGCCGAGACTGCGAGCACCTGATGGCCAAAGAGGCCAAAGAACCCTCCGAGTCCACCCCTGCCGCCGCCCCCCAGGCTGCCGCCCATGATCTCATGGACGCGGAAGCGGCTCGTCAGCTCTTGAAAATGCCGGCGGCCAAGTTCGAATTGCTCATCTCCACCGGACAGGTACGCGTCTTCCGTTCCGACGGACAGCCGTGCTTCCGCCGCGAAGACATTGCCGCGCTGGCCTTGAAGCGACAGGCCGCGCCGGCCAAGAGCGCCGCACCGCGCAAAGTTGCTCCGCCTGCGGCTGCTCCCGCCGCACCGGGCGCATCTGCCGCGAAATCCTCTCCGCGCAGTGAAGCCGTGAAACCGCCGGCGTCCAAGGCCACTCCTTCCATTCCCAAGCCTTCTGAACCCGACGATATGGAAGAGGAGGAATTTGAAGAACCGCCGCCGCCCGCGCCGCGCCAGAAATCACGCGCCGTCTCGCGGTTCCTGTTGCCGGCCGCGATCGTGATCGCGATCATCGCATTCGCCTGGACCTTCAACACCGCCAGCAAACACAGCGAGCTGCCGATGGCAGTACCGCCGCCCGCGCCGGGAGCTTTCGCCAATTCGAAGGCGGCACCGGGGCTGATCGAATCCGTCTCTGGCGAACGCCCGCTCTCCTTTGAGGTAGGTGGAAAAATTCACGCCGTCCTGGTCGAAGAAGGCCAGTCCGTGAATGTCGGCGATACGATCGCTGAGCTGGAAAACGCGGACCTGAACGCGAAGCTGAAATCCAGCCAGGCCGATTTAAGCGCCGCCGAGGCGAAGCTGGGCATGCTCAATGGCAATCTCGAGAGCGATCTCAAGAAATCCGAAAGCGAAGTCGCACGGTTGAAGGCCGAAATACTCCTGCTCGAACCCCGCAAGGAAGACATTGAGCGCGCGCGCGCCGAAACGGCCGCAACCGAGGCCGACTGCACGCGCCTGACTGAGGACGCCAAGCGCAACGCCGACATCCATGCTCAGAATACGGGAGCGGTGCCGCAGCAACTCGTCGATCAGACGAAACGGCTCGCGGAAGCAGCCGCCGCAAAATGCAACGCCTCGAAAGCCCAGCTTCACGCTCTGGAAGCCGGTTCGCGTCCCGAGGAAAAGGATCGTCTCAGTGCCATGCTCGCGAGCGCCGAAGCCGAAGTCTCCCGCCAGAAAACCACCAGCGCGTATCAAATCCAGTCCGTTCAGGCGCAGGTTGATCAGTCCAAAGCGCAAGTCGAGCTGGTCAAGGCCGACCTGCAGAAGACGCGCATCGTATCGGCCAGTTCCGGCACGGTGGTGCGGAAGTACATGCATCCCGGCGAAGTGATTGATGCGCTCCACCCGCAACCGGTGGTCACCGTTGCCGACCTGACCCAACTGCGCGTCCGCGCCGATGTCGACGAAGCGGACTTTCCGGGCATCTCCGTCGGTCAGCGCGTGAAGATCACCGCGGACGCCTGGGAGGAAGGAAAATTCCTGACTGGAGTTGTCGAACGCATCAGCACCACCACCGGACAGAAGCGCTTCTCCACCGGCGAAGCCCGCGAGAAGATGGACATCAAGATCGTCGAAACGATCGTGAAGTTCGACGCACCGCCGCCACCCAAGCTCGTCAAGCTCAACCTGCGCGTCACCGCCTACTTCGAAATCTCGAAGTAACGCGAGTTGTGAGTACAGCTTCGGAAAACTCAAAAAAAGCGGCGGATTTTCTCTGCCGTTTTTTTTGTATCACCGCCTCCGCACCTCAAATTACAATTAAAGGGGCACCTTCCGACTGCCGATAATGTTCACGACGGTCAAACGTTGAACTTACGGCACGTTGCGAAAGGACGAGCGCCCCATGAACCGACTCTGTTCGTTTTTGAAGCCCTGGACCATTAACGCCGCCCGGGTTGGCCTGGTGGGACTGCTGCTGGCTGGCGTCACCGGCTGCGACAAGGACGATCAGGACGGGCCTGTTCCCGCCTCCTCGACCAAGGTCATCCCGACGCGACCCGAAGCACTAAGCCTTGCGCGCCAGGACATCAGGGCCGGCAACGGTCCCAGCGCTCAACAGCGCGTCGAAGCATACCTGAAAGAAAATCGGACCACGCCGTTCCGCGCGGAAGCCGAATACCTGCTCGGCCAGGCCTTCACCACGCAGGGCGATTTCGACACCGGCAAGAAGCATCTGGAAATCGCCATCGACGAAGCGCAGGATCGCGATCTCAAGGCCTTCGCCATGCTCGGCCGCGCCAACTGCAATATGGAAATGAAGGCTTACCACCTCGCCAGCCGCCAGTACCACTGGCTGGAAACGATGTACCGCGACGTGAAGGGTTTGCCGCAGGACGAAATCATGTTCAAGCTCGGCCTCTCCTCCAAGCGCGCCGGAGCTCCCGAAACCGCCGACTACTGGTTCAACCGCGTGATTGAACTTTACGCCACCGGCCCGTACGCCGAAGACGCCAAGCGCGAGAACTCCAAGTACACGCCCTCGAACTCCAGCGATAAGCCGCTGGTCTACTCGCTGGAATTCAAGAATTACAATGATGAAAAGAAGGCCAACGAAGAAGCCGATATTCTCCGCGCCAAGGGCTACCGCGACGTGGAAGTCATCCCGACGTCACGCAATGGTTTCGCGACGTGGGAAGTCCACATCGGCAAGTTCTACAATAAGAACGACGCCCAGCTCGCCAAGACCGACGCCGATCTCGCCGGCCTCGACACGCACATTCGCCCGGCCATCGTCGAACCGATGAAATAGTCGCCCGATCGGACTTCCGCTTTAAGACGCCCGGAGCTTGCTCCGGGCGTTTTCATTTTCCGGCGGTAGCTGTTAATCTCACGCAAAGCCGCAAAGACGCTAAGAACAGCTAACGGCGGGAAGCGGGATTGGGGATTCGCCGATGCGGATTCGCGACGAATCCCGATTCCCGCCGTTGCATGAGCATAAACACGTTCTCCGACCAAGGCGGGACCGCATGCCAAAGAACGTCCTCTTCATCATCGCCGACCAGTTCCGCGCCGACTGCCTTGGCGCCGCCGGAAATCCATTAATCAAGACGCCGAATCTCGACGCACTGGCCGCGGCGGGCGTGCTGTTTTCGCACGCATTCATCCAGACGACACCTTGCGGACCCAGCCGCATGTCGATCTTCAATAGCCGCTACCTCTGTTCCACGCGCGCCGTCGAGAATATGACTCCGTTGCCCGACGCCGACGACAATCTGGCCGCGGCGTTGCGTCATGGCGGCTACGCGCCGGCGCTGATTGGCTACAACGACTACGCTATCGATCCGCGCATCCTTCCGGCCGGCGATCCGCGCACGGTCTCGCTCAGCTACGACAACGTACTTCCCGGCTTCGATTGGGTTCTTAATCACACTTACGATTCCAGCGAGTACTTCGATTGGCTGCGCAAAAAGGGCTATCCCGAAGAACTCCTGAGCCACAAAGCGATCCACGCGCCCGCAGTGCCGCCGCAAGGCCCCGGCGATCACCTGCCGCTCCACTACCCCGCCCGCTACCGCGTCGAACACAGCGAATGCCGCTTCCTGACCGAAGTCGCCACAGATTGGATCCGCGCGCGCCCGGAGACGGGCAACTGGTTCCTCAGCCTCAACTACATCAAGCCCCACCCGCCGCGCATCTGCGCCGCGCCGTACCATCAAATGTACGACCCCGCGAAAATGCCCGCCGCCAATCGCCGCGCCGAAGAACTCACCGATCCGCAGGTCAGCAAACGCTTCATGCACCACCATCCGAAACTCGTCTCCGAGCGCGATCTCCGTGAAACGCAGGCGTGTTACTACGGAATGATCTCGGAACTCGACGAGAGCCTCGGCCTGCTCTTCGCCGAGCTCAAACGCACCGGGCGCTGGGACGACACACTGATCATCTTTTCATCCGATCATGGTGAATACCTGGGCGATCATTACCTGCTCGACAAAATGTACTTCTACGATGAGACCATGCGCGTCCCGATGATCGTGCGCGATCCGTCGAACTCCGCCGACGCCACGCGCGGAAAGCAGTTCAACGGCTTCGTCGAATCGATCGACGTGGCGCCGACCATCTTGCAGCACCTCGGCATCCCCGCGCCGGAACGTTTCCAGGGCCGCAGCCTGCTGCCGGCACTGCGCGGAGAAGCCAACGCGCTCAAGACGGAAATCTTCTACGAGGACGATTTCCGCTCCAACCGCGTCCCGGGGATCGATCCGGAACGCAGTCTGCTGTGGGTGATCCGCGATCACCGCTTCAAGTACGTGCAGTTCGCCGATGAATCGATGCCGTCGTTCCTCTTCGATCTGAAATCCGATGCCGGCGAGCAGGTCAATCTGGCGGCGCGCCCCGAACACGCGGCGACGGTAGCCGACTTCTGCCAGCGGCTGTTGCGCTGGCGCATGAAGCACGAAGACCACAGAATGGAACGTTGGGCCTCACAGTACCGATAGTGTTTCCGAACGGAGCACCCATGAAATCATTCGCAAGCGACAACTATGCCGGCGTTCACCCGGCCGTTCTGGATGCCATCGGCAAGGCCAACGTCGCGCACGCGCGAGCGTACGGTTACGATGAGGTCACGGCCGAAGCAGAAGCCCTTTTCAAGCGGGAGTTTGACGCCTCCATCGCCGTGCATTTTGTGCTGATCGGCACCGCGGCGAATGTGCTCTCGATCAAAACGCTCGCCACGTCATACGAAGCCGCGATCGTCTCCCAGGACTCGCACCTCAACAACGACGAGTGCGGCGCGCCCGAGCATCTCGCCTGCAAGTTGCGCCCCATCCCCCCGACCCATGGCAAGCTGCGCCCGCAGGACCTGGAACCGTGCTTCATCAATCTCGACGAACACCGCGTCCGGCCGAAAGTCATCTCCATTTCGCAGTCCACCGAATGGGGCACGGTTTATTCCATCGCGGAGACCCGAGCGCTCGCGGACTTTGCCCACAAGCACGGCTGCTACCTCCACGTCGACGGCGCGCGCATCGCCAACGCGGCGGCGTCGCTCAACGTTTCGCTGCGGCAGCTCACCGTCGATGCAGGCGTCGATGTGCTCTCCTTCGGCGGCACGAAAAACGGAATGATGTGCGGCGAAGCCGTGGTCTTTTTCGATGGCGCGCTCGCGAAGGATTTCAAATACATCCGCAAGCAGAACATGCAGCTCGCCTCGAAGATGCGTTTCATCTCCGCGCAGTTTGTGGCGATGCTCACCAATGAACTCTGGCGCAAGAACGCGGCGCATGCCAACGCCATGGCCAAAATGCTGGCCGAAAGCATCCGCGGCGTGGCGCGCGTGAAAATCATCGAAAGCGTCGACGCCAACGCGCTTTTCGTTCAGCTTCCGCCGGAATGCGTCGAGCCGCTGCGCGAACGCTTCCCCTTCTATCTCTGGAAGGAACGCGAATCGATCGCGCGCTGGATGACCGCGTTCGATACCACGCCGGAAGAGATTCGCGAATTTGCCGCGCTGGTTGCGAAGATCTGCGCCGCCAAGTAATGAGACGACTTTGTCTATCGATGTAACCTTGTTGCAAATTTGCAGCAGGGTATCTGCTGATCGATGGATAAAACCTCGCACATACTCCGAAGCTTGATTCGCCCACGGATTGCGCTAGGAATGACACCTCATTTTGGAGGACAGAGTAGACGTGTCGACTGAACGCATTTCTGTACGCAAGACCGGGGTTGCCAACCCGAAGATTCTCATCGCCGATGCCTTAAGCGAACGCGGCGGCGCGATCCTGAAAGAGGGCGGCCTGACCGTCGAGACGCGCACGGGCCTCAAGGAAGACGAGCTCTGCGCGATTATCGGCGATTACGAAGGACTGATCGTGCGTTCCGCCACGACCGTCACGCCCAAAGTGATTTCGCACGCCAAAAAGATGCAGGTGATCGGACGCGCCGGCGTCGGCGTCGACAACATCGACCTGAAGGCCGCGACGCAGGCCGGCATCATCGTGCAGAACACGCCGTTGGGGAACATCACCTCCGCCGCCGAACATGCCGTGGCGCTGCTCTTCCCATCGGTGAGAAATATTCCGCGCGCCGACAAAGAGATGAAGGCCGGCAAGTGGCCGAAGAAGGGCCTGACCGGCGTCGAGCTGACGTCCAAGACGATCGGCATCATGGGCATGGGCAAGGTCGGAGGCATCGTCGCGCGCGTCGCCAAGGCGCTGGACATGACCATCATTGTCTACGATCCGTACCTGACCGACCGTAAGGCCGAAGACCTCGGCGTCACCAAATGCGATCTGGATAAGTTGCTGAAAGAGTCCGACTTCATCACCGTCCACACACCGCTGACGCCGGAAACGAAAGGCTTGATCAATCTCGACAAGCTCAAGCTGATGAAGAAATCGGCGCGCATCATCAACGCGGCGCGCGGCGGTATCGTCAACGAGGCGGATCTCGCGCAGGCGCTGAAGGACGGCGTGATCGCCGGCGCGGCGCTGGATGTCTTCGAGGCCGAACCCCTGGCCGCCGATTCGCCTCTGCGCGGAATTGAGAACGTGGTGCTGACGCCGCATCTCGGCGCAAGCACGGAAGAAGCGCAGGAACGCGTGGCCGAAGACGTGGCGCGACAGTTCGTCGATTTCTTCCGCGACGGCGTGATCCGCAACGCGGTGAATCTCGCCGTCGTCCTCGACCCCAAGATCGCACCGTACGCGCGGCTGGCTGAACTGATGGCCAACATGGCCGCGCAGATGGCCAACGCGCCGATCACCAGCGTCAAAGTCGGCGTCTACGGCAAACTCGCGGCGGGCGACACACGCGAGCTGGGATTGAGCGCCCTGAAAGGACTGCTGGCGAAGAGCACCGGCTACCCCGTCACGCTGGTCAATGCGCCGGGTCTGGCTGAAGCACGCGGCATCGAACTGATCGAGCACAAAAGCGAACAGGCGCGCAATTACCAGACGCTGCTGGTCGTCTCCGCCGTCACGGAAGGTCCCGGCGGCACGGTCGAACGCACACTGGCCGGCACCTGCTTCGATGGCCAGGAAGGGCGCATCGTCCGCATCAACGATTTCGAAATCGATCTGAAGCCCGCGCCGGTGATCCTGCTGATGCTCTATCCCGACCGCCCCGGCATGGTCGGCAAAATCGGAACGATCCTCGGCGAAGCGGACATCAACATCGCCAGCATGGCCGTCGGCCGTCGCGAAAAGCGCGGACAAGCCGCCGTAGCGCTGACGCTCGACGATGCCGTCACGCCGGAAATTCAGGCGCGCATCCGCCAGGCAATCACCGTGGAGGAATTGTTCGCGATCGAACTGCCGTCGCTGAACAAGAATCACGGCCACTAGTTTACCAAATCTGAAACGCGCTGTTGTACGCCGCATCCACACCGTGGAAATCGGCGTACAACAGCGCGTTTCTTTTGCTCCATCTGCTCAATTTCACACTGAATTGGCCTGTCATGGTGTAGGTAGTCACGTCGTTACTGATGATGACTTCGACTGCTGCCGGAATACGAAAACGAATGCACGACCGCTCGCGACTGACGTTGCTTGTTCTGATCGCCTCATCTCTTCTTACAATCCACGCCTTCGCGCAGGATGCGCAGCAACTTCCCGATGACCTGAAGAAACGCCTGATCGACGAAATCGACGGCATGAAAAAGGCCGGCGAAAAGCCCAAGGCCTGGCTGGACGTTTTCGGTGAGAAAGCCGAGCGCCCGATTGACGGCGCGGACGCCAAGGCGCTGACCGTGCTCGTGCAGGGCAATCCGTTTCCCGTAAGCTGGGAGAAACTCTGCGCCAGCGACACGCTGGTGGTCGCGCGCTCGGTTGCGCAGGGAAATGGCGAGCGGCTGCTTCTCGCCGCGGAAATCGCGCTCGCCTACGGCAATAACGATCAGGCCTCCGATCTGGCCCTCCAGGCCGGGCAAGCCGCGGGAACAGATGCGGCGCTCGCGGAAAAAGTGAAGGCACTGGCGGCGCGCATTCCTGCCCACGCGGCCACGCCTGCAGCCACATCAGACCAGCCGCACACGGGAACGCCAACTGCCACACAGAACACTGGCATGTCAACCAGCGTGGTGCCGAAGCGCTCCGGTTCCGCGCGCAAGGAACGGCCGCGTGTGCTCATGGATGCTCCTCGCCTGGCCGCGGTTCGAGCCAAGTCCGGGAATCCGGATGGCAAGCGCTTTCTCAATTACATCAGCAAGGGCGTTACCGATCAGGAATCGATCGCATACCCGCTGGCCTATCTGATGACCAACGACGAACAGTATTCGCGCCAGGCCATGGACATCATTCAAAAGTACGTCGACCGTGGCCCGCTCAAGGATCTCAACCAGATCGGTGAGTTGGGATTCTCCGGCATCGTCTACGATTGGTGCCACGACAAGCTCTCCGAAGATAAACGCAAGACGTGGCAGACGTGGATGCTGAAGAGCTATGACAATTACAAAGACCAGTACATGGTCGGCTACCACAACTACATGATGCGTTGCGCGTGGGCGTTTGCGCTCGTCGGTTACGCGCTGGAAGGGGACAACCCGCGCGCGGCCGAGTTGCTCGAAAACGCGTACGTTCAGCGCTGGAGCAAACGGATTCTGCCCGCCTGCAAGGCCGGTCTCGTTGGCGGGGCATGGGCCGAAGGCGAAGGCTACGGCTCGACGACGGCCATTGCGCTGCTGGAACTTGCCGAAGCGGCGCGCTGCGCGGAAGGCAAGGATCTCTATTCGGAAGCGCCGGAATTCTTCGCGGGACGGCTGGCCTTCGAAATGTTCCTCGAAGAGCCCGGCGTGCTCGACGGAGGACGGCGTCTGTGGATCAACGGCGACATGAAGCGCGTCCGCAATTGGGACGATGTCCTGGAACAGCGCCTGTTCCTCCAGGATGCGCTGCGCGGAACGGATCTCGCCGCGTACGCGCAGGCCTACGCGGAATCCGCCGCCGCACCCAAGTGCCAGTACAACTCGATGAACTTCGTCGATGTCCTCTGGCGCGACCGCACCGCACCGCAAAAGCCGTTGGAGACCTTCAAGCTTTCGCATCTCGCCGCGGGTCGCGGCACGGTCCTGATGCGCAGCGACTGGACCGAGAACGCCACGCACGTTGGCTTCGTAGCCGGACCACTGATCACCGCCTCGCACGCGCACGCTGACGCGGGGCATTTCACGATCTGGAAAGACGATGAGCTGGCGTCACAGGCCGGCGATTACCGCGGCACCACCGGCCCCTGGCCGCTCGATGCCTACAAGCGCACCGTTGCCCACAACACGCTGCTGATCTACGACCCGGCTGAGAAATTCGAGGTCCGCCACACGCCCTCGCTGAACGACGGCGGCCAGCTCTGGAACGATGAAGAGGAGTACCTCGGCGGCGCGAAGATCGTCGCCTACGACGCGCGACGCACGTACACCTATGTCTGCGCCGACCTGACGCCGGCGTACTCCAAAAATAAGGCTGCGGTCGTGCGGCGGCAGTTCCTCTATTTACGTCCGTGTACGATCATCGTGCTCGATCGCGTCATCAGCACGCATCCGGAATTCCAGAAAGTCTGGCAGTGCTACCTGTCCGGGGTGGCGACGGTAACCGGCAACGCGTTCGCCACGACTCACAACAAGGGAAAGTTGAAGGCCGAAGCGCTGCTTCCCACCGATGCCAAGGTCACGCTGCTCGGCGGCCAGGACAAGGCGCTCAACGTCTTCGGCAAGAGCATCGCGCAGCCGGCTGAGCGAAATTCCGATTCCGGACCCCAGTGGCGCGTGGAGATCAAGCCCGGTGCCGCGCGCGCCTCGGACACGTTTCTTGTCGTTCTTCACGCCTACGATGGCGCCGAACCGGCCGCCGCGACTTGTAAAGATGGCGGCTCTCAAATAACAATCAGCATTCCCGGTTTCGGCGATGTGGTCTTGAACGCCGATGGCTCGCCCGGCGGTTCGGTCGCCGGCAAAGCGCTGGCGCAGACCGTCGTCGCGAAAGAAGAGTGAATGTACGTCTTCCAATGCGGAGTGCCTTGATGCTCACCTTGCAGGATAAGTCCGTCCGTTACCTGGCTTCACACGCTGATGAAATCCTGGGCAAGCAGAACGAGGCGGGAGAATTCTGGCCCGATTCCGGATTTCGCGCGCACTTCAACACCGACTACCAGCAGTTTGCCTACTATCCCCTCGCCTACCTCTTTACACTAAAGCACGCGGAAAATCCGTGGTTTGAGCATCCGCGCCTGCTGGCCGCCGTCACGCGTTCACTGAAAAATAATCTCGCGATCCAGCAGCCCGACGGCACGTTTCTCGGCAGTTCCCACGACGCGGCGCCCCAGCCGTACGCCAACAACTGGCGCAGCTTTACGTTCCTGAGGACGTGGGAACTGATGCGCGGCCACATCGGCAAAGACCTGGAGTCGCAATGCGAACAAGGCCTGCGCAAGTCGCTGGTCGCGATTGAAAAACACACGCGGCACGAAACCAGCGAAGCGCGCTTCTGCCGCAATCACAACGTCCGCAATCACCCGATCTGGTATCTGCTCGCCACGTATTCACTCGGCCGGGCCTTCAACGACGAGAAAGCCACAGCGTTCGCCACGGAACAGTTCGAGCGCGTCTGCGCGGCGCAGCATCCCGCGGGTCTCTGGTTTGAGCACAACGGCCCGGTCGCCGTCTACCAGCATGTTTCGATGAGCGGCCTGTCGCACTACCACACGCTGAGCGGCTCGCCGGCGGCGCGCGTGGCGCTTGAGAAATGTCTCGAATACTTCCGCGTCTTTACCTATCCCAGCGGACATCCCGTCGAAGTGCTCGACGGCCGCGTGCGCTATACCGGCTACGTAATGTCGATTCATCCCGCGCAGTGGAGCCAGTCGGCCGCCGGCCGCAGCCATCTTCATTTTCTGCTCGACCAACTGCTCGCGGCGCCGCTCGGACCCGGCTACCAGACGCACGGCAGTTGGCTGGGCCTGCCGTTCTTCACACAGTTCACGCGCGATCTTCCCGCCACGGAACCCGCGGAAGCATTGCCGCCGCCGCTGGCCGGAGACGGCGTCCACGAACTTCCGCAACTGCCCGTCCGGTTGATCCGCAAAGGTCCGTGGACGGTGACGCTCTCCGGCTTCACGCGCCCCGAAGCGCCGCGCAACCGCTGGGAACTCGATTTCCAGACGCACGTCTCCGTTCATCACGCGAAGGCGGGCCTGATCATCGGCGGCGGAGGCGGGAAGCGGCAGGCCGCGCTCTCGCAGTTCACCGCCGGCAGCCGGCCGCTCGGCCTGCCGTGCCTGGCGCTCGACGGTTCCGCGGAATCCTCCGGCGTGGCCTCGGCGCGGTTGAAACTCAATTACTCCGGCTTCACCGCCAGTGTCAACGCCGCGATCGACGGCGATGGCGTGAACCTCGCCTTTTCCGTTACTCAGAAGACGGGCGAGGCGGACCCGTCGCCCATTTTCCTGCAGCTAACCTCCCCGATGAAAGGATCCGCCCCGATCGTCACCGAAAAAGGCGCACGCCCCGAAATGGATCTGCAGGACGAATTGCTTCCCGACGAGATCGGCACGTGGATCGGCCGTGAGGGACTCTACAAGATCTCCGGCGTGGACGGCGCGCGCGGTCTGCTTCACGTCCTGCCCTACAACACCCACTGGCGCGACGGCCGCGCGCCCGCGGAGAAAGCGATGAGCGTCGTGGCACTGCCGATCGGCCCAGACTCGCCGCGCCAGATCCGCATTACCGCTGAGTAGCAACGAAAACTCCCGCTTACGCGGGAGTTCTCGTTACTCGACTATTGCTTGAACCTTACCGTTTCGCGCCGGCCAGACGTCCCGTGCCATTCTTCGCCAGGAAGCCGGCGGAGATCAAGGAAGCATACGAGAGGCTCTGGTCGATCAGCAGCGCGACCTGAACATTGAGCGGCTGCAGCGCGCCGTTCTTGCCTGTGGCACCAAACGTGGCCACCACGCCGCTGGAATCGAATCCACCCTGCGACATGTTGGGGAACGTCACCATCGTGCTCAGCACCGCGCGCTGATTTTTGACGTCCAGAATAAAGCGGAAGAGCTTCGCGGCTTTCGGACCATGATCGACACCCAGCGCGTCGACCACGCTGGTGGCCGTGCCCTTGCCCTTCGCGTCAACTGTGCCGGAAATAATGATGTTGCCCAGCCCGACGTGGAAGCTGTGCGTGCCGGTGGGATAGTCGGACGGGTTGAGCGGGAAGCGTCCGCGGAAGACGACGCTGTCCTTTGACTTCGGCTTGTTGAACGCAAACCGGCCGATGATGAAGCTCTGATCCGATTTGAACGCGGCGATGTTCTTACGCTCGCCGCCCAGCGTTTCGTTGAGCGTGATCGGCACCATCTTGCGCACGGTGTTTCCCACCGAGTCGGTGGCCTTCACCACGAAGATGCCGGGCTTGGAGAACAGCGCGAAGAACGTCAGCCCCTTGATTGTGCCCTGCGGCGAGACGCCATCGCTGGGTTCGATCGTCGAGGTCACAGCGCCCACCGCACCGGTGATGCTGAAGCGCACCGCGCCTTTGGAGCCCTTCGACGCGATGGTCAGGTTGCTGATCGGATTGTCGGTGGTGATGTCGTCGACGACGCTGACGACGTTGCCGAACGGATTGAGCAGCTTGATCGAGACCTGCTGCACGACCTTGCCGGCCGACGGTCCGCGCACGGGATCGGTAATCGTGACAGTGGCGGTCACCTGCACGGTGCCGTCCGCCGCGAACGCCGACTTGGGGAAGCTGTCGAGCGGATACGTGTGCGTGACGGTCTGGCCGCTGGCAGTGACGCCGTCGCCGAAATCCCAGGCGAAGTTCAGTGCGTCGCCGTCCTGGTCGAGACCGCCCATGCCCAGCGTCGTGATGGTGAACGATTCTTCCGTATCGAAGCCGATCGGGTTGAGTCCCAGCACGATGCCATTGCCATCGGTGCGCGGCGGAGTATTGATGCTGACGCCCAGTGTACTGATCACCGGCGCGCCACCGCGGCCATCGTTGACCGTCACCTTCACGGTCAAGTTTCCGGCCGCGGCAAATTGATGCGTGATGAAATTCGTCGCGCCGGTGGTCGTCGCCGTCGTACCGTCTCCAAAATCCCAGGTGTACGTGAGCACATTCGCGGCCACCGGGAACGGCGGATTGAGATCCAGATCTGTGACGCTGACGGAGAACGTCTGCGTCTGACCCGGCAAACCGACACCAGGGATCTGATCGGTGGCGAACGCCGGATCGAAGGCAACCGATAGCGGCGAAGCCAGTAGTGGGGCGGCGTTGATCTTGATCTGCTTGCCTGGGAAGTTCGGCATCGGCGTGGTCAGGATCAGGCTGTTGCCGACGTTGTCTCCAGCCACCGCACCGACGCCCAGCGAGACCGTAGCGGCCGCGACGTTGAGATTGTCGCTGGGATCGCTGGCCGACGTTTCCTGTGCGCCAACGGTGTAGGTGACGTTAACATTGTTGGCCGGCCCGAACGGCGGAATGCTCAGCACCACGCCTGTATCCAGCGGAATCAACAGATTGCCGCCCGTCAGCGTAACGTTCTTGGTGAACTGAACGTTGACCACGAGGCTGTCGCCGGCGTTGTAGACGCCATCCGGCGCAACGGAGGTAATGCCGATGATCGCCGGCTTCGTCTTGACGATGTCATAGGTCGAGGTACCGGGGAAGGTCATGGTGAAGCCGGTCACGAAGGCATTGCCCGCGGCGTCCACGATCGTGGTACCTGCCGCGGGAACGTTGAGGCCAAGCGTACCGTCGCCGGAACCGGTGTTAAGCGTGATCGTGTAGGTCGTACCGCTGCCGGAGACGTTGGAGACCGAGAATCCCGCAATCGGAAAGAGCGAACCGGCCAGCGGCGCCGACGGGATCGTGAAATCCGCCGCGACGACGTTGAGCACCGACTTGCTGAAGACCACGGTGTACTGCACCGCCGCCAGATTGGTCGGCGAGGAATTCACACGCGTGACGGTCAAGACCGTCGGCGGGACGGTATCAAAGAGAACTGTGCCCGTGTTCGAGGCCAGCGTGTTGGCCGTGCCCTGCGCGTCGGTAACGCCACTGCCGCCGGCGCCGGATTTCACCTGCAGCGTCACATTAGTGGCCGGATTGCTCGTCGCTCCGGTAACGGTCACCACGTAAACGCTCGGTCCACCCGTGATGGTCTGGACTGTTCCATTGGTCGTCGTCACCGACGACGAGGTGAATCCCGTGACTGCCTTGTTGAAGGTGACGGTGAAGACAATCGTGCCGTTGTTGGTCGGATTGGCCTGGCCCGGCGTGGTGATCGCGACCGTCGGTCCCAGACCATCGTCGTTCAAGGCGATGTTGCCCTGCCCCAGCGTCAGCGACGGCGAGGACGGCGAGACGTTGGTTCCCACGAAGGAAATTCCATTCGGCGGGCCGACAGGAGTCGTGTCAATGGTGTTGCTGACCGTCAGCGTGTTCGGCAGCGCGCTGACGCTGACGTTCTTGCCGCTGGTCTTGATGCCACTGGTCGCGCCGACCGTGCCGACCGTCAGCGCCGAACCGTTGAACACCGAAAGCGCGCCATTGATATTCGCCGCGAGCGTGCCGATGGCGTTCGACTTGGTCAGCGTCATCGTGCCCGCTCCGGTCAGGAGCAGATTCGTGGCGGTAACGATTCCGCCGGTCTGATTCACACCGCCGACGGTGACATTGAGTGTCAATGTGGTTGTTACTGACACGTTGAACCCGAGCGTCAGGATCTTGCTGGCATTCACGGTCAGATTGGTGAGCGGCGTGGCTCCAACGATTCCGCCAAGCGTCACGCCCTTCGTGGCGGTGGTCGCGTTGAGTGTCAGGGACCGCGCGCCATCGATCGTGCTGGAGAAAATCACATTTCCGGTCGACGACGTCAACGTGGGATTGGCGCCCAGCGTCACGGCGCCAGTGTAGGTCTGATCGCCCGTGGTCGAGATCGCGGTCGTGTTGATCGCCGTCGCCACCGAGACGCTCAAGCTGGAAAGCGGAGTCGTTCCACCCACCAGGCCGCCGAAGGACGCACCGCCGGTGATCGCGACAACCATTCCAGCCGCCGACCCGTCCAGTGTGCTGGCGAAGCTGACCGTCGAGCCGGTGAACGTCGTGGTCGCAGCAGCAACGGTCAGAGCGTTGTTGAAATTCTGCGCGCCGCTGGTCTTAACGGTCGCCGTCGTCACCGCCGTGGTCGCGCCACCGCCAGTGATGGTCAGACTCGTCAGTGGTGTGGTGTTACCGATCGTGGAATTGATGTTCACCGCGCCGGTCGTCGTGACGATCAAGCTGTTGCTGCCATCCACCGCGCCGCCGAAGGTAATCGCCGTGCCGCCGCTGTCCGACAACGTGCTGGCGCTGCCCACAGTCACCGCAGCGTACGTCTGTCCGGCGGCCGTGCTCACGGTTGCGCCGTTGAGAATGGTAAGTCCCGTCGCCGACAGAGCGCCGTCGCAGGTGAGCGCGTCGGCCAGCGTCAGGCTGGTGGAGGCCTGGTTGCGCAGATCAAAGAAATGTTCGCCGCCGCTGGTCAGCGACTGGGTCGTGCCATTAAAGGTGACCTTGCCGCCGTTGGCCGTGAACGAGCCCCCCGTGCGCGACCAGTTACCGGAGACCGTGAAACTCACGCCGAAGCCGGGAGCTGTAAAATTGCCGCCGGCAAGCGTCAGGTTGTTGAACGAAACCGCCAGCCCGCCCGCCGTGAATGCACCGCTGGTTTGCTTGAATGTTCCGGCAAGCGCCAATGCGTTGGTAACCAACCCCAGTCCGGTGCTCTGGTTGTCGATGTCGAAGAACGATTGCCCGCCGCTGTTGAGCGACTGCGCCGCGCCGCCGTTGAAGGTCACCTTGCCGCCATTGGCCGTAAACGCGCCGCCCGACCGCGACCAGTTTCCAGAGACCGTGAAACTCCCGGTGGAGTTGGGCGCGGTCAAGGTTCCACCCGTGATCGTCACGTTATTCGCGGTGATCGACAGCGCGCCCCCCGAGAACGTTCCACTGGATTGCGAGAATGTTCCAGTGCTCGTCACGCCCGTGGTCAGCAGCGACAAGCCGCCGGTGCTCTGGTTGTCGAAATCGAAAAACGCCTGCCCGCCGCTGTTGAGCGTCTGCGCCGCTCCGCCGTTGAACGTTACCTTGCCGCCGTTGGCCGTGAATGTGCCGGCCGAGTAGGTCCAATTTCCTGAGACCGTGAAACTCGTCCCGGTGGGCGGCGCCGTAAATGTGCCGCCGGCAATCGCGACGTTCTTGGCGGTAATCGCCAGTGCTCCCGCAGTGAAGGAGCCGCTGGTCTGCGTAAACGTTCCGGTGCTCGTCAAGCCCGTGGTCAGCAGCGACAGTCCGCCGACGGTGTTCTGGTTATCGAGATCGAAGAACGTTTGCCCGCCACTATTGAGCGTCTGCGCCGCGCCGCCATTGAACGTCACCTTGCCGCTGTTGTGTGTGAATATTCCCGTCGGCGTGCGCGACCAGTTACCGGAGACCGTGAAACTCGTACCGGCCGGCGGCGCTGTAAATGTGCCGCCGGTAATTGAGACGTTCTTCGTCGTGATCGACTGCGCGCCGGGCGTAAACGCACCGCTGGTCTGCGAGAGTGTTCCCGCGATCGTGACGCCCGTGGTCAGCAGCGACAGTCCGCCGGTGCTCTGAACGTCGAGATCGAAAAACGACTGCCCGCCGCTATTTAGGGTTTGTGCGGTTCCGCCGTTGAAGGTCACCATGCCGCTATTGGCGGCGAACGCGCCGCCTGTGTACGTCCAGTTCCCGGAGACCAGGAAGCTTACACCCACATTCGGCGCCGTGAGCGTTCCGCCCGCGATCGTGACATTCTTGGCCGTCACCGTTCGGGCGCCCGCGGTAAACAACCCGCTGGTCTGCGAAAACGTTCCGGCGCTCGTTACACCCGTGCTTTGAAGAGCGAGCCCGGCGCTCTGAACGTCGAGATCGAAGAACGCCTGCCCGCCGCTGTTAAGCGTCTGCGCCGCTCCGCCGTTGAACGTAACCTTGCCGTTGTTGTGCGAGAACGTGCCGGCCGTATAGACCCAGTTACCGGAAACAGTGAAACTGGCTCCGGCGGACGGTGCGGTAAACGTACCAAGCACGATGGAAACATTTTTCGCGGTGATTGCATTGGCGCCCGCCGAGAACGAACCGCTGGTCTGCGAGAGCGTGCCGGCGCTGTTGACAGCCGCACTGAGCGTCAAGCCGCCGGCGCTTTGAACGTCAAGATCGAAGAACGTTTTCCCGCCGCTGTTCAGTGTCTGCGGCGAGCCGCCATTGAAAATCACCTTGCCGCTATTGTTGGTGAATGTGCCGCTGCCGGCGAAGCTCCAGTTTCCGCCCACCTTCATCGAGAACGCGGACGTCGGCGCGATCAGGTTGCCGGAGGTGTTGATGTCGACGTTGCCCGTGACGGTGAGATTGTTACTCAGCGCCTTGAACGTGCCGCCCGTAACCGTCAGGCTTGAGCAGGTTGCGGCGTTGCTGTTGGTGTCGAACGTCCCGGTCTGCACGGTGATCGCGCCAGCGTTCAACGTGATGCCGCTGAGCGACGCACCCGCGGCGTTGTTGAGTGTAATTGCAGCAAACGAGCCGCCGCCCTGGAGTGTCTGCGCCGCAGCGCCTTGCAGCAGAAGCGATGTGCCCGCTGCCCAGCTGCCGCCGAGGTTGCTCACGATTGTGCCCGGAAAAACGACCGTAGTCGTACCCAGTACTTGTCCAGCATTTACCAGGGTGCTGGCGGTCCCAACGATGTTGAGATTGTAGCCTTGGTTTGCGTCATCAACGGATGCCCCTGAGTTTATCGTCAGCGATTTCACCGATCGGTCCTGGTCAAGAATTGGATAGGTGCCCAAAGCGCCCGGAATCGTCACGTCTGCAGTGAAGTCTGGCACCACGCCCGACGACCAGTTGGACGCTTTGCCCCAATTCGTATTCGAAGTGCCAGTCCACGAAACCGCGCCTTGGATGCCGAACACCCAATTGGCGCTATTTCCACCGGAGTTCGTAGAGGAAGTTGCAACAATCGTGCTTCCGCTGGCGTTGCTATCCTTGACGTCCACAAATGAAGCGGTTTGAGCGGAACTGAGCACGAGATTCCACGACTGATTTTTCTGACTGGAGCGCAGCGTGATCGAATTGCTCAACGCGCCGGTCAGCGTGAGCGTGTTGGTAACCGTCTGCGTCGTTGCCTTGGTAAAGGTCAAGGCCGAACCGCCAACCGTATCGGAAAGATTGTAGAAGGAGGTGTCGCCGACGAACAGATGATTCACGCCCAGCAGATTCACGGTGCCCGTGCCTGCGGCGAACGTACCGCCAGTGTTATCCCACGTGCTGTTCGTGTTACCGATGTTGATCGTGCCGGTACCCGCCGTAATCGTTCCCGCGTTGACTAGGTTGCGGGTGATGGTGGTCGTGGCCGGCAGCGTAAATGAGCCGCCAGTGTTGACGGTTAGATCGGTGGTCGCCTGCACCGCTGCAATCGATCCAGCGGTCGTCAATGTGCTCCCTGTGTTCACGGTCAGGTTGTTGAACACTTCCGACGCGGCGGTGCCCTTGATCTTCTGCGTCGTGCCGTTGAAGGTCACGCCGCCGCTGGACGTATGCGTGCCGCCATTGTTGGTCCAATCGCCGGAGACACTGACCGTCGCGACCAGATCGGCGAACGAGGTACCACTGCCAATCGTAACATTCGCGACGCTCAGGGACGTACCGCCCGCTCGGAACTGACCCGTTCCACTCACGACGACATCGCTGTAGGAAGCGCCGTCTGTGCTGGTTGCGATCACCGAGCCGCCCACCGTCAGTGTGCCGGCGATCGTCGCCGACGGAATGGAAGTCGAGCCGGAACCCGAGAGCGTCAGATTAACGTAGCCGCCGGCCGCGCTGGCAATGGTTGGGGCGGCTCCCGTGTAGTTGACGGTATTGCCCGCAGCCGTCGCCACAAGGTTTCCGGTCGCGCTGCCAAGATTAAATGTTTGACTTGCGCCTTGGGTAAACGTACCTGCGCCCGAGAGCGTTCCGGCGATGGTCACCGTCGTGTTGTTGGTCACAGTGCCTGCATTGATCACGAGGTTGGAAAGACTGAACGTCTGTCCCACTGGGTTGGTAAACGTTCCCGTACCGCAGCTCAGCGTCAGGGCCTGGCTGTTGTTGGCGACGCCGTTGACGGTGCTCGAGAACAGGATCACTCCCGAACCGGCATTCAAAGTCGCGCTTCCGGAAAGCGTAACCGCACCCGAGTAAGTCTGATTGCCCGTGCCGGGCGAACTGGTACTGATCGTAACGCCAGCAATGGTGCTGGTACCGCTGACGGACAGAAACTCCAGCGGCTTGGTCGCGCCGACGGCGCCATTAAAGGTGGCGTTGGCGTTGATGGTCAAGGATTCGGTGCCGGTGCCCGTGCCATTCACGGCGTTGAGGCTGACACTGGTGTTTGTTGCCAGCGTGACATCCTGTTGCAGCGTCACGGCGCCGTTGAATGTTTGTATGCCCGTGTCGAAGCCGGGGAAGTTGGTGGTGATTGAGGAAGTATTAATTACGGCAGGGCCCGAGACCGTCAACCTGCTGGGAACCAACGTTCCGCCAACCACTCCATTAAAGGTGGTGGAGCCGCCGGTGCAGTTTGTGACCAGAGGATATAATGAACCGTCAACGGTCGAATTGAAGTTGATGCCGCCCCCAGAGGTCAACGTCGTTAAACCCGTAAACGTCAGGGCCGTGTAATTCTGTGCGCCTGTCGTTGTGATAGTGACACCATTCAAGGTGACCGGGCCATTATTAACGGTCAAGCTGCCCAGAGACCCCCCATTAAAGATGGTAGTCGTGCCGGCGGTGTTGATGGTTAAACCAAAAGTCAGGCCCGTAAAGCCGTTATTGACAATCGAGATGGCCCCACTCGTGGTGGATTGCAATTGTGTGGTGGCGCCCAGAATAATTCCTTGTCCATAATTCTGACCATGAACAGTTTTAATGGATGCACAATTGATCGTCGCGGTCTGGTTGGAGGCAATCGAATCCAGCGGTTGCGTCCCACCGACGTTTCCGCCGAAAGTGACATTAGCTCCACTGAATGAGAGTACTTCAGAGCCCGCTGTTCCGTCGACCGTGGAACTGAACAGCACTTTATTTGACGTTGAATTGACTCCAAGCGTCGTGCTGGCGGTCAGTGTTACCGCGCCTGTATAGGTCTGGTCGCCGTTATTGGTATTGATCGTGTCTGTTCCAATCGACGTCGTCGAAGTAATCGTCAGGAAACCCAGCGACGTCAATGAGCCGACGCGTCCATTTATGACTGCAGTTTGACTTACGGTCAGTCCAAAGACGCCGTCCAACTTTCCTGTTCCGTTAATCGTCAGGGTTTTGCAGTTCTCATTATTGTTATTGATCGTCACCGCATGATTGATAATCACATCGTCGCCGCCGCCAGGCGTAGTTGCTACGCCCCAAGTTGCGGGCGTATCCCAACTTCCCGCAACCGCGCTCGTATACGTCGCGGCTCGTACATTTCCGCACATCACCGCACTGCACACTGCGACGACCAACGCAAACGTTCCCGCGACGGTTCGCAACCAATTCTGCGACGCTGGCTTATGAAACATCATTACAGTATCTCCCTGCTGCTGATCGCAACGGCGGTGAATCTAAAATTAAATTGCTATGAGTCGGACGCGGGATGCTTCAAAGTACGTGTCAGAAACCGACCTGAAAGTTTACGACGAACACGTTGTTGTTTACTTCGCGCAAGCCCAACTGCGGGTTACTGGAGGTCGGATCCCTTACGATCATGTAGTTAAACTGCACTTTTGTTCCACGTCCCGAAACATAATAATTCAGGCCGCTGGTGTAGACAGAAGTCTTGAACTGGAGCGTGTTTCTGTCCGGGTTCGCCGGGTTTTCCATAGCCAGATTCTGATAGACTTCATAGCGGAAAGCGAATTCCATGTTCGCCAGCGCCTTGTCCAGCACGCCACCCTTCTTCAAGCTCGGCTCGAAAATCGATTCCGGCATATAATAACCGGTCGAAAAATACCAGCCTTCCGCCGTGACTGGCGCAGGATTACGCTGGGTGAATCCATTGCCGCCGCGCGGACCGTTCTGACCCAGGTCAACGCTGCCGATGCCCAGGAAACTCGTGATCGCGCCCGAGCCGTAACGGTCGTGACCGTCGCCCCATTCGCCGCGCAGCCACCAGCCCTTGACCGGACCTTCCGGGCGGTACCACGCCCACGCCGCATTGCGGCGCACGGCCGTGCGCTGACGGTCGAGCGAATTGGTCGAGAAATCCGGATCGTATTCCTGGCCGTTTCCACCATGGACGCCATTGGTCTGCGCGTAACCGAGTTCCAAGCGGCCGTACCACTTCTTGGTATCCCAGACCGGACGTCCGGCGATGCGCCAGGCGAAATCCTTCTTGCTGTTGTCGTCGGTGCGGTTGCCGGCTTCAGTGATTTCAGGGTCGCTTAGGATCGTGCCCGACGGACCGTTGAACGCTCCGAAGGAGTACTTCAAGCGATCATCGAACCACGTTCCGGAAACCATCGCGCCCAGGTCGCGGACGTTGTTGATCCCCGTGACCATCGCGCGTTCGACGAAATCCAGCTGGCCGCTATTGCGGAACGCTTCTTCGCCCGCCGGCGGCTTGAACTGCCCGATCGTGAACGAATGGTGCGGCACATAGCCGGAGAAATTGATGTACGCGTCCTGGAGCACACGGGGCTGAACGTTCTTGGACTGAATCTCGCCCGTCTGCAGCACTTGGAGATTGCCATTGGGCGTATTGTGCTTCGGGAATGTCGGCAACGGGTAAAATCCCGGGTTGGCTTCGCGCGCCGGATCCAGCAGCACGAATCCGGAAATGTGCTCATCGACCTGATACGTGAAATGCAATTCCGAACGGCGGATGCGGAACGTGCTGTTCTGGTTGCCTTCGTTGGTTTCCTTCCGGAGCTGCGGCGTGCCGTTGCCCGGCGGGAAGAACAGCTGCTGCGTCGAATTTCCAATGTTGTCTTTTTCAGGGCACTGAAACCAGCACTGCAACAGTCCGCCCATCGTCAACTTACCTTGCCGATTGGTGACGATGGCGTTGGGGCCGTAGCGGTTTTCCAACGCCAATTCCGCTTGTGCGATAGGTGCTTTGGGCGTGTTCTTTTCTTTGTCGTTGAGGTCTTTGCGAAGCTGATCGACTTGGGCACGAAGGTCCTCGGTGACGTCAGAGGCCACAAGTGCATTTTGCATGAGGACAAGTAACAGAACCAGCAACAACGGTTGGCGCATTTCCGCCCCATGAGGGAAAAACTGCTCGGCTGAATATATCTAAGCTATCAGAATCGTGGGGCGTGTCAACTGGCGATAGTCATTTGTTAGCCCGGCTTAAGTATACATAAACACAATGGCGGATTAATCATAGGTATTTACGACTACTTCAGTGCACGCAGCACTTCGTTCATATTCTTGAAGCGGTCCGCTGGCTCCTTTTCGATCATCTTGAGGATCAGGGTGGCCAAAGTTGCCGGAACCGTGGGGTTGAAATGCTGCAGCGGCTCAGCCCGAGGGGCCTTGGAGAAGTTCGAAATCAACTCCAACGCCGTGCGCCCATCAAAGGGAGTGCGGCCAGTCAGCACGTGGTAAAAGGTCGCACCGAGACTGTAAACATCACTGCGCTCGTCGACGTTCCGGGCTTCCCACTGCTCAGGCGCCATATAATGGGGCGTACCCACGATCGTGCCTTCGGTCGTCAACCGTGAGCCGTCGATGGTGCCGAGCACCGCCAGCCCGAAGTCTACAACTTTGATCTTGCCGTCCTTCGTCAACATCAGGTTGTCGGGCTTCAAGTCGCGATGAATCACACCCTTCTCGTGAGCCACGAGCAGACCGCGCGCGGCGCCGCGCATGAATTCAATGACGCGCGGAAAATCGGAACTCGCGCCATTGCGGAGCAGCTCCGCCAGCGAACCGCCGGAGATGTATTCCATTTCGATGAACTGGTATTGGCCTTCGCGCCCGACGTTGCGGATCTGGACGATGTTCTCGTGGTTCAGCTGCGCGGCCGTGCGGGCTTCGCGCAGGAAGCGCTGTTCGACGCGCTTGTCGCGGCGGCCGGACTGATGGAGCACCTTGATTGCGACGTCCATGTCCAGCGCCAGGTGGCGGGCGTGGTAGACCTCCCCCATCCCGCCCCGGCCAATGCGCTGCATGATCCCGCAGCCGCCGATGATCGTGCCGCGAGACAACAGCGGCGGCATCGTGCGCGAGCCTTCTGCGACGAGCCCGTCAGATCGCGACTGAGCGCCTCCTCCAGCGGCAGATCTTCGGTGCTGGCGTGATGGGCCGGCGAGGGCGACGTACCGCGGAACGCGCTGGTCACGATGCGCTGGTTGGCCGCCAAGGGCTGGCGACCCGAGGCGGGTTTCGGGGCGTCTTTCTGCGAAACGGCCTTGTGGCGCGCGCCGGATTTCATTCCCGGCCGCAGCTTGCCCACCGACGACGCCGATTCCTTCCACAGCGCCACCGACGGATGCGCCGCGCCGGCGATGTTCAAGGCCGAGGCCAGCACTTGGGAATAGAGCAGATTGCGCGGCCGGCCAATGCCGTCTTCGTCGGCGCGGATCAGGCCGAGGTGAAGCAGTTCGCGGATCGGGCGGTGAATCTTGTCGCACGGCACGCTGCTGTCCGGTGAGTAGATTTCCGAGGCCGTGCGCCGCAGATCGGCGCGGCCGGCCAGCAGGCCCAGCGTGGAGCCGAGCAGATCGGTGACCATCTCGTTGACGGCCGGATAGACTTCCTTCCACGCATCGGCCGGAGAATTTCCAGCGGAGCGCTGCTCGTAGGCGAAGTGGCCGATCATCTGCGTGATCGCGGGGTGACCCGTCGCCAGTTCCCACGTCTGGCGCGACCAGTCGGCGACTTCCATCTCGCTGATCGCCGGGACGAGACCTTTGAGCAGCAGTTCGTTGACCTCTTCGAACGTAAAGTCCTGCAGGAAAATCTGCTGCGCGATGTTCAGCGGCGACGTACGGCCGGACGCCGTGAGGTCGCGCAAGTCCATCGAACTTCCCGTGATCAGCGAGAAGCCGCGCGCATCCTGAGAGAGCGTGCGCTGTTCGGTGTAGGCCGCGCGCAGAGCGAGAACCAGTTTCCGCGCGGGCTCGTCGGACCACGCGTCGAAGCCGTCGACAAAAACGGTCAGCATCTCCGGCTGCGGCTTTTTGGCTTCGGCGCGCGCGACGGCGTTCAGCACGTCGGTGACGTTGGCCGGATGCGCGGGGAGGTCCAGATCGGGATTGACTTCCGCGATCTCTCTCGCGAGCACGCGCGCCGCTTCCTTGGGTGGATCGTCCATGAACGACAGGTTGGCCAGGTCGAGAAACGCCGAACGCGGCAGGATCTTGCGCAAGCCGAGCAAAAACGTCGTCGTCCCGGATCGCGGCGGAGCGGAGACCGTCAGGAACCCGCCACGGCGCAGCAGCGCCAGGGCCTGCTTCTGAGCCGCCGCGCGTTCGCAGGCGACGGCACGGCCGGACTTCTCATCGCGCGGTGTCAACGGTTCCTGATATTCGAATGGATTGCTTTGCATCTAGCAGCCCGTTGAAAAAATTTGTTCCGCCAAGTTTCTCCGTGAAACGCCTGGCAGTAAAGGCGTTTCGCGGCGCAGTACAGGAGTTTATCTACGGGCTGCTGTGCGCTCAGCTTCCCTTCGTTTTTCGCTTGGACTCGCGCGGCGCTCCGCGCTCCTTCGAAACTTCGTCGGTGTAGTGCATGATCATCGATTCCATGTCGCGGTGCTGCAGAATCGTGGCGAAGTAAGGATGCGCGAAATCGTACTGCCCTTCACGCTCTTCGAACACCGCATAAAGCACCAGCCGGTCGAGAATCCGCGTGACTTCCTCCAGCGAGATGTTGACTTCCCAATCGCCCAGCAGATCGGCCACCTGCTGCGCGGAGAGCGGCCGGATGTTCTGCCACGCGACCAGCAGCAACAGCAGCTTCTCGGTCGGGCGGATGAGATTGGAATTCATCACACGCACGATCGCTTCTTCGAAATCCGGATGCCGCGCCGTCTCCTCGACGTCGCTGGCCAGGATCGTGCGCCGTTTGCGCTGCGCCAGCCGCTTGACCAGCAGGTCCGAGAAAATCTGAATGATGTTCGGATGCGTGCTGGTCTTTTCCAGGATCGCCGCGACCAGCGTATCCTGGTCCTCAAACGTCAATCCCAGCTCCAGCATCGGCGTGGTCACCAGCGACACGGCGCTCTGCCGGTCCAGGTACGAGAGCTTGCGGAAGATCAGGAAGTTAAAGAAGAGCGATTCGTAGTCGCGGAATCGCGCAAACAGTTCACTGAAGCCGGCGACGTAAATCGTCATCCGACCCTCAAAGCTCAGCGACTTGAAAATCTGCATCAGCGGCTCAGCGCCCTTGCCGATCGCGACGAAGTCGTCGATCTCGTCGAAGAAGCAATAGAGTTCCTTCCCCGACGAATCCAGCCAGCGGCGCAACGCGCGTTCGAAATCGGCGAGCACGAAATTCAACGGCAGCTGGAGTTTCAGCGCAAAGGCCACGCGTTCGGCCAGAGCCAGCGCATCGGTGACGCCGCCGCACTCCAGGAAAATCGTTTCCGCGCGCGGGCGCTTCTTGATTTCGTCCTGGAGACGGAAGAGCAGCGAGGTTTTGCCGAGGCGGCGCGTGCCGACCAGCGCGTAGCCCTTCGGCGAGCGCAGGATTTCCTTGAGCAGACCTTCGCGGCCGTAGAACATCTCGCGCACCGGCGCCTGCGATTCGTACGGGGAGAGACTTTCCAGGTCGCAACCGTCGAGCACCGGCTTCATGAACGCGGTGTCGGGCTCCTTCGACAGCGCCACCTGGAACATGTCGCTTTCTTCCAGCACCACGATGTCGTGCCCGGATTGCGCCGCCTCTTCGCGCAACCGCGAACGGTTGGAGCGCATCGTCAGGATCACGAAGATCTTCTGCGTGAAGCTCTCGCGCAGGATCCACTCGTCCAGCCGCGCGATGGCGTTGGCGTCCAGATCGTGGCGGCGCGGCAGCAGCAACGTCAGCTGCGAGAGCTTCATGTTGCGCAGGCCCAATTTTCGTCCGGCGAAATAAAGGAAGTCGTCGGTCTGGCCGCTCTGCTGCAGTTCGAAGCGGATGCGGCCGGTGAGATCGTGGATGATCGGTTCTGCCGCGCGGGCCAGGTCCTTGGTGGTCGGGTGCGTCTGCATCACGCGCCGCCATTCCTGGAGCAACCCGATGAACGCTTCGCGATTCTTCCAGACGTTCGCGTCGAGACCGAAGCAATCCAGCCAGTGAGCCATGGAGATCTGCTTGCTGCGCTTGATGGCGCTGCCCAGCGCCAAAAAATTATCGAACGAGAGCAGCCCGATGAATTCGTGCGCGTGTTCGCGGATCAGCTGCGGAATGTCGCCGAAATGGACCACGTGTTTGCGGTCCTGCTCGTCTGAGAACTGATAACGCCCGTCCGCATCGCGGCGCAGAAGCTGCGTTTCGACGAAGCCGTCGAGCTTCAGGCGCACTTCGATTTCCGGCAGCAGCGGTTCGAAGATGCCCAGCGCGCCATTGATTTCCCGCAGCGAACGCGGCCCCGGTTCGCCCGCTCCGGCACTGGAACCCAGCGCGCGCAGAATGACTTTTTCGGCGAGGCTCAGCTTCTTCCACAGCCCCGAGACCCGCGTGGTGATCGACGCCGTGAGCTTCTCCGCGTCGCGGTCCCAGCCCCGCGAATACTCCAGCAGCCGTTCGAGAATCTGCGTGCGCGCCGCCGGTTCGCGGTTGGCGAGTTTGGTCAGCGACGAGACCAGCGAGTTGCGAATGTCCGGGCTGCTCAGCGCGCCCATGCGGTCGTAAACGGAAAATGTATGGGCCAGATCCAGCGGCTGATGCCCCTGGATGAACCGCAGCGCATCGAGGCACAGATCAATGCGCCCCGACTCCGCGATCCCCTGCAGCATCCACCACATCTGCTCCAGGCGCCCTTCCCGCTGCGCCTGTCGCACGAGATTCATATCGAAGTCTGTGGGCGAGGTGGTCACGGGTGTTGAGTGTAGCAAGTCTTTTGGGGATTGGAAGGCGGGACGGACGAACGGATGGGATCGGGGATCGGGCATCAGGCATCCGTAAATGGGTGAGTACTGTTATGAAATCAACGCGCAGTTTGGAAGTCGTGACCGCCACAATTGCGGGTAGAGGGTCAGATTCAAAGTAATCGGGATGATTTGGAATTCGGACTCCAATACGACGGTGCTTGGGTGCCTGCTGACAATCACAGGTCAATATATTTTGGATTCAAACTGACCCGCCCCCACCTGCGCACTATCTTAACGCAGCGCACACCAACTGACCGATGCCAGATGCCCGATCCCCGATCCCATCCGTTCACTCCTTCGACTCCGGCACTCCGACCAGCTTCAACACGCTCGGCGGCGGGTCCTTTTCGAGGACTTCGATGTACGCGTCGCGTTTCAGTTTTTCGAAGAGTTCCTTCTTGCGGGCTTTGAGTTGCTCCTGGAGGCAGAGGCCTTCGGCTTTCTCAGACGCTTGTTCAAAAGTCTGCGTCGCGGCGGCGCGGTAGCCGACGCGCTGGACGATCACGAACCAGTCGCCGACGTCGATGGGCTGCGACAACTCGCCGTCTTTCAAACCCTGGGCGATCTTCTCCTCGCCGGGAAAGCAACCAGACGGCAGTTCGGTTTTGCTGCCGCGGGAGAGCAAGCCGCCCTGCTTGGCAAATTGCGGATCGTCGCTGACCTTCACGGCGATGTCGGCGAAGCTGGCGCCGGAGTTGATCTTGTCACGCACGAGCTTGGCTTTCTCGAGCGCGATCTCCGGCGTCGAAGATTCGGCCTTGGGAATGCGGATACGGCGGAGTTGCCACGCGTCCTCCTCGTGGAACTGCTCGGGGTGTTTTTCGAAATAGGCCTTCGCGGCGGCGGGCGAATTCACCAGCGCGCCCAGGCGCATCGACAGCACGTAACGGCGGAAGAGTTCGCGGGAGAGACCCTTTTCCCATTCGTCAAGCGTTTGGCCGCGGCGCTTCAGGGCGGCTTTCAGTTCTTCCTCGCCACCGGCGGCAGAGATCAGTTCGCGGCGCAGGCGGCGGATTTCATCGGCTTCCTGGCGCGTGAAATAGTCGATCGCCTGTTGCGCACTGAGTTCCTGACCGGAGCGCGAGACGAAGTACTTGATGATGTCCTTGCGCGTCTTGTCGGCGAGCATGTCGATGATCTTGTCCTGCGTGGCGGTGTCGAGCGCCTCGGTCCACGCGCGCTGAACTTCCTTCTGCAACGCCGCCGGTGTGAGCATGCCGGCTTTAAGTTTGTCCTGGATCAGTTTGTAGCTGTCGGAAAAGACGAGCTGCACTTCGCGGATGCTGACGATGTCCGTGTCGATTTTGACGGCCGGTGCGTTGAACGTGCCGCCACTGCCCGGCGACGCCGCGTGCGTGAGTGTCGTGGCGCAGCACAGAATTACAGCAGCAAGCCAACCGCTTTTCATCACATCCGCTCCAATAGAATAGACTGGATTGCGATCTTCATTTCTTGGGACCCGTTCCGTTGGGACCATTCGGCGCGACAGGAATCAAGGGCGCGTCGGGTGGCGGATTGAGCATCAATTCCAGCGACTCCTTGGGCGAGATGCCCTTGTCGATATAATTGAGCGTCTTCTTCAAGCTCGTCGGCAATCCTGGAATGCGTTCGATGATCATCTCGCCTTGAATGTGGCTGCCAGTGGTGCCGGGCAGACCGGCGCCCATGCGGTCGGCCAGCTTCGCGGCGTTTTCGTGGTCTTCCGGCAACGGCCAGTTGCGCAGGAAATTCTGGCGGCCCGTGTCGAGCGCGGTGAGGTCCTCCATCGACTTCAACCCAAACAACGCCTGCCGCGCTTCGTCGCGGACATCGGCCCACGGGAATTTCAGCGTCGGCGTTGCCGCGGTACCGGCGATCTTCAACGGAATATCGCCTTTGGCCATGCGCGCAAAGTACGCATTGGACTGCACCGCCCAATTGGCAATGGACAGCCGCGCCCGGGCGCTCTGCGGCAGGGTGGTCGGATAGACAGACGTCTCGGCCAGCGTTTCATCGGTCAAAATCACGCCTAAATTTGCGACGCGCAGATCCAGGCCGCTGGTGTCGCCCTTGCCGGTCATCTGGAAGGGTTGCGCCGACGCCACGCCCTGGCGGATCACCACGGTGACCGTGACGGGGTCGAACTCCCAGTGTTCCTGCTCGAAGCCAAACGCCTTGGAAAGATACGCATCGAGCCCCACCAGCAGACCGTTGACGTTGCGAATCGGGCCGGACGCGACGAGATCGGCGTTGGCGGCGTCGCTGCTGACGGCATCGTGGCCGGCGGCCAGCGCATACGCGTTGGCAAATTTGTCGCCGCCGTTGAGGTAGGAACTCTGCCATGCCGGCAGCGCGTCGGCCTTCGCGAGCTGGGCGGCGGGGATGCGTTTGACGGCGAGGTTCGAGAATCTGAATTTCATGCCGCCATTCCAGGTCAGGCGGTTTTCCAGATCGAAATCGGAGCCCTGCAGAGTCCCCTGCATTTCGGCGCGGCCGCTGACGGCGTAGCCGCCCTTCGGTTCGCCCAGTCCGAGCACCGCATTGAGATCGGCGTCGAGCAACTTGAGCTGTTCGTGGTGTTCGACGCCGCGCACGGCCAGTTCGCCATTCGTGTTGAGCAGCCGCGCTTTGGTCAGATCGCAGTCGGCATCGCTGAAGGTCAGCTTGCCGCCAAAGAGCGAAACGGTGAGCACCGGGTACGAAATTTTGAGATTCTTCCACGTGAATTCCGGCAGTTCGACAAACGAATGGGTGGTGTGTCCGGCGATCAGCGCCGGTGCCTTGAGGCTGCCGCTCACGGCCAGTTGGTTCAGCGCCGCGAATTTCCGTTCCGCATTCTCCGCGATCGGCGGCGTCAGGCCGACCATGCTGAAGAGATGATCGTGCGCGCGGAAGAGCGCGTTGACGTTCAGCGGCGTGCTGAAGCTGACCGGCAGACTGATGTCCAGCGGCATCCCCGGCGCGCGGAAGGCGCGGGCAAGGCTGAGCTTGGCGTCGAGCGAATTGACGTGGAGATTGGGCATCGTAAACGACTGCTTCACCGCGCCGCCGGGCTGCAGGCAGTCGACGTCGGCGGTGAGTTCCTTCCAGATCAGATCGCGTCCGGTCAGGTGGAGCGTGCCGCCGAGCGCGGCCTTCACGCCGTTCTCGTCGGTGCCCAGCGCGAGGCTGACATCCTTCAATTGCGCGTCGAGTTCCAGCGAGTCGGCTTCGGGGTTGAGCCCCTTCAGCCGCGGGTCGTCGGGCTTAAGTTCAGGGAATTTGGCGGCGAGTTCCGTCGGCGACAGGAATGAATTCTGGAACGCGATCAAGCTGCCGCGGTAGAAGAGATCGGCGTCCTTGAGCGCGCCCTTGACGTGCAGGTCGGGCGTGAAGTTGAGGATCGACGCGAGGTAATTCAAGTCGGCGTCGACGGAATGGATGTGCATGTCGAGCCGGTCGGCGACGGGGTCGTACTGCAGGTTGCTGGCGCTGCACGGCAGCGGGCCGCCGGCGACGAGCAGCTCGTTGATCTTGAAGTTGCCGGGCTGCTGCTGGGTGATGTCGACGTCAAAGCCGGTCAACGCGAGGGTCAGTGGCTGGCCCTTCAATTCCAGGCTGCCGACGTGGGCCAGCGCATGGCGGCCGTGCGAGTAGAGGCAGTCCTTCAATTGCAGCTCACACTTTTCTTTCGCGGGCTTTTTGTATTCGTACTTCAAGGCCGGGATCTGCGCATTGATGAAGGCGTTGTCGAAGAGCAGGTTGCCGTTCATCGCCACGGTGTTGTCGGCGGCCAGCGCCAGGCCCATCTTCAATTCCCAATCGTGGCTGAAGTTGAAGACCGCCGGCCGTTGCGCGCCGGGTTTGGGTTCTGCGCCGTAGACGGTGAAGTCGTTGCGCAGGCGTCCGCCGAGCAACTTCCACGTGCGGATTTTCGGATCGCCGATGCGCGAGAGCTGCAATCCGACCGCTGACCACGTGCCTTCCGGCTGCCAGTCGCGGCGGATCAGGCTGGCGATCAGCGCCGGCGGCGGATGGTTGGGCTGCGGCTTGCGGTAGTCCTTGCAGAGCCATTCGACCAGCGGGCGCGATTCGACCTGCAACGATTTCACGGTCAGATTGTCGCCCAGATGATCGAGCAGCGCCGCCGGGCCGCCGTCGTCGATCAGCGCGGAAAGGTTCTCGGTGAACGGCGGCGCGCCGTCGGCGACGGGAAGCAGCCGTGCGGAGAGCTCGCGCACTTTCAAGACCGCGCCGGTGACGTCGAGGCCGCTGAGGAAGAAATCGGGCTTCTCCTTGAGCTGCTTGAAATCAAAATTCTGCAGGTCGAGCGTGTCCTTCTCGCGGTCGTAGGCGATCTGGAGGACGAGGTTGCCGGAGACTGGATATTCCGGCGGAATGATGTTGAGCGTGCGCAGAAAATCGTACGCCGGCGGATTGACCTGCCCGGCCATGGTCAGTCCGGCGAGCGTGTCGGTCCAGGTCTGATCTTTAAAGACGCTCAAGTTGGCGAGCTTGAAGATGTCGAAGTCTCTCATTGAAACATTGAACTTGCCCAGGCTGCCTTCCACGTTCAGCGCATCGATGTTCAAGCGCTGAACGTCGGGCTCTTCCTTGGTGCCGCTCTGGCGCTGCAGGAACGTGCCCTTCACGCTGACCGAGGCGTGATCCTCGGCCCAGCTCCAGCGGCCTTCGGTAAAGGTGCCGGGCGCGCCGTGATCGTCGGCCGGGCGCGCACCCTTGTAGGGCATCTCGATTTTGAAATCCTTGCCGGCGATGTTCATTTCGAAATCGATGCGGTTGTTGTCCTTGCTCTTGGGATCGAGCACGCGCTGCAGGCTGACGCGGCCGGATGGCTTGAGTGAACCGTTGAGCACGGTGTCGCGGTAGAAGCGGATGATGCGGCCGTCGTGGTCCTTCTGCAGCGCGTCGTAGTTGGCGAGGTACGATTCGATATACGGATTGAAGCGCTCGCGCAGCGCGGCGACGTCGAAGGAATCGGGATGCTCGGGATCCTTGTCGTAGGTGCCCAGTCCAATTGTCTCGGTTTTGTCGTCGCGGGTACAGTCGGCCTTGAGATGGACGTTGAGCGGCTTGCCGACTTTCGATGCGACTTCCAGATAGAGCGATAGGTAGGGTTGCTGCTTGCCGTTCACCAATTTCGGGTGCGGATAGATGTCGAGCACGCTGATCAGTTCGACCGGCGAAGGGTCGTCGGGTTTCCACTGCCGCGCGGCGGTGCCGTTGGCGGCGATGGAGATCTGATCGCCCTTGCCGGAGAGCAGCACGACCAGGTTCAGCTGCTCCTGCGGCACGCTGTAGCCGAAGAGCTTGAGCATCGGCGCGAAGTTCTGCGAGAACTGCTGGCCGTTGAGATCAAGCTTGAATTTCGCGCCGGCATTCAATGCGCCGGCGGCATCCCAGAAAATGTCGACCGGCACCAGGCTGTCGGCGCGGATCGACGGGGCGCTGAAGCCGAAGTTGTCGACCAGCGCGTGGGTATAATGGCCGTTCTCACCCGGCTGCGCATTGGCGCGGCAGTTGAAGTTTATCGGCAGTTCCTGGCGGATGCGTTTGCGCTTCTCCGTCGGCAGCTTCTCCGCGGCCGGGTCGTCGATCATCACGTAGCTGTCTTCGCTGTTGAGTTTGACGTCGATGTTCAGGCTGCCGTTTTCGGAGAAGAGCGTGGCCTTGCCTTTGAGCAGCCCGCCGAAGCGGCCTTCCAGACCGAGGCGCTGGCCGACGTCCGTATCGAGCAGTTGCTCAGCCTGGCAGACCAGGTCGCCGGTGTAGTTGATGCCGCCGGCCACGTTGGTGCGGCCAAAGACGCGCAGTTTCAGAAAGCTGTCGCCGGTGGTGTTGGGCTTGGGTCCGCAGCGGAGGGTCACGTCGACGTCCTGCGGCAAAAATCCCTGTCCCGCGTTGAGCGACTTGACCGTGAAGTCGAGGCTCATGGGAATGTTGCCCAGCGGCGGCTGGTTGTTGGCGATGTCGACGATCGAGACCAGGCTTTCGCTTTTGACGTTACCGTTGAGGGTCAAGTGCTGCGGGTCGGCCAGCGCGAGCGTGATCTGCCCGCTGTACGGTTTGCCCGGGACGACTTTGATGTCCTTGTTGTACGGCTCCCACGCGTAGCCAAAATGTTCGGAAAGACGGGCGACATCGAAGTCCACCAGGTCGAGCTGCAGCTTCTCGGTGGAGAGCTTGGAGAAGTCGATGGCGCAGGACGCGTCGAGCAGATTCAAGCGGCCGGAGAGGGAGAGTTTGCCTTCACGGCTGAGCGCCGGGGTGGCGCCTTCGCGGGCGTCGAATTTCACGATTTCCAGCGGCTGGCCGGGACCCGGCTGCTTGAGGACGACGTTGACGTTCTGCAGCCATTCACCGGTGCCGTGGACGTTGTCGCTGAGGCGGATGGTGCCGTCGTTGATGGTCAGCATGAAGCTGAGCTTCTCGAGGCCCAGATCCCCGCCGCCTCCGCCGTTGGCGGTGGACCGCGCGATGCGTTCGCTGATGCTCTTCAGGATGTCATCGATGTTGAGCGTGCCGCCGTGGAGGCGCTCGAGGTTGATCTCGGGACGGTTGACGACGATGTTGAGGTCGGTGTACTCCTTGAACCCGCTGCGCAGGAGCGGCCAGACGGCCATCTTCGCGGTGAGACTGGGGATCAGAATGAACGCCGAATCGGCGGAGCCGACGTAGCGGTCCTTGATGCGGATCTGGCGGATTTCCAGCTCGCCCTGAAACGGCCGGACGACGATGGTCTCTTCGCCGGGTTCGTCTTCGCGCAGCAGGACCTTGGCGATCTGCTTGGAGATTTTGAGCTTGAGACGGCTTTCGTCGAGGATCACCCACGTCAGCACGGCATAGGCAACCGCCAGCAGCACGGCGACGATGCCAACGCCCCAGAGCGTGCGCTGAAACCAGCGCCGCCTGATTAGAGAGGGTTTGCGTTCCAGGCCGGCGAGAAGACGCATCTGGACGTGGCCGAGAGAAAGTTCCTGGCCGCCGATCAGGTTGGTCGGGCCATTGAGTGGTTTGCCGTTGATGGCGATGGTGGCGGCGTCGGCACTGGAGGAGCTGCTGATGTCGGCCGGCCGGATCAGGACTTTCTCGCCGTCGCTGCTCAAGTAAGCGTGAACGGGTAACACGCCATCACCGCGAATGCAGATCTGGCATGCCGCGTCGCTCCCGATGCGGCTTTCGCCGGCGGGTACCGCGAACGAACCTTGAGATCCGACCAGTACGAATTGCTGCATGCTTTACGGCCAGACAGCGTCGGTCGAGCACGCCGTATCCAAGTTGCAATCGAGCTTCAAAATGCCAGCTTCAAAACTAATGGAGCACGGTAAAAATCAGTAACCTTTTAAGGACATTGAATTCCCCAAATCTAGCTCTCCGCCGTCGCGCTTCAACGTGCGAGTGCGAAAACCGAAATATTTCTGGTTTCGTGTCGCGAATAGAGCTAGTCAATGTGACGCCTGGAAACGATCTGCCTTCATTCTACTTCTGCGAATTTCGTCATTTCTTCTCGGCTTTGCTCAACAAATACGTGATGCGCTCCTTTTGAAGTTTGGCGAACTCGGGGTTGCTCTGCTGCAGCGCTTTAAGTTTGACCACTGCTTCGGGCGCCGGCGCGTCCTTGATCGTCGCGGCGATCTCGTTGAGGTCGGTCTCGAACTTCAACATCGCGGTCAGTTGTGAATACTGGTTGAACATCGCGACCAACTCGGCGGACGGTGCGTGCGTGCCGGCTTTTTTCATCAGCTGCGCAGCGGCGGGAATGTTGCCGAGCGCGATGTTAAGAAGTGCCTTGTCGAGTCGCCCGTCGGGGGTCGTGTCGTTGGCGGCCAGCGCTTTGACGAATAACTCGGGCGGAAGTGCGGAAAGTTCGACGGAGACTTCCAGACCGCGATCCTTGACCCACGCCTTACCGCCTTCGATGCGCGTCACCTGGCCGGACATGTTCAGCCGCCCGGCGCTGGCTTGAACGGTCAGCGGCGTGGTGCTTTTGTTCACGGCGGCACTCGCCTTGTTGAAGACCGTCTGCGCGCCGGCGAGCACCCCCGTGAGCTGTTTGCCACTGGCGGTGGTGTCGGTCGCGGCGAGGCGCTGCGCGGTTTCCAGATCGTACTTGGAGAGCGGGACGAAGACGTTGTTGATGAACTGGAGCGTGGAGCGTTGCTGCGCGTCCATCAGGGGCGGAAACGCGGGCTCGGCAGGCGCGGCGGGAGTAACCTTGGGCGGCGTCTTCGGTTCAACGCGTGCAAGCACCGGCGCAGCGAGTGGATTGCCGCGGATTTCCGCTCCGCCAACGATGATCTGTGGCGCACCGTAGTTGCCGGACGGATCGAGGTTGACGACGCGCAGTTCATTGCGGCCGGCCTGGAGAATTCCGGCCGGGACCGCGACAGTTTGGACGGTCCATTCCTTCTCTTTGCCAGTCTCCGCGCCCTGAAAAATCTCGTGTCCGTTGAGGCCCACGGAGTACGTACATGGCTCGGCATTTAAACGGATCGTGTTGAGCAACACGGTGGCGTTGCCGCTGGTCGGCAGCTTCAAATCGAAGCGCGCAGTGCTGGTGGCTTCGGGCGTTTTCTGGCCGTAGAGCGTCTTGCCATCGGTACCCTTCTTAAGGAGGTCCTTGAGCACGCGCCCGCCGTTGAAACCGTCGAGAGCGATTTTGGCGAGCACGACTTCGTTGGGATTGGCCGGCGGCGCGACGACCGGGGAGACCGACGCAACTTCCTCGGGCGCCGGGGCATCGGGCCAGAGAATCAGCGGCCCGTAGAGCGCCTGCGCACGGCGGAGCAGCCAGCTGCGCTGCGCTTCCGGCGTCTCGTCGAGGTACTCGAGCGGAATCACGCAGACCGGTGCCCAGGGCTGGATGGGCGACTTGGAGTCGGCGAATTTTGGCGCGTCGATTTTCTTCGATGTATCGACCACGACTTCGGTGGAGGTGTCCGTGTCGGTCTTCGCTTTCCCAGTCGTACCCTTATGGGACGAGAAGAAAAAGATCGCGCCGGCGAGCACGGCCATGCCGCCCGCCGCGGCGAGGGCCATCAGTGGCGCCTTCGACGGTTTCGGCGCCGGGCGCTCGGCGTTGGGGGTGCGTTGCGCGGGAATCAGCGAGCGCGACGAGCGGCGATCGTTCTTGCGAACGGGAATGGTTTCGAGCAGGTCGCGAGAGGGGTCGAGCGGACGGAGGTCGGTTTCGGTCGGGGCGTCATGGACGCTGGCTGCGGGCGGCGTACAGGCTTTGCAGTAGACCTTGTTCTCTTCGGGCAGGACCAGCGCGGCGCCAGACAAGACGTCCGCCGGCGGCACGCGCGCTCCACAGGTCTGACAATAGAGGATATCTGTGAAGCTCACGCTGCGACCTCTGGGGTAGGGCAAGTAAGCTGTATCGTGAAACTACTCGTGGCCTTCGCCGGTTGCTTCCGCTTTCTCGCCGTGGGACGGGGCCGGGTGATGTTCGCGCGCTTGCGCCAGCATGAAGCTCGAAGCGATCACCATACATAACAGAAACGTCAAGGCCGTACCAAAGGCGACCAGCAGCAGCGGACTGACGGTCGGAAGGTTGCTCGGCGGCAGCGGCTGGCTGTTGTAATCGCCCCAGTGCTCCTCATGGTGGTCGCCGTGACCCCCGTGGCCGCCATGATCGTCGTGACCGCCGTGGCCGTGCTCGTCGTGTCCGTGAGCGGCGTGGCCGTGGTCATCGTGAGCGTGGCCGTGGTCGGCATGATCGTGGCTGCTATGGTCAGACATGTTCAAAGCTCCTCTACGGAAATCCTACCTCTTCAGGGCGTTTTGCAAGTCTACTTGAACTGCTTTCCCCGGTAACTGATGAACCAGAGGATCAGAGTGGCCACGGGCATGCCACCCACGGCAACGTAGAGTGAAGTCTGTTCGTCGATGTTCATGCCGAAGCGCATCAGCAGGTATCCGCCTGCAAAGAGCACCAGTAGCGTGAAAACTTTGTAGGCGAACGCGGCCATCTTCATCAATTCATCATACGACCACAACGAACCCTAAACCTTCTGTTCGTAGATTGCCACCCAGTGGACCGGGAACAGGAACGGCACACGCTTGAGCGAGCGCTCGACGACGCCTTCTCCCAGCACGTCGCGCATACGTTTGCGTGAGAACTTGTGGAAGTGGTACTCGTGGTTGAAGACGCGCACTTCACCCGCCGGGCCGGATGGGCGGAGGAAGAGCTTGTCGAAGAAGAGCCAGTGGGCCATGCGCAGGCCCTTCTCAATCTGGTCCTCGTCGGAAACCGAGACGACGATCCGGCCGCCGGGTTTGACGACGCGCTTGAGTTCCGCGGCGACGCGCTCGGGATGCTGGACGTGCGAGAACAGCGACGAGGCGATGACGCGGTCGAAGGAGGCGTTGGGAAACGGCATTTTCTCCGCGTCGCCGAGCAGGACCTTGACGCCGGGGCCGAGCTTCTCCTGGGCGCGGGTGACCATGAAGCGGGAGAGGTCGATCCCGCAGCGCTGGTTGCCGGGGAGCTGGCTGAGAATGTTGCCGGTGCCGCAGCCGACATCAAGAATGGAGTGTTCAGGCCGGGCATCGATGGAGCGGATCACCGCGGAGGCGCGGCGGGCTTCGACCCAGCGGACAATGCCTTTGGGATGGTGGTGAAAGACGTCCGGATCGTACTTCCGGACCATCTGTTCGTTCCATTCGGAGAAGTGTTCCGGGGCGTGTTGCTCCGGGGGCTCGGTGGTGTTGGGGGTGCTCGGCGCTTGAATTTCAGGCATGGCGAACCTTCATCTGCTCATTTCGCTGCTGGAAAGGGTTGAAGAAGTTAGCGCGGAACCCCGATGTAGAAAAGTGAATCGGCATTATTTTGCACATAACTTACGTTGGATTGTCCGATTTTCAGGGCATAATAGCCGTAAGGCATGAGAGGGTGGAATGATAATGGGGCCCAATCCGTTACTCGAAGCGCGCATGGAGTCGCTGCGGGAATCACTGGACGCGCTGTCGGCGGTGGTCGACGAAAACCTGCGCGCGGTGTTGCGCCGGCTGACCTGTGACGAAGCCGTACCGGTCAAGGGCACGCTGCAGCCGATCGATGAACTCGCCCGCGTCACCCGCGAACGCTGTTTGCTCCTTGTGGCCCGCCAGCAGCCTCTGGCTCATGATTTGAAGTACGCCATGGGCGCACTGCGCGTCGGGCACGATTACGAACGCATTCAAGAGCTCGCCGAGTCGCTCAACAAACGCGTCGAACGCCTGCGCGGTACGCCGATTCAGAACGTGATTCAGGACATGACCGGCGTGATGGCCGATATTCTGGAATTGCACGAAGTCGTGCGCCGAACGTGGCAGCGCGAACGCGGGGACATCAGCCTGCCCAACTTGAAGCAGCAGGTGCAGCGCATGGTCGCCGAGATCCAGACGGGCGTGTCGACCATCCAGACAGAGACCATCGACGCGATCTCGAAAGGCAACGGCTCGCCGGAATCGCTGGTGGAACTGGTGCTGGCCTGCCGGCACCTGAAGCGCATCGCGAATCTGATGGAAGCGGTGCCGGATGAGTTGCATTCGTTCGACTAGTGGAATGTCGAATGTCGATTTTCGAATGTCGAATGAGAAACTAGCCGCTTTCAGCGGCTAGTTTTTTTATTGGCTGGTTGTCATTCACATTCTTGACACGTAAGCGCGGACGCGACACACTTTGAGGCCGTCCCACCCCCACCCTTTTCAAACTCCTGGAGGAAGAGAACAGATGGCAGACCCGATTCGGATCGGCGTGATTGGTGTTGGCATGATTGGCAAGCATCACTTGCATGAGTACGCCAAGATTCCCGATGCAAAAGTTGTCGCGGTGGCTGACGTGAACGAGGCGGAGGCGCAGCGCGTGGCCGGGGAATTCAAGATTCCCACGGCGTACGGCGATTTCCGCAAGTTGCTGGCGTCGAAGGAAATCGACGCGGTCGATGTCTGTCTCCACAACAATCTGCACGCGCCAGTGACGATCGAAGCGCTGAACGCCGGCAAGAACGTGTACTGCGAAAAGCCGATGTCCGGCGCATACACGGATTCCAAGGCGATGTACGACGCGGCGAAGAAGACCGGCAAGCTCCTGCACATTCAGCTTTCAACGCTCTATACGATTGAACACAAAACCGCCAAGCGGCTGATCACCGAAGGACACCTGGGCAACATTTACTACGGCCGCGCGTTTGGCTTCCGGCGGCGCGGACGGCCGTTTGTCGACGGGTACGGCACGCCGTCGTTTGTGCAGAAGCAGAATTCCGGCGGCGGGGCGCTCTTTGACATGGGCGTCTACCACATCGCCGCGGCGCTGGATCTGCTCGGCAATCCGGCCGTGGAAACGATCTCCGGTTCGACGCACCAGGAACTGGCGATGTACGACGACCGGGCGAAGAGCTCCAACTACAACGTCGAGGAGATCGGATTGGGCTTCTGCCGCCTGGGCAAGGGCGTCACATTCGCGATCGAAGAGAGCTGGGCGGTGCACTACGACGGGTCGGAGTCGACGAAGATCCTGGGCTCGAAGGGCGGCATCAAGATGGATCCGTTTACGTATTTCTCGTCGGTGGGCGACGTTGAAAGCACCGCGACGATCGATACCAAGTCGGCGCACAACCGCTGGAACAGCACGCAGCCGGAATTCAAATACTACGACGGTTCCCAGCAGCACTGGATCGCGGCGCAGCAGGGCAAGGTGCCGCTGATCGATACGGCGGGGATCGCGCTGAACGTGTCGTTGATCAGCGAAGGCATTTACCTCTCGCAACAGTTGAAGCGCGAACTGCGCGCGTCGGAAGTGGCGGAACTGTCGAAGTCGACGGCGTTGAAGATCTGAACGTGACGGATGATCGCCTAGCTCGTGTGGCGCCGTTGAAATCCGAAGACGTGGAAGAACTTTTCGGAACGGACAAACCCAATCATGCTCAGGTTGAAAAAGGCCACGACCTCTTTGAATGGATCAACCGGGGCGAAGGGGTCTATCTCATCGTTTATAAGGACGCGAAACCGCACGAAATCTATTTCGCGGGATTCTCTTTCGATTGATCTCATGCCGGCGGGACGACCGGACAACTGTCCGGTCGTCCCCCGCCAGTCCTGCCTTATCCGTTAAGCGCTGAACTTACAATGGGTTTACCGATGATGGACGCCAGGTCCGGCACGGCGGGCTGTCCGCTTTTGTCCGCTTTTTTCTCAGGGCGCGGATAGCGGAAGGGCTGCACGGGCTGGACACTGGGAACTGTCTGGCCGTGTCCGGTTTTGTCCGCTTTTGGCGGTGTTGGGACGGGCGGTGTCCGGCCATGTCCGCTCTTGTCCGCTTTCGCGGCCTTTTCGGCGGCGATGTCCGCTCGAATTTTGGCGACAGCGGCTTCTTCCTGCGCTTTCATCATGTTGAGGATGACTTCGGCCGGCGACGTCTGTTTCATGGCGTTGATGCGTTTCTCATACTCTTCGCGGTCGCGGTTGGCCTGCTCTTGTCGCTCGGCTTTCTTGTCCTGGAAGACGAATTCACGCCAGGCTTGGGCTTCCTCGGCGCGGCGTTCCAGGCGTTCTTCGTGCTGCAGGAGTTTGAGCGTCTGGATCACGAGGTAATCGGAGGCCTTGGGATCTTCCAGGATCGCACGGATACGGTTGCGGCCGAGCTTGCGCAGTTCGCGGTTTTCGCGGGCGATTTCGGCGGCTTCGTCCTGCTGGAGCTTGCGGGAGAGCGCGTGCTGTTTTTCGAGTTCGGTGATGAAATCATTGTTCTCAGCCCAGCGCCGGACGGTGCGCGGGCTGACGTTGAGTTCCTTCGCGACCTGGACTTGCTTCATTCCAGAGACGAAGAGTTCGATGGCTTGTTCGTGGAGGGTTTCGAGCGGCATAACGGTTCACTTTCTACCCACGGAGGCACGTGGCCGTTCGACAAGCTCACGGCAAGCGCTTTGGCTTTTGAGTGACTCTGGTTGTGTGGGTGATGAAAGTTGGCGAGCGCCGGACCGCGTTTCAGCGATAAGGACGGACGTTCGCAGGTGGGATAAGATTACCCTAAAGAAGGGCGCGCTGTCAAGAGGAAAGTTTTACGGAGTCATTGGTCATCGGGCATTGGTCATCGGTCATTTTTCATTTACGGGAGCGCGCTGGTAACTGAAGCGCCAGTCTATCGCGCTCCGTAAATGACCAATGACCCTTTTCCCGGTCAGTTACTTTTGGAGCGCTGTACTGGCTTTGAATCGGGCGTGGGTTCGAGCAGCTTGATTTTGAAATCTTGCGAACCGGGAGTTTTGGCGAGCTCGAGGCGCAGGCGCTTGAGCGGGAAATCCGGGTTGCAGAGGGTGTAGTCGATTTCGTCGCCGCCGTCGCACAACTCCACGAAGCGGGCGCGCAGCGCGGTATAGCAACTGGCCGGCAAGTCCATTTGGATGGAGTCCACCGATCCGATGCGATAGGTAACTTGGACGATTGAGCGGTTGGGCGCCAAATAAATCGCTGACGCCCCTTGGAGAGACGCGTCTTCCATGATTCGGTTGGCGAGTTTTTCGATGGGGAGCGAGTTGATGGTCTCGCGGAAGCGATGGCGTTTGTAGTACCAGATGCCGGCACCCACGGCACCGCCTGCAAGGAACATCAGGAGAATGGCAGTGCTGAGGTGAAACGTAAGCCATCGTCCCCTCATTTGTGCGAGTCTTTTCGAGTAGCAGCGGCTCTGACATGGCTCCATGGTAGCACGTTTCCAGGATTCCTGAGTCATGAACGTGTGCCACATTTGCTTTTGCTGGAATCACGTGATTGAGTGGGAAATCAGTCGCGTCTGGGCATTGCGGAGCATTTGCACATGAATGAGATCGAGCGGTATTGTTTCGATACGCAGGGATTCCTGGTCATCGAAGATGTCTTGTCGCGCGACGAGGTGTCGGGGCTGATCTCTGGGTTGCCGCGCAACGCGGACAACTCCTACAGGCTCAGCAACGTTGATCTTATTGGCAATCCGATCAGCTATCCTGAACCGGGGTTTCGCGCGCTGATCAATCATCCCCGGATCGTTCCGTATCTGAAGGCGATCTACTGCCACGGGCGCGAGCCGTGGGATCAGCTGTTTTATCTCGACCACGATTACGGGATGGTTTTCAAGAAGGGGGACAAAGGGCCGCCGTTTCACAACGGAGGCACGCCGTACTCTCCCTGGTTAAGTTACACAGTCCGCGATGGGAAAATATTCTGCGCGCTGACCTGCATCGTCTGGGCCTTGACGGACGTAAATGTCGGAGACGGCGGCTTCTGGTGCATTCCCGGCAGCCACAAAGCCAATTTCGAATTGCCCGAAGCAGTCCGCACGTACCAGCAGATTCCTTCCTGCGTGTTGCAACCGCGACTGCGCGCGGGATCGGCCTTGTTGTTCACCGAGGCGCTCACGCATGGCACGCGGGATTGGGTGGCGGATCACGAACGCATCGCGCTGTTCTACAAATACAGCCCCGGTTATATGGGCCGGATGAAAGTGCGGCCGGCGAGCACGGTGGAGTTGCTCACGGTCGAACAGCGGAAGTACGTGTTGCTGGATGAGCAGCGCGTCGAGACGAGTTCGAATCTGGCTCCGGAAGCGAAGGCTTGATTCAGCGCTTTTGGGTTGAGGTTAAATAGAAAGCGCTTGTGGACGGGAGTCCACAAGCGCTGAGGCAGGAGTACGTCGGGGAGTAGGCTTCCACGCAGCGAAGGAATCGCCTTGTCTTAGCCCGGGAGTACTGCGACTTTCGGTACAGCTACAACGTTTGAACTTCCAACTCTTTAAAACAAATGCGTGATCACATAGATCAACAGCAGAACGGTAACGGGAACTCCGAGCAGCCAAGCAATCATGTATCTCATGGTAGGTCTCCAGTTCAGTCAATGGGTATGTCTTAAACTTCGAAGCGATCTACAACGAATTGAGTAGTGGCAAACGTCGTGCCGTTCGTAAAGGGCTGCACAGCAAGCGTTGCTTGATAGGTGCGTACTGATTTTCGACCCAAGGCTGATCAATTATCGGTTACTCGATTTTTCCCAAAACCACTCACTTTCATCCACACCATAGGCATAAGCACCGAAATGGACTTCCATTTATGCACGGCACAAGGCTTGCCATGCATACCAGTGGAATATGTGTTCGCATGGGTCTTAACGAATTCAAATAAGGAGATTCAAAAATGATTAGCACCGTCTTGATGGTCGTTCTCGTTCTTTTGCTTTTGGGCGCTCTTCCGACGTGGGGACACAGCCGCGATTGGGGCTATGGACCGAGCGGTGGATTGGGCCTGGTTCTGCTGGTGGTTCTGATTCTGTTCCTGACGGGCCGGCTGTAAACGCCACGCCCCCTTCTCTCTTACAACGCATCAACATCTCTTTACTACGAAAGGAGTGCTAACTTGTTTACCAAACGAAATATGTGGGCTGCGGCCCTGACGTCTGGAGTGCTGGCGATGCCGGCATCGCAGCTGTTTGCCGCGGATAACACAGAGACACCGGTCGTCAACGTGGCGACGCAGCCGCGCTTCGATGGAAAGATCAACACTTGGGTAGAAGGCACCATCATTTCGATCGATGCCGCTGCCGGCAAGTTCGTGGCCCGCGGCGCCAAGCGTCCCTACGCCACGGCCTACGCAAAAATGATGAACGACGTGCTGGAAAAGACGCGCAACCTGACCGGCGCCGACAAGCAGGCCAAGGAAGCGGAAGTGCGCACCGCCTGGCGTGACAAACTGGCCGCGGCGAATAAGGAGCCGTTCGACAAGAACAGCGACTTCACGTTCCGCATTCCGCCAGAGAATTCCATTGTCACGTCCTTTGATGAAAGCCGCTATTACGGCAAGGAATACGAGTACGCGCCGGTTCCCAACGCGCCGAAGGGTATGAGCGACAAAGAAGCGATCAATATGATCACGCTCAAGAATCTGCGCATCGGCGAGCATGTGGTTATCGGCTATGCGTCGGGCATGGTCCACAACGATGCGTATGTCGTATTCAAGGCCAACTACACTGAACTGCCGAACGGCGATGCGGAAAGCATCACCGGCCGCAGCGACCGCACAGATGTTGCGACCCCAGCCGCTCCCGCCACTGAGGTGCCGGCGAAGGCCGACAACACCAAGGTGAACGTCCGCGACCGCGACAAGGATGCCGTCACGGCCGATCAGCAGAAGCAGAATTCGCCCGACTTGCAAATCACACGCAACATCCGCCGCGCCGTGGTAAAGGACGATTCGCTTTCCACTTATGCGCACAACGTCAAGATCATCACGCAGGACGGAAACGTGACGTTGAAGGGCCCGGTGCGTTCCGTCAGCGAGAAGAACGAAATTGAACGAAAGGCCGTGGATGTGGCTGGCAAGGAACACGTCACCAACCAGATCGAAATTGCGCCCTAATTACAAACCTGAAATTCCCGTGGTGGCGATTGGCGCCACCGCGGGAAAAAAATCGACTACAGACACCATCTGACTTAAGGAGTTTTAACATGTCTAAGAACACTGCCGCATTCGGCATTTATTCGACGCGCTATGGCGTTGAAAATGCCGTCGACGCGCTGAAGACGGCCGGCTATCGCAACACGGATATCTCGGTCCTGTTCCCGCACAACGAAGGCTCGAAGGATTTCGCAACGGAAAAGAACACCAAGGCGCCGGAAGGCGCGGCCACGGGCGCCGGCACGGGCGCGGTGGTTGGCGGAGCGCTGGGCTGGCTGGCGGGCATTGGCGCGCTGGCGATCCCGGGCGTCGGTCCGTTCATCGCTGCCGGTCCGATCATGGCGGCGCTGGCTGGAGTGGGCGTCGGTGGCGCGCTGGGCGGCATCACGGGAGCCTTGATTGGCCTCGGCATGCCGGAATACGAAGCGAAGCGCTACGCGGGCCGCATTGACAAGGGTTGCATTCTTCTTTCGGTGCACTGTGACGATGCCGATTGGACCAAGAAGGCGACCGAAATTCTCAAGCGCACCGGCGCGGAAGACATCTCCTCCACGGGCGAAGCGAAGGCCGACTTCGAAGTGAGCGAGAAGCCGCATCAGCGCGCGTAATCGAACGTGAACGGCACTACCCATTCGATTGCGGCGGGCACCAATAGATTCGGGCCCGCCGCAATCCTTAAGGAGAGAAAATCATGAAAGGCACCATGCTCGCGGCGATTGTGTTGATTGCGATCGGCATCATTTCCCTGGCCTACCAGGGGATCAGCTACACGACGAACAAAAACGTGATCGACCTGGGGCCGATCAAAGCGACGACGCGCGAAGAGAAGACGATTCCTCTGCCGCCGATTATCGGAGCTCTGGCGCTGGCGGGCGGAATCGCCTTGCTGGTTATGAACAAGCGTAATGCGTAAGCGCGCGAGTAGCCCGTGGATTAGTCACTGGGCCACGCCGCGAAACGCCTCAACAGCCAGTCGTTTCACGGAAAAATATGGCTGAATAGACGTTTTCGTCGGGCTGTCAGGGGCCAGGAGTCAAGGGCCAGAGATTGGGACGCGCTCTGGCCGAGGACTCGCGGGTTGCGCGATCGGGGTTGAGTTGACAGGAAGATGGGGCTGCCCTGCCCCACGCGACGCGCCCAACCAATCCAAATTGCAAGACAACCATTATTGACCCTACTGCAAACGCGACGTCCATCTGGCACCCGTCTCAACGGCGAGACGGGTGGCACCCTTGCATTGCGAATGCACTCGAATTATTTTCGGATGTCTAAAGAATTTGCTCGTGAAGTTCGTAGTGATAGCGGCAGCTCATCGATTCAACTTCTCAACGCTGTTCTCTTCGATCGGGCAGATCAAATTTTTCTGCTTCGACTCCGCCAGTCCAATTCGAAATTCGCAATCCGAAATCCGCAATTCGAAATCCTCAATCCGCAAAGTGGTTCCCGGCTATAATCGCGGCTTCGCTTTGTAATCTCGTTTCGCAGGCCATACGCGCTATATTGTCACACGCAATTACGAGAGCCCCTAGGAATCGTCCATGCCTGCGTTTTTGAAACCGTCGTTAAACTGGCTGCTGATCTTTGTCCCGGCGGCGGCGTTCCTCCATTATAGGATGCCGGAGCACGCGCTCCTGGTCTTCGGCGCGTCGTGTCTGGCCATCATTCCGCTGGCGGGATGGATGGGGCATGCGACGGAGGAACTGGCGGAACATACCGGCGAAGCGATCGGCGGGCTGCTCAACGCCACGTTCGGCAACGCGGCGGAGTTGATCATCGCGCTCGTCGCGCTGCAGGCTGGACATTACGACATCGTCAAAGCGTCGCTGACCGGATCGATCATCGGGAATCTGCTGCTGGTCCTCGGCGCCTCGTTTCTCGCGGGCGGATTGAAGTTCAAGCATCAACGCTACAGCGCGGCACTGGCCCGTAACCAGACAACCATTTTGACGCTCGCGGCCATCGCACTCGTGGCGCCGATGGGGTTTCACTATTTTGCTTCGAAGGCCAACGCTGCTCATGCCGGCGAGGCGGGAGTGGTGGCTCCGCACGAACACGACTTGAGCCTCGCGATTTCCATCGTGCTGCTGGTCACCTATGGGCTGAGCCTCCTGTTCTCGCTGCACACACATAAGAAATTGTTTATCGGTTCCGGCTCCTTGCACGAAGCGGTACGCCCGGATGCGTGGAGCGTCAAGCGTTCCGTGGGCGTGTTGCTGCTGGCCACGGCACTGATCGCGTGGATCAGCGAATTCCTGGTCGGCTCGGTCGAACACGCGGCGCATGAGTTGGGAATGAGCAGCGTGTTTGTCGGCGTGATCGTCGTCGCCATCGTCGGCAACGCCGCCGAACACAGCACGGCGATTCTGATGGCGCTGAAGGACCGTATGCAACTGTCGCTGAGCATCGCCATCGGTTCGAGTTTGCAGATCGCGCTGTTCGTCGCGCCGGTGCTGGTGCTGGCCAGTTATGCTATTGGCAAAGCGGGTCCGATGGATCTTAATTTCACGCCGCCGGAAGTGATCGCGGTGCTCGTGTCCGTGCTGATCATCGAGCAGATCTGCACGGACGGGGAATCCAACTGGCTGGAAGGCGCGCAGTTGCTGTCGTTGTATTTGATCATTGGATTGGTGTTTTATTATTTACCGGCGCACTGAGAAATCGCTGAGCGACGGATGGTCTGGTGCCACGGATGCGCGGACGTTAGGGCGTAGCGAAAGCGTCTGTTCATCCGTGCGTGACGCGCGGCCTTCCCTGCGCTCCACCATTGCAATGCTACCAGGGCACGGATGAACGGATGCTTTCGCGATGCTCAAGCATCCGCGCATCCATGGCACCACGGCGGATTCATCGTTCATCGCACATCGTTCCAAACCTCATTTCCATCACAACAACGCAGAGCTATACTGAAGTCACAGCACTGCGAGGACACTGATGGCCGCGTACAATTACTCTCCCAAAGTCGTCGATCATTTTCTCCACCCGCGCCATCTGGGCACGATTGCGGACAAGGAAGTGGATACGGCGGCTGAACGACTGGTCAGCGCCGATGCGGGCGTGGTCACGCGCGGGGATGCGCTGCGGATCTCACTGCGGGTGCGCATCAGCGACGAGACGGTCGTCGACGCGCGCTTCCTGAATTTCGGCACGGGGCTGCCGATCGCCAGCGCGTCGTACGTGTGCGACACGATCATCGGCAAGAAGCTGAGCGAGGCGACGAAACTCAGCGTGCAGGATCTCGACACGGCGCTCGATGGACTGCCGGAACTGAAATCCAATCAACCCGTGCTGATTCTCGATGCGCTCAATAGCGCGGTGAATCTGTTCCGCGGACATGCGCCGGTGAAAGTCGCGAAAGTTGAGAAGGCCGAGCCGCTGATCTGCTACTGCTTCCGCGTCCCGGAATCGGTGATCGAACGGGCGATCCGGCTGCGCGGGCTGACCACGTCGGAGGCCATCACGGCCGCGACGCACGCCGGCGGCGGCTGCCATACCTGTTACATGGACCTTGAGGACATCCTCGCCCGCTGCAAACGCGGTGAATACAAGGTTCACATCCCCGAGGACGAATACTACGCGGCGCATAAGCTGTACGGCATTCCGATGCCGTCGGCCGAAGAGCTGGCGCGCAATCCCAAGCCGGAAGTGGTGCAGACGTCGAAAGTCGCGCCGGATGGGTTTGTCTATCCGGATAAGTCGCCGGTCGCGGAACTGGTCTCGACGGTCGCGCGCAAGCCGCGCCCGCACAAGGCCTGGAACGAACTGACGCGCGAGGAACGGCTGGCGTGGATCGAGGATGTGCTCGAGCACGATTTGCGGCCGGCGATCCGCAGCGACGGCGGCGACGTCAAGCTGATGGACTTGAAAGAGAACCGCGTGCTGGTATCGCTACACGGCCATTGCAAGAACTGTCACAGTTCGTTGAGCACCCTGAAGCTGGGGATTGAGAAGCGACTGCAGGAGACGGTGTGGCCGGAGCTGGAGATTGAAGAAGTCATTACGCCGTAGGATTGGCAACGTTTCACCGTGATTCGAACAGATGGGATCGGGGATCGGGGATCGGGCATCGGGCATCGGGCATCGGTCAGTGGGTGTGCGCGGATTCGGAAGCAGTAAATCCGCCCCGATGGGCGAATCATTTGTTCGGCAAGGGCCGATACCCAACGACCGAGGCCTGATGCCCGATCCCCGATGCCATCTGTTCTCGTGCGAAAATTTTACCATTAAGAACCAGGAGCTGCCCACCTTGAGTATTCGTCCCGACACATGGATCGCCAAGATGGCGACGGAGCAAGGCATGATTCGGCCGTTCGAACCGGAGCAGGTGCGGGCGGTCGACAACAAGCCGGTCGTCTCGTACGGCTTGTCGTCGTTCGGCTACGATGTGCGCGTCGCCGACGAATTTCGCATCTTCACGAACGTGTACAGCAACATCGTCGATCCCAAGGCGTTCGATTCGCGCGGGCTGTTTGAGTTCAAGGGTCCGGTCTGCGATATTCCGCCTAACAGCTTCGCGCTGGCGATCACGATGGAAACCTTCCGCATTCCGCGTAATGTGCTGACGTTGTGCGTGGGCAAGTCGACCTACGCGCGCTGCGGAATCATCGTGAATGTGACGCCGTTCGAGCCGGGTTGGGAAGGCCGGGCGGTGCTGGAGATTTCCAACAGCACGCCCCTCCCCGCGCGCATCTACGCGGGAGAAGGCATCGCACAGGTCTTATTTTTTGAAAGTCCGGAGCCCTGTGCCACGTCATATTCTGAACGGCAGGGGAAGTACCAGGGTCAGCGGCAGATCACCTTTCCGAAAGTTTGAGGTCAACCATCAGTGGCACGCATAAAACTCTATACCGTGGATGAAGCCGAGAAGACGCTGCCGTTTGTGAAGCGGATCGTCAGCGACATCGTCAAGACCTTCGAAGAACGCGAAAAGCGTGTGATCGACCGCCAGAAGCTCGGCCCCAGCCCCGCGCCCGGTACGAAGGCCGAGGAGCGCGCGCTGGAACTGGAACGCGAGATCGAAACGTTCGACACGGAGATCCAACGCTTCCACGAGGAGCTCCAGAAAGTCGGCGTGGAGATCAAGGACCTGCGCATTGGCCTGATCGATTTTTACTCCCGCTACGACGGCCGCATCGTTTATCTGTGCTGGAAACTCGATGAAGGCGAGACGCTGGGCTGGTGGCACGACCTTCAAGGCGGATTCCGCGGCCGCCAACCGATCACGCCGGTTAACCGCGGCCGTTTCAAAGGTCTCGGCTCGGGCGAGAAGTTCGTGGAGCTGGCATGAAGCACGCGACGCTCGTTTCCGCTTTCCTGGTGTTGCTGCTAATCTGCGGAGTGACTCACGCCGCGGACACCGGTGAGAACGATAAGCAGAAGGCCGACCTGGCCGCGCTCAACGGCACGTGGCTGATGGTCGCCGCGGAAGAAGACGGCCAGAAAACGCCGGCCGCCGAGCAGAAAAAGCTCGACATCCATCTCACGCTCAAAGACGGCAAGTATTCGATCACCACGGCGGGCGACCCGACCGAGGCGGGTGCGTTCACGGTCGACGCCACTCAGAAGGTGAAAACCGTCGACGTCACGTCCAGCGACGGGCCGATGAAGGACAAGAAGATCCAAGGCATCTACAAACTCGACGGCGACACGTTGACACTGTGTTACGATTTAAGCGGCGAGAGCCGCCCAGCCACGTTTGGATCAAAAGCGGGGACGAGTCTGCTGCTGGCAGTTTACTCCCGGATGAAATAGGGCCCCACATGCGCGTACTTGCCGGAACCGCTCGAAGCGTACCTCTGAAGACCGTGCCGGATATGAATACCCGGCCGATTTTGGATCGCGTTAAAAAAAGTCTTTTCTCAATTTTGGAGTCCTCCACGCTTATTTTGGACGCACGGGTGGCGGACCTTTACGCGGGACCGGGCACGCAAGGAATTGAGGCGCTATCACGAGGTGCAGAGTCCTGCCTTTTTGTAGAAAAGCGTGCTGATGCCGTAAAGTTGATCGAGGAAAACTTGGCCAAGACGCGCCTGAAAGAGAAAGCGACTGTCCGCTGCGGATTCGTGACACCTATATTGCAAACCCTGTTGCGGCAAGCGACTCCGCCGTTGTTCGATCTGATCCTTTACGATCCTCCCTTTATTAACGTGCGGGACGAGAACCTGAAGTCGGCAACGGATGCCGAGATGAGTCTGGCGGGGCAGTTGCTTTATCCAGGTCATGCGCGGCTGGTGCTGCGCTGCGAAAAGAAGGCGACACCCCCCCAGCCCAACGGTTTGAAATTAGAGCGACACTGGGTCGATGGACCTCACGCGTTTTACTTTTTTTCGTCCGATAAGAGTAGACAACTAACCTAAACCCGCTATAGTTCCCGTCTTAATCCAGACGATGTGTGAAACAGCGGGAATTCAGTACAGGTCTGTTGACTTGCAGACCGATAGTTAAAAATGCATCGGGCTTGGACAGGACTCATTTAGGGGGCTACATGAAAAACACTTTGTCGGTGATCGCGTGCGCACTGTTGGTGATCGCCTCGAGCGGATGCAACCGTTCCGCTGCGCGTTCACGCCAGACGTCGCAGTCCGAAGTCGTCTATACGCAGGCGGCTCCGACCTATGAGTCCAGTTCCTCATCCTCCAGCGGCGCACCTGTGGTGAACGATTCGACGTTTGAGTCGGAAGTTTCCACCGCGAAGGTTGCACTCGTTGATTTCAATGCGCGCTGGTGCGGTCCTTGCCGCCGCATGGGTCCGGTCATTGACGCGTTGGCCAGCGAAGTGGGCGGCGACGCCAAGGTCGTGAAGCTCGACATCGACGAAAGCACCCGGACGGCGGACAAGTACGATGTCCACTCGATTCCCTGCCTGATCGTCTTCAAGGACGGCGCGGAAGTTGAACGTCACTACGGCATTCACACCCGCGAAGAGCTGAAGGCGTGGATGGGCCTGGGCGACAAGTCGGTGAGCCTCGCGCAGTAAGAATTTAAGTTCCAGACGTACTCAACTGGCCCTTGGTGATGAACCAAGGGCCAGTTTCATTTCCAGACCCTGATTATTGATCTCACGCAAAGCCGCAAAGGCGCTAAGAACAGCAACGGATTTTTGTTGATGCTCGATACCTAACGCGATGATCGCAGTGAAGTTAGCTCGCGCTCTACCTTTTAGAAGTCAGTGGCTGTTCTTTGCGGCTTCGCGGCTTTGCGTGCGAATAAGAAACTCCGCGATCAATGCATGCGGTGGTAAACTTGCAGCGTCAGGACGCTCATGGCGGTGGAATAGATCATGCCGGCGTGATTGGACCAGATGTCGTTGGTGCGCCAGCAGCCGTCGTTGCTCTGCATCTCCAGCACCGACTTCTTCATCGCTTCGTGCCAGACGTCCCAGTCCTTGCCGCCGAGCAGAAATAGACCGTAGGTGCCGAAGTACATCGCGTAGGGATCGTAGCTCTTGCGCGCGATGTCGTTGTCGTTCTGTTTGTTCGGGGCCCAGCCTTCGCCCCAGTTGCTCTGCGACTTGGGGGTCGCGGTCGAGAGTTTCTGGCCCATCGTTTTGAAGATCGGCGTGTGCGCGTCCTCGCCCAGCAGCAGCCGCGCCATCAGGCCGGCGCCGCAGAGGCTGGGACGGAAGGCCTTGTCGGTGTCGAACTTGAGGCCGTAAACGACGCGACCGTCGGGCTGCGTGGCCTTCTGGTACATCTCCAGCGCCCGCTTCATCGTGTCTTCCGGGACGTCCAAACCGGCTTCGCGGCCGGCGTAGAGCGCCTGAACCTGCCACGCGCTGACGGAGGTGTCGGCTTCGCCTTCGGCGTTGCCGTAGTAGTTCCAGCCGTTGAGCGAGTTCTGCGTCTTGACGATGTAGTTGAGGCCCCGCTGCGCGCTGTCGCGAATGTACTCGTCGCCGGTCAGTCCCGCGGCTTCGCACATGGCCAGCGTGGCCATGCCGTGGCTGTACATGAAATTCACGCCGTCGCCGGAGGTTGGACCGTAGACGCCCGTGACGGGATCCTGCTTGGAGGTGATCCACTTCACGGCATCGTGAACGCGTTTCTCGTAGATGCTTTTCTTGCCGCCGTCGCTGACCCAGGTTTCACCGTCGCCGAGGAACGCCAGCACGGCCAGGCTGGTCACGCCCATCTGGCCCCATTGGTAGGTCTTGGTGTCAAAGCCCGCCCAGTGCGTCGGGAAGGTTTCCACCGGGAAGCTGCCGTCCTGGTTCTGGCGGCCGGCGATGAACCTCAAGCCCAGGTCGATCGCTTCGCGCACGCCGCGCGGGCTCTTGTCGGGATTGACGTCGCCCTTGTTGGCGCGCAGCAGCAGGCCGCGGATCGGTTCGGTGCGGTAGCCAAAGACGCGCGCGGCATGGCCCGTGACCGTCGGATTGGGGCGAGGATCGACGTAGCCCTTGTCGAGCGTCGGAATGTCGGGGGCGGGAACGGATCCGGCTGGAACTGCGGCCACGGCGGAACCATCGTAGTGCAAAGGCTTGTCGTAGAGATCATTGAACGCATAGAAAGCCGCGGCCACCAGGATCATCGCCGCAAACGCCCAGCGCAGCGCGCCTTCGATCTGCAGCCCACGGCGCTCGGCCATGTCGTCGAGCACCGACTCGGCCATCATGTCGAAATTGGCGTGGGATCGTTGCCCGCAACGCGGACAGTGCTCCGAGCGGATGGGCATATCGAAGTTACAGTGCATGCACTTCAAAGTAGGAACTCCCTTTAGCGCACTTTAAACGCCGCGGACGTGGCGTTGAGCTGATTGCCGGCCGTATCCTGAACTTCAATCGTGAGCATGTATTCCCCGGGCGCCACGTCGGAGCCCGTGGAGATCTTGAACGTTTCTGCCGTCACAGCGTCGTTGGTCTTGAAGTTCAGTTTCGGCACGGTGACGCGGTAGCGGCCCTCGCGGACCAGTTCGCGCGTGAAGCCGCCGCCGGCTTTTTTCATCACCAGCTTCAGGGTGCTCAGATCGATGCCGGCTGAATCCTTCAATGCGATCGTGAAGACCGGCTGCACCTCCAAGGGTTCGGCGCCGACGGGCGTGACGGTCCATTCCGGCGGCTTCTTGTTCATGTAGAAGGAAATTTCCGGGACTTCAATGTCCGTGGTCCCGTCGCTGACGTGAACGTTGACGACGTGCTTGCCGTCGGTCAGTTCCTCTTCTTTGGGCAGGAACATGATCTGCGAACCTGCACGCGCCGGCTGTACGTCCTTATTGTCGAGCTTCATGGTGACAGACTGGATCGTGTTAATGTTCACGCCGCGCAGCGTGGCCCGGATCAGCGGTCGCGCGCCGAAGCGCAATCCACCCCACGGCCGGATGTCGGTGACTTCGGCCTTGCCGCCCAGTTCGCGCAGCAGCCGCGTGAGCACCTGGGAACTCATGCCCTTGCTCTTGGCCAAATTCAGGGCGTCGTACGCTTTGCGCTCATCGCCGCGTTCCAGGAAGTTGACGCCTTGAGCGTAGTAGGTGCGCGGATCGTCGGGGCTGAGCTTGACCATGTCGTCGCACAGTGTGGTGCATCGGGCTGCGAGCGCCGTGCGATTGCTGTTGGTCGGATCCAGCAGCCAGAACTTACGACGGACGCAGGCGAGTTGCCGCAGCTTGCCGGTGATCTTGTCTTCCAGCTTGATATCGGCTTTGCTGAAGTAGTTCTCCCAGAGCTGATCCTCTTCCTGCAGCAGCGTGTTGATCTCACTGACGGCTGCCTGGTCGACCTGAGGCGGAAAGGTCTTGCCGGCCAATTCGACCCAGGGATTGGAGACCGGGGTTTCGCCATTGAATCCTGTGACGGGCACGGAGAGCGACTTGCCCAGCTCGTTGATTCGGTCTTCCATCAGCGCGGCCTGGTTCACATACGCACGCCCATCCTTGGCGTCCTTGTTGATGGCATCGTTAAAATTAGTGCGCGCCTGCTTGAAGTAGGTCTTGGAGTATTCCGGATCGTTCTTGAGCAACCCCTTGGCGATGCCCAGGGCGTTGATCACCGAGACCTCCGCCTTGCCATAGGCGGGCAGTTCACGCTGCACGCGCTGCATTAAGTCCTGACGCTGCGGGACGGAGATGTCGCGCTGAACCATGCCGCCGAGCATGGCCAGCCGGCGATTGTCCTGAGGGCTGGGTAGTCCAGGCAATCCCGACGGCTGCATCGCCTGCGAGCGTTCGAATTCGGCGAGCGCTTCGTTGCACTTGCCCTGCTGAAAGAGAATCAGGCCATGGAGCGTGTACAGTTGCTGCAGCGAACTGAGCGACGGTGGCGGTGTACCGTTGAGGGCGTCGTCGTAGGTCTTCTGCAAATCGGAGACGCTCTTCGGCTGCGCCAGCGCTTTGACGAAGGCCAGATTCGCCAGCGCATCGCCGTTGGTTTTCTGGGCATCGACGGCCTTCTGAAAGAGCGATTCCGTTTCCACGGCAGCCGTGGTGTACTTGGCGGAATCATCATTGGAGGTGGCGCGGAAGTGCGCCACGCCGGCTCCGACCCAGGCGTAAGCCTTGTCGTCGGGCGTCGCCGTGGAACTTCCAGCGGCTTCTTTGAACGCAGCCTCGGCCTCGGTGAATTTTTTGAGGCGGAGGAGGATGGAACCCAGATACAACCGCACATTGGTTTTGCCGGGCATTACTTTCAAGAGTGAACGGCAGGCTTCCGCGCCCTCTTCCTGAATAGGCGGGCTTTCACTGTTCATGCCCGCGATTACCGTGTCGTGGTAGTAACCTTCCAGGCGGACGTCGCTGTTGCTGCTCCACAATTTCAAAATGAAAATCAGAATGGCGACGCAGCCAACGGCCCAGACGATCGCATGGATACGAATATCAACAGGTCCGATCTTCATCGCGTCTGGTTTCCTGCTATTTCAGCTTGCCGTAAATGGCGTACGACGGAATCGGACCCACGGTGGTGGAATCGCGGCCAAACATGGGCTTGTCGCAAATGAGGTATACGCATCCGTGCGGAACTTTGATCGGCGCCCATTTCTGCGCCGGAACGCCAGGCGTGAATTTAGTCGGCGCCCCGTTCACCAGCACCGCCGTGCCGTTGAGCTCAATGGTCTGTCCTTCGACCGCGGCGACGCGCGCCACGCGTGGTTCGGGCTGTCCGCCGGGCACCCAGTACGCGACGATGTCATCCTGGTGAATTTTGGACGGCTCGGTCGCGGAGGTGTTCACAAAATAACTGCCCGACGGATATTGAATCTGATCGATACTTTGATCGTTGGCATCGATCGTGATCTTTTCGCGGAACTTGAAAAGTTTCCCCGCGCCGACGATCACCGCCACGGCCAGCACCAATCGCACAAAGTAATGGAAGAGGACGCGCACGGAATCAAACTCCAGGTGTTCAACCGATTGCGGTTACAGCGTGTGGAAACAGCATTCAAGATTGCTTGGACGGTGTTACCTTCTTGCAGACATTCGGTCAAGGCGTGAAACCGATCCCGTTTCCCTTACTGAATTTAGGAACATTGAGCATTGCTCCATAAGTAAGACGTGAACACGTGCATTAATACTGCGTTTACTCCTTTCAAATTATTGACTTACGTCAATTTCGGTGTACCCTATTCATCAGAAGTTAACAGCTTATGGGGGTGAACCGTGGCCACGACTAAGCGCGAACTGGTCAGACGGGTAGCTCAAACCACCGGGCACAAGCAGAACGTCGCCAAAGAGATCATTCAGAAGTTTCTGGATGAGATCGTCGATGAGCTGGCTCAGGGGCACCGGCTGGAATTCCGGGAATTCGGAATCTTCGACACCATTCATAAACGCGAACGCGTCGCACGCAACCCGCGCACGGGCGCGACGGTGACCGTGCCTCCGAAGACCGTGGTCTATTTCAAAGTCGGGCGGCTGATGAAAGCGCGCGTCCGCGATCTGCAAGCCCAGGCCAAAGCTCAAGCCCAGGCCGCGGCTGAGAAATCGAACGGCAGCGGCGCTGTAAATGCATAAGTCTGATTCCAGCTGCGGCTGGAACGCTGTTTTGTTTTGCAAGGCACAGCATTCCGTGGTAAGAGATCGACCATCTTTTTGAGCTCAGTTGGCGCCGCTTGCACAGTGAGCGCTGGTGTGGAGAAGGAAAAGCCATGGCGTCGCCGCCCATTGCGATCACGTTGAGCAAGTTTGAACAGCTTGAGATTCTGCGCGCCGAAATTGAACTCCGCGAAGGTGAACTCAAGCAGGTTGAAAAGCAGATTCGCGACTGCATGTTCGAGCTCGAACGCCAGCGCTTCCTGCAGACGATTCACCCTGTCTTTGCGCAGCTGGCTCCGCCTGAACAGGCCGCCAATCTGCCGCAGCTTCATGCCAATCGCGAAACGCTGGCCGACGCGGTGCGCACAATGCAGGCGATGATGACGCAGTTGGAAAGCGAAACGGCCGGACAGTCCGCGCCGGCGTCGCGCAATCCCGGCTTGCAGCGCCCGGGCGCGCCTGCTCCGGCGGCTGGAGCGCCGCGGCGCGCGAAGTTCGATTCGTTCGAAGATTTCCGCGCCACCAAGCCGGGCGGAACTTGATTCAGGCGATTCAGGCTCGAATGGGAAGTGGTTTACAACAGGGATTTCACCGCATAGAGTAAAACTCCGGTCTTTAGCGAGAATGTCTCGTGGCCGCAATGAACTCACTCCGATGCAAGGCTCCCGGGTGTAAAAAGCCCGCTCATGCACTCGGCTATTGCCAGACCTGTTACGATAAAATCAGAAAGAAGAAGAGTTCCCAAAAAATGAAAAGCCATGCCTCCGACAAGAAGCACGCCAAGTCTGACAACCACAAGTCCAATCATAAGTCAGATCACAAGGCCGACTCCAAAGAACACAAAGACCACAAAGACCATAAGGAAAAGGATCACAAGGCCGATCCCAAGGCGGTGAAACACGCCGACAAACAAGCCAAGGCCCAACCCGAAGCAGAAAAGCAGGTCAAAGGTTTGAAAAAAGACAAGAATCGTGCCTCCGCCGCCGTTGCCGTGCCCGCGGTACACGCCGAAGAAAAACCCACCCGTCTGGCGCTGATCAAGGCCCGCCACGAATCCATGAAGCGCGAGATCGACCAGATCCGCGAAGACCTGGAATCGGACGAGGACGAGTAACTCTTTTCCTCACGCAAAGCCGCTAAGAACAGCAAAGAATGGATGGGACTTGGGGCGATTCCGGTCCCATCAGTTCTTTTAGCTTTGCGTGCTTTCACACGCTTAAATTCGTCGCTTGGCGTCACGCCACCGGCACGGGTGGCATCACGCTTGCATTTCTCCCTCCAGACTGCGAATGGCATCAGTTTTTTGTGCCAATTCCACACGGTCTGAGGGAGAAGCCGACATGCTGCGTTTCGTTATCCTGCTCGCCTTAACTTGCGCGACTGCGTTTGGCGTGGAACAGGCAGCGATTCCGATTGGGCTGGACCACGTTCCGCATCCCAAGGACGCCGATGAGCAATTCGCGCGCGAGCTGAATTTATCGTACAAGACCGACCTGGCTCCATGGGCTGAAAGCGAGCCGGGAAAATTCGATTGGCCCGCGCAGGCCGGACAAGACAAGTACCTCGAACACCTCAAGGATTTGAAGCGGCGTGGGTTCCTGATCTCGGAGACCTTCACGGTCGTCCACATGGATCAGAAACACCTCCCGCTCGATATTTTCGACAAGCCGTTCAATGATCCGGCGGTGCTCGAGCGCTGGGAGAAATTCCTGACGGCGTGGGTCACGCGGTACGGCGAGGCCGTCGACTGTGTCATCATCGGCAACGAAGTGAACAGCTACTTCGGCGGGCACCCGAAGGAATGGAAGCCGTGGCTGGAATTCATGAAGCGCAGTTACGCGGTGATCCATCGCGTGCGTCCGGCGCTGAAAGTCGGCACGGTGATCAAGGCCGAAGAATGCGAGAACTACTGGAAGGATTGCCAGTCGTATTGCGATTTCCTGGGGGTCACCTATTACGCACCGAACAGCACGTTCGTGAAAAGTCCGACCAGCCAGGCGCTGGACCCGAAGAACAAGCTCTACTTCGGCCGCGTACTCGATGGCGTGTTGCGCTACGCCGGCGCCAAGCCGGTGCTGTTTACGGAAGTCGGCTGCGCCACGGCGCCGGAGATCGATTCCTCGCCGGAGTTGCAGGCTCAGTTCATTCAGGAATTGTTCAAATGGATGCGCGGGAAGGAATCGCGCGTGCTGGGTATGTCGTGGCTTTCCGTTTCCGACTGGAATCTGGAAGGCACGCGCGAAAATTTGCAGGGCAATCTGGATCCCAAGCTGCTGCGCGACGACCGCTTCCTGCATTACCTCACGTCGCTGGGGCTGATCTACGAGACGGGCACGCCGAAGCTCGGGTATGGCGTCTTCAAGGCGGAGTCGGCCGCTTACCGTGGGAAGAAGTGAACTGCTGGTCTCACGCAAAGCCGCAAAGACGCCAAGAACTGCAAAGAACTGAATGGAACTTTAGGTGAGAGGTCGCGGAACTCCGCTATTTCCTGACCACATCCCATTTTTGCAGTTGCTGTTGCTGTTCTTTGCGTCTTTGCGGCTTTGCGTGAGATTGGAGACGCTCAAGACTCTGGCAATAAATTGAAACACCGGCTAAAACGCTATCCCATATTATACGGCTCTAAAAATGGGGAGCGTTCGCGTGCAGATCACCCTGCTGAATTGGAATATCAAATGCGGCTGCAATACGGGGCTGCTGCAGAACGGCTGGCCCAAGCGCAAACTGCCGCTGAAAGAAGCGCTGACGTCGGAGCGTTTCGACGTGCTCTGTGTTCAAGAAGCCCTGCTCGATCAGCTGCGGTTCATCGATGGATTTCTGCCGCGCTATCAGCGTTTCGGCGCGGGACGGACCGACGGTATTAGCGCGGGCGAACACTGTGCGATCTACATTTTGAAAGAACGCTTTGAAGCCACGCACGACGGTACGTTCTGGCTGAGCGCCACGCCGAAAAAACCGAGCCGTTCGTTCGATCCCCCGCCCCTGCCTCCGCGGGTCTGTTCGTGGGTGGCGCTGCGGGACAAGCAGACCGGCAAGCGCGCGCGAGTGTTCAACACGCACTTTCCGCTCATGGTTGGTGCGCTGTAAACGGCGGTCGAAAACTGGAGCGGAGGGCGGGCGAAAAACGTAGCACTCTGCCCAACGTACTGCTTCCTGCTGGAATGTCTATTCCGCCTGGTGAGACGACTATTTAGTTTCGGATTTAGAGGGCTCGTCGCCGC
>JBBRPR010000014.1:0-181400 GCA_038227875.1 Planctomycetota bacterium
ACTGGATTGTAAACCGCGTCTGTCCTGTAGACAAAGCGGTCAGTACGAAGCGAGCCCCTTGACGAGGCCGTGAAAGGAAGGTACGTTTCGGTTTCGGCTACGGACGTTCAACCAATTTCAACAACGGATGGGACATCCGCAGCGTAAAGAGTCGTTGTGCCATCAGAGACTGGTGTGTAGTGCCCGCCATCATCGGGCTTAGAGCGGAAGTAGCGCCAGAACGTCCCCATTGGGTCTGTAGCATTAACCGGGTCTCCGCCGCAGTATCTTTTAGTTTCCTATTACACGAATTAAGCAGGAGCTCATGCCGGCCGTCGGTGTAATTGCGAATTGGTACTGTTGAGAGGACGAGTGAACCAGTGAGAGCGCATTACGGCGCATGATTCGTGGGTAGGATCTAACCAAGTGGCACCGCCGCCCACTTCGCCAGCCTCCGACGAGCTATGGAGCCCATTCTCGGCAGGCGGAGGCCGGCGGCTATGTTTCAATGCGTTGGGGTATTGTAGGCGACGGTGGGCAGGCGATTGCGCGTATAGGGGCTTAAGAGCGTGTGGAAAGAGTCATGGATTACTCATCGGGACAAAGCACAGGCCAATGAAAGGGCTTTCTGGAAGTATGGCCCGAAGATTTGGCGACATACGTTCGGAACTTGTCTTGCAATGAGTGGGTGGAATTCATTCGAAATCAGCAAAATGATAGGCAACAGCCCGAGCGTGTGCGAAAAATTCTATGTGTCAACGGTGAGCAAAGGATTGAAAACACGCTGGCCGTTAGAGTTTTAACGGTTTCTTGTTGACCGAGAACATTCGTCGTGGCATCATTATGACATCGTGTAGGTTTTTCAACTTTTTACAGGCAACAAACGGAGGAATTGGAAATGAATTTGGACAAGGCTATCTCACAACTTTATGACGATGTTTCCGCCATTCCGAAAGACCAAGGCGCTCAATTCATATCGATAGAAACGGCGGAACAATTCAACTTGATTTTAGCGGAGGCGAAACAACACTATTCAAGCGATACAATGATAAAGACAATCCAAAATGTCATGGGCGGACATACACGATTTAGAGATTTTCACCTAACCGTAGGACAATTGAAATCAGCAATTTTTAGTAATAAGCCTTGAAAATGATTCATAGATAGGACCCGCTACAGCGGGTTCTTTTATTGCGTGGCGACATCGAAAGATAAAGATGGAGAATGAGATTGGCTCACGAAGGAGGGAGAGAACTATGACTGTGGGCGAAACGATTTTAGCAATATTACTTAGCAACGCAGTTTTCGTAGGCATAGCGGGATGGCTTATAAGATTGGTGCTTGAAACAAGAATTAAGGAAGCGGTAAAAAACGAATACGATAAGTCATTTCATAATTATCAAGAACATTGGAAGATAAAGCGAGATGCGTGCTTGGCTGCAATGGAAGTAGTTGACGCATCATTTTCACACGCGACTTGGGAAAATCTTGACCCAAAAATACCGCGCGGATTCCAAACGACATCAACAACAAAAGCACGCGAAGTATGGAATAGACTTGCCGTCGCGTGTAATAGCGAAAAAGTTCTCATTGCCTACTTTAAATGCATTTGTGGTGATGGCGATGGAAAAAATCGAACAGCGCCTCTCATAAATGAACTTCGACTCGCCATAAGAGAAGAGCTTGGTTTAAAGCAAATTCCTCTTAGCAACGCTCATTGTTTTATTACCTCCGTAGAAAATGACCCGGAACTAATGACGCTCGCCGAACGGGACGAGGAAGAAACTAAAAAGCGCCGGGCGCGATTTGCCAATAAGAAACCATGAGACTAATTATGAAAAAGAACCGGTTGACGATAGCGCTATCCATTCTCTTTGTCCTCTTAATCGGATACGTCTACTACCAACGACGTTTTCACCCGGAAGAACATAGCTATATAGATTTTTGGACTGCAATAACGGGAATAGGAACCGTAGCAGCAGCAGTGTTCGCAGGTCTCTATATGCACGGCCAAAATGAAATTCTAATGAAACAAAATAAGATAATCACGAACGACATTAGGCTTACATTGTTTGATAAGCGGCTGGCAGTCTATGAAAAAGTGCTGGCATTGGTGCTTAGTATTGCGACATTCAGTATTGAATTAATACACGTTCAGTCTGTTCCTGGGATTCATCGACGGGGATTTCAAAGCAGCGTGACAGCATCTGCTCATCCAGCTTGCCAGCCGTACTGGTGATCACCGCCACCGGTCCCCGGGCTTCAATGAAGTGCGTTGCCGAGGTGCCATCGGGATTGCGGACTACGTGCGATTGCGTCAGCGCACCACGCGTCTGTAATACGCGTAGAGACACCAGGACTTCAGGCGTCAGTGCATCGGCTTCGTCCACGATCAGTAGCTTATGAGACAGGGAATCGCCATCGTGATAATAGAGTGACGACTCTGTCAGCCGTGAGACGTGGATGCGGTCCTCCGGTGCCGTCAATTCCGCGATGGTTTCCAGAGATTTGGATTTTCCCGCACCACTGGACGCCAGCAACGCCGCCGAGATAGGCGCATTTAGCTTCCGTGAGACTGTGGCGAGGTAGAGCAGCCGTTTGGCATTCTCTTCACCCACCCAGCCCAACGCCGCCAGATCGCTGCCAATCACTTCTAATTTATAAGATCTCCCACTGAAAACCTGCTCAAGGATAAGCTCCTATTTGATGAGTTTTGCGCGCCTCAGTGTATCCAGAACAAGGTCTTCTCCAGCCGCAAACTCCCATTGTATTAAAGACATGCCAGGAGGACTTGCGGCATGTATTTTATTTAACAATTGAGTCCCAGCATTTTCGCTTAATGGGCCTCCCAACATTTGTATCAACTCCCTCTCAAGACTGGCGGCTTGCATTTCGGAAAGTTCTCCCGTTTCCCAAAGCACTTGAGCAACCAAGTGCTCCTTACCACTGCCTTTCAATGCATGTGCCGCTATTCTGTCTGCAACTACTCCTCTACCGACGTACTTAATCTCTTGAGTGGCTGACCTTCCCCACGTTTATCGGCGAAAAGTGGAGATCACATTAAGGGTTCAGTTCCTGAGCCCACAGTCTCGTTAAGGAAAGCGGGTTTGATCAAACAGGGACGGTTGCAACGCAGAAATTGAGGTGCCCTACGATCCATTGCAATGGGGGAACAAATCGGTAGAACAATCGAAAGCGGAGCCTATTGGTGCCAAACGACTTGCGTTGGAAAAACCTGCCGGGACGCCCGGACTACAAATGGGCGTCCCGCAATTCGCTTATTTCTTTTCCTGCAGCTTCTGCGCCGTCGCGATCGAACCGATCTTGCGACCGAGTCCCATCTCATAGAGCGTGATCGGATTGGGCTTGCCGGTTTCGCGCATGCGGCGTTCGATGTGCGCGGTCATGCGCGCCTTCAGCGCCTTGACCACTTCCGGCTCCTTGTCGGCGAGATTTACGTCCTCGTTGGGATCGGAGATCAAGTTGTAGAGCTCCACCGGCGGCTTGCCGTGGAAATCGGGCTCGAGCGCTTCGATGTACTTCCACTGCGGCGTGCGCCAGCCGTGCTTGCGCATCCACGTGCACTCGGTGATGTAGAATTCCGTCACGTTCGTCTCGCGTTCGCCGCGCACCATCGGCAGGACGCTCTTACCATCGAACGACAACTTCGATGCGGTGTCGCCGAGGTCCAGCAGATCGAGCACGGTCGGGACCAGGTCCTCGTGGAGCGAGTAGCCTTCGACGACCTTTCCGGCTGGCACCTTGCCCGGCGCGCGGATGATCAGCGGCACGTGCAGCGTGCAGTCGTAGAGGCCGTGGTGATCGAAGTAGCAATCGTGATCGGCCAGCGTTTCACCATGGTCGCCGTTGAGGATGACGATGGTGTCTTCGGCCAGCCCCAGTTCTTCCAGGCGCACGAAGATCTGGTTGATGCACGCGTCCATGTACGCCAGTTCGCCGTCGTACTGCGCGATGACGTAATCGATGTCGGTGAGGCCCGGGGGCATCCACGACTTGAAGAAATCGGCGAACGGCGCGAAATCGAAGACGGGCTTGATCGAATTCTTCGACGGATCGCACGGGTCCTTCGCGTAGAACAGCTTGTCGTACGGCGGCGGCGGCAGGTAGGGCGAATGGGGATCCATGTGGCGCAGGAAAAGCAACCACGGTTCGTCCTGCTTGGCCAGGCGGTCGAGCTCCGGCAGCGTGACGTTGTTCAGATTTTCAGCTTTGCGCGCGGGACGTTCTTCCCACGACATCCACGCGGCGTAGGTCAGATTCTTGTCGAAGCCGCGCGGCCACTTGCCGTCGAAGCCGATCACCGTTGAGGTGTAGCCTTCCTTGCGCAGAATTTCCGGCAGGGTCGGGATGTCCTCGGGCAGCGGAGTCTTGTTCTGCAGCGCAACGATCTGCGACGAGAACAAATCCTTGCCCGTCAGCATCGCGTGATAGGCCGGGGTGGTGGGGATATAGGCGCTGTAGTTGCGCTTGAAGCGCGTGCCTTGTTTGGCGAAGGCGTCGATGTGCGGCGTGGTCTGGCGGTGATAGCCGTAGCAGCTCATGTGGTCGGCCCACAGGCTGTCGACGCCGAAAATTAAAACGTTCTTTTTCTTCTTCTGGGACATGCAGGGCTCCTTTTAGTTCACGTCGAGTTTTAAAGTTTGATGCGGCGGCCTTCTTTGGCTGAACGATACGCGTTCAGCACCATCAATGCGGCAGTGCGGCCTTCGTCGGCGGTGCAGATCGCTTCGCGCTGGCCGAGCAGGAAATCGACGGCCGGCTTGGCAACGCCGGCGATGCGATGGCCGTGCGCTTTTGGTGACGGAATGTCGACGGGCGTCCAGGCCTTGTCGCCGGCATAAAGGTACTTCAAGCCGAGCGCGCCTTCCGGCGGCGGCGGATTGCTGCACGACGGCGCGTCGCCGTAGCTCTGTAGAATCGTGCCTTTTTCCGCGTAGATGCCGGTGGTGTCTTCGGCCGCGACGCAGGTGAAGGGACATTCCAGCACCGCGAGCATGCCGTTGGGGTAGCGATAAATGGCGATGCCGGTGTCGTCGGGAACTTTGGGGTTGACGATCGTTTCAATTTCTGCGGTGACCGATTCGGGCTTGCCGAAGGTCCACAGCAGCCAGTCGGCGGCATGGCTGGCGTCGTCCATGAACATGCCGAGATTCAGTTCCTTTTTCACGTGCCAGGAATGGGTGAACGCTTCGCCCCAGAGCTGCGTGCCGAGTCCGTGGCGGCGGCGAACGAGCGTAATCTTGCCGAGCTTGCCGCTCTGCACCTGCTCGCGCATCCACTGGTTCTGCGGATCGCAGCGCATCTGCCAGGCCATTGAGAACTTCACGCCGGTCTTCTTGATCACGTCGCAGATCGCGTCGCAATCTTCGACCGAAAACGCCATCGGTTTCTGCAGGACGATGTTCTTTCCCGCTTTCGCGGCGGCGATGGTGTGCTCCGCGTGCTTGCTCGTTTCAGAGGCAATGAAGACGGCGCTGATGTCCTTGCGCGCCAGCAGCGCGTCGAGGTCCGGCATATACTCCGCGCCGGCCGCTTCGCTCTGCTTCTTGCCGCGTTCCGCGTCGGCGTCCCACGCCGCGATCACTTTCGCGTCGCTGCGTTTTTTGATTTCCGTCGCGTACGAACCGACGTGGCCGTGCGCGAACGAAATAATGCCAAGTCCAAGACTCATTTTTTATGGCTCCTTCGGGCTTTGGGATCGATCAGTGTGACTTCAGTTTCCAAGAGCGGATCGCCGGCGCGGCCGCAGGCTTTGGCGCGCGTGGCGATCCAATCTTCCAGTTGGCGTTCCAGTTCGCCGGCGACGTCGGGCTTGAGCTCCGCGACGTTCTGCGTCAGCTTCGGGTCGGCCGTGAGATCGTAAAGTTCGCGCATGGGGTTCTCGTACCAATCTTGTTGGCGGGCGAGGATGAAGTGATAATTCGCGTCGCGGTACGACCATTTTTTCTGCCAGGTGCATTCTTCGCTGACCAGCGTGGTGTTGAGAACCTCGTCGCCACGCTGGCCGGTCATGATGCCCCAGGCGCTCTTGCCATCGATCACGCGTGCCGATTCGGCCGGCGTACCGGACTGCGCCGGCGTCTTGAGGTCGGCGGCCTCGCAGAGCGTCGGGAGAATATCGAAGTGCTGAATCAGTTGATCGGCCACGCGCCCCGCGGGAATGCGGCCAGGTAATCGCGCGATCAGCGGGACGTGGAGGTTCTCGTCGTAGAGTCCATGATGATCGAAATTCACGCCGTGTTCGGTCATGCACTCGCCATGATCGGCGATCAGCACCACCAGCGTGTTCTCGGTCAGTCCCGTCTCGTCGAGCGTATCGAGGACGTCGGCGATACCGTCGTCGACGTGGCGGATTTCCTGGTCGTACATTGCTTCCACGTACGCCGCGTCGGTGATTTCCTTCGAGGGATCGCGGCCACTGTCCTGGAGCACGCGGTTGAACCAGACTTCGCGCCAGCGCGGTCCCAGCGGATGATCGTAGAGCGGCTGCAGCGTTTTCTTCGCCGGGTCGCACGGGTCGCCGGAATAAAATAAATTGCGGTAGCGCGACGGCGCCCAGTACGGCGTGTGCGGATCCCAGTAGTGAACGAACGCGAAGAACGGATCCTTGCCCTGGCTGCTCTGCTTGAGAAACGGGACGAGACGGCTGTTGATGTCTTCGCACGTCACCATCAAGCCACAGCCGCGTCGCTTGCTCGAGTCGACCAGCATTTCAAAGCCGCGTCCGAAGTGCGGCTTGTGGCCGGGCAGATTGTCGAAGGATGCGGTGAGGTAGCCGCGATCCAGGAAGAGCTGGGGAATCGTCGCGGTGTCGTTATGAAGATGGTGCGGTCCGCCGTGTTCGACCACGCCGTGGCGGATCGGATGCTGGCCACTGAAAAGTGTGGTGAACGACGGATGCGTGGGGATGCCCGCCGCCATAAAATTTGAACAGCGCACGCCTTCCGACGCGAGTCGGTCGATCGAAGGGCTTGTGGGTCGGCGGTAATTGTAGCAACTGAGATGGTCGGCGCGGAGCGTGTCGATGGCGATGAGGAGGACGTTCATGGGGTGGCACCGGAGGGTGAACTGGAAATGCCCGTCCTCGTGGTACTGGGTGCGGAGCGCTCGCGCTTAAGCGAGCGCTCCGCTGGACTGCCAACTACTACTGCTTTATCGACTCAACCACGGCCTTCGAGGTCGACGACCTTGCCGGTCTCGAACGATTCGATCGCGGCGTGTGCGACTTCCGAAGCGGCCAGACCGTCTTCACCGCTCGCTTCGATCTGTTCGCGCGGAACCTTGGCGATGATCTGATCGATCCAGCGGTGGATGCGGTTCTTGAACGTCAGCTCGAAGCTGGCGCCCTGACCGAAGATGTTGTTTTTGACGACCGTCATTTCTTCGCCTTCGCGCGGGAAGAGGGTCAGGTTTTCGAACATGTTGTCGAGCACCAGGCGGCCCTTCGTGCCGGCATATTCGCAGCGTTCGATGCCGTACTGCATGCCCATGTCGTACGAGCCGGTGAGGTGGCCGACCATGCCGCTGGCGAATTCCATGTTCACCGAAATGTTCGACCAGCAGACCTTGCGGGTCGACGGCTTCATCATGAAGGCTTGGACTCGCTTCACCGGTCCGGCGAAGAAGCGGATGATGTCGATCGAATGCGGATGGAGCGCTTTGATGTGGAAGTGCGGGCTTGATTCGTTGGGGTTGTTGATCCACATGACCATGTTCAGGAACATGCCTTCGCCCAGGCGGCCTTCGACGATCCAGCCCTTGGCTTTGTTGGTCATCGGCGTGAAGCGATGGTTCAGGTCGATGCCGAAGTAGACGCCCTTTTCCTTGGCCTTGGCGACCATTTCGCGGCCGTGCTTGACGTCGTTGGAGATCGGCTTTTCGCAGAGGACATGGATCTTCGCTTCGAGCAGTTGCATCGTCGGTTCGTAGTGATGTCCGCCGTTTTCCTGGCCGGCCGTGGCGACGCTGGCCACCTGCAGGTCTTCGTTCTTCAGCATGTCGGCGATCGAGTAATACGCCTTCACGCCAAACTGCTTGGCAGCCTTGTCGGCGCGTTCCTTGTCCAGGTCGCAGAAACACTTCAGGACGGCTTCTTTGTGCTGCGTGTACTGGCGGGCGTGGGTGTTGCCGATGCCGCCGCAGCCGACAATTCCAACATTCACAGGCATGGTCGAATCTCCAGGTTTTTAACGTGTCAAGTTTGAAGAAGGGTGGACGCAGAGGCGCAGTGCCTCTGCGTCCGAAGGAATTTTTACGCCTTGAGCAGATTCTTCTCGTGGACGTACTTGGCGCAGCGTTCGATCACGTCCTGAACCTTGGCCAGTTCCAGCACCGAGGCGCCGACGATTTCCAGCGTGACGTACTGAATGTTCGGGGCATCGGCGAGCACCGCGAAGTACGCCGGGATGTCCAGCACGCCGCAGCCGCAGACCTGCTTGTCGACGGGTCCGATGTTCAGTTCGCGGCCGGCGCAATCGCGGAAGCGCGTGGTGAGAATGTGCGGCGCGAGCTGCTTATAGGTGGCGACGGGATCTTCGTTCGAAGGCGTGCGGTAGATGTGGGTGGGGTCGTAGTTGATGCCGACCCACTGCGTGTCCAGTTCCTTCAGGAAGCGCAGCGACGACGGCCCGTGGTAGACGGCCGAACGAACGTGCGGCTTGACGCTGAGCTTGACGTTGGCATCGGCGGCGGCCTTGGCGTAATCCTTCCACTGCTTGACGACTTCGGCGAACGAGGCTTCATCGTCGCTCTTGCCGCCCGTCGCGGTGGTGATGGCCGGCGCACCGAGAATGGCGGCGGCGGCGAGCACGCGCTTGACGCTGTCGAGATTTCCCGCCGCGCCGCTGGCGCCCAGGGATTCGATTACCAGGCCGCGGTCGGCGACCTTCTGTTTCACCTTCTTGAGCGCTTCGGGTGTCAGGATCGTGGAGAAATGTTCAGCCATTCCGGGGATGCAGCAGAGTTCGACGGCCGCATAGCCGGCCTTCTTGATGCCATCCAAAGCATCGTCGAGAAGGTGTCCGCCGAAGAGTAGAGTGCTGCAGCCGAGCTTGATTTGACGTGCCATGAATCAGGGTCTCCTGTTTTGTCAAAAGTGATGCTGCATTCTACGATTCTCTACTCCAGTGGTGTTAGGATTGTTCCGGCTTTCCATTAGCACAATTTTGGCTATGTCGGAGGCGAAGACGGAATCGTGCTAGCAAACAGGACGAAATTGCACAGGGGCAGGCGTTGCATTTTGAGCTGTGTAGTCCGGGCGTCTCGCCCGGTCAGACTATACCCAAGTCGAACAATGCATACTTCCCGAGCGGCGCTTGCTCAATTGCGAAGCAAACCGCTATTGCTTCGTGGTTGAAAGAGCCCATCGAACAAATTGACCCTGCTCGCTCATTCCGAGATTTGACCGGGCGGGACGCCCGGACTGCGAAACTGCAGGTCGCTCGCGCCGAGTACAACATACCCGCAAACCGGACAATTCAGCGGCTACACATACCGCTTCAACCATGCCCACGCCTCGCGCTGCATCTCGAGATTGAACTCATGCGGCGCGTCGTAGAGGGAGCCTTTGAACTTTCCCGGCGCGCCGGCTTTGGCGTAGACCTGCTCGAGTTTCGCGAAGCATTCCTTCACGCCGGTTAGTTCGAAGAGCTTGTCCTGACTTCCGTTGATCGCCAGCAAGGCGCGCGGCGCGGCGAGGGCGGCCATGTCGGGGTAGTCCATCTCTTTGTAAAGGCCCGGGATGATCTTGGTGAAGCCGACGCTGTGCGGCATGTGGTGTTCGAGCTGGCGGCGGAAACTGGCCATCCAACCGACCACGACGCCGGCCTTGATGCGTTCGTCCAGCGCGGTGAGATAGCACGTGCGCAGGCCGCCGACACTTAAACCCACCGCGCCGATGCGGTCGGGATCGACTTCCGGACGCGTGACCAAGTAATCGACCGTGCGCATGTCGTCGTAAATGATCACGCCCGGCCACGTGAAACCGGCGCAGAGAATCGTGCGGCCGACGAGCTGCTCGTTCTGACCGGAGCGCGCGTTGAATTCCTGGATGCGCTCGGAGGTGAGCGTCAGCGGGCGCTCGCGCCAGTCGGCGGCGTCGCCGTCCAGCAGCATGCGCCGCTCGCCCCAGTAAAACATGTCGATCACGATCACGACGTAGCCGTCGCGCGCGAGATCGTCGGCGATCGATCTGCCGCCGTAGCCATCGCGCCAGGTCTTCAGCTTCTCGTGCTGAGGTTCGACGGCGACGATCTTCTCTTTGCCCCAGAGATAAAATCCGCCGTGGTCGTGCAGCGCCACGATCGCGGGGGCGCGGCCTTTGAGATTTTTCGGCACGAGCACAAACGCCGGAACGCGAATGTGCGGCGTGGTGTTGAAATAGATTTTTTCGCGGATGAACTCGCCGCAGTCGACGCGCTCCACGGTTTCCGCATCGTGCGGACAGACCGGCGGATTGTAGTTGAGCAGGCCGAGAATTTTTGCGCGCATCTCTTCACGCCAGGCGTGGACGTCGGTGAACCGGGGCTGGAGAAACGAATGCGCGTACTCACCCGTCACTGCCTGGCTGGCAATAAAGGGATACAACGAACCGAGCGACGGACCCGTGGCGGCCATGGTTCTCCTTGGAGAATTCGGCGTCGTCGTGGGTAAACTCACACGTGCGTCGGCGAATCATTCGCAACTTGCCCGTGGATTGTTTCACCGGCGAGAGTATATGTGTTTGATGGGCGCTACCAATAGAATGTCGCAAAGAAACCGGTGTAGCTCTCGTCAGAGAACTGTGATGATCAGCCGAATCAAACTTCTGGCGTGCGCGCTCCTTCTTTGCCCGCCGCTCATTTTTGCCGCGGATGCGCCGGCACCTCCGGTCGCTCCAACTCCCGCTACAAAGACAGAGCCAGCCAAGCCACGCATGGATGTGCTCGCGCATTTGCGCAGCCATTTCATGCTCGGGCTGGCGACTTCGCCGACGGATCCGTGGATCGACGAGACCCACAAGCAGGGCGCGGCGTGGGATGCGCGCTACATGTATTTCTGCGGCGGCGTGAACACCGGGAACAACTGGACCACGTGGAATCAGCCGGCCGGCATGTACCTCACGATTTTTCTCAACGAGTCCGAGAAGCTGAACACCATCCCCGTCGTCACGTACTACCAGTTGCTGCAGTCGCTGCCGGCGAAGGGCACGGGCGGCGAATCTCAGGTGAACCGCGTCAATTCCAACAACGCGGCCACGATGAAGGCCTACTACGAAGACGTGAAGCTGGTGATGCAGAAATGCGGCGAGTACCGCACCAAGGACGGGCGCGCGGTGCCGATCATTTTTCATCATGAGCCGGACTTGTGGGGCTACTTCTTCATCGGGCCGGAATTCGCGCCGCACGATCCGGACAAAGTTCACATCATGGTCAAATCCAGCGGCATGGCCGACGTCGCCGCGTTCGACGACACGATCTCCGGCTTCGGCAAAGCGCTGATTGCGCTGCGCGACAAGTACGCACCGAACGTGATCATGGCCGCGCACGTCTCGCGCTGGGGGAATATCGACGCCAAGCAACTGGCCGCGTTTTACGCGCGCTGCGGAACGTGGGACATGTTCTTCGCCGACGTCAGCGACCGCGATTCCGGCTGGAAGCTCGCGCACAATTACATGACCGGCGGCGCGTGGTGGAAGGACAAGGACTTCGACGACTTCCGGAATTTCACCGCGGAGCTTAACCGCATCACCGGTATGAAAATGATGCTCTGGCAGGTCCCCGAAGGCAACACGATCATGGCTTCGTGCAACAACACTGAAGGCCATTTCATGGACAACCGTCCGGAGTACTTCCTCGAAAACTACCCGACCAACACGCATATCGAAGAATGGGCGAAGTGCGGCGTCATCGGCATTCTATTCGGCGGCGGCGCGGGTGGATGCACCAGCCGCGGCGACGGCTGTAAGGACGGTATCACCAACCCAACGCCGATCGCGAATAATAAAGGTGAGAAAGCGATCTATCCCGACGACGACGGCGGCTACCTGCGCACGCGCGGGATTGGCTACTACAAGAAACCGCTGGCTTTCGGACAGGCACCAAAGCCAGCTGTGAAAGCCGCAGCGAAAGTGGAAGCTCCGAAAATCGACGAGAGCATGCTGGCCGCATGGCAGCCGAAGCTCGTCGCGCAGATCAACGCCGCCGTGAAGTCCGGCAAGAAAATTTCGATCACGCTGGCGATGGGCCGCGACAAGGAAACGTTTACCGTCGCCGGCGCCGACGAAAAAAGTCTGCGCGTGACGATCCAGGACAACCCGATGGACTATAGCTGGAAGGACATTCCGCTGGCCGCGCGTCTCCAGGTGATCAAAGGCGCGCTGAGCGGCGACGACGACGTCAATGGTCTGCTGCTGGTCGCGCTCTACGCGGCGGTGAGCGGCGATAAAGCGGTCAGCGACGAATTCCTGGCCAAGGCCTCGCTGAAGGATTCCGCGGCGGCACTGGAGTTGAAGTCCGCGCTGGTCGCGAGTGCGCCAGCGCCGGTAACGGAAAAATCGGAGAAGAAGGACTGAGGACTGAGGAACAAAAACTCCCCGCTTACGCGAGGAGTTTTTGTTTCCCTAACTTAAAGAGAGAAGCGACGCGCCGTAACCGCAGTCCTCAGTCCTGTCCCTATTTGATCGAAATCAATTCTACCTCAAAAATCAGCGTGTCGCCGGCCTTGATGCCGCTGCCGGGCGGAGGGTTCTGGCCGTAGGCGAGCTTGGAAGGGATGACCAGCAGGGCTTTCGAGCCGACGGTCATTTTCTGCAGACCTTCGGTCCAGCCGGCGATAACCTGGTTGAGCGGAAAAGAAATCGTCGCGCCGCGCGGGTAGGAGCTGTCGAAGACGAAGCCGTTTTCGAGCTTGCCGGTGTAATGCACTTCCACGGTATCGGTTTTCTTGGGCGAAGCGCCTTTGCCTTCCCGCAGAATCTTGTACTGCAGGCCGCTGGGCAGTGTGATCAAGTTTTCCATGTCGACGAGCCTCCGGAAAAGTCTGAGGCGTCCGCCGCACCACGGGCTTCTGCCCGCACGATCGCGCCGCCTGATTTCACGCGAACGCTTGTAACGTGGAGGTGGAATTCGTCAACAGGTACTTGCCGCTAAGGCTTGCGGAACACAAAGAGATTGTTAAGCCCAAACTGAAAGCTCTTTCGCGCATGCAGTTCCATACCAGCGCGTTTAAAAATTTCCGGGGATTCATTGGGGTGGAAGCCGTGGTGCTGCTCCAGCGACATACCATCGATGATGCGGAAGAACTTGAGCACATGCAGGATGTAATCCACGTTCGTCGACGGCACCGTCACCATTAGAAAACCACCCGGCTTCAGATGCTTGAAAATCCCTTGCGCCAGACTGTCCTGCTCCTTCGGCAGAATATGTTCGAGGACGGCGAGCATGGTAATGCAATCGAACGGGCCGACGTCGGGCACATCATCAGGAAATGTGCCGCGAATGACGCGGATGTTGCCTTCTTCATAGTGATTCGTGGCACCCGGATCGATGCCGATCCCCAGTGTCAGATCGCCGACGTGCCGGAAGATTTCACCGTCGTAGCAGCCAATGTCGAGCAGCCTGTCGCCCGGTTTAATGTAAGGTTTGGCCATGCTCAGCCGCCAACGCTGAAGCATGCGGTCGAAACGTTTCATGGATTGCCCGGACCTTCCTTCTTTGAGGGTGTGGCGGGAATTGTCGGTGGCGGGCCATCGGGGCCAGTTAAAGCGTAAACCAGCGCGTGTTCATAAACGCGGACCGGGCGCCAGATGCCTTCGCGCAAGCCTGGCAGATCCAATTCTTGTGACTGATTCTGGATGACCATGTACCGCGCGTTGAACATCTTTGCCAAGAGTGCTCCATCGACTTTGAGACGCTGGCTGCGCATGCCTTCCAGCAAATCGGCCTGCTCCTTGTCATAGAGCAGCGTGAAATGCGGATCCATGCCCCAGACGTACGTACGATCAACTCCATCGTAGTACAAATCCGGAAAATCGTGCCACCACAGATTGACGATGGTCTCGCCCGGTTGCGTGCGCGGACGGAGCCACTCCAGCGCGGCGCGAAAATGCGGAGCGTGGGCTTCGGATTTCGTGTCGTACCAGAACATCGCCGATAGTACGTGCCCCGTGGCGAGCAGCACGACCGCCAGCGCCATCCCGGCCGCCACGCGTCCCGGGACGGGATTCTGAAAGAGCGCGGCGAGGTCCACCTGCTGCAATGCATCGCGTATAGTGAAGCCCAGCGTGACGGCAAGCACGGGCACGGCGTATTCAAAGCTCCGGGCAAACTTAACGCTCAGCAGTGACCAGAAGACAGTGAGGATTAACAGTCCCAGCAACTCCGGAGAGCGCCGGCTCCGCAGACGCCAGCCGGTGATCAGCACGCCGGCGAGCGTCACAAAATACAGCGGATGAAAGAACAGGAGATCGCGCGCCGAGTACGCGGTCATTTCGCTGCCGAGTTCGAACGACGGCCCGCCGTGCGCGGAGCTGGTAATTTCCTTCACGATCACGATGAACGTGTCGAGTGTGTGCGGTGAATACGGATGAATCACGAGCCCCGCGATCACGCCGCCGAGGGCCGCGCAGACCGAACGCCAATCGAGCCCGCCGCCGGCCAGCCAGCGACCGAAGACAAATGGAGCGCCGATGAAAATCAGGATGAACGGTACCGAGTAACTCCACGCATAGACGAAACCGAGCGCGATCAGCCAGCGCCAGCTGCGTGAAATAAAAAGCTGCAGCCCGATGACGGCCAGCACGATGCTCAACACGTGCGCGCGGACGCATTCCAGCCGCACCAGAAAATCGCCGCCCATGCAGAGCATTGCCAGCGCAAAGACCCACGCCAGCGGCACGTTGCTTTTCCGCAGCAGGAAATACACGCTGCTGAAGACAGCCGCGACGAGCAGCAGGGAACAGTACAGCGCGCCGGTGATCGGCTCAGCGGCGTTGCGTGTAAATGGGATCAGCAGAACGTGGTAGAGAAATTCCTTGTCGCAGAAGTGGTCTTTCCAGACGCTCGCCTGCGTCCACGGGAAGGTGCGTTCCAGAAAATGGGCAGGCATCTGCTGAGCGAACCGCGCATGAAAATAACTCTCGCGGTCGTAGACGCCGGGCTTCAGGCTATGCGCGGCCGCGTACAAATAGATCACGTATGCCAGCGCCAGAAAGGGCGCGAGCTTCGCCAAGGTTTCACGCGTGCGGGACATTGGCTGGCATGTTACCCGTTGCGCGAAGCCTACGCAAACTCGCGCTTTGGCCTGCGGCGTGGATGACGTCGGCGGTACTCGGCCGGCGTGATGCCCAGCTCACGGCGGAAATCGGCGATGAATTGCGAGGTGCTCGCGATCCCCACGCGCTGCGCGATTTCGGCGAGCTTCAAGGCCGAATGGACGAGCAGGCGGCAGGCTTCCTCGTTGCGCAGCCGCCGCACTTCATCGCGAAATGGCCGGCCGACGCTGGCCGTGAATGTCCGCGAGAGATGTCCGGTGCTGACGTTGAGCTGCGCGGCGTACTGTTCGAGCGTCTGCGGATTTTTCAGCGACGCGCGCATCGCCGCGAGCATGCTCCGGACTTTTGCGGCCATCGCGCTCGCCGGTTTTTGCGGAGCGAGATGCGCCAGCAGCTCATCGAGGTATGCATGCATGCTCCGCGCAAGCTGCTTCCAGCTTTTCAGCCGCGACACGGCTTCGAGCATCGCCAGGTGTTCGTCGAAGAGTACGTCGCTGTCTCCGCCGCCGCGGCGCGCGCCGCGCATGCAGGCGCTCATGGTCTGGCAGCAGCGGATTTTTCCCAGTGCGAGCGTGGCGCTGTCGCGGATGAACAGCGCGATCAGCGCATCGAGATCGCGGTGCGCCTGGGCGCGCATGCCGTACTCGATCTCCGAAGCGAGCTTCGGCAGCAGCTCCCAGCGGTAGCGCCGAGGTGCGCCGCGCTGCGTCCGTGACTTTTTTGTGGATCGTCGGGATGTCATACTTTCGATAGTGATAGCACCGCCCCGGTATTGCGATCAATCGTTTTTCCGGCCTAATTGCAGTCACGAGCGCAAAAGACGCTTGCGGCTAAACCGGAGAGCGAAAATTATGAAATGGACGCCCGAACAACTGGCTCAATACGAACGCGACGGCTATCTGCTCGTCCGCGGGCTGCTCAATTCCAATGAAGTTGCCAAACTGCACGAACCGATGGAAGTACTGCTCACCGGCGACGAGAAAGTCGACCAGATTCATCGCGAGCGTGAGAAGAGCGGCGCGGTTCGCGCGGTTTTCCTGGCGCATCGCCACCAGCCCGAATACCGCGAGCTCATTCGCAATCCGAAAATTCTCGACCCCATCAAGCAGCTCACAGGCAACGACGTCTATATCTGGCACACCAAGGTCAATGTGAAAGACGCGTTCGAAGGCGCGGTGTGGCTCTGGCATCAGGACTACGGTTATTGGATGTGGGACGGCATCGCACCAAAAGTGTCGTCAGCGATGGTAATGCTTGACCGCGCGACGCTTAACAACGGCTGTCTGATGGTCATCGCCGGCTCGCACAAGTGGAACCGGCTCGAACATTACGCCGACACCGTCACCACGAGTTACAAGCAGTGGTGCATCGATACGAAGACGCTGAAGGAACGCGTGAAAGAAGAAGACATTCGCCACGTCACCGGCGAGCCCGGTGACGTCTTGTTCTTCCACTGCAATCTCGTCCACGGCAGCGGCCACAACATGTCACCGCTCCCGCGCAAGACGTTCATCATCTGCTACAACGACATCGCCAACAAACCGACGCCGGTCGAGAAGCCCCGTCCGGATTGGGTTGTGTCGCGTGAATTCGATATTGTGAAGTAGCGGTATAGGCAATCGTATTAGGTAGAAGGCAGTAACGGCTGCAGAAGTCGCGACTGCCTTTTGCCTACTGGACGTTCACGTTCCGATCTTCCGCCAGACCGCTCGACCAGGCCTTGGACGAATCGAAGGGGCATCCCGGCGGCATCGGTACGACGTTCAGTGTTTCCACGCTGATCTCCTTTTCCTGCACGCGGATCAAACGCGCCTGGAATGGAGGCTCAGCCAGCGACGAAGTCGTCAATTGCATGCGCGACGGAAATCCTGTCGCGCAGGTGACGTGATTGTGGCCGGAGAGCATCAGCTTCACGAGGGGGTGGCGGTCGAGCAAGTCGATCATCCGCGACGCGTACGACGCCGAGGGGCCGTGCATGTCGGTGCACTTTCCGGTCAAGCGTGGCGGCAGCGGATCGAGCGGCGCATGCACGACGACGATTGCCGCGCGCGTCAGCTTCGCCAACTCGGCTTCGAGCCATTGCCACTGCGGTTCGAGCAGCGCTTCGGTACAGCCGCCGCAGTCCCAGTAAAAATCAGCGTTGCCCTGACTGACCCACGCATTGTTGAGCAGGATTACATCGCATTGCTTCAGCGCGATGACGCGATCGGCGAACAGCACTTTCGCATTTTGCGTGGCTGCCGTCCAGAGTTCCATGGAATTGCGCAGCGCCAGATCGTGATTGCCTGTGCAGACGGCAACCGGCGCATCCATTCCGCGCAGCGACGCCATCGCATTCTGGATCTCCGGCCACGTACCGTGCTCGGTCATGTCGCCGCCGTGGACGACCAGATCCACGCCGCGCGTCCGGACGAGCTCGCGGATCGCCCGAAACATCTCCGGCAGCAGATCCATGCGCCGCGGCTGCTGCACGAATCCGCCGAGGCCGGCGCCTTCGTGAGAATCGGTCAGGAAGAGAATCGTGTCGGTCAAGGACAGGTCCTTTTATTGCGGATTTCGGATTTCGGATTAGCGAAGGGAATCCGTCCGCAATGCAAAGTATGTCTCGAGAGCGCGTGCAAAGCCCACTGAAATTAGTCTCGCATAACATCGATCTCGAAGCAACTTGTGCAGAACGGACTGAACCGCTTCGCCAATCCGCAATCCGCAATCCAAAATCCGCAATGCCGTTCACTTCGCTCGCTTTTTCGTCGCCCACATATTACCGTTTCCCCCACCAACACCCCTTCTTAAGGAGTACTTCCAAATGCCAATGGTTGATAAACCGTTGCCTGAACTCTTGCAGTACCAGGGCCGCAATCCGTGTCCGGCGGATATGGATTCGTTCTGGGACAACAGCCTTGCCGAAATGCACAAGCTCAACGCGCAGGTTGAATTTCAGCCTTCGTCGTTCACCGTGCCCAATGTCGAATGCTTCGACCTGTATTTCCGCGGCATGGGCGGCGCCCGGATTCACGCCAAGTACGCGCGACCTAAAGGCGCGGGCAAGAGCGGCAAGCTGCCGGCCGTCTGCATGTTTCATGGCTACTCGGGAAATTGCGGCGATTGGCTCGATAAGCTGGCGTGGGCCGGCCAGGGGTTTGTTGTCGCTGCGCTGGATTGCCGCGGTCAGGCCGGTCAGTCGGAAGACGTCGGCGGCGTAAAGGGCAACACGCTACGCGGCCACATTATTCGCGGTCTGGATGAAGCGTCGCCGGCCAAGCTGCTCTTTCGCGACATATTCCTCGATACGGCTCAGTTGGCGCGCATCGTGATGAGCCAGCCGGAAGTGGACCCCACGCGCGTCGGGGCAACTGGCGGTTCGCAGGGCGGCGCGCTGACGCTGGCCTGCGCGGCACTGGAACCGAAGATCAAGCGCTCGGCGCCGGTCTTTCCGTTCCTCTGCGATTACCTCCGCGTCTGGGAGATGGACCTGGCGAAGGGCGCGTACGAAGAACTCGCGACGTACTTCCGCAATTTCGATCCGCGCCACGAACGCAAAGACGCGATCTTCGAACGCCTCGGCTACATCGATTGCCAGCATCTGGCCAAGCGCACCAAGGCCCAGACGCTGATGGCCGTGGGCCTGATGGACACGATCTGCCCGCCATCGACGCAGTTTGCCGCCTACAACAAGATCACGGCGAAGAAGGATCTGATCATTTACCCCGACTTCGGCCACGAAGGCCTGCCGGGCGCGAACGAGAGAATCTTTCAGTTCATGCTCGGACTGTAATGTTTGGCGGTCCCTCGGGTCAATGGGCCCGAGGGAGCTTGGTCGGCGGACTTATTGCGGATTTCGGATTGCGGATTAGCGAAGCGAATCAGTCCGTTTTGCGATCATGGCAACGAGATCGATGTTGTTGGAGACAGATTCTTCCAGAACTAAAATTGGATCTCGGAACCAGTCCCGCGAAGCGGACAAGCGTCCTTCGCTAATCCGCAATCCGCAATCCGCAATCCGAAATCCGCAATAAAAAATTCCCCTGTAGACTTCCCCCACTTAGTCTAAGATGCCCTCATGAAATCCAAGTCCGCCCCCACGAAAAAAGAAGTCCGCCGGCCCGTGATCTCGCTGGTCAATCTCGGCTGCGCCAAGAATCTCGTCGATAGCGAGCGCATCCTCGGCAACCTCGCGCAGGCGGGGTTCCTGATTGCGCAGGATCCGGCCGTCGCGGAAGTCTGCCTGGTCAACACCTGCGGTTTCATCAATGAAGCTCGCGAAGAAACCGCCGGCGTGCTCAACGAACTTTCCGGACTGAAGGAAACTGGCAGCCTCAAGACGCTCGTCGCGCTTGGTTGCCTGGTTGAACGCTGTGCCGACGCGCCGGAACTTGACCGCTTTCTCCAGGCCGCGGATGTGCGGCTGGGATTCAAGGAGTACCCGCGCATCGCGCAGATCTGCCACGATTTGATCGATGAAGCGCGCGGCAAGAAATCCGAGATCCGTGTCGGCGACGCCGAACGTTCGGGCCCGAAAGTCAGCGCCGCGAAGAAGAAGGTGCCGCAGAGCTACAACGATTTCCTGGTCTCGCCGCGTTTGCGCATCGGTTCGCCGCACGCCGCGTTTTTGAAAATCTCCGAAGGCTGCAACAACCCCTGCCGCTTCTGCGCCATCCCCCGCATGCGCGGTCTGCAGGTTTCGCGGCCGATCGAAGCGATCGTGCAGGAAGCTCAGGAACTCGTCGAGGGCGGCGCGCAGGAAATCAGCCTGATCGCGCAGGACACGACCAGCTACGGCCAGGACATCTACGGAAAATTCCGCCTCGCCGATCTCCTCAACGCATTGAAAGAAGTCGACGGCCCGAGCTGGTACCGACTGATGTACGCGTACCCGAAGTTCCTCACCGAAGAAATGCTGGACGTGCTCGCCAGCGACCCGCGCTTCTGTCCGTATATCGACATGCCGCTGCAGCACATCTCCGACCCGATGCTCAGCGCGATGGCCCGCGGCGTGACCAAAGCGCAGACGGTCAAGCTGCTGGACCTCATCGCCAAAAAGTTGCCCGGCGGCGCGATCCGTACCACTTTCATCACCGGCTATCCCGGCGAAACCGACGCGGATTTTCAGGAGATGCTCGACTTCGTGAACGAAGGCCGCTTCACGCACGCCGGCGTATTTTTGTATTCGACCGAACCGTTGACGCCCGCGTCGAAATCGCCGGACACCATTCCGCTGAAGGAAAAGCAGGCGCGCCGCGACGCGGTGATGCTCGCCCAGCGCGAAGTTTCCCGCAAACGCACCGCCTCACGCATCGGGCAGACCATCGACGTGATGGTCGATGGCTCGCTGGCCGAATCGCCTGTAAAAGGTGCGAAGCTGTTGGGCCGCAGCCGCTTGGAAGCCCCGGAGGTCGACGGCGTCGTCTACTTAAAGGGGCGGGGGATCGACAAGCATCCGCCCGGCACGATTCTGTCGGCGAAGGTCGTCGCGGCGCTCGACTACGACATCGTGGCCAACGCCTGAACAGTTTACAGAGGGACGCTGACATGCACAGCGAATCGATGCTGCTGGTGCGGCCCGAGCATCTCAATCACCACGGCTTTCTGTTCGGCGGTCGATTGCTGGAGTGGCTCGACGAGCAGGCGTACATCGCCGCGACCACGCGTTTGATGCCCGAAGCCAATCTGGTCACCGTGGCGATCGACCGCGTTGAATTCAAGTTTGCGGTGGTCCAAGGTTCGGTGCTGCGCTTCCGTTCGATGCTGGTGCATACCGGCCGGACCTCGCTGACGGTTTTCACGCAGGTCTTCCGTGGCCGCGCGACGGAGGAAGAGGAAATCTTCCGCGCGTATGTCACTTTTGTCTGTCTGGACAAGGAAGCCCATCCACGTCCGGTTGCTCCGTTGCTGCTTCAGCCGTTCAACAAGGATACGCTTCAGTCAGACGAGGCGCGGAAGCACTGGGATGAAGTGGAACACTCGCGCGCCCAACGCTCGCTGCTAAGCAGGCCGAAGGCATGACCCTTCAAAACTAAAGATTCAAAACTCAAAACTGTCTTCGAGAACCACTCCACTCACTCCTCGTCCTCTTCAATATGCCTGCCCAATACTAGCAGCTCGTGCTCCGAACATTCCAGCGGCGTGTATCCTTCCACCTCAATTTGCGGCGCCACCATTTCGGCGAACGGTTGCAGCTCCAGATTCGGGTCTTCGCGATGCGGGCCGATCAGCGCTTCCATGTCGGCTCGGAGTTTCTCAATATTGAGGCCCTGATAACGATTCGCGGGAATGGATTTGGCTTTTAGCTGGAACGTGTGGTGCAGCGAGAGCACGCCCTTGCGGTTGCCGTTCTCCCAATGCACGAAGGCCACCGCGGCGTGGATGATCATTTGGTAGAACGTTTTCTCAGTTCCGATTGTTTCCATCCACTGCGCTTCGAGAATTTCGTGGCATTCAAAGAAGAAGCGATTGTTAAACAACCACACGCCCTTCATGTAGCGTTCAGGATAGTCGGCGGGTGAAAGTTCTCCGTAAATCATGCTGACAGAATACTCAAAATCGTGTATATACAACGCCCGATACCACTCTACAGGGGGTCCTTCCACGTCGTCCTTTCTGGACGCAGTCGCCACTTTCATTCGCCGCGTTTCAACGGAGAGATTCACGCTTGTTCTCAAAATTCTTCGTCGCCATCGTCCGCTGGTTTGATACGTCCGTCGGCAAAGAACAAGCCGATGATCCCCATAAGATCGATTGGATCCGCGTCAGCCCGTTTTTAGGGATGCATGTCGTCTGCATCGTGGCGCCATTTTTTGTGGGCTGGAGCTGGACGGCACTGGGCGTCGCCGCGTTTCTGTACTTCATCCGCATGTTTGCGATCACCGGATTTTACCACCGCTACTTCTCGCACAAGACCTTCAAGACCTCGCGCGCCGGCCAGTTCGTGCTCGGCGTGATGGGCAATTCCGCCGTGCAGCGTGGACCGCTGTGGTGGGCGGCGCACCACCGCCATCATCACATTCATTCCGACGACGAACACGACGTCCATTCGCCCACGCAGCACGGTTTCATGTGGAGCCACATGCTGTGGCTGATGAACCGCCGCAACTTCGCCACCGATCTGAAGGCCGTGCCCGACTTGGCCAAGTTTCCCGAACTGCGATTCCTCGACCGCTTCGATTTCTTCGTGCCGATTGTCCTGGCCGTCAGCCTGACGCTGCTGGGCGTGGGCCTCAACGCGTACGCGCCGCAACTGCACACCAACGGGTTGCAAATGCTGGTATGGGGATTCTTTATCTCAAGCATCGTGCTCTTCCACGGGACCTGCACGATCAATTCGCTCTCGCACGTCTTCGGCAGCCGCCGCTTCAAGACCACCGATACGAGCCGCAACAATTTCGTACTCTCGTTGGTGACGCTGGGCGAAGGCTGGCACAACAACCACCACCATTACTGCGCGTCGACGCGCCAGGGATTTTTCTGGTGGGAGATCGACATTACCTATTACATGCTGGTGATGTGCTCGTGGGTCGGCCTGATCTGGGACCTGCAGCCCGTGCCCGAGCGCGTGTACGAACGATTGAAGGCCGGCAAGACCGCCGAGAAGGAAGTGAGCTCGCTACCCGCGATCAGTCTGCCCGACACCGATCCGTTGGTGATGCTGCAACGCCAGACGGTTTCAGGAGCCGGCAACTAGCCGGGTCTCAGGCTCTTAGCTCTTGGCTGTTGGCTCTTGAGAACGGTCCGGAGTCAGCGCTTTCCCAACCTCGCGCAACGGCGGAACGATTCTCCGCGCTAACAGCAGCAGGATCAGAACCGCCGCGTAGATCAGCGGTTCGCGCAGATCTGCTTTCACGCGCATGATGAAATGAACGACGCCGAGCATCCCCGCGACGTACGCGAGTTGGTGCAGCGTCTGCCAGCGTTTTGCGCCGAGACGGCGGATCATTCCGCCCGTGGAAGTGAGCGCCAGCGGCGTGAGAATCACGAGCGCTGTGAAGCCCACCGCGATGAACGGGCGCTCCAGCACGTCTGCGACGACGCTGCGCAACACTCCCCCCGGTGAACCGGTCTGGCCTCTCAAGTAAATTCCGAAGTGAAGCAAGGCGTAGAAAAAAGCAAACAAGCCCAGCATTCGCCGCAATTTAATCGGCCAGGTCCAACCGGTGAGCAGTTTAATGGGCGTGCACGCCAGCGAAGCCAGCAGTGCAACCAGAGCAAGAATGCCGACACGATTTAAAAGGTCCGCGAATCGGTCAGCGGCAAGTTGGTCTGTTGTGTACCAGAAAACAAAAAAGCCCAGCGGCATCAGCCCGCCTACGAACACGGCCGGACGCAACCACGCGGTCGGATCCGCACGACGCGGAGGTACGTTCGCGCCCACTTCAGAAGTACTCACGCAGATTCATGTCCTTGTACATCGACGCGACCTGATCGCCGTAGCCATTGAACGGCAGCGTTGGTCGCTGCCGCCAGTCGCCGACGCGATGTTCGCTCGCCTGGCTCCAGCGCGGATGGTTGACGTCCGGGTTGACGTTTGCGTAGAAGCCGTACTCCTCCGGCGCGGAGACATTCCACGACGTCATCGGCTGCTGCTCCATAAATTTGATTTTCACGATCGCCTTGATGCCCTTGAAGCCGTACTTCCACGGCACGACCAGCCGCAGCGGCGCGCCGTTCTGGTTGGGCAGCACGCGCCCATACATGCCGACGCTCAGCAGCGTCAGCGGATTCATCGCTTCGTCCAGGCGCAGGCCTTCGCTGTACGGCCACTGCAGCACGCGCCGTTTCTGTCCCGGCATCTGCGCGGGATCCACCAGTGTGCGGAAGGCGACGTACTTCGCTTTCGAAGTCGGCTCGACGCGCTTGATCACCGCCGCGAGCGGAAAGCCGACCCACGGAATCACCATCGACCACGCTTCGACGCAACGCATGCGGTAGACGCGCTCTTCCAGTGGCGCCCACTTGATCAGCGTGTCGATGTCGATGGTCTGCGGCTTGGCGCACTCGCCTTCGATCGCAATCGTCCACGGCCGCGGCTTGAAGTCCTGGGAATTCAGCGCCGGATCGCTCTTGGATGTGCCGAACTCGTAATAATTATTGTACGTCGTCGCGCCGTCGTACGGCGTCTGGTCTTCTCCGCCCGCCAGTTCGGTTTTCCGGACGATTTTCCAGCCGCTGCCGTCGGCCTTCGCGGTGGACTCCGCGGTCGCGTCGGCGGCGACGCTTGTGCCAGTGGACGTCGCCGCATCCGTGCTGGTCGTGGGTGAAGTACTTGTGGCCGGCGTTTCCGTCTCGACAACGATCGCGCGCGTCTGCACCGATTTCGGCCGTGGACGCCCGGTGAGCGCCGTCAGGCCCGTACCGATTGCACCGGCGCCGATCGCGAACAGCGCCGCGTTCTTGATGAAATCACGCCGCGATGCATAGAGCGGTTCGGGCGTAATTTCGCTGCTCGGCGGTTCGGGCGGCAAATCGGAACGTGACATCAGCGGGCCCTCGAACACTTCCCGCGTTTATATGTCAAACTCTGCCGATTTCATTTCCGGAAACCCACACAAAAAAACTCGCCGCTAAAAGCGGCGAGTTTCTTTCGACATTCGACATTCGTACTTTGACCTTCACTTCAGCCCTTCTTCCCCATCAGCATTCCCACAATGTACTGGTCGAGCGCTTCGTAATCGCGGGCGCGGCGGAAGTCTTCGACCTTGTCGGCGTCGACCTTCTCGACGATGTCGCAGAGGTCCTTGAACGTCTGGAGCGAATTCTTGAGGTGGCGCATCGAATCGTCCTGTTTCTGCGTGCGCATCGCCTTCACGTCGAGTCCCACGTACTCGCCCTTCGCGCCGAAACCGCCGCGCGCGAGGACCCAGACCTGGTTGAACGCGCGCCGAATGTTCACGGACCCGAACGACTTGTCCTGGTCGTACTTCAGGCCGTCCTGATCGTTGAGATGTACGCCCCAGAGCTTGCCGAGCGCCAGGCACAACGCCATGTCATCGGACGGATCGATGCCCAGCAGCATCGAATGCGCTGATTCGATTAGCACGCCGATGCGCTTGGGGTCGACCGACTGCGCGCCGAGCGCGAGGAAGTGGCCGGGCGTCGGCAGGTATGCGGCGTCGGTCGGTTCGTTGGGCTTCATTTCGCCGAGGATCTGGATCGACTTGTCATATTCGAGCAGCGCGTTGACGTAGTCGAAGTAGCGCTTGTAGCTTTCGAACGGATCCTTCGCTTCGCGGATATACGTGCCTTCGCGGGCGGGCCAGAGCACGATCTTTTTCGTGCCGAGCTCCAGGGCGATGTCGATGGTGCGCTTGGACCGCGTGAGCGCATAAGTGCGCATCTTCGGATCGTTGTTTGTCCATCCGCCGTCGATCGTGTTGGGATGTTCCCACAAGCGCGGCGCGACGAATTCAGCGGCGAGGCCCAGGTCTTTGAGCTGCTTTTTCATCTCGCGCGTGCGCGCGGTGGTCTCGCGTTCGTTCAGGTCCGCCGGACAGACGTCGTCGTCGTGGAACTGGATCGCGTCGAAGCCGATCTCCTTGAAGATTTCCATCTTCTGTTCCCACGAAAATTCTTCGCGGACCGGCGGGCCGAACGGATCGGCGCCCGGATGAAGATTCCACGGGCCTACGGAAAAGCGGAACTGTGCGCGGCCAACTTTGAGAGCCATTGCTGTAAGTCTCCTTAGAATTTGTTCGGCGACAGTGCCGCCTTGAATTGTTTGCCAGCGTTAGTTGCCAGTGACAGGTACGACAGAATTCTTTTTGTGTGATTCCAACGACGCCGTGAACAGCCGATGACTGATCCGCGTCTCTTCCGGCGTCACGCAGCCGAAGGGCACGGCCTGCTTGCCTTCCGTCAACTCCACGCAGAACGCGGCCCACATCTGCAGGATCGCGTCGGTGAAGCCGAATTCGAAAATGTGTCCGGTGATGCACTTGAACGGCGGCGTGTAGCCGACGTCTTCGCTCTTCCACGTCTGCGCGCCGCCGGGTGTGTATTCCATCCAGCGCAACGTCTTGGGCTGCGCAGAACTGAATTCCATCGAGAGTTTCATCCCGCGCACTTTCAGGAACCACGTGTTCGTGTCGCCGGGCGAGATGCGTTTGGTCGACACGGTCAGCGGAAAGGTTTCGCCGCTGCCGCCGGCCAGCGGATTGGTCGCGTTGCAGACCATGATCGCGTTGTCCCACGTCTCGCAGGCTTCGAGCTTGCCGTCCTTGCCGGGGCGTTGCGGAACCAGTTTGCTCAACATCGCGCGCACGTCTTTGGGAATCCAGCCGAGGCGCAGCGGCACATGCAGCGCGTGCATCCCGAGGTCGCCCATGCAGCCGTATTCGCCGTTGAATTGAATCTTGCGTTTCCAGTTGATCGCCTTGGTCGGGTCGAGGTCCGAGGAATGATGCAGGCCGGTTTCAACTTCGATGATCGTGCCGAACGCACCGGATTTCGCCGCGGTGATGATGCGCTGAACTGCGGGGAAGAAGGGAAATTCCGACGAGCAGCGGACGAACACATCCGGATGCGCCGCGATCGCTTTCAGGATGCGGTCGTTGGCCGGACCATCGATGCCAAACGGCTTTTCGCCGAGCAGATGCTTGCCGGCCGCGAGCGCGTCTTCGTAGATCTCGGCGTGAAGATTGTGCGGCACCGCGACGTAGACCGCGTCGACATCCTTCCGCGCCAGCAGCTCTTTGTGCTCCGCGGTGTAGCAGGTGATGCTCGGAAAATTGCGTTTGTACCAGCCGTAGAGTTCCGTGTTCTTATCGCAGATCGCGACGATCTCCGGCCGCACGTTGATGTCGAGCAGATGGCACCAGCGCGCCGCCGCGGACGCGAATTCGCGCCCCATCAGGCCGCAGCCAATGATTCCAAAACGAATTGTTCGCACGAGACCTCCGGTCAAGAAATGTTGAGTTAGGAATGATGAGTGATGAATCCGGGGCGGCTAGTCAGCGCGCCGTTCATCCGTCATCGTTCTGCGTTCAAAACTTTCATCGCTTCATCGACACTGGCGCCGCGATGGACGATGGCCATGAAAGCCTCGGTCATCCGCTTCGGGTTGCTGTGCTGAATGACGTTGCGTCCGTAGACGATGCCCTTCGCGCCCTGCTTGATCAGTTCGACCGTGCGCGAGAAAATTTCACGATCCGGAGCTCGGCCGCCGCCGCGCGGCAGCACCGGCACCCCGGCCGTTTCAACGATGCGGTGGTATTCCGAAACGTTGTCGCACGGATCGGCCTTGATGATGTCCGCGCCCAGTTCGCGCGCCTGGCGGACCAGCGGGAGAATTTTCTTGATGTCGCCGTCGACCATGTAGCCGCCGCTCTTGTCGTTGGGCTGCATCACCAGCGGTTCGATCATCAGCGGCATGCCGTAACGGTCGCAGGCGGGTTTCAGCTTGCAGATGTTGTCGATGCACTGGCTGTAGAGATTGGGCTGGTTGGGCAGCAGCAGCAGGTTGACGACCACGCACGCCGCATCCAGGCGCACGGCCTGTTCGACCGGGTCCTCGACCATCTTGCTGAAAATGTACGACGGCAGGACCGCGCCGTAAACGTTGGCAATGTCCGTGCGCAGCACCAGCGAAGGCTTCTGCTTGCCGGGAATCTTCTGCAGCAGCTCGGCCTGGCCGACGGTGAGCTGGATCGCATCGGGACCGGCGGCGACGATCGTTTCAATCGCGCGAGCCATGTCTTCGATGCCGCTCAGGAAGCTGAGCTCGTTGAAAAAACCGTGATCAATGGCGACATCGAAGCACTTGCCGCTTGATGCAAACAACCGGTTCAGGCGTGCTTTGGACATGTTAGAAATTCACTCCGGTAGTGGGGACATGGGAAATCAGCGCGGGGTTGGCGCCATTCGCGCTGTTCGAAACTGACGAGGCGGCCGACTTTTCGCTCTGCGGCGTTGGCACGGCGGGATGGTCGGCGCCCGAGCCGTAGGCGTTGGTCGCGGTGATGTTCTGCTCCAGCACAAACGGGCCCTGTGCGGCGTAGAGATCGATGCGCATCGCTGACGGGAACGCTTCCGTCGCGACGCCACCGCGTGAAAGGTCGATGCTGCGGACGACGCGCAGGAGCGGCGCGCCCGGGCGCACCCGCAATGCGCGGGCGATCTTCAGCGGCGCGGCCACAGCGGAGAAGCGCTGTTTGCCGCCGCCCACGCGCAGGTTGAAATTGTCCTGCAGCGTCTTGTAGAGCGAACGGTTGTTGAGATCCGACTTGTCGAGGCCCGAGACGAGCGCCGCGCTGATCCACGTGTATTCAAAGAACGTCGGAACCTGGTTGAGACTGCGCACGCGTTCGAACTTGACCCAGCCCTGCTCCGGATCGTCGCCTTCGGCGAGGATGCAGGCGCTGCTGCGACCGGCGTAGCTGACGCGCGTTTCAACCTGGATGTTCGAGCCGGCGAATGCGTCGCTGACTCCGGTGACCGAGAACAGTCCGACCGGCAGCGGCGGATCCGTGACGAACGCGCCCTTGCCGCGGCGCTTAACCAGCAGGCCTTCGCGGACGAGGCCTTCGAGTGCCTGCCGCACGGTCGGGCGCGTGACGCCGTAGGTGCGGCAGAGGTCGTGCTCGCTGGGGATCTGCGTGCCGACGTTCCAAGCCCGGTTGGCGATCTTCAGCCGCAGGATTTCCTGGAGCTGGTGGTAGAGCGGCACGGGCGATTCGAGGTTCAGTTTCATGACCGCTGATCTTGTCAACTTGTCATTACAAGTCAACAAGAATCTTTTTGGAATTTAAAAATCATCAATTTTACCTATGAAACAGCGACTATTTCACGCGGCTCTCGAGAATCGCACCGCACTTCTGAAACCAGAGCTTGTGCTCTTCGTCGTAGAGCGCGTCGCGCAGATCGACGAGGTAGAAATCGACGTTGTCGAGAACCGCGCCGCGCAAATCCGCGCCGCGAAGATTGGCTTTGCGGATTTCTTCCGGCGCTTTGAATCCCTGCTCGTGGAATTCGTCGGTATAGAAACCGGTCTTGCTTCCCTCGGAAGCGATGGTGCTGTTGACGTGGCCGGTGCGCGTGGAACCCATGTGAAATGTCGCGCCGGTCAGGTTCGCGCCTTGCAGATTGGCGTGAGGCCAATCGATCTCGGCCAATTTCGCGCCGAAGAGGACCGCCTTCGAGAAGTCACCCTGCGGAATGGATGAACCGGTGAAGTCTGCTCCAGAAAGAGTTGCGGCACTGAAATTTGCCTTGGGCAGTGAAAGGAACCCGCAGTCACATCCGGCCATCGCGGCGTTAACGAATCGCGCGCGATTGAAGTTCGCGACGCGAAGGCACTGCCGCGAGAAGCGTACGCCATCGAGAATCGCACCGGTAAAATCCGCGCCGTCGAACTTTGCGCCTTCCAGATTGGCCTGCGTAAGGTCAGCGACGAGAAATGATGCACCGCACAGATTGGCCTGCTCAAAGTTGACGTTGTTTAGTTTTGCGCTCTTGAAGCAGGAGCCGATGAAATTTCCACGCTCGAATTGAGCATCGTGAGCGTTCGCCGCCGAGAAATCAGCGCGTGTGAACCGCGTTTCGCGGCCGCGCGCGTTGCACAATGATGCGCTGACGAATGACGCGCGGGAGCAATTGGCATTATTTAAAATGGATTGATCAAGATTGGCGTGGGTCAAATCCGCGCCCGACAAATCGGCATAGCGGAATTTCGCCTCTCGGAGTTCTGCTCCAACCCAGCTCGCGCCATGAAAATACCCGCCGGTGTAGCGTTTCACCTGCCGTACTTCGGCACGCCATGCCATGCTGAGATGAAGGAGACTGGCGGCCATCGGGTGTGGTTTTGAGTCTCGGTTATTTACGATCTTCAGGAGGCGTTCAATTAACGGCGGTTCATTCTTGATAGCAACCGCTGCGCGTTGAATCAGTTCTCGCCGGTGTTGGTGGACAAGACAGTGTGTCTCACCGGGAGAACGCAAGTGGTCCAGAAGATGATCTCGCGCCAGTATCATTTGTACGGCGGAGTAACGCAGCACTTTGAGCTCAACCTTCTCCATGCTTTTCGTGAGTGAACTCAACAGATCGTTCACGCTCTTTTTTGATTCCTCTTTGAAAAGATTGGAGAAACTTCTAGGCGTCAGCAGCATGCCAAAACAAAATCCGCGAGCGACCTCCACGAATTCATTCTGATACGTCGCCGCGATGTACGCTTCCAGCGCGGCATCGCTCGTCGTCAGGTTCTCGTCCTTCGCCAGCGCGTCGAGCACGATCCGCCAGAGGGCCGGCTTGCCTTCCAGTGACTCCGGATGTTCGAACTTCATCACGCGGCTCATGATCGAGCCGCAGCGCTCGGGATGCGCGGCCTGGCAGTATTCGATCCACTCGTCCACGCCCCACGGCGCGAGGTGGAAGACGCCGAGATGGTCATTCTCCAGCGGCCTCTGCGCCGCATAGATCACCGGGCCGGTCTTAAGAAGGTGACGCAAGGTTCCAAGCGATGGGCAGTCGATCAACTGGATCGGGCGTTCATCGGATAGCAGCGCGGCGAGATGCTGCAACGCGGTGGTGCGGCCGGAACCCATGCCGCCGACGATTGCGATCGCACCGTGATCGAACTCGTCCACCAGCGACGCGACTTCGCTTTCCAACGGTACAGTGCCGCCCGCCTCTGGAAGCGAGACGCGTGGACGGACCAAGGCACGGCAGGGATCAAACTCGAGCATACGGGCCCTCATAGGAGGGAAGAATGGAAAATTGTAGCGAGGAACCATGTCCGTGGCCATACTTTCTGTTGCACTTTAATTGCGCGGCTGCGGTTGTATTTTCAGGAAGACCCGCGGGAGATCCGGAATGAAATTTGGCATTCACGCTTACGCCTGGTGTTCGCAGTGGACCAACGAGTCGCTGCCGCTGATCGATCGGATCAAAGGGCTGGGGCTCGACTTCATCGAAATTCCGCTGATGTGCCTTGAGACGCTGGACACGCGCGCCGTCTCCGCGCGGCTGAAGTCCACCGGACTTGACGTGTGTACGTCGACGGTGCTGCTGAGCGGCACGGACATCACCAGCGACGACGCGGCGGTACGCAAGTCGGGCGTCGAGTACCTGAAGGCCTGCGTGCGCGCCACGGCGGAACTCGGTGCGACCAACTTTTCCGGCGTGATCTACTCGCAGCACGTGAAGCCCGCGACGCGGCGGCCGACCGAGCAGGCGTGGGTCTACTCCGCCGATGCCCTGCGCGAGGTGGCGCGCTACGCCCGCACGCTGCACGTGAAGATCGGTCTTGAGCCGGTTAATCGGTACGAGACGTACCTCGTCAACACCTGCGAGCAGGCACGGAAATTGAAGACGCTGATTGGCGAAGACAACGTCAAGATTCATCTCGACACCTACCATATGAACATCGAAGAGAAAGACTTTTACGCGGCGACCAAGCTCGCCGGCGCGGACCTGATTCACTACCACCTCTGCGAAAACGATCGCGGCATTCCCGGCACGGGCCAGGTCGATTGGGACGGCATCTTCCGCGCGCTGGCGGAATTGAACTACGACGGCTACGCGGCGCTGGAATCGTTCGTCGACTGCACAGACAACATGAACACGTGGGTCTGGCGGCAACTGGCGCCCAACGGCGACACGCTGGTGCGCGAAGGCATCGCCTTCATCCGCAGCATGCAAAAGAAACACGGATTGAAATGATGCCTCCGCGTGCGCTGACCTTCCTTGCGTTTCTGCTGGCTCTGGCTGCGCCGCTGGCGCGAGCCGAATCGTTGACGGCCGACGACATTGACCTGCAGGCGATCTTTCGTGACAATCCCAATCAGATCCCGTCGGGTCTCGCGAGCAGCACGCCGATTCCAGTGATCTACGCGGACTTCCTCGGTGCCGTCACGGCGCGCGTGGACAAGACGGCGCTGGCGGAATTCAAGACCGCGTTGCTCGCGGACCTTCCTCCATTCATTGATGTCAACGATCCCGTTCCCGAGAACAAGACACTCGGGGGTTTGCTGCAGCAGAACAAGAAGCGTGCCATCGCGCTGATCGTCATTGCGCTGACGAAGTTTCCAGACCATTCGAAGTGGACGATCCTGCGCGCCTGCGGCGCACTCGACGCGGCGGAGCTCGATGAGCCGCTCGAGACCGTCGCGCTCACGGACACCAACGCGACGAACCGCGCGTTCGCGTTCAAGGCCATCGCGCAGCGCAAACAGAAGAACGCCGCCGCGCTGCTCCAGGAAGGGTTGTTCGATCCGCAGCTGTCCATCCGCCTTCTGTGCATGGAACTGCTCAGCGAGGCGGGTGAGAATATTGGCAGCGTCACGGCGGTAATGCCTTGCCGTCCCCGGCACGCGTTTCAATTCCTCTTTTTGGAAACGGCGCTGAAGCGTGTCATGCCGACCATCGATGCGCCGACGTTCTTCAAGCAACCATTTTCCATCCGCTATGGTGCGTTCACGGGAGCTGCGCCGGAGGTCACCAAGTCGTTCGTCGCGCTGGCTGAAAAGCGCGCGGACCGGCCGTACGCGGCGATGGTGCTCTATCTCTGCGGCGACGAGGTTGCGTCCGCCAAGGCGCTGGACACGCTGGTGAAAGTGATGCTGGAGAACGGCAAGAAGCCGGCCGATCACCGCTCGCCGGAATTCCAGATTCAATCGGATCTCGTCGATGTCTTTCAACAGAGCACTCCGGCGCAATTCAAAGCGATCCAGAAGATCTTCAAAACCAACCTGCGCGAATTCTCCGAGGAACGAGAAGCGCTGCTGACCACGCTGGCGTACGCGCAATCGGTCAGCGATGCGCCGGACCTTGCCGACGATCTGCTCCGCGTGCGCGACATGCAGACCAGGAACAAGGATCTGCTGCTCGGCGCCGCGCTGGCGCTGGCTCATCATAAAAGTCCGCAGGCGATTCCATCGTTAATTCAAATCTTGAGCATGCGCTCAGACGCGTACACGGTCGTGGCGATTCAGACGCTTGAGAAACTAACCGGCATCGAGACGCCGGGCGTACCGCGTCCCGATCCGAAGACGGGCCAGTACGATCCGAAGGCCGCGTGGAACGTTCAGGGCGCGTACGACTTCTGGCGCAAGTGGATCCAGAATATGGATCACGACCTGCAGTTCGACGCCGAATCTCAGCACGTCAAGTAGGCTACAGTACGTTGATCGTTCCCGAGCGCTTGTACTGCGCGAGTACCTTGCGGACACGCCGGCGGAGTTTTAGATCCGGATCGTTCCACATGCGTTCGATCGCCGCGACGATCTCCTCGTGCCGTTCGTTGGGCGAACCGTCGCAGAGTGTGTGCAGCACATGGCTGCGTATTGTGGCATCCGGATCGGCCGACATCTCAATCATGCGGTCCCACACACGCGGATGATTGGCTTTGAGATGGCACGGACAAAGATTCCGCACGGCCGCTTTGCGTACGCGGATGTCCTGGTCCTGCGTCAGGGTGAGGAACTCCGCGATATCGTCGCTGTCGACGGAAACTTCAACGTAGCAGGAATTGCGCGTGCTCATCGGGGACCCTCAAATTCCAGTCCCCTCAACTAAACACACGAATCGAGCATTGTCAATTCGGGCCTGTGTCCGACACCAGGTATTAAATTTAATACCTGGCAAAAACTAACAACTTGCCGCGCGTCGCTATTAATGCGCGTGGGCGTGCGCGTCATGGCCGTGCGCGTGTTCATCGTGACCGTGGCCGTGTGCGGCTTCCATCGACGGCGTCGACTCGGAGACGGCAATGGAGTGATGGTCGTCGTGAACCGGAGCGGGCGCCGGCGGCTCTTCGCCGCTGCCGTCGTCGCGGACGTGCGCGGCTTCGTAGCCGTAGGCCTGCGCAAGCACCTGGATCGGGTGGAGCGTCTTCTTCTCCGCGCCGTGTTCCATCTGCATGCGGCAGCACGAGCTCTCGCTCATCGCGTACTCGATGCCTTTACGCTCGTCCTTGAGCTGTTCGAAGAGCTTCTTGCCGATCCACATCGACTCGTCGTAGTTCTTTTTGATCATTCCCCACATCGACGGATTGCCGCAACATCCGTGGTCGAGCTGCACGACCTTGACACCGGGGACCAGCTTGACCAGGTCGATGCCCGGCGTGCCGATATGCAGCGACTTGTGATGGCAGGCCTGATGGTAGCCGACGACCGCATCGACCTTCTGGAAATTGGTCTTCAGCTTGCGCTCGCTTTTCAGCTTCATCAGGAACTGGCCGATCTCGTATGTGTGGCGCGCGACGGCGCGCGTCTCGGGGGTGTCGACGTAGGTCAGGAAATCTTCCTGCAGGCACATGCAGGCTGTAGCGTCGAGCGCGACAATCGGGATGCCCTTGAACGCGTACGGCGCGAGCACTCCGGCGACTTTCGTCACGTGTTCGCGGCTGGCTTCGACCGCGCCTTCGCTCAGCGTGGGGCTCTTGCACCACGGCGCGTCGGGAAGGTCAACTTCGAAGCCGTGGTGTTCGAGGACATCGATGGCAGCCTGGGCCAGTTGCGGATTGCAGTACTTGGCGTCGAGATCGAGATAGAGCACCGCCTTCGGGCGGTCGGAACCGGGGGAGGGCATGTAGCGGCGCTGCGGACGCCAGCGCTTGAGCTGCGGAAGCTTGTAGCGATGGTCGATCCCCGTCACGGCTTCGCGGATCATGCGCGCGGGCAGGGTGTTGACCAGCGAATTGAAGAGTGGCGACACGTATGAGGCCGCGCGGAAAACGTCCTCCATGCTGGAGAGCGCCACAGTGCTCGCGGGCAGACTGTTGGACTGGTAGTGGCGCGCCTTGGCTTCGAGCACGAGCTTGGGGATATTGACGTTTGACGGGCAACCGTCGTGGCAGAGCTTGCAGTTGAAACACGTGTTCATGACTTCCAGCAGCTCTTCGCTGCCGAACGATCCGCCGACCTGCCGGCCGGTCATCATGCGGCGCAGGACGTTGGCCTTGGCGCGTGGCGACGCGTCTTCAATGCGTTCGTACTTGAAGCGCGGACACATCTCTTCTTCAGGTCCGGTCGTGCGGCAGTAACCGCAGCCGTTGCAGCTCTCGGCTTCCTTGGCCATCTCGGCGCCGGCCCACTTTAGGGGCGAGCCGCCGTGGACGTGGACTTCGGCGCTGCTGGTGGCGATGCGTTCGACGGTACCTTCGGTGCGCACGGCCGTCTGCGATTTGAACATGCGGAAGTTCGCGGCCTGCGTCGGGTCGATGGAGCTGGGCTTCGGCCGTTCGCCGGTGCTGAACTGGTAGGCCGCGCCGAGGCGCAGGTTCTTGAGCATGAGATGCGCATCGGCCGTGATCTTCTTCTGCGGATTGAGCAGGCCGGACGGATCGAAGATCGATTTCAGTTCCTTGAAGACGGCGTAGAGTTCCTTGCCGGCCTGTTTTTCGAGCCACTGCGAGCGGGCGAGGCCTTCACCGTGCGTGCCGGAGATGGTGCCGCCGACTTCCCAGACCGCCGCGTGAATTTCGCCGGCGACCTTTTCGAGGATGTCGAGGTGTTCCTTCTGATGCAGATCCATCATCGGCATCAGATGCACTTCGCCCTGGCCAGCGTTGGCCCAGGCGCTCCATTCGAGCTTGTACTTCTCGCAGATCTTCCCGGCCTTCTCAATGTATGCGGCGAGCTTGTCGAGCGGCACGACGGCGTCTTCGACGACCGGCACCGGCTGCAGGTTGTCCTTGCGGCGGTAGAGCATGGACGTGCCGGCGACGCGCGCGGCCCAGATTTTCGCTTCCTGTTCCGGCTCCATCACGCGTCGCGACTTCACGTGCGGAATTTCCTTGAGCTTGGCTTCGACGGCGGTGAGGCGATCGGTGACGTCGGCTTCGGCTTGGCCTTCGAATTCGAGAATCAGCACAGCCTTCGCGCTTTCGGGCACGGCGAATTCCTGCGGCGCGGCCTGGCGGCGCAGCAGCATCATCTTTTCATCCAGCATCTCGCAGCCGAACGGATTGAGCGCGCGCAGAGCCGGGACGGCCTTGGCGGCGTCGAGCAGCGTCTTGAAGTAAACTTCGAGCATGCCGATGCGTTCAGGAAGCGGATGAACCTTCAGCACCGCCTGCGTGACGATGCCGAGCGTGCCTTCGCTGCCGCAGAGGACGCGCGAGAGGTCGTAGACTTCTCCCGAGACAACGCCATCGACCAAATAGCCGGCGCGGTTGCGTTCGGTCTTCACGGCTTTCGAGGCGATCAGCGCGGCGTTTTTCTGGAGCAGCGCGGGAACTTCGCGGTGGACCTTGCCGCTCAAGCCTTCTTCGCGCTTCTTGCCTTCGATATCGGCGCCGGCGAGTTTCACCGGATTGGCCAGCGTGACGGTGCCGTCCATCAGGCAGAGGCGCGCACCGACGAGATTCTTGCGCGTATCGCCGTAGAACGCGGAGTGCGGGCCGGAACCGTTGCGCGCGATCATGCCGCCCACGGTGGAGCGGTTGCCGTTGAGAGGATCGGGGCCGACGCGGAAGCCGTGGGGCTTAAGCGCGCGGTTGAGGCTGTCGAGCACCACGCCGGTCTGCACGGTGACCTGCTTGCGGCCTTTATCCAGTTCGATGATGCCCTTCATGTACACGGACAGATCGACGATGATGCCCTTGGCCAGCGATTCGCCGGTGACGCCCGAGCCGCTGCCGCGCGCGACAACCGGGATGCCGTGCTTCTGGCCAAACCACATGCAGCTGCGCACATCCAGTTCGTCCAGCGGATGGACGACCAGCAGCGGTTCGATCTCGTAGATTGAGCCGTCGGTGGCGTACATGCTGCGCGTGAACGGATCGTCGTAGACGTCGCCTTTCACCATCTCGCGCAGGGCGCGGGCGAGCGTGCTGGGTGAACGATCGAGAATGTCGGATGTGGCCAGGGACATGGTTACTCCTCTTTTATCGATACTTTCCTGAAGCGGTCTTCAACTGCGTGCTGCGCCAGGATCCAGTCAACGGCTTCCGGCAGGGTTGGCGCGAGCAGGTCGGGCACGTATTCCTTCTTCAAGTTCGCCGGGTTGGGCAGATTCTCGCGGCACAGAATCGTGCGGCAGCCGGCAGCTTTTCCCATCTCGATGTCGCGCCCCGAATCGCCGATCACAAAACTGGCGGCCGGGTTGAGTCGGTGTTCCTTGCACGCGTTCTGAATCATCCGCGGCGACGGCTTTCGGCAACCGCAGGCGTCGTCGGGATGATGCGGGCAGAAGTAGACCGCATCGAACGCCTGTTCCCCCAAGTGCCCCTGCATGCGCGCATGGATGTCGTGCAAGGCTTCCAGCGGCATCAACCCTCTTCCCACGCCGCTCTGATTGGTGATCAGCGCGATGAAGAAGTCCTGCTTGCGAAGCCGGATCAGTTGTTCGGCCACGCCGGGCATGAACTGAAACATCTCCCAGGACAACACAAACTGCCCCGGCCCCGGAAAAACGTTGACTACCCCGTCGCGGTCGAAGAACACGGCATGACGCATGGACGTTTGCTCTCGTTGGTGTCACAGCCATTGTCGACCATAAGCCCAAGTGCTGCAAGTGCGGCTCTTGGTTGCGACTTGGTGCCAGTGCCGTGGCCTGACAGATACACGATCTGTGCTTCCACTGCGATCGCACTGGCAGGCCGGACTTTCACTCCGCTCAAGTCCGTCCGTGCCAGTGGCAACTCATCCCGCCAGGCCCCAAGAGCCAAGAGCTGCCCTATCTAGTTCTCCACAACTCCCACGCCACGGCACGGGAAGATCTGCGCGGTCAGCGCGGTCGCTTCGAGCTGGCGCGGCAGGTAGTAGGCGCTGTTCAGGTTCTCGACAAGCATCTTGTAGCTCTCGAGTTTGCAGAGGATCGCGACACGCTGCGTGCCGGACCAGCGGGCGGCGAGGACGCCGGGAACGTTCAGGGCCAGATCGCAGAGCAGATCGGTTTCCAGCGAACTACCAGCAGAGCGGCCCGACTGACGCCAGAGCGGGTCGCCGTGTTCGGACATCGAGAGCAGTTCGTCGTCGCCGGTGCCGTGGAGGATCGGGCGGACGGATTCGACGCGGCCACTGGCGGTCAGTTCGTGGGAAACGGACGCTTCGCCCACCTGGCCGATGTTCATGAACGCAGCGATGCGGCCGAGATCGGCGTGGCGCAGGGCGTCACCGGCGCGGGCGGCGCGCTGGAGTTCAGCGAAGACGAAGAGTAGCTTTTCACGCGGGAAGTAGCCCTGCTTCGGATCGGGATGCTGCGTGAAGCGCTGCTTCAAATCCTTGGCGAACGACTCGGCGAGTCCGGATTCGAGTGCCGCGGAACGGGAGATGGCCTGCGGGATCTTCGTCAGCAGTTCCAGCAGCAGTTCGTCGGGCATGGTGAAGTCGCGGCCCGCGTCGGCGGTCGAGAGGCGCTTGAGCGCTTCCTTCTGGAAAAGAGCCATGCCGATCTGCGTGGTCGTCGCGCGGTAGCTGCCGTGACCGGCGGGAGAGGCGTCGGGCACTCCGGCGTGAGCGATGACCAGGCAATGTCCGGCAAGCGTCGCCTTGGTCTTGGCGCGCGCGGGGCTGCGGCCTGCGTAGGTCAGTTCGTTGGGCATGCCGAAGAGCACCGAGCCCATGCTGCTGCGGCGGCCGGCGCAGCCCGACTGCGCTTCCGCGCACCAGCCGGCGAATTCGGCGAGCGGAATCTTGGCCCATTCGCCCGACGCGGCGGCGATCGAAGCCAGCGTGGCAGCGACGAGCGTGGTGTCCGAGTGCGACGTGTAGCCGGGCGGCAGAATGCTGCCGACGACGATGTTCAGGCCGGGAATGTTGAGCTCGACTTGTCCCGTCGGTCCCTTGTGGCGGTTGACGTAGTAGACCAGCGCGGCCTTCAGCGGCGCCGACCATCCGGTCGCGGCGCCGAAATTCTCAGCGGCGTAGGTGCGCCAATCCAGCGCGCGGGTTTTTGGCGCGGATGCAAAGAGATCAAATTCCACCGGCGCGAACTGACCATCGACGTGCGCGACGGTGATCTTCTTGTCCGTGCGCGGCGAGACGCAGAGAACCGTCTCGTAACACGCGGCGCTGAGCGTCGAGCCGCCGAAGTCTTCGAGATGAAGTCCGACCAGGTCCAGGCTTTCCGGCGCGCGCATCAGGAAACATTTGGTGCCGTCGCCATGGAGCTCCGCGAACTTCTTCACCAGCGCCGTGTAAAGGTCGAGAACCTTGTTCTCAAACTTGGCCGGCGATTCATCGACCAGGCCGTGGTTGAGCTGGATCTTCGAAAGTATCAGCGTGCCGGGGACGCCGGGTTGCAACATCAACTGCCACATCTTCGGTGAACGCAGCGACGACAGCGGGACGATCGGTTCATTGCAGACAATCGGATTGGACATTGACTCGTAGACTCTCCTGGACAGCCCTTAGTTGCTGGGAATGGAAGTGAAAGGTGTCGAAAGCATTATGCCTTGGCCAGCTCGTGGATGCACTTCAAGATCGAGGCTTCCGAGGGCAGCGCGGCCGGTGTGCAGACCGGCACATCCAGCGCGCATTCGCGGCGGATCGGCGCATCGAGATCGTCGAAGCCGTGTTCCATGATGCGCATCGCCAGTTCGCTGCTGAAGCCGCCATTGGACGGTGCATCGGCACAGAGCAGCAGGCGGCCGGTTTTCTTGAGCGATTCGAGCACGCAGACGAGGTCGACCGGCGTGAGCGTGCGCAGGTCGATCAACTCTGTTTGAATGCCGGACTGCGCCGCCGCTTTCTCGCACGCCGCGGCCGCTTTGCGGATGACGCTGCCGTAGCCGACGACGGTGAGGTCCTTGCCGCGGCGCAGCACGCGTGCGAGGCCGAAGGGAATTTCTGGAATCGCGACGGCGGTGTCTCCGCTGATGGCGTAGAGCTCCGGGAATTCAAAGAGCACCACCGGATTATCGTTGCCGTGGAGCGCGGTGCGCAGCAGGCCGCAGGCATCGGCGGAGGAAGAAGGGGAGGCGACGAGCAGGCCGGGCACGTGCGTGCACCAGGATTCCCAGCCGTGAGTGCTATTGGACGCAGGTTCGGTGAGCACGCGGAGCGTGATCGGCGCGGCGAGCTGGCCGGAGGTCAGCCACGCCGTGCGGGTCGCGCCGGCGGCCAGGGAATCGAGCGCAAACGGGAGATCGTCGGGCGAGGAGAGTTCCACGACCGGTCGGTAACCGCAGAGCGCCGCGCCGACGGCCGCAGAGACCAGCGCCGCGGCGCTGGCCGGCGAACTGCGGATGCGTTCAGCGCTGAATTTGTCGCGGAGTTCGCGGTAGACGGACCCGGCGTCACTGGGATGCGAATGGGCGGAGTCTTCACCGTGGATGAGCACAATCTTGGCGTTGGCGCGCATCTCGCGAGCCAGCGTGGTGACCAGCAGATGTTCCTGAGTTTGCGTGTGTTCGCTCATCGCGGCGCCAGCGAGCCCATTGCGTAAAGTTGACGTAAGTTGTGTAACAGATTGGGCGGGCGGATCAACGGTAACGGCGGTTTTGGTGGGGGGCAGTAAATCACCGCTAACGACCAAAGACCCCAACGCAACATCCCGCGATAGACCATGGGAAATAGGGTGTACTTATAAGAATTCGATAAGCTGCTCGCGTTGGTGTGTGTATCAGCAAATCCAGTCGACCATTTAATCCTATGTCATGGCAACGGGCTGATGGATATGTTGCCGGTGACCGACTCGATTCGAAGTTGGTGTGAGCCATCGCCGAGCGTGCCGTCAATTTTCTCACCGATATCATATTCACGCTTCTTTGCCTGAATCAGACCCGGCACCGAACATTTAGCGCTGCCGTTGTTGCTCTCCGCATGGACTTTGGCGTTCAACGTGGGAGACAACCGCAGCCGGATCGAGCCGTTGCTTGCTTCAATTTTGGTGTCATCGGCAAGTACGGAGATATCGGCGGTGATGCTGCCGGTCACGCTCACTAATTTTTTGATTCCCGACGGCCCGGAGATGTCGATGCTGCCGTTTGACGCACTGGCCTCGATCAATCCGCCGCAGTTCTCCAGGCGAATCTTTCCCGTGATGCTTTCCAGGCGACCGGTCTGGGCAACGTCGCTGAGCTGAATGCCGCCATTGGACGCCGACGCGCTGGCCAGGCTGGCGGCGTTCTGAACTCGAATGGCGCCGGTCACCGTCGACAACGGGCCCACGTGTTTGGCGCCGCGAATCTGGATGCCCCCGTTGGAGGCTTCGGCGCTTTCCACGTCGCCCACGTCGCTGACGCGAATGGCGCCCGTGACGGAGGAGAGTTTGCCTGTGCCCTGGGTGCGCGCAATTTCAATGCTGCCGTTGGAGCACGAGGCGGTCACCACGCCCCGCAAGCCGTCCATTCGAATGGTTCCGGTGGTGGATTCCAGCACGGGTGTGCCGGCTGAGCCTACCACGTTAATATCCCCGGTGGATGTACGTACGTTGCCCAGGTTTCCGTTCCTGGGGATTCCAATCTCGTAGTCCACGTTGAACAGAAGCGTGCTGTCCTTCGACTCCGTCCTGACGCTGACGTCGCCGTTGGCCTGTGTGCTCACGCGAACCGTGACGTTCTTGAGTGCATCCTTGTCCGCGCCGGCGGCGGCGGGTTCCAGGAGCCGCTTGCCGTTGATGATAATGATGGAGTTGACGCTGCCGGCATTTCCCAGCACGCTTTTGATGGCGTGAATGGTGAGTTGGTTGCCATCGATCTCTTTGATGCTGATCGTGCCACAAGTATTTTCCACGTGCAGCGCAGCGCGCGGACTCAGCGGGACTGTGGTCTCGAAAACGTCGGCGGTGGCGGTGGGGCTCGTGGGGTCAGCGATGTCAGCCTTCTCGGCGGGCTTCGGCGGCACGTCACGGTCCTCTTCAGCGACTGTCGTGCGCGAGTGATCGGGGTTTGCGCCTTTGGCCACGGGAGTGGCCGGTTTGCGTCCCCACACCAGCGCCAGCCCGAGCATCAAGGCGACGAGCGCCGCGACGGCAATGGTCGGCCAGGCGGAAACCGCTTCTTCGCGCCGCGGCAAGGCATCGCCACTGGGCTCGTTCTGAAGACGCAGGCGCAACTGTGCCAGGCGGGCAGACGAGGGGATCGTTTCCCGATCCGCGTCCCACCGCTGCAGTGCGCGTTGCAGCGCGGCCTGTTCCGGTTTTGAAAGATCCGTTTCGTCGGCGTTCATGATTTGTGCTCCGGAGAAAGCAGCGTCCGCAGTTCTGCAATGGCGCGAAAAAGGCGCACCCGCACGTTGACGCCGGAATCGCCGATGATGCGGCCAATCTGCGCCGGCTCAAGATCGTGGAAAAACCGCAGTACCACGATTTCCCGCGCGGCCGCCGGTAATTTCTCAATCGCGGCCGTGACACGGCCGGCGTCTTCCAATGCCACGATCATCTCATCGGGCGAAAGAGCCGGTTGCTGTCGCATCGGCGAGGGGTCGGAGGCGTGATCGAATTCCAGTTCCCCCCGCGCGCGCCGTTTGCGCAGCAGGCTCAGCGCCGTGTTGCGCGCGATGCAAAGCACCCAGGTGTCAAAGGACTGCCCGTCGCCGTCAAAGTTCGCCAGGTTTTTAAGCACCTGCAGCAGCGTGTCCTGAGTCACATCGTCGGACGCCGCTTTCTGCCGGACGATCGCGCGCGCCAGCGCGTGGATGCGGGGTTCCTGGCGTTCAATGATCTGCTCCAGCGCGGCATCGTCGCCGGACCGAGCCAGCGTCAATATCCTTGCCTGTTCCGCGGCGGAGGGCTCCTGAGGTCTGTTCATCGTGAGCATATGTTAGTGTCGTGATCCATTGCCGTGAAATTTTCTTTGTACAAATGAGTCTTCACGCAAGCCAACGCGCCAGCGCGCGCAGCGTTTCAAAATCCATGAAAAAAGAGACAGGGGACCTATTGATTCTCACATGGTGCAACGCAACATGGGAGAAAGGACAATTCGTCAGGCGCCGCGCTTCCGGCTTTTTTGCATCTGGATAAAGAGCCAGACGCCGGCAGCGAGACTGAACAGCATCGACGCATGGCCGAGCATCCGCACCATCAGGCCGAGGCCTTCGCAGTGTTCGATCAGGCCGAAGTGCGAGAAGAGCCAGTGCCAATCGTGGATGATGATGCCGTCGCCGCCTTCGGCCGAAACCAGCGGCAGGGCTTGGGCTCGGGCGTCCTGCATGTAGACGGACATGCTGACCAGATTGGTGCTCAGCCAGCCGAAGCAGAACGAGATCGCGAAATAGTCGCGCTGCTTGAGGAACATGAACATCGAGAAGATCGGCGCGGCGAGCTGCAGAATCGTACCGCCGGCGACATGAAAAAATTCACCGAAGGGGCGGAAGAGCAGATGGCCGCCTTCGTGGATCGGCAGATTTAAACTCTGCAGCGCATTCCAGCTCTCGGGCTCTTTGAATTGAGAGAACCCCAGCCACGCGGTGTAGAGCCACAGGATCGCGCGGATTTCCCAGCTGCGGCCCTTGCACCAATCGAGGATGTCTTCATAGAGCCCCGCGGCGAATTCGCTGACGCGCGTGCCGAAATCCGTTTCGCCGCTTCGGCTCATTTTTTCGGCTGCTCCAGTTCGGCAAGTTTCTCGGGCGTCAACACCACGCGCTCGCGGTTGACGGTACTCCACGACCACAGCGGGAGCAAATCGCGCGGCATCGCCGACGAGCCGCACGGCAGGCCCGACCAGCGCGCCAGCGTGGCGATAATGTGCGAGGGGGCGATGCCCGCCGCGCGGAGACTGGCGATGCGCGCGTCGCCGTGGCGCTTGGCCAGGCGCTTGCCGTCCGGTCCGACGACGAGTGGGACGTGGCCGAACCTGGGGATCGGCGCGCCGAGCAGCCGGTAGAGGAGAATCTGTCGGCCGGTGCTGGAGATCAAGTCGTCGCCGCGCACTACTTCAGTGACATTCATGGCGATGTCGTCGGCGACGACGGCCAGCTGATAGGCCGGATTGTCCGGACCTTTCGCGACGATAAAGTCGCCGATGGTATTGTACACGTCGATGGCGTGCGGGCCGCTGAGCAGATCCGTGTAGTCAACGCGACCAGGATCGACTTTGAGGCGCCACGCCGGCGCGCGGCCGGTGGGCGAAGCGGCGATGGCGCTGGCTTCGTCGGCGAACTTCCCGCGGCAGAGGCCGGGGTAGCGCAATTCGCCCTCGGAGTCCGCGTCGCCTTCGTGCGGGGCACTCTGCGCCGCGGCGATGTCGCCGCGTGTGCAGATGCAGGGGTAGATCGCGCCGATTGCGCGGAGTCGCTCATGGATCTGCAGGTAATAGGCGCGCCGCTGAGTCTGGACGCAGCCGTCGGGGCCTTCGTCCCAGTCAAAGCCGAGCCACGTCAGGTCGTCGAGCATTTTCTCGGTGACACCGGGCTTGACGCGCGGCGAATCAAGATCCTCGACACGCATGATCACGCGCCCGTTTTGCGCGCGCGCGGAAAGCCACGCCCAGAGAAACGTCCGGATGTTTCCGAGATGGAGCGCGCCGGTGGGGGATGGCGCCAACCGGGAAGTGATCATTTTCCATTTTCCATCGGTCATTTTCCATTTTCCATCGGACCGGCAGCGCGCCGATGGAAAGAGACGTTGTGTGTCAGGGAGCAAGCGGCTGTTTGCTTGCTCCCTGCTCAAACGCTACGCATACAGAATTCGGCGCACTTCCGCCATGCGAAATCGAATCCGCTGGCGCGAAAAGTCGCGCGCAACAGCAAGAAGCAAGCATACGGCCGCTTGCTCCTTGACACACAGACCCGTCTCTCACGACGGCAGTGTTTCGAAAATTCTCACATACGACCGATGCCGTCGCGGGTGGATTTTTCCGGCGGCGACGGCGGCGAGGACTGCGCAGCCCTTCTCGACGATGTGGGTGCAGTCGGGGAAGGCGCATTGGCCCTGCAGCTTGGCGATCTCGGGGAACCAGCCCCACAAATTGCGGCGGTCGGAATCGGCGGGCGTGAATTCGCGGACGCCGGGGGTGTCGATCACTTCGCAGTCGACGCCGGGCGCGAAAGTGAGCTGGAACAAGCGCGCGTGCGTGGTGGTGTGCTTGCCTTTTCCGGTCTGCGTGGAAATTTCGCCGGTCTTCACGATCTCGAGATCGAGGTTCGGATCCAGCACGCGCATCAAGCTCGATTTGCCCACGCCGCTGTGGCCGGTCAGCACGCTGCGGCCGCCGGCGAGCATCGCTTTCAGGCGCGTGAATTCCTCGGCAGTGCTCTCCGGATCGCGCGCGCTGACGCGGATGACGGGGACGCCCAGCGATTCGTAGACGCGCAGGAGTTCAGCGTCGTCGGGTTTCAGTCCCAAATCGGCCTTGTTGAGCACCAGCGCGGCGGCCAGCCCGCTGGACGCGGCGCAGGCGAGCACGCGATCGACGAAACCCGGACGGAATTCCGGCTCGCCGGCCGACGAGACCACGACGACGCGGTCAATGTTCGCGGCGAGCGTCTGGATCGCGCGGCCGGACGGGTGGACGCGTCGGAATTCGTTGCGGCGCGCGAGCACCTTGGTCAGGATGCCGTGCAATCCGGCTTGAAACAGATCCTGCTCGCCGGACTGCGGCGGGACGACGACTTCGACGTTGTCTCCGGGCGCGACGAGACTGGAGAGGCCCAGATCGAATTGCTGAAGCATGCCGCGGACGATCGTGCGCATGATCTCGTTGTTCTTCCAGCGCGGTGGAATGACGCTGCCGTCGGCGGCGAGTTCCTGATCCGGCGCGGTGAGCATGCGGGTGAGGAAGTTGCCTTTGCGGACTTCGACGACCACGCCGGCGCCGATCGTTCCGGAGAGCAATCGCGCGCCGAATTTCTGCGCGTCGCCGGTGGTCTCGACGCGCTTCTCGACTTCCGCGCGCTTCTCGGTCCGGTTGATGTCGTAAAGCGCTTCGTCACCCAGCCGCGAGAAATCTTTGGTGCGCGTGGCGTCGTCAGTGCGGCCGCGCCCGCTGCCCATCGTCCGCGGCGCGTCCCGCCCGCCGCGCTGTCGATGGTGCGAACCGTGTCCGCGATCGAACCCGCGCGACTTCGGCGCCTGATCACGACCGGCTGATTTTTTGGAGTGAGAACGACGACCCATGGCATTCCCGTATGCAAGGTGGTTAGTGCGGGGTTAGAGACGGATTATTTTCCATTTCCATCGGTCATTTTCCATTTTCCATTTTCCATTGTCGCATGCGGAGGTCGGGGCGCTCAATGGAAAATAGAAAATCAGAAATGGAAAATATCAGTTCACGGTATTTCCTGCGTCTTCGGATTCGGTTCCTTCGTGGTGGATTTGCCGGAGACGGATTCTTCGGGAACGAAGTTGGTCGCGTTCACTTCGCCGCCTTTAACGGTCACCTTTATGTTGCCGGTGTAGACCTGCGCGATGGGCGTGGTGCCGTTGCCGGGGACGACGCAGATGCCGATACGCTGGTTTTTGAAGATGCCTTTCAGATCGGCGCGGCCCAGGCGCGGGTCGCCGGTGCGGTCGAACTGGCCGGCGAGGATCTTGATCGAGATGCCGGATGCGGTGACCTTCACCGAGAGATTCTTGGCCTGGCGCGTTTTGCCGGTGAAGCCGCCGCCCTTGATGATGATGTCCGTATCGTCGCCGCCATCGGACGCGAACATGCGGCCGAAGCGGTTGCGGTTGTAGACGAAGACGATGCGGTCGCCGGCGCGGGCGGTGATGTTGGAGAAGGTGACGTTGAGCGTGTCGGCCTTCTCGTCGCCGATGCCGGCTTCAATCGGGATGATCTTCTTGTTGAAGCTGAACTTGAGCGTCGGCACGACCGTGGCGCCGACGATGATGTTGTCCTGCGCCACAGCCGTGGCGCCGGCGCCATCGGCGACCGTGCAGCGCACGGCGTAAATTCCCGGCAGCGCGTAAGTATGGTTGGCGGACGAGGAAATACCGGTGACGACCGTGCCGTCGCCGAAGTCGTAGATTTCATTGGCGAAAGCGGACTGGCCGGTTTCCGGATCGACCGCGTTGGGCTGCAATGTGATTTTCTGGCCGACGGCGGGAGTGAAGGCGTCGGAGGACATGCCGTCGGTCACCGGCGCCAGGTTGTTGCTGCCAAACGCGCAGCGGAAGACGCGGCCGACGGAATTGGTGCCGCGGGCCGGTTCGCCCGGAACGTCGCGGGGCGTGACGATGGTGTAGTAGTAGCCGAGCACCGTCGGGCGGAATTTTACCGTCTGAATTCCCGTGATCGACGAACTGAACAACCCCGTGGCGGTGGATGTCACGCCGGTGGTGCGCACTTCGCACTTCGGTTTTTTCTCGCCGCGGCCCGTCTGCGTCCAGGTGTAGCGCACAATCTGGCCGGGCTGAATGTCCGCTCCAAAGGACTGGTTGACGAACGGCGTGCCGCGCACGCGCGTGTTGCGGGCGCGGATATCGATGCTCAGCGTGTACGTCGCCGGATTGGTAATGCCCCGCGCCGTGACCTGAAAGGAGTACGTCACGATCTGCGGCGTGGTGTTCTCCGGGACGGTGAACTGCAGCAGTCCCGTGTTTGGATCGAATCGATCGATGGTGACCACGTCGCTGAGCGGAGTCATGTTGATGAAAATCGGCTGCGCGCCTGGATCAAAGCCCACGACCACATAGTTGAATGAACCCGGCCGCACGACGAGAATCTGGTTCCAGGAGAACGGATCGTTCAGCGGCACCGCGCCCGAAGGACCGTCGCGCGGCCCGACCGGCGAGGGTGGCGGCGTCGCGGCGGCATAATCAGGAAACGACGGATGCAGCACCGGCGCGGGCGCATCGTCAGCCGCACGCAGCAGGGAGAAACTCAGCACACCGCACAGCACTGCGAAGATCCGGGACATGTTGCGAGACAATTTCATTCCTCGCCTTTCACGTTGACAGCCCATTCCAATTTTTCCACACTCCAAGTTCCGGGAACTGTTCCACGGAATTGGCCGCACTGTTCGTGCACTCTGATGAACGAATGCCTTACCAGCATCCCGTTGTTCGTCCCTCTGCCTGCGCCGTGAAACACCTTTACTCCGAGCGTTTCGCGGAGAAACCGGGCAGAATCGACGTTTTACCGGGCTGCCCACATCCTACGGCATGAGGCGGCGGAATAAAAGACGCGGTACGGGTCCGCCGGCTTCATGTATCGGTTTTATTTCAGAAGTTCGATAGGCGCCAGCACTGGCGAGTATCCATAAAAGGGTCGCGCTGGCAATGTATCACAGGCGCCCCGGGTCACTCAGCGCGGGGGATGGCGTGCTGATTTCCAAGACCGTGGACTGGAGTGCCTCGAAAAAAAGCAGGCGCGGCCATTTCTGGTCGCGCCTGCACTTCCCTGGCTTGTAACGCGTCAGTACTACTTCTTCTCGCGCTTCTCCCGACGGTGATGCAGCCGTTCGCCCAGGCGATGATACAGCACCGGGTCGCTGGCCTTCAGAGCCGCGTAAGCCTTGCGGAATTCGCCGTCGTCAACCTTGCCGTCCTTGTTGGTGTCGAGCTTCGCGCGCAAGGCCTGGAGCGCTTTGCGCTGTTCGCCGTGATCGATCTTGCCGTCTTTATCGGCATCGATCGCGCCAATCTCTTCGTCGAGCGCCGCGCGGAGCTCCCCGTGGTCGAGCTTGCCGTCCTTATCGGTGTCCAATTCCGGATCCTTCTCCGCCGCGCGTTCGCGCCGGCGTTCTTCAGAAGCCGTCGCCTTCGTGGCGGTGAACGTCAACAGGGTCAGCATGGCCAGCAGCGCAAGAGCAGTAGTCCGGAACATCGGCGATCTCCAATCCAATAAAAGGGGTGTTTTTAACCAGTGACATTAACAAGGAGGCCATATATACCGGTTGCGTTGGTCAATTTGTGAACTATTTTTCCGCCGTGAGCTTACGTCCCCAATCCATGCGCTTCATTCAGACGCTACTTGTTGTTTGGATTGGACTTGCGACCGCGCAGGCCGCCGATCCCTGGCCCCCGTCTCTTCGCAATCTAACAGTCTGGGAAGGCACCTACCCGCCCGAAACGCTCGACGAAAACCTCGCCGAACCCGGCACGTTCGTGGCGGTCGGCGCGTCGTTGATGCTCGGCCTGATTTTGTTCGTCGCGGTGAGCTCCATGATGCGCGGTCGCAGGCCGCGTTTCTCGCTGCGCGTGGCGCTGGCGTTCATGATTGCGGCGGGGATTTTTTTGTTCGGTGGCGTGCCGATGTGGAGTACGGATCGCGCGTCAGATCATGTTGCATGGAAAAGGAAAGTGCGTCAGTCGTTGAATACGCCTGTTTACGCAGGCATTGACGATATGACACTTCCGCAAGCGGCGAGATCAATTCAAACTCAATCTCGCATTTTTATTGTTGTCAGTCCGTCGTTAGCCAATGAACCAATAAAGACGCCATTGGAATTCGATCACGTTAGATTGTCCGATGCTCTCGATAAACTTTGCGAGCGTGTCAAAGCTAAGTGGTCCGTCTGCAACGGTGCCATCTTCATTTATCCTGAGAATGTTTTGCCTCCTCAGCAACGGGTACCTCACGCGGACGAACCCTGGCAGTTGAACGTTGAGACCTCTATCCAGCGGCGTGTCAGTCTTGAATTTTTCGACATGCCCTTCGACGAAGGTGTGAACTTTATAAGTGAAATTTCAGGAGTGGAGATACGAATCAGTCCAGACCTGCGTGAGGCAACACCGGTTATCCAATTTTGCCCAGTAAGTGAAATGCGCGTGGACGACGCCCTCACGTGGATGTGCCTGCTCGCCGACGCCCAATGGTCCCTCCGCAAAGGCCCCGACGGCAAAGGCGAAATCTACATCTCCCCCCGCGAACGGGAAAAATAGTTTGAACTCCATCGTGAAGCAGCACGTTGCACCTGCGCAACGTCAATATAATCAGAAAACACATGTTTATTGGATAAAAATTCTATTCTCTAATGGATAATCCATATCGTATAGTCCATTCAACGCATAAATGAGGAGCCTTACTATGTCCGCAATCGCCAAACTCAGCCCTAATCCAGTCAATGGACATCATGCTCGAAAGAGCATCGGCAATACACAATTCAAAGGACCTCTTGAAAATCTTCCCTACCCCACTGGCCCCGTCTCAACGCAGGAAGCGGTCAAGTCGATGTACGAGGACGGTTACGCCATCCTCCCCAAAGTGCTGAACCGCGCCGAGGTCGCCGAGTTCCGGAAATTCATCGATCAATCCGGCGGTGATGATGCTCAGTATCAGGTCAAAGACTGGTGCTTCAATAAACAACTACCGATGAACTTTCATCGGGATCCGGCCATTCTCAAATACATGGATCCAGAACCGCTGATGCCAGTGTTGGATCAAATTCTGGGACCCGATGGCCACGTCATTTCCGGTTCGATGTGGGTCACGGGTTCCGGGCGAAGCATGGGCATTCACGCCGATCATCTGTACTACAGCCTGCCTGAGGACATCCACAGCGACCCGCGTTTTACGTTGCCCATTTTTTCAGTTTCGGCCCATCTCTACCTGAACGATATGACGGCGGAACTGGGACCGACCATACTCATCCCCGGCAGCCATCGCGCGGGTCGGCCGCCGAGCGATGAATGCACATGGAACGGCATCACGCCAAAAGCCGTCATGGTCCAGGCCGGCGACATCTGCCTTTTCCGCCACGAAATCTGGCACGGCGCATGGGGCAATACCAGCAAAACCGATCGCCGCTACATGGTTCAGGTTGCATATGCGCACACGACAATTGCAACCTGGGGCAATCCTTCGCTGCGCTTCAAGGAACTCTACAATCCGGAAGTCCTGTCAAGCCTGACGCCGCGCCAGGCCCGCCTGCTGGGACCGGAGTTCAGTCCGAGTTACTGATTCCCAACACAGCCCGTCCATCGGCTTCGCGCATTTCGTTTCGCTGGCGCCGACGACGATCAGTTCGCCGTAGGCAAACGATTGATTCTAGCGAAAAAAGACTGTTCCTGTACAAGGTGCCGCATGGGTGACCGCGGCTATCTCCCCCTCTTCCTATGTACTCTTGCTGCTTGTGCGTGTTGCGAAGCGGCGCAAGTCACTGGCGACGTGCTTCACGTGAGCGTCGATGGAACGACGGAGTATGCGATACTCCTTGCCGCCGACGCGTCCGTTGCAGAGAAGCACGCGGCCGACGAGCTGGGCGCATACCTCAAACAGGTAACGGGCGCGGAATTTCAACGCGTGGCGAAGGCCCCGGATGGGAAGCCGGTCCTCGCGGTCGGTGCCGGCGCGGCGTTGGCAATCGAGCCGGGAATTGATCTGAAGGACCTCGGGCCGGAGGGCAACGTCATCCGGATGACCGGGAAGAACATCATTCTTTCCGGTGGCGAGGGCGCGCCCCGCGGGACGCTCTACGCGGTCTACGCGTTTCTCGAAGATTTCGTCGACATTCATTGGTGGACGCCGGATGCGACGCAAATTCCGAAGCAGCCAAATCTCGTGATTGCGCCTCGCGATAGTCGTTATCGCCCGGTGTTCGAATACCGCGACCCGTTCATCAAAAGTGCGTTTGATCCGGATTTTGCGGTCCGCAACCGCATCAATGGACTCTACCGCGATTTCGGCGACGCGCGCGGCGGAGCGATGTCGTATGCGAATTCGTTCGTTCACACGATGTATGACCTGGTCCCTCCGAAGGAGCATTTTGAAAAACATCCGGAGTGGTTTGCGGAGATCAACGGCAAGCGGACGGGCGGGGGATCCCAGTTGTGCGTGAGTAACCCCGAACTGCAAGCGTTTACGAAGCAGCGGGTGCGCGCATGGATCAAGGCCAATCCTCACGCGTCGATCGTCTCCGTATCGCAGAACGACTTCCCGATTCCCTGCCAGTGCAAACAATGCAAGGCGATTGAAGAGGAAGAAGGCAGCGCCGCGGGCCCGCTGCTGCGTTTTGTCAACGCCATCGCGTTGGATCTCGAAGCCGATTATCCGCACATCGCCGTGGATACGCTTGCCTACCAATACAGCCGCAAGGCGCCGAAGATCACGAAGCCACGCGATAACGTCATCATCCGGTTGTGCTCGATTGAATGTTCGTTCCTGCAGCCGCTGGACAGCGCGGCCAATCAGAGTTTCCGCGCGGACATTGAGGCCTGGTCGAAGATCGCGAAGAAGCTGTACGTGTGGGATTACGTCGTTAACTTTTCGCATTTCCTCGCACCGCATCCGAATCTGCGCGTGTTGGAGCCAAACATTCGCTTTTTTGCGGAACACCGCGTGGCTGGAATTCTCGAGCAGGGCGACAACCGGGCGCACTGCGGCGAATTTGCAGAGTTGAAAGCCTGGGTGCTGGCCAAATTGCTGTGGAACCCGCAGCTCAAGGCCGACGCCTTGATCGATCAGTTCCTGCGCGGTTATTACGGCGACGCGGCTCCATCGGTACGGGCCTGCATCGACCTGTTGCACAACACTGCGGAGCCGACCGGTTACTATTTGAAAATGGACGATGAAATGACCGCGCCGTATCTAACGGTGGAGTTGCTTGGGAAATCCGAAGCGCTGTTGCAAGCGGCGTTGAAAGCGGTGGACGGCGATCCTGTCCTGAAGCGGCGCGTGGAATGCGTTCAGCTGGGCGCGCGTTACGCCGCGGTCGTGCTCTGGCTGCAACTCCAGCGCGATGCGGCGCTGCGTGGCGCCGACTGGCCATTTTCGCGGACCCGGGATGAGTTGATCGCGGAGATCCGCCGCGTCTACACCGACAATAAAATCGAAGCGATGTTTGAAGACTGGAGTGGCGATCCTCGGCCGCACATCGACACGTTCGCGCTTCGCTATGGCAGCCGGAAGAAAGCCGTGCGCCCTGCCGGATTTGAACAGACCGGCGCCGCTGACTTTATCGATCTGCAAGATGAAAGCGCGACGATCTGGGGGCGGCCCGAAAAAGGGGACTGGGCGCCCGACGCGAAGGCCTCCGACGGGAAAGCGATCTGGATGCCGTGCACGTACTACTCGTGGAGTTTCTATCTGCCGCTGAGCGCCCCGGTGGTGAACTGGGCCGCCGGGAGCGAGTGGACGGTTTATGCCGCCGTCCGCGCCACCAGGAAGGGCAACGAAGGGAATGCGTTCAGTCTTGGGATCTATGACAACGCAAACAAGCGCGACCTTGCGACCGTCGTCACACCGTGTCGTGACGTGACGGGCGAATATCAGATCTACAAAGTGGGGGCGATCAAGCCGGCGGCTGGGATTTACTTCTGGGCGTCGCCAGCCAACAATCCCGGCAATGCGGAAGCGGTGTGGGTGGATCGCTGGTTTTTGGTACGCCGCTGAACCGTGACCCCGCTCCTCACGGCTGAACGTCGATCGTGAACTTCTGCGTCGCCGTCCCGACATGTTCCGTGGTCGTCGACGCCACTTTCTCGTCGCCCCACTTGAGCGCCCCCTCATCCAGTTTTCGGACCTCGCGATCAATCGCGGCGCTCACCACGACCTCCGCGCTGCCCGCCGCGTCCGGCGTACCTGACAGCACGCCCGTCGCCGCGTCGATCTTCAACCACGCCGGGCCTTGCTGGATGGAATACTTCGGTTTTTCGACATCCCAGAAGCTCGCCGTCTCCCCACCGTTGATCACACGCATGCGCAGATCGCCCAACGAACGGTTGGCGGCGAGTTGGAATTTGAAGTCGGCTTTGACTTTTGCCGCCGTCAGCGGCGTGCTGAAAATCACTGGGCGCGGCGCCGTCGCGTAGTCCGACGGCCCGCTGCGTTTCTCCTGATTGTCGATCGCCACCACGCGGTAATACGTCTTGTTGGCCGCCGGCAATTTCACACCAGGGCCGAGCACCGCCAACTCCGTCGCCGTGGTTTCCGCGATGAAGTTCGCCGGAAATTGCGGCGGCAGCTCTTTCGTCGTGCCGATCGGCGCCGTGTACGGAACGTCGCTGATCGAAAACCCTTTCTCATCGCTGCCATAGACGCGGTACTTCACCGGCGCGCGGCCGGCCGGATTGGCCTTCCAGCGCAGCGTGCCGATCGATTTGTCCTTGTCGAAATCCACCGCAACGTCGAGCGGATACTCCGGCGCGTGCGCGGTAAAGCTCCACGTTTTGCTCCACGGACCCCACACGCCCTTGTCGTTCTTCGCGCGCACATGCCAGTAGTATTTTTTCTCCGACGCCAGCAGCCCGGGCATCGGCAGCGTAAATTGCGCCTTGCCCTTGTCGCCGGTTCGCGAGATCAGCTTGTAAAAACTCGTCGAAAGCGGCCATTTCATGTCGGGCCGGTTGGCGAGTTCGAAGTGATAATCCGCGATCGTGTTTCCACCAAGATCGCTGGCCGGCGCCCACTGGAAAACGAGCTCCGTGCCGCTGCTCTCACCGTCGTCGGCCGGAGCAATGGCGGCTGGCGGCGCCGCCGGCGGTTTGGCTAGCGATCGTTCGACCCAACTATGCGTAATCCGTATCTGCCGCTCGCCCTTCGTTTCGTCCGTGTAGACAAACGCGTTCTCGCCCACCTTCATCGACGGCAGCGCGAACGGCGCCATCTGGATGTCATTGACGATGCGCACTTTTTTAAGCTGCGCGTCTCCGGCGAGCTGACACTTTAATTTGTACTCGTACACCGCCGGACCTTCCGGCGTAAAGAACGCATCGAGATTCGCCCCCGCATCTTTCCACGTCTTCCCATCCGTGGAGACCGCGAACTTCGCGCCCGCCGGTTCCGCTTCGATCCGGCCTCCGACGAAAACATAGGGACTCTTGATCGTCCAGGTCAGCGTGCCCGTCTTTCCGGACTCCGCCGTGAGCACCCCGCCAGATGCCGCGACGTTCTCAACCGCCGCGCCTTTGCGCCAGAGCTCCTTCGAAAAATCCGGCTGGTACTCCCAATTGCCGTTGTAGATCGTGTCCGGGTACAGCGGCTTGCGACCGCGGAATTTTCCCGGATTCAAATGCCCCCAGCGCCACGTGATCGCTTCGCCCGGGCGCAACGTCATGTTCATGGACGTGTCCATCTTCGCGTTGCGATCGCCGCCGATCGCGCCTTCAAAGACGTGCCGCGACGACTCGTACTGCTCCGAACTGCGCGTCTCCGGCTGCAGAATCCCCTGCGTGTGCGTGCGCGCAATCAGATCGTGATCGCGCACGATCTCCTGTTCGCTGGCGATCGTCTCGTTGTCGCGCAGCAGATAAAGCGTGTGCTCGTCGCCGTCCAGCAGATGCCAGCGCCCGTCGAAAAAAGCCTGCGTGATGCAGTGCCCGATCACCAGCGCCGGCGCGATTTTCAGACCGGCCGTTTTCCACAATCCGGCCATGCAGATCGAATCGTTGCCGCAGGTGTTGTGCCCGTAGATGTTGAAGACTTTGACCGGATCGCCCAGCTCCGTGTTGTCGCCGGCCCAATGGTAGCGGTGCTGTATCTCCTGAAACCACAACGCCATCGCCTTCTCGCGGTCCTGCATTCCCGGCGTCACGGCCAACGCCACAAGCTCCGCGATCGTGCGCCCGGTGCGGCCATTCGAAAGCCACGGGTTCACCACGTCGCTCTCGCCCGTGTTCTCCAGCCGCACCGAACGGTTGGATTCCCACGTCTGCTCAAGGACGCCCTCGCGCGACAGCCCGCAGCCCAGCGGCGAGCGGCAGTTCTCGCCATCCATCGTCCCGCCCTGTGTGACCGTGTATTTATGGGGCGAGGACGTCGTGACCGTTTCGACGTGCTGCTTCGGCGCGTCGCTCGGTTGCGTCATCGACGCCCACGGTTCGCCGCCCTCGCTGGCCGACGCGTTCGCCGCGAGCAGCAGCACAAGACAATACGCAAAGCGAAATTTCGGTGGCGTGATCACGAGCTGAGCCTCCAGTAGTGCTGCTAGCCTACGCCCGAACCTGCACACGTATTTAGACAGAAACGACTCTGCATTTATCAAATCATGACAACGCTACAGCGCCGAGGGTCGTTCCCGAAATTCGCTCGGATTGAGTTTCGTCTCGCGCAGGAACCAGCGCGAAAATCCGTGAATCGTCGGGAAGCCCAGCGTCTCTGCCACCTCCGTCACGTTCATGCCGCCTGCCGCCAGCATGTCCTTGGCGCGCGCCAGGCGCCGCCGCGTGACGTACACATGCGGCGTGCAGCCCATCACCGCGGAGAACTGCCGGAAAAACTGACGCGGCGAAAGTGCCGCCACTTCCGCCATTTCGCGAATGTCCGGCGGCGACGTCAGGCATTCGTCGATCAGCTTCAGCACGGTGTCCAGCTTCCCCTTCGCCTCCGTCCAATCGTGCTCGCCCGGCATTTCACCTTTCGCGCCCGGCCAGACCGCAATGATCTCCGCCAGCGTGCTCAGCACCCCCAGCGACTGCTCCCGCCCCGTCGCGCACAACCATGCCACGCGCCGCATCGAGCGGATCAGCAGCCGCGGCGGCGCCGCCAAATGACAGAGCGTCGGAAACGCGCGATGCGTTACCGCCGGCGCGCGGGTCGAGACGGAAAGTTTGAACGTCAGCACTTCGGAGTCCGCGTTGAGGATCGTCAGCGCATGGCTGTGGCGTTCGCCCGGATAAAACACGTACGCGCTGGCCGCTTTCACCGCCATGCGCCGGCCTTCGCATTCCACGCTGCCGCCGCAGTGCAGCGCCAGATCGAACTGCATCAAATCCGCATGCGCATGCGGCAAGGTCCGCAGCAGACCCGCGTCCAGCAATCGAGCCGCCTCGCGAATCTGCGCCGGCGCGCCGAAAACCCGCGCGCACAGTTCCCGGCGGCAGTCTTCCTGGCTGGGATTGGCCATCGCGAGCAACTCCTAATGTAGTCCGGGCGTCCCGCCCGGTCTAACCTCGGCATACAGCAGGGCAGGTGAATTCGTTCGATGAACTTCGCTATCTTGCGAAGCAACAGCCCGTTGCTTTCGCGGTAGAACGCGCGCCGTTTGAACGCGCATGTCTCCCGTCATTAGGTGCGATTAGACCGGGCGGGACGCCCGGACTACAAAAGTCGGAGTATACTCCACTGGCGCTTTTTGATAAACAAAACGTCCGCTCCGAATAAGACATTACTTTCGTCGGCGGTGTATCGAGTCCACTGGAGAACCCACTATGCCGCGGCGATCCCACCTGTTAGCTCTCTGCGTCCCGCTCCTCGCTCTGGCTTCCGCACGCGCGCAGGACCAAGGCAACGCGCCGCTGCCCAACGGTGTCAGCGCCGTCTGGGATCTCGAAAAAGCCTTTCGCGAAAGCACGCCGACTCAAGAACGCGTCTGCCTCAACGGACTCTGGCTCTGGCAACCGGCCAAGCCGGAGAAAGAGGAAACCCCGCCCACTACCGCGTGGGGCTGGTTCAAAGTTCCCGGCCCGTGGCCCGGCGGCACCAGTTGGATCATGGCCAATTCGCAGACGCTCTACCCGCACCCCAGCTGGCAGGATAAATTCTGGGGAACAAACTCCGCGTGGTACCAACGCGATTTTTTCGTCCCGAAAGAATGGGCCGGCCGGCGCATTACCCTCAGCGCCGAGTACCTCAACTCCTTCGCCTCCGTCTTTGTCGATGGAAAACGCGCCGGTAAAATGCAGTTCCCCGGCGGCGAGGTCGACCTTACGCCGCTCTGCCAAGCGGCGGGCAAACACGTCCTCGCGCTGCGCGTCGTCGCCGCGCCGTTGCGCGAAATCGCGGTGCTCTTCAACGACACCAACACGGAGAACTCGATCAAGGCCTCCGTCGAACGCCGCGGTCTCTGCGGTGACGTCTTCCTCAACGCCGCGCCCGTCGCCGCGCGCATCGACGACGTGAAAATCGATACGTCCGTGCGCAAAGGCGAAATCACGCTCGACGCCGTGCTCCAGGATCTCCCCGCCGAAGGCCCGTACACGTTGCGCGCCGCGATCACCGACCACGGCAAGCCGGTCAAGGAATTCACCAGCGCTCCCTTTAAGAAGGGCGATCTGAAAAACGGACGCTTCGCGTTTTCCGAAAAGTGGAAGGCCGAGAAACTCTGGGACACGAATACGCCGCAAAATACGTATGACCTGCAACTCTCGCTCCTGGATTCCGGCGGCAAAGTCGTGGACACCGCTTTGCCCCGGCGCTTCGGCTTCCGTGAATTCTGGATCGACGGCCGCGACTTTTATCTCAACGGCACGCGCATTTTCCTCTCGGTCGTGCCGACCGCGCTGGCCCAGGTCGCGACGCCCTTTGCCAGCTATGACACCGCGCTCGAATCGTTCAAGCGCCTGCAAACCGCCGGGGTGAACTGCGTCTACACGCACAACTACGGCTGCGATCCCGGCGCGCACTTGAGTTTCACCGAAGTCCTCCGCGCCGCCGACGACGCCGGCATGCTCGTCTCGTTTACGCAGCCGCATTTTGGCCAGTACGACTGGTCCGCGCCCGACGCCGATCAGGCCAACGGCTACGCCCGCCACGCCGCGTTCTACGTCCGCGCCGCGCAGAATCATCCGGCCGTCGTGATGTATGCCATGAGCCACAACGCGACCGGCTACGTCGAGGACTGCAATCCCGATCAGATCGGCAACGGCAAACCCGCGCCGCGCGAACAATGGGCGAGCAACAATGTCAAATCCGCGCTGCGCGCCGAGGCCATCGTCCACGCGCTCGATCCGGGCCGCATCGTTTATCATCACTCGTCGGGCGATTTGAACGCGATCTACAACATTAATTTCTATCCCAACTTTGCGCCTGTCCAGGAACTCTCCGACTGGTTCGAACCATGGGCGAAGAACGGCGTCAAGCCGGCCTTCCCCTGCGAATACGGCGCGCCGTGTACGTGGGATTTTTCGATGTACCGCGGCTGGTTCAAAGGCAAGCGGACCTTCGGCAACGCCAAAGTCCCCTGGGAATTCTGCCTCGCGGAATGGAAGTCGCAGTTCTACGGCGACAGCGCGTTTCATCTGGAGGAAAACGAGAAGACGGTGCTCCGTTCCGAAACTAAATGGCTCGCGGAAGGCCGCGAAGGCTGGAACCGCTGGGATTATCCGCGCGAAAAACCGGTCGCCGATTTTCAAGACGTCGCCGCGCTCTACTTCATCGACAACTGCCGTGCGACCCGCACGTGGGGACTTTCCGCCTGCAATACCGCGTGGGAATTCGAGACCGCGTGGCTTCCCCGCGACGACGGCAAGCGCCCCCGCAAGGACCTGAAGACCGATTGGGAGCACCTCCAGCGTCCCGGCTTCAGCCCCGATTTCATCGAACTGGGCCGCACCGACTACGCCGCGCGGCGTTGGGACATGTCGCTCGACCGCGCCGATTGGACGCCCACCGCGCTCGGCGCGGCGATGCTGCGCAACAACCAGCCGCTGCTCGGCTACATCGCCGGCAAGGCCGCGCATTTCACCAGCAAGGATCACAACTTTACGCCGGGAGAAAGCGTCGAAAAGCAACTGATCGTCCTGAACAATTCGCGCGTCACCGTTTCGTGCGAGTGCGAGTGGTCGCTGAATCTTCCCAAGCCGCTGAAGGGAAATCAGAAAGTCGAAGTCCCCACCGGCGACAAGCAAGCCGTTCCCATCCACATCGACCTTGGCGCGGACACACCGCCCGACATCTACGAACTCAGCGCGAGCTTCAAATTCAGCAACGGCCAAACCCAGACCGGCACGTTCGCGCTGCACGTTCTGCCCTCACCGCCGACGCTCAAAATCGCCGCGAAAATCGCGGTCTTCGATCCTAGCGGCGCGGCCGGCAAGTGGCTCAGCGCCATGGGCGTGACTGCCGAGAGCGTCAGTGCGACTGACGATCTCAGCGCTTACACCGTGCTCGTGGTCGGAAAATCCGCGCTGACCGTCGAGGGCGCCGCTCCGGACATCACCCGCGTCCGCGACGGCCTGCGCGTCGTCATCTTCGAGCAGACTTCCGCCGTCCTGGAACAGCGCTTCGGATTCCGCGTCGAAGAGTACGGGCTGCGCAAGGTCTTCCGGCGCGTCGGCAACAGCCCTGCGCTGGGTGACGTCTCCAACGGATATTTGCGCGACTGGCGCGGCGAGGCCACGCTGCTGCCGCCGCGGCTGACCTACGCAACTTCCGGCGATAAATTCAACGGATCGCCGACGGTGAAGTGGGCGGGGATCGATGTCCAGCGGACGTGGCGCAGCGGCTGCCGCGGCAGCGTCGCGTCGGTCCTGATCGAAAAGCCCGCGTGCGGCGATTTTTTTCCGCTCGTCGACGGCGGCTTCAGCCTGCAATACAGCCCGCTGCTGGAATACCGCGAAGGGAAGGGGATGGTCCTCTTCTGCCAGCTTGACGTCAGCGGCCGCACCGAAAGCGATCCCGCCGCCGAAACCGTTGCGCGAAACATTCTTCAGTACGCCGCCGAGTGGAAACCCGCACCCGAGCGAACCGCCGTGTACGCCGGCGATCCCGCTGGACAGAAGCATCTCACCGCTGCTGGATTCTCCTGCGCCGCGTTCGCCGCCGGAAAACTCGCGCCCAATTCGGTGCTCGTCGTCGGTCCCGGCGGCGGAAAAACTCTCGCCGCCAACGCCGCTGCCATCGGCGACTGGCTCAAAGCCGGCGGTCACGTGCTGGCCATCGGTCTGGACGAAACCGACGCCAACGATTTCCTCCCGAATAAGGTAAGCATGAAGAAGGGTGAATACATCGGTGACGATTTCTCGCCTAGAAACATTCACTCCCCGCTGGCCGGCGTAGGACCTGCCGATATTCACGTCCGCGATGTTCGCGAGATTCCGCTGATAACCGGCGGCGCGAATGCGTTGGCCGGCGGCGTTCTCGCCACTGCCGAAAATGGGAGCGTCGTCTTCTCGCAACTCGTGCCGTGGAAGTACGAGTACAAAATCCCGCAAGGCACCAAGCGGACCTTCCGCCGCACCGCGTTCCTGACCACGCGCCTGCTCGCCAACCTGGGCGTCGCCGCAACCACGCCGCTGCTCGCCCGCTTCCACGACCCCGTCCCCGCCGCCAAACCCGAAAAGCGCTGGCTGACCGGCCTATACCTGGACACGCCGGAAGAATGGGACGACCCCTACCGCGCGTTCGGGTGGTAGAAAGTTCATCTGAACAATATCCAAAAAAACGTTCATTCAATCTGAATCCCAGCCATTTCCTCGCTGGCGCTGATCAGCGATAAGGGATATTCACATCTCCACCTGTCACCCGGCCCAAAGCCCGCGAGGTCTCATGCCTTATTATCCGGTCAACACCCCTCTTCCTGAAGCCTGGCGCGGTATTCCCAAGCAGCATCCGCGGCTCTTCGGTTCGCTGGAACGACTCAAGCAACTGGCGCTCGCGCGGCCCGAGGCCTACCGCCGCACGCAGATCATCGCGCGCGAGAAGGGCGTCGACGACACGTCCGAGCCGGTGATGGAATCCCGCCTTGTCCACCGCGAGAACAAGCTCATCTCCATGGCGCTGGTCGCCGCGATTGATGGCGACGCGGCGCTCGCTCGGCGCACGGTGGACGTCTGCCTCGATTGGCACGTCGACCGCACGCCGCATCTCGGGCACACTGGCTGGGCCGGCGACATGGTCTCGTGCTCGCTGGTCTTCGATCTCTGTCACGAAGCGTGGACGCCGTCCGAACGGCTGCGCCTGTTCCGCTATTTCGGTGCGTGCCGCGATGCCAACATCAACGAAGAGCCCTGTCCGTTTCACAACGGCTGGTACGCCATGCGCCACAACGGCTACGGCGCGGCGGGGCTGGCCACTATGCACGAATGGGAGCGCGCTCCGGCATTTCTGGCGGAAGTCGATCACGCGCTGAAAACGCTCGGCCATCCCGCGCTCGATTTCGCCGGCAACGGCGGCTGCTTCACCGAAGGCTTCTACACGCAGTACTGGATTGAAAGCTGGGTGATGTTCCTGGCGATGGTCCACCACGCTTCGGGTCTCGATCTGTTTGCCGCGTGTCCGTCGTTCTACAAAAATCGCGCCGTGGCCAGCATGTTCGAATGCTACCCGGGCCTGCAGGAACGCGGTTCGCGCCGGGGCGTCGCGTTTGGCGATGCCGGCGGCCGCTACTTCGGCCACCAGCGCGAACGCGACCGCAATCGCACCGCGCGCAACATCCTGATCAATCACTTCCGCGACGATGCCGATCACCAATCCGTCGCCAGTTTTCAGGACACCAGTCCCGGCTGCGGCGCCGATGAGAGCGCCTGGAAAGATTTCATGTTCGCCGACGCCACCGTGCCGCGCCGCGATCACAAAAAATTCAAGCTCTCCCACTTCGGCCGCGGAGCCGGCATGGTCCACGCGCGCAGTTCGTGGGAAGAAGATGCGACTTACTTCGCCTTCAAATGCGCGGGCCGTTTCTCCGGCCACGAACACCTCGACAACGGTCACTTCTACATCGTGAAGCACAAAGAGCTGGCCACGCGCAGCGGCCAGTACTACGAATTCGGCGGCGAACACGACGTCAACTTTCACTGCCGTTCGATCGCGCACAACACGATGCTGATCCACGACCCATCAGAAGTCTTTCCCTTCTTCTTAAAGGGCTACCCCGGCTGGCCGGCCAACGACGGCGGCCAGGCGTGGCCGTGGGTCGGCACGCCGTTCCGGCACAACGGCTGGGCCGAGAGCAAAGAGATGTGGCTTGAGCACCGTGAACTCGGCGACACCGGCCGCATGACCGCGTACCACGACGCCGGGCCGTGGCTCTACACCGGCGGCGACCTGACGCGCGCGTACTCCGCGAAGAAACTCAAGGTGTTCACGCGGCAGATCGTCTTCATCCGACCGGGAACGTTCGTCGTCTTCGACCGCGTCGAATCGACCGATCCGTCGTTCAAAAAAACGTGGCTGCTCCACGCCGCGAAACCGCCGAGCGTAGCGAACGGCCGCCTGACCATCGCGCACGGACTCGGTCGCTTGACCGTCGACCCGCTGCTGCCGGCCAATCCGCTCGTCACGGTCAACACGGGTGAAGACCAGTACACGTACGGCGGCCGCCGTTTCATTCCCGCGCGCAGCGTCGGACCGTGCGCGGAGTGCCGCATTGATATCTCCCCGCGCACACCGGCCACGTTCGATTATTTCCTGAACGTGCTGACCGCCGACGACGCAAACACGCCAGCTCCGGCCGCGGCCACGGTGGTGGAACACTCCGATCGCGTCGAAGTCTCCGTCGCCGGCGCGGTGATCACATTTACCCGCGCTGCGTTTGGCGGCTCCATCAAGATCGGCGGAAAGGAAACCTCGCTGCCGGCCCTTTCGTAGTCCGGGCGGTTCGCCCGGTATCTCAAACCACGCAGTGAGACGGATTCGCCCCGACTCAAAAATCTCCGTTCCCCGCTTGCGGGGGACGGTTGCGAGCGGCGAACTTTTCCAGCGCGGTGATGATCTTCTCCCGCTCGGCCAGTCGGGTGCAGCTCAAGTATGGGCGCAGGGAACTCGCTGCGATGGGGGCCATCCAGTTTTTTGGAGCCTCGGTGAGAAATCCGATCAGGGCGTCGACGGCCCGGGTATTTCCGTGTCGCGACAAGGTCATCGCCGCGTTCCAGCGAGTGGAAAGATCGCCGTGGCTTAGCGCGTTTTCGACAGCGTCCAGCGACCGCGGCGTGCGCAGTGCCTCCAGCGCCTGCACCGCCAACTGGGTCTGCGCGGGATCGGTGCTTTTCATCATTTCAAGCAACATGCTTTCCGTGCGTTCGTCGCGAATTTCGCCCAGCGCCCGGACGAAGTAGTGCGTCGCGGTGGTGGTCTTCGCCAAACGCGAATAATTGTCCAGCACGTAAGTTACCGCCTCGTCGGTGCGCACGGCGGCGAGCGTTTCGAACGCGCTCTGTCGCGCTGCCGAATCGGGTTGCGTGTCGATAAAGCGGATCAGATCTTTTGCGGCATGGGGATGATCGCAATTTGCGAATGCCCAGGTTGCGTTCTCGGCTACTTTCGCGTCTTTGGAATTATTGAGCAGTTCCAACAAAGCCGCATAAGCCAGATCGCGCGACGGTCCGCGCACAAAGGACAGCACGGTGGCGGCGTTGCACTTTTCGGCGCTGCTCCCCTTGTCCAGGATGCGCTGCAATTCCGTTTGAATCTTTTCATAGGGGTAAGCGGCAATGGCGGCGCCTTCGTTGGTAAAGAAGTAGCTCCGATCCAGCAGCTTGAGAAGTTTCTTCAACGCTTCATCACTGGGATTCATCCGTGCGTAGTCGGCGGCAAAGTATCGAACGTTCTCATTCTTGTTGCCAATAAGCGGAAGCATGGCTGCTTTGGCCGAGGGCGAATCGTAATGTTGGAGCATCTCGGCCGCCGCTTCACATTCAGCGTCATCGGTGCCGGAAAGCATGCCGATCAGCACTTTTTCAGCCCCTGGATCGCGCGTGGCGCCGAGCAGTTGCAGCCACGCGGCGCGATATTCGCCCGCGGGCGGATTTTCGGCGATCAGGCGGGCGGCCAGACCCTCAGGCACGCCCGTGTAGTAAAGCGTGTCGCGAAAATTCGCGAGGCTGAACACCGCCCATTTTCGGACCTCCGCATCCGGATCCTTCAGCGCTGACAACAGCAGCGCACAACCGCGCGGATCGGCCACGGCGCCGAGCGAACAGACCGTCTCGCGGCGCATGTTCACGTCGGCGTCGCGCATTTTCGTTTCGAATTCATCCCACTGCGCGGCGGGGAGCGTCTTCCAGACCAGCACCGCGTCGGCGCGAACTTCGAACGTTACTTTTGTTTCGCGGGCGAACGCCGCGAGGACTTCACGGACGGGAGTCTGTCGCGCGGAAAAAGTCACGAAGGGATACCGCGCCGAAATCGGTGCGGCCCATTTCAACCCGGCGACCTGCTTGAGCTGATCGAGCGCTTGAACGAGCAAATCACGACGCCAGACCTTGTCGATTTTCGTGTCGAGAATCGCGTTGAGCCTGGCGTCGGCCTTGCCGAATGGGTCGGCAGCGCCGAGCGACGGCGATGTGGGCGCGTCGCCGCCGGCAGTGACGGGAACGGGAGCTCCGCCGTGTGGAACTCTCCGGCGCATCAGGTTCGTGCGCCCCACCAGGAAACTCGCGAGGAACAGCGTGGCCAGGACGCCAATGACCAGTTTCGCGGCGGAACCCTTGGCGGTCACGGCTGAGACCGCCTTCGCCGCCTTCGCCGCCTTCGCCGCGTGGGCTGCCTGGGCGGATTTCAAGGTGGCCAGCAGTTTCGGTGGCGCGTTTTCGAGCGGCACCTGGCTCAGCAGTTCCGGCAGGCCGGCCACGGCAGCGGAAAATCCGGCCGCCGTCAGCGCGTCGCGGAGCTGCTCCAGACCGCGGCTGATCTGGCTGCGGATCGTTTTTTCGGGAATGTTCAGCACCGTGGAAATATCGGCGATCGAAAAGCCGTCCAGGTGATGCATCACGATCGGCGTGCGGTAAAGCGCCGGCAGCGCCTGCACGCCGCGGCACGCCGCCTGCACCAATTCCGCGCGCTCCGGATCGGCTGCCCCGGCTGGCGTTCGCGCGCCGGCAGATTCCTGTTCGCGAGCGCGGCGGCTGGTGTCGCTGCGCAGTTTCATCCGCGCGGCATTGGCAACAATGGTCATGATCCACCCCCTCAGATTGTTTTGATCCGGGCGGAGGTTGTGATCCTGGCGTGCGAGAATCTGGACGAACGCGCTCTGGACGATCTCTTCGGCATCGGCCGAATTTCCAGAGATCGAGAGCGCCAGCCGATAGGCGGGGTGGACGTGGCGGGCGAAGAGCGCATCCATGGCCGCGCGGTCGCCGGTTGCGCCGAAGCGCCGGAAGAGCACCTCATCCGATTCGCCCGACGCGGTGGATTCCGGCGCGTGATTCATAACGCTCACCCATAACCCCATACTCGGCATTGATCAAGCCTCCACTTTCGAAGAGAACAATGCAGTGGAGGGTCCGCTTGCCGCACGAATTTCGAAAATTCTTTTAAAGACATAAACCCGGACCGCCCAGCGTCTGCGTCGCGCCAGGGCGGTCCGGGAACCAGCACTTCACGCGAGTAGACGCGTGAAGTAGACGCCGCGGTCGAGCAACTGCTGGAGGTACTCGGCGTTGGCGATCGTGACGGCTTCGTCGCGCCAGTTGAGCTCGGAAAGTTCCACCACGAATCCGCGCTCGTGCATCCGTATTTGGGCGTTGAGGCATTGGAAGCGATCGAGCAGCCGGCGGTGTTCCTCCGGCTCGTCCTCGACGCTCCATTTCCGCCTGGGCGCCGGTGCGGGGACCGGTTTCCGCAGCGCCTTCGCCAACTCGCTTTTGCTCAGCGCGAGGAGGCGGAGTTGCTCCGGGTGGGGGAGGGCTGCGATCTTGGCGGCGGGGACCACCGTGATCACGCCTTGATCCACGCGGGAGATCAACTCCGGAACGCCTTTCTGCAGGACAATGCAAGCACGCGAAACACTCCTGCCGGAAATGTTGAGACATTTGCCTGCATGCTCGCGAGCTTGTCGACCTTCAGGGGAGGACTCAGGACTCAAGTCCTGAGTCCCCTCAACCTTTCTTAGGTGCTCTTTCTTCTGCACTTCCGCCTCAAAATGCGGCAACATGCGCGCGGCCACCATCGCGCGCTGATTTTCCTTGAGGTGCCGTCGCCGCAGGTTGACCGAGATGACGAACTCGAGCAGCGAGCCTTGGCCGTCCCATTCGCGCGTTTTGGGTGTGAGGCCCAGTTCCTTGCACGCGCGGAGGCGGTGGCGTCCGTCGATGACTTTGCCGTTCCACGTCCAGATGGCCTCGAGCTGGCCCCGTTCGCGGATGTCGGCGACGAGCGCCGCATAATCGGCCTCGCGCATCAACGGAAAGATCGCCGCCGTCTCGTGCACTCCTTCGACAGGCTCAGGACGGGCCCCTTCGACAGGCTCAGGGCAAGCCCCGTCGATAGGCTCAGGGCTGATTCCCCTTACTGGCGGCGGGCTGGCCCAGGGATCCGGCTCCGGGCCAACGGACTGTTGCGCCTGCGGGGCAGGCATGGCTAGAGGCTCAGTGCGAGCCCCTTCGGCCAGCACAGGGCTGGCCCCTTCAATAAGCTCATGGCGAGCTTCGTGGTGAGGGCGGTCCATGGCGGACTACCTCCTGACAAGAGTGGTCTTCATCTGAAGAACCGAGTTACTAGAGTATACGCCTAAGATAATACTAAATTCAATAAAAAACCGAGAAAATATGTTTCAATTTTGCCGGCGCGTTCATAAATTAAACTTCTTACCGGGTTTACGATCTAAAATTTTTATGCATCGAGACCCCACGATTGCGCTCTTTCCAGCTACCTCTTTCCGCCTTGATTATCGCGTCCCGCCGGTGATACACCCGTATGCTCCATTCTTTGAGTTTCGGTAAAATAGGTGTATTGGATTGTACGTTTACGTTGTATTCGCCGTTCCAAGTTTGAGGTCGTCCCCATGAATCGGTGTGCGCGGATACTGCTGGCGGGTTTGCTGTTTGGGCTGGGCTGCAGCGCCCCGGCCAGCGAGCCGGTGTTGCTGGGAGCGTCCACGTTCGCGCCGTCGGCCGACCACCCCGTCGGCTGGCGCGGCGATTGGACGGGGAAATATCCGGGCGCCACGCCGCCTCTGGAATGGTCAATCGGCAAGGATTTGAAGGGAAAAAATATCGCCTGGGCCACGCAACTTCCGGTGTACTGCGGCGGCAGCGGCGCTTCGGCGCCGATCGTGGTGGGTGAGCGGATTTATTTCTGCTTCGCGTCGAAGGACGCCGGACTGGGGCCGGTCAGTCTCTGCTGCATCAACAGCACGGATGGGAAGATTCTGTGGATCCGGGGACTCACGTGTTACGACGTCGCGCCGGACGAGGACCGCAAGAAAGTCGCCGCTGCCGTCGATCCGCTGCGCGCGACGCTGGAGAAAAACACGCTCGCGCTGGTCGATGCGCTCAACAAGCGCACCGCCAACGCCGGTGACTGGCACAAGAATGCCGTCGGTCAGTACATCGACGCGGGGTGGGGGATCAACGCGCAGTTCGCCACCGTCGATCGCTCCCGCTACAAGATGGGCGATCGCAACGACTGGGGCTATGCCTCCGCGGCGCCGTGCAGCGACGGAAAATTCATCTATGTCTGGTTCTCCAACCGCATCGGCGCGTGTTTCGATCTCGATGGAAAATTGATCTGGGCGACGATGGAACCGACCGCCGTGCGCGGCGCCGGCGAACACGGCAGCCACGCCTCACCGGTGCTGCTGCCCGACCGCTTCGTGGTGATGTACGGGACGCTGGTCCAGGCGCTGGACAAGAAGACCGGCAAGGTGCTGTGGACGTCGGAAGCCGAAGGTTCGTGGGGCCTGCCGCAGAGTTCGCTGACGGCCACGAAACTTTCCGACTGCTACCTGATTCTCGTGGCGCAGGGCCAGGGACTCCGCGCCGACACCGGCGTTTCCTTGTGGGGAAAATTTGGCGGCTATGCCGGCGAAAACACCACACCCGTGGTCGAAAACGGCACGCTCGCCACGTACGAACGCAGTGGCATCAGCACGTTCAAGCTGCCCACGGCCATCGCGGGCGGAACGATCACGCCGACGGCCGCGTACAAATTCGCCACGCAGTTCGTCGACTACCAGATCGCTTCACCGCTGGTTTACGACGGACTGGTTTACTGCGTCAACGAAACCGGCAAGCTCCGCGTCTTCGATCCGGCGGAGAAAGGCACGCTGCTCTACGAACAGCAACTGGAGCTGAAAGGCGAGCACGGTTGGGTCGGCGCGCCGGGCGTGAGCGCCAGTCCGGCCATCGCGGGGAAAAATCTGTATGTGATGGACAACCAGGGCACGGTGGTGGTGCTGGAACCCGGCCGCACGTACAAGCCGCTGGCGCACAACGTCAGCGAAGCCGGCGACCAGATGGTCGTCTCGCCGGTCTTCAGCGGCAAGCGCGTGATCATGCGCGGGCAGCAGAACATTTACTGTGTCACCGCGCCTTAGCCTTTTTGAAAGCGTTCGCCTCTTGATCTTTCGCTTTTCACGCCGTAGCGTCAGCGGAAGACCTCAAGGAAGAATCCCATGGCGATGATCGCTTTCACGCGCAACTACCACGACCATTCCAACAACACCGGCTACCAGTTCGAATTCTTCTGCGACAAATGCGGCAACGGGCACCGTTCGCATTTCAAAGCCAGCAAGCTCGGCATGGCCGGCGAATTCATGCGCGCTGCGGGTAGTTTGTTCGGCGGCGCGTTCGGCAGCGCAGCCAGCGCCAGCGATCACATCAAGGACGCGCTACGCGGCCCGGCGTGGGACGACGCGTACAACCAGTGCGTCGAGGAAGCCAAGAGCCACTTCAAGCAGTGTACTCATTGTGGCAAGTGGGTCTGCCCGGAAGTGTGCTGGAACGCCGACCGCGGACAGTGCAAAGACTGCTCCCCGGACCTGATCGAGGAAGCGACGTCGGCCCAGGCTCACGCCGCCAAGGAACAAGTCCAGGAAAAAGCGCGCGCCAGCGATCAGACCGATGGGTTGGACCTGACCAAGCACATCTCGGTTCCCGCGCCGGCACCCGCTGCGCCTGCGCCGCACCTCTTGACCTGCCCGAGCTGCCACGCGGCGGGGCAGAGCGGAAAATTCTGCGCCGAATGCGGCAAGCCGCTGGTTCCGCCGAAAACCGAATGCGGCACGTGCCACGCCAAGCTGGAAGCCAACGCGAAATTCTGCGGGGAGTGCGGCGCGAAAGTGTAGTTCGCGTTGTTTGAGCAGTGGGGATATGGAGCCGCGGGATGATGGATGTTTTTTGACTGCGTCAAATTATGGACGCGGCTGGGCGCGCAGTCGGACGCCGCGCCGGTGTTCCAGGACCTGCACACCCGCTACGCCGAGCGGCATCGGTACTATCACAATCTCAAGCATATCGGCGCCGTGCTGGTGGAATTCGCCTCGGCGCGGGAATTCTGCGCGCATCCCGATGACGTGGAAGTGGCGGCCTGGTTTCACGACGCGATTTACGATCCGAAAGCGAAGGACAACGAAGAACAGAGCGCCAAGCTCTGCGCGCACGCGCTGCTTAACGGCCGCGTCCATTCGGAGATCATCACCCGCGTCCACGCACTGATCCTGGCGACGAAGCACACGGCGGTGCCGGCGAATTCCGACGCCGCGGTGCTGGTCGATGCCGATCTGTCGATCCTGGGACAGCCGAAGGCCGATTTCGACGCGTACGAAGTTGCGATCCGGCAGGAGTATGCGTGGGTCGACGAGGCCGCGTTCCGCGAAGGCCGCGCCGCCATCCTGCAATCGTTCCTGGACCGCCCGAAGATTTTCACCACCGATTTTTTCGCGGGACGCTATGAGGCGGAGGCGCGGAAGAATTTGAGGCGCTCGCTCAGGGTGTTGAGGGCGAAGTGAGCGGATTGCGTGCGGACGTTGTAACCGAATGGCGACGTGGTGTTGCGCTCGGCTCGGCGCTACGCTCTGCGCTCCGCTCGGCGTGCTGTGCTAGGTACTCTTCACTTCAAAATTGATAATTCAAAATTGCTCACCGTTGCAGCCGGAGTCTTCGCGGCGGGTGCTCGTGCGGGTGCGCCAATTCTGCAATGCATTTTCCCCTGCGTGGGAACGCGGGGTGACTTAGGCCGCATTGTTCACCTATGACCTTTATTCCCCACGGATGGCATGGAGGGTGCCCGAAGGTCGAGCGCATTGCGATTTTGTGCGCTCTAAGTGGAGGAGCATGCCATGCTTCACCTTCCATCTCGGGTCCATCCCGTCACGCTCACGGCTCTCTTTTCATTCTGCTTCTTCGCGGCGATTCCGGCGTGGGGCGCCAGCGCGCCGCCGTTTCGGGTGCCGCAACTTCCGACCAACGGACAGCAACCGGGGCCGATCGCAACTCTGGGAAACGGATACATCGCCATTCCGTACCAGGACCTGAGTAACCCCGCTCTGTTCAATCAAGTGGGTGTCAGTGTGTTTGATACCAATGGCGTGCGGGTCGGCGCGGAGATCATCGATCCCACGGCGCTCAATTATTCACCGGCGGCGGTGGCCGGCAGCGCCAGTAATACCTTCTGGGTGGTGTCCGATGTCTTCGACTTAAACAATCCTCCCGGTATGGGCAACTTCACCCGGATCATCGCCACGCTTTACACGGTCAGCGGCAACACCGTTACGCGCGGCGTGGTCAAGACGATTGTCGACGACAGTTTCGACGGCTCCGACGACGAATCGGTCTCCGTCGCGCGACTGGCGAATGGAAATTACGTCGTCGCGTGGGGACATACCTCGGCGGATTTCGGCAGCGGTTCCACCCAAACGCGGACTTTCGACAGCAACTTTGCGCCGCTGAGTCCCCGCACCACGATCAGCTCGGGAGCGACCAGCACGCCGTTTACCTTCGAAGTCTCCGTCACGTCCAACGGGACGAACGTCGACGTGACGTATAAGCCCAATTCCAACACCGGAATTTATGGTGTGGCGTTCACGGTGAACTCCGGCGGCGCGATTTCAGGCATCTCCGCGCCGGTCAACGTCTCAGCGGCGCTGGGCGGCAATCAGTCCTGGGGGCATCAGGAGCTGCCCGACGGAACAATTGTGGTTTTGTACAATACGCCGCAGGTGGGCGCGACCGGTGGCGATATGTACGGCGCCATCTTCGGCGCGGGGTTCTCCGGGACGCCGTCGACGTTCCTGATCGCCACGGGCACGCCGGTGCCGCCCAACGGCGTGTATCAACCCGTGAGCGCGCAGGCGACGCTTTTTCCCAATGGCGGATTCATCGTGACGTACGCGCGGCCGACCGGCGGGCACCAGGCGGAGATTTACGCGCGGTTCTACGATTCGAATCACGCGCCACTGACCAACGAGTTCCTGGTCACCGTTCCGCAGGGCACGCCGGCCAACGGTGTTGAGAATCTGCGGCCGTATGTGACATCCGGAGTCGCGGGAGGCGGCGGGCTGGCGATTGCGTGGATGACGATGGACTTCACCGCCAGTTCCAACCCGAACACGGATGTGTACGCGCGGGTCTATGCCGACATCGGCCCGACCTCCAGCGGCGGAACGTCGTCGCTGGCAGCAGCGCTGGAAGATTCCAATCCGACTGGAGCCTCCGTCTCCTCGCTGATCACGGGGAATCAATACAAATCGATGCTGAATCATCCGTTCGCCGGCGTGGCGGTGGTGGGCAATGCGGCGACGGCGCCGCAGGGTCAGTGGCAATATTCTTCGAATGCCGGAGCGTCCTGGAGCAGTGTGGCGACGACCGTCTCCGCAACCAACGCCACGATCATCGGCGCGGGCGATTTGATCCGCTTCCAACCCAGCAGCAATTGGAACGGAACGCCGGGCGCTCTGACTGTGCGCGTCTGGGACGGGCAGGATGGCTTCGTCGCCGACTCCACGGCGCAGAACATTTCTCAATACATTTTTGATACGAGCGGAATCACGCAGACGACAGCGTCGTTCACCGGAGCTTTTGCCGGAACGACTGTTTTCTTCGCTACCAGCATCACGGCGGTGAACGACGCGCCAATGACGACGGGAAGTGCGGTGACATTGACCGCGATCAACGAAGACACGCTGAATCCTGCCGGACAAGCGGTCTCGTCGGCGGTTGCGGCGCTGTTCTCTGATGCGACAGACGCGGTCGCGGGCGGGTCGTCGGCCAATACGCTGGCCGGCATCGCGATTTCCGGAAATGCGGAAGCGGGGGAAGGCACGTGGCAGTGGTTCAACGGTTCTTCGTTCGTCAACGTGGGAACGTCGGTCTCCAACAGTTCGGCGCTGATCCTGGCTGCGGGAACCACCGTGCGCTTCGTTCCGGCGCTGAATTTCAATGGCGCGGCACCACAGCTCACGGCGCGTCTGATCGACAATTCCAGCGGTGCGGTGACGGCGGGAAGCACGGTAAACTTCGTCGCGACGGGAACTGGCGGGACCACGCCATACAGCGCGGCGACGTTTGGAATCGGCGAGGTGATCAATCCCGTCAACGATCCGCCCGTGCTGGTCAACACCGCCACGCCTGTGGCTGCCACCGAGCAGACTGCGGCGCTGCTCAGCAGCACCATCACGGTCAGCGACGTGGAACTGGATGCGTTGAACGGCGGGGCGGGGGACTATGCCGGTGCCACACTGACTGTCGCGCGGCTGGTGGGGCAGATGCCGGAGGACGTGTTCGGCTTCGATCCGGCCGGCGCGGGGTTCACGATCTCAAGTGGGAACCTGCAAAGTGGCGGGCTGTCTTTTGGATCGTTCACCAGCGGGTCGGGTGTGTTGAACATCACATTCACCAGTTCTGGAACCGCTGCGACCCAGGCCTTGGTGCGCAGCGTTTTGCAGCACATCACGTATACCAACACCAGCGACGATCCGCCGGCGACCGTCTCGTTTACCTATGTTTTTCACGACGGCAATACCGGCAGCCAGGGTTCTGGCGGTACGCTGGTCGGACAGGCTGTGGCCGTGGTGAATATCGCGGGGGTCAACGACGCGCCGTGGGTGACCGTACCCCTTGGCATTCAGACGGCGCTTAAAGAGGCCGACGCGCCGATCGTTGGAATTGTCTGCTACGATTTGGATGCGGGTGCCGGCTCGATCACCGCGACGTTGTTTGTCTCCCACGGCACGCTGAATGTCGTGGCCAGCGGCGGCGCGTCGATCACCGGCAATTCGACGGGGACGCTCACGATCAGCGGCACGCTCACGCAGGTCAACACAGCGCTCACCGCCTTCAACAATTTCCTATACCACGGTAATGCTGGATACACGGGCGTGGATCAGGTGAGCATTAATGTCAACGACAACGGCAACACGGGAGCCGGCGGACCGCTGCAGGCGCAGGGCAGCATCACGCTATACGTGGTCGAGCCGGTGACGGTGACCAGCGGCAACCTTGCGACATTCACCGTCGGGTTACCGGGGACGTTCACGGTGACCACCAGCGCGTCGTTCCCCACCGCGGCCTTGAGTGAAGTCGGCGCGCTGCCTGCAGGGGTGACGTTCGTCGACAACGGCGACGGCACCGCGACACTCAGCGGCACGCCAGGTCCAGGAACCGGCGGGGTTTACCCATTGGTCATTGCTGCCCTGAATGGCGTGCCGCCGGTCGCACTCCAGAATTTCACGCTCTCGGTCAATCAGGCGCCGACGTTCACCAGCGCCAATGCCTTCTCCTTTGTCGCCGGACAACTGGGACAATTCTATGTCACCACCGGGCCGGATTACCCCACCGCCACGACGCTTACCTGTGCGGAACCATTGCCCATTGGCCTGCATTTCCACGATCTCCATAACGGCACAGCGTTCCTGGTCGGAATAGCGAATGCCGGAACCGGCGGCGTGTACACGCTGCATTTCACCGCCAGCAACGGAGTTGCTCCGGACGCGACGCAAACGTTTACGCTGACGGTTTACGAAGCGCCCACGATCAGCAGTGTTGACTCCGCCACATTCACGGCGGGGGTGGCTGGGACCTTTACGGTGACGACCGCGCACTGTTACCCCGTGGCCTCGTTTATGCTGATGCCCTCGTTGCCTGCAGGCTTGAACTTTGTAGACGCGGGAGATGGCACGGCCACGATCAGTGGAACCCCAGCGTCGGGATTCAGCGGAATTCACCCGCAATTAATTCTGGCCAACAACGGCGTTTCGCCCCTCGGAGCACAAACACTTATTCTCACGATCAATGAGGGCCCGTCGATCACCAGCAATACCACCACCACATTTACCGTGGGAAGTCTGGGACAGTTCACCATCACCACCGGACTGCACTTCCCGCTAAATACGGTGCTCAGTTGTTCGGGCGCGCTGCCCGCGGGTGTTCATTTTATCGATGACTCAGACGGCACGGGGCGATTGATTGGAATTCCAAGCGCTGGTACCGGTGGCGCGTACAGCCTCACGCTCACCGCCAGCAATGGCATCGTTCCAGATGGGACGCAGACGTTCACGCTCGTCGTCCGGGAAGCACCGCGGATCAGCAGCGCCGATACAGCCATGTTCACTGCCAGCCAGGCCGGAACGTTTACAATTACCACCGACCGCGGTTACCCGGCGCCTGCGCTGTCCATCACGGGCGCACTGCCGAGCGGCGTGAGCTGCGTGGATGCTGGCAACGGTACCGCGACGCTCAGCGGAACGCCGGCCGCGGGAACAGGCGGCGTTTACAGCGTCACGATCACCGCGCAGAATGGCATCTCGTCCAATGCGACTCAGAACTTCACGCTCACCGTCAATGAAGCGCCGTCGTTCACCAGCGCCAACGCGGCGACGTTCGTCGCCGGAGCCGCTCATACGTTCACCGTCACCACGGGGCATGCGTATCCGGCGGCCGTGACGGTCAGCTCGTCGGGAACCTTGCCGACGGGCGTGACCTTCACCGACAACGGCAACGGCACGGCGACTCTGGCCGGAACTCCCGCCGATGGCACGGGCGGTCTTTTCTCGCTGCCCTTCACCGCCAGCAACGGTATCGCGCCGGATGCGACGCAGAACTTCATACTGACCGTCAATGAAGCGCCGACGATCACCAGCGCCAACGGGGCCACGTTCGCGGTGGGAAGCGCGGGCAGCTTTACGATCACCACCGGACATTGCTACCCGGTGCCTGCGCTGTCGCAGCTGGGGTTCCTGATTCCGAATTTGAGCGTCGTGGATCGGGGCGACGGCACCGCGACGTTGAGCGGAACGCCGGCTGCTGAAACCGCGGGGGTGTTTACCTTCACGCTCGTCGCCAGCAATGGGGTGGCTCCCGATGCGCATCAGGTTTTCTTTCTGATCGTCAACGTGCCGACAATCACGGTCTCTCCCACCACGTTGAAGAAGGGCACGGTGGGCACCCCGTACAGTCAGACCGTGTCGGCGGCGGGTGCCGGTTCGGTCGCGCCGTACAGCTTTGCCGTCTCGTCCGGTGCGCTGCCGGGCGGGCTGAACTTGTCGAGTGCCGGCGTGATCAGTGGGACGCCGACGACCAAGGGCGTCTTCACCTTTACGGTGCAGGCGACGGATTCCAGTGGTGGGTCCGGTCCTTATCAAGGCGCATCGGCGGTCACGATTCTGATCGACGAACGCACGCCGCCGGTGGTGACGCAGCAGCCTTCCGGAATCAGCATCTTCACTGGAATGACCGCGACGCTGACGGTGGCCGCCAGCGGCCAGTCGCTCAGCTATCAGTGGTATCAGGGCGGCAGCGGGGACACGAGCCAGCCCGTCGCTGGTGCGACCGGCAATGCGTTTACTACGCCTGCTCAGACGGTCACCACGTCGTACTGGGTGCGTGTCAGCAACTCGGGTGGCTTCACCGACAGCAATGCAGCGCTGGTTACCGTCGTGCCGCCGCCGCTGATCAATGGCGGTTCGCCCAGTGGCGAAGTGGGCACCGGTGGGCCGATCATCAACGCGCAGATGCCGTTCAGCGTCGATGTTCCAGGCGGCACCACGGTGACCTGGAACTTCGGCGACGGCTCCACGGCAACCGGTTCCAGCGCCATCCACATCTACACTGCGCCAGGCACGTACACGGTGACGACGACGCTGACCGACCCAAGCGGCCAGCAGACGGCACAAACGTCGACGATCGTGATCAAGCCCACGCCGATGCGCATCACGTCGGGCAACTTCATTCTGAATTCCGGCAACGATCGCGCGATCCTGACGGGACTGGTTCACGTGGCGGGTGGTTCGGTGCTCAATCAACAGACGGTGACCGTCGACGTGGGTGGCAACGTTCAGACCTTCACGCTGAATGCGCGGGGTCAAGGCCGCAGCGGAGCCAGTTCCTTCAGTCTCCGCGCGCGAATGAAGGGCAATTCAAAAGTGACAGCCGACTACGAAGCGCCGATCAAGATCGTGTTGAGCGGAGAATTGGGGACGGCGCTGCGTGCGAATTCCAGCCTCGATGCGCAGGGGTTCCCGACACGCGTGACAGTGCTGGTGCAGTTTAACGGTGGATATTTTGGAGACTCCGCACCGCTGAAATTCAAAGTCGGACCCAACGGTGTCGCGACGGCGAAGGGAAAATTCTGAGGCCATTATTGACCACGGTGCGCTGGGGTCAGCGCAGCGGTGACGGACAGGTCAGGAAGAAATTCTCGCAGCTGAGAATTTCTTCCTGACGTTGAGAACGTTAAAATTTATGCAGTGGGGATGGCTCAAATTACAAAGATCAAATCGAACTGGACTTGCATGTAATTTCAGGCACAAACACGGCTGGCACTTTATGTGCACATCCCGATCACAGCAGATGCACGTCAAAACGTTCAACTCCTGGCAGGATGAACCGTGTCGAACCTGTGTAAAGTCGGCGAGAACTGGGTGCTGTCGCGAGCGAAGCTCCAGGGCTTAATCGATGCGCTGACGGGCAGCGGGTACCAGGTGATCGCACCCACGGTTCGCGATCAGGCTATCGTCTACGACCGGATTTTCAACGAGCGCGAATTGCCGGTGGGCTTCACCGACGAACAGGACGGCGGGAAGTACCGCCTCAAGCGGCGCAGCGACGAGTCCGTGTTTGGATTCGCTGTCGGGCCGACCTCGTGGAAGCGGTTTTTGCATCCGCCCATTTTTAAACTCTGGGGCGCTGCGAAAACGGACGTCGGCATCGCCTTCAAACCCAACACGGATCCCGTGCCGAAGTACGCTTTTCTGGGCGTGCGGGCGTGCGAACTTCAGGCCATCGGTGTTCAAGATCGCGTGTTCATGACGCCGCCGTTTATCGATTCGGTTTACGCTCAGCGCCGCGAACTGGCGTTGATCGTAGCGTTGAATTGTTCGATGTCGGGCGGGACGTGTTTTTGTGCGTCGATGAACACCGGACCGAAAGTCAGCTCCGGCTACGACCTGGCGCTGACGGAACTGCTCGGCGGCGGCGCGCACAACTTTCTGCTGCATGTCGGTTCGGAAAAAGGCGCGCAGATCGCGTCGCAGCTCGAACTGGAGCCGGCCACCGCCACGCACACCAACGCCGCGGACGCGGTCGTCGCGCACACGGCCAGCACGATGGGCCGTCAGCTGGATATCAGTGGCGTAAAGGAATTGCTGGCGTCGAATCTGGAGCACCCTCGCTGGGATGCCGTCGCGGCGCGCTGCGAATCGTGCGCAAATTGTACGATGGTTTGCCCGACCTGCTTCTGTACGACGGTTGAGGACGTGACCGATCTGGCCGGACAGAATACCGAGCACCAGCGGCGCTGGGATTCGTGCTTCACGTCTGATTTTTCGCACGTTCACGGCGGCAGCGTGCGGCAGAGCACCAAGTCGCGCTACCGCCAGTGGCTGACGCACAAGCTCTCGACGTGGCACGATCAGTTTGGAACTTCCGGCTGTGTGGGTTGCGGGCGCTGCATCACGTGGTGTCCGGTGGGCATTGATCTGACCGAGGAAGTGCGTGCCATTCGCGAAGAACCGAAAGCGGAGGCGAAAGCGTAATCATGGAGACACTCGAGCCGATTCTTTCCGAACATCCATTTTTCAAAGACCTGCCGCAGTCGTATCTGCATCTGATTACGGGCTGCGCGTCGAATACCACGTTTGAGGAAGGGGAATTCATTTTTCGGGAAGGACACGAAGCGAATAATTTCTATCTGCTCCGCCAGGGCCGCGTGGCGCTGGAAATTTCCGTTCCCTCGCACGCACCGATTGTGCTCAAGACGCTGGACGCCGGGGAGATCCTGGGCTGGTCGTGGCTGGTCTCTCCCTACCATTGGATGATGGACGCACGCGCGGTGGAATTGACGCGCGCCATCGCACTGGACGGACCGTGCCTGCGCAAGAAATGCGAAGCCGACGGTGCTCTGGGCTACGATCTGCTGAAACGCTTTGCGCACGTCATGGAGCAGGAACTTCAGGCGGCGCGGTTGCAGTTGATTGATGTCTACGGCCGGCCCACGGCTCCGGCTGCGCCTGGCGCCATCGGAAAGGAGCGGAAAGCATGAGCTGCGTTTCCGATCCGATGCTGCCGAAGTCTTTCCGCGTCAGCCGCGTGAAGACCGAGACCGCCGATACGTTCACGCTGGATCTGCATCCGCAGGATGATGCCGCCATGGGCATGGCTTTTGAGCCCGGGCAATTCAACATGCTCTACGTTTTCGGCCAGGGTGAAGTGCCGATTTCGATCAGCGGCGATCCGGCTCAACCGAACACGCTGGTACACACCATTCGCGCAGTCGGCGGCGTGACGGAAGCGCTGCAGCGTTGCCGCAAAGGTGACATGATCGGCGTACGTGGGCCGTTTGGTACGCCGTGGCCGGTCAGCGCCGCACACGGGAAGGACGTAATCATCGCCGCGGGCGGGCTGGGGCTCGCGCCGCTGCGCCCGGTGGTCTACCAGGTGTTGAACACGCGCGAAAAGTTCGGCAAGGTGACGCTGCTTTACGGAACGCGGTCGCCCGACGACATTTTGTTCGAAAAGGAATTGGAGAAGTGGCGCGGGCGCTTCGATTTCGACGTTCACGTTGCCGTGGCGACCGCGACGCCGAAGTGGCGCGGCATCGTCGGCTTCATCACGGCGTTGATTCCGAAAGCGAATTTCGACCCGGCCAACGCCGCGGTCTTCGCCTGCGGTCCGGAATTGATGATGCGCGTGACGGCCAACGAATTCATCAAGCGCGGCGTGCCGCTGAATCAGACCTTTGTTTCGATGGAACGGAACATGAAATGCGCTGTGGGATTCTGTGGCCATTGCCAGCTTGGTCCCACCTTCATCTGCAAGGACGGGCCGGTCTTTCCGTACAACCGCATCCGCGATTTGATGCTCGTGAGGGAGCTCTGATCCCCATGTCACGCGCTCATCGAAAACCCAAACTGGCGGTCTGGAAATTCGCTTCCTGCGACGGCTGCCAGCTTTCGCTGCTCGACTGCGAAGACGAACTGCTCGCGATTGCCGGCGAGATCGAGATCGCCAACTTTGTCGAAGCGTCGCGGGCCGTGGTGAAAGGTCCGTACGACCTCTCGCTGGTGGAAGGCTCGATCACCACAGGGCACGACGAGGCGCGGATTCAGCACGTGCGGAAAATGTCGAAGCATCTGGTCACTATCGGCGCGTGTGCGACGGCCGGCGGGATTCAGGCGCTGCGCAATTTCAAGGATGTGAAGGAATTCACGTCGATTGTTTACGCCAAGCCGGAGTACATCGAAACGCTGGCGACGTCGACCCCGATCTCCGCTCACGTCCGCGTGGATTTCGAGCTGCGCGGCTGCCCGATCAACAAAACTCAATTGCTGGAAGTGCTGACCGCGTTTCTGCACGGCCGGCGGCCCAACATTCCCGACCAGAGCGTGTGCATGGAATGTAAATTGAAGGGCAACGTCTGCGTCATGGTCGCGCACGGTACGCCGTGCCTGGGACCGGTGACGCACTCGGGCTGCGGAGCGCTGTGCCCGTCGTACGACCGGGGTTGTTACGGCTGCTTCGGGCCGAAGGAGAACGCCAACACGGCCGCGCTGGGCACATGGCTGCACGACAAGGGCATGCCGCACGCCGACATCATGCGCAGCTTTCAGACCTACAACGCCGCCGCCACGCCGTTCCGAAAGGAAAGCGAAGCGCATGAAGAGTAGAACGATCAAGGTCGATTATCTCGCGCGCGTGGAAGGCGAAGGCAGCCTGCGCGTCAAGATTAAAGACAATGTGCTGAAGGATGTGCAGCTCAAAATTTTCGAGCCGCCGCGCTTTTTCGAAGCGTTTCTGCGCGGGCGCACGTACATGGAAGCGCCGGACATCACCGCGCGCATCTGCGGCATCTGCCCGGTCGCATATCAAATGAGCGCCGTGCATGCGATCGAAAGTGCGTTCGACGTGAAGGTGCCGGAGCCGATCCGTCTACTGCGCCGTTTGCTGTACTGCGGCGAATGGGTTGAAAGTCATGCCTTGCACATTTACATGCTGCATGCGCCGGACTTTTTGAATTTTGAAGACGCCGTGCAGATGGCCAAGAAATTTCCGGAGATCGTCAAGCGCGGCCTGCAGTTGAAGAAGGCCGGCAACGCGATTGTGGCGCTGCTTGGCGGGCGCGAGATTCACCCAATCAATGTCCGCGTGGGCGGATTCTACCGCACGCCGTCGCGCAACGAATTGCTCACGCTGCTGGATTCGCTGAAGTGGGCGCGCGACGCGTCCGTCGAAACCGTGCGCTTTGCGGCGACGCTGCCGTTTCCGGATTTCGAATGCGACTACGAATTTGTCTCGCTGAGGCACGAGAAGGATTATCCGTTCAGTGAAGGGAGCATTGTTTCCAACCGTGGCCTGAACATTGCGACAGATCAGTTCGATGCGCATTTTGCCGAGGAGCATGTCCAGCATTCCAACGCGCTCCACTGCTTGCTCAAAGAACGTGGTGCGTACTTTGTCGGGCCGATGGCACGGTACAATTTGAACTTCGATCGCCTCTCGAAGCTGGCGCGCGATGCCGCGATCGAGGCGAAGCTGGGGCCGGTTTGCAACAATCCATTCAAGAGCATTATCATTCGGAGCGTGGAGCTGGTGCAGGTGTTTGATGAGGCGATTCGCATCGTGGAAGGCTACGAGCCGCCGTCCGCTCCGTTTGTGGCGATGACGCCGCGGAAATCCGTCGGCTACGCGGCCACCGAAGCGCCGCGCGGCATGCTCGTGCATCGCTATGCGCTCGACGATGCGGGGATCATCACCGACGCGCGGATTGTGCCGCCGACGTCGCAGAATCAGAAGACCATCGAGAATGACCTGTGGCAGTTCGTGCCGCGAAATCTCCACCTCAATAACGCCGATCTGACGTGGCGCTGCGAGCAGGCCATTCGAAATTACGATCCGTGTATTTCGTGTGCGACACATTTTCTCAAAATGGACGTGGAACGGAGCTGACAAAATGACTCATCAAGATACTCATCAAGATACTCATCAAGATACTCATCAAGATACTCATCAAGATACTCATCAACTACGCCGGGCGCTGGATCCTATTTTCACCCCGCGCAGCGTCGCGCTGATCGGCGCGACGGAAAAGCCCGGCAGTGTCGGGCGTACGATATTGCAGAACCTGACGGGGGCGAATTTCTCCGGGCCGATCTATCCCGTGAATCCCAAGCGCGAGACCGTGTTGGGTTTCAAAGCGTATCCCTCGCTCACCAGCATCGGCAAGCCGGTCGATCTCGTCGTGATCGTGACGCCTGCAACCAACGTGCCGGCATTGATCGCCGAAAGCGTGGCGTGTGGCGTGCCCGGCGCGATCATTATCTCCGCGGGATTCAAGGAGACGGGGCCCGAGGGCGTGGAGCTCGAGCGCCAGGTTCGCGAGGCCGCGGCGGGGAAGATCCGCATCATCGGCCCCAATTGCCTGGGCGTGATGAACCCGCTCACGGGTTTAAACGCGACGTTCGCCAGCACCATCGCGCGGCCGGGCAATGTCGGATTCATCAGCCAGAGTGGCGCGCTCTGCACCGCGATTCTGGACTGGAGCCTGCGTGAAAATGTCGGCTTCAGCGCGTTCGTCTCGACCGGCTCGATGCTCGACATCGGCTGGGGCGATCTGATCTACCATCTCGGCGACGATCCCAAAACCGAGAGCATCGTGATCTACATGGAGTCCGTCGGCGACGCGCGCAGTTTCATGTCCGCCGCGCGCGAAATCGCGCTGTCCAAGCCGATCATCGTGATCAAGGCCGGCCGGACGCAGGCCGCCGCCAAGGCCGCCGCGTCGCACACGGGCGCGCTGGCCGGCAGCAACGATGTGCTCGACGCCGCGTTCCGCCGGTGCGGCGTGCTGCGCGTAAACAACATTTCAGAACTGTTCGCGCTGGCGGCGACGCTGGCCAAGCAGCCGCGCCCGCGCGGTCCGCGACTGACGGTGCTCACCAACGCCGGCGGTCCCGGAGTACTCGCGACCGATGCGCTGATCAGCGCCGGTGGAACTCTTTCCGAATTGTCGACGCAGACCTCCGCTCAGCTCAATGCGATTCTGCCGTCGCATTGGAGCCACTCCAATCCGGTCGACGTGCTGGGCGATGCCGATCCCGAGCGCTACGTGAAGGCCTTTGAAATCGCCGCGTGCGATGAGAACAGCGACGGCACATTGGTGATTTTGACGCCGCAGGCGATGACGAATCCCACCGGGTTTGCCGAACGGATGGCCGGTGCGAAGCGGCCGGCGGGCAAGCCGGTGCTCGCCAGTTGGATGGGCGGCGATGACGTGGCCCCTGGCATCGAACTGCTCAACCGGGCCGGCATCCCCACCTTCTCCTATCCCGATGAAGCGGCGGAAGCGTTCGCGTACATGTGGCAGTACAGCGCCAATCTTCAGCGCTTGTATGAGACGCCTGAACTCAGCGCCGATGACCCGGCGGCGGCCAGTCCGCTGCCGCAGGTCGAATCATTGTTGACCTCCGCGCGGCGCGACGGCCGTACGTTGCTGACGGAAGTCGAATCGAAACACCTGCTGCAGGCATACGGTCTGCCTGTGGTGGCGACGCATCTGGCGAGAACGGTTGACGAGGCGGTGACGTTCGCGGACTCACTGCGCTACCCTGTGGTGCTGAAACTGTATTCGCACACGATCACGCACAAGACGGATGTCGGCGGCGTGCAGTTAAATCTCGCCAGTTCCGAGGACGTGCGCCGCGCATTTGCGCTGATCGAACACAACGTGGCGACGCATGCGGGCCGCGAGCATTTCCAGGGCGTGACGGTGCAGCGTATGGAGAAGCTGGAAGGCTACGAGATCATCCTGGGCAGCAGCATCGATCCGCAATTCGGACCGGTGTTGTTGTTTGGCCTCGGCGGACAGCTGGTGGAAGTGTTCAAGGACCGCGCGCTCGCGCTTCCGCCGCTGACGACAACGCTGGCGCGGCAGATGATGGAACGGACGAAAATTTTCACCGCGCTGCAGGGTGTGCGCGGGCGCAAGGCCGTGGACCTGGCGAAGCTGGAACGCATTCTCGTGCGCTTCAGCCAGCTGGTGGCCGAACAGCCGCGCATCAAGGAACTGGATATCAACCCGCTGCTCGTGTCACCCGACAACATCGTCGCGCTGGACGCGCGCGTGGTGTTGCACGATTGGGCCGTGAACGATGCCGCGCTGCCGCGCACGGCGATCCGGCCGTATCCGCGCAAGTACGTCTCGGAATTTAAAACGAGCAATGGTATCGCGGTGACGGTGCGGCCGATCCGGCCCGAAGACGAACCGCTGATCGTACAGTTTCATGAAACCTTGTCTGAGCAGACTGTGCGGCTGCGCTACCTGCACAACTTGAAATTCGACGAACGCGTTGCGCACCAGCGGCTGATGCGCATCTGTTTCATCGATTACGACCGCGAGCTGTCGCTGGTCGCCGAGGTCAAGGATGCCGCGGGTCAGGCGCGGATTGTCGGCGTGGGCCGATTGAACAAACTGCACGGCGGAAATGCCGCGCACATTTATCTGGTGATCTCCGATGCGTTCCAAGGGAAGGGTATCGGGCGCGAATTGACAACGCGAATGCTGCAGGCTGCCCGGGACGAGAAGGTTCAAACCGTGTTCGCGGAACTTCTGCCCGATGCCGCGGGGATGCAGAAGTTGTGCCGGACGTTTGGATTCAGCATTGCCCCGGCTCAATCCGGCGGAAACTTGTATGCGGAATTGGCGTTATGAACGGCGCGCCGGACACGCTGGTGGTTGGCATCGGCAACGGATTTCGCGGCGATGATGCAGCCGGTCTGCTGGCGGCGCGGTTGCTCGCCCCCGGAGCGCCGGACGGCACGCGGGTGATCGAACACAACGGCGATGGCATGCTGCTGATGTCCGAATGGCAGCGTTTCCGGCGCGTGATCGTCATCGATGCGCTGCATGTCGCAGGCAATCCCGGCGAGATCCTGCGCTTTGATGCGAGTGAAAAACCACTGGCGATCAAGGGCGGGCATTCGTCGACGCACGCGCTGAGTATTGGCGATACGATCGAGCTGGCGCGAACGCTGGGGGAACTTCCAGCGCAGATGATCGTGTACGGGATCGTCGGAGCGACTTTTGAAATCGGCGCGGCTCCTACGGTTGCGGTCTCAGAGGCGGTGAAGGTGCTGGCCGCTCGCGTGCGCGAGGAATTATTAGACGGAGGAAAAATTTGAATGCATGAATTTTCACTGATCAACGATTTGATGCGCAAGATCGCGGCGATCGCCACGGAGCAGAAGGCCGAGAAGGTCACGAGCGTCACCGTGCGGTTGGGGGCGCTGGCGCATATTTCCGCCGACCATTTCCGCGAGCATTTTGTTCACGCCGCGCGGAATACCGTCGCCGATGGCGCGCAATTGAAAGTGCTGACGTCCACCGACGAGGCCGATCCGCGCGCGCAGGATATTCTTCTGGAGAGCGTGGACGTTGCGGACTGACGCGCCGGCCACATCGACGCACGCTGAACGCCGCCGCATCAGCCTGACCGGCTGCGTGCAGGGCGTGGGTTTCCGTCCGTTTGTGTATCGTCTCGCGAAGCAACTGATGCTGAGCGGCTGGGTGAACAACACGCCGCAGGGCGTCGAGATCGAAATTGAAGGCGCGGCTGGGACGATCGATCTGTTTGAGAAACAACTTCAGGGCGAGGCGCCGGTGCACGCGCGGATTCACACGCTGAACAGTCAGCGCGTCGCGCCGCTTGGCGTTGTGGGGTTTGAAATTCGGGAAAGTGCGGCATCGGGAGTAATCGGCACCATTCCGCCTGACCTCGCCGTCTGTGCGGAGTGCGCGCGTGAGATTTTTGAGCCGCAGAATCGGCGCTATCGATATCCCTTCACCAATTGCACCCACTGCGGGCCGCGCTTTTCGATATTGGAACGCGCGCCGTATGATCGCGCCAACACGTCGATGAAGTGTTTCGAGATGTGTGCGGCGTGTGCGGTGGAGTACGGCGATCCGGCCGACCGACGATTTCATGCGCAGCCCAACGCGTGTCCGGCGTGCGGACCGCAGTTGCAGCTTTGGGACGCTGCCGGCCGCACTCTCGCGCAACGCGACGATGCGCTGAATGCAGCGGCGGCCGCGATCCAGGCGGGAAAAATCGTCGCGGTGAAGGGCATCGGTGGCTTTCAGTTGATGGTCGATGCCCGCTCGGATTCCGCGATCGCCCGCTTGCGGGAGCGGAAGCACCGCGACGCGAAGCCTTTCGCGCTGATGTTTCCGTTGCTTGATGCGATACGCGTGGAATGTGAGGTCGATACCCTTGAGGCTGAACTGCTGACCTCGGCGGCAGCGCCGATCGTGATTTTGCAGCGCAGTGCCGCTTCGCGGTTGCCGGAAATTTTAGCGCCGCGCCATCCGACGCTGGGCGCGATGCTTCCGTATTCGCCGCTTCATATCTTACTGCTCGATGCGCTGAAGGCGCCGGTCGTAGCCACGAGCGGCAATGTTTCCGACGAGCCGATTTGCATTGATGAACACGAGGCGCTGCGAAGGCTGGCGGGTCTCGCGGACTTATTTCTCGTTCACGACCGGCCGATTGTCCGTGCGGTGGACGACTCGGTGGTGCGCGTGTTTGCGGGCCGAGAGATGATGCTCCGTCGCGCGCGCGGTTACGCGCCGCTGCCGATTCGCGTAGGCTTCACGCTGCCTGGCATCACTGCGTTTGGCGCGCATGTGAAGAACAGCGTGGCAATTTCGCGCGGCGATGAAGTGATCGTGAGTCAGCATGTCGGTGATCTGGAGACGGCTGAAGCGCGCGCCGCACTGGAAACTACGCTGCGCGACCTGCCGCGGCTGTTTGAACACGAAGCGGAGCTTAGCGCCGCGGATGTGCATCCGGATTACGCGTCGACGCGGTTGGCGCTGCGCACCGGCGCGCCGGTGCTCGTGCAGCATCATTACGCGCACGTTCTTTCGTGCATGGCGGAGAACGAACTACAGGCGCCGGTGCTCGGCGTGGCCTGGGACGGCGCGGGATTGGGCCTCGACGGCGCAAGTTGGGGCGGGGAATTTCTCGCTATTAATGCCAGCGGTTTCGAGCGCGTCGCGCACTTGCGTCCGTTTCTGCTTCCCGGTGGTGATGCGGCCGCACGCGAGCCACGCCGCACTGCGCTGGGCGTGCTGTATGAGATTTTTGGCACTGAGGTGTTTGAGCGGACGGAGCTCGCACCCGTTCAAGCATTCAGCGCCCACGAACGAATGCAGTTGCTGACGGTGTTGTCCAGAAAAGTAAACACGCACGAAACCACGAGCATTGGGCGGCTCTGCGACGCGGTGGCTGCGCTGCTGAAACTTTGCCCAGTCTCCTCGTTCGAAGGTCAGGCGGCGATGCTGCTCGAATTTGCCATCGGCGAGGTTGCGACCGACGCGAGTTACGCGATGCCGCTGCGCGGTACGATCGTCGATTGGGAACCGGCGGTGCGGGAGATTCTCGCGGATCTGAGCGATCACGTCTCTGTCGCGTTGATCGCGGCAAAATTTCACAACGCGCTGGTGGAAGCAATTATTTCGGTTGCGCGAGCCAGCGGGCAAAGCGCGGTTGCGTTGAGCGGCGGTTGCTTTCAAAACAAGTACCTGACAGAACGCGCTGTGGCGCGCTTGCGTGCATCCGGGTTCACGCCGTACTGGCATCGGCGGGTGCCACCCAACGATGGCGGCATCGCCTTGGGTCAGATTCTCGCGGCCGCGCGGTCGCTGGAGACTTAAAAATGTGCCTCGCCATTCCCGGGCAGATCCACAGCGTCTCCGGCGACGATCCGCTGACGCGATTGGGTAAAGTGTCGTTTGGCGGCATCGTCAAAGAGATCAATCTCGCTTTCGTGCCGGAAGCGAACGTGGGCGATTTCGTGCTGGTCCACGTCGGCTTTGCGATCTCGCGCATCGACGAAGCCGAAGCGCGCCGCACCTTTGAGTATTTGAAGCAGGCCGGGGAAGCCGAGGAGCTTCAGGCGGATGATTCATGAAGTACCTCGACGAATTCCGCGACCAGGCTGCGATCGAAGCGTGCGCGAAAGCGATTCGCGCCGTGGTGCGGCAGCCGTGGACGATCATGGAAGTCTGCGGCGGCCAGACGCACAGCATCGTCAAGCACGGGCTCGACCGACTGCTGCCGGAATCCGTGACGCTGGTGCACGGTCCGGGTTGTCCGGTCTGCGTGACGCCGGTGGGCATCATCGACAAGGCGCTGGATTTGGCGGCGCGCAAAGATGTGATTTTCTGTTCGTTCGGCGACATGCTCCGCGTGCCCGGTACGCGCGGCGATTTGTTCTCGGTCAAAGCGGGCGGTGGTGACGTGCGGATGGTCTATTCGCCGATGGACGCGTTGGCGCTGGCGAAACGGCAGCCGGAAAAGGAGATCGTTTTCTTCGCCGTGGGTTTCGAAACGACCGCGCCGGCCAACGCGATGGCCGCGTATCAGGCGCGCCAGCAGAACGTTCGCAACTTTTCGCTGCTGGTGTCGCACGTGCTGGTGCCGCCAGCGATGGAAGCGATCTTGAGCGCCCCGAAAAATCGCGTGCAGGGATTTCTCGCGCCGGGGCATGTCTGCGCCATTGTCGGGTATGCGGAGTACGAAGAACTGGCGCGGCGCTTCCGCGTTCCCATCGTCGTCACGGGATTCGAGCCGGTCGATATTCTGCAGGGAATATTGCTGTGTCTGACGCAACTCGAAGAGAGTCGCAGCGTCGTTGAGAATCAGTACACGCGTTTTGTGCGTCGCGATGGCAATGAGACGGCGTTGCGGTTGCTGCGCGAGGTCTTCACGGTCGTGCCGCGAAAGTGGCGCGGCGTGGGTGAGATTTCCGCGAGCGGACTGGCACTGTCCGATGCATTTGCGGACTTCGACGCCGAGAAGCGCTTCGGACTTTCGCCGAACTCCGCCGACGAATCGACGGAGTGCATCAGCGGGGAAATTCTGCAGGGGTTGAAGAAGCCGCCCGACTGCCCTGCATTCGGTTCGCGTTGCACGCCCGATCAGCCGCTTGGCGCGACGATGGTCTCTTCGGAAGGCGCCTGCGCGGCGTATTTTCGCTACAGGCGGTTTCAGCAGCAGAGGGCCGATGCGTGACCACACCCGACGTACCGTTCGGCTCATGCCCGCTGCCGCACTCCAACGCCTCGTCGATCATGCTCGGGCATGGCGGCGGCGGCACCCTGACGCAGTCGCTAATCGAAACCGTGTTTCTTCCAGCGTTCGCGAACTCTGCGCTTTCAGCGCGGCATGACAGCGCAGTGCTGGAAGTTAACGGCCAGCGCCTTGCGTTCACCACCGATTCGTATGTGGTCCGGCCGCTGTTTTTTCCCGGCGGCGACATTGGCAAACTCGCCGTCACGGGCACGATCAACGATCTGGCGATGGCCGGCGCGCGGCCGCTGTACTTGAGTGCCGGGTTCATCATCGAAGAAGGCTTCGCCAAATCCGATCTCGCGAAAATCGTGGCGTCGATGCAGGCTGCCGCGACTGAAGCCGGCGTGCAGATCGTGACCGGCGACACAAAGGTCGTCGACAAGGGCAAAGGCGACGGAGTGTTCATCAACACGGCGGGAATTGGCGTGATCGAAACGCCGCTGACGATTGCGCCCGGCAGCGCCAGGGCGGGGGATGCGATCATTCTCAGCGGGGACATCGGCCGTCACGGCATCGCGATCATGGCGGTGCGCGAGGGGCTCGAATTCGAGAGCACCATCGAAAGCGATTGCGCTTCGTTGCACGCTCCGGTGGCGGCGTTGTTGCGCGCAGGCGTGGACGTGCATTGTCTTCGCGACCTGACGCGCGGCGGCCTGGCGTCGGCGCTCAACGAGATCGCACAAGCTGCGGCGGTGGGCGTGGAGATCACGGAGCGGGAAATCCCTGTCGATACACAAGTTCGCGGTGCCTGCGAGATTCTCGGGCTCGATCCGCTTTATGTCGCCAACGAAGGACGCTTCGTCGCCTTCGTGGCGGCTGGAGATGCGGAGCGTGCAGTGAAAATTCTGCGCGGCGAACCGGTCAGCTTTGACGCACGAATGATTGGACAGACTGTTACCGGCACGGCGCAAGTTGTCCTGCGCACGGCGATCGGGGGGAATCGTGTCGTCGACATGCTCAGCGGCGAGCAACTTCCGAGAATCTGTTAGGCGCCGTCAATCGCCCAGGCAGATTCCGAGCTCGCGGGCGGTCAGCACGGTGTCGGAATTGACGTCGACGCACTTTCGTCCTCCGATGGTGGACTCCAGAGATGTCGATGTCATCCCGGGCGGCTGGAATGAAACCATCTGCCCCCAGCGTCCGGCTTCCGCCAGCCGCACGGCAGCCGTGCCGTAGCGGAGGCCCAGGAGCCGGTCGTAGGTCGTCGGAGATCCACCCCGCTGGATGTGGCCCAGGACCAGAGCGCGCGTGTCGGCGCCGGTGCGTTGTTCGATCTGCGTGGCGACGTACTGACCTGCTCCGCCCAGCAGTGGTTCGTGGCCCTTGACGGTTTTCTTCTGCAGAATTTCCGCCCCTTCGCGTTCCCGGGCGCCTTCCGCAACGACCACGATGGCCGAGGCTCGTCCGGATTTGCGCCGTTCGTTGAGAAACGCGGCGACGTTTTTCATCGTGTAAGGAATTTCGGGAATCAAAATCACATCGGCGGAAGCGGAGATGCCCGCGTGGAGCGCGATCCAGCCGGCGTGGCGGCCCATGACCTCAATGACCATGGTGCGGCCGTGCGCCTGGGCGGTGGTCTGCAGCTTGTCGATGCAATCCGTCGCGGTGGCGACGGCGGTATCGAAGCCAAACGTCCGCTCGGTGCCGAGCAGATCGTTGTCGATGGTTTTGGGAACGCCGATCACCTGCACACCCATGCGGTACAAACGGTAGGCGATGCTCATGGATCCGTCGCCACCGATGGCGATCACGCCATCGATCTTCTGACGCTTGAGTTCGCTCACGACAATTTCCGCGGCAAGGGCCCGCCGCGTGGAGCCAGGAAAGTGTGTGCGGAACTCAAAGGGATTGGCGCAATTGGTGGTGCCCAGGATTGTACCGCCGAGACCCGCGATGCTGCGTACAGTCTCGCGAACCAGCGGAATGCACGGTTCGCCGGCAATGATTCCGCAATAGCCGTCGCGAATGCCAACCACTTCCAAACCGCGATTGAGCGCGGATTGCGTTGCGGCGCGGATCACTGCGTTCAGTCCGGGTGCATCGCCGCCGCCCGTGGTGAGGGCCAGACGCTTCAAGGGGTGTCGTGACGTTTGGGACATAGGGTTGCTTTCTTCTGCCTGGGTTCATGAATGGGCACAATTACTTCCGCCACATGGGGCTAAGTGCGCACAGTAAGGGCCATTGCGGACGCGTGCGTGCGCATCGGCTGTCATCCCTGCAAAGCATTCAAGCGGACGATATTAAGGCGCGGGGCGAGGGGTTTATTTTGAACGTGAGAAGTCGTGCGTCTCTCATGCTTGAGAAGGCTATTCCCAAGGACGCGAAGTCTGGATGGGGTGCGATGGTTATGGCCCAGGGACCGTTGCGCAGGATGGCTGGTCGACGGTTGCAACGGCGGCGGTCGGGTGTGAAGGCGCGGTGTTGGTCTTCAACCGTTCTTGACGCTGCCACCATCCGGCCAGCCCAATCAGACCCAAGCCCAGGGCGCTGAGTGCAAACGGAAATATCGCAGGGTTGTCGGTAAGCCGGTAGCAGAGGTAGACCAGGTAACCGCAGGCGCCGAGACTTCCAAACACGCCAAAGGCCCGTCGACGGATTACAAAGGCCAGCGCAATCAGTCCGAGATTCAATGTGAAGTAAATCAAGCGATTGCGTTCGTTCTCACCGTCACCGAGCGACAGGGCCACCCAGAACGAGAGTAGTCCAAAGAGATCCAACCAGAATCCGTAGTCGGCCCATCCCCGCCGGTCGGCGAAACGCGAAATTCCAAGGAGCACCACGCCGAAGGTCATCGACACCTGCAGCGCCTGCTCCCATGAGAGATTGTCCTGGCCCAGTGCGAGCGCCACGAGATCCTGCGCGAGCATCCAAAGTCCCAACGTGAGCGGAAACGTGAGAAATGGAAAGCGGATTCGATGGAGCGCCACGCTGCTGGCTGCGATCAGCGCCAGTTCCATCAGTATCCAGCTCGTCCGTGCTTCGCGGTGGTACGCGGCGTAACTTCCCAGATTGGTTTGAGGCCACAAACCGGTCAGGCGCTCAATGGCGTGGATGGAGACTGGAACAATGCAGACGGCCAGCGTGCAAAGGAGTCCGCCATGAACGCGCGCATGTCCGCGCTGCAGCAGCCGAAGCCCCAGCCAGAGCAGTCCGCAAATTTGAAGCAGTGACAGCACCAATTGCGCAGTCGCACTGAGTTGCCTGCCCAGCGTATCGGAGAGACTCCACCCGTTTGCCCCGATGATGATGACTGCGCCAAGGTAGTAGCCAATCGGCGGAAATTTCCACGTTCCAGAGTCGATGTCCTTGGTATGCAGTTCCATAAATCTCCCATTCACTACATGATCATGAATAGGTCACAAATTCGGTGCCACTCGCCAACCGTATGGGGCGAGCGAAAAAGATGTCCGGTTTCACTCGAAATACGTGTGTGTGTTGCAAGCAGAAGGAAGAAATTCAGCCAAGGAACGTTATTAAAATTGGGAGTGACATTGCATGAACTGCGAATTTAGGATGTAGACATCCTCTTCTAAACTGCGTCCCGACAGGCGTTAGCAATATCGCGCACTGGCATGGTGAATGCGTTTTGGTCGAACAACACTTGTGCCGGAGATGGCACCATGCGTCGACTTAAGTATGGATTGATGATTGGATTCGCTGCAATTCTAGCAGTCGGAATTGCCGAGCGGCTGAACAGCAGGCCGCTGGAGACGTCAAAGTCGACGTGGTCGCAGAAATTAAAAGACGCCGCACAAAATAAACTGCAGCAGCACCTGCGTGAACGTGCGGAGAACGCGAACTTCGCCACGAGCATGAACACCGCGGAAATGATCGCGGGACTATTTGATGAACGGGTCGAGGCCACCGAGCGCTACCGACACGCTTATCGGCTGGCCAAGTCCGGAAGCCCGGAAGCCATCGAGGCCCTCAAGCGCTATTTTAAACAGGCGAGTTCCAGCGAGAAGGCGGCCATCGCACAATTGATGGGTGCCTGGGGCAACGCAGAGCACAAGCCGTGGCTCTGGCCGTTGCTGGAGGATCCGGAACTCGACGTGCGCCTCGGCGCCATCCGGGCCTTGAGTTCGATCGGCGGTGACGATGTGGTCGAAAGGTGGGACCGCGCGATTCGAGGCGACCAAGCTTCGGATGCGGAAAAGGTGGCGATGATCGAGGGCCTGGGCACGATCCGATCGCCTTTCGCTTACCGAGTTGTGATGGCGCAGATCAACGCCCGAAGCGATGTCCGGTTCACTTCCGCATTGCTCGACAGCCTCTCGCGATTTCCCTTTACGCCGGAGACCGAACAGTACTTTAGAAACTGGGATGCGGCAGCAGGCACGCCGTTGGAGCAGCGTGTGGCCGCGATGACAAGTCTGGCGCATTCCGACGAACGCGCCGTTCCGTTCCTGCTGGATACCGCGCGTACCAGCACGCAATGGGCCGTGCGAGCGGAAGCCGCGTGGGCGCTGAGCGCGCAGACTGTTCCGCATCTCGCGGATTCGCTGGTGGAACTGGCGGCCAGCGAGCGCAATGAAATTGTGCGCCGCCGTCTGCTTGAAGCAATCGTGCCGCAGACCGATACACCGATCGAGCCGTTGTACGGAATTCTTGTCCACGAGGAAGACGAGGCGGTGCGCGTGGCGGTCTTCAATGCGCTGGGCGCGGCGGCCGGGCGCCAGCCGGATCAGGCGCAGCGTTTCGACGATGAAGCAGTTCCGGAGTTGTTGCGCCTGGCGGTCTCAGAAAATCCCGTCAATTTGCGCATGCGTGCGGTGTTCGCGTTGAGGAGGGCGCATACACCCGGCGCGCTGGAAGCCCTGGGCACGATTGCCGGGGTCAAGGACGAGCGGGTGGCCATCGCCGCCGCGCATGGATTAAGTCCAGACTAATTTGAAGGAGGCACGAACATGTCTACCACAAGTTTGAAAAACACAGTCGTTGCCCTGTTGCTCTGCGGTTGCATTTCAAGCATTCAGGCCGCGACCATCACGTGGAAGGTTTTGATTGGGCCCAAGAATGCCGGAACGGTCGCGTGGCAAACCAGTTCGCCCTCGGCCAGTGGCTCGCTGTCTGCGAGCGGCAAGATCACCTTCAACGCCGGTGCCTTCGTTGATTTGACCTTCAACGCCAATCCAGGCTTCACGCTGACCCTGGTCACGAAGAATGCCGACAACATCACCGCATCGTTGGACTCCAAGCATCATTTCCGGTTTGGACCGGTCGACAGTCCACACACCATCGGCGTGCTGTTCAGCGGCAGCGGCGGCGGAACCGGAAGTGTCGATGTGCCCACCGGCGCATTTGGTTTTGCGTTTCCGTCATCAAGTTCCACGCTCGCGCCTGTGTTCGATATTTCCGGGAACTACAGCGGCGTGACGCCCACCGCCACCAAGCGAAACTACAATTTTGATGTGGCCATGGATGAATTCGGAAAAGTGTCGACGATGGGCACGCTGACCGGCGTTACCAATGCCGACGGCAGCAGCCTGCTGTCAGCCGACATCGGCGCCATCAAGACTGTCGACAATAAGCCCACCAACTTCTTCAAAACGAAGTTCAAAGGCACTGCCGACGGCAAACCGGTGGCAGGCAGCGCGGACGGCAGCGGACCGGTGCCGACGACAGTCACCAACGGTGTCGCGGTCGTGGCTGGAACCGGCAGCTATAAGGGAACGCTTGACGGTGTGAAGTACGCGAACGACAACGTTCCGGTTCAAGCGCCGCTCTCGGTGGTGCAGACGAAAAATCTGAGCAAGGCGTGGAACATCCAGATCAGCATTCTTAACGAAGCGACCGGATCCAAGAGCAAGCCGGTGGCGTCTGCGCAGCTGACACTGCCCAGCGGCGACGTCATTTCCTTTGCGAAGAAGACGGCGAAGTACTCGAGCACCAAGGGCTATTCGCTTTCTTTCAAGAGCGGCACCAACATTTCCCGCAGCCCGGCCGCGAAGGACAAGTCCTCCGTGCAGATCACGGGCATGACGTTCAGTAAGAGTGGAACGACATGGACGGTGACTGGCGGGACCATCACGTACAAGTTCCTGGGCCAGAACGGCAGCGGAAACTTGAACGAGTTCTTGAAGAATTAGAAGGGTCGAGCATGTTCTTCAACCGGCGCGAATTTTTGACCTTAGCGGTGGTGATGGCGGGAACGCTGGGAATCAACGGCGCGTCCCGCTTTCACACCTCAGGCGCCGCCGCGGTTTCCGCGATGCCGTCGCCGGCCATGAACACGCTCCAAACGCAGCTTCAGCCGGGCGATATTGTGTTGTTGCGCCGACGCAGCCTGAGCATCAATGCGTGGGTTCCCGGCTACTGGTCGCATGTCGCGCTCTATGTGGGAAGTGTGGGTGAGCTCAAAAAACTCGGCCTCGATCACGATCCACGAGTGGCCACCCATCTTGGCGCCTTCGCTGAATCTGGAGCGGGCGGCCAGCCGCATGTCATGATCGAGGCATTGCTGGAAGGGGTTCGTTTTCATTCGCTGAGCGGATCGTTGCAGAGCACGGAAGCCGTCGCCGTGCTGCGGCCAAGGCTTCAGCCAGAGCAAATCAACGAAGCCATCGCCCGCGCTTTTACGCATGCGGGCAAGCCGTTTGATCTGGACTTCGATTTCGAGCACGACGACAAACTCGCCTGCACGGAATTGGTTTATCGCGCGTACGAGGGTGTGCTTTCACTGCAATTCAGTGATGCCATGGGCCGCCGTGTGATCACGCCGACCGAGTTCGCGCGGACCTTTGGATCCGAGCGACTCACGTCATCCCAGCAATTCGATCTGGTTCTGTTCATAGACGGCAGCGTGTTCTCCGCGGAGGCGCGGCCGGGGCAGCCAGATGCGTTTGTTGAAACGACGCGCCGGCCTGCGGTGGATTGGCCGCGCTAAGATTCGGCGGCATAGATCGTCCTGCGCAGGTGCGTTTCTTGAGTGGTGAAAAATAGCATTTCTGCGCTTCAATGCACACCGTCCCGCACGATCTATCAATCAGGAGGTGTGTTATGAATGTAGGAGCTGTTTCTTCCGGAGTGACGGGTGCGTTGTCCTCGGCTGGTGATCAGCAGACGACTCTGCTCAAGAAGGCTCAGGACACCGATAAGGATATTGCGTCCCGCCTGCTCGCCGCCATTCCCCCACCGCCGGATCCGAATTCCGGAGCGGGATCGAAGTTGAATACGTACGCTTAAACAGCAGGGGTCAGGGGCCAGACGGGTTTAAGCGTATTCAGTCAGTGAGCCGCCGCGACGATGTTTGTCGCGGCGGCGAAGCTTTAGGGGCAGATCTTAGCTCTTGGGGCCGCGCCCCCCTTCTCAGGGTCACGCATACCTTTGTGCCCAAAGGCACAAAGGTCCCGTCCCGCCTGCTCGCCGCCATTCCCCCACCACCGGACGTGAATTCCGATGTACGCTTAAACGGCAGGGGTCAGACGGGTTTAAGCGTATTCAGTCCGTGAGCCGCCGCGACGATGTTTGTCACGGCGGCGAAGCGAAGCACGGTGTTGATATTTTGTGTTTTGAATGTCTTGCGCAGTGCTCGAATCAATTTCAACTCAAAACTAAAAACTCACAACTCAAAACTATTTCTGCCTATGCATCTGCGGTCCGCTGCGACTTTTGGATGTCGTAAACGTCCACTCTTTCTTGAACGGTTTACCGTCGATGTCCGCGGTGGCTTCGGCGACGTAGATCGTGCCGGGCTTCAGCGGAGTTTTGGCGATCAGGCAAATCGTGTTCATATTGTCGCCGAACATTTTGTCGGCAGGCTTTTCGGGCGTCGAGACCCAGGCGTCGACGGCGGCTCCGGAGAGGCTGCCTTCGTGAAGCGTCAGCGCGCCGTTCTTCACTTTCTGGCCATTGGGGAAGGTGATCGTCACGGTCTCGCCGACGCCGCCACTGGGTGTTTCGGGAATGGGGCTGGGGCCTTCACGGCCGTTCCAACCGGTGCGGACATTTGTGGCGTCCGGGGGCGGATAGCAGAAGGGCTCTTTCATCGTCACTTTTTTCTTCGGGCCGTCGTGAACGTTGACGGTGGTGAACCCATCTCCGTTGTTGATGCCGGTGACGGCCAGGTCGGACTCCAGCATGGAGATGCGATGGAAAAACGTGTCGAGGAGATTGATCACACCCGAGCGTGCGTCGCCGGGATTGCCGCTGATCACGCAGCCCATGCCGGCCTTGGCGCCATCGGCGCTGTATTCCGGCGCAGCCTTGTCTTCGACATGGGTGATGCCGTGCTTGGCCATGTACTTGATGTGAAGCGCGCCAATGCGTTCGAGTTCCGGATCGCGCTTAAGGGGCTGTAGTTTCAGGACCGCGCGGACGCCGTTGAGCACCGTCAGCGCGCCCTCGGCGCTGCCATCGCCGGAAGCGAGAAGGGCGCCGAAGTCTCCGCCCTTGGAAAACGTGATCGAATTACCCGAGGGCGAAATCTTTACGCTCCATTCATCGTTGCCGATTTTCACAGGATCGCCCGGATTCAGGACGGTGGTTTTGTCGAGCACCATCTGATCGCCTTCACCGTCAAAACGGCCGTCGGAATTCACATCGATCAATGCGATCGGTTTGCCCTGAAACGTGCCGAGGCGCGCCTGGACGCTCACGACAGTGTAGCCGTCGCCTTTCTTATCGAGCTTGTAGCGGTAGGAATCGGTGGTGTTGTCGGAGTAAGTGGCGGTGACGTTCCAGATGCCACCGGCGGGCATCAGCTTGGTGCCGTTCATGCCGAGGTTGACGTACACGCCTTCGGGTGCGACGCGCGCGGTAATGGGCTTGCCGCTGCTGTCGTTGAGAGGGAGCGAGCCATCAAACTTGAGCTCTGTTGGCGTCTTGATCTGCCAGTCCTTGAGCTCTTCGAAGCTGACGGCGTGCATGGGAACTTTGACGACGTCCTCCGCAGAAGCCGAAGCAACGGCAAAGAAACATAAGACGCACACGTGCGTCCGTAAGGCAGTGAACCGCATAGTTTTCTCCCGCGCGTTAAGGCATGTCGCCAGGAAGGGCGACGTGACGTAAAACTATATACACCAGATGTAAAAGCCGCGCAGGAAAGTGGAATTATATCTGCACATGAGCGCCGTGCGCGTTGGCGAAAGCGTGCTACACTGTTGCAAATTTGCAGCAGGATCCGGCCGACTTAGAGGTCTTGAATGTTATGAGTGACGAAGACAAGCCCAATCCCAAACCCAAGGGGCCGCGCGAATATGTGGTCAACACGGAGCGCGAAAAAGCGACGCGCAAGCCGCGCACGCGCTTCCTATTCAAATTTATCGCGCTGATTCTGGTGCTGCTGATGGGCGCGTGGGGTTGGTATTCTTACAAGAGCGGCAAGCCCATCGACCTCAGCGACGCCAAGCAGCGTGACGAGACCCTCGACGCAGCGCGCAAGGACGCGGAACTGGCTGCAGCGAAAACCAAAGAGGTTGGCACCGAAGCCATTGCGTGGGCGCAACGGAGCCTCGGCGACCTGGCGAAGATCATCAAAGGCAAGCCGCCGGAGACGAAAGAGGAAATCAAAGTGCTCGTCGATGAGTCGAAACAAGCCGTGGAGACTGCCAAGCCGGCCACTGCAACCCCGGTGGCTCCGCCTGTCGTGAGCCCCATCGCCGACGCGCAGGCCGAGTACCGCATTGGGCAGGAATATTATGCGAAGACCGACCCAATGGCTTCTCAGAAGCAAGTTCAGTCGAATCTGCATCTGGCCGAGCCGCACTTTTCAAAGTGTCTGGATCTGCTTGAAGCCGCACGCACGCGAAAAGTAAACGGAGCGGAGATCGATCGGCTGGAACAAGCGGCGGCGCGACGGCTGTACGACTGCCGAAAACGTATGGAGTTGCAGCGGAATTAACGTCCGAGGCCTCCGAAAATCGGACGGCGCGCCCACCGAAATTCAATCAGTGTCTCGTCTTATAGAGGCATGTCGTTCGCCTTTCCTTCGCAATTTTAGGAACGCAAATTGCTCAAAGTGGTTCGGTTTTTGGAGCCATCATGGATTCGACCGTTCGCGGCAATGTTCTGGTTGTAGAAGACGATCAGGACTGCGGCCATATGATTGTCAGGATTCTCAGCAATGCTGGGTATGGAGTACGATGGGCGCCGACGCGCGAAGCGGCGGTCGCGGCATTGGGTCGTTATCTTTACGATTACATCATTCTTGATCTGCGCATGCCGGGAATGCCGACGGAAGTGTTTTTGAAAATCGTCGGGGCCTCGTCGCGCGAGATCAACATCGTTCTGACCACCGCCGAAACCGACGCTGCTCGCGAAGCCAAGCGGCTGGGGATTGCAAACTTTCTGGGCAAACCATTCATGCCCGAAGATCTGCTGGCTGTCCTGCGCAAGCTTTCGTCAGGCGTGCGGAAAATTCCCGAAGGATTTCGGCCTCCGCCACCACCAACAACGCCGTCACCCACACCCACGCCCAAATCGAACTAAAGCACTTTATTTTCGCGCGTGACCTGCGCGTACCATTTGGCGCTGAGCTTGGGCTTTCGTTCCAAGGTATTGAAGTCGGTGTGGTAGATGCCAAAGCGCTTGCTGTAGCCTTCGGCCCATTCGAAATTGTCCATCAGCGACCAGAGGAAGTAGCCTTTCAGATCGACGCCGTCGGTGGTGGCGCGCTGGGCTGCTCTCAAATAGGCGCGGAGAAACTCCAGGCGGTCGACGTCGAGGCATTCGCCTTTGGTATTCAACGCATCGAACGCGCAGCAGCCGTTCTCGCTGATGAACAACGGCTTCTTTATGAGTTCGCCGACGAAGCGCAGCGTCCAGTACAGGCAGTCGGGTGTGTGCTTGAGCCAGCCGATGTTGTAGGTCGGGTAACTCTCCGTCATGTCAATGGCTTCCGGTCCGGTGGCCGTGGCGCGGGCGAACGATCCCGAATAAATGTTGAGCGCGACGAAATCGAGCGGCCGGGAAATCTGCGCCATGTCGCCGGCTTCCATTTTCGGCGGCGTGACTTTCTGCAGTTCAAACCAGAGCGGATTGTACTGGCCGGTGAGCACCGGGACGAGCATGCCGCCGTTGTTGATGTTGAAGCATTTTCGCGCCGCGTCGATGTGTTCGGGCGTTTCCATCACGGGCATGTAGTTGGACGGATTTTCGGCCAGGCCCACGTTGACCTTGCGCGGCGCGTTGGCGCGGATGGCATCGACACTTAAGCCATGCCCCAGCAGCGCATGATGGATGATCGGGACGAGTCGCTGGTTGTCGACCTTTTCGCCCGGTGCATGAATGCCGCGGCCGTAACTGAGCGCCGTGAAGCACACAAATTCGTTGATCGTCATCCAGTTCTCAACGCGGTCGCCGAGCGCCTTGGCGCAAATGCCGGCGTAACGCGCGAGATCGTAGGCGCTCTGCCGGCCATGCCAGCCGCCGTGCTTTTTGTACGTGGCCTCGGGCATATCCCAGTGGTAGCAGGTCGCGTAGGGAGTGATGCCGGCTTCGAGCAGCGCGTCGACGAGGCGGCTGTAGAAATCCAACCCCTTCTGATTAACCGCCCCATCGCCGTCGGGAACCACGCGCGGCCAGGCAATCGAAAAGCGGTACATCGAGACACCGAGGTCCTTCATCAACTGGATGTCTTCTTTGAAGCGATGGTAATGATCGCAGGCGACGTTGCCGGTGTCGCCGTTCTTCACTTTGCCGACCGTGTGACTGAACGTGTCCCAGACGGAAGGTTTACGGCCATCCTCGTTATGCGCGCCTTCGATCTGGTAACTGGCGGTGGCGACGCCCCATTTGAAATTGGTCGGGAAAGAAAAGTTGGACGGCATGCGCTGCTCCTGAAGTTTTGGCTAGAGTCCCCGTGACTGCCAGAGCTAACACGTACGTCGGATTTTGAAACCGAAAGCATGAAATTGTTCCACGCGCGAGCCTACACCGAGCGGCGGAATTCCGCGGGCGTCTGTCCGGTGACCTGCTTGAACTGGCGGCTGAAAAAATAGAGATCGCAGTAGCCCAGGCGTTCGGCAATGGCCTTGATCGGCAGGTGTTCGGCCAACAGCGTTTTGGCGAGATCGATGCGCCGCAGCAGGCGATAGCGGACGGGCGAGACGCCGACCTCCGCAGTGAAGCGTTTACGGAAGCGCTCGTAACTGAGGTGGAATTGATCCGCGATGGCAGGAAGGTCCAGCTCGCGTTCAAGTTCCTGTTCGAGGAGCGCGGACGCGGAGCGCCCGAAGTTGCCGCCGACGCTCGACAGTCGCTGCGAATCGTGGAGGTCGAGGATCTCGGCGATGAGCACATGAATGCGCGCGGTCATGATCGCATCGCTGGGCAGCTGATTGGTGATGAAGTCGTGGATCAAACGATTAAAGGATGCGATCAGAGTCGGCGCGAGGCCCGGCTTCCACACGGGCTCAGTACGCTTGAGCAGTCCGTCGCGTTCAAGCTGCTGAAAAATGTTGCCTTGGAATGTGACGAACGATTCATGCCATTGCGGCGTCGGCCAGTAGCTGTGACGCAGACCGGGGAAGAGGACCAGGACGTCGCCGGGCGCGACAGGGAAGGCGCCGTTCTGAAGATCTTCGTAGTGGCCGCTGCCGCCGGTGACGTAAACGAGCGCGTATGCCATAAGGTCGCGCTGGTTGGTGAAATTGTCCTGCGGCTTGGCATGAATATGCCCCGCGGAAATGACGGCGGCGGTCTTCCGATTCAAGGCATGACGGAACCGCGTCTGCGCGGTCATCGGCTTTGGTTTTGGAGGTTTTCGCACCGCGCATTGCCCTTCCTGTCAGATACTCAAATGACCATCTAACACAAAACGATGACCAGTCAATCCATTGATGCACAAGCGCCATTGCTGTTTAATGTTACCATGCAGGGGCGAGACAGCTCCGGTAACCAAAAATCACAACAGCGTCATTTGAACGATGGAGATAAAAAGCGATGGTCGCGACTGCGGAAAAGCTGGTTCTGCCGGTGGGCACGCGTCAGATGGAGCTCGGAAAGGACATCTTTCTGCTGCGCGAAAGCAACGACGTGCTCCATGACGTCGAAGCCTTGCGCGCCCGAATGAAGGAAGACGGCTACCTCTTCATTCGCGGCCTGCACGACAAGGATCAGGTGCTGGCCACCCGCCGCCGCATGCTCGAGAAACTCGCCGAAAACGGTGCGCTCGATCCGAAAGCGCCGCTGATGGATGCGGTGATCAATACGGCCAATCCGCGCGGCAAATTCTTCGGCGGCACCAATCAGCTCACCACGCTGCCTGAGTTTCAAGAGCTGGTGAAGTCGCAGCGTTTGATGAATTTCTTCGAACGCTTCCTCGGCGGTCCGGCCCTGACGTTTGATTACAAGTGGCTTCGTGTTGTCTCCAACGGCGATTTTACCGGTGCGCATTACGACGTCGTCTACATGGGCCGTGGCACGCATAACCTCTACACCACGTGGACGCCGATCGGCGACTGTACGTGGGATCTGGCACCGCTGGCGGTTTGCTCCGGTTCGCACAAGGACGAGTTCCGCAAACTTCACGACACCTATTGCAAGATGGACGTCGACCGCGACCACGTCCAGGGCTCGTTCTCCGACGATCCGTACGAGATCAGCGAGAAGTTCGGCGGGCAGTGGCAGACGGCGGAATTCAAAGCCGGCGACGCGCTGGTCTTTGGTATGCACACGCTCCACATGTCGCTGAAGCACACCGGTAAGTCGTACCGCATCAGTTCCGATACGCGCTACCAGCTGGCCGCGGATCCCGTGGACGAACGGTGGGTCGGCGAAAATCCGAAGGCGCACTACGCCTGGCATAATCCCGAGAAGAACAAGTCGATGGCCGAAGCGCGCAAGGAATGGGGCGTGTAGGGAATGTCGAAGTCTGAATGTCGAATGTCGAATTGAAAACACGGAGCGACGCAATGGTGACGATCTGCACAAAGAACACGGTCCTGCCGGTGGGCAAGGCGCAGATGGAATTGGGCAAGGACATTCTGCTGCTCCGTGAAAGCAACGACATTCAGCACGATCCCGAAGCGCTGAACGCGCGGATGAAAGAAGACGGGTATCTGTTCATCCGAGGGCTTCACGCGCGAAACGAAGTTCTCGAAGCGCGCCGGCAGATGCTCGAGAAGCTCGCTGAAAACGGCGCGATCAAGCCGGAAACGGATTTGATGGATGGCGTGATCAACACGGAAGCGAAGAGCGGCTTTTTTGGCGGCACAAACCAACTGACGACGCGGCCGGGATTTCAGCACCTGGTGAAATCACCGCGGATCATGGGCTACTTCGATCAGTTCTTGGGCGAGAAGGCGCTGACGTTCGATTTCAAATGGCTGCGCGTGGTCAGCACCGGCGATTTCACGGGCGCGCATTACGACGTCGTCTACATGGGGCGCGGCACGCCGAACCTGTACACCTGCTGGACACCGATCGGCGATACGCCGTTCGAGCTCGGACCGCTGGCCATCTGCGTCGGCTCGCACAAATCCGAATTCGCGCGGCTGCACGAAACCTACGGCCGGATGGACGTAGATCGCGATCACGTTCACGGCTGGTTCTCCGACGACCCCAAGGAGGTCGTGAATCAGTTCGGCGGCAAGTGGCACACGGCAGAATTCCAGGCTGGCGACGCGCTGATTTTCGGAATGTACACCATGCATATGTCGCTGAAGCACACCGGCTCGCGCTATCGCATTAGCGCGGACACGCGCTACCAGCGCGCCAGCGAAGCGGTGGACGAACGCTGGATCGGCGAAAAGCCGAAAGCGCACTACGCATGGAACAACCCCGAGAAGAACAAGACGATGGAACAGGCGCGGAAGGAATGGGGCGTGTAGGAATGTTGAAGAAGTGAATGTCGAATGTCGAATGTCGAAGCGCGCGGAACTTCGCGCGCAGTAAATTAGTAGTCTAATCCGACCTACTCAAGCGCCGCCCTATCCTGTAGGGTGGCTGTTCTCTTGAGGGGTCGACGTTATGAAGCGGCTGAGTTTTCTCTCCCTTATTATTGGCGCTGTTCTAATTTCATCACACGCATTTGGAGCTGCGGTCGACGACGCGCGCACGTTGCAAAGCGAGGCGACGGCGATTTTGCGGGCGTCCAGCGGCGCGGTGGCCGATCCGAAGGTCTACGCGGAAGCGGTACGCAAGCTGGAGAAAGCGCAGTCGCTGCTCGACGAGGCGGAAAAAGCCAAAACGCCGAACATCGATTCGCTGCAGCAGGAGGTGTCGTCGGCGCTCTTCTGGGCGCGGAAATTCTCGACGGTGCAGGTCATTGACGAACTGGCCGGCAAGCCGTCGAAGCCACCGGACACAAATGGCGCCGACGCGGCATTCAAGCGCGCCGAGCAATTCGAATCGCAACACAGCGGCGACGACTACGCGATTGCGCTGCGTTGGTTCCAATTTTCATCCGAATACAGCGGCACGGAACTGGCCCTGCGCGGACTGGCGCGCGCGCGGGAAGCGCAGTCCCGCTATCAGGCCGTGGAGGCCGCGAAGAAGCAGGCCGCCGAACCGCAGACAGCCGAGAGCAAGTTGCTCGACGAAGGCAACGCCCTCTTTCAGCAGAAGAAATTCGACGAGGCGCTGGCAAAATTCAATGAAGCGAAGAAGGCCGCGGACTCCACGCTGGTCGAACGGCGCATCGGCCATACGTACGTGGAGCAAGGCCACGCGCTGCGCGACCAGTATGCGGCGCAGTACCTGCCCGTGTTAAAGGAGTACAACGACGCGAAGCAGAAGGGCGACCAGCGCGCGATGGTGGCGCTGACGCAGAAGGCTCGCGATGTGGTCACCAAATTGAAGCCGGTGGAGGATGCGGCGTTTAAAGCGTATGCGAACGCGGAACTGGCGTTTCAGAAGGGACTGGATCTGGCGAAGAACAAGGATCTGGAATGCGAAGCCTACATCGCTTTCAACAATTACGACCGCGGCAAGGACAAACACCAGCGTGCGAAATTGCAATTGGCGGAGCTCTTTGGTAAGTACCAACCGGCCAACGACGAAGAGCGCTCGACGTTTGAGTTTGCCAAGAATCTGTTCCGCCAGCTCGGTGGAGTTTTGAAGTAAATTGCGCCATGCATGGATGTGTGGATGTATGCGCGTAGCGAAAACAGCCGCTCATCCGTGCCGGGGCGCACAGAGTTGGCTGAGCATAACGCACGGATGAGCGAATTCCTTCGCTACGCTTAGGAATTCGCACATCCATGGCACAAAGGACGATGATGGATCATCTGAAGAAGGCCTACGACACGAAGTACCTCGAAAGAGCGCTCGCCGACGTCGCAAGAATCGCGACGGAAGAAGTGGATCGCGCACTACGCCGCGACGGGAAAGTGCTGATCCAGAAGCCGATGGCCGAGATCGCTCGCGAGCTGGATCTGGAACGCGTAATTCAGGACGGCAACGCCGATCTGTCGCACTTGGCGCGTGTGTTCCTGCAGAATTGCAATCATCTCCACAACCCGCGATACATGGGGCACCAGGTTGCGGTGCCGATGCTGCCGTCGAGCATCGGGGATTTTCTCGGCGGCGTCGTGAACAACGGCATGGCCGTCTACGAGATGGGCCCGGCCGGCACGACGATCGAGCGAGGCTTGATTCAATGGATGCTGAAAAAAGTCGGCGCATCGTGGGCGGAGACCGGCAGCGGGATTCTCACCCACGGCGGCAGTCTCGCCAACCTGAGCGGCCTGATCGCGGCGCGCGCGAAGGTAATTCCGGAGAGTTGGGCTGACGGCACGCCGCCGGGATTCGTCTTCCTTGCGTCGGAAGCGTCGCACTATTCGGTGGCGCGGGCGGCGTCGATTCTCGGGTTCGGCAGCAAGGCGGTGATCAAAGTCGGTGTCGACCTCGAGCTGCGCGTCTCTGCCGAGAACGTAAAAGCAGCGTACAAAACCGCGCGAGCCGGCGGCAAGCGGGTGCTTGCGGTGATCGCGAACGCCGGCGCGACGCCGACGGGAATCTTCGATCCGCTGCGCGCGATCGGGGAATTCTGCCGTGCGGAGAACCTGTGGTTTCACGTCGATGGCGCGCACGGAGCTTCGGCGCTCGTTTCGCCGAAGTACCGCGAGTTGCTCGACGGCGTAGAGCTTGCGGATTCTCTCGCATGGGATACGCACAAACTGCTAGGCACATCGACGCTCTGCGCCGCGGCGCTCTTTCGCGACAAGCAGACGTTGGAATGCAGTTACGCGCAGCATGCGCCGTATCTGTTCACCGAGGCGGAGAAGCCCGGCGAAGATTTGTCCAAGGTCACGTTTGAATGCACGAAGTCATCGCTGGCGTTGAAGCTGTTTTTCAATCTCGCCGTGATCGGCGAGCGCGGCATGGCGGCTCATGTGGAGAAACTGTTCGACAACACGCGCACGTTTTACGAGCTGATTCGCGCGCGCAAGGGCTTTCAGACCATCCACGAACCGCAGTCGAATATTCTCTGCTTCCGCTACGGCAGCGATTCCGCGGTTCAGGACCGCGTGCGTCAGCAGTTGGTCAACGACGGAAATTTTTACATCACGCGCGCTACCCTGCATGGCGAAGCGTATCTGCGGACAGTGTTTATGAATCCGTTTACGACGACGGAGGACGTGTCGGCGCTGTGCGATGAGATTGAGCGGCTGGCGTAGAATCTGGACGGAATTTCTGCAACCCATCGCTTTCTCAAGCATCCAAAAGAGCACGGAATGTTCCCTCTCGGAGTCCCCGCATGAAATTCGCTCTGCTTGCCATGACTCTTCTGGCTATGACCCACGTTTGCCGCGCGGCGGAGTTGGCCGATGGTCTTTACTGGCAGACGGACGGCAAATCCGGCCAAAAAATCACAACGTTGAACAGAGGCGACGTGTTCGTCGGTGAGAAATGGGACGTGAAGCCCCTGGAAGTGATGGTGTCATCTCAAGACAACGCGAACACCAATTTTTATGTGTCGCTGAAGTGTGCGTACGAAATCAAAATCTCTGACTCTTTTATAAACACGGTGCTGATCTGCGGCGGACGATCATATGCGCAGGGAGGCAGTGGCAGCAACGGTAAGGAGATTTCGTTCGCGGATTATTCCATCGCGGGACAAGAGGGTGCCGATGCGGTGGCGAAGTATTTCGGCACGACGACGCGCGTGCGACAGCACCCAGGCTACGCGTTTCGCGTGAGCTTTACGCCTGACAAGAAGGAGTATGCGCCCGGCGAGGAAGTCGCCGCGACGCTGCGCATCGAAAACATCAGTGACAAAACGGTCGCCTTTCAAAAGGGCGGACACAATCGAGCCGAGCGCGATACGCAGTACCATTTCACTGCACAGCTGAACGGCAAGAGCGTGCCGGACATCGGCACGGATATGAAATTTGGCGGGCTTTCCGTCAATCGCGTACTGAAGCCGAATGAGATTTTTGAAGACAAGATCGTTCTCAACAAATGGTTCGCGTTTAAAGACGCGGGAACCTACGACATTCTAGGATCGTATTTAATGGAGTTCTTTGAACCCGGTGAGAAGCATTATTTTATGATCTGGCAGGATTACGCGACGGCCGAATTCAGGGTGACGATTAAAACCCCGGCGGCAAAGGCGGAGAAATAGCGGCGGGGTTGCTCCATCGCCGAAAGCGTGGTAAGTTTGCCGCGCCATGCCCTCACGAACTCTTGCCTGGATTGCCCTGGTCGTTCTGCTCCTCACGTTGGGACTGCGTCTGCACGCGCTGTTCTCGGGGTCGCACGTCGATGAACTGACGCGCGAGCAGGCCACGTACCGGTTGGTGCGCGAAACGATCCGCGAACGCTACGTCAACAACGTCGACGACAAGGTGGAGAAGAAATTATTTTACGGTGCGCTGGAAGGCATGGCTTCGCAGTTGGACCAGCACACGCAGTTCATTCCGCCCGATGAGTACGAAGCTTCCGATGCGCGCATCACCGGCGAAATCGAAGGCGTCGGCATGGAAATCGATCAGGACAGCAAGGGTCTGTTCGTCGTCACGCCGTGGATGGGCACGCCGGCGTACGAGCGCGGAGTCCTGCCCGGCGACCGCCTGCTGATGATCGACGGCGTGGCCACGCAGGGCATGGATAGCGACGAGGCGCGCAAGCGCATCACTGGCAAGGCCGGCACGGAAGTGAAGCTGACCTTGCTGCATGAAGGCGACGAGAAGCCCGTGGAGCTGGTGCTGCTGCGCGCGGCGATCATCGCGCAGTCCATTCAGGCGGCGGAAATTCTGTCGACCGAATGGGTGCCGGATCCGGCGACGAAAATCGGTTTTGTACAGATCGCGCAGTTTCAAAAACACACAGCGATCGATCTGGATGCGGCGCTGAAAAAGCTGGAAGGGCAGGGGATGCAGGCGTTGATTCTCGATCTGCGCCAGAATCGCGGCGGGATGCTCGACGCGGCAACCGGAGTCGCGGAACTGTTTCTGAAGGACGGCCCGATCGTCAGCGTGTTTGAAAAGGGCGAAGGCGGGCGCATTAATGAAGAGGCGCACAAGTCCAGCGGCACCAAAACGCATCCCGAATGCCCGCTCGTAATCCTGACCGATTCACTGAGCGCATCGGCGTCAGAGATTGTGTCCGGTGCGCTGCGCGAACGTGGGCGCGCGACGCTGGTGGGCGGACGGACGTACGGAAAGTTTTCGGTGCAGACGATCATCCGCATCCCCATGGGCGGCAACGAGGGTCTGGCCGCGTTGAAGCTGACCACCGCGCGCTATAAAACGCCGACGGGCAAATGCATCGACGGGCAGGGCATCGTTCCGGATGTGCTGGTGCCATCGACGGCCGAGCAGCAGAAAGCCCTGCTGATCTACCGCAATCAGCGCCATCTGCAGGACAACAATCCTCGTCACACGGCGCCGAAGCCCGGTGCGTTTGTAGATACGCAATTGAAGAAGGCCGTCGAAGTAATTCTGACCAAAGTCAAGAAGCCGGAATAGCGCGCCGCGCGGCGTCGATCACCGTTTGAATTGATACGCCCTTCTCCAACGCGCTGGCACGGCAATCCTCGTATTCCGGATGGAATGATGTATCGCGCCCCTGCCACGATCCGATTTTCACACGCACGGCGCCGAACGGCGTCTCCACCGTGATCATGCGCCGCGACAGTTTCATCCGCGACAGCGTCTGGCAGCGGATCCCGAATGTTGGACACTCTTTGAAAATGAGGTCCGCCAGCGCATCGAGCTGTGCGGGTTCGGCGAGAACCGTCAGCATCGACCCGGGGCGGAATTTTTTCATCTGAATCGGTGTCAGGAAGACATCCAGCGCGCCGCGCGCGAGCAATGTCTCGCAAAGGAAACCGAGGACTTCCGGCGTGGCGTCGTCGATGTTCGCGGAGATTTCGACGATGCTGTCGGTCGATTCCGAATCGCGAGCGGTTGTCGGTTCCGAGAGCGTGCCCAAGGCCACGCGCAGAATGTTCGGAAACGGTTGGTTCTCGCGCGTGCCGGCGCCGTAACCCAGATTCGTAATCGTCATCGCCGGTAGCGGACCGAAGTGTTTCACCAGCGCCGCCGCGAGCGCCGCACCTGTCGGCGTAGTGAGTTCTTTCTGAAACGTCGTCTCGCGGATCGGCAGACCTTTCATCAGCTCCAGTGTTGCGGGCGCGGGAACAGGCATCTGCCCATGAGCGCATTTGACGAAGCCGCCCGAACCCAGCGCGATGGGGCCGGACCAGACTTCGTCGATCCCCAGTGCTTCCAGACCGATGCAGACGCCGACCATATCGACGATGCTGTCGATCGCGCCGACTTCGTGAAAGCCGACGTCTTCCGGCGGCATGTTGTGCATGCGGCCCTCGGCGATCGCGAGTTTGTAAAACGCGGCGATGCTGTTGGCCTTTACCGCGGGGCTCAGCGTTGAATTTTCGATCAGCTTCTTGATGTCCGCGTAGGTGCGGTGCGCATGCGAGCCGGACGCGCTTTCGCCGTGATGCGCATGACCGTGATCGGCATCGCCGTGCGAATGGCCGTGATCGTGTGCAGGTCCATGTTCATGCGCGCCAGTTTCCTGAGGCGCGCCGTCGATTGTCACATCAAATTTTGTAGCGGCAATCGCTCCTCGGAGCACACGCTTGGAACCGAGGTGATAGCCGGCGACGTTGAGTTTCGAGAGCTCAAAATGGAGCCGGGCCAGATCGAGTCCCAGATCCAACAGTGCCGCGACAAACATGTCTCCGGCAATGCCGCTGAATGGATCGAGGTAGAGTATTGTCTTGCTCACGCCGTACCGTCCCGTTCCCGCTCCAGTTCCGCGTCGAACTTGGAGAAAATCAGATTGAGAAGTCGTCGAAGCCCATAATTTCCCGCACCTTGTCGCCAATATTCGGGGCGCGCATGAACGTTTCGCCGATGAGCACGGCATCAATGCCGGCTTCCGCCAAGCGCAGCGTGTCGGCGCGATTGCTGATTCCCGACTCGCTGACCAGAAGGATTCCGTTGCGGCTGGAGCGCGGCAGCTTTTCGGCAAGGCGGAACGTGGTCTCCAGATCCGTCTGCAGCGTTTTCAAATTACGGTTGTTGATGCCGACGATGTTCGCGCCGCTGTTCAGCGCGATTTCCAGCTCCGCTTCGTCGTGTACTTCCACCAGCGCATCGAGGCCTTCGCCTTCGGCGGCTTCGCGGAAATCGCGCAACTGGGCCAGGTCCAGGCAGGCGACAATCAGCAGCACGGCATCAGCACCAAAGCGCTCGGCTTCAACGATCTGGTACTCGTCGATGATGAAGTCCTTGCGCAGGATCGGCAGCTTGGTGGCTTCACGCGCGAGGTTCAGGTGGTCGAGCGACCCCTTGAAATACTTGGTGTTGGTCAGCACCGACAAAGCCGATGCATTGGCGCCTTCATAAATTTGCGCGATTGCCGCTGGATCAAAATCCGCGCGCAACAGTCCGCCGGACGGGCTGGCCTTCTTGATTTCTGCAATGAGTGAGAGTCCCGGCGACGCCAGCGCCTTGCGGAACGACCGGGGCGCGGTGCGTTTGGACTGATTTGCGCGCAGTGCGGAGAGCGGCGCGGCGCTCTTGACCAGCGCGACTTCCTCGCGCTTGTTCTCCACAATTTCCTGCAGGACGTCGGATGCTGAATTCAATGGCCGGCCTGCGCCGCCGCCCTGTCCACCCACTCCCATGCGCGAGCTCTCCTTGCGACGAATGTCCGCCTCGAGTTCCAGGATGCGTTCGAGCATCGGATCGGGCAAATTGGTCTGTTCGAGATTGAGCGCCGGAACGCGTTGACCGCCCGAGGCGACGACGCGTCCGGGAATTCCCACCACCGTTGAACCCGGCGGCACGGCGTGTAGCACAACCGATCCGGCGCCGATGCGCGAATTCTGGCCGACGACAATGTTACCCAGCACTTTCGAACCCGCGCCCAGCGACACGCCGTCTTGAATCGTAGGATGGCGCTTGCCGGTTTCCTTTCCCGTTCCGCCCAGCGTGACCTGGTGGAGCATCGAAACATTGTTGCCGAGGATCGCCGTTTCGCCGATCACGACGCCGTGAGCGTGGTCGATGAAAATGCCGCGACCAAATTTCGCGCCTGGATGAATGTCAGCCCCGGTAAGGAAACGCGCGTAGAAATTCACCAATCGCGCCGGCGTGCGCAGTCCCCAACTATATAAGGGGTGCGCGGCGAGGCGATGAAGTGTCAGCGCCCACCAGCCCGGGTAGCAGGCGCAGGCGATCCAGCCTTCCGCGGCCGGGTCGCGATAGCGGATGGCTTTCAGATCCGAAATAATATCAACGAGCGTGGAGGGCCGTGTCAGCAGTACCAGCAGACTGGTCAGTACGAAGAAGGCGACGAACGCCAAAAAGAGTGCGCAGAAAACCCACCCCACGTAGGCTGCGACAATTTCCATGTAGTGCAACATAGTCTGACTGACATGTTCATAAGAAGCGCGAAAAAATCCAACGCATAATGAGGATGGCCGTTCGGGAGACTCAGGCGGGCGATTGGCTCTTGGGCGTGTGAGAACCCGCGCGTCTTGACAAAGTGTATTGGGCCCCATATATTGAAGTCGTAGTTCATCTTTCACCGCGCAGAGGTTCAACGTTGATGGCTGGCTCTGATGTCTCCGATGGCTCGACGACCGACGGTTTGCCCGTCGCGCCATCCATGGCGCCAGCATTGCTGACGGCCGAAGTGCCTCGCCACGCCACTCAAGTTGACGGACGCGTGCTGACCATCTCCGGCTGCGCAATCGTCATCGCCGCGCTCGTCGCACTGGTGGCCCAGGGACTCACACGCCTGATTTTCATGTTCACCAATCTCTGCTTTTACGGAAAGCTCTCGTTTGCGCACGCCACGCCGTACGACCATCATCTGGGTTGGCTGGTCGTGTTCGTGCCCATCGGGGGCGCGATTGTCATTGGCCTGATCGCGCGCTTCTGGCTGGAATCGATCCGCGGCGACGGCATTCCCGAAGCGATGGAGAAGGTGCTGGTCGGCAAGAGCCGCATCCCGCCGCTGATGACGCTGCTGAAGCCGATCTCCGCGGCGATCTCAATTGGTACCGGCGGCCCGTTCGGTGCGGAAGGTCCGATCATCGCGAGTGGCGGCGCGCTGGGATCGCTGATTGGCCAACTCTTGCGCATCACGGCGTCCGAGCGGAAGACACTGCTTTCCGCCGGTGCGGCGGCAGGCATTGCGGCGGCGTTTGGCAGTCCCGTCGCGGCGGTTCTGCTCGCGATTGAAATCCTGCTCTTCGAATTGCGGCCGCAGTCGCTGATTCCCGTCGCGCTCGCCAGCGCCACTGCGGCGGGAATTCGCATGCTCTTCGAAGGCAGCGAGCCGGTCTTCCCCATGCCGTTGATCGAATCCATTTCCGGATCAGCGGTGCTGGCGTACACGCTGCACGGACTGATCGTCGGCGTCGCGGCGGCGTGGGTGACGGCATTAGTCTATCGTGCGGAAGAATTGTTTGATCATTTGCCCATTCATTGGATGTGGTGGCCGGCCCTCGGCGCAATTGTCGTCGGCGTCATCGGCTACATAGAGCCGCGTACGCTGGGAGTAGGCTACGTCAACATCACCGATTTCCTCGCGCAGAATCAGACGCTGCGCTTCATCGTCATGCTCAGCATCCTCAAATTTGTCTCGTGGACGATTGCGTTGGCCAGCGGAACATCCGGAGGAACGCTGGCACCGCTTTTCACGATCGGCGGCGGCATCGGCGCGGTGCTTGGGGTGGCCACCAATCATTTCTTTCCCGAAGCGGGAGTCGACGTACGCATGGCCGCACTCGTTGGGATGGCGGCGATGTTCGCGGGCACCTCGCGCGCGGTCCTGGCGTCAGTGGTCTTCGCGTGCGAAGCGACGCATCAGGTCAGCGGTTTGCTGCCGCTACTCGGCGGGTGCTTCAGCGCGTACCTGGTTTCGTGTTTGATGATGCAGCATTCGATCATGAGCGAAAAGATCGCGCGGCGCGGAGTGCGCGTGCCGACGGAGTACACGCCCGACGCACTGGAACAGATTCTCGTTCGCGATGTAATGACCGCCGGCGTTGTCTCCATCCGCGGTGAGGACACCGTTCAGAAAATCCGTGATTGGCTGAACGCCGAAGGATCCGCGCATCAAGGATTTCCGGTGCTCACGTCGTCCGATCTGCTGGCGGGCATCGTGACGCGCAAGGACCTGATGGATTCCAAAGTACCCGGGAGCAAAAAGATCATTGATGTCATCCGGCGCACGCCGATCGTGGTCTATGCCGACTGCTCGCTGCGCGCAGCGACCGATCACATGGTCAATCACGGCATCGGCCGGCTCCCGGTTATTCTGCGCGAGGAACCGAAGAAGATCGTCGGCATGATCACGCGCAGTGACATCCTCTCGGCCAGCCGCCACCGCATCGACGAGCACAGCAATCCCACCGCGCAGATCAAAATTCCGCTGAGCGTCTTCGGCGGCTGAGCGCGTATCGCGCGTTTATCCTGCTTGCGGTTGAACACTCCCCTGCGTACAACACGGCGTCGCCTTACAAACCGTGTTTCGTCCGCGGCGCTCCGCGAAATTTCCGAGCGCTTGCAGGACTTGCAGGAGTCGCGCGTTCGTGGCCGGATTTCATCCCGATACCGCCGAGTCCGGAAGTGAAGGCGCTTCGTCGCTGACTCCCATCACTGTCGCGCTGATTGGCATGCTGGTGATGTCGGCAGTCTTGAATTACGTCGACCGCTTGACGACCAGCGCGCTGGCGCCCACGTTGAAGGCGGAATTTTCGCTCAACGACACTCAGTGGGGCTGGGTGAATTCCGCGTTCGCGCTCGCCTATATTTTCAGCAGCGTGTTTGGCGGCGCGTGGATTGACCGCGTCGGTGTGCGCAAGGGCTTGATGATCAGTTCGCTGATTTGGTCGCTGGCCGCCATGGGCCATGCCTTCGCGACTGGTTTCAAGAGTCTCTGTTTCTGGCGCATGCTGCTGGCGCTGGGAGAAGGACCGGGCATTCCCTGCATGTTAAAAGGCATGCGCCGCCTGATGCCGCCACGCATGCGCGACACCGGAACCGGTCTGATCTTCGCTGGCGGCGCGGCCGGCGCATTGATCGCGCCGCTGTGCGTCATTCCCATTGCCACGCACTTTCACAGTTGGCAGGCCGCCTTCCTGACCACTGGTGGAATGGGGATGTTGTGGCTGCCGATCTGGATTGCGCTCGCCTTTCGTTCCAACGTTCCGCTCGGCCCGGCGGAAATTAAATTGACGGCCGGCAACGACACCGCCCCGCAGCCGCTCCGCTGGAGTTCCCTGGCGCTGTGGGCGACCTTGGCTGCCGTCTTCTTCACCGTCGCGCCCACCGTGTACGCCAATAATTTTCTCTCGCTCCATCTGACAAAAAGTTTCGGACTCACACAGGAAGTCGTCGGACACTACATGTGGCAGCCGTTTCTTGCGGTCGACATCGGACAATTGATCGGCGGATTCGCGGCGACGTTCTTGTTGACCCGGGGCTTCACCTACTTGAACGCGCGCCGGCTGGTCATGTCGATCGGATTCATCGGCGCCACGCTGATCCTGGGCATGGCGCACGAGAAGGAAGTGCAGGCGGCGCTCAATTGGCTCATCGCGTCCCGTTTTTATACCAGGCCGCGTATACGGTGCTGATGGCGTATGGCGTGGAGTCCGTGGCCGAAGGTCAGACGGCGCGAATGGCGGGCTTGATGAACGCGACCTTCTCCGCGTGCAATTTTGTCTTCAGTCCGATCATCGGCAATCTCGCCGACAATCACGGCTACTCGGCTGTAATTACTCTGATTGGCGTGACGCCGCTGGTGGGGCTTGCCTGCTGGATCGTGCTGAGTCATTTGCATGCGCGCGCTGCAAGCAAAATCTAGCGCTTCTGTTTCGCGCGATAGCGGAGCGGCGATTCGCCGGTCTCCTGTTTGAAGCGCTTGGAGAAGTGGTACACGTCCCGGTATCCCGTCTGGCTCCCGACTTCGCTGACAGGCAACCGCGTGCGCGCAAGCAGGTGTTTCGCGCGTTCCATGCGTGCTTCAGTCAAGGCGGCGACCGGCGAGCGTCCCATTTCCTTCGAGAACTTCTGGCACAGGTAGCGGGGATGCAGCCCGACCAGCGCGCCCAGGTCGCGCAGTTGAAGCGGCGAATCGCAATGCAGTTGGATGTACTCCATCACGAATTCGCAGGTCCGTTTGTCGGCGTTGTTGGCCGGCGCGTTCTCGTTGGCCTTCAAATAGCGGACGAGCAGCAGAAAAAATGTTGAAAGCAGCGCGGCGGCGATTTCGAAGTGGCCGTGTTGAAAGCTGTTGGCTTCGGCGCTCGCCTTGCGAAAGTAGCCGTCGAGCTCCCGGAATTGGGCGGCGGGCAAAACGTTGAGGTTCGCGAGGAAATTGGGAAAGCGCAGCGTGCGGTTCTTTCTCCCCAGCGTGAATTTAAAGCTGATGCCTTGCATCGGACGTTCGCGGTCGGCCAGAAAACTGTGGCGGTCGTCCGGATTCGAAATGTAGACGTCGCCGGCTTTGATCCGGTAAGTCCGGCGGTTGATCACAACCTGCCCGCTGCCCTTATAAAAGTAGTCGATCTGGTAATAATTGTGTACGTGCGGCTGGATCTTGCGCAACGCGGGCCACGACAGATCTTCGCTGAAGATCACGCTGGGATTGCGCAAGCATCCGCTAAGCTTTTCCGGCCAGCTTTCCACATTCATTTTCATGCCTGAATAATATACAAAATAATATTCATTACAACTGAATCCGACCCATTGTCTGGGGCGCAGTCGTGGGCCATAATATGCCGGTCAGTTTGAACGGAGGTGTCATGAAGCTCATCTACTTCACGAAGTTTCTCAAAGGACTTACCGCTGAGCAAGTCGGCGCGACTGCAGCGTCGCTCGGGTTTGCGGGCTTGGATCTGGCCATTCGACCGGGCCAGTGTGTCGAAGCCGGTAACGTCGGAGCCGCGCTGCCGGCGGCGATGAAAATTTGGCGTGATCGCGGACTGTCGGTGCCGCTTGCCACGCTGGAGGGCACGCCGACCGATCCGCACAAGAAGGAGACGGGAAGCATTTACGCGGCTTGCGCCGAACATGGCATTCCGAACATCAAGCTCGGTTATTGGCTGTGGCGCGAGGGCAAGTGGAGCGGCAAAAATCTTCCCTACTGGCAGGGCGTGGAGCAGATTCGGTCGGACCTCGAGTCGCTTCAGCGCCTGGGCGAAAAGTACGGCGTGCGCAGTCTCGTTCACACGCACTGCGACAATTACTACGGCATGAATGCCTCCTCTGCGCGGCACCTGGTCAACGGCTTCGATCCGCGCTACATCGGAATTTACCTCGACCCCGCGCATCTTTCCGCCGATGGCGAGACGCTGCCGATGGGCCTCGATATCTGCGGCGAATACCTGCACATGGTTGCCGCAAAGAATGTCCGCTATCAGCTCTCCAATTCGGACGCGCCTGCAACGTGGAAACACGATTGGTGCCAGCTCTCCGAGGGTCTCGTCCACTGGCCCAACGCGATCGCGTCGCTGAAAGCTGTCGGCTACGACGGTGCGATCAGCGTGCACGGCGAATATTCCGGTCCCGAGGTACTTCCAGAGATTCTTGAAAAGGTGAAAACTGACGTCGCATTTTTGAAACCGCTCATTCCCGCGTGAAAGGTGTCGACCATGACAGAAGCTCAGCAAGCCCGCCTCGCCATGCGTAAGGGCGAATGGACCGGACCGACGCAGTTTAAAGTTCCGGGATTCGTGCAGACCAATCTCGTTGTGCTGCCACAATCCGACGCATACGACTTCCTGGTTTTCTGCCAGCGCAATCCCAAGGCGTGCCCGCTGATCGATGTCACCGACCCCGGCGACCCGGCGCCGCGCATGACCGCGCCAGAAGCGGATCTGCGCACCGATCTGCCGCAGTACGCCGTCTATCGCAAGGGCGTGCGCGAGAAGAACGTCACGGACATTACCGATCTGTGGAAAAAGGACAGCGTTGCGTTCCTGATTGGCTCAAGCCTGACCTTTGACGATGCGTTGGAGAAAGCGGGCGTGCCGAAATCGAAGGACGTTTGGGTGTTGAACACGACGATCCCGACGAAGCAGGCCGGAAAGTTCAAGGGACCCGTCGTGGTTACGATGCGTTGGATGACGCCCGCTCAGGCCGTCATCGCCTGCAACCTCACCAACCGTTTCCCGAACAACCACGGCGCGCCGCTGCATCTCGGCGATCCGCGCGAAATCGGCGCCGATCTCGATCATCCGATTGTCGGAGAGCCCGTGAAAAACATTCCCGCTGGTGTGATGCCGGTGTTCTGGGCCTGCGGTGTGACGCCTCAGCGCGTAGCGCTGGAATCGAAACCCGACTTGATGATCACACACGCGCCGGCGCATGCGTTCGTGACCGATTTGCGCGTGGAACAATTCTGCCTTCCTTAGCCTCAACCTTCCTGGAGAACTGAAATGAAGACGTTGCGTTTTGGTGTGATCGGATGCGGTTTCATGGGCGGGCTTCATGTACTGAACGCCAAGAGCATCCCTGATGTGAATGTGGTCGCCTACGCTGATGTGCGGAAAGAATCGGCGGAGCAATTCCTGAAAGAGTACGGCGGCGATTATGCGACGAACGACGCAGATCGTATTTTCGCTGACAAGAACATCGACGCGGTGCTGATCCAGACCGGCGAGCGCTACCATCCGGCGCTGGGCATTTCGGCGGCGAAGGCTGGCAAGCACACGTTTATGGAGAAACCGGTCGCGGTCACAGTAGAAGACGCCCTGGCGCTCGAACGCGAAGTGCGCAAATCCAAGGTGAAGTACCTCGTCGGGTTGTGCAATCGGCTCGCGCCAGCAGTGAAACGCGCCAAGGAACTGCTCCCGCGACCGTGGATAACGTACGGGCAGTGCTCCGACACGGTCTCCGCGCAGGCTTGCCACAATCTCGATTTGATCGTTCACCTTTTCCACACCGCGCCGCTGGTCAGCATCTACGCGGCAGGCGGATCGTACTATGAACTCGATAAGCATCTGCCCGCCGATAGTTTCATTGCGACGCTGCGTTTCGCCGACGGTTCGCAGGCCTGTTACATTCAGCACGGAAAGGCCTACAACGCGCTGATGACGAAGTACTCGTTCCAGCTTTTCGGCAAGGACCGCAGTGTCTTCCTGTCGCGGCGCTTCAAGGAATGTCATCTCAGCACCAATCTGAAAGCGCCTGATTTCTCGACTGTGTTTGCGGGCCCGGATTTCACGCCGACGAATTCCGCCGAGCACCACAAGGACGTACGCGGTCCGCACGGCTACATGGGTCACTACGATGAACTCGTCGCGCTCTGCGATGCCATCCGCAACGACACCGAGCCGCCGATGACCATCGAACACGGCCGCCATGTGCTGCAGGTGGAGAAAGCGATCTTCGAATCAATCACGACGGGAGCGCTGGTGGACTATCCGAAGTTTTTAGCGCGCTGGGATTCGAAACAGCCGTGCGAAACGGCGAACAAGCAGTAAGCAGAGCCATTGGACGCAAGACCACGCTGAGGCGGCCGCTGTAGGGCCGCCTCAGCTATTTTATTTCAGCGCCGAATATCCGTTACCTTTGCAATATTTTCTCCAACTTCCCCACTCACCAGAAACACCGGCCCAAAGTGGTTCGCGACATCGACGCGTGTGGTCTTTGCGTTGGCGTAGCGCATGGTATATCCGGCGCGGCGGCGCTCGCTGAAATTCGCGTCGCTGCCATGCAGGATGTACGAGTCGTGAATTGAAATCTCGCCCGCCGCCAACTCCACCGGGACGGCCAGCTTTTCGAGCTCCGGTGAGACTTCGACTTTCAGGTTGAAGACGTCGTCGCCTTTTTCGTAGACGATGGCCATTTCGGGAAAGCCCTGCTGCGAGGACGGAATGACATTCATGCAGCCGTTGCCCGTGTCGGCGTTGTCGATGGCCAGCCAGACCGTGACGATGTCGGTGCCTTTCACCGAGGTCCACGTCGGCCGATCCTGATGCCACGCAACCTTCTTGCCTTCGCGCGCCGGTTTGACGATCAGGTGCGACATGATCAGCACGAGATCGTTGCCCAGCACAGACCTCACCGCATCGAGCACCTTCGGATGTCGGCAGAGCTCCAGCCAGTACAGGCTTTTTACGTGCGGTTCGGTGAGGTACTCCGGGCGCACGTCCTTGTTCTCGGCCATGAGCTTGTCGAGCTCGGCGCGCGCATGCGCGATTTCGTCATTCGACAAGGTCTGATCGAAGACGCAGTAACCTTCCGTACTGAACTGCCTGGGGTTGGTATTGAGCCGGCCGGTCGTGACGTTCATTTCAGCATTCTCCTTTGAAGGGTGCACCATACTGCACCAGTAAAAGGCTAAAGCGACGGAATCGGGATTCAATATCTTTCTGGTGGAATTATTTTGAGGTCGATTGACGGATGCGCAGCACAGGCGCGATGGTCGCGCGCTCAGGTGGGCCCTTCGGATTCGCGACCCGACGACGCAACATGCTCAGGAGTTCCTCGGCCGTCTGCTCAAAGGAATACAGCACCGACGTTGTGGGCACGACCATCTCGTTGGGATCAACACTGTCGTCGAATCCGGCGACGGCGATGTCTTTCGGCACACGCAGACCCGCTTCAGCCAGCGCGCGCTGTCCGCCCATGGCCATGTAGTCGTTGAAGTAAAAAATCGCGCGAGGCCGCTGTCCATTCGACAGCAACGCCTTCGTCGCCTCGTAACCTCCCCGATACGAATTGGGACCGATGGGCATCCAGGCCTTCTGCGGCCTGACTCCGGCGCGCTTAAGTATCTCCAAATATCCCGCGAGGCGCTCGTCCCTCGCGTCGTGGCTGATACCCACATATGCCACCGCCGGCCCAAAGCGTTCCACGAGATGCCCGACCACCTGGCGCGCGCCGCTAAGCACATCCGCGCAGACAAAATCGCAGTCCGCCTCGCCCGCTCCAAAGGCTGCGACGGCAAGGTTCAGTTTGCGAATCGCTGCGGGCATCGAGTTGCCTTGCATGACCAACCCCTGAGCGCCACGCGCTACGAGCGACTTGGCGAACGCCAATGAAACGCTTCCGTTGTCTTCGGGGGTATGCAGCATCAGCGAGATGCCGTCGCGCGCCGCCGCGCGCTCGATGGCCCGGACGCTTTTCGAGAAGTACGGGTTTTCCAGTTGGGAGACGCTCAGTCCCACCAGCGTCAGCGCGGCTGTCGGCTTCGTTCGCGAAACGAATGTGCCTTTGCCTTTCACGCGCGTGAGCAGACCTTCGTTAACGAGCGACGCCACGGCCTTATTGGCGGTCTTGAAGTTGACGCTGTAGCGCTGGGAGAGTTCGCGTTCGCCGGGCACTTTTCCGGTGAAGCGGCGGGCCTGGATGTCGCGGCGCAGACTTTCCGCGACTTGTTTATAGAGGGGTTCGTCGACCTTGAATTGCATGCCGTCTTGTAGCGCGCCGGCACGCGGCGGGCAACGTCACGCGTCGATTTCGCCGGGCAGCAGACCCAGCGGCAACGGCTTGGGTTTGACGCAGGTCGTCGCCAGTTCGATGTACTTCTTCTGCTCGGATGCTTCCAGCAGCGAGGCCATGGCGTCGAGCACGTGGACACTGAGCTCGTCGCTGGCGCGGTGCGGGCGGTTGGAAACGATTGCCTGCGCCATATCGGCCAGGCCCAGTCCGCGCGAATTCTCTGCGTAGCCGTGCGTCAGCGGAACTTCCGACCAGTCCTTCGCGCCCTCTCGCTTGATGCGCACGGGTCCGCCGAACGTATTGGGATCCGGTACGCTCATCGAGCCGGCCGTACCGTAGATTTCAATGCGCGGGAGCTCCGCGGCCCAGACATCGAAGCTCATCATGATCGTCGCGATCGCGCCGGTCTTGAATTCGAGCGTGCCGGCCACGTGCGTCGGCGTATTGACCTTGATCTTCGTGCCGTACTTCGGCTGGCTGGTGATCGTCCGTTCCGGAAAAGTCGCCCGCGCGGAACACGAGACGCGCTGAATCGGTCCGATCAGGAAGGCGAGGGCAGTCAGGTAATACGGTCCCATGTCGAAGAGCGGACCGGCCCCCTGCTGGTAAACGAACGTCGCGTCGGGATGCCAATTTTCGGGACCGTGCGAAGCCATGAACGCCGTAGCGCCGATCGGTTCGCCGATCCAACCGTCGTCGATCAATTTTCGGCAGGTCTGCAAACCAGCGCCAAGGAACGTGTCGGGCGCGCAGCCGACGCGGAGGTTTTTGCTTTTCGCAAACTTCACGACTTTCTGCCCATCGGCGCGGTTGATCGCCAGCGGTTTCTCGCCGTAGACGTGTTTGCCGGCCTCCAGTCCCTGCAGCGAGACTTCGGCGTGCGCTTGCGGAATGGTGAGGTTCACGAGGATTTCCACGTCGGATGCGGTGAGCAGTTCGGCTACCGAGCAGGCGCGCGGAATCTTGAATTCGGCCGCGCGGGCTTTGGCGCGTTCCAGATCGATGTCCGCGCACGCGACGATCTCGAGATTGCGGAATTTCTGCCCCGATTGCAAGTAGACGGCACTGATGTTGCCGCAGCCAATGACTCCAACTTTCGTCCGGCGTGGTGCGCTCATGAGCTCTCCAGGATTCGATTGTTACCAGGACGGAATGGGCTTCTGCAGGGGATTTTCGATCCACAAGAACTGGCCGTTGATTGCTTTGGACTCCTCGCTGATCAGCTTCAGGACCAGGTCCGACGCTTTGTTCGGGTCGTCGCCGCCGGTCTGCTCGACCCACTTCACCCAGTTCATGCAGCCTTTGCCGTTGTCGCCCTGTTCCTGCGCCATGTCGCGCATGTCGGCCCACATCGCGGTTTTCACTTCGCCGGGATGGATGACATTGGCGGTGACGTTTGTGTCTTTCAGTTCGGCGGCGAGATGGCGTGTAAAATGATTCAGCGCCACTTTGCTTGTCGCGTACGCGCTGTTCATCGGGCCAGGAACATGAAGCGCCGCGGCGGAACTGAAATTGATGATGCGGCCCCACTTCTGGTTGATCATTTCGCCTACGAACGCGCGGCAGGTCAGGTACGGGCCGATCGTGTTGACCATGATCGTCTCGATCCACTCTTTAGGGTCGGTATCTTTGAACATCTGCAGCGGTCCGAACATGCCGGCGGCGTTGACCAGAATATTCGGCGCGCCGACTTCAGCGACAATCTTGCCCTGGAGTTTGGCGACCTGATCCACATCCGCGACGTTGGCGCTGAATGGCGTCGAAATACCGCCGGCCTTCTTGATTTGCTCGGCCGTTTCGATCAGCGCTTTTTCAGTCCGCGCGACCAGCACGACGTGCGCCCCTTGCTTGGCCAGCGCCAGCGCCACGGTCTGTCCCAACCCGCGGCTGGATCCGGTGATCAGCGCGATTTTGCCGCTCAGTGTTCCCATTGTTTTCTGCTCCTCTAAAATCTGGTGAGGTTCAATTATGACGCATCAACCGTTCGGACCCAATAGCCGCGATGGTCATTCGCATGTGTTATTTGATGTGGCTCACGAATGAGACGTTCCCGATTGTCGCTGCTGCCGGAGGTATAAAATCAGATCCGTGATCTCCGGCGTCTGCCCGAGCTGCCGGAGCAGCGTCGCGACCTGGCCGCGATGATACGTCGAATGATTGGCGACGTGGAGCATCATTCCGCCGAGCTGCTGCGTCGAAACTTCGCCCTTCAGGCTCGTGATCGTCTGATCCGCCTGAAGCGATTCCGTTGTCTGCGCGGCGACGAACGCTTGCAGCTCTTTTGCCAGTTCCACCCAGCGCGTGTGGAGCGAGCCAGGCGTCGGGAAGTCGGCGGAATTCCAGAGTTGCGGCTTGGCGTTGTCCCGCCAGCGCGAGAGCCACAGCCACTGCGCGGAGATCGTGTGCACGGCCGTGTCCCGGATGGACGTGTGGCTGCTGCTCAGCGCGCGCGTCCACTGCTCGTCATTCAGGCGCGTGAGCGCCGCGAACATCCGCGTGTCAGCCCACTGCGTGTAGGCGTACATCAGCTGCACTGTGGAAAGCATGGTTTCTCCTCATTGCTAATGACGACGTTTTCAGGCGCGGATTTTTTGGCAGTTTCCAGCGTGCTTGCGCGACTTGTCTTTGTGGAAAACCCCGGAATACTCAGCGCCACTATGTGGAAACCTAAATCCTTACTGGCGGTCCTTATTCTGTCGCAGGCGTTTACGCTGACAGCCGCGGACGCCGACAAGCCAAAGTTGTTCGCGATGCCGGCCATGCCGCCGTTGGGCGCGAACAAGTGGTCGGCCGCGCCGGTCGTGGTGCCGCTGACGGTCGCCACCGATGCGGAGCTTCCCAAGACGGTGCCGGCTGCCGAGGCCGTGACGCTCAATGGCGAATTGCCGCTGCTTGATCCCAAAGGAAAACCGATCGTTGTGCGCCGCGACAAGGACGGCGGCGGCGTCGAGACCGGGCTGGGCATCGATTCCGGCGGACTGAACAATTTCTTCGTCAAGGTTCCCGCCTCCGACAAGCAGGGTCGCGTGATCACGTTCGATGTGCCGCGCGGCCCCGATCCGGCCACGCAGCGCGCGCGGACCGATCACTATCCGCTCCGGATTTTCGCCGCCGATGGCAACTGGTTTTATCAGCGATCCGGCGGGCTCAAAGGAACGTTTCTCACGCAGCCGGTCTTCGTGATCGATGCCAATACCAACGGCCGTTTTGATGACATCGGCGTGGATCTGATCGTCATTGGCAAGGCCGATCCCGTTCCGCTCAGCGCCACCCTGACGCTCAATAATGTTGCCTATGCAGTGAAGCTCGACGCTGGCGGCGGCGGTCCGCTGACGTTCACGCCGGTGACCTATCCCGAGCCTCTGGCGAAAGGCATCGCCCATTTGAACGAGTGGCGTGAGCACCTCGGGCTGCCGCCGGTCAAGCTGCATGACGAGATGTGCCGCTGGGCCTCGAATCACGCGAACTTCCTGATCAAGAACAACGTCATGGGATTGGGCGAAGATCCGGCCATGCCGGGATACTCCAAGGAAGGGGCGTGGTGTGGCGGGCATTCGTGCGTCGTCGCCGGGCCCGCGGACCTGATCCTGGGCATCGATGAGCTCACCGATTCGGTCTTTCATCGCATTCTCCTGCTCTCGCCGTACCTGACCGTCACGGGCATGGCGTGGGCACCGGCTGATCCAAACCAGAACGGCAGCGTTCCCGAGACCGTGATCGACGTGGGCACTACGGGTGACACGAGCATCGACTGGCTGCAGCCGATTGCCTGTCCGTACGATGGGCAGCTGAATGTAAAGCCGATGTGGAGCGGCCTGGAAAATCCCGGCCCGATTCAAGGCGCGCCGCCGCCGGGCGGTGTGGGTTTTCCAATCACGCTGACGTTTCCGTCCTACAAGGCTACCAAGACGTTTTCGTTGCGCGTGGAAGGCGGGCCCGATACCGACATGCCCAAGGACGTCATGAGCGAACTGCATGAGGACGGCAACGCGGCAATGATTGAATGCTGGGTCAGCGATCCGCAGCATCCGGCTCAGCCAGCGGTCTTCGGCGACAACCTCGCCTCGGTGACGATTACTCCCAAGGAACCGCTGAAGCCCGACACCGTTTACAGTGTCACCGTGAATTGTTCTTGGCGCGGGAAGCCATTCAAGAAACAGTGGCGCTTTTCCACCGGCGCCGCAGCCCTGGTGCCTCCGGTGAAGCCTGACGCACAACCCGTCTACCGGCGCAACGGGCTGCCACCCGTTCCCAATCGTTAGGGCGCTAAGCTCCGCGCATCACTTCAACCTGCTTCAGCGCAAACGTCAGATCCTCTACCAGCGCCGTCGCGTCGGGATGGCGGCGCGCCGGATCTTTCGCCAGGCAGGTGTCGACAATGGAGGCTGTCGCGCTGGAGACGTCCGGCCGGAATTTTCCCACGGGCGGGTGCGGCCTGTTGATGGTCTCGACGAAAATGTCGAATGGCGAGTCCGCCACGAACGGCAGCCGTCCGCAGAGCAGCAAATAGAGCGTCGCGCCGAAGCCGAAGATGTCCGCCGGTTTTCCGGCGCGGCGAGCGTCATGGATCTGCTCCGGCGCCATGAACCCGATCGTCCCCAGCGTCATGTTGCTCCCAGTCAAGCCTTCGCCGCCCTGCATTTCGTGCTTGGCCACGCCCAGGTCCGTGAGCTTCGCGCCGGAATAGCTCAGATCCAGATGATCGGGCGTGTAGGGCACGAGGATGTTCTCGGGCTTGATGTCGCGATGGACGATGCCGCTTTCGTGCGCCTTGGCCAGTCCTTTCGCCGCCGACAGGCACAACCGCAGCGCGTTCAGTTCGCTCAGGCCGATCTGGCCGTTTTGAATTTCCTGGATCAGGCAGGTGGTCGCGGACATGCCGTCGATGTACTCCATCACCAGGTAGAGCAGCGAACCTTCCTGATCGATGTCGTAGACCTGGACGAGATGCGGCGAGTGAATCTGCGAGGCAATCTGCGCTTCGCGGTAAAAGCGCTCGGCCATGTTCATGTCGTCGCGGAAGAGCGCAGTGGAGACGACTTTCACCGCGACCTGGATTTTCGTGCGCGGATTATACCCGCGGTAGACCACGCCCATGCCGCCCTGGCCGATGCGCTGCAGCAGGATCACCTTGCCCAGCGTCGGCAGGGGGCGCCCGCGCTGCAGCACGCGCGCGGAGCCAATCAGCAGCGGATCGAAGGAGATCTCCGGCGTCTTGGGCATCAATTCCAGCGGCACATCCTGGTGTTCAAAGACCGGCGGGTCGTTCTTGGATACCGCGGCGACCAGCGTCGGACGTTCCGACGTTTGCGGCCGGGGCCGGAACGAGAGAATGCGTTCGGCCGCGTCGATGCGGCTTTTCAGTTCATCCAAAGCCACAGGTTTGCTTAAGAAAACGTCGGCCCCGGCGTCGATGCCGAGGATCAGATCCTGCGTTTCCTTCTTGCTGGTGAGCAGAATAATGTACACGTACTGCGACTTGGCGCTTTCGCGGATTTTGCGGCAGACATCCGGTCCATCCAGCCCCGGCATCATCCAATCCAGGATCACCAGCGCCGGTGGATCGTCGGACTGCAGAATCTTCAGCGCTTCCAGGCCGTCGCCGACGCTCGCCACGTCGTGCCCGCGCCGCGTCAGCGCGGTTTTCAGTACCAGCTGCGAGGTGGGATCGTCGTCGGCGACCAGGATTCTCATGCGGCGGGATCCTGCGCCAGCTTCAGCAACTCGGTGCGCAGCGCGGCGAGTTCCGTCTCCAGCTCCGCCGTGAGCGTTGCCGCCTGCTTCACATCGTTGTCGCGGCAGGCCGTCTCAAGGTGATAGGCCATCTGCCGCAGCCGCTCGCCGCCGACATTGCCCGACGCGCCTTTGATTGAATGCGCACAACGCTCGGCCGTCGACGTGTTGCCCGCGATCAGTGCGTCCTTCATGTTGGCGATGCGCTTGGGGACGTCGTCGAGGAAGACCTTGATCACCTCTTTCAGCAGCGCCCCGTCGCCGCCGACAATGCGCATGGCCGCGTCCAGATCGAAGACCGGCGCCGGAGTCTCCTGGGTTGTTTCGGCGGCAACAGTGGGTGTCGAGGACTTGGAATGCCGGCGGGGCAGGGCAGGGCGCCCCGCGGAGCGCGCAAGAATGTCGGCCAGCTGGGCCAGGCGCACCGGCTTGGCCAGGTAGTCGTCCATGCCGGCTTCCAGGCAGCGTTCGCGGTCGCCTTTCATCGCGTTGGCCGTCATCGCGACGATCGGTATCGGCGGCCGGCCCGAACTCTTCTCCAGTCGGCGGATTTCACGCGTCGCCGTGTAGCCATCCATCACCGGCATCTGGCAATCCATCAACACCACGTCAAAGGCTTCCGTGCGCACCGCATCCAGCGCTTCGCAGCCGTCGACGGAAATCGAGCAGGCACAGTTCAGTCGCTTGAGCATGCCCACCGCGACGGCGCGGTTGACGTCATTGTCTTCGACCAGCAGCACGCGCAGATTCAGCGCAGGGACATCGTTTTCGTCGCTCACGGCATCCTGTTCTCCCGACGAGTGGTGCGCGCCGCCTTCAAACGCGACGCGCCAGGCCGATTGCAGCGCGTCGAAGAGTTCCGACTGCCGCACGGGCTTGTGGAGCATCTCGACAATGCCGCTGGCGCGCAGCTGCTGCGGCGTGAAGGTTTCGCCCACGGACGAGAGCATCACCAGCACGGTCTTGGCGATCTTTGGATCGGCCTTGATCTTCTGCGCCAGCGTCTCGCCGTTCATGTTCGGCATCTGGTAATCCAGCAGCGCCACGGCGTATTCTTCGCCGGCCTCCGCCGCGCGGCGCAGTTCCTCCAGCGCCGCCTGGCCATGTTCGACCGCCTTTACCGGCACCTGCCAGACGGAAAGCTGTTCCTGCACCACCATGCGGTTGACGGCATTGTCGTCGACCACCAGGCAGCGCGCACGCAGGGCGTACTGGGTCATCGTGGTGACGGAGAGTTCCTCCTTCTTCTCGCTTTCAGGCAGCGGCACTTCCAGGGTAAAGACGGTGCCCTTGCCGATGACGCTGGACACCGACAGCGTCCCGCCCATCATTTCCACGAGATTCTTCGAGATCGCCAGGCCCAGTCCGGTGCCGCCAAACTGCCGCGTCGTCGACGAGTCGGCCTGCGAGAATTTCTGGAACAGGCGCGAGCGGTATTCGTCGCTGATCCCGATGCCCGTGTCTTCCACAGTCATGTGCATCACCGCGCGTCCATTGACCCGCTCGTGGCAGGCGACGGAAATCAGCACGTGCCCTTCCTGCGTGAACTTCACCGCGTTGCTGGCCAGGTTCGAAAGAATCTGCCGCATGCGCACCGGATCGCCGATGAACGTCTTTGGCGCGCCGGGCGCGTAACGCACAATCAGCTCCAGCTTCTTCTCCGACGCGCGTGCGGCGATCAGCATCCCGCTCTCTTCCACGATCGTCTGCAGGTTGAAGTGGATGGCCTCAAGCGTCAATTTGCCCGCATCGATTTTCGAGAGGTCGAGGATGTCGTTGAGGATCGTCAGCAGCGATTCGGCCGAGTTGCGAATGGTGACGGCGTATTCGCGCTCGCGGCCCGTGAGCCGGGTGCTGATCAGCAATTCGGACATGCCGATCACGCCATTGAGCGGCGTGCGGATTTCGTGGCTCATGTTGGCCAGGAATTCCGATTTAAGCCGCGCCGACTCCATTGCCATGTCGCGGGCCGACGAGAGCGTGCGTTCGGCGCGCTTGCGGTCGGTGATGTCGGTGAAGGCGACCACCGCGCCAATCACCACGCCCTCGCGGCGCACCGGACAGGAGCGGTATTCCACGGGAAAACTGGACTTGTCCGCGCGCCAGAACACCTCATCGTTCACGACCACTTCCTCGCCGCGTGTGAACGCCTGATAAATCTTGCATTCTTCCACCGGAAACGGCCGACCGTCTTCGTACTGGTAATGAATGAGCTCGTGCATGTTCTTGCCATGAAGCTGTTCGACGGTCAGGTAGCCCAGCGTTTTGGCGCAGGCGGGATTGGCGAAGGTGCATTTTCCATCCATGTCGATGCCGTAGATGCCTTCGCTGACCGAATTGAGCAGCAGGCGCAGGCGTTCTTCGCTGAAGCGGTAGTCGGCTTCGGCCTTGCGCCGCGCCTTGCTGTCGCGCTTGAGAGCCACCATGGCGACGATCAGCACGATCATGGATACGCCCGTGGCGACCGTGATCATGATCACCGCAACGTACGCCGTGTGCTCTTCGCTTTCCGTTCGCGCTTTGAGCAGGTCCTGTTCCTCCAGCTTTGCCGCTTGAAGTTGATCGAGGACGCTTCCCAGCAGCTGGCTGGAGGGTGCGTTGACCGTGCCGGCGAGCGTGGAATGGACGGAATCCAGGAATCGCGCCACGTGTTTTTCGAGCACATTCACGTTGGCTTGCTGGTGCTCGTTGTCGCTGGTCATCGAGCGCAGCTTGGAAATGGAATCGTTGACTTTCGTTTTCGCCTGCTCAATTTCGTCGCCGAATTTCTTGTCGTACGACAGCTTGTAACCGCGCTCGCTGCTTTCGATGCCCTTGGTCAGAAAACGGACCCGCTCGATCTCCGCGATGACCTCATAAGTATGCGCGACCCGCTTGCCCGATTCGATCAGCGTCGTCGCGCTGGAATAGCGGAACACGCCGACGATACCCAGGATAATCAGCGCCAGGATGAAAGCGATATTGGCTTTGGTTTCAGTGCTGAAAGACACAGAGAGGTCTCGCGTTAATATAGGGGACATCGATCCAGCCGGGTCAGCCTACGTCCGACCCACTACACGGTACAGTGTGGAGCTCACTGCTCGACCTGAAATTTTACCAAAATTGATAAAATGCGACAGAGCCAGTGCAATTATTCATAGCTGCACACGGTGCGTGCACGAGCGGGAACAGTCCCCCGTGGCGCCGAACAAAGGGCTCCAACCATGCGCAGCACCGGAGTCGTTAGTAGTCCAAGCGGCTCGCACCCGAGTCCCTCCGTCATGCGCCCCCATTTTCTTGCCCCAGATCTCCGCCTGCGAAAAGCGCGCGGGTGCCACTGGTTCGGCAGCCGTTCGCCGAACCAGTGCCGTCCTTGCCTATGCCATCCGCCCTAGCTCCCGCCACCTCGACCGCTCACGTCACTACCACTTTCGACGACATCGGCGCCAGCGGTTTTCAAACGCATGCCCCGCGCGCTGACTCAACGATGCGTCAGCGCATTTTGATTGCAGCTGCCGTTCAAGCCGTTGCTTGCCACCCACCTTCAGGTGGTGGTCCGGTCTCCTTAATGATCTTATGAGCCGGCTTCAGCCGGCTTTCTGAAGTTGCTTGAAAACATTGAACCAAGAGAAGAAGGCGTCTCGCTCCCGAGTCCCTCCGTTATGCGCCCCCATTTTCTTGCCCCAGATCTCCGCCTGCGAAAAGCGCGCGCGTGCCACTGGTGGAGCCGTTCCCACCAGTGCCTTCCTTGCTTGCTTGGTTCGAAAAGCAGATAAGAAAGAAGACTTCTGAATCCAGACGCTCGCGTTACCCTCGGCCTGAAAGGCCGACCGTCAATAGCCAAGGGCGGCAGCCCTTGGTCCGCTCCAGGCGGATGATCCGCGCCCTGAAAGGGCGCCCGATTTCTTAGCACCTTGTGAACATTAATGGATGCAGCGAGTCACAATGATTGACTCGAAGATCTAACAACTGTACTTCGAGTTACCTGAAATGATGATGGGGATATTTCAAAGAGTCAGGATAGTTTAGAAGATTGCGGACGGGCTTTCTGAAGAGTAGTAGACAAGCGATTCATGGACAAACACAGGCAGCTATTTGAACAAGCAGTGGCCGCACAGGAAGCCGGTAAGCTACTACTGGCTGGCGAACTCTTTCAAAAATGCCTGGCGCTCGATGAAACGTTCTCCAACGGATGGCTACGCTACGCTTCCGTATTGATGTGCCAAAAGAAATGGACTGAGGCCATTAACGCGGTAACGCATGTCCTTTCAGATAAATCGAAGAATCGAAGGGCAATTGCTCTTTCCACAATGGGGCAATGTTATCTAAAGCAAGAGTTGTGGAGCAAGGCCGAAGTAGCCTTTCGCAAGTCGCTGGCGATAAAGCCCAAATCCACTACGTGGGTCTTTCATGGCTTCACTCTTTCGGAACTTGGCCGTGATGACGAAGCAATCGAAAGCTACAAAAATGCGCTCGAATTGCAGCCGGAATTCGACGAAGCCCATTACAACCTCGGATGTTGTTTTGGACTGAGGAGAGAGCACGAAAAAGCAATTTTTCATTTCCGCCGCGCAATTGCCGCCGACCCTAAGTACGCCAGAGCCTACGCGGAATTGGGCTGGGCCTTAGCTCAGGACCTTTCCAACAACGACAATCTCAATGAAGCGTGTGAGGTTCTGGAAAAGTCAGTAGAATTGGACCGGTGCTATGGCTGGTCTCGGATTTATCTGGCTTTTGTTTATGAAGGGTTTGGCGAATTCAATGCCGCAGGCGAGCAGTACCAGACCGCGCTCAAGATTTGGCCGGATTGGGAATTGGCACATTCGTTATATGGACAGTTATTGGCGAATGAATTGAACGACAGGCAAGGCGCAAAGACTCATTTAAAGACGGCCATTGCTCTGGACCCGGATTATGCTGACGCCTTGTACCATTTGGGTGGGAATCTGTTGAATTGGAACAAGAGAATCGAAGGGGAGCGTTACCTGCGGCGTGCTGCTTTGCTTGGCCACAAAAAAGCCAGGAAGATCCTGGACGGTCTAGGGCCTTATGTTCCAAAAGATGATAGAAATCGATCATGCTCGAATTGCGGCGCGGTTTTAATCCAACGAGCGGAATGGTGGTGCCAGGAATGCGGGTTCGACCGGCGAGCGCAGAAGTTGCCAAAACAGCCAAAATGACTTGCTGTGTGTTTCTGTTTGTTACGGCGTATACTGATACCGTCGAAGAGGAAATCACATGCTCATTCTGCCACCATCTGATGATTCGCCAGCGACGCGTGTCTCGCCTTTTGTGGAGAAAAGTGAAAAGGTTCAATTTAATCCGAAAACTATAATCCTCCCTGGATTGGTGCTATTCGCCGTGATGCTTGGCGCGATTGTCTGGTATTTTCTTTCCTATCGACCAGCGAAACTTGCGGCGGATGAATTGTTCGAATTGGAACATGAAGCTCCCCAACTCCTGAATTTCAAGCGGTACGACGCCGAAATCCGCGCAGGGAACCCGTATGCGGTCACGCTGTTTGTAACCATGAATCTCGCCGAATTCAAATGGCCGGCCTCATCGGAACAGATCAAGTTCGAGCCCGCGTTTAAAAAGGTTAAAGGGAGCGGTCAGATTTCCATTCGTATGCCCATAAATCGACCCTCCAAGTTGGACTTTTCCACGCTGTGCTTTAACAGTTCGATGTTGTTTGCAGACCTCCAGCAGCGTGTTGCGATTGATCAGGCGGAATTGTTCTTCACGCAGGGCGAAAACAGCGTGACGTTTCCGGTGCCCATGGCTGAAGCAAAGAAAATGTTCGAGGAATCCCAGACCGGGCCGGTCGCAGTCGAGACGATCAAGAAGTTTCAAATCGCTTCGAATTTTGATGTCATCTGGACACAGGTAAAGGCTATGAATTCAAAACAGGTTGAAAAGTGAAGCCGGCCAGGTGACAACAGTCCTCGTTTCTATATGGAGGAGACCGAAAATATTATCCCGGCGCCTTCTCCCCTGCCGATTCCGAATTCCACTCAAACAACTTAAACACGAGACAGATAATCAATCCGCTGGTTGCAAGGTCCACGGCAAGCGCAAAGTAGTCATATTCATTGGCAACAAATCCCCATGAATACGAGCGTCGCAACTGATAAACCCGAACGGCGTGAGCCACCGGCCATCCATAGTTCACCCACGCACCTGTCACACTACGATTCGAATAATTTAAATAAACGATCCCCGCGGTTGCGATGACTATGCCAATCCAAGTTAAGGGTCGAGTTCGTGCAAGGCGCGCTTTAGCCGATTTAAAATAGTTCTGACCCGCAGACCGGTTGAGCCACGTCGACAGTTTGTACACAAAAAATAGAATCAAGAACGCCGAGAGTACATTGACGATTGCAAATAGAATGGTCCCCCAAATTCCCTGTTTTACAAATCCGGCGGGCCAACCATATTCTCCACGTACATTATCGAGAACGAGATTCTTCATCAAAAGCCATGCTGCGACCAGGACCAGCAACACCGCCGTCGATAAATGAAAGCGAAACCACTGGCGCTTGGGCGTGTCGGTCATGTTGGCTCTCTATCTCGCCCCAGGCTCCCAGCCCAATGGGTCTCCCGCCAGACTACGGATTCCCAGGGCTCCTCGTTCATCGGAATTGAGCATCACGGCGTCAAACGAGTGTGATGGCGGGTGGCACCGATGACTCCAATACCATCACAATAATGCGCCGCTCTCGTTATGTCCCGGCCGTTGGGTGCCATGCGTCTGAGGCCGTTTTCAGACGCATGCCCTGCGCGTGGAATCCACACAGCCGATCACGGCATTTCCTCCGGCCGCGGAGGACGTACACGCGAAACGGAGTTTTGCGTGCACGCCCCGAACTTCAAATAATTGGTTTGTCCTTCTTTCAGCGAGATCCCATTGGCACCATCCGGATCATCCGGGTTATCCGTCTGCCAGAAATCAATCTCCCAGAAGCAAATGGGACAAATGTAATACTCTTGAAATGGACCAATCTTGTGCCTGCAGCACGGACAGGTATCAACGTCCTCGGGCTTTACCATCAGATAGATGCTTTCTTCTAAAATTAGACGGCTCAGGACGTCAATATCTCATCAATGAGCCCATACTCTATAGCCTCGTCCGGCTTAAATGTGATCTCGTCCGCCATATCCGCTCCAGCGTTTGTCCGGTGTCTTTCGCCAGCAACCCGGCGATGAGCATATTCAGTGCGTTTATCTCGTCGCGCTGAATTTCGGAATCCGATTTACCCCAGCAACTGGAAATACTCAGCCTGGAGGACGGCAAGCCGTACCGAAATCCACCTTCGCCGTGAGCAACGATCACAGCAGCCATGGCGTGAGACGGTCCAATTGCATACGTATGAACCGGGCACTTCAACTCATCCATTACAGAAACAATGGCCAAGCTCGCATTGACTGCGCCGCCCTGCGATGTCACATATAGGCTGGCCGGCTCCCGTGAATCGCGCGATTGCAAAAGCAGAAGCTTCGCGATGACCTCGCTGGCCGCCGCGTCGTCAATCGGCCCGACGACCGCTACGATGCGATCTTTTAGCAGCCGCTCCAGAATCATCTTGGACTGTTCGATCGGAGTTCTCCTTCCGCGCGTCCGGGTGCTGTCTTACCTATCACGTCAAAGCATGGCAACACATTTCCGTTATGCTCAACGCGATATAGGAAATTGGGCGTTCCAGATTCCCCAAGTCTGCGCTGCTAAGTGCAGAAGCAATGGACCGATGTCATCCGTCGGTGCTACGATAGTCCTTTCAATCTCGAGCGCGCAGCCTATGTCCAGCGATCACAATAACCCCGAGCAAATGTGGAGCGTTGAGGAACTCATCGCAAACATGAAAGACGTTTCCGATGACCCGGGCTCGCGAGCATTGTTCGCGCGCGCATTGGGAGAACGCGGCGCCGAGGCGGCTTCGGCAGTCACCGCACTGATTGAAGTGTTATCTGAAAACGATTCTTCCCTCCAAATGGAAGCAGCCGACGCCCTCGGAAAAATGGGCAGCGCCGCTTTGAGCGCTATTCCGAGCCTGCAGCAGCTCGAAACCACCGCTTCATCGCAAGGTGTTCGCAACGCCGCTCATGAAGCGATCCTCGCACTGACGGACCCAGCCGAATATCAACATCTTCAGGGACGCCGTCAAAGGTCGGCGCTGGTTCTGCTCCTAGTCTGCGCCGGCGTCGTCGCACTGCTTGCAGTGGGAATCTGGCTGATCGTACGCAGGTATCTGTAGTCGCTCCACGCTCGACTCGCTCCGACCGTGGGTGAAGAATCTCAGCCCAAACCCCAGCTCTCAATTCCCATCCTTGGCGTGGGGCATTTGTGTAACGAGTGTCGGTGGCCTCGGTGACGTCGCTCTACCGTACGGCTCTGGTCTTGCTCCGGCCATTGGGTGCCGTGCGTCCAAGGCCGTTTTGCGCCCCCATTTTAGGAGCATCCGGCATTAGTCCGACGATCCCTTCCATAAAGATTCCTTTCCGTTCGTGCCGTTCTTTGCGATCCTTGCGGCTTTGCGTCTTTGCCAGAAAGTTGTGCGTCGTACGGCCGGACACGCTATGCCAGAAGCCTGCACAACTCCCCGCCGGGCGCCCCAGCATGGCGATCACGGGATGCTCCCGTTCACTTCATCGCGTAGCACGAAAACACCGTCGAGTAGCAATCGCTCATTTACGCTCATTCCTGCTCATTCACGCTCATTTTGAATCATTCCTGCTCAAACACGCTCATTTCAGCTCATTTGCTATCATTCGCTCTCAAACCTGCTCAAATTAGCTCATTCGCCAGATTTCCCTTGATTTTCGGGATCAATCACCGCTTATATATAAGGACACTTTCCGCATACCGAAGCTCTCTGCGCCTCACCCCGGCCAAGGAAATGAAAATGGGCAATGCGAGACGAAATACGAAATTCTCATAACTCCTTATAAGTCGAAAAATACTTAACTTTTACACACATAATTCCAAGATTTTACTTGACTTTTGCATTCCTCGATCGCATAGATATAGTAGGAAAATCACAAACTCCGCTACCTCCGCGCTCAACTCGCTCAGAACACCCAAACCCGTCCCGCTCCGCCAGACTATAGACCGAACCCATCCCAAGGAGGCCGCCCTGTAAACCACGATCGCGCTTCAGCCACTGCACGCCCGCTGTCGCGGCGCGAACGTCAGTTCAGCCCGCGACGGTGATCCGTCCACTGGAAAGGAAAGGAATGGAAAATGGAAAACGATCCGGGCCTGCCCCGAGCAAGCCTGTCGCAGGCCGAAGGCCTGCGTCGGGCGCGTCGAGGGGGTACAACAGCGCTGTTGTACGGGAAATTGAAACGGACTCGAAGCGTGTAACATTCTGTCACATTTCGTCACATTTACCTATGAACCCCGTGTGGTACCCCAACCGCGATTTCGACCTCAATGTTACATCCGGACGCGATGCCGAGCTGAACGCGCGACCTGCCGTTCAATGGAAAATGGCCCCGCTGCATTGAACCTCACGCGGCCTTATGCTAAAAAGGAAAATATGACAGCACCCAACAGACGCCACCGCATTCTCATCGCCAAACCCGGCCTCGACGGCCACGACCGCGGCGCCAAAGTCGTCGTCAAGGCGCTCTCCGAAGCCGGCTACGAAATCATCTACATCGGCCTCCATCAGGAACCGGAAGCCATCGTCGAAGCCGCTCTGCAGGAAGACGTCGAAGTCGTCGGGCTCTCCGTCCTCTCCGGCGCGCACATGACGCTCTTTCCGGCGGTCATCGACCTGCTGCGCAAGAACAACATGGGCGACGTCCTGGTCTTCGGCGGGGGCATCATTCCGCAACGCGATGTCGAAGCGCTGAAGGCCGCCGGCGTGGCGATGCTCTTTACGCCCGGCACCGACACCCGCGCGATCGTGGCTTATCTGGACGAGTACTTCGCAAAGAAGGATGCGACGCCGGCGGCGTAGGCTGTTTTAGACGTGCCAGTCGTGGCCCAATGCGCGACGCTTACTCCTCACCCCCGTCTCTCCTTCGACAGACTCAGGATCGCTCGGCCCTCTCCCTCAAAGCGGAGAGGGAACATCGGCTCTCCACACGGAGACAGCGGTACAGGCAACAACGGGAGTTGGAACGACATGGCGGACATCAAATCGGTGGCGGTGATTGGCGCGGGGACCATGGGGTCCGGGATCGCGCAGGTGGCGGCGACGGGCGGGCTCTCCGTTACGCTCATTGACGTCTTGCCCGAAGCGCTGGCCAAAGGCGTGGCGCGCATCCAGGAATCGCTCGCCCGGGTCGTCAAGAAAGGCACGCTCTCCGAAGCCGACAGCCAGTTGGCTCAGCGGCGGATCTCCAGCTCCAGCGAACTCAACGACGCCAAGAGCGCCGACCTGGTGGTCGAAGCGATCTTCGAAGACGAAGCCGTCAAGCGCGCGACCTGGCAGAAACTCGATGGCATCTGCCGCCCCGACGCGATTTTGGCCTCGAACACCTCGAGCATCTCCATCACGAAGCTGGCGGCGGTGGTCCAGAATCCCGAGCGCTTCATCGGCATGCACTTCTTCAATCCGGTTCCGGTGATGAAGCTGGTCGAAGTCATCCGCGGCAACCGCACCACCGACGCGACCTGCGCGGCGGTCGTGGAACTCTCCAAGCGCCTGGGCAAGACGCCGATCGAAGTCAACGACTTCCCCGGCTTCGTCTCCAACCGCGTGCTGATGCCGCTGATCAACGAGGCGATCTTCGCCGTCTTCGAAGGCGTAGCCAAGCCTGAAGCCATCGACGAGATCTTCAAGCTCGGCATGGCGCACCCCATGGGCCCGCTGCAGCTGGCCGATTTCATCGGACTGGACGTCTGCCTGAACATCATGGAAGTCCTGCAGCGCGGCTTCGGCGACCCCAAGTACCGCCCCTGCCCCCTGCTGCGCCAGATGGTCGCATCCGGGAAACTCGGCCGAAAGAGCGGCACCGGTTTTTACGCCTATACGAAGTGAAGGATATCAACTAACCGACAGGTCCAAGAGCCAAGAGCCAAGAGCCAGGAGCCATCCCCATGCCCAACGGACTTCGAATCGAACGTGACGGCGACGTAGCCTCAATCGTGTTTGCGCGCGAGAAGGGGATCAACGTGCTCTCCTCCTGGCTGCTCAACGAACTCGACGCGGCGTGGACGGAGGCGACGCAGGGTTCGACGCGCGTCTGCATCCTGCGCGGCGAAGGCAAGGCCTTCATGGCTGGTGCGGACATCAAGGAGATGTCGGCGCTGGACGGCAAATCAGCGCGCGAGTTCGCCGCACTCGGCCAGCGCGTCTTCGATAAGATCGAACACTCGCCGGTGGTCAGCATCGCGGCGATTCACGGCGCGGCCCTCGGCGGAGGCTGCGAACTGGCGCTGGCCTGCGACATTCGGCTGGGCTCCACGGGCATGCTGATCGGCCAGCCGGAAGTGAATCTCGGCCTGGTCCCAGGCTTCGGAGGCTCCCAACGCCTGCCCCGCGTGGTCGGCACCGGCTGGGCGCTGCGGATGATCCTGACCGGCGAGACCTTCAACGAGACCTCGGCTCATCAGGCCGGCTTGATCACTGAGTACGTCGACCCGGCGGCGCTGGTGGCTCATGCCCAGAAGCTGGCGCAGACGATTCTCAGTCGTGGGCCGAAGGCCGTTCAGATTGCAAAACGCCTCACGCGTCTAGCCTTTGATTTGCGCCAAGATGCGGGTCTCGAGACAGAACGCGACGCCTTTGGAGAGACGTTCGAGACCGGCGAAGCCCGGGAAGGGATGCAGGCATTCATTGAGAAGCGTGCACCTAAGTTCAAGCACGAATGAATGTTATGTGATTTGTGATAGTCTCGGTGTAAAGCGGGGTATTGACTTCCGAGATCTTCCCGCTACGTTCACATGTGCAGCCGAAAGCATTCTGAATACAGCACCCGCAGTGAACCTGCGGCTTCAGAGTGTTGCGGAGGACCCAACTTCCCTCGTACGGAGCCGACTTCGGCACCTTAAGAGGGATGGGGCTCAGAACGGTGGGCAACCATCGCTTCAGGTCACTTCCATGACCTCGCCCGACAGCTAACTTCGCAGGCAATTGGAAGGGCAATCCTCTTAGTCCACCTCATCACAGGTGGATTCAAGGTTACCCTACACTAAATCGTATTAGGAAACGGTTAAATTAATGCCTGGCGGCATTAAGAGCCCGTTAACGGCGTGATCACGCCCCATGGCTTTGTGGGTCGTGCAAGGCTGCGAAGTGCAGCAAAAGGATGAGTTCGCAATGTTCGCAAAGTTGAAATTGTTGCTGGTGGGCAAGCCCAAGGACATCGACGACCCGGAGCTATTCCACAGTTTGACGCTGATCGCCTTCCTGGCGTGGGTCGGACTGGGCGCAGACGGGTTGAGCTCCTCGGCCTACGGTCCCGAAGAAGCCTTCAAAGCGCTCAATGGGCATTGGTATCTGTCCATCTTTCTGGCCGCGGCCGTGGCGATGACGGTGTTCATCATCTCGCTGGCGTATACGGGGATCATCGAACACTTCCCGTCCGGCGGCGGCGGTTACGTGGTCGCGACCAAACTGCTGGGTGAGAAATTCGGCCTGATCTCCGGCTCGGCACTGCTGATCGATTACATCCTGACGATTACGACCTCGATCGCTTCCGGCATGGAAGCCATCTTCAGTTCACTCCCGTCGCAGGAATTCGATCTCTTCGGCCATCACTTCAACCTGACCGGCTGGCATGTGCCGATGGAAGTCGGCGCGATCGTGGTGCTGATCATCCTCAATCTGCGCGGGCTCAAAGAGTCCATCAACGTCCTTGTGCCCATCTTCCTGCTCTTCCTGGCCACGCACATCATTCTTCTCGGCTCAGCCTTCTTCCAGAAGGCCGGCGAGATTCCGCAGGCGGTGCATGCCGTTTCGCACGATATCCACCAAGGCCTGTCCAGTCCGGAGCTGGGTTTCATCGGCATGTTCCTGATCTTCGTCCATGCGTATTCGATGGGCGCCGGTACGTTCACGGGAATTGAAGCCGTTTCCAACGGTCTGCAGATCATGCGCGAACCCCGAGTGAAAACCGGCAAGCGCACCATGATCTACATGGCCATCTCGCTGGCCATCTGCGCCGGCGGCATTTTGCTCGCCTACCTGATGTACCACGTGGGCGACGCGGCGGCGCTTCCCGAGAACAAGGACATGACTTTCAACGCCATTCTGTTGAAAGAGATGACCAGTGGCTGGAGCTTCGGGCGCTGGTTCATGGTGATTACGCTTGTGGCCGAAGCCGCGCTGCTGACGGTCGCGGCGCAGACGGGCTTCATCGACGGCCCGCGCGTCATGGCCAACATGGGTCTGGATTCCTGGCTGCCGCACCGCTTCAGCTCGCTCTCCGAACGTCTGACCATGCACTACGGCATCCTGTTGATGGGCGTGTTGTCCATCGGCGCGCTGCTGGTCACAGGCGGCAGCGTCGCGATGCTGGTGACGATGTACTCGATCAACGTGTTCATCACGTTCTCGCTCTCTACTTTCGGCATGTGCAAGTTCTACTTCTCAGAACGGAAGAAGCGCAATCACTGGAAGAAGGGCTTCTCCATTCAGCTCGTGGCGTTCGTGCTCTGCTTCACGATCCTGTGCGTCAACATCGTGGTGAAGTTCTGGCTCGGCGCGTGGATGACGCTGGTCGTCACCTCGCTCCTGATCGGAATGTGCATCGCCATTCACAGTTATTACAAGAAAGTCTACGCCAACCTCGGCCTGCTCTCCGTCGACGTTGAGATTCCGCCGATCACCGAGACTCCGCCCGCGAAGTTGGATATCAAGAAGTCCACGGCGGTGCTGCTCGTCGGCGGCTACGGTGGATTGGGTGTCCACGCGCTGGCGCAGGTGATCCGGCTCTTCCCCGATCATTTCAAACAAATCGTCTTCGTCTCCGTCGGCATCATCGACTCCGGCAACTTCAAAGGCGCCGAAGAATCCGAACGCCTCAAGCAGCAGACCGAAGAAAATCTGCAGAAGTACGAAGCGCTGGCTCGCCGTTTCGGTCTGGCCGCCGACAGCATGATGATGATCGGGCAGGACCCGGTCGCCGGCATCGAAGAACTCTGCGTCGAAGTCGCGTTGCGCTACCCGAAGTCCACGTACTTCGCCGGACAGCTGGTCTTCCAGCGCGATGCGTGGTACCAGCGGTTGCTCCACAATGAAACCGCGTTCGCCGTGCAGCGCCGCCTGCAGTGGCAGGGCCTCCCGATGGTCGTGCTGCCCGTGCGCGTTTGGGGCAAAAAGAAGAAAGCGCGAACGACGGGAATCGATATCTAAGGACTAGCAGGCGTCCCGCCTGCAACGTTTGTGCAACTTGGATCTTCCCAAACTTGCCCGTTGCTTCTCACGGGCCAGCAGCCCGTTGATAAAACTCCGCCTGCGCCGCGAAACGCCTTTACTGCCAGGCGTTTCACGGAGAAAATTGGCGGAATTAGCCTTTTCAACGGGCTGCCAGGGACAAGAATGCTGATGTAGTCCGCTCTTTGGAACGTCCAACCAAGTAGGGACGCGGGAGTCGGTGGATGAATTCAGCGCGGCAAAGCATTCTCTGGACGGCGGGGCTGTTGTTGAGCCTTGGGGTTGTTCATGCCGAAGACCTGGTCCGCACCGTGGAATTCCGCGACGGCACGGTGTTGACGGTGACGCTCCCCGACGCGAACGTCAGTGCGACGCTGCGTGAAGATGGAGCGGTCAAGCCCGCGCAACTCAAGCTCTCGGACCTGTCGGAACTCGCCTTCGCCAAAAAGCCGCAGTTGGATGAAGGCAAGCGCTTCGCCGCGCTGATCGAAGACCTCGGCAACGACGACTTCACTGTCCGCGAGAACGCCGAACGTGACCTGCGCGCAGCCGGTACGAATGCGCGTGCTGATCTCGACGCCGCGAGCACCCAGGAGCTCGACCCGGAAACCAAGGCGCGCGTGGTTCGCCTGCGCTCCTATCTGCCGCCCCCTTCGGAGCTCGAAACCGCCGGCGGTTACTTCGATCCCGTCACATTCACTGCCACCCACAAGAAAGTCCAGGCCGACACCGCCGGCTTGTCGCTGATCGGAACTTACCAGGGCCATGCCGTGAAACTCGACCGCACGACCGTCGCCAAACTGCGCCTGCCCGCCGCTACGGTAGCCGAAGCGCCACCGCCGACCGGCCCGGTCACCACCCGGATCGCCGAAGATGGGCCGGAAGCATTCGGCAAGGACACCACCCGCATCGATTTCGAGACCGCGCCCGACGGCACGGCGCTGACGGCCGGCATGGACATTGGCCAGACGTTCGTGCCGAAGGGATTCACGCTCGCGACGTCATATGAAGACTCGTTCGTTTCCGTGAACAACTACAACGTCCGCGGCCCGAGTGGGGGAAACTCCTGCGCCACGCACAACCCGCTCTGGAACGGCGTCGTCACCATCCGCTTCTGCGTGCCCGGTCAGCCGAAGGTTCCCGCCGGAGTCACGCGCGTCGGATTGTGGATCGCCGAAGTCGCGCCCGACGGCACAGCGCTGGAGGCCTACGATTCCCGTGGCCAGCGCATCGCGGAAATCAAGGTCGTCAAGCAGGGCAACGATTTTCTGGGCGTCAGGAGCTCCGTGCCGATCGCGTATGTCAAGATTGTTCCCAACATGGCCATCGATCCCAACTACACATTCGATGATCTCGTCTACGATACGCCGCGCCCCTTCACGTTTGTGCCGCACGAGAAGTTGTTCACGATTCAGACCCGGCAGGGTAACAAGATCCTGGCGAAGAGCACGACCGTCTCGGTCACCACCAGCAAGCTTCACAGCACGGATCTGGCCGTGGGCATCGAGACGCTCGACTTGCCGCTGGCCGATGTCGCCACCGTGCTCACGCCGATGAGCAACTGGAAAGTCCAGCCGCTGGTCAAAGGCTGCTGGTTGAAGTTGCGCGACGGCTCGGTGCTCCATGCCGGTTTGGAAGACGGCCCCGTCTGTACGCGGCTACCGCTGAAGGTCTCGCCGCAGACAGTTTCGGCGATGTGGGGCGACGCTGGCGAATTCGTCGAGCTGCCGCCAAAGGTCGCGATTCCGGAAGGCGGTGGCGTTTACGTCGACAAGAAAGGCTCGCTGGCCTTCACCGCATGGAAATTCGGCAAGCAGTTCATCGACGAGCCGCACTTCCATCCCGAAGGCGACCCCGATCAACGCTGGAGCCTGGTGCGCTACGAGACCGCGGCGACGACCTGGTTTTCGCCCGATCCTGTGATCGCGGCCACTTCCGGCCGCATCCTGTTGCTAACGGGAGAAACCTTCGTCCTCGGCACCGATTCCACGACCGGCTTCACGCTCGAAGCGTGGACGGAGGCTGAACTGATCGTGAAACACGGCACGGATCTGGTCCGCATCCCGGTGGGGGAGATTTTGTCGGTCACGTTGCCGACGAAGTAGCGACTGGTAACCAGGACTGTCAATGGTTGTCCGGCTCGCTTCGAGGTCATATAAGCTTCGGCAGGGGGGACGTCTGTCCTGGAGCTTCTTGTTGCTAACGCAACCCGGCCCGAGGGGTCGGGCCACCCTGCGAAAATTTCGTCGTCTGACTTATTAGGATGCTCAATCCCTAAAAAAGAACTCGCCGCAAAACGCGGCGAGTTCTGACTGCTTTCCGTTCTGGCCCCTGGCCCCTGGCTCCTGCCGTTCTACAGCTCCGCGATCGTGACTTCGCGCTTTTCTTTGGCGCTCTTGACGGCGGCGAAGACCATGCCCATCGACTTCAGATTGTCTTCGGCGTTGCACTCCGGCTGGCGGTCTTCCTTCAACGCGCTGATGAATTCGGCCAGCAGCGCTTTCGGACCTCCGGTGCGTTCGTTGTTGTCGGTCGGCAGCTTTTCGCGCACCTTTTTATCCGTGCGGTGGGACTGCGTATGATAAAGGTCGAAGCCTTCCCACGTAATGGTGCCCTTCGGTCCTTCGAAGCGCCATTCGCCGTTGTGGCCGGCGGGTACGTGGCCGACGGTGCAGCCGACGCCGCGGTGTGTGCCGATCACGCCGTTGGTGAAACGGAAGAGGATCAACTGACACGCATCGCCCTGGTGCCAGCCCCACGGCAGATTCCACGTGATCGCTTGCGCGCTCAGCGGATCGAGACCCAGCGTGTAGCGCATCATGTCGAAGTGGTGGATGCCCATGTCGGTGAGAAACATGAACGGCTGCGTGACGTAATGCGAGCCCGGAAGATCGGCCCACGGCACGTAGAGCGAAACGTCCAATTGCCCGACGGTGCCGATGATGCCTTCTTTAAGCAGCCGGTTGGTCGTGCGCGGCAGACCGGCGAAGCGATAATTCTGCGTGATCATGTGCTTCACGCCCGCGCGCTTGCCGGCGGCGACTACGCGCTTAGCGGCCGCGTAATCGTCGCTCAGCGGTTTCTCGCCGAGGACATGGAGCTTGTTTTCAAACGCCGTCATCGCGACGCGTTCGTGAACGGCCGGTGGCGTGACGTCGACGATGAAGTCCGCCTTCGTCGCCTTGATCGCGGCGCTCAGGTCGTCGTAGAGCTGTTCCTTCTTGACGCCCAGCTCGCCGATCGCGCGCTTCTTGTTGTTCTCACCGGGCTCCACGCATGCAACGACTTCAACATCCGGATTTTCGCGGCAGTCCTTGAGCCAGCCGGCGCCACGACCACCCAGACCTACGATGATTGCTTTCATTTAGTTTGCTCCTTTAGAGGAAATGATGGTGCCACTGGTGTGGATGAATCAGAGCGAAGCGAAGATTCATCCTTACCAGTGCCTTGGCCGGACAGACTGTCGAACAACAATTCCACTGCGATCACACTGGTAAGGCCAAGTCTTCACTTGCGTTCAGACTTGTCCGTACCAGTGGCACCAGGACTAAAAGTCGTCGCACGCGCGGTACGCGTCGATCACAGCCCGTTCGCCGTCCTTGCCCGGTCGGCTGTTGCCGTGTTCCATGCCCATCGGCAGCGTGCAGCCCTTGGCGTGGATGTGTTTGAAGACGTTACGGTAGTTGATTTCGCCGGTCGTCGGTTCCTTGCGGCCCGGTGTGTCGCCGCACTGGAAGTAACCGATCTCGCTGTAGCAGGCATCGACGTTGGGAATGAGATTGCCTTCGGTGATCTGCTGGTGGAAGAGGTCGCAGAGAATCTTGGCGCTGGGATGATTGACGGCTTTGCTGATCAAGTACGCCTGCGGCATTTCGGCGAGGAAGACGCGCGGATGGCTGGAGAGGCGGTTGAGCGGCTCGAAGACCATGATCAGGCCGGACTTTTCGCAGATCTCGCAGCAGCGCTTGATCAGGTCGATGCAGTTCACGGTCTGGTAATCCCACGCGAGCTTCAGATCAAAGAGGCCCGGGACGACCGTGCACCACTTCGCGTTGACGCGCTTGGCGATCTCGACGGCGTTGCGCACATCGGCGAGGACCTTTTCGCGCAGTGCGGCGTCGGTGCCGGCGAAGGTCACGTGCTCGAAACTGGCGGCGGCCACGAAGACGCCCATGGTCAGATTCAGTCGCGACATTTCGCGCGCAACCTTCTCCTGCGTCGCCACGTCGCGGCCGGGCATGCCATTGTCTTCAATCGCCGTGAACCCTTCGTCGGCGATGAATTTGATCTGATCGATCAGGTCCGGACCGGCGTGGTGCTGGAACATGCCGAAGTGCGGCGCGTATTGCAGTTTGAACGAGCGGGACGAACCCATAATGCGTGATCTCCTGTGGTCGGCCGAATCTATCGTGATTGAGGATGTATCCCCAAAATGTGATTCCCATGCTTATATACCCGCTGTTTACTGAGAAAGATGTATGCAATAGTGTGATATAGAGTTTACAATTTGTGATATGGCTACGCAGAGTCCTCCGACAACATTGAATGAATTGTGGCGCATTCGTTCGTTTGGCTTGCATCAACGCGTCGATCCCAAGGGCAAGCCGTGGTGGTTCCACAACAATGAACGCTCGCCCTATGGCGTGATGATTCTGCAGTACACCGTCAGCGGCAAGATGGTCTACCGTGACGCGCACGGAGAAGTGGAGGTGACACCCGGCCACGCCGCGCTCTTCGCGTTCGACGAGGAAAGCGAATACGGCATCCGCCGCGAATTTCCGGAGACGCTTTCGACGCAGCATTTCGTACTGGAGGGCGCGGGACTGGTGGCGCACGGCAATGCGATCCGGCGTCAGTTCGGTTCGGTCTTCAATCTCGGGGAGGACAACCCGATTCTGCAGCACCTGCGGGAACTCTGCGGCCGCCCCGCGCCGCGCAGCACCGCAGAAGTGAGTCTGGCCGCCGCGGAGGTCTACAGCGTCTTCATGCGCCTCTACACCTTCCTGGACGAACGCCATTCCAGCGAGAAGCGGCCCGTGGAGCGCGCGATCGACGAGTTGCAGCGCCACGCCATTGGCAGTCTTTCTCTAAAGGAAGTCGCGCTGCGCCACGGCTGTTCGCGCGAGCACCTCACGCGCGTGTTCTCGGAACGGCTGGGCACGTCCCCGGCGCGATTTTTGAAGCGCGCCAAGCTCATCCGCGCGCTGGAACTGCTCCGCGAAACCCGTCTCCCGGTTCAGCGCATCGCCGAGCAGTGTGGGTTCGCGTCGAAGCACACGCTGGCGCGCTGGGTGCGGGTCGAGACCGGCGCGACGCCGGGTGGGTATCGGGGGCGGGAGGCCAAAGGTTGAGTACCCGAAAAAATCGAGCTTATGACGAAAGGCATTTATGTCAGGAAGGATGCGCGGGACTCACGCGCCGTCCAAGTAGTATTCGCAAATCGCGCGAAACATTGCATACTTAAGGCTGGAATACGCACGGAGAAACGATTCATGTCGGGTGAGACAGGCGCGGACAAAGGCGCTGAAAAGGAAGAGTCTTTCGAAGTTCTGCTGGCGCGGCTGGAGTCGATTGTCAGCCAGCTCGAAGGTGGCGCGCGGCCGCTCGACGAAAGTCTGGCGCTCTATGAAAGCGGTGTCGCGGCGCTGAAGCGCTGCCACACGGTGCTCGACAAGGCCGACAAACGCATTCGCCTGTTGTTGCAGGACGGGCAGGGCAATCCGCAGTTGCGCGACGCGGAGATTCCCAATCGCGGTGCGGAGAAAGAGAAGGGGAGTTCGCGCCGAGCAGCGGCGCCGGTCTCTGTGACACCTTCCGAGACAGTGGATGAAGATGCGGAAGACGACCCTGGACCTGCGCGCGAAGTGCAGAAGAAAGTTGAGAATTCTGAAGATCAACGTGTTGACTCAGAGGCTGACAGCCAGCACAATTCCCCGACTTCTGTGAAAACGAAACCGAAGCCGAAGCCGGGCCAGAGCGGTAATAAAGCTGGAGGATTGTTATTTGGCAGCGCGCAATAAGTCGACAGGTCCGGAGCTGACCACCGCTTCCCGGGCGTCGGCCGATTACGCCGGAACCGCGAAGGCGTTTCTGGAAGAGTGTCGGACGTACATCGACAAGAAGCTCGACGAGGTGCTCCCCGCCGAGTCGGTACAGCCCACGACCTTGCACAAGGCCATGCGGTACTCGGTCCGAGCCGGCGGCAAGCGCCTGCGCCCGGCGCTGGTTTTCGCCGCGGCCGAATGCGTCGGCGGATCCCGCGAAGACGCCACGCCGGCCGCCTGTGCCGTCGAGATGATCCATACCTACTCCCTGATCCACGACGACCTGCCGGCGATGGACGACGACGACCTTCGCCGCGGTCTGCCGACCTGCCACAAAGTCTTCGGCGAAGCCATGGCCATCCTGGCTGGCGACGCCCTCTTGACGTACTCCTTTGAAGTGCTGACGGCCACAAAACACACAGCATCTATCGCAGGAATCGTCAGAGCCATCGCCCGCGGCGTCGGTACACAGGGTATGGTGGGCGGTCAGGTGCTGGATATAGAAGGGGAAGGCAAGCCGCCGACGCTGGCTTCTGTCTGTGCGATTCATTCCTGGAAGACCGCGGCGCTGATCACGGCGTGCTGCGAAGCGGGCGCGCTGGCCGGCGAAGCTACCCAAACAGAATACGAACATCTTACTGAATACGGTCGAAACATTGGGCTGGCTTTTCAAATCGTCGACGATATACTCGACATCACCGCCACACCAGAAGAGTTAGGAAAAACACCGGGCAAAGATGCACGAGTAGGCAAGGCGACGTACCCCGCTGTGATGGGGCAGGAAAAGGCCCAGCAGGAGGCGACTCGGCTGGCGAATCAAGCGTTCGAAGCGCTGGAGATTTTTGGACCCCGCGCCAGCAAGTTGGAAGCTTTGGGACGGTTTGTGATCGAACGCAGTTCGTAAATCGGGCAACCTTAACGATCTGTTCGCAATCAGGCTACACGTTTGCTTAACAGCTTTAGAGGAGAGAGTTTTTTAAATGAGTGATCCTACTGCCTTGACGAGCACAGGTGCATCGGCGGACCATCTCTTGAAACCTTTGGAAGATGCCGCGCACAAAGCTGGAGCCGCAGTCGGTGCGGAACGGCCGCTCATTAACTGCCCGATCGCCCGCCCCTTCCTGAGGAACATCTCGGGTCCGGCGGACATGAAGCGCATCCCGACGGAATACCTCCCCGAACTCGCCTCCGAAATCCGCGAGAAGATCAATTCGACGGTGCAGGTGACCGGCGGACATCTCTCGTCGAATCTCGGCGTGACCGAACTGACCATCGCGCTCCACAAGGTGTTCGACTTCAATGTCGACCGCCTGGTGTTTGACGTCGGCCATCAGGTCTACCCGCATAAGCTGCTCACCGGCCGCGTCGATCAGTTCCACACGCTGCGCCAGAAGGAAGGCATCTCCGGCTATCCCAACCCGGCCGAGAGCCACTATGACCTCTTCATGACCGCTCACGCCGGTTGCGCCGTCAGCTCGACGCTGGGCCTGGCCGTTGGCGACCACATGCAGGGCATACAGTCGCAGTGCATCGCCGTCTGCGGCGACGGCGCATTGACCGCCGGTCTGGTTTTTGAAGCCATGAACAACGCCGGTTGGCTCAAGGAAGACATGCTGGTCATCCTCAACGACAATGAACATTCGATCAGCCCGATCACCGGAGCGCTCTCGGCGACCTGCGCCAACCTGCGCGCCAATCACTTCATCCGCAACGCGAAGGCGAAGGGCAAGGAACTGCTCGAGAAGATTCCGTACGTCGGCAAGGACGTGGAACGCTTCGCCGAACAGGCGATGGATGCCGTCAGCCGCGCCGCTCACGCGCCCGGCTCGATCTTCCTCGACCTGGGCTTCCGCTACTACGGTCCCGTCGACGGCCACGACATTGAAGGCCTGATCCGCTGGCTGACGGAAATGAAGACCGTCAAGGGCCCCAAGCTGCTCCACATCGTCACCAAGAAGGGCAACGGACTGCCGTGGGCCGAGAAGGACGCGGTCACTTGGCACGGTGCCAAGCCTTACGAAGTTCAGGGCGAAGAAGCGCGCATCAAGAAGGCCGCCGCGCCGACTCCGCCGTCGTACACGAAGGTGATCAGCGACGCGATCGTCAAGCAGGCGAAGAACGACGAGAAGGTCGTCGCGATTACCGCCGCGATGCGCGAAGGCACCGAACTGCTGAACTTCCAGAAGACGTTCCCGAAGCGCTATTTCGACGTCGGCATCTGCGAACAGCACGCGGTGACGTTCGCCGCCGCGCTGGCCAAGACGGGCATTCATCCGATCGCCTGCATTTACTCCAGCTTCCTCCAGCGCGGCATCGACCAGTTGATGCATGACGTCTCGCTGCAGGACGGACTGCCGGTGGTCTTCTGCATCGATCGCGCTGGCGTTGTCGGCGACGACGGCCCGACGCACGGCGGTGTCTTCGACCTCGCGTACATGCGGGCGTTCCCGTTCTTCGTGCTGATGGCCCCCAAGGATCAGATCGAAGCCGAAGCGATGGTCGATTGGGCCGTCAAGGCGCGCAAGCCAGTGGCGATCCGCTACCCCCGCGACAACGTTCCTGCCGCGCCGCTCACGCCGGTCTTCAAGCCGATCGAACTGGGCAAGGGCGAAGTCATTCGCCGTGGCGAAAAGACTGCGTTGCTGGCCTACGGTGCGATGGTCGTCCACGCGCTGGAAGCCGCCGACAAGATCGAGAAGCAGACCGGCCAGAAGGTAACCGTGGCCAACGCGCGCTTCTGCAAGCCCTTCGATGAAGCGTTGCTGGCCGACATGATCGACAACCACGACCGCGTGTTCACGCTGGAAGATCATCAGCTGATCAACGGTTTCGGTTCCGCCGCGCTAGAAACGGCGGGGGATCTGGGCCTCGACACCCGCAAGATCAAGCGCCTGGGCATCGGCGACCACTACGTCCAGCACGGGCCGCGCAAGTGGCAGCTGGGCAAGTGCGGGCTGGACGCGGATGGGATTGTGAAGTCGGTCTTGAAGTAACCAGTTGGCAGTCGGCAGTAGCAGTCGAATCCAAGTTTCAGGAAAGAGCGCCCTTAAGGGGCGCTCTTTTCGTTGAGTCGGGCTTCGCGCTTTCGAATACGCCACTCGCAAAATAGCGCAACTAGAGCGACAACTGATACTGCAAGCAGTATGTCCCAAACTAAAAACGCGATGTCAATCATGGGTGGGCGGTGCAGAACGCTCTGAGCCAGTTCGTCCTTCAGCACGATTTTTATTTCTTCGTTATCGCTCGAAGCGAGTTCCTTGTGAAACGCAAACGGCCACCCATATGCCTTGATGGGAAAGATAAAATCACGATTGTTCGGATCGGGATACCGGTTGACTACGCGTTGCATGTCAGAGTGCTGCACGAGATTCAATCCCATGAATGCCGACGCCAATACCGATAAAATAATCACTGTGCTTAGATGCAGTTTTCCGTGGCAGGATCGGAGCGCTATCTCAACAAGTAAACCCGTTCCAATTGGAGGGCCAATCACGAGTAGCACGAGCGCGCCCGGTAAAAACAACGGAGCAAGCGAGAATGCAAGGAGTCCAACGATGATACATGAAATTATTCGCGCGATTTTTCCCATCGTTCACACCGCATACGGACCATTAGTAAATTCGATGATAAGACTATCACGATAAAATGCATCACTTTCACGGAATACAAATCGCCTTATACGGAACTTTACCTGCGATTCCCCCGCGTCGCCTTGGTCGCGGTCCGCTGCGGACTGCCGGGCACCCTGTTGAACGGACGCGGGGGGATCACTATTTAATCGCAGTGTGTAATTTGAGTTGGGTTCCGCTGACGCGGTATTTCCAAAAATTCACGCCACTTTTTGCGGCAAATCGGCTTTCCCCGGATCAGCTTGGGTGGAAAGGGGTTGAACTATGCCGAGCGCCGAAGTATGCCAGACCCTCACGCCGCGGGAGGAACTCGTGATCGCCACACCCGGTCCCGATACCAGTGACGATGCCACCCTGCTGCGCCGGTACGCCACCGCGGGAGATTCCGCCGCGGCCGAAGAACTCCTCCGCCGCCACCTCGATTTCCTCTACCGTACCGCTCTGCGCTGGCACGGCCGCGCGCCGGATGCCGACGACGCCGTGCAGACGGCGTTGCTGAATGTGCTGCAGCAGGCGCGCCAATTTCGCGGGCAGGGCTCTGTGCGTTCGTGGCTGCTGACCGTTCTTCTGAACGTGCTCCGGCGTCAGGCCCGGGATACGCAATCGCAGCGCGCTCGGGAGGAGCAGATGGCCGCCACGCGTGAGAGTACGACGGCGCTGAAGGATGACTCCGAACTCGCCCAGGCCGCCGTGCTCAGCGTCAACGGACTGCCGCAGCATTACCGATTACCGCTGAGCCTCCACTTCCTCGAACAGATGTCGATGCGCGAAGTCGCCGCGGCGCTCGACATCCCCGAGAAGACCGTGCGCAGCCAGATCGACCGCGGCCTGGAGCTCGTCCGTCAGTCGCTTGCAGCCACGGGTTATGCCGTCGCGTTGCCCGCGCTTCCAGCTGTGTTCGCCGCCGCCCATTTGGCGCCGGCGCCGCTGGCGCTCTCGGCAACGGTCCACGCGCTCGTACTGAACGCGACTGCCAAAGGTGCTGCGACCGCCGGCGCGCTGGCCGGTTCAAAGAGCGCCGGGGCGGGCGTGTTCGCGCTCAAGGCTGGCATTCCGACGCTGCTGGCGATCGGCGCACTCACTGCTGCGCTGCATTTCTCCAACGCCGTGATGCCGACGTTGCCTGTTACGAAGGGCGACGCGCCAGCGCCGGTCGTCGCCGCTCCAACCGTTACGACCAGTGCGGATGTGCCCGCCGATCTCGCGGGAAAGCTGGCGATGAAGGTCGATGTCAACTTCTACCGCGACTATCCGATCGAAGTGCTGCAATACCTGCGGAGTCAGACGGGCCTGCCTTACGCCATGGCGGATGCCGCGCAGCAAGCGGGGACGCTCCACCTGAAGCAAACCAGCATCAGCGTGCGCGATGTACTCGACAAAATGGCGGCAGCGTGCGGATTGGAAGTAGAGGTTGCTCACGGCCGCGTGCTGCTCTGGAAAAAGGCTGACGAAGACATACTGAAACTTTTCCATGGGCGTTTGAAAGATTCCGACCGCTGGGTTCGCGCCAGGACGGCTTGGGAACTCTCGTCGCTCGGCGACAAACGGGTTCCTGGATTGTTGCTGCAAGCCTGCGCAGATAAGGATGTCGGAGTGACGCTATGGGCGGCGCGCGGCTTGAATAAATTTCTAAACGTATTGCCTTATGTTGACGGCGACCGGGCGCCCGCGGTGGCGGCGGCGAAGCGCCTGTGCACGTTGAAATCGTGGGATCTCCGTTTTGAATTGCTGGGCGCGTTGAGCACGCCGGAAGCAACGGCGGCGCTGATTGGGTACAGCGAAAGCCTGGATCCGTCAGTACGCAGTAGAGGCATCAGCGGGCTGGCCAGAGACCGCCAACCTCAGGCACTGGAGTATCTGCTGGGGAAAACAGTGCTCGTTGCGGACGTTGAGCCCTCGGACTCCGTGTTGCCGTGGGAAGCGTTGGAGGCAGTGCTGGCCGATGCGCTGGGCCAGTCGGAAGATCCGCGGGCGATCGACGCGTTATTGACCTTTACACGGAAACCTCGCGCCAGGGAAGTTGACCAGAACCGGGTGGGACACGCGGTCGCGGCACTGGCGCGATTCAATACTCCGCAGGCCTGCGCGCGAGTGGCGGAGTTGCTCAAGAATCCGGAAATATTCACCTGCATGTTTCCCAGCAAGCATTTGCAGTCCATGGATCCAGCAGTGTTGAACGTGTGTTTTACCTACCTTCATGACCCCGATGAAAACAAGGCGCGCATCGCACGTTGGACGCTGGGCGCCGCGCGCGACCCGCGTGCACTGGATGCGATGGTTACGGAGGCCAATGATCGTTCGAACATCAACGCGAGATGGGTTGATGAGATTGCTGCGTCTCGCGATCCCCGCGGCGAGGAATTGGTCGTCAAGCACTATGAGGAGAGTAAGAGCAATCCGGACGAAGCGAACTACCAGGGAAGTCCCGGCTTGCTCCTGCTGGCGACGCGCAATCCCAAAAAAATTGATCGATTGATCGCCGACATGAAGGATGAACGCAAAGACCTGCCGGCTCGTCTGGCGGCGGCGTCCACGCTTACGTTTGCCACTCAGCGTACCCCGGAGCAGGAGTCTGATATTCTCGCCTGGATCGGCAGCGCAGATCGAAAATTCAGGTGCGCAATGGTTCTGCATGGCCATGGGCTGTGGAGCAACGACGCGCGTTGGACTGCCTTACTGGAGGAACTGAAACAAGATTCGGACCCGAAAGTGCGCGACGCGGTGGCCGGTGATATGCATCGCCGTGAAGATCCTGCGGCGATGAAAGCGACCATTGAAACGTTGCGCAACGGCGACGCGGAATCTCGACGCCAGATTCTCGACGTAAATGCGCAGGAGGGCGAGCTTGTGCGCAGCGGCGAGCCGCTGATCGCAGACGCCATGGCTCAGTTGCTGACGAATGAGGATCGCGATACGCAGGCAGCAGCGGCCTGCGCGCTGGGCGTGATCCACGATGCGCGAGCGCCTGTGCCGCTGCTGGCGCAGCTGGCTTTGACGCCTGCACCGGATCAAGGATTCGCCCGCATTACGTATGACGGACAATGTACGCCGCGCGCGGCCCTGTTGATTTTGGCCACCAACGGCAACGCTGACGCCGCACGCGCGCTTCATAAACTCGTACGCGTTCCGGAACTCGATTCGGACTTTTTAGACAACATGGTCAAATCCCACGAGCCTGTCCTGGTAAAAACAGTTGCCGACGTAGCGCTCGATGCCACCGTACCATCGCTGCTTCGGTTGACTGCAGTAATGGCGGTCTACTCTTACGGCACAGATGCCGCAACGAGGTCCATGATGGCCCAGTTGATGCGCGATCAGCTGAGCGATCCGGAGACGGACCCCAAGGCGCGCGTTTCCATCCTGAGCGTGCTCGTGCGCACCGGCGAAGCAAAGGATCTCGACCTCGTCTTCGAACAGATGCGTCAGATAACTGTTGAGAGAAGCAGCGACGTCGGAGATCTGGCGTATGCCCGTCCCAAAGATGTTAATGGATTCGTGCAACACTTGGTGAAATTCATTGGCGACAGCACCATCAATCTAAATTTACGTTCAGAGGCTGCCGGAGCGCTGCTGAAATTCCGCGATCGCCATGAAGCGGAAATGGAGAAATTTACGCCCGGACCCGCCGAGTTGCTGATTCAGCTCTCGTCGGTCGGAGCAGTCTCTGACATGACGCGCCAGCGCCGATGGAATGCGCTGATGGAAACCAAGGACCCCGTCGCACTGGAATTTGTGCGTCGCACGTTGAAGTCGGGTGAATTTCATGATCGGATGATAATTGCCGGCTGGCTGGCGTTATCAAAAGGCGACCACGAATCTGTCAGCGTGCTGATCGAACTTTTGAAGGATAGCGATGCAAAGAACGCCTCGGTGGCAGCCGCCTCGGTTGAAAATTGTGCCAAGCAGACCGTCGTCTCGGATGCCGATCAAAAACGCCTGACCGAAGCACTTGCCGCGTATAGGAAGACACTGCCCAATCCATTCGAGCAAAAGGAAGGGTTTTAAACAATCGCACAACTTATTTCTGAAAAATGAAGGCTTGACGCAGTCGTTTCGCACTGTAATATCCGTTTCGTACAGTGAAACGGTGCTAAATGGCGATCGCGGTCCTCGAAAAGTCTTTTTCCGTCCTCGAAGCGCTTTCGCGCGCTGAAGGGCCCACGCCGCTGGCGGAGCTTGCGGCGCAGACCAGGCTGCCCAAGCCCACGATCTACCGCATTCTTAAGACACTCCTGGCGCTCGGCTACGTTGGCCAGGAACGTTCGCTGGCCGGATACTTTCTGACCTCGCGCATGGCCAACCTCGGCCAGCCTGACGCCTTCGGCGCACTGCGCGAACGCGCGCGGCCGATCATGGAAGAACTGCTCGAACGCTTCAACGAGACGGTCAACCTCGGCGTGCTGGAAAGCGTTTTCGTTCGCTACATCGAGGTGCTTGAAACGTCGCAGTCATTACGCCAGGTCGTCGCACCACGCTCGCGCGACGCGTTTTATTCCACGGCCATCGGCCGCGCGCTCGTGGCGTTCCTGCCGGAGACGGAACGCGAACGACTCTTGCGCTCGGTTGAACTAAAAGCGCTGACACCCAAAACGATCACCGATCGCCACGCGCTGCGCACGGAGCTCGATGACACGCTCAAGCGCGGCTGGTCGCGCGAACAAGGCGAGAACGATCTCGGTGTGATCTGCTTCGGGGCACCGCTGCTCGATCAGGGCCGCCCCGTCGCGGCGATCAGCATCACCATCCCCACTATTCGCGTCACGACGGAGGTGCGCAAGAACGTCGTCGCGGCGCTCCGTGCGATTCATAGTGAAGTTGCCCGAGAAAAGGAGCTCCTGCATGGCCGTCCTGGCTGAAACCTCCAGCGCAATTCTGGAACGCAACCGCGAAGTCATTCCCGGCGGCGTCGTCTCGCTCAACCGCTGCATCGATCCGGTCCGCTCGTTCGTCAGAGCGAAGGGTGCGTACCTTTATGACGCGGAAGGACGCCGCTACATCGACTACCACGCGGCGTTCTCGCCGTACCTGCTTGGCCACTGTGATGCCGACGTCGACGGCGCGGTGATCGAATCGATTCAGAGCGGCCAGTCGCTGATGGGCGCCGGCCCGACGACGTGGGAAGGCGAACTGGCGCGCCTGCTGGTTGAATGCGTGCCGACGCTCGACAAAGTTCAGATCACCAACACCGGTTCCGAAGCCACGTTCTACGCAATCCGCCTGGCGCGCGCGGCGACCGGGCGCGACGGCGTGGTAGTGATGCAGGGCGGCTACAACGGCTGGCACAACGACGTCGCGTTCAATCTGCAGGATCCGGCCGCGGCGATGCGCGAAGATCCAATCAGTGGTGAGCTTCCACTGCGTCCTATCTCCGCAGGCATTCCCGCTAGTGTGCGCGGCGACGTGCATGCTGTTCACTACAACGATCTGCCGGCCGTCGAATCTGTCTTCAAAACCGGGTTGATCGCAGCGATTATTCTCGAACCGGTGCTGCAGAACATCGGCATCGTCAAACCGCAGCCGGGGTATTTGCAAGGCTTGCGCGAACTCTGCGACCGCCACGGCGTCGTCCTGATTTTCGATGAAGTGAAAACCGGCTTCCGCCACGCGCTCGGCGGCTATCAGTCGCTTTGCGGCGTGAGGCCGGACTTGAGCAGCTTCGGCAAGGCCGTCGCCAACGGCTACCCGCTCGGCGTGATCGGCGGCAAGCGCGAGTACATGGACTACTTCACGCATAGCGATCCGAAAAAGAAAGCGATGATTGGGGGCACGTATAACGCCCACCCCGTGCCAGTCGCGGCCGCGATCGCGACGCTGAAAAAGCTGCGCGACGGCGCGCACACCATTTATCCGGGCCTGGAGCGCCTCGGCGCGCGCATGGAGGAAGGTCTGCGCCGCCTGTTCGCGCAGCATCGCATCACCGCGACCGTCGCGCGGCAAGGCTCGGCGTTCACGGCTTACTTCATGGACCACGCGCCACGCGATTGGCGCGACATTGCCGAGCACCATAATTTTGACTTCGACCTGAAGTACCGCAAGGCGCTGATCGAACAGGGCGTCTTCCATTTCCCCGGCGCGACCAAGCAGGGCAGCCTCTCGACGGCGCACACGGAAGGCGATGTCGACGAAACACTGGTGATCACCGACCGCGTGTTGCGCGGGCTGAAGGCCTGATTCTCTTTCGAGGACGAGCGATGCTGCTAAAGAATCAGACGGCGATTATCAGCGGCGGATTGGGCGACATCGGCCGCGCCATCGCGCGCATGTTGGCGACCAACGGCGCCAACATCGCGCTCGGAGACCTGCTCCCGGTGGACAAAGCCGCGCAGTTTCTGCTCGAACTGGAACGATTGCCGTCCGGCGTAAAAGCGCGCTACGACCGTGTGGATGTCTGCGACGCATCGGCCGTCACTGCGTGGGTCGAAAGTGCGTCCTCGGCGCTGGGTACGCCGACGCTGGTCGTGCCGAACGCTGCGAAGGTGACGCTCAAGACGATGCTTGAGGTCACGCCTGCCGAATGGGAATCGGAACTGCGCGTCAATCTGACCGGCGCGTTTCATCTGGCACAGGCGGCGGCGCGGAAACTGGTCGCGGCGAAGCTGCCGGGCCGGATTGTCTTTATCGGAAGTTGGGCCGCGCACGCGCCGCACCGTCCGCTGCCGGCTTACTCTGTGACAAAAGCCGGACTGCGCATGCTGATGCGCTGCATGGCGCTGGATCTCGCGGAGCAGAAGATTCTGGTCAACGAAGTTGCGCCCGGCTACGTCGACGCGGGCTTGAGCGGCCGATTTTTCGAGGCCGACAGCGCAGTGCGCGACGCGGCGCGAGCCCGCGTGCCGATCCAGGAATTGATCTCCGCCGAAGATGTCGCGCGCGAAGTGCTGCATCTCTGCGACCCGGCATGCCGGCATCAGACCGGCAACGTGGTCGTGATGGACGGTGGACTGTCGTTGGTCAGCAAGGCAAATTGACAAAGAAAGGCACGGTTATGAACAGTTCGAGAGCGCCATTTTATCATCCGGGATTCTCCGGTCACATCGGCGTGGCGCGGACGGACATTACGCCGCCCATTGGCATCTACGCGCGTAACTGGGGCGCGGCGAAGCACGACGCGGCCGAATCCATTAACCGCCCGCTGACCTTGACGGCGCTGACGCTCCAGACGTCGCCTGACGCGCAGCCGCTGGTCCTGGTCGCGGCCGACATGGGCTGGTGGCGCGATTCAGCGGAAGCCTCCGTGCGTGAACCGATTCTTGACGCGCTGAAAATTGGGCGCGAACGCTTTATCTTCAATCTTTCGCACACGCATTCCGCGCCGGTGCTTTCGCCCGGGGTCACCAATGCGGCAGGAGTTCAATTCAGCGAAGCCTACCTGCAGCGCATCCGCGACGCGGCGCTCGAAGCCGTGCGCGGAGCCTTGCGCTCGGCACGTCCGGCGACGCTGGAGTGGGCCACCGGTCGCTGCGATCTGGCGCGCAACCGCGATCTGCCCGAACCGGAGAAGAAGCGCATCGTCTGCGGCTACAATCCGGGCTCCGACGCCGATGACACGCTGCTGATCGGCCGTGTCACGAGCATGATCGACGGACGCGAGCGCATCCTCGCGACGCTCGTCAACTACGCCTGCCATCCCGTCACGCTGGCCTGGGAAAACCGCGCGATCTCGCCGGACTTCGTCGGCGCGATGCGCGAAATCATCGAAGGCCGCACTGAAGCGCCGTGCCTCTTCCTGCAAGGCGCGTCGGGCGAACTGGCGCCGGCCGAAGAATACACCGGCGACACGCAGGTCGCCGATCGCCATGGCCGCCGCCTGGGTTTTGCCGCGCTTTCCGTGATCGAAGGCATGTTGCCAAGCGCGGCGGAACTCGCATATGGCGGAGTCGTCGAATCCGGTGCGCCGCTGGCGGTCTGGACGCGTCGCCCGCATACGCTCAATACCACACTGGGGGCGATGCGCGCGACGACGGCATACGCAATCAAGAAGGACTATCCGCCCGCCGCGGAAATCGAGCAGCAACTGGCCGCATGTTCCGATCGTGTGATGTCCGAACGGATGCGGCGCAAGCTCGCGCTCCGACAGAAACTCGGCGACGGCGCGACGGCCGAAAGCGCTCTCTGGGCGTGGCGCATCGGCGATGTCTTCATGCTCGGCGTGCCGAACGAAGCGTACTCGCTGCTGCAGACCGAACTCCGCCGCCGCCTCGCGCCGCGAATGGTGGCCGTGATGAATCTCGTCAACGGGAGTACCGCTTACCTGCCTCCCGCCACTCTTTATGATACGGATATTTATCAAGTCTGGCAGACGCCGTTTGACCGTGGCTGTCTGGAGCAGACCATTGAACTGGGTGCGCGCTGCGTAGAGGAGCTTTCATGAAAATCACCAAGGTCGAAACGCTCGTTTGTAACGCGCGGATGCGCAACTGGATCTTCGTCAAAGTCGTGACCGACCAGCCCGGACTCTTCGGCTGGGGCGAGGCGACGCTCGAATGGCATACGCGCTCAGTCGTCGGCGCGGTCGAAGACATTTCGCAGCTGCTCGTCGGCGAAGACCCGACGCGGATCGAGCACCTCTGGCAGATGATGTACCGCCAGCATTTCTGGCACGGCAACGGCATTGTGCGCGGCACGGCGATCAGCGGCATCGACATCGCACTGTGGGACATTCTCGGAAAAATTCATGGCGTGCCGATTCATAAATTGATGGGCGGCCCCGTGCGCGATTACATCCGCACGTACTGCCATCTCGGCGGCGGCAAAATGGAGGATTTTTACAACACGCCCGTCGACAACGCGCGCCGCTTCGGGGAGCTTGCCGCCGAAGCCGTCGAGAACGGATACACCGCATTCAAGTCGATGGCTGTGCCCGAAACCGCGCCGATCGAAGGCCTCAAGCCGATTAAGGCCGCGGAAGCATCCGTCCGCGCGATGCGCGACGCGGTCGGCGACGGCATCGACATCATGGTCGATTGTCACGCGCGCCCCTCACCGCGCATGGGCCTGCGTTTCGCCAAGGCGCTCGAACCGTACGGGCTCTATTTTTTCGAGGAGCCCTGCTGGCCGGAGACGCTCGACGACATCGCCGCCGTGCAGCGCGCAGTCTCGACGCCCATCGCAACCGGCGAACGTCTCGTCACGCAACACGCGTTCCGCGAATTGTTTGAAAAACGCGCGTGCAGCATCATCCAGCCGGACATCACCCACTGCGGCGGCTTAACGGAAGTCCGGCGTATCGCCGCGATGGCCGAAGCCTATCGCATCGCGCTCGCGCCGCATAACCCGCAGGGACCCGTGAGCACGGCCGCGTCGCTGGAATTGGGCTTCGCTACACCGTCGTACATCATTTGTGAATCGGTTCACCTCGATGTCCCGTGGCGCCAGGATGTTGTTACCGAAGGCTTCACCGTCGAGAAAAAGGGTCGGATCGTGCGCCCCGGAAACCGGCCAGGCCTGGGCATCGAAATCAACGAGGCGGAAGTCCGCAAGCATCCGTTCCAGCAGGAAGTCCTGCAGCGCAGTTTCTACGCGGATGGCAGTGTCGGCGACTGGTGAGACTCTGCTCTCCATAGGAATAAGTGACGTTATCCCCGCCCGGCGCACGAGGAAGTGTTGCAATTGGGAGTGACACACATTACGTTGGCAGTCACTTTCTTGCGTGCGACCGACCTACAAGGGGGCATAATGACACTTCGCGTGTGTGGGCTGCTTTCGGTACTCCTCTTCGCAGCGGCGATCGGATCTGCACGCGCAGAAACACTTGAAATGAAGGACGGCTCGAAAGTTGTCGGCACGGTTGTTGAAGAAACCGATTCGGCGATCACATTAAAGGTCAAGTTCGGCACGATCATCTATCAGAAGAGCGAAATTAAAAATATCGATAAGGAAGGCGTTGTCCCCGCTCCGCCTGCAAAGGTGGCTGCGAAAAAGGAGCCACCTGCTCCTGCCGCTCCGGCGACGCCGCCGACCCCTGCCGTACCGCCGAAGGAAAAAGTGGAGTCCAAGCCCAAAACGGAAGTCGCGGCTCCAGCCAAACCAAAACCGGAGGAGGCGCCCCCGGCAGCGCCCAAGCCAAAAGAGTCCGATCCATTTGCTTCCACGCCGAAGCCGAAGCCGCAGCCGCAGCCGCGATCGAATCCTGACCCTTCGACGGAAGTCTCATCCGCGCCGCGCTCGAGCGGAGAAGGCGAACTGCGCGATGTCGTTGTGCTGAAGGCCGGCGGCGAGCAGCGTGGATTTCTCGTTTCCGAATCGGACACCGAGGTCGTATTCGACGTGGTCATGAGCGGTAAGAGCGTGGCGAAGACGATGCTGTCCCGGACCACCTTTCACCGCGGTGAAGTTGATTCCATCAAGAAGCTCACCGATGAACAGCGCGCCGCCGCGCTGAAGGATCTGAACAACGCCGCGAAAGAGGAAAAGCGGGACAAGGCTGCAGCACAGAACATCGAGATCGAGCCGTACAGCTGGCAGCTCAAGAACGACCCGAGCAAGTCTGTGCAGGTGAAGCGCGTCCAACTCACCCACTTCTCCATTGAATCCGACATTGAAGACGACGATCTGCTGCGCAAGCTCGCCTACCGGCTCGACAAGGTCTTCAATGCGTATCAGCAGTATTTCGGCGTGGACCGCAACGATGCCGTAAAAGTGCGCGTGATGATTTTCAAATCGATGGAGGAATTCTACGCCTCCAACGGCACCGGCATGCTGAATCCCGCGTTTTATAGCCCCCTCGACAGGCAAGTCCTGGCGGGATGCGATGTCAAAAAATACGAAATGCAGATTGCCGAAATCCGGGAGCGCCACAAAAAGCTCGAAATCGAACTCCACGATTGGAAGATCCGTGTTGAAGAAGCCCGCGCGGACGTGCGTGCCCAGGTCTCCAAAGCTTATGACCAGGTCAATGCGGGAGGAAAGGGCGCCACGGCGGCCGGGCAGGCGGCGATGGAGAACATCAAGCAGCAGGAACGCGAATGGATGCTGGACGTGGGTGCGAAGGAAAAGCACGTCAACGAAATCCAGGACCTGATCTTCCAGTGCAACCGGCACAACGACGTCGTATTTGGCGAAGTGACCCAGCAGATGCTGTCGACCATGTACCACGAGGGATTCCACGCGTTTCTGCACAACTTCCTGTTCGAATCGGAAGAAGCCCTGACCGTGCCGCGTTGGCTCAACGAGGGACTGGCGCAGTATTTCGAAGCAGCGCGCCTGGAGAATGGGCACTTTATCCTTGGGCAGGACGTGCGCGAAAAGATGGCGATCCTGCGAAAATTCCGCAACGCCGAATCGCTCCTTCCGCTCGAAAAGCTCGTCTCCGGCGGCGCGGCCGACTACCAGGTTCATGAAATCGCCAATCTGGAACGCTCGACCAAGAACTACCTGCAGGCGTGGCTGCTGACCAGCGTGCTGGGCGACAAGGGCCGTTTGAAAAAGGAAATTCTGCAGGCCTACGTGACGGCAATGAAGAATAAGCCGGCACTGGAAGCCCTGCCGGTGCTCACGGGTATTCCCAACGATCAGCTCGAACAGGCGATGGAAGACAAGTTGAAGCCGGGATTCCAGGCCTCGCCGGAGCCGGAAAAGAAGTAGTTCGGCTCCCGGGTATGCCCATTTTGATCGTCGGAAAGTTTTTATAGTGGTTGCAGCTGCACGCATATTTTTCAAAATTTGCACAGATTCTTAAATCCATTCACCCACCTGCCCAGTAATAGCTTCACGGTTCCTGGAGTACGGCATTGAAGACCGATGAAGAACTATTCTTAAGCGGCGGGGATACGGCCATGACCGAACTCGTGGGGCGTTATGAACGCCCATTATTTCGATTTCTGCTCCACCTGACCAATGATGCGCAACTGGCTGAGGACGTCTTTCAGGAAAGTTTCCTGCGGCTCCATCGCTCGCGATCGACCTACCGGTCCGATCAGGCGCTCAAACCGTACCTCTACCGTATTGCGCTGAATGCGCTGCGCGATCAGCGCTCCCGGCAGCGGCCGTCGGTACCGCTGGAGACGGCGGCGCTGCAATCGCAAACGAATCCGGCTCTGCGCGCCTCCGGGCCCCGGCCGGACGATGCGTACGAGACTTCTGAAACGCAACGCCACATCCGCGCGGCGCTGGTGGCACTGCCGGAGAGCGAGCGCGAAGTCGTCGTGCTTCGCGTCTTCGAAGATCTGAGTTTTCCTGAGATTGCCCGCATTGTCGACATTCCCATTCCGACCGCCAAGTCTCGCATGCTGTACGCGCTCCGCCGCATGAAGCCGGCCCTGGAGCGCTACCTGAGCGGCGCGTCGAACATTTCTGCAAAGGATCTTGCGCTATGAACGAAGAAATGATTCCACCTGAACCCACGTCCGAGAATGAGCGTCGCCGCGAGACGATGTTGGCGTATTACCTTGGCGCGCTGGAACCCGAGCAGGAAGCGCTGATTCGCGGGCGTATCGAGACCAGCCCCGAATGGCAGGCCGCGCGTCTGGAAGCCAAGACGATGCTCAACGGCCTCAAGCGCGACGCGCACGCCGGCACCGCGCCGGCGACGCTAGCCGAACGGACGCTGGAATCGTTGCGCAACGACGGCAAGCCACGCGCGGCCGAAACTGCGGCGAAAGCCACTGTCTCACGCGCGGCCGTCAAACGGGATCGCGTCGCAGCGCCGGTCGCCTCGCCGCTGTTTACGAAAACGGTCCGCGTTTTCGCGGCGCTGTTCGTGGTGAGCTTGATCACGCTCGGAATTCTCGCCTGGAGCAACGCGGCGAGTTCCGTGTCGGCGCCGGCAATTTACTGGCGCACGGAGAGCGAATTGGCGTCTGGTGGGCCGTTTGCGCCGTCGCTGCAGATTCGCGATGCGGCCAGCGGTGTGCCGGCGTCAGCGTCCGTAACGGCGCAGCTTTACGACGAACGGGACAAAAGCAAAGTAATCCCCATCGGCACGGCATCGACCGATGAGACGGGGACTCTTGCCGCGACGAACTGGCGCGTGCCGGCAGTTCCCGCGGGAAAGTACATTCTGCAGATCTTGGCGCGATCGGGCCTGGGCACGGAACTCGACCGCGTCGAACACCCGGTCACCATTGCCGCCTCCAATCGCCTGGCGCTCGCACCGGATCGTACCCAGGCGCGGCCGGGCGAGACGCTTCACGTCCGCGCACTGGCCTTGTCGTCGGCCGGCCAGACGCCGGTCCGCAACACGCCGATTACGTTCGACATTCTCGATCCGCGCGGCAACCGCATCAATCGTGTCGAAACGCGCACGTCTAATTTCGGACTCGCCTGGGCGGAATTCCGGCTCGACACCGCCGCTCCGGAAGGCGCGTACAAACTCACGGCAATCTCGGAAGGGCTCGCGGCCGAGCGCGAAGTGAACGTGAAGCAGTACGCGCTGCCGGCGTACCAGACTGTGATCGCCCCTGCGAAAGCGTGGTTCAAGAAGAATGAGACGATCAACGGCACGCTCGACGTCCACACATTTGACGGCCAGCGCATCTCCGATGCCACGAGCGATCTGACGCTAACCACCGCGACAGGCCAGGTCGTGAGCCAGCAGCATTTGAATCCCGCGCAAGACGGCCGCGCTGCGTTTTCGTTGCCGTGGAGCAGCAGCGATGACAGCGATCGCTTCGCGCTGATCCTGCATTCCAAAGTCACCGATGGCGGCGGCCGCGTCGTTGAATGCAAGAAGCCGATTTCCATCGCAGGCGGTGAACTGGTGCTCAGTGCGATTCCCGAAGCGCGGGAACTGGTGCCTGGCGTCGCCAACCGCGTTTACCTTCTCGCGCGCAGCCCGGATGGGCGTGGCATGACGTCGCACCTGATCGTCCATCGCGGCGCCGAAGTCCAGGAGCTCGATACCGACGCGGCCGGTGTGGCGGCGCTGACAGTGGAAAATCCCGAGCGGCCGGCGGAGGTGATCGAGATCACCGACCGCGCGACCGGCGTCTCGAGGCGCGTGTCACTGCCCATTCGCGCCGAGAAAGACGGACGCCTGCTGCTGCGCACCGATCGCGCGATTGCTCAGGGCGGCCAGACGCTGACGGCCACGCTGCTCTGCGGCGGCGCGACGCCCACTTCCAATGGCGTGGCGCTGGTCTCCCTGCGCAAGGGTGGCAGCACGGTCTTCAGTAAAGGCGTGAAACTCAGCGGGGTATCGACGTCTGTGCAATTCCAAATTCCCGAAGGCAGCGCGGGGTTGTATTCGCTCGACACCGTGATGACCGTGGGGGCTGATGCGTGGACGGATCGCCGTTCGTTGCTCGTGACCAACAGCAGCAACGTGCGCGTGGTCGCGTCGGCCGATCGCGCGTCGTACAAGCCGGGTCAGCGCGCGCGCTTGAATTTCAACGTCACCGATGCGTCGGGCAAAGGCTTGGCGAGCGCCGTCTCGGTGCTCGCGGTTGACGAAGCGCTGCTAACGCTGACCGGCGAGAACCCCGGCCTGGCGCAGGCGCTGCTGAGCGACGAATCCGGCGCGCTGTCGCAGCCGGATTTGCCGCTGGACGTCCGCGACTTCGGCCCCGCGCAAGGCGATTCGCCGGCAGCGCTCGCGGCGCTGGCGCATGTCGCGCCGAAGTTGCCATCACCGAATTCTGAGCGTAACGATTCAGAAGAATTCATCGATCACTCCGCGGCAAAACTGGAGATGGTACGCCACGAGAGAAAGCAAACGAACGACCTGCTGAAACAATGCGCGTGGGCACTCGGCGGTGTCAGTGCCGTGTTCGTATTCACGCTGCTTCTCATTTGGGAACTGAGCACCAACATATCTTTTCGGCCGCGAAACCTCGCACTCACCGGAAACTTTATCGGCTGGGTCACGGCAATTACCTTGGTTGCCGCACTGGGAATTCTGCTCGTCGCTCCGTTCCACAGACCCGGCTTGTTTGTCACTTTAATGGCCGCCAGTCTGGTCGTGTCCCACGCCGTGCTGATCTGGCATGGAATTGCCCTTACCCCCAATGCGTCGGCGCTGAAGGTCATTACCGTCACGGTGCTATCCGACTGCTACCTGCTGGCCGCGGCCTGCCTCGCGGCACAATCGCGCAACCAGGACGGAGAGGTGCTTCTTTTCATTCTCTTTGGCGCCCTGCCAGTCGTCATCGCGCAATTGACGCAATCAGTACCGGGGAACCTGGTCCGTATCGGCATAGCGTGTGCCGGACTCTTCTTCTTCGCTGCGTTAATTCTTCCAACGCTGGGCCGGGCGCGGGAGAAAGCCGCGGCTAACGGCCGCGGATTTGTAGTGGCTGCGAAAGCGGAGGCCTTTGAGGAAGAGACTGCACTGTTATCCAGTCGTCCTCTTCTCATATCGTACTCTCACACATCGGCCCCTCATGTACGCTGGAACTTCCCCGAGACGATGATCTTCGCTCCCGAGATTATCACCGACGAAAACGGCAACGCGTCGTTCGAGCTCGGTGTCGCCGATTCGCTCACCCGCTGGCGCGTGCAGACGGATGCCGTCGCACAGTCCGGCGGCGTCGCGCAGACGCAGTCGCAGCTCATCGTCACGCAACCGTTCTCCGTCGATCTGATTCTCCCCGCCAGCGTCACGGCCGGCGACGTCCTGCGCGTGCCGGCGGTCGTCAGCAATCACACCGGGACCGCACAGCGTGTCGACCTGGCATTCGATGTCACCGGAGCGGTGAGCACCGATGGACTGACGCGAGAACTGATGGTCGGACCCGATGCCTCCGCGGCGGCGGAGTTCACGATCCGCTTTACATCATCAGGAACGGCGCGGTTCCGCGTCACGGCCCGGCCGCAGAATGCGCCCGCTGAAGATCAGGACGCCATTGAGCGGACGCTGACGGTGATTCCCGACGGCGAAGCGGTCGCGTTCTCGGCCTCGGGCCCGATCGCCGAAAACGGCACCCTCGAGCTTGAAGTGCCCGACAACGCAATCCCCGGCACCGTGCGCGCGACTCTCAACCTCCATCGCGGTCCGCTGACGCAGATGATCGAGGGCCTCGACTCGATGCTTCAGGAACCGCACGGCTGCTTCGAGCAGACGTCGTCGAGCACCTATCCGAACATCATGATCCTGCGCTACCTGAAAGCCCATGAAGTCAACAACCCGCAGGCGCTGGCGCGCGCGAAACAATTTATCGAGCAGGGTTATCAGCGATTGCTGACGTTCGAAGTCAACGGCCCCAGCGGCAGCTTCTCGCTGTTCGGGCAGGCGCCGGCGAGCACCTGGCTGACGGCCTATGGACTGCAGGAATTCAACGACATGTCGGCGGTCTTCCCGGTCGATCCGGCGCTGCTGGAACGGATGCGCGGATACCTGATCGGAAAGATGCGCAACGATGGCTCGTTCGATGTCGACGAATACCACGGACATGAGGCGAGCGATCGCGGGCTGGCGGCGACGGCGTATGTCGTCCACGCGCTCGGCGCATTTGCGCCCGCGGAGAGCATCCGCTACCTCGCCAATCACCGCGACGAAATCCGCGGCGATCCGTATCTCTGCGCGCTCTGCGCCAATGCGCTGTTGCAGTCCGATCGCGCGACGGCCAGCCAGCTCGCGTCCAATCTGCCGCGCCTATTTGAGCTCACCCCCGACGGCAAGCAGGCGACGCTGCCCGCGAAATCGACGCTCGCCTGGGGCTACGGCCGCACCGCGTCGACGGAAGCCTCGGCACTCGGAGCGCTCGCCTTGCTGCAGACCGGACAGGAGATCGACGCGGCTCAGAAACTCCTCGCCGGATTGCAAGGGCGCGGCGCGTGGTCGTCCACGCACGCCACGGTGCTCGCGTTGAAAGCGCTGGAATGCGCCGCGAGCCGCACGCAGCAGAGTGGTGCGCTGCGGATCGTCGCAGAACTCAACGGCGACGCGCTGCCGGTCATCGACCTGAAGGCCGAAGAGACCGGGCTTCCCGTCTCGATCCCGCTGACGCTGCCGAAAGGAAAATCGAAGCTGCGCGTGCAGGTCAGCGGCGGCGCGCTGGTCGCGCGCGTGACCGGCAGCGCGTGGGTGCCGTGGCAACAGCACGCTCCGAAATCTTCGCTATCCAGTCCGTTCTCCGCACTCACCACGTACGACGTGATGAACGTCGCGAAAAATCAGAGTGTGCTCGGCACGCTGAACCTGACTGTGAAAGGCCGCCGCGCCGAAGTGCCGATGATCGAATGGGGCCTGGCCGCCGGTTTCCAGCCCAACAGCACCGATCTCGATGCGCTCAAAACGCGCGGAGTGATCACGCGCTGGGAACTCTCGGGGCGCAGCCTCCACCTTTATCTGCCGGATCTGAACGAGGGCAGCAAGACGCTGCTGTCGGTGCGCTTCACGCCGACCGCCGGCGGCACGCTGACCGCGCAGCCGGGCCGCGTGTACGAGTACTACAGCCCCGCGGACGCGGCTTCGATTCAGCCGGTGAAGTTCGACGTGAAATAAATGGCGACGGTCTTGTTAAAGCGACGTGGGATGCCGCTGGCGCTTCCGAAGCAGGATGTCGCAGAGCACGATCAACGGAAGCGACCAGGCCAGCAGTGCCGCGGCGAGACCAGTGTTTTCGTGTTCGTATTCGAGCGAGTTGGAACGCAGCGCGGGCGGAAGGATATCGGGGTACGCGACTTGTTTGCCGGTGACGCCCAGCCATTCGCCGTAGGTGAGCGGACTGTGGACCAGGTCGAACAGTCCCGGCGTCTGATGAATGCCAGCGTTGCTTTCCACGTACCACGCGGCGCAGACGGCGGTCGGCGGACTGAGTTTCATCACGCCGTCGGCGACGACTTCTGCGCGGTGGGCGCCGTCGGTTTGCGACGACTGTTCGCAGCCGCGGATTACGCCGCGTGTCCAGAAGAGCGTCGTGATCAGGGCGCTCATGAAAAGCAGTAGCAGCTGGCGTGCGATCAGCTCTCGGGGAAAAAGGATCGTCGTGAGCAGCGCGTGCAGCGCGGTCGCCAGCGCAGCCTGCGCCGTAAACAGGACGGCCAACGCCACAAACGTGCGCGCCGGTTCGGCGTGAACGGGCGCCACGGCCATGCCGGCGAACGCGGCGGTGCCGAGCAGTTCGGCTTGTCCCCAGGCGGTCAGCCACGGCAGGCGGCGTGCGAATTGCTCACGACCGGGCAGCAGCGCCAGCAGCACGGCGAGCCCCGCGAAGTCGACGGCAAGCGATCCGGCGATGAGATGGTACGAGCGCAGCGGCGCGCCGGTGTTGTAGATGCGTGCGAAGATGTAGTCGATACTGACGCCGAATAGAAACGCGGCTCCGACGCCCAAGGCCATCCACCCATTGAATAGCGGATGGCGGCGGGCGCTGGTGGTTTCAGTCAAGGTAAGTCTTTCCCGTAGGACTACTTTTTTGGCGCCCAGTCGGTTTTGATGCCTTCGCCCTTGTGGTCGCCGGTGTCGGTCAGGTCGGCATCGGTCAGCAGCGGGCCGGTGTAGGGTTCGAAGATCAGTTTGCAGGGCGTGTGGCGTTTGGGAACGCAGCGCCAGTTGACGGCGTAACCGTTGGCGTGGAGCGGATTGATGTTGCGGGTGTTGAGCGGTGAATTGAGAATCGCGATCGGGTCGAGACGGACGGCGGCGATCGACTTCTCGAAATCGGCGATGAAAATCATCTTGCCCGTCTGCGGGTCCTTATCGAACTTGGAGCCGGTGAAGGCAAACGGCACCCGCTTCATCTCACGCTCGGTCTGGAGGTTGAAGGCGAAGAATTCGACGGGCACGCGGACCAGGCGCTTGTTGGGGTTGGGCTTTTCGTCGGGCTTGGTTTCAGGCTTCGGATCCAGCGGCTGAGGCTCGCCGGCCTTCGCTTCCGGCACCGGCTCGCCGGTTTTTTCGTTGGGCGTTTCCCACTCGAATTCCACCGACATCAGCACGCCGGCGTCCTTGGGCAGAGTGACGGCGCCCTGGTCGTCCAGTTCTCCGGCGTAGACATACTCGCAGGCCAGCAACGCGTAACAGAGATCGTGGGGCCGGGCGTCGATGGCGATGACCGTCTCATGCAGCTTGGCGTTGGGGCCCTTGCTGACGACGAGGTACTCGAGCGGGCCTTGTTCGAGCGCGAATTCAGCGCTGAGGACAATTAGCTTGTTCTTGGGGCGCGTTTCGGGATTCGGGTCGATCAGGATCGTCTTGTCGCCTTCGATGTTCTTCTCTTTGTCGGACCCAAACGGTGCCAGCTTGGACGTGTCGAGGGGCTTCAATTGTGTCGTGTTGATCAGGATGTTGCCGAGCAGTCGGCGCACGATGACCAACTGGCGCTCGTCCATTTTTTTATCGAGTTCGATCTTCTTGAGATCAGGTTCGGCGGCTGCGCCGAGCTTTAACAGTTCCGCGATGGCTGTGGCGCGCTTTTTGTCATCGGTGAGATCGTCGACCAGAGCACTGACGTCCGCGGCAAAGGTGCACCGGAGGGAGAGGATTGCCACTAGTAGGGGTAGTACGCGGCGCACGATTTTCACGACGGAATCCTCCGTGTACACTTACACGTCACTGAGTGTCTGTTTGTCGTTCACCTGCGACCATGCTAGGCTATGAGTCTACTAGGCACACTATCCAGATGCACTTCTTGTGCCCGGATTTTAATGTCTTCTCTCAAGCAGCCGAGTCATAGAGCAGCGCATGGACCCAGTTCCACCCGAACCGCCGCCATCGGAGCGACCGCCTGAGCCGCCCATCGGACCTGCTCCATCTGAGGTGTCTCCGCCCCCTTCCACCGGGGTCAATCCTGCTCAGGGTGACAGTGCAGTTCCTGCATCGGTTCCTGACGTCCCGATTGAAGTTCGCCCTCCGCTCGCGCCGCCTCCCACGCTGAGTTCCCAGTACGAACAGTGGCTGTTGAGCAACCTTGCGCCTCTTGGGGTAATCGTGGTGGCGCTGGCGATGATGCTGGCACTCGGACCGTTGCTTGTGAAGCCCACGACTATTCGGCCGGTGGTTCCGGATTCGCCCGTGACGCCGCTTTTTCCAGGCATGGAAAAACCGATGCGCGTGACGTGGCCGAACCTCGGTGTGATCTGCCTGGTCGGGCTGGTGCTGATGTATATTTTTACGCCCGACGCACGGCGCTGGTTCAAGCAGTACACGCCGCGGCCGCTGCCGGCGTTGAAGATCCTGGATCTGCTGGCGCTATTGGCTTCGTCGCGGGCGGTGGCGTTGCTGCTGGTAGTGATCGCGCAACGCGCCAAAATTCCACTACTGGCGGCGGGAAGTGAGAAAGCGATTCTCGCCGCGGAGATGATCCTCGGCGATGCCATTTTTCTGGCCGTGGTCTTTCTGGCGATCTGGCTGGCGCGACAGCGCGTGGGCGGGCCGCATGGTTCGATGGGCGTGTGGCCGTTCTGGAAACTGGTGAACACGGAACGTTCGGTGCTCAACGACATCGTGCTGGGCGCGGCCTGTTATCCCGTGTTCTTTTTACTTGGGAATCTTTTCTTCGTGCCGCTGGGCCACGAACTGGCGGAGTACTTCGGCTACAACCCCAAACCGCACCCGCTCTTGTTGGCGCTGCGGGAACAACTGCAGCCGTGGGAGTTGGTTGTGTTTGTGCTGTCCGCCACGATTGGTGCGGCGTTCTTCGAAGAACTCATTTTCCGCGGTGTGCTCTACAACGGCCTGCGCCGCTACGTCGGCCCGTGGCTTGGCGGGGCCGCCGCGGCGCTGGTGTTCGCGACGCTGCATCCGGTGGGCGACTGGCTGGGCATTTTCTTTCTGGGCATGATGCTGACGTGGCTCTACGACAAGACCGGGCGGCTGGTCTCGAGCATGACGCTGCACTTCATCAACAATTCGGTGGCGGTGATTGCGACGTTGAGCTTGGAATATTTGCAGCGCTATCTGAAGAAATGACGGGCGAATTTAACCCAACCTCCAGGCAAATTTGCCTGAACCACTACTAATAGTAGTGTTGTACCTGTAGGACCCGGGGACCAATTGGTCCCCGGGGAAAACAAGCGTCTTAGCCCAAAAACAGTCCCAGCGCGTGCTTTTTTGAATTCGCCTCGCCCGACTGTGCGGGTCGCAAATGCGCCGAACTGCGCTTTGGCAACCGACCGCGTTCATGGTAGTCTGAATGCACTTTGCAGTTCCAATTTCGACATGAGGATCACATGGCCAGTCACGAAGAAGAAGTAAAACGTACCCGCATCATCCCCGACATTAATGCTTTGGCCGCAATGCCCTTCGAGAAGATTCCGAAGGATGAGTTTGCGCGCCTGAAGTGGGTGGGCTTTTACAAGCAGCGCCAGGCGCCGTACTTCATGGTGCGCGTCAAGATTTCCGGGGGATTGATTTCCCTTGATCAACTCGCTGCCGTCTCGCGCATGGCGCTGACGCTCGGCAACGGCATCGATCATCTGACCACGCGCCAGGACATTGAACTCCACAACGTCCTGATCAGCACTGCGCCGGATCTGCTGGCCCAGCTGAAGGCCGTCGGCCTGACCACGCGCGGCGCGTGCGGCGACACGGTCCGCAACATTGTCGGCGTGCCGTGCGCGGGCGTCTGCCAGCACGAGGTGTACAACGTTGAACCGCTGCGCAAGCACCTCTACGATCACTTCATCACCGATGACACTGTGTTGAATCTGCCGCGCAAATTCAAGATCGCGCTCTCGGGTTGTCTGCGCCACCAGGGGCAGTATTCGATCAACGACATCGGTCTGTTCCCGTCGAAGAATGCCGCGCGCGTCGCGGCCGAAGGCCCGGGCTTTGAATTCTGGGTCGGCGGTGGGCTGGGGGCTCAGCCACTCCTCGCGCAGAAATTGTTGGACTACATTCCTGCGGCGGAAGTGCCCGCGGCCTGCGCGGCGACCGTTGAGACTTATCGCCTGTACGGCAACCGCGACAGCCGCACGACCGCGCGCCTGAAGTTCGTGCTCAAGAAATGGGGCCTGGAAAAGTACAAGCAGGTCTGGCAGGAACATTTCCAGGAAGCGCTGGAAAAGCTCGGCCGCGTCCAGTTCGATCTGAAGCCGCAGGCGACGGAAGTGTGGCAGGCCAACGTGCCGGCACCTTTCTATAAGCAGAAGAAGACCGGCCAGTACGGCGTTGAAGTGATGGTGCCGCTGGGCGATCCGCGCGCGGAAGACGTGCTCTCGCTGGTGAACTTCTGCCGCAAGCACAACGCTCAGGTCCGCATCACGCAGACGCAGAATTTCCACATTCAGAATCTCTCCGAAGCGGCAGCGAAGGAAGTCAAGCCGCTGGTGGAATACTACGGCTGGACGCTGCAGGACACCGACCGCGCGCCGAATGTGGTTGCGTGCGTGGGCATGGACGAATGCGTCAAGGCGGTCTTCTACACCAAGCAACCGGCCAAGGTTGTAACGCAGAAGATCTACTCCGATGTCCGTGGCGTGCCGAAGGGGCTGACGATCCACTTCTCTGGCTGCCCGAACAACTGCGGCCAGAACAGCTCGGCGGCGATCGGCTTCATGGGCGCAACGCGACCGGGCGGCTGGCAGAAGATCGGCGTGTTTTCGCTGTACCTTGGCGGCACGCTGGAAGGCAGCGGGCACGTCGGCAAGATGGTCGCGGCCGGAATCAACCCCGACAGTCTGCCGCGGGTGATCGACGGCCTGGTCAATGCGTACTACGAAGACCGCAAGATCGACGCGGCATCCGAGAAGAGCAGCGGCGAGGATTTCTCAGTCTGGGCGCGCACACTGCCGAAGGAACGGCTGGTGAAGGTGTTGAAAGATGCGGACTCCGGCGCCGTGGGCACAGGCAATGCCACCGCGGCCGCACCGGCTGCAGCGGGTAATTAAATTCTGTGAAAGAGTGGTGCGGGCCGCTGTGCCCGCACCCATTTTTTACTCCGTCTTATCTGCGCGGGCCGTATGATCAGCGCCACAGACAAGCCCTGGAATTCCGCGACCACCCTCTATATCGCCCGCAAGCTCAATGAACTCGCTGACGCCACGCCCGGCCGGAAACTCGACGTGCTCGACTTGGGCTGCGGCGAGGGGATGGTCATGGCGCAGTTGGTCGAATACGGCTATGCGCTGCACGGGTACGATCTCTCGGAACGCAAAGAGGTCTTGAAGACGCGGCTCGGCGCGCATTTTGGCGATACGTTCGAAGACCGCATCCGAATCGCGCCGGACGAGCGCACGATTCCATTTCCCAACGCGTCGTTCGATGTGATCTACGCCAACCAGGTGTTCGAGCACGTGAAGTTTCTCGACTGCGTCTACGCGGAATGCGCGCGCGTGTTGCGGCCCGGCGGTGTGGTGATCACGCTGTTTCCGCTCGCGACGTACCCGGTGGAACTGCACGCCAGAATTCCGTTCGCGCACTGGCTGCCGCCGGGGCGCGTGCGCATTGCGTACCTGCAGTGTTTTTATGCGCTGGGGTTGCGGCCGCGCTGGAAGGATCTCTCCGCGCACGAAACGGCCGTGCATTGGGATGAAACGCTGCGAAAAATTTGCTACTATCGCTTCATGAACGAAATTCAGGAACTGTCCGAATACTATTTCGAAGGCTGGCAGTTCGATACTCATGCGTACATCCGCGCCAAGATCGATCTGATGGCCGCGAACCCCAGCGCGATGCGGCGGAAGGCCGGGGCGCTGCTGGAAGCGTGCGAAGGCAGCGTGCTCGATTACCTGATCACGCATTTTTTCGGCGCGGTGCTGGTGCTGAAATCCCCGAGAGCCAAGCCGCAGACGCATGAATTCCCCCACGCTCACTGACTACACCCAGCGCGTGCCCGCCGCCGGTGCGCTGCGCGGCGGAACGCGCCAGCCTGAAAAACCGCTGCTGAGCATCGTCACCGCTGTCCTCAACCGCAAAGAATCGCTGCAGCGCACGATCGACAGCGTCGCCGGGCAATCGTTCCGCAACGTGGAGCACGTGATTGTCGACGGGGGATCGACCGATGGCACGCTGGACGTGATCCGCGCTAACGAGAAACGCATCGCATTCTGGAGCAGCGAACCAGACAGCGGCATCTTCGACGCGATGAACCGGGGTGTGGCGGCGAGTCGGGGCCAGTACATTGCAATCTTGAATTCCGACGATTTCTACGCGCCGGAAGCGCTGGAGAGCGTCGCCGCGACCATCGCTGCCACGAACTGCGATGTGGCGTACGGCGACTACATGTTTAGGGTGCAGGATATCGGCATGGAGAAAGCGATCTCCGCCAGTACCGAGCTTCATCTCGGCATGACGATTGGCCACGCGATTTTCATTGCGCGGAGCGTGTACGAGCGGCTGGGATTGTATGACACCCGGTTTCGTTACTCCGCCGACCTGGATTTCGCGCTGCGCATGCTCCACAACGGGGTGAAGTTCGCGAAGGTGCTCGACGGCCGCGTGCTGCAGTACTTCAGCAGCGGCGGTGCGGCGGAGTTGCATCTGTGGAGCGCCACCCGCGAAGCCACTTCGATCGTCCGCGCCCATGCCGGGTTTTATCATGGCAGCGTTTACGGATTAAAAGGGCTGAAGCGCGTCTTTTTACGTGGCGCGCAGAACCTCAACCGCCGGATCTTCGGCGAGCCATCGTATTTGCGCGCGAAGGAACGGTACTATGCGGCGGCGGGATATCGAAAGACGAATCGCTCGTGACGTCCGGCGCCCGTCTCAACGTCATGCTTCATTTACTTGTCCAACTTTGCCTTTAGTGACTCGAGCTTTTCCCGGAGCTTTGGCAGTTCGGCCTTGTCCTTTTGAAAGGCGGGGTCCTTTTCGAGGATGTCGATACATTTTTTGATGTTGCCGCTCTTTTCCCAATTTTCGATTTCTTTAAACAGCCGGTTTTCGGTGTTGTTCAATTCTTCGGCGCGGGTGGCGGCGTCGATGCATTTCTGCCAGAGCACCTTGGCTTGTGCGGCGGTCTTGGTCTTGGAGAGCACCGGGTCGTTGATGATCTTCACTTCCAGCACCGACTTGGCCACGGTGTAGATCTTGTTGTCGAACATCGTCTGCGCTTTGGCCAGCAGCCGGCCGGCTTCTTCTTCGTTTTTGGCGGCGTCCCCTTCGTTGGTGACGGACTTGATGGTGGCGAGGTAGCCGTCGAGTTCGGGAAGATGCTCGCTGCCGGTCCACGTGGCTTTGTGCCGGTCGACGCACTTCTTGGCTGCGTCGGCGGCATCGGTGTTCTTCATTTCTTTGAGCGTCTGGAGCATGCGTTCGATTTCTTCCTTCGACTCACGCCAGCCATCGTCGAGCTTGTGCTGGGCGTCGGCGACGTCTTCCTTGGCCTGCGGGAAGCGATCGCCGAACTTATCGCGCAGCGTCTTCATCTTCGCTTCAGCATCGCCCCACTGCTTGTTGGTGAGCGATTTTTTCAGCGCGTTGGAAGCGTCCTGCATGGCGTTCTTCTGGCCGGTGCTTTCCGGCGCGAAGGAGAAGGCCAGCTCGCTGGCGAACTTGATGGTGACCTGGCACCGGCTGCCCTGATGCTTGATGTCGACTTCGGCGCCGTTGGGCAGCGCCAGATCCAGCTGCGGTGTCTTGCCGAAGTTGAAGAGTACTTCGCGCACGCCGGTGAAATTCTTGTTTTCCGTCGAACCGATGCGTTCGGAATTGTCAGCTTTGCTGACTTCAATTTCTCCTGAAGCGATCTTGCCTACGAGTGAGAAGACGATCTGCGGCGAGCAGCCGCTGTCGGCTCCGGCATTGACCACGGCGCGCAAATCCACTCCGGCCGCGCCGGGACTGGCTTCCATCTTGTATTCACGCAGCTGCTGGAGCGCGAAGTCAGTAATGCCGCCGGCGAAGGAGACTTTGTCGCCGTCGCGCGTGGAGCTGGCGTTAAAGGCCGTGCTGACGTCGGAGTAGAGCGAGCCGTCGGCGTTGACCAGCATCAGCGTGCCGTCTTCGAGGACCAGATTGCCGTTGGCCAGGCCGGTGAAATTGCCTTTCGAACCTTCGAAGGCGATCGTCACGCCGCCGAATGAGACCGTGGGCGACGACGCGGGATTGTCCTTGCTGATTTTAAGGTCGAGCGAATCGAACGACGCTTTGCCTTCGGTGCCCTGGACAAAGACGCCGACGCAGGCCTTGGTGGACCAGGGCGGGGGAGTGAGCTTCGTGCGCTTATCGGCCCACGGTTGGGTGTTCTGCAATACGACGGGGTATTCGCTGAAGGTTCGTTCGCCGCCAATCCAACGGACGTACATACCGAAAAGACCGTCGCCTTCGTTCTTCATGGAGGCGCTGTAATCGTAGACTTTCGACGGATCGACGTTGAAGACTTCCCGAGTTTCAAGAATAGTTGCTTTCGACGGCGACCGCGCGCCTGCCTTGCCGATCTGAACGCCGTACTTGCCCTGACCGGCGGGCCACTGCGCGTCTGCGACGACTTCGACGCGAATGTTCGGCGCGGCTTTCTTGGGCGTGAATTCGCGCGGGATTCCCTGCTCGTCGGGGCCGAGTTCAAAATCGCCATTGGGCACGCCGGTCTTGGTTGATACCGCGGTGTCCGTCGGAGGCGGCAGTGGAGGCGGTTTGACGGGCGGTTTCAAAATCGCAGCGAGCGCCAGTCCGCCGAGCAGCACGACAGCGGCAGCAACGATTACGAGCTTCTTGCTGCCCCCACCGCCACTGCCTCCACCCATGGTCGCGGGCTTGCCGGGATTGGCGAGGACTTCTTCGAGCTTCTGCGGATCGAGCGCGACAGTGCCGAAGAGCGCTTCGTCTTCCACGGGCTTGCCGAGATTATCGAATTCCAGCAGCGTCTTGCCGACGCGGATCTGCATACCCACGGAGAGCGGCGTTTTGATGATCTTTTCGAAATCGTTCTTGTTCTTCATCTTCACGCGCGTGCCGTTGGTCGAGCCCAGGTCGGTCAGCACGTAGCCGATGGGTTCGCGGCCGATCTCGGCGTGATAATTCGATGCCGCGTCGTCGATGATCTGGATCGTGTTGCTGTTGTGCCGGCCGATAGTCAGCGCGTCGACGCCCAGTTCGTAGACTTTGCCTGGAGTCTTGCCTTCGAGCATCTTCAGGACGTACTTCGGGGCGTCCTTGTCTTCTTCCTCCGCGACGGCCACGGGAACTTTGACGTCCTTGGGCTTTACGGCATCCATCTCGACGGTTTCGCCGCCGCTGAAATCTTCGGGCACTTCGGCCTTGGGCTGGGGCGCGGAGGCGTCTTCAAACGTGAAAGTGGTCTTGCCGACGCTGAGTTTATCGCCGGGTTTCAGCGCGATGGTGCCAGCGATCTTGGTGCCGTTGAGCTTGGTGCCGTTAGTTGAGCCTAGGTCGACGACAACGAAGACACCGTTCTGCTTTTCCACGCGGAAATGCTGCCGGCTGCCTTTTTCGTCGGTAATCTGGATGGTGTTGGACGAGGCGCGCCCGATCGATGTGACATCGTCGATCAGTTCGTGCAGCCGCTCTTTTCCGTTTTCGTCGCGGATCTTCAACTTCGCCATGCGTCGAGTACCCAGCCAGTCACCGTTGTTGGACGCGCCACGCCAGCGAGCGTTTCAAACACTATGCGCAAAGGACACATTATATGGACGGCGGCAGTGCACGTCTCGCATTTTTTGCGTCTCGAATGTAAAAACATGCTACTACCCAGCATGAAGGTGTTCCACATCTTTCGAAATGTAGTCAGAAATCGCGATCTTCCTGTTTCGCTAAGGGCACGAGTGCAGAATCTCAACTTTTCAAGCGTGGCGGCTCTGCTATCTCTAAATCTGTCCTCAAACCCTGCACATCAACTGTGGAGCCTCCATTTTCATGAAACGAACGAAGATCGGCGTGATCGGTTGTGGCAACATCAGCGGCGTTTATCTCCAGTCCGGCCAGCGCTTCCATAATCTGGAAGTCGTCGCCTGCGCGGATCTGGACGTTGAGCGCGCAAAGGCCAAGGCCACGGAGTTCAACATCCCAAAGGCCTGCTCGGTCAAGGAACTCTTGGCGATTCCGGAAATCGAGATCGTGATCAATCTGACCATCCCACGGACGCACGCGGAAATCGCGATCCAGACGCTGGAGGCCGGCAAGCACACCTACGGCGAAAAGCCTCTGGCCGTCACGCGCGAGGAAGGCCAGAAAGTGCTGCAACTGGCGAAGGCCAAAAATCTGCGCGTCGGCTGCGCGCCGGACACGTTCCTCGGCGGCGGCATTCAGACCTGCCGCAAGCTGATCGACGACGGCTGGATCGGCGAACCGATCGGCGCGACGGCGTTCATGACCTGCCACGGGCACGAGAGCTGGCATCCCGATCCGGATTTCTTCTATCAGCCCGGCGCCGGTCCCATGTTCGACATGGGACCGTACTACGTCACCGCGCTGGTGAACCTGATCGGACCGATCCGCCGCATCACCAGCTCGGCGCGGGCCACGTTTGCCGAACGGACAATTGTCAGCCAGCCGAAGTACGGCCAGAAGATCAAAGTCAACACGCCGACGCACATCGCCGGGATCATGGATTTCGCCAACGGCGCGATCGGCACGATCCTGACGAGCTTCGATGTCTGGCACGCGGAGTTGCCGCGCATCGAAATCTACGGCACGGCGGGAAGTTTAAGCGTCCCCGATCCGAATTCGTTCGGCGGACCGGTGCGCGTACGCCGCGAAGGCGGTGCGGCCTGGTCGGAAGTGGCTCTGACGCACGGTTACTTCGAAAACAGCCGCGGCCTGGGCGTTGCGGACATGGCCAGCTCGATCGTCACGCACCGCCCGCACCGCGCCAGCGGCGAGCTGGCGCTGCATGTGCTCGACGCAATGCAGTCGTTCATCGAAGCGTCAGCGGCTCAGAAGCACTTGGAATTGGCAACGACCTGCGCGAAGCCCGCGCCGTTGCCACTGGGGTTGCGCGCGGGGGAGATCGACTAACGGAAAGGACTGAGGACTGAGGGCCGAGGACTGAGGACTGAGGTTACGGTGCTTCGCTTCGCTCGTTAGGAAGGGAAACAAAAACTCCCCGCGTAAGTGGGGAGTTTTTGTAGCTCAGTCATTCCGTTCTCCGTTAATGCATTTCCGCTTCGCACGATCCGATACCGGGGCGGAAGAAGTTGAACTGGACGTTGGGGTGGTCGGCGAGCAGGGACATGGGCACGGCGGAGTCGGGGAGTTTCTTGGAGATCATCAGGGTCGTCAGGCGCATGCCGAAGGGATTGTCGTGCACGCCGGCGTGCCAGATCGAGACTTTCTCGGCCTTCCACGTTTCGAACGGACCCACGGACGCGGCCTGCGTTGGCACAATGCTCACGTTTCCGCCGCCGGAGGTGCGCGCGTTCTGGATCACGGTCATTGGGTGGAGATCGACGACGCGCGTCTTCAGCTTGCGGTATTCGGCCGGAGTCGGCGGGGCGTTGCGGTAGGCTCCGCTGCGCTTCACCGGATCGTTGAACGCCCAGTGCTTGACCTCGCCCTGGCCGCCCTGCATCACCACGCAGCGGACGGAGTCGTAGGTTTTCGTGTAAGCGGCGAGATTGCCGGAGGGGAAATGCAGCTGCGCGTCGGGGATGCGCAGCGACTTCTCGATTTTGTTGAAGCACATTTCCTTGTCGGCCTTCGCGAAGGAGAGCGGATGGGTGGTCGAGACGGGTTTGCCGTTTTCGACCCATTCGTCCATGCCCCAGAAATGCGCGTGGCGGAGATTGAGCTTTAAACTGTTGACGATGCGCGCGACCAGCGGGAGCTGCTCCGTCGGCCCGATCGGCCCGCAGATCCCTGCCGGGTTGTCCGGCGTCGACTGCTGCCAGGCTTCGATGTATTCGAGCGCTTCGGCGAGGTAGAAGTCCTCGAGCGTTTCGTAGAAAACCACCTTGAATCCCGGCCGCGACAGCTTCAGCAGATCGGCCGCCTTTAGCTTCGCCGCGTCGTTCAGGATTTTGGAATCGAGCGTTGTGTAATCCCACCAGTCGGGGGAGATCTTGCTGAGTGCGCGGGGCATCGGAGACCTTTCTTAAATGATGAACGAGGAGAATTGAAGGATTAGCCCAGCGACGTCTCGTACTCCGGATCGGTCCAGCACGCCGGGCCGAGCAGTTCCGACAGCGGATCGTAATCCGCCGGACCAAAGCCGAGATGCGAATGGCGGCGCCAGCCTTCAGCGTATTCAAACTTCCCCGAAAGCGTGCCGACCTGGCGGCTCATCGCTTCCATCTCTTTCAAATACGCATCCATGCCCTGGCTGACATCGAGCCATTCTTTTTGCGACGTGTGCTGCGCGAGCATCTCTCGCTTTTTGGCGAGCACCGGCTTGATGTCGACGTATTGCCCCGAGCGCACAAGCCGCCGCAGACCGTCGCGCAAGCCGTGAGGCAGCGCGTGGTAGAGCGCGGTGTTGCCGTCCCACGGTGGTAGCGGCGGGTTGGTCGGGAAGTTTTTCATGCCTTTCGAAAACGCGCCCGTTACCAGCAGCCGGCAGGTGTTCTGGTGGTCTTCCATGTAATCCTGCGGCGAATGCGTCAGGACGATGTTCGGTTTCACGGCGCGAATCACCGACGCGACGCGCGCCAGCAATCCCGGCTCATAAAAGATGGAGAGATCGTCGGCGAGAGCCGGATGCATGGTGGCACCGGCGACGCGCGCCGCGGCTTCCGCTTCCGCCGCGCGAAGAGTGACGATTTCGGTGCGATCGTGTGATGCGGTGCCGCAGGAACCGTTGGCCAGATTCCACATATGAATGGTTGCGCCGGCGGCCTTCAGGCGCAGCAGCGTGCCGGCCATCATGAATTCGATGTCGTCGGGATGCGCGACCGCCGCGAGAACCGTAATGGATTTCGAGACTTTCGCAGCCTTCGCCATGCTTGGAACTCTCCCCTATGTGCGGTGAATCCACGGATTCTACTCCGCGCCCTTCACTGTCAACGACATCGACCACTCCGCACATCTTTCAAAAAAATACGCCGGATCGCGGAAGCTGGCGTGTAACTCTTTTAGTTCTGGTAGCTCAGTCGGGACAAAATTATGGCGAAGAATGGCGCCGCGTGCGGAATTTATTGTGTGCAAGATCGGGTAAACTTGACTGATCGAACCGAAGCGGATAGTTTAAGGGAACTTCAGGGCGCTTAGCTCAGCTGGTTAGAGCGCGTGGATCACACCCACGAGGTCAGGGGTTCGAGTCCCTTAGCGCCCATTAT
>JBBRPR010000015.1:0-159674 GCA_038227875.1 Planctomycetota bacterium
GCCACCCGCGGGCTGCTCTTCTACCGGCTTATGCAGCAGGCGGCGTCTACGCCCTCGACATACTACCGGAATCTCCTCGGCGGAACGGAGGCGACAGCTATGGCAAAGTAGGATTACTTGCTCGAAATGGATACCCCCCTTGGTTCGATAACAGCTCTTCCTCACGTAACCTGCTTGGCTATGTGTGGCGCGGTGGCACTGAAATTCATCTCTGCAAGCTAGCCACTCACATCAGCCTGACCTGCGCTTCTACTCGCTATGCCAGTGGACCCGAAACCTTTGGCGCGTTACGTGGTAGCCAGTGGCCCTTTCTGGCCGTTCGCCGCTACATGCTCTATGATGTACTGCTGCACGAGCTCGGACACTTGCAGATCATCAACCCACGGATGAAAGACCTCCGCCGAAAATTTGCGCGAGAACCGCGCGCCATTGATTTTGCCCATCACTGGCGTGAGACGTTATGGTCGACACCATTCGAACATCACGATCCCGCGCACACACCCCCACCACCCGAAGAATTCGAGGCGACACGGGCCTACTGGCCGCAAGCACAAGCCGAACACAAGCGTGGTCTGAAGTTCTCGCGCGATCAGAAATTCAAAGAGGCATTCGCTTGCTTCACGCGGGCGGCAGAGGCGTATCCCTATCATTCCATGGCGTTTGAACAATTGGGCATCGCTTACATCACAGGGCGCGGCACTAATCCATCTGAAGAGCGCGCAATTGAATTCTGCCGGCGCGCGCTGGCGATCGATCCGAACCTCTACTATGCACGGTACATTCTGTATTGGTGGAAAGGCGAGGAACGCCGACGTGCTCGTGCTCGAACAGACAAGGAGACTTACTTTACGGAACCAATTGGGCTTTGATCAGGTGGAGCTCACTTTTCTTCCAGCGTGAGCTCCACTTCGTTCGACGCCACGGTTCCCAGCCAATACGCGGCGTCCGGTTTCGCGGGTTTGTCCTGCTCGGACTTGCGGTCTTCGGGAGTGCATTCGGCGAAGAAGCGCAGGCGAATCTTGTTCGACTGCTTGTCCTTCAGCGCAAGCACGCTGTTGTTGGAGAGCATCAGGCAGGGCGTGTCCACGGTGGTGCCGAGCAGCGCGAAGGAATCGGCGTACCTGATTGTTCCTTTAACGCGCGAGCCGGAATGCGGGGCGAGCGTTTTGAAGGTCGGGCCGTCTGCGGCGCCGCGCTCGGGACCCTGGCCGGTGTAAACGCGACTGGTGATTGTGCGGTTTTTGCCTTCGCCGCTGACGACCACGAGCATATCGGGCGGCTCGGCGGTGACGCCGAAATTCGGCGACTTCCAGCCCCAGTACATATTCACGTCCTTGTCGCTGGTGTTCCAGAGCGTCAGGTTGAACTTCACGGTTTCGCCCAGCTTGATCGTTTTCTTCTCCAGTGAAAACGAGACCGCGACGCCGCCGATCGCCGGCCCGACGACGCGCAGCAAGACTGCTTTCGCTTTATCGCGCAGCACGGGGTTGAGTGACGTCTCGGCCTTGCGCAGCGCGTTGAGCGCCGCTTCGCCCGCGTCGGCCAGATCATCGGCGGCGCGCTTGCTCTCGTCGGCGTTGGTGGACGCCAACTGCGCGATCAGTTTTTCGAAATCGACTTTGGCGGCGGGCGCAGGTGTTGCCGGCGCGGGCTCCGCGGCGAACGCCGCACACATTGCGCACGACAGCATCATCAGTGAGACACGTTTCATAAAAATCCTCCACATATAGGTAGACAGAATAGAGTCGAATGAGGAGACGTTAGCGCAACATGAATTCTACAGCATGTGCATGAGCTCCTGCAAATTTGCCAGGTAGTTAAAACCCAGCACATGACCAATTGGTCATAAGGTAGATGGCGAGGACTAGTAACTAAGTGCCGAAGATTTCTGTTCGGCGGCGACTACTTAAGTAACTCGCATTCGAGGCCGCATGCTTAAAGCTGAAGTCCGTCCACACCGCGGTGCACCGACACTTTTCGTCAACGGCGAACCGCATGCCGGCGCGATGTACACGACATTGCGCGTGGAATCGGAATTCCTGGATGAGTTCACCGCCGCCGGCGTGCGGCTCTTCGCCATCGATACGACGTGCGGGCAACATTATTACCGCTTCTGCGCGCAGGTCTGGAAGGGGCCGGACCACTTTGACTTTTCCGATCTCGACCGGCGCATCGAGCTGATTCTGATGTCGTGTCCGACGGCGCATATCGTGCTGCGCGTCTACATCGGTTCGCCGACGTGGTGGGACGAACTGTATCCCGAAGAATTGATGCGCGACGCCAGTGGACAGCCGGTGCGCGAGACGCTGAACTTCTCGTTCCTCGGCGGCATCGATCCGGGCCTGGGTCCGGCGAAGGAAACAGTTCCCTCATTTTCGTCGAAGCGCTGGCGTCGCGATGCGCTCCGCGCTCTTTCGGAGTACATCCGCCATGTCGAGTCACGCTACGGCGATGCGGTGATCGGCTATCTGCTCGAATCCGGCGGCACAGAAGAGTGGTATTACTGGAACGTTTTTTCCGGTGGTTCGGCGGACTATTCCCAACCGCAGCGCGAACGTTTTGCGGAGTTCGCCGCGCGCGCGGGCGTCTCTTTGGAGATTCCGGCGCTGGCGGCCCGGCGGTCGACCACGACGGGCGGATTCTTCCGCGACCCGAAAGTCGAGCGCGCGGCCATCGCTTACGGAGAATTCCACAACGCGATTGTCGCCGAGATGCTGCTGGAATGTGCGCGGACCGTGAAAGCGGAGACCGGCGGCCGGAAGCTCTGTGGCGCATTTTACGGTTACGCATTCGACCTGTCGCGCGCGCCGCATGTCTGGCCGGAGAGCGGGCATCTGGCGTTGAGCACCGTGCTGAAAGCGCCGGAGATCGATTTTCTCGTTGGGCCGTCGTCGTATCTTGACCGGCGTCCGGGCGATGGTGTCGCGTTGCTGGGCGGACCGGCGGCGTCGGTGGCGCTGCACGGAAAAATCTGGTGGAACGAGAACGATCAGTACACGCATCTCACACCGCAGACCGGCAGCACGTTTTATGTGCGCGCAGCGAACAAGAGCGAATCGATCCAGATGCACCGTCGCGAAATTGCGGCGTCGATCTGTCAGGGCGTGCCGCAATGGTGGTTCGACATGCACGGCGGCTGGTTCAGCAGTCCGACGCTCCTCAAGGAGATTGCGCGCGAACGGGCGCTGCTCGAAGCTGCCGTCAATAGCGATCGCACGCCAACCGCGCAGGTTGCGCTGGTGATCGACTACCGCAGCCCGCTCTATACCGAGTCGGACAATCGGCTCTACCAGTCGCTGATCCGCGATCTAGCCGCGCAGCTCGCGAAAACCGGCGCGCCGTTCGATGTACTGTTGCTCGAGGATCTCGCCGCTGCACGTGGATACGAGTTCTACATCTTTCCGAATGCGTTCTGCCTCAACGCGGATCAACGAACGATGATTCGCGATGTCATCGCGGGCCGCACAACATTGTGGATGTACGGTCCAGGTTATCTGGATGAACATCACTGCGCGGGAGCTACGGGAATTGCAGAATTGACGGGATTTGACGTGAAGCATCGCGCCGAATCGAAAAAGCTCTTCGCGCGATCCCGTGAGGGTATTGCATACGGTCCAGGCTTGGAGCTTACGCCGCAGTTCACCGCAACAGGCAATGCCGACGAAGTCCTGGCCGTCTACGTCGATTCGCTGGAACCTGCGCTGCTGAGGCGCGGCCATGCAATCTTCGCTCCAGTGCCCGGGCTGCCAGCGTCGCAGCTTCGCCGATTGATCCGCGAGGCCGGCGTCTCGATTTTTTCCAATGGCCCCGATCAGGCTTGGGCGTGCGCCGATTGGTTCGCCATTTCGCTTGGCGCCGTCGGACCGCGAACACTTTCCGTCTCAGCAGACTCGATCTGGACCGAAGCCTTCTCACAAAAACAATTCACCGCCAACGCGCGCGGTGAATTTCAAATCGAAGGAAAATTCGGAGATGTACTTCTGTTCCGGAAGTAAGTCGAAGCATAGGGATCGTTGCCGCCCGACAGGACTCAAGAGCAAAGAGCCATGAGCCGTCCCTACTTCTCGCCGATGCAATAGAGCTCATCGCCGACGCGCCAGTAGATCCGCCCGCCGTCGAAGACCGGCGTGCTGTTGGTCGACGCCATCGTTGGGAAATTCGCGTGGCCGTCCCAGCCGTTGATTTGCTGGCGGTGGAGTACGTTGCGGCCGAGCTGTTTGAATTCCGGTCCGGGCTGCAGAATCACGGTGTCGCCGGAGTCGTCCATCACGAAGATGTTCTTCCCCGCCAGCGACGGGCTGGCCGTGATTCCCGCGCGGCCGTCCCAGCAGGCGCGCAGGTCGAGCTGCCGCCAGTACGCGACCTTCTTCGCCTTCACGTCGAAGACCACCAGCGTGCCGCCCATCGTCACGAGGTAAACGTAGCCATCATGATAGACCGGCGAAGCGATCGCGCCGTCGGCGTACAAGCCGCCGCACATTGCCGCTTCGGCGAAGCCGATCTTGGAATACGCGGGTTTGCCGGCCTTCAGCGCGGCGAGATCAACGAGGAACAAATTCGTGCCGATGTTGAAGCACGCTGTAAATTCATCGATCGCGATCGGCGATGGGCAGGTGTTGATCGCTTTATCTTTGCTGCCCTTGTCGTTCATGAACATGGTGCCGTCTTTGGTGGTGTGGAAGATGCCGTCCTGTTCCATCACGATGCTCTCGTCACCCACGTTGGCGCGGACCAGCGAGCCATAGGAGAAATTGGCCGGAACCTGCCACGCCACGTCACCGGTCTTCAGGTCGAAGCCGAAGACCTGGTACTGCTTGGTGACGAATTTTCCGCCCGCGATCACCGGCGACGAGGCGAAGCCGTGGTGCGTATCGCCGGCGAAGTCGACGCTCTTGATCCACTGCTTCTTGCCCTGCAGATCGAAGCAACCCGCGAAGGCCTGCTGCGTCCATGCGTAGACATTCTTGCCATCGCTGCACGGCGTCGTCGCCCAACCGGGTTCGCCCTGTTGCCACGCGCCTTTCAGCAGGCGCTGGCGCTTTTCGTCGATGGTGTCCTGGACGGGCGTTGGCCCCCAGAGCAATTTTCCGTCCTGTTTATTCAATGCCGCAACCCACGCGTCGCCGGTGACGAAGATTTTGTCTCCAACGATGATCGGCGACATCACGCTCGGTCCGGGCAGCTTGGTGGTCCACTGAATGTTCTTCTCTTCGTACTGCCACGGCGTCGGCGGGAGCTGGCGGACCCAGGCGCTGAACGACCACGTTTCGTTGTAGCCGAAAGTTTTGAGCAGGATGTGATTCCAGCCCTTCTTCGCGCTCAGGCGCTGCAGGCCGGGCTTGTCCGTGTAGTCCTTGTCGCGATTGGCAACCATCGTTCCATTGACCCAGAGCTGCGCGGGCCAGTTGCAGGTCAGGTACATGCCGATCTCGCCGCCGGTTTCGGAATAAAGGTACGTGTGCGCGTAAACAATGTGCTTCTCTTTGGCGTTCCAGATGGTTTCGCCGGCAACATGCTGCGGCGGCAGACCGAAGACCGCGGCCAGGTTGCAGGCGTGCTCCGACATTTTCAGTTTCTTCCAGACCTTGTCGCCAAGCTTCTCCCCGTCGTCGGGTTCCAGCGCGGCTTCCGTGGTGATTTTGGTGTCGTTGATCCACGGCCCGGCGGCCAGCCAATCGGTCAGCGCGATATCAGTGTTGTAAGTCAGCGTCTTGGGCACGTCCGTAGCAGCGGGCTTCTTTGATTGCGTCGCGAGACCCGGCGCATTCTTCAAGCGTCGATACCATTCGAGCGGCGGCGTCGCGCCGGGATAGCGGCCGGTGCCATCTCCGCGCCAGCCGACAGGATGTTCCGGTGACGGCACGAAATCCGGCGCGCCCAGTTCTGCTGTGGCGCCGCGCTTCCCGCCTCCGCTCATTTCCTTCGCCGGAGTTTTCGCGTCGGCGACGGTCTTGATGCTCTCGGCGGTGCGACCGTTGAGGCAGACGACGCCAACGATCAGTACGAGGACTGCAATCACGCGATGAATTCTCATCGTTCTGCGCTCCTTAAAAAGTGGGTCCGCGGTTACTGCTTTTCCGCCGGAGTCGTGCCGAGATCGAAAGTCGTCAGCGCAGAGCCGTTGACGACGAAAAGTGTGGAACCGTCTACGACAAGGCTCCGCGTGTTGCTGGATCCCAGATCGATCGTGTGCAAAAAAACAGGCGACGAAGGACTGGCGAGATCGAACGTCTGCAACTGGTCGTTGCCGCTCGTAGGCCGGTCGGCCACCCAGAGCAGCCGGCCACTCGACACGCTCGCGCGGGGTCCGTTAAAGCCGGGGCCGACTCCGTTGATCAAGGTGGGCGTAGCGGGCTTCGAAAGATCGACGACGATCAGTTTGTGATTGCCGCTGGGCCAGTAACCGTAATTTCCGCAGGGCAGGAAGTGATTGGGATACTGCCAGCCCGTAGACGAGCCAGCGAGAGACGGCTTGCCGTCATCCGCGAGCTCAAAAACCGCGAGATAGCCGGCATTGCTCTTCAATCCGGAGACGTAAACGAAGTTGCCCTGCACCCGCAGCGACGTGACGGGACTATCGATGCGTGCAGAGCCGACTGCTTTCGGCGCCGAGCGGTCGGCAAGGTCGTAGACACCAAGCTCCGCGCCATCGTCCTGGAGCACCAGCGCGCGGTTGCCCTGCACGGCAAGCGCGAGCGGTGCGCCGCTGGAAAGTGCCATCGAACTGACGCTGACCGGCGCATCGGGATTGGCGACATCGAGGACTTCCAGGCGCCCACCGTTGCCACGTTCTGTAACGTAGATGAAGCGGTTTTCGATTTGAATGGCGTTGGGTTCGGCAAATTTCGTCGCGAGTATGGCTCGAATGCGCGGCGATTTCGGATCGGCGACATCAATCGCGTAGATTTTATTTTCCGTCGCGGAGATGCAAAACGCGACGTGGTTCTGGATCACCAGGCCATTCGCGGCGAGGGGAAGCGAGGCGAGCTTCACCGGCTGCGGAACGGCGGAATTCGTCGCGATTGGTAGCGTCGACTTCTGATTTTGATGCGTGAACCAGAGCACACCACCACCGGCCGCAAGAATCGTGAGACTCGCCGCACCGAAGACCAGCGCGGTTTTCGAGAGTGCGGCTTTGGCGAAGTGCGGCGCCGCAGTTGTCGCCAGCGAGGGCAACGGCGTCTGTGCGACGAGCGTGGAGATAACCTGCGCGAGGGCGGGCGGCGGCGCTTCGAGCGCGATCGTGGCGAGCATTGTTGGCAGGACCATGCCAGCCGTCGTGATTCCCGCAAGCGTCAGCGAACGCTGCAACTGCGCGATTCCGCGCTCGATCTGGCTGTAAACGGTTTTCTCGTTGACCAAGAGTGTCATGGCGACTTCCTTCGTCGACATGCCTTCCATGTAGCGCAGATAAATGGGCAGGCGGTAGTGGTCAGGAAGTTGCGCGAGGTGTTCGCGGACGACGGCGTGTTCGGCGGATTTGTCGGACGCGGTTTCGATCGGGCGCTGCGCCAGCGCTGTCTGCTCGCGCTGCTTGCGGCGGGACTCTTCTCGAAGTCGCGAGATGCTTTTGTTGGCGATCATCTGCAGGATCCAGGTTTTGACCGAGGCGTCACCGCGGTACGACGGCGCGGTACGCAGGACATCGAGAAACACGTTTTGTACAATCTCTTCGGCGTCGGCTGGATTTTTGGCGATGTACTTCGCCAGCCGATACGCCGCGGCGGTGTGGCGGCGGAAGAGCGCATCCATGGCGGCGCGGTCGCCGGAAGCGGCGTACCGTTTCAAGAGCGCCGCGTCGTCTTCGGCGTTCAGCGCATCCACCATAGGTGTCGGTGTCGGCATCGGTTCACTGCCAGCCTGCATCTCCGCATCCTTCAAAGTGCTGCTTCCGAAAGGTTGGGCTCCACCACGCGTGGAAATTCTGCAACAATATCGAACTATTTTTAAAATTGTGGAACGGTGGATTATAGCTGAGAGAAGCATCGATTTTTCATAGGAAGCGGAAGGAAATGTGCACGTGAGCAGGGGCGGCTCTTAGCTCTCAGACCTTGCGGTTATTCGTGAATCTCTCAGGAGAACAATTTTCCCGACAGAGCTAAGAGCCAAACTCACCGCGGAAATTGCAGCGTCACGTCCCAGTATTCGTATTTCGGGAAAAAGAGGCGGCTGAGGTGTGCGCTTTTGCCGTCGCGGCTCCAGTCGGCACACGCGGCGATGCCGCCTTTGTCGGAGAAGCCGAGTTGCCCGCGTTCGCAGAAATGGGTGAGCTGCGTCAGGCCGGTGCCGTCTTTGTTGCTAAGCATGAATTCGGTTTTGATCGAGAGCACTTTCGACGAATCCGGATTGGCGCGGTAGGGATAGGCGCTCATGAAGATGATCTTTTCGCCGTCCGGTGAGAAGCAGCCATGCTCGTCCCAGACGGTCGGCGAGTTGGTCAGGTTTTTCAGCGCGCCGGTGTTGATGTTAAGTATGTACTGATCCTGCCCCTGCGCGTCTTTTTCGGTCGAACCGCTGAGCAGCACCGATTCGTTGTCGGGACTGAAGTTTCCGGGCTCGTTCCAGTACATTCCTTTGGGCGTGATGTTTTTTGGATTCACGAACTTCGGTACGCCGTCGCGGTCGTCGAAGTCAGCGAGGATCAGGTCCCATTTTCCAAACGGATAGTACGCAAAAATGTTTCCGTCGACGACCTGTGACCAGACGGCGCGTTTGCCGTCGGGCGTGAGCGCCGGGCCGGTATAGCCGTCGGCGTGTCCGCCGCCGCCGGATTTGAAATCGGTCAGCCGGTGCCACTGACGGCCGTCTGGCGAGACGGCATACATGTTGGTCCAGATGCCGCACTGCAGTTGGCCTTCCACGAAATCCCGATTGGAGCCGAGAATCGGCGGCGTCGTATACTCGTCGCGTTCGACCGCTAGAAAAATCCATTTTCCGGACGGATGCCAGTGCGGCTGCATTTTCATGCGGTCGGGTTTCGGTCCGCCGGGCTGCTGCGTGTTGGTGATGCAGACCATCGCATCGGAGCCGGCCTTGCCGAGATAAATCTGTGCGATGCCCTTTTCATCGTCTTTGTTGACGAGATAGAGACTGCCATCCGGCGACGGAACCCGCAGTCCCTGCATCTCGCTCTTTTTCAAATTCACAACCACGCCGGCCGGCTTTTCGTTTTGTGCAGCAGCCGGCGCTCTTTCAGTTTCGACCGGAGCCGGCGCGGCGGGCTTTTCGTTCATCACTCCGTGGCCGGATAGTGCGGACCAGTTAATGTTGAGGTGCGCGAGTTCATCGGCCCGCGTCAGCAGCGCGATCGCGCCGGTGGAGTCGCCCTTGCGGGTGCGTTCGATGGCGTCAGCGCGGAGGCGTTCGATCAACGTTTTCCGCGCGGCCTGTTCGCGCGATTCAAAATCCTTCTGCGCTTTTTTGACCTCGTCGTCGTAATTCTTCTCGGCCAGTTCGGCGCCGTCCGCTGCAAGAGCCGGGCGCAATGCCGTAGTCAGTACCACACAGAAGCACACGATCTTCACCGTTCCCAGCCAGCTCATAGCGCAGTCCCCGTTTCGAAATTCCACAGCCTTGTACGATTCCGCCACACGTACGGGTGTGAAAGGTATTGAACCTCCACACCTTACACGCAAGTGTTGGAATTGATGCGATGGGCGTGCCAAAGCACGCATGAAACAGAGCGACCCTGGAGACAATTGTCTCCAGGGTCCTGGGTCACGGTCGCGTATTTGGTCAGGAGTTACGACTTCAGATTGCTACCGTCCCAGTGTTGGACAAAGTTGTGGATGCCCGGCGCGCGGTTGGGGCGGACCTGGTGGGCGTACTTAGCGGGCAGCGGTGCGCCGAGCAGCTTCTCCAGTTTTCCGCGCAGCTCCGCGACGATCTTTGGCTGCGAGGCAGCAATGTTCTCATTCTCACGCGGATCAACTTTGACGTTGTAAAGCTCCACTTTCTTCTCCGGATCGAGCGTGTTGATCAAGAGGTAGTGATCGTCGGTGCGGACGTAAGCCCACTCCGTCCACGCTCCGATGACGTGATCGCGGTTGCTCGACGACTTGCCCTCGATCACCGGCATGAGGTCGAAGCCGTCGTAGGGTTCGGCGGATTCGATGTTCATCAACTTGCAGATGGTCGGGGCGAGGTCGGTGTTCTGTGCGAACGCGGAGCTCACTTTGCCCTGCGTGGACTTTTCGGGATGGCGCACGATCAGATTCAAGCGCGAGTTGTAGGGATGCATCTTGTAGCTCTTACCGAACATGGTTTTGTCGCGCAGTTCGGTGCCATGATCGGAAGTCAGGATCACGACGGTGTCGTCCCAAAGTTTGTGCTCGTCGAGTTTCTGCAGGAGATGGCCGATCCATTTGTCGACGAATGTACAGTAGCCGTAGTAAAGCGCCTTGGTGCGGCGGATTTCGTCGGCGTTGAACTGAAACCGATTCTGGAAAAATTGCGGGTAGGTGTAATCGACCACACCGTCTTTTTTGAAGTAGGCGTCGGCAAAACTCTTGGGTGGATCCCAGAATTCATGCGGCGTGAACGATTCGACCCAGAGGAAAAACGGTTTCTGCCCGGCGTTGTCATCGATCCAACGCGCAGCGCTGCGGAAAACACGGGGTGCGAAATATTCCTCCTCGGATTTGCGGTCGGCGACATTGAGCAGGTATTGCGTGAGGCCGGTGTGGCGCTTGGTATCGGTCTCTTGCGGATGGAGATGCGGCTTGAGATCGATGCCCGCCAACGGTCCGCTGCGGACGCGGTCCATTTCCTGGCCGCGGATGTAGTCGTAGGAAACAAAACCGCGCGTGAAGTTCATGGTCGGCTTGAAGAGATGGTAGAGGTCGGCGACGAGGCCGGTCATCACGCCTTTCTCGCAGAGCGTCTCGGCCAGCGTTTTGTACTCCGACGGAATCGCGTGCCAGCCCAGCATGTTGGGCTGCGAGCCGACGTCTTCGAGGTCGTGCTTCCACGGATACGAGCGGCGTCCGGTGTAAAAGCCGCGGCGCATCGGTACGGTCGGCAGCGCTTCGGCGTACGCACGGGAAAAGCTGGTGCTCTGCGCGCGCAACCGGTCGAGGTTGGGCATGTGGACTTGATCTTCCCACGTGTGATCGACGACGTCCGCGCGCAACGTGTCGCAGCAAATGACGATGACGTTCAATCCGCATTTTGCCATTTCATCTCCTTTTTGTATTGCAGCGGCCGAATCAAAGTCCGAGCCGCTGAAGTTGTTCCTGCGGTGCATCAATTTCTGACATGAAATTCCGAATGCCTTGCGCCAGTCGCCCTGCTTCGGCTGGACGTTCGGCAATGAGGTTGTGATCCTGGCCGGGATCTTCCGGCAGGAAGAACAGCGCGTCGCTCATCGGACCGCGAACGTGGTCGATCGAGAAGCGCATCTGCTCACGCTCAAATTCACCGACGTCGCGCGGTTTGATGAAATCTGGCGGCGAGGCCGAGTACCAGTGGAGCGGCGCGTTGACGTCGGGATTCGGCGGCCACTTCACGTACGTCCACGCGCCGTCGGTGATGTGGACGCCTTCGCCAAACTTTCCGAAACATGCGGTCTCGCGGATTTTTGCGGTGGGTGATTGCATCAGGGGGAAGAGCGACTTGCCGTGGAGTCGCTCGGCTGGAGCCGCAACTCCGGCGGCTTCCATCACGGTCGGAAAGTAATCGACGGGTTGGACGAGCGCACTGCGGCGCGCGCCGCCCTGCGTACGGAAATCCGGATGGTAAACAAGGAGGGGAATGTGCGCCATCGGCTGGTAAAGCGTCGAGTCGCCATGCCCGGTGCCGGGCTTGCCGATCATGCCGTGCTCGCCGAAGAGGTGGCCGTGATCGGTCGTGACGATAATCATCGTGTCGTCGAGTCGGCCGAGTTCAGTGAGGTGTTTGACGAACGCGCCGAACCAGTGGTCCACCAGCGAGACTTTGCCGGCGTAGAGTGCTCGGATGTCTGCGAGTTCGGCGGGCGTGTAGCGGTCGGCCTTGCCGTAGATCGGCCAGCGCACGCGCTCCCGCGGCGGCGGGCCGTCACAGTACATCGTGTCGTAGGGCGGGGGAGGGTCGAAGGGTTCGTGCGGATCGAAGTGATCGATGACCAGCAGGAAATCCCTCTGCGCGTGATTCTCTTCCAGCCACGTCGCGGCCCGTGAAAAGGTTTGCGCGCAGAACGTGTGCCGTTCGTCCGACCAACGGCCTTCAGCGTCGCGCCACTGCGCGGTGTTGCGCATGTACTGCGCCCAGGCGAAGTGGCACTTGGTCCGTTCCGGAGCCGGAAAGCGCGGCGGAATCGACGGGTTGGTGATCCAGTGATCGTTCTCCTGCCCACGGATGAAATCCCAGCCGCTGAAATGAAAATGATAGTTGCCCGAGCCATGTTCGAAGAGATGGTAGTGATCGGTGATCAGCATCGACGGCTTCTTCGATTGCCCGAGCGCTTCTGCCAGATCGAGATCGGTGTGCTCCAACGGTCCCCAGCCGCGGAATGGAAATTCGTAGCGCCCCGTCATGATCTCCCGCCGCGCCGGCATACACGGCGACGAGGCCAGGTACGCGTTGTCGAACACCACCGACCGTTCCGCGAACGCATCGAGATGCGGCGTCTTGCAGACGCGCGAACCGTAGCACCCGAGATGATCGCGGCGCAGCGTGTCGATGACGATCAGGATGGTGTTCATGTTCCTAACAACTCCAAAATTCGTACGCGAACTTGCTCAAGGTGTTGCTCTGCAGCGGCGCGGGCCTTGTGCGGGCTGCCTGAGGCCAGCGCCTTGATGAGGTCGTAGTGCGTGACGGCTTTTTCGGACGGCGTGGCGCCGAGTTGCTTTTCGAACGGATGCCGAGCCATTTCGCTGCGGACGATCAGGCGCATGCGGGTGATCGTGTCGATCAGCGCCTGGCAGCCGCTGGCTTCGACGATGGCGCGGTGAAATTTGCAATTGGCCTGGCGCGTCTCGTAGTAACGACCGGCGAGACGGTGTTCCTTGTAGATGTCGGCCAGGGCGCGGAGTTCCCGGGCTAGTTCCGGCGTCCAGCGTTTGCAGACCAGTTCCGCGGCGAGCCCCTCGAGCTCGCGGCGCACCAGGAAGAGGCCGGCGCCTTCCGCAGGCGTGATCTCGGCGACGAACGAGCCGACATTGGGAATCGTGCGGATCCAGCCGCGTTCGGCGAGAATCGCCAGCGCGTTGCGCAAGGGCGTGCGGCTGACGCCCAGCCGCGCCGCGAGAGCGACTTCGCCCAGATGGGTGCCGGGCGGCAGCGTGCCGGAGACGATCTCGTCTTCAAGCTGCTCCAGCAGCGCGCTGTCGGTGCTTTTGGCTTCGGTAGTCAAGGTGCTCATAATTGCATTCTTATTGTATACAATATGTGTACGCAATGACAATCTGTCAGATTTTAAAGAAAAGTCTGGACGGGGAGCGGCTTGGCGTCTATATATCCGTGACAGATGTATCGGGTGCGGAGGCAAGGACGACGCGTGGCCAAGACTTTAAAGACCGATGATTTTCTCCCACTTACACCGGCGGTGTTTCACATACTCCTGGCGCTGACAGACCGCGAGCGGCATGGGTACGCGATCATGACCGACGTCGCGGCGCAGACCAGCGGGCAATTGCGCATGGGGCCGGGGACGTTGTACGGTTCGATCAAGCGCATGATCGCTTCAGGACTGATCGAAGAGGCCGACGAGCGGCCAGCACCGGATTTGGACGACGAACGCCGTCGCTATTATCGGCTCACGGCGCAAGGGCGCACGGTGGCATCGGCGGAATCGCGGCGTCTGGCGAATCTTTTGAATGTGGCGCGCGACAAGGGACTGCGGCCATCGCTGGCCTGAAAGAGGCGTCGCATGCACATCGAACGCACCACTATTGCTTCACTGACGCGGCTGTACGGCTGGATGCTTGCGGCCTATCCGCGCACGCACCTGCGCCGGTATCGCGAAGATATGCTGCAGGTGTTTTCAGACGGTTGCCGCGAGGCGTTGCGCCGGCGCGGCGTGTGGGGTGTGCCGATCATCTTGATGCAGATGTTGCTCGATACCGGATCGAATGCGGTGGCCGAACATCTGGCCGAAAGGGGCGCTTACATGAGCATGCTTCAGGCGTGGTACCAGCGAAAAGTATTGAACACGGAGAAGTTCGATCCGTTCTGGGGCGGGTTCTTCATGGGGATCGTCTCCTGCGCCAACGTCGCCACGGGGGTGCTTCTGATTGTTTACTCCGACGGCGTCGAAGCCCTTTTCTGGATGGGCTGCTTCCTGCTGGCCGGGGCCGCGTTCGCGTTTGGCGTGCAGATGCTGCAGCTGCGGGAATACAACAAGCGGCTGCGTGCCGGGGTCATGCCGATTACTTCTGAGTTTCGGTTGCGCTGAACGGCCGGTCTGAGACTTCCACGTCGTCGACAAAGACCGTGCAGTCCTGCTGCGCGGCGGAGATGCCGACTTCAACGTGATTGTAGATCGTGTCCGGCAGCGGCAGGTTGCGGCCTGTAGCCTTAATGATCTGCTTACCGTCCAGCCACAGTTCGTTCAGGCCGTCGTCCTCGTCTGACAACTTCAGATGGATCACCACGTGGACCCAGCGCTTCACCGGAAAGGCCACAGGCGCCGTGGCGCTCTGAGTGTAGAAGGGCTTGTCGGCCCATTTGAATTCGAACTGCGGGATGCCTGCTTCCAATCGCAAGCGCAATCCCGGCGTGCCTTCGATCCAGCCGGACTTGATGTCTGAAATCGTGTACGGCATTCCTTCGGCGATGTAATACCAGCCGGAGAACCAGTAGTCGTCGCCCTTCACAAAATGAAGCATCTCGCTTTCGATGTGCGCCTTCGCGCATTGCATGCCCCACGACGGCGCGACGGAGTGCGCACGCAGCGACTGTTTGCCCGCATGCGCCTGCGCATTGGATGGTTCCACGCGATTGTCGATGAACTGCGCGCTGCCGCTCAGGATGCCGGTGCGCAGTTTGACGTAGTCGGCGACCTTCGGCGCACTGGGCGATTGCAGCACAAACGAGGTGAAGCCGTGTTTTTCGCCGATGAGATCGTTGAGCGTCGCGACGTCTTCGAAGTCCGCCTTGAAGTGCTTGGACATCGCGTAACGCTTGCCGCTGCCGGGATCGATACGGTACGTGACATTGTTCTCGACGACGTAATTCTTTTGAAAGAGATCCTCGTCATAAACGTGCATGTAGTAACCCCAGGTCTTCGAGTCGGGGTCGCGGATCCAGGCGTCGCCGCCGACGATCGAGCAGGTCTGGCCGTCGATCTGTTTGGCGTGGGATTCAAGCAAGGCCAGCGGCGGAAGCGGCTTGGGCGGGCCGGCGCGTGTTTGATGAACGCCGCCAGCGCGACCAGCGCCACGGGCGCAGCCAGGGCCAGGAGATAAGACTTCCGGAATTTCAATGCGCCTCCCTAAATGGAACTGGCGATCCGATGAAGGATCGCCAGTTCTTTTGAGCGGGAATCGTTCCGTAATTACGCCAGCAGCGCGTCGATGGGCTTGCCTTTGTCGACGACGCGGATGGGGCGGCCCTGCGGGGTCATGTTTTCCTTCGTGTAGTCGATGCCCAGCGCCGCGCAGATGGTCGCGTGCAGGTCGCCGATCTGGACGGGGTTGTCTTTGACTTCCGAGCCTGTCGCGTCGGTCGCGCCGTGGACCATGCCCGACTTGATGCCGCCGCCGGCGATCAGGCCCGACCAGCAGCGCGGATAGTGATCGCGGCCGTCGTTGGCGTTGATCTTCGGCGTACGTCCGAATTCGCCGGTGCAGACGACCATCGTGCGCTGCAGCATGCCGCGCGCGTTGAGGTCTTCGATCAGATTGCCCAGCGCCGGATCCAGCGAGTTGAGGTTCTTCTCGATCGCGGTGAAGCCGTTGGCGTGGGTGTCCCATCCACCCATCGAACATTCGACGAAGCGCACGCCGGATTCCACGAGGCGGCGGGCCATCAGCAGCGAACGGCCGAGCTGGTTGTCGCCGTAGTTCTTGATGTACATCGTCTCTTTCTTATCGCCGTCGATGTTGAAGGCGGAGAGCGACTTGGAGTACATCATCTTGATCGCGTCTTTGTAGTAAGTGCCGTATTCCTTGACCGAATCGTCGCGGTTCTGGTCGTGGAATTCCTTGTCAATGCCGCGGAGGATGTCGATGCGGCGGCGGAAGCGGTCGTCGTCGACGCCCTGTGCCAGCACCAGGTTGCGGTCCGGATTGTTAATGTCGCCGATGTAGAACGGCGCGAACTGGCTGCCCAGGAATCCCGCCCCGAAGCTCACGTTGCCGATCGAGACATACGCGGGGATCTCTTCGTTGCGCTTGCCCTTCTGCTGCACGATCACTGAACCGAAGCTGGGATGTGCGATGCTGCCCAGCGGCTTGTAGCCGGTGTGCATCTCGTACGTTGCGCGTTCGTGCGCGCCTTCCTTGCTGGTCAGCGAGCGGATCAGCGAGGCGTTCTTCATGTTGCGCGCCACGGTCGGGAAATGCTCGCAGAGCTGGATGCCGGTCGCGGCCGTGCTGATGGGCTTGTACGGGCCGTTGGTGTTCTGACCCGGCTTCGGGTCAAAGGTATCGATGTGGCTGGGACCGCCAGCCAACCAGATCAGGATCACCGAGTCGCACTTGGAGACGTCGCTGCCTCCGGCGAGCACCTTGGCGCGGAGCATGTCGATCAGGTTCATGCCCATGAACCCGAGCGCACCGGCCTTAAAGAACGAGCGGCGGCTCCATCCGGCCTTGCCGTCGCAATCGATAGTACCGCGCTGAATTCCGGTCGGCAGGATCTTTGGCATGTTCCGTCTCCTTTGTCTTCCCAACTTTAACAAACCGCTAAGTATTAAATTCGTTTAACTTTTTCCAGTACGCCCTGAGTCATGCGTCGATCTCAGTCCTCAGTCCTCAGTCCTGCTCTGTCACTTGATGAACGTAAACTCTCGCGAATTCAGCAGCGACCAGTAGGTGTCGTCGATCCATTCGCGAGTGACGGTGCCATTTTTGATCGTGGCGCCGAGGAAGTTCAACTCCCGCACCGACGGCTGGCGCGACAACGCGGACAGGTACAGTTCCGTGATCACCTGCTGCGGGCTGGCTTTTTCGGAAATCAGCGAAGCGGCCAGTGGGCTGTTGCGCACCGCGTCGTTGATTGTGCGACCGTTCATCAGCTCCAGCGCCTGCGAGATCGAGCCAGCGTCGTCGCGCTTGACGGTGGTCTGTTCGCGGTTGGGCTGGTTGAAGAGATTCATGAACGAGCCGGTGCGCGCGGGCGTCGGCAAGTCGGCGGCCCACAGCATCTCCTGCTTCTTGTCCGTGTAGCGGGCTTTCTGCGCCAGCGACTTGATGTCCAGTGTCATGCCTTCCAGCCCGTTATCGTGGCCGGTGGCAACCAGGATCGAATCGAACATCTCTTCGGCGCTCATGCGGCGCAGCTTCATGTGCGAATACAGGGTGGCATCGCTGCGGTTGTTGGTGGTCGGAATCGTTGAGCGCTGATACGTGCTGGAGTTGAAGATCAGCCGCAACACGTGCTGGTTGTCGAACTTCGACTGGATGAATTCGTCGGTCAGATAATCGAGCAGCTCGGGATGGCTCGGCGCGTTCTTTTCGCGGAAGTCATCGATCGGATCGACGATGCCGTGGCCCATGACCTGGAACCACAGGCGATTGACTTCCACCGCCGCGAACTGCCGGCTGCCGGTCACGAATTCAGCCAGCGCCTTGCGCCGCGAGCCCGGACCTTCGGCCTTCTTGGTCGGATCCCACGGGAAGATCGCCGGCACCACGTCGCCGCCGTTCTGGCCCTTCTTCTTGGCGCCGTCGCCTTCAGCCGGCATGTGGTAGTCGCCATTCGGACGTTCGATCACAATGCGGCTCTGGTGCTGCTGGAATGCTTTCTTCAGCGCTTGCGCCGTTTCCTTCGATGCGGTCTTGTCGATTTCGGCGAGCACATTCTTGCGGCTGCCGAGCATCGGCATTTCCATGCCCATGTCCTTGCCGCCCATTCCCATTTCCTTGCCCATGCCGCCACCCATCGCAGCATTGTTCTCCGCGCCGGGCGCGGCGAGCGTCTGAGCCTTCAGCTTTACCTTGTCTTGCGCTTCGTGGGCTTCCTTAAAATACGGTTCGAGCAGCTTGCGGCCTTCTTCGGGCAGGCGCTTTTCGTTGGCTTCGATTTTCAGCAGTGTGGCGACCGGATCGGGCTGCACGTTTACGCGTCCGAAGAACGCCATGACGCTGTGGAAATCCTGCTGCGTCCACTTGTCAAACGGATGATCGTGGCACTGCGCGCAGGCCATGCGCGTGCCCATGAAGACGGTGGACACCGTGTTGACCGTCTCGACGCGGTTGCCTTCATCGCGGAGGTAGAAGTTGGCGGCGGCGTTGACTTCTGCATTGCCGGTAGCTGTGATCAGTTCGCGCGCGAACTGGTCGTAGGGCATGTTCTTGGAGAGTGCTTCGCGCACCCATTCGCGGTACGAGCCGCGTTCGGTGCCTTCCTTCGGCTTGGAATTGCTGTGCTCGCGCAGCATGTCGCTCCAGACCACGGACCACGATTCGGCGTAGCGGGGCGACTTGAGCAGCGCGTCGATCAGCTTGGCGCGCTTGTCGGGAGTGCGGTCGGCCAGAAATCCCTTCACTTGTGAACTGGTCGGGACCACGCCGCAGACGTCGACGTAAATGCGGCGCACAAATTCTTCATCGGTGCAGAGCGGGGAAGGGGTGATCTTTTCGGCGTCCAAGCGCTGCAGAATGAACTTGTCGATCGGATTCTTGATGTCCGGGTTGCTGGCCTGTGGCTCGGCTTGGACGGCCGCGGGTTGGCAGAATTGGGCGCCCAACAGAGCCGCGCCGACCAGCAGAGCCGTGCCCAATAAGAGAGGTAGTTTTTGTTTCATCTTCAAGCTCCCTGCATTCCGTTCCGTTCGCCGTCACATTCCCGAAACTGAGTAGGTAAATCCGACACTTGCGCGAAATCCCTACAACGGATCTGCTGAGCTGTCGAACTTCCCTGCAATTTTTCTGCAATCCCCTCGAACTCAAGCATTTATCAGCACGCGGAGGGCCATGTTGTGCAACGGAGGGACTGCCATAGTTAAGACGAGAATCGCATTCAAGTCAATGCAGAACATTCGGCCAATGTTAGGAACATGTGCAGGCGGTTTCGCATCACAATTCATGAGCCTTTTGCGAACTGGGTTGCCTTTGCGCCAATCGCGAGTACAAGCGTTGTCATTCAAGAGAAAACGACGGGGCACGTCTATCGCCGCTGGCCACAACGCTAACAGCCCGTAGATCACGCTCTGGACGGCGCCGCGAAACGCCTTTAATGCCAGGCGTTTCATGGAGTGAGTCGCGGAATAGAACTTTCTAACGGGCTGCCAACCTGGGAATGCGTGTATGACATTTGATGTCGAAACACTGTCGCGCATCCAATTCGCCCTCACCGTCATGTTCCATTATCTGTTTCCGCCCCTGTCCATCGGGCTGGGCGCGATCATGGTCATTATGGAAGGCGCCTACCTGCGCACTGGCAACCGGCAGTACGAAACAATGGCCCGGTTCTGGACGCGCATTTTCGCCGTCAACTTCGCGATGGGCGTGGCCACGGGCATCGTGATGGAATTCCAGTTCGGCACCAACTGGTCGTCGTACTCGCGCTTCGTTGGTGACGTTTTCGGCTCGGCCCTGGCTGCCGAAGGCATCTTCGCGTTCTTTCTGGAATCGGGCTTTCTGTCGGTGCTCGTTTTCGGCTGGGACCGCGTCGGCAAGCGCATGCATTTCTTCTCCACCTGCATGGTTTGTCTCGGCGCGATCTTCTCGTCGGTCTGGATCATCATCGCCAATTCCTGGCAGCAGACGCCGGCCGGTTCGCACGTCGAGACCGTGCTGGTCAACGGGCTGGAGTTCAAGCGCGCGGTGATCGACGACTTCTGGGCTATGGTCTTCAATCCATCGTCGATGGCACGGCTGGCGCACACAGTCGCCGCCGCGTTTGTGCTCGGCGCGTTTGTGGTGATGAGCATCTCTGCGTTCTATATCTTGAAGAACCGGCATCTCGAACTGGCCAAGAAAATGTTCCGCATCGCGCTGATCTTCGGCGGCGTGAGCACCCTGATGGCCGGCGCGCTGGGACATCATCAAGCGAAAGTCGTGGCCGAGACCCAGCCGGCGAAACTGGCCGCGTTCGAAGGCTACTTCCATGCTGAACCGGGCGGCGCGCCGCTGCTGTTGATGGGCTATCCCGATGAAGAGACCGAGACGATCAAGCATGGCGTCTTCTTTCCGGGCGGGTTGAGTTTCCTGGTTCACAACGATTTCCACACGCCGGTGACCGCGATGGAAGCGATCCCGAAGGAAGACCGGCCGCACGTGATGATTCCGTTTCTGGCGTTTCACGTCATGGTCGGGGTCGGGTCTGGCCTGATCGGACTGTCGGTGCTGGCGTTGTTCCTGCTCTGGCGCGGGAAGTTATTTCAAACGCGCTGGTTGCTCTGGGTTTTCGTCTTCGCCTCGGTCGGTCCGTACATCGCCAATCAAGCCGGCTGGGTGGCCTGTGAGGCCGGGCGGCAACCGTGGGTTGTCTACGGTCAGCTGCGGACCAGCGAGGCGTATTCCAAATCACTGACGTCGGGACAGGTGATGGCGTCCATCGTAATGTTCGGCGTGATTTACGCGCTCCTCTTCGCCGTCTGGGTCTATGTGTTGAACGATAAGATTCAGCACGGTCCGGAAGAGATCGATCCGAGCGAACAGGAGAATCCGATCAAAGACACTGGCGTAACCAATCTGGAGCAGGTGCTGGCGAAGGATCCGAAGCGGATGACGATGATCATGCGGAAAGGCGACAGCAAGAAGACGGATATTTAAAAATTCAAAATTAGAAAACGCACGCGGATGGGCTGACGGCACGGTAAGGCAGATGATATCTTGGAGTTGGAGGACGAGGGTCGCAGCAGTTCCCGGAAGAATGTCTCTTCCGCAGCGTTTTTGATTTTTGAATTTTGAATTTCGCGGAGCGAGCGATGGACTGGTCAACACTCTTCTCCCTTCCCGTCTTCTGGTTTGCGGCGCTGGGATTTTTGCTGACGGGGTACGCGATTCTCGACGGCTTTGACCTGGGCGTCGGCATCGTTCATCTCTTCGTCAAAGAAGACACCGAACGGCGCATTCTGATGAATTCCATTGGGCCGATCTGGGACGGCAATGCCGTCTGGCTGGTCACCTTTGGCGGCGCGCTCTTCGCCGCGTTCCCGTTCGCCTATGCCACCGCCTTCTCTTCGTTTTATTTGCCCTTCATGGCGCTGTTGTTCGCACTGATTTTTCGCGCGGTCTCGATGGAATTCCGCTCCAAGCAGGCCTGGCCGTGGTGGCGGCAGTTCTGGGACTGCGCGTTCTGTTTCTCCTCGACGCTGGCCACGCTGCTCTTCGGCGTCGCGGTCGGGAATTCGATGATCGGTATGAAGATCGATCAAAGCCGCGAGTACATCGGTACCGTGTTTGACCTGGTGGGCTGGTATCCGATTCTCGTCGGCCTGTTCGCGGTCTCGATTTTTGCGATGCACGGCTCGATCTACCTTTACTTGAAGACCGAAGGCGAACTGCAGCAGCGCATCCGCGGTTGGATGTGGCGGACGTTCTTCGTCTTCGTCACGATGTACGCGATCACCTCGATTGCGACGCTGATCAAAGTCCCCGAAGCGACGCGCCATTTCAAAACCTGGCCGCTGGCGTGGGGCGTGGTGATCTTGAACATGCTGGCCATCGCCAATATTCCCCGAGCGATTCACCAGGGCCGGCCGGCGTACGCATTCATCTCGAGCTGCTGCACGATTGCCGCGTTTAATTTCCTCTTCGGCATCGCGATCTTCCCGAACCTGATCGTCTGCAGCGGCCACCCCGAGTGGAACCTGACCATCTTCAATTGCTGCTCCACCGAAAAGACGCTGGGCCTGATGCGCATCATCGCGTTCATGGGCCTGCCCTTTGTGATGTCATACACGATCGTCATCTACTGGATCTTTAGAGGCAAAGTGCAGGTTGGAAAATTGTCGTACTGACATTTTCCATTTTCCATTTCTCACGTTCCATTTTCCATTGCCGGAGGCGTAAAGCAGTGCGCCAGCTCCGATGGAATGGAAAATATCCGTTCCCACCGCCCGCGCCCTGCCCAAGATTTAACAAATAATTCTCCCTATTTTTTGTGACAGTCTCTTCTTCCGCTGCATTCCCGTGATGAAGTAACATGGGGAGGTGGTGTTTATGACGTGTGCGGAGCCCTTTGAGATGGCGGCGGATTCCCGGCCTGAAACGCAAGCAAGTACTGCCGCCGAAAGCGATTGGGCGCTGCTGCGCCGTCATTTCCAGGCCGGCGACGCGGGCGCGATGGAGGAACTTTTTCGCCGCCACGCTGACGTGGCCTACCGCGTCGCGCTGGGCTTCGGGCTGAACTCCGTCGACGCCGAAGACGCGCTGCAGTCGGCGTTTCTGCAGGTCTTGCAGAACGGAGAGCGCTGTCTGAGCCAGGGCGCTGGCGAGTCCAACATCCGGGGATGGATCATGAGCATCGTCGTCAACACCTGCCGCATGGAATTGCGCTCCAAAGCCAGCCGCACCGAACGCGAGGCGAACGCCGAAATTCCGCGTGAAGCCCCCGCCGTCGACGCTCAGAAAGCCGAAGAGATTCGTGCGGCGGTGCGCCTGGCCAAGGGACTGCCCGAACGGTATCGCTTGCCAGTGTGGCTCCACTATCTGGAAGGCTACACGTTCAAGGAAGTCGCCGGCGCTCTGGCGCTACCCGAAGGAACCGTGCGCATGCAGGCCAGCCGCGGTCTGGAGCAGCTCCGCGACGCGCTCACCACATCAGGTTTCGCGGTCACCACGGTTGCCTTGCCGGAGTTGCTCGCGTCGGCGTTGCTGCCCACTGCACCGGCAGCTGTGAGCGCTTCGGTGAAGGTGCTGATCGCCAAGAGTCTGCTAGCCAAGACGCAGGCCGGAATCGCCGCGAACGCCGGTACGAAAGCCGCCACCGGCGTAGCGAAGCTGACACTGTCCAAAGCGCTCATCGGCGTCGGCGTGCTGGTGTTGGCCGGTTCGGCGGCGCTGACGATTCACAAACTGCGTTCCGGCGTTCCCTCTCCCTTTGAAACTGCCGGCGATGTTCCACCAGCGACGGCGCCGAAGCCTGCGCCCTATCCGCTCACCACAATTTCCGGATGGATGCTCGACGACGACACCGGGAAGCCCGTCGCCAACATGAAACTGTTGGCCATGATCGGCCAGGACGGATTGATCCAGGCGGCTCCCGGCGAACCGGTCTTGCAAGGATTTCCGACAACGACCACCGACGCCGATGGCCATTACCGCATCTCGTTCATGCTGCCCACGACGCAGCGGCAAGCGATCACGATCCAGCCCGACACGATTGAAGAGCGCTTCACGCCCGTGGCAGTGAATGTCTATCAAGGCGAAACGGTGAACGCGCCGGTGATCCTGCGAACTCCGTTTGCCAAGCTCCACGGCCACGTTGTCGACGCCGACGGCAAGCCGATCGCAGGCGCGCAGGTGATTCAGACCTACAACACCGGGCGAGCTACGACGACCGATGCGACCGGCGCCTTCACCGACGAGAAGGGCGTTGCCAGTGGCGTGGATTGGACCGTTGCCGCACCGGGCTACGAGGTGACGCGCTTCTCCCATGAGGCCGGGGCCGCCGGCGACAAAGGCGCGGAACTGCGCGTCACCAAGAAATGCAAAGCCGTGACTGGGCGCGTGGTGGACGGTGAAGGCAAGCCCGCGGCGAAAGTGCAGATCTGCTGCACGCGCAGCGCCAACACCGTCCCTTACTGGTCGACGGTGAGCGACGCCGACGGCCGCTTCACCATGGCGACGATGCCGCAGCCAGGATCGGCGGTTCTGTGGCCTAAACGCGATGGCCACGATGCCGGTTTGCCGGTGGATGTGAAACCGGGAGACACCGACGTCACTGTGAAGTTGTTTGCATCTGGCAGATTGGAAGTGGTAGTCAAAGACGCCGAAGGCAAACCGCAGGCGAGTGTGACGATCTGGGGCGGCCCGAAAGTAATGCAAACGGTCGACACCCGCGTCCACGGCACCACCAACGAGCAGGGAATTTTCGTCAGCGAAATAGTCCCCGTCGGCACCTATGGCATCTCCCCCAGTTCGCGAAATGTTCCGGGCGGCACGCTTTCAGCGGCGGCTAGCGAGTTCACGATCGAAGCGGGAAAGACGGCGAAGGTCGTGTTTACGATGCGCTTGGATCCAGCAGCCGCGGCGAAGAAGGCAGACGGTATCAAAGCCAGCGGCGTGCTCGTGGACGCCGACGGAAATCCGATTCTCCATGCCTACGTCCATGTGTGCCTCAAACGCGCCGCCAAGGCGCCGGCGCAACAGGATGAACTCTACCTGGGCCAGGTGCTCACGGATGTGACAGGCCATTTCGAGACGGTACTTATTTTGCATAGCCTGGATCGAATAATGGAACAGCACCGGATGTTCGAAGAAAAAATCGAAGCGCCGGCGAAGGTCAATCAGGTGCGCTTCGTCGCTACGCTGGAGAGCGACATCAATGTGCTCCATCGTCAGTCGCCACGGGAATTCCAAGGCGGCACGAGCCGGGTGCTCGACCTCAGTGCCTCGTACCTGGTGGATTCAACCGTGGAGTGGCCTGAGAAGGACGCCAGCTGCGACGCTGGAAAACTGGCGTCGCCCGTGCCCGGCGAACGCGTGGTCCCACTGGCTTTTGCCGACGACACACCCGCCTGGCGCAACAGGAAGCCCTGCGTCGCAAGCACCTGTCTGGACGAAAGCGGCAAGGCCGTACCTTGCCGCGCGCTGCCGCCCCGCTCGCCCAAGGACTCGGGCTTTCCCGTCGCTGTGCGGAGCAAGAACGCCGTGCGGGTGACGCTGGTGAACCGTTTCGATGACAGCGCCGTCGCCGCGATTCCCGCCGACACCGGTCGCGAGGCATCGGTGACCGCCTCGTTCCCGTCCGCGCGCCATCTTGAATACACAATTGTCGACGAGAAGGACAACCCGGTCTCCGGCATGCAACTGTTTGCATACGGTGATCCGGACCCGTTCCGCAACACCTCAAGCGACTACACGCTGGTGAGCGGACCGGACGGCAAGATCACGATTGATCTCTCGGCTCGCGCCGCGGGGAAATTCAATCTGCTCTGTTTTGAGAAACTGAACTTTCAGCCGTTCCACGGCGTGCTCATCGCCGGCACGACGCCCTTGACGCAGACGATCCGGCTGAAGAACTCCGACGCCGAAATCTCCGGTCATGTGTTGGACGCGCAGGGCCATCCCGTCACCGCCGCCAATGTCTCGTTCCATGCGTCATTAGGCCTTGAAAATGTTTCGACGCTCAGGGAGTTGCCGCTGGATGAAAACGGATCTTTCCGCTTCAACGTTCCGGCGGGTCTGGATATTCAATTGAAAGCCAGCAGTGGCGGTCTGTCCGGAGAGTCCGAACAGTTGAAAATCACACCCGGGCAGAAGTTGACCGTCGACGTGAAAATCGGTGCTCCCAAGCCGCCGGTGCAGCGGCATCCTCAGCCCGCCAAACCGCCGGCGCCACCGCCGTCTTCGAGCGACTTCTGACGCGGCGGCGTTACGGTTGCTTCTTGAACAGCTCCCACTCTTTCAGTGATTCGAGCCCCGGGGCATAGAGCAGGGAAAGTCCCAGCGGCGTGGCGCTGACCCAGCCTTCCTTGATCGCCACGGCGTCGATGTCGACGTCCGTGTCGCGGAAGAGCATGCTGCCTTCCAGGCGGAAGCGGCGGCGAGGGACGCCGGTTTCTTCCTCGATGTAGTATTCCTTGAAGCCGCTGCGCCCCTGCCGGGTGATGCGCGTGCCTTTGATCTCCGCCTGCGGGCGGTTGGGGATGTTGACGTTCAGCGCCGTCCACGGCGGCAGCCCGTTTTGGACCACCGCGTCGATCACTGGCACGGAAAGCTCCGACGCCAGCGCGAAATGCCAGAGTCCGCTGGCCGGAACATCCAGCGAGAGCGCCACCGCCGGCATCTCGTTGATCACCGCTTCCAATGCGCCGGCGACGGTGCCGGAATAGAGCACATTCATGCCGACGTTCGGGCCGCGGTTGATGCCGGAGACGACCAGGTCGGGTTTGAAATCGGGAAAGAGATTGGTGATCGCCAATTTCACGCAATCAGCGGGCGTCCCGGCGACCATGAAGGCTGGGACGTTGCTGACCGGGTCCGGCAGAATCGCTTTTTCCGCGTGGAGCGGCCAATGAATGGTGATGCAGTGGCCGACGCCCGATTGTTCCTTTTCAGGCGCCACGACCCGCAGCTCGTAGCGGCCGGTGCTCTGCAAGGCGTGTACAAGCGTGGTGAGTCCCGGCGACGTCAGGCCGTCATCGTTGGTGAGCAGGATTCGTTTCATGCGTTGCCGGTTATTCGCTGTCGTACTGGATGAGGCTGAAAACGTCATACGGCTTGAGCTTCTGACGCCCGCTGAGGAAACTCAGCTCGATGATGAACCCCGCGCCAACCACTTTCGCTCCGAGCTGTTCGCACAGCTGCGCGCTGGCGGCCATCGTGCCACCGGTGGCGAGCAGGTCGTCGACGAGCAGTACGTTGTCGCCCTTCTTCAGCGCGTCCTCGTGAATGGTCAGCGAGTCGGTGCCGTATTCGAGATCATAGGTGATCTGGCGGGTCTTGTGGGGCAGCTTGCCGGGCTTGCGCACCGCGACGAACCCCGCGCCCAGGTGGTAGGCGACCGCCGGTCCGAAGATGAAGCCGCGGGCTTCGGCGCTGACGACCTTGTCGATCTTCTTGCCGAAATAGTGGACGAACATGGCGTCGACCATGTAGCGCAACGCGTCCGGGTCGCCGAGCATCGGCATGATGTCGCGGAAGACAATCCCCTTCTTGGGGAAATCGGGGATATTGCGGACCAGTTCCTTCAGGTTCATGCGTACGCTCTCCAAAGTTGAGGGGCGTAGTCTAAAAGGAAAGATGCTGACTGCAAACGCCACGGCCTTTTGTATTCCGGGCGGCTCGCCCGGAGAATCTCAAGCCGTGTCAAAAATGGAAATCTTTCACCACTCGCGACCTGCGAACGACCACCTAACACCATCCAAAATCAGAATTCTTGAAAATTCGCCAACGTTTCTCGCGATGCCGGTCTCCCTTGTAATGAAACGCGCCGCGGAGCGCGGCTAACGAGTAAAAACAACGATGACTACGGAGGACGTGCGATGCGAAACCTGGGATGGCTGGCTTTGGTTGCAGTGATGGCTCTGGCGGCGAGCCCGGCTCGGGCGGATGACGCCAAGAAGGCCAAACACGCCGAGAAGAAGTTCAAGAAAATGGATTCCAATGGCGACGGCTCGCTGAGCAGCGCCGAGTTCGTCGGCTTCACCCCCAAGCACCAGAAACACGAAGGCAAGAACCGCGCTACCCACCGCCAGAAGAAATTCGACAAGATCGATACGAATCACGATGGCAAGATCACGCTCGATGAATTCGTCGCTTGGAAGCAGGCGCACGGCCATCACGGCAAGAAGGGCGCGGGCAAGCATGCTGGTAAGCACAAGGGCACGACCAACGGCGCCGCGCCAGCCCCGGCTCCGGCCCCGGGAAATTAAGTTCCACGCCGATAGCAGTACTGCCTACAAAACAATGCGGGACTCCAGAATGGAGTCCCGCTTTGTTTTTGATCCGTGTGCTGCTCAGCGCGAGGCGGTGGCTTTTCCGGCGGGAATGTCGCAGATGCCCAGCTCGGTATAAATGCGCTCCTTGACTTCGCGAGTCACTTCGAACGTGGCCAGCTTCTTTTCCAGGTCGCGTTTGCGCGCCAGCTCGGGGCCGCAATCGCCATGACACTGTTCGACCTGAATGCGCGCCTGAGCCACCTGATTCTTCAACTGATCGAATTCCTGCTGGACGTCATTCTGAATTTTCTCGACGCGATCGCGCTGAGCCTGGGTCAGCTTGAGCTGCGTGACGTTGACTTCCGACGCGTTCACAAACGCCGCGGGAACCGTCTGCACTTCCGGTGCTTTTGCTGCAGGTGCGGAAACGGTCGGGGCAGTCGTTGTTGTGGCCGCAGGAATTTGTGTCACAACCGTCGGTTTCTTCCAGCCACCCCCGCCGCATGCGGCTTGAGCATGAGCGACGAGTCCGGTCAGGACGAGGATCAGAGCCAGGTTTCGCATGGTTTTCCTTCCGCGCTTGCGCGCCGGAACCCCACAGGTTCCCAAGTGAATTGCGACAATGGATTGAATCAGGAGATAGCATTGCAAGGTCTGTGCCATGCCGCCTGCAATGCCGGATACATGTCTTAAGATCAACGCCCAAAAAGCATTGCTAAAATCTATGGCGTTCGGCAGGGTGTCTTACTATAAAAGATTCTCAATACGGGACCGACGGGTCGAGACTGTTTATGGCAAAACGCACCATTCTCATTATTGACGACGACATCACTGTGCAGATGCTGATTTCCGCGATCCTCACGTCGGAAGGGTATGGCACCGTCATCGCATCGTCGGCCGAGGCTGGTATTGCACTGGCCAAGCAGCAGCCGTTTTGCCTGGCGCTGTTGGACATCGTCATCCCCGAAATGGGCGGCGAAGCGGCGCTCTCGGAGCTGAATATCTCGGTGCCGGCTTTGCCGGTGATCATCTTGACGGGCAACCACGACACGGATCTGGCGATCCGCTGCATTCGCAACGGCGCGCGCGATTTCCTCACCAAGCCCTGCGAGAAAAATCGACTGCTCACCACGATCCAGAATGTCGTGCGTCTGCGCGAGCTCGAAGAGGAAGTCAGTCGCGTCGCGACGCAGGAGGAAGCCTTCGGCGTGATGTTCGGCCGCAGTGCGCCCATGCGACGGCTGTTCGAACAGCTCCGCACCGCGGCGACGACGGACATCGGCGTGCTGCTGGAAGGCGCCAGCGGTACCGGCAAGGAATTGGCGGCGCGTGCGCTGCACTCCACCGGCGCGCGGGCGAAGGGGCCGTTCGTGGCGCTGAATTGCGGCGCGATCCCCGAATCGCTGTTGGAGAGCGAATTGTTCGGCCACGAAAAGGGTGCATTCACAGGCGCGGCCACGCTGCACCGCGGCGCCTTTGAGCAGGCTGACGGCGGGACACTCTTTCTCGATGAAATTGGCGAAATGCGGCCGGACATGCAGGTGCGCCTGCTCCGCGCGCTCGAAAATCGTGAAGTGCGGCGCGTGGGCGGAACCAGTTCGATTCAGCTCGACGTCCGCATCATCGCCGCGACGAACAAGAAATTGCAGGACACGGTGCGCGATGGAAAGTTCCGCGACGATCTCTATTACCGCCTGGCCGTCTTCCGCGTGACGCTGCCGTCGCTGGCCGAACGCGATGACGACATTCTGTGGCTGGCGCATCGCTTCATGCTGGAATTCAGCAGCAAGTTCCGCAAGCGCTGCAATCGCTTCGACAAGAAAGTCGAATCCGTGCTGCTGCACTATCCCTGGCCCGGCAACGTGCGCCAGTTGCGCAACGCGATCGAACGCGCCACGCTCGTCTCCAGCGGCGAAGTCATCCTCCTCAACGATCTGCCGGAAGAAATTCAGGGTCATTCAGGAACGCCCGCGCCGGTGGTTCACGCGCCGGCGTCGGACGCAGCAACGGCCGGCACGGCAACTCCGGAATCCGTTTCATCCGCGGTCAGCGATGTACGCCCCGGACCGGTGCTGACGATGGCGTTGGAAGAAGAACGCATTTTCCGCAACGCGCTGCGCGTCACCGCCGGCGACGTGGCCCGCGCCGCCCAGATGCTGGATATCGGCCGCGCAACGCTCTACCGCCGCATCAAGGAATTGAATATCAACACCGAACAAGCGTAGGAATGTCGAATGTCGAATGTCGAAGGTCGAATGGCGAAGGTCGAATCGACGATGAAAGAACTGAGGATAGAAGGCTGAGCGATCCTAAACCCGCATGGGGTGGCCCGGTCCCTCGGGCCGGGTTGCGTTAGCAACAAGAAGCTCCAGGACGGAATCACCCATCTCTAAAAAATATTCGACTTCGAAACGCTCACGGACATGCGTTGCCACTCAACAAATTCAATCTCTGGCCTGGAGCTTCTTGTCGCTAGCGACCCGGCCCGAGGGGCCGGGCCACCCGTCGCATAATAGCGCCCCTCGATCACAACGCATTCGTTCTAATTCTAAATTCTCGCGCTCGTCACTTTTCGACATTCGACATTCGACATTCGACATTCGCCATTCGGCACGTTTCGCTCACGTCTTCCGATTCGCCAACAGCCGCCGATACGTCGCTTCCACCTTCTTAAACACCGTCCGCTGGTCGAATTCCGCCAGCGCCTTGGCGCGAGCGGCGTGCCCCATGGCAATGCGCAGTTCATCGTCGTCGAGCAGCTGCTGCATGCGCGCCGCGAGCGCGGGAATGTCGCCGACGCCGACGCGGAATCCCGTCACGCAGTCCTCCACCGTCTGGCGGCAGCCGCGAATATCCGTGCAGACTTGCGCCAACCCCGTGGCCGCGCCCTCCATCAGCGCGCGCGGAAAACCTTCGCGGTGTGACGGCAGCACGTGAATGTCCATCGCCGCATACAGGTCCGGCATGTCGTCGCGGTTGGTCAGCAATGTCAGGTGCTTGGCCGTCGACTGCGGCGGTGTCCACGTCTCGCCGGCGCGTTCACTTTTTTGATGCAGCCCAATGGCCAGCAGATGAATGCGCGGGTTGCGCGCAGCCAGCAGACCGCCGGCGGCGAGAAATTCCGGAAAGCCTTTTTCCGCGACGAAGCGCCCGGCCATGCCGATCACCAGCGCGTCGGGTGCCAGGCCCAATTGCGTGCGGATACGCTGGCGACGTTCGGCATCCGGCGGCGAGAAGGCCTGGAGGTCGATGCCGTTGCCGAGCAGCGAAATTTTCTCCTGTGGGCAGACGCCTTCGCCCACGGCCGTCTGCACGTCCTCCGGATTCTGGCAGAGGATATGGTCGGAGTGGCTGGCCGAGAAGCGTTCGATCGACAGCCACATGCGGCGCTTCCACCACGGCATGCGGTCGTGGAGGTAAAAGCCGTGGAGCGTCTGCAATACGATCGGCACGCCCGCGCGCCGCGCCGCCCATTGGCCGATCACGTTGCCCTTCGGCGTGTGCGTGTGGACGATGTCGAATTTCTGTTCGCGCAAAAAACGTTCGATCCAGTTGCGCGCGCGGCAATCAGCCAGCGGCGCAATCTCCCGCGTCAACGGCAGCGGCGTGAACGGATAACCGTCGAGCTGCTCCAGGCGCCGCGCGAGCGCGCCGTCGATGCAGGCGGTATGGATCTGAAACCCCGCCTGCGACAGATACTTCAATTGATCGCGCAGGATCGGAAAAAGCATGCTCTCAGCCGCCGAGAGATGCAGAACCTTAACGGAGTCATTGGTCATTGGGCATTGGTCATTTTTCATTGGTCATTTACGGAGAGCGGTAGACAGGCATCTTGGTCGCGACACTGCGCTCTCGTAAATGAAAAATGACCAATGACCGATGCCCAATGACCATTGACTCCGTTCGTTCAGCCGGGTCTTGGAAAATTCCGTCCACCACTGTTCGAGCGTTCGGTCTTCATCCGGGTGAACTTGTTGCCGTAGCGGGCTTTGCTGGTCGAGCGGGTCCAGAGGTAGATCAGAATTCCGGCGCCGACGAAGACAAAGATGCCGATGCCGACGGGGCTGTTCATCGCGCCGGTCGCGACGTTGTCGTAATCGGTGACGCGCTCGACGCGGCGGCAGACGATCAACGGCGTCCAGGTGCCCTGCTCGCCCGGCGCTTCATTTTTGTAGACCCAGCGCTTCATGAAAATGCCGGTGACGTTGGTGCCGCGGCCGATCGCCAGATCCTTCGGCAGCGGCTCCATCGAGATGAAGGTCATGATCTTTTCCGAACCGACGGAAATCTGGCCGCGCCAGTATTTCGTCACGCCGGCCATCGGTGTTTTCAGATCGATGTCGGTGACGTAGCGCAACGTGCCGGAAACCTTGACCACGTCGCCGCGGCAGGTTTCGGGTTTGTTCATCATCGTCACGTAGTTGATCTTGGGGTTGACGTTCTTGGTCAGAAATTCCTGCGACGACGCGCGCACCGCTTTGAGGATGTCTTCCAGCGCATCGTGTTCGATGAATTCAGCTTCGCTGCCCGGCTTCTGTTCTTCGTCGATGTCGGCGAAGTTGTCGGACTTCAGCGGAAAGGTCGGCGGCGTCCCCGAGATGACCGTGGGCTCCAGCGCACCGGCCACGGGAGCAGCGGCTGGCGCGGTTTTGTCGTCGGTCTTCGTGCTGGTGTCTTTCTTCTCGGCCTCGGCAGCCGGTGCCGCTGGTTTTACATCAGGCGTCGCCGGGGCTGGAGCAGGCGCTGGAGCCGGCGGCGCATCCTCCGCGCGAACGCGCAGCAGCAACCCCAGGAGCAGTACGGCACAGAGCGGAAGGAAGCGAAGTTTGCGAAGCATGAAGTGCCTTTCTTCGAGGCTTGGAACGTCGGTGTACAGCTTACTTCAGAATGAAATCTCCCACCAGAACAAAGGGCGGTTTCCAGTCAGTTGCTCAACGGCTCAGCGGGGTCGAGAGTCACCATTTCTATGTGTTCTATCCTCAGCCGTTCGCACAAATTGATGACGTAAATGAACGCCTGCCAAGCGGCATTGGGGTCGTAGGAGATTCGAACTTGGACTGTTGTTCCGGGCTTGGCGATGGTGGTGAGTTCCTCCTCAAATTGATCGAACAGAATTGTCTTATTTCGAATGGTATAGAATGGTTTTCCGTAGTTCTCGTGCAGCTGAACATTAACAATTAATGGCGCGAAAGCTGTTTTATGACTTGGCCACAAGGCAGGGAATGTATTGAGTTGTACCTGCGGATGGATGAACATCGTATCGGAACAGCGAAAATGAAAACCGCTTGGAATTAACATCATGCAAACACAGCCAAGGCTGGTCGCGATCCACAACTTCGCCGCTTTAAACGCGGCGAAGGGTGCTGGAAGTTTGATGCCACGCCTGGGTTTTCGCATCGGCCTGGTTCCCGGCCTGAATGTCATTGAGTTCTCGACGGTTGGCTCAGCGCGGAGCGGCTTGATCTGCGCGCAGCGGGATGAGGCTGCACTTCTCGATCTTTAGTTTGGAGCATTCGTTCATCACATCGATCACCTTCTGCCATTCCACATTTGCGTCGTATGAAAGATTTACCTTGAAAGTATTACGACCCGAAGCGACGCGACGAAGTGACTCTGAAAAGTTTGCAAAGTCGGTAGTGTGGTTTTGGAAAAGCATCGTCACTTGGCCGTTTTCCTGCGAAATATGAACGGGCAAAATTTCATCCGGTGAATGTATGGGTTCAACGGGATGTTTATTTGTGTTCCCTGGCGGGTTCGTCCGCTCCAGGGAATACGTCGCTCCCGTCTTCGCATGAAACGCGATCAGGAAAAACTGCGTGATCAGAAAAAAACAATCCACCATGAAGTACACCCACGGCTTGTCGCCGTGCGGGGCGTCGGATCCGGAACCGATTGAGAGGATGCGGCGACGTCGGGACATAGTTTCTCTCCTTTGAAAATGCGCGGCGCATGTCGCCTCGCGGTATACTGAGGTGATGGGGGTGGTCGAACGGTATACGTGGGTACGGCTACGGCTATTCTGGCACTGCAATTCAGATCGTTGCTCTTAACCTGCCCTCTCGCGTTGGATTGTTCGAGAGAGCGAGGTGAGGGGCCGTTGGCTGTTGCGAACGGCGCCTCACCTCAGCGACACTCCGTTGCCGGAATGTCGCGAGGGGTGTGAATTACTGACGCATTGGAGCAGCCTTGTCGCCGCGCAGAGGAATCAAGCCGCACTCGGCGATCTTGACCTTCGTGCAGGCATTGAACACGGCCATCACATCGCGCCACGGCACTTCCGGTTCGTACGAGACGCGCACCGAGTAGCGGTCGCCGCCGGCAGTCGTCGAGTTGGCCAGCTTCTGCTGCAGTTCGGCCAATCCCGCCTGGCTGTCGAGGAACTTGTAGACGGCCTGGCCGCCATTGTTGAACACGTGGATGTTCAACTGTTCCTTGTTCGTGTGCGTGTCCTGATTCTTGCTCGGCACCGTTCCGCCCGGCGGAAGCTTCTGCGGCAGCACCGATTCTTCATTCTTGAACTTGAACGTGATGACGAAGAATTCCGTGATCAGGAAGAAGCAGTCGACCATGAAGTACACCCACGGACGGTCACCGTGGCCCATGCCACCATCGCCGTGTCCGCCGCCTCCGATCGTTCGTCGCTTGTGTGCCATGACTTTTGGTACTCCTGAAGGTTCGTTGTCGTCGTTGTCAGGACTGAAGCGTTGCTGTTACCCGTCTTTCTGTTGTGGATCGGTACTTCAGTTCTTGGGCGCTTCGACTGCGTAGTGCACGTTCACCAGCTTGGCCTGCGCGAGAGTCATCATGACGCGTTCGGCTTCCCGCATCGGCGCGTCTTCGGGAATGCGCAGCTTGACGGGGAAGGGGACTTCGCCCTGCGGTCCGAGCGTCACGCCGCCACCAGCGGTGCGCTGCGTGATCTGTTCCTGCAGGTACTTGATCAGCGATGAATTGTTGCCGCCCTGCACCAACTCGTATTCGCGGTTTTCAACGATCGCCTTGTACTGTCCGGTCGCCGTCTTCTTCAGCTGCACGACGATGCGGTTCTTGGTGTTGACGTCCTTGTCGTTCTTGGCCTGGTCGGCGCGCGGCAGCTTCATCTGCACCGAGGAGGTGCTCTTGGCCATGTCGCCCACCATCACCAGGAACATCAGGAGCAGTGAGATGATGTCGATCAGCGGAACCATGTCGACTTCTACTGTGTTATCTTCTTTGGCACTCATGGTTGGGGCTCCAGTTTCAGTTCCAGTTTGTCTGCGGTTCGAACAACTCTTGTTTCAGCGCCGGGCTTTCAGGATATTCGCGTCTGAAAGCCCGGCACTCAAAACTGCCCTTTATTACTCCGCGGCCTGTTCGCCGGCGGTCACGAGGCGGATGAGTTCGTTGCAGTCATTGGAGACTTCCAGCACCGTCTGGGTGACGCGATTCTTGAGGAAGAACGACACCGACAGCAGCGGAATGGCGACCATCAGTCCGGTGAAGGTACAGATCAAGGCGATGGCGATACCCTTGGCCATGTCGGACGCGGTCACGGCGTCGGCCTTTTCGGCGATGACGGCGAACGTCGCGATCATACCGACGGTCGTTCCGGTCAGTCCCAACATCGGGGCCACGGCGGCGATCAGCTGGAGGACGCCGACCTTGTGGAGCAGCTTGTTGGCTTCGACTTCGCCCGTGTCAGCCATCGCACCTTCCATGGCTTCCTTGCCGTACTGCGCATTCGAGAGCGTCGCGAACGCGATCGTGCCGAGGAACGAGCTGTCGCCCTGAGCGGCTTCGACGGCGCCGTCCAAGTTGCCTTCCTGTACGCAGTTGATCAGTTCATTGGCCAGCTCCGGCGGGCGGAGCAGATGCGCGCGCAGCGTGACCAGTGCCTGGAAGCACAGCGCGAAGCCCGTCACGGACGTCAACAGCAGCACGTATTCCATGAACCCGGCTTCTTTGGCCAAGTCCAGAAAGCTTGCATGAGCCTGACCGCTGACCAGGACCACGCCCATGGCCAACACGGCAGCCACCTTCAACTTGCTCTGAAACACGTTCCGCATCGCGTTCTCCTTCCACATGTATTCAGCCGACACCGGCTGATGGATTAATCTGTTTCTCGTTCTTCCCCGTCATCTCATCAAAGATGAAGCTGGGGATATAACGAGCCAATGCACCCGTTCTTGCACAAATTTCGTTACTGCTAATCTTTTCCTCGAAACAACTTAAGTAAAACCTGTAAATTTCTTTGAAGACTGTTCTTCTCGTTTTGCACTGTGCACATTGTGTTTTGGTCGGAGTTCCGTCGTTTTCTTGCGCTTCCAAAAATTCAACGAATCGCTCCCGCGATTCCTGCGCATTTTCTTGAAAAATGTCGTCTCGCTTACTACCCTTCCTTTTATTGGAGCTCCTTCCACCACTTATCTCTCACCTCTTATCACGGGATCTGACTGTGGCTAAATCATCCGCATCCAAGAAGCCGTCGGAAGACGTCGAGGCCGTCGCTGAGCAGGTTCAATATCACAACAAGAAGTACTGGATTGAGCACAAGCCTGAGATCTCCGACACCGAATACGACCGCCTGGTCGAAAAGCTGCGCGAACTTGATCCCAATCACCCCGTCCTCGCGGCGCTGATTGAAGACGAAAGTTCGCTGCCCAAAGTTCAGCACGCCACGCCGATGCTCAGCATCGAAAAAACTTTCGCCGCGGAAGAAGTGGTGAAGTGGGCCGAGAAGGCCCAGGCCTTCAGCGGTTCGCCGGAAGACGGCATCACCGCGGAGTTCAAAGTCGACGGCTCGTCCTGCAGTTTGATCTACGAAGACGGCCGGCTCGTCCGCGCCGCCACGCGCGGAGACGGCACCACCGGCGACAACTTCACCAAAAACGTCCGCACGATTCCCGACATCCCGCAGGAGATCAAGGCCCTGAAGGGCCAGACGCTGGAAGTGCGCGGCGAGGTCTACATGTCGCTGGAGTCGTTCAAAGCCAACGTCGCGAAGTTCGAGAAACTGCTGGCGGCCGGCGAAGTCCGCGAAGACGAGCGGCCGACCAATCCGCGCAACTACTGCGCGGGAAGCTTGAAGCAGAAAGATCCCAACGCCACGCGCGAGCGGAAACTCTCGTTCCTCGCCCACGGTTCGATCGGCAAAGTCCCCGGCAGCGACGGTAAAAGTGAAGCCGCGAACATGGCCGCGCTGGTGAAGCTCGGTTTCAAAACGCCCTTCTTTAAGCTCGTTAAAGCGCCAGCCGAAGTCGCCGACGCCATCGCCGGCATCGCCGCGGAGCGGGAGAAGCTACCGTACGAAATCGACGGCGTCGTCTTCACCGTCAACCGCACCGCGCTGCATCAGGAACTCGGCTGGACCAGCCACCACCCGCGTTACCGCCTCGCGTTTAAGTACAGCCGCGACCGCGGTGAAACGAAAGTCCGCCAGATTCTCTGGCACACCACCCGCAGCGGCCGCGTCGCACCGGCGATGGAAGTCGAGCCCATCAGCCTGGGCGGAGCGACCGTCTCGCTCTGTACGCTCCACAACGCCAAGACCGTCAAGGAAACTGGCGTGCGCCCCGGCGATACCGTGCTGATGGAACGCGAAGTGATTCCGTACTTCGTGAAGAACCAGACCGAACACACAACGCCCGTGGACCTGCCGACGACCTGCAATTCCTGCGGCAGCACCTTGCGCTGGGACGAAACCCAGACGCAACTGGTCTGCGACAACGTGATGGGCTGCGCCTCGCAGCAGATCGATTACCTTCAGTACTACGTCTCGCGCGGCGTGGTCAACATCGTCGGCATCGGCGAGAAGCTGATCGAGAAACTGTACGAAAAGAAGCTGCTGAAAAGTCCCGCCGATCTCTTCCGCATGACCGAGAAGGACCTGCTGGCCAACGTCGAAGGCAAAGCCGAAAAGTCCGCGCGCAACGCGATCGCCGCCATCGCCGCGTGCAAGACCCAGGCGCTCGATACGTTCCTGGTGAGCTTGGGGATCGAAGGTCTCGGCCCGGCCGTGGCCTCCAAGCTGGCCGATCACTTTGGCGAGCTCGAACCGCTCTGCAAAGCGTCGACGGAAGACTTGATGAAAGTCGAAGGTATCGCCGAAACCATGGCGCAGACGCTGCACGACGGACTGAAGCAGCGCGAGCCATTGATCGCCGATCTGCTGAAGGAAATTACGCTGACCAAGCCGGAGAAGATCGAAGGCCATCTCACCGGCAAGAGCTTTTGCCTGACCGGCCATGTGGAATTCGATTTTGGCGGCACGCACTACGAAGCGCGCCCCGAGATCGAAAAATTGATTGAATCCAAAGGCGGCGCGATCAAGAGCGTCTCTAAAGCATTGAACTACCTGGTGGTCGGCGGCGATCCGGGCTCGAAGGTCGAGAAAGCCAAAAAAGCCGGCGTCACAATCCTTGATGCAGCGGGATTGTTGAAGTTGCTGGAAGGCTGAGGTTGCTTCCGGATCATAATCATTGAAACGCTGGCCGTCGTGGGGAGTCCATTACTGGACACCCGCGATACGCTGTTTGCTTTAGCAGGTAAAAAGCCGCACACTGTGCCGCTTCGTGACGTTCAAGCTCCGTGCCGTGAGAAAGACGAGTAGATGCGAATAATCTGGGGCATAGCGGCGTGTCTGGTGATTGCAGGTCTGGCGTTGCTGCTGGCCTACGTCGCCGCTCCCAAGACGGCGACGACGACAGACGTCTCCACAAATGTCGCAACCGGAACCGCGACCTCCACGGCCAGCGGCACTGACACGAAAACCGACGCGCGCACGGGAATCAACACGCGCTTCACCGGTGGCAACCCGCCCAAGGTCGAAGCGCCGGGTGACAGCCGCCCCGCGCCGGACGCCCACGCCGATCCGGCCACCACCGTTTACATCGGCCGCGATTACGACGCCGCGACGCCGCGCACCATTCAGACCGTGCTCACCACCCGCCGCCGCGATGCCACGTACCAGGCCCTGGTCCGTTACCAGCCGCAGGAAGTGCTGACGGCCGAAATTCCCGGAGTCGGGGACGTGCGCCAGGCGCTGGCCGCCGAAGGCAAGATGCTGCCCTCCGTGATCCGCCGCGTCGATCAGGAAACGGAGATGTTCGTCGACAACCTCGGCCAGCCGCTCCATTCGATCATGAGTTACACCGCTTATGTGAACATCGACGGCACGGTCGTCGCCTACGATTTGGCGCAGACCAGCGGCGGACAGGCCGAGCGGCTCGTCGGGCATCGCACCAAGAAAGGTGCGATCGTCGACATTTACCGTGGCAACCAGCGCGTCGACACCAACGAAGTCACGTTCCCCAATTCCAAGACGTTCATTCCCGTCGAGATGGAATTGATTCCGCAGTGGTTCCAGACTCACGCCGACGCCGCGATGAAAAAAGAGCCGGTGCTCTTTTCACTCTTCATGCCGGAAGTGATGGGCTTCATTCTGCTCAAGGCTCAACCGCTGGCCGATCAAGTCGTGCCCATCGGCACCGCCAACTGGGATTGCCAGCGCTACGAAGTCTGGACCAGTTCGATGCAGTCCAACGAAGGACAGAAGGCGCACCAGATCATGTGGTTCGACAAGCAGCCGAACTCGGGCTTGCTGATGCGCGTCGAGGATATCGATCCGAGTCTGAAGCCGGGCGAAGGTCCGGTGACAGAGCGGCGCAACGCCGAAGAGCTCACGCATCTGCGCCAGTCCGTCGAACCGGTGCCGCAACTGCCCAAGCACGATTTCCCATATCCGCTCAACGAAACGCTGCTCTACACCGTCCACACCGGCGAGCAGGACATCGGGCACGTTCACATCAAGTTCGAGCAAGTGAGCGCCGAGGCCAATCCGAAAGCCGCGTACAAGGCGACGGCGATCGTCGACATTGGCGCCGTCGGCAACCAGCGCCACGAAACCGCATCGACGCTCTTCAACAAGAATTGGGAAGCGATCGACTATACCGCCGTGGGCCGCGAGAGCAGCGACGTGCGCACGGATTACTCCGTCGACGCCAAGGTCGCCGCCGGAATGATGACCATGGCGCTGCAGCGCCACACCATCGTGCCGCCGCCGATGGCCAAAAAGCCGGAGACCACAAATCCCACCGGACCCGCTACGCCGGAGAAGGACAAAGCCGACAAGGAAAAGGAAGAACTTTGGCCGACCGGAAAAGACCCGATGCGTCGCGTGCCGATCAGCGATGAAGACGCCAAGGCCGAAGAAGATGCCAACACCGTAGCCAAGGACACGCACCAGGAACTCACGCGCCCGCTGACGCCCGGCAGCTTTCTCTTCGATCACAATCGTCTCGAACAGCTCGCTGCGATGGCGCACCGTCTGCCGCTGCCCGACCTAACCAAGCCCGATGCGCCGCGCACGCTCTATCAGAAAGCCGGCCTCTGTTTCGTGCGCCAGAACCGCGCCGGCGTGGTTCTCTTCGACATTTCACCGGAACCGAAACCGCAGCTGACCGAACGCCAGAAGCAGCGCGAAGAAGCCGAACGTTCGCTGGAACCGCAGCTTTATATTGTGAACGCGACGAGCGCGATGATGCCCTGCCAGATGCTGCTGGCCCCCGACGGCCGCATCCTGGAACTCACGCTGAAATTCGGCGCGAAAGAAATTACCTACACGCTCGACGACCCGATCATGCGCCGCCGCGCCGAACGCGCGAGCCGCGAAAAAATGAAACAAGGCCCCCGCCTGCTGCGCCCGAATTGGTGGTAACGCGCGCTGCCGCGCAAGGGTGCCAGTGCCTTGGCCGGACAAATGACCAAGATGCCACTGCGGTCGCACCGGCAATGCCGGCTCTTCGCTTTGTTCAGAGCCGTCTGTGCCAGTGGCACATCGCACCGAGCGATGACGCCGTCGGCCGAGCGCTCGGCCTTCGGCGTTCATCACTCAGCTTCAGCATTATTTTTCGGCGTCGTCGCTACGGAAGATGACGAAGCCGCGATCGAGCAACGTGGCGAAGCTCGTGATGCGTGTGAGCTCGCTCAGTTCACTGCGCCAGTTTTGGACGGAGAGCTTGAGGCACAGTCCCTCGTTGCGCCGTTTCAAACGGGCCGTACCACTGCGGATCTCCGCGATGAACGTCTTATCGCGGGAATCTTCTTTGACGATAGCCAGCTTGGCCGCAGGCGCGGGTTGCCCCGGTTTGGCCGGCCGGAGCTTGGCGGCGAGTTCCCGGCGTGGAAGAGAAAGCAGACGCTGCTGCTCGTCGGGTGCAAGCCCGACAAGCTTCTCCGCCGTTGAGACCGCCAGCTTGCCCAAGTCCACACGAGCGACCAAGTCGGGTGTTCCGCGTTCAAGAATTCTGCACGCGGAGCTTACGCTTCTGCCGGAAACGCTCAACATTTCACCCACGAGGTCCGTGGTTTTTGGTGGTTGCAAATTTGCAACCACGGTTTCGCGCACCTTGTAAGAATATTTCCGCTCCAATGCCTCCTCTTCGAAGAGCGGAATCATTCGAGCGGCCACCATGGCGCGCTGATTCTCCTTCAAATGCCTCCGCCGCAGGTTCGCGGAGACAATGAATTCGAGCAGTGAACTCTGCCCGTCCCACTCGCGAGCCTTGGGCTTCAGCCCCAGTCTCTGGCACGCGAGCACGCGATGACGTCCGTCGATGACCTGGCCCTGCCAGGTCCAGATGGCCTCGAGTTGACCCTTTTCGCGAATGTCCGCGACAAGAGCTTCGAACTCCGCTTCCCGCATCGGCGGAAAGATTGCCGCTGAGGGATGGATGGTGAACCCCTCGACAGGCTCGGGGCAGGCTCCTTCGGCAGGCTCAGGGCAGGCTCCTTCGGCAGGCTCAGGGCAGGCTCCTTCGGCAGGCTCAGGGCAGGCTCCCTCGACAGGCTCGGGGCAGGCTCCTTCGACAGGCTGAGGGCTGGCCCCGTTAACAGGCACAGGGTTGGCTCCGTCGACAGGCGCGGGTCCGGAATCCGGAACCGACTGGGTCTGCGGGGCTGATACGGCGGGAGCCCCGGTCGTGCTGTTTGCCGCGGTCTGAGCCGCGGCGTCATGAAGGGGTTGCATGGCAACCTACTCCTTATAAAATAGGTCCTCCGGTTGAGAACCTGATACTAAGAGCATACGCCATGAATAGACCGAAGTTCAAGACAAAACCGAATATATTCCTAATATGGAGTTAATGTTGGTTCGTTAGTTATTGCAAATAATATGAGTTATGGCTGACAAAAAGTTGGGATTATTTTATTGGAATTGGATTTATCCGCGCGGTTGGACCGAGCTTGGAGCCATCGAGAACGGTCCCCAGTACTCCTGAAAGGGTGGGGACCGTTCAAACAAGGTTCACAATCACAGGCCTGATTTCAATCGCAACGAGTTGTTGATGAGTTACTGTCTTCCCGAGTAAGCGCTCACTTCGATAGCTCGCCGATAAACTGTGCCAGCTTGCGCTTGAACCCGTCCAGATCGGCGTTGCTGTAGGGAGAAATCTTCTTTTCCAGGTCGACGGGCTCCATCGTCGCGTCGATGAACGCCTTAGCCTCCGCCGCTTTCGCTTTGGCTTCGGCGGAATCTCCGGCTTCGGCTTTGGCGATCAGGTTCGACAGCGTCTGCAGGTAACGGTGATCGTTCATGCCTTCGCGGATCATTTCCCATTCGCGGCGCGCCCGCTGACCTTCAGACGCGGTGAACGAGCAGCCGCTGTCGCCTTCGCTGCCGTCCAGATCGTAGTAGATGTCGCCGGTGTTGGTCGAATAGCCCCACTGGAACAGCGCCTCGACTCCCATCTTGGCGTGCGCTTTCCACAGCAGCCAGCCAAAGGTCAGACGGTTGGTGCCGATATTGTTGAACCAGTATTTCGCCCCGGCCTTCTTCACCGCTTCGGCGACCTGGTAGCGCGGCGAATTGGCCGAAATAATGTCGATCGCTGGAATCACCGACCAGTGCCCCGGATCGCCCATCGCGTCTTCGCTCACAAATTTCATCTGCGGCGCGGCTCGGCGGTGCGCTTCGAAAACCTTGACCACGTTCGCGGCAGAGATCCCGTGAATCAACGGCTCGTCGGCCAGCGCCCAGGCCATCGGCAGCCAGTTCTTCTCCTTGGCGTGAGCGCCCAGTTCCTGGTACGCAAGCCGGATGGCCTCTTCCAGCGGCACGCCGTACTCGGTGCGGGCCTGCGCTTCGATGTCGCCTTCGCGCACGTTGAACATCTGGGCGTAGGTGAAACAGGGATGATGGTAGCCGAGCTTGCGCAGCAGTTCCATCTGCTGGTCGGCGGCGCTGAAATCGAATTCCGCCTTGCCGTTCTTGATGCCGCGAAATCCCGGTGCGATCGGCGTCACCGCCGTCATCCCGTGTTCCTTCTGGTCGCGCAGCACTTCTTCGATGCGTTCGTCGAGCTTGAAGGCCGCGTTCAAACTCCCGCCCCCGCCCGTGGGGCGCCCGCCGCCATACATGCCGATGGACATCGACGGTTCGTCGAGCTTGATGGCGTGGACTTCCAGCGTGATGGGAATGGTGCGCGGTCCCCCGGCGATCGTGACCGTGAGCTGCCCGGTGTATGTTCCCGCCGGCGTGCCGTCGGGAACTTTGCAGGTGACCCAGAAGCGCCGCGTCACGTTTGCGGCGACGGGCTGCGCGGTAAAGTCCGTCAGCAGCCAGGGACGGTAGTCGTAGGAGCTGGTGATGCGGCTGCCGATGCGCTTCATCTTGTAACGGATTACGCGGGTGTGGAGCGCGGACGCGGGGATTTTTCCGGCGGGGCCGCTCAATTCACTCGCCGCGACGGTCACGGCGCCGCAGTCCTTCAGCGGATAGATCGCGAAATTCCCCGACGCGTATTCGCCCGGTGAGCAGAGCCAGTTCAGTTTTACGTCGCGGGAATCGGATTTTTCGGCGCCGGGCGCGGAGTTGTAGCTGATCTCCTTCTCCAGGTCGCGCGTGAAGAGCACATAACCGTTGCTCAGTTCGTCGGCGCTGAGCTCCGGCTTCGGGTCGGCCTTGCGCACGACTTCAACGTAGCTGTTGCTGAATTCCGCGCGGCGCCGTTTTTCCAGCTGCGAAAGCCACGCCTGGCCCGCGTCGGAAGACTTCTGCGGGAAGATCACCAGCGTCGAGAGCGTCAGGCCCCACGTGTCGCCCAGGAAGCGCAGCTTCAACTGGCCGTTGGTCACCGAGGCCTTCACCGTCTTGGGCTGAAAATGCGCGTCGATGTAGCGGCTCCAGATATCCGTCCCGGGCAGGTCTTCGTCGTCCTGGTGCAGGAAGAAATACTTCTGGAGGAACTGCTCCGGCGTCACCGTTTCGTGGATCACGCGTTCGCCCTGGGCTTCGACGCTGCGCGTGCTGAAATAGGAATATTCCCAGTACTGCGGCGCATCCATGATCAGGTAGATGACGTAGTCGCCGTTGGGCAGATCGACAGCGAACGTTTCGCCGCCGGCGCAGCGGACAAAGTGGCCCGTCAGCGTATCCGGATGCTCGTAGTCCCGTTCGTCCCGCGGATTGCCGCCCAGCCAGCCGTAGCCCAGTTTCTCGGAGTACGAGGTGTCCTTGTGCACCGCGGTGAAGCCGGGAAACGTCGCCGACTTCGCCGGGCCGAAATTGAATTTCTTGATGCCTTCCACCACGGTGTCGTTGGCGCCCTTCACCAGGCGCACGTGGTCGATGAACAGGGTGACGTCGTTGGTCGAAATGCAGAAGCCGACCATCTTGTGCGGGTCCAGGAACTGACCGCTCCCTTTTTCGCCGCGATACAGGCCGCCGATGGGAAAGCGCAAGGTCGATGCGCCGGCCGCCAGGTTGGTCCGGTAGTTGTGCCGCTTCCAGTAATCGTTGTCGGTCTTCTGCGCGTCGGCGTCGGCGAACCAGCCGCTGAGCGTGATGGACTTCGCGGAGGTGTTGAAGCAATCAATCTCCAGCGTGTCGAACTTGCTCCAATCCGGATCGGCGAAACTGCCGAAGTGAATCCCGCCGCCATTGGCGCGGATCTCCATCTTCAACGCTTTCTTGCCGTGAGTGGCATGTTCTTCTGAAATCGACGCCGTGGATTTTCCCGGCTTGTCCTCCGGCCAGTCTTCCATGCTCCACTTTGCGGCCGGTTCAGCGTTGGCTTCGAAGTCCAGCAGCACTTCTGTCTTGGGCTGCTCGCCGGACGTGGCGGACTCGGCGTCCTTCGACAGGCGGAAGTTGTCGATAAAAAAGCTCTGCTTGCCGTCGCTGGGAAAGCTGAGCAGCAGCTGCACGATCTTTTTGTTGTCCAGAAACTGGCCGCTGCCCTTTTCACCGCGGAAGAGTCCGCCGACGGGAATCGTAATGGTATTCTGCCCCGCGCGCAGCGGCACGCGATTGTTGTGGCGCTTCCAATAGTCGTTGCCGGCGCCGTCGGTGATCCACAACGAGAGATTCGTGGTTTCGCCGGGATTGAAGACGTCCAGTCGCAACTGGTCAAAGCCGCTCCAGTCTTTCGGCAGGCCCGTCCACTCACCGCAACTGAGTGAGAAACCCGGCGCGACCTTGCCCGCTTTCTTGCCCTGCGTGGCGTGCTCGGCGACCAATTCGACGCCGCCGCGGGATTCGATCACCTTCATGCCCTCAGGCGATTCAAAATCGCAGATCATCTGCTCGTCACTGGCGCCGGCCCCGGAGCAGACACAGGCGCACAGGCAGACCAGGGAGGCCAGCAGGATGGAAGTGGTGCGAAGCGTAGTCGGCTGCATATTCAAGCTCCTCATTAGATGGGTCACCGCCCTGCTGCATACACCGATCTGAGTGATTTAGTGATTAAATCACTCTCTTTTTCGAACCGCATTGCGCCCCATGGACTTATGACGCCGAGGCCACGCTGCCCCGCACCACCAGCCGCCCCGCGTGGCGGCGGACCAGCCCGCGCGCCTTGCTTTTCCAGAGCGTGTAGGCCATGCGTCCCATCTCGATTTCATCAAACGCCAGCGTGTCGATCGCGCCCACGTCCTCCGTCGGACCGTTGCCGAAGCCCACGACGCTCACGTCTTCCGGCACGCGCAGACCGCAACTGCGCGCCGCGTCGGCTGCGAGTTTCGCGTACGCATCCATGAAGCCCACAAAGGCCGTCGGACGCTTCGCGGCGTTCTGCGCAAGCATTTTCTTCAAGGCCTCAAGGACCGCGTCGTAATCGCCGAGCACCACCGGCGCGCTCTGCGGATTCAACCCCGCCGCCTCCAGCGCCGCGCGAAAACCGGCGAGCCGTTCGTCGCCGGGCTGGCCCACGTTCCCCGCCGGGCCGATGTACGCCAGCCGCGTGTGGCCGTGAGCGATGCAGTGTCCGGCCGCCTCGCGCGTGCCGCCGAAATTGTCGAAGACCACCGAGTTGAGCCCGCGCTCCGGAGCCGCGAAATCGAACGCGACGACGCGCCGTCCTTCCTCGAGAAACCGCCACAGGCTGCGGTAGTCCGGCACACCGCACTCGACGAAAATCGCGCCTTCGATGCTGGGGCTGGCGAACGTGTTCTCGGCCAGCGCTTCGGTGCCGTCGGAGTTCAGTGCAAACGGCGTAGGCATCACTTCGTAGCCATCGGCACCCGCCGCTTCGCGCACCCCTTTATAGAACGACGCGAGGTAGTTGCGGCTGCCGGCCACGAGGATGCGTTCCGGATCGCGCGCAATGAAGCGGATCAACTTCAGTCCGCTCGGCGCCGCAAGCTGGATCGCCTTGCGTTCCGCGACAAACGTGCCCTGCCCGCGGCGCCGCTCGACGAGGCCCTCCGTCGCCAGCGTGGCGAGCACCTTGTTGACCGTGAGCAGGCTCAATCCCGATTCGCGGGCGAGCTCGCGTTCACTGGCCACCCGCGCCCCCGGAGACAAATGCGCAAACTCGCGAACCAGGTGTTCCCGGAACTGTTCGCTCCGCAACTGCCCCTTAAACCGCTTGACCCCCAAAGCAGCCGGAGCCGCCGCAGGACGAGTCGCAGAGGCGAGAACGGGTTTCTTTTTCAAGTCGGACGTACGTGCCATTGGCGAGGCCCCACCGGATGAGTGATTTAATCATAAGGGCACCGCCGCATTTTTCCATAACTATCGCCCACCCGGACTTTTCATGGCACCTGGGCTTTCGCATTGCAAATCTTCTACTTCGCCGGGGTCCCCGCCGGATCGATAAACACTCCGGCAACATAGATCCCCGAGGACTCCGGACTCTCGAGGTTCACGGCGTGAATGATCACGCTGCCCTTCAGATTCCACGAAAGATAGGTATAGGGACTCCTCCCAGCAACAGACTGCGTGTCCAAAACCGCCTTCGTGTCGGCATCCAGCACTTCAAGGGTCAGATTACGAATGGACGGAGCCATATAAACACTGACCTGGTGCTCCTTGCCGTCTGTCAATTCGAGGTCGATGAAAAGCTGATCGCCGGCATGCCATTCCTGAATGGACCGGGACTGGGTGTCGCCCGACTTCATCGGGTGCCCCGTATCTTTTTCCGTCGTCGCCCAGCGCGTGTGGACCTCGCAGTCCCGGAACTCGACGAGCGCGCACTTCGGTGCTTCCGACGTGTTCTTGTCACCGGCAACCATAGCGCCTTCCCTGCCGTATTTTCCCTTCCAGTCACCGGACGTGTTGGGGTCTTTCCCGACGAACTTCGCGGCGGCCCGCTGGGCCTCGACGACCGTGGCCGTCACGCTTTCAAACCGCGCCTCGCCCTGCGCCATGGGGAAACAAGGATACGTCACCTTGACCGTTTCACCCGCCTTCCACTTCTTGTCTGTAATCAGACGCATGCTCCTGCCCTTCGCGTCGACCTCCACCGCCGTGACCTTCGCTCCGGCAACGGCATAGGTCGACGTCTCCGCCCACGCGGGTGAGAAGAGAGGAGCCGAGGGAGTCAGTAGAATGGAATCCTCGAACGCATTGCGGTACTTCAGAACCCGCACCTCGTTCCAGCCGAAAGCCGGCAACGGCTTGCCGTTCTTTCCGGCGATCGAGTTGGCCGCCGCGCACGAGACTGCAAACGGCACCGCTTCATCCTTGATGTCCACGACAATATTTTCGCCGTTGATCTGCGCTTTTGCCGGTTTGTCCTTGCCGTCGGCAGTGGCGATCCGGATGGCCGTCAAGTCTCCCGACAGACCGCCGCCGGTTTGTTTGAACGGGAAGGTGAGCGTATCTTTGGCGGCAATCACGCCGTCCACATACACACCGTGATCCTGCAGGTCGTAGCAGGCAATCGAGTCCATTGTGCGAATGAACAGTTTGCCGCCGGCGATGGTTGGTCCACTGAGGGGACAGGCCTGTGGCGAGAAACGACCCAGTTCCACGTACTTCTCGGGCGTGGCCTTGAACATGCCAAACTCTTCGGGCTCCTGGTAGCCACCCGCCCCCACATGGCCATAGATTTTTCCATCCGCTGCGATCTGTGCATCAACCCCAGCGGTGTGGTTGTTTTCCAGCACCTTCCAGTGCACGGCGCCGTTCTTCAGGTTCACACAGAGTCCCCTTCCAAACGCCATGCCCTGGTAACGCAGACCGGGGCACTGAAAGCGCCCTTTCCAGAGTTCCTCCCTGCCGGTGGGTGTCACCTTGTAGGCGGTGGTGATCGGGATGTTCGGCGCCGCCCCGGAAAGCATGATGTCGCCGGAGATGCCGCCGCCGAACTTGTACTTCCAGACGACTTTTCCAGTTTCCAGTTCAAGGCCCACCTGAGACCAGTTGTCCTCAGCCCCACCATCATTGGCGAGGATGTATTTTTTGCCTCCCGACTTCCACAGGCCTGCGCCACAGTAGCGCGCCACCCACTCCATTTTCGAATGTTTTCCATCGTGAAGCATCCACTCGGGGTTCTTCCACAGGACTTTGCCGGTTTCAGCATCGTACGCGACCCCAAGCAGATAGAGGATGCCGTCCTCGACCAGCGGCGAGGCATGTTCAGGCCCACTCTTATGCTGCCATACAAGCGTTCCGTCCTTCGTTGAAAGGCAATAAAGGCCCGCCGAACCGACCATGTAGCATTTGCCATTCCAGACCGCGGGCGTGGCACAGGCACCGAGTCCCTCAAACACCCACCACTGAATCCCAGGATAAGGTGGGGACTTCAACGTGGCCTTATCCACCGGGAAAGATTTCCGCCACAGTTCTTTGCCCGTGGCCGCGTCCAGGCAGATCATGGTGTCGGACCAGACAAACGCACGCCGCCAGAGCGCTTCGAGATTCGGATTGATTCCAATGTGGTGCGCGATCGTAAATCCGCCGACGCCGTTCAGGGCTTTCGCCCATTCCACTGTGTTCGGATGTCCTTCGTCCTTGAACTTGCTCAACTTGACCAGTTGATCCCAGGTGAAACCGTTGGTGCACAGTCGCCGCTGGATATAGCTACCGTACTTCTTGGCGTCATCCGGGGGCAGGTCTGCTAGAAAGTCCTTGGTGTATTTGTCCATATCGGCGTTTTTGGAGAGGAAATCGTCCAGAGTTCCGCCTTCGCTTGACCACCTTGCCTTGGGCCGTTGGGCCGAGGTCCGTGCCTCTTCAATCTTCTTGACCAGCGGCTCGGGAATATCCGGCAGCCAACCGAGATCAGCCAGGATTTCCGAAGTGACAAACTTCAAGGTGTCACCGCCGCTCACCGGCAGTTTGTTGGCGTAAACAAAGACCTTCCCATCCGCCACGATCGGATGGGCACAGCCACCATCGCGCCACGACGGAATAAACCCGCTCTTCCATACCAGAGGCGGACCATCCTTGGGCCAGGTGTCGAGCAGTTTCGGCGAATTCACCACCACGCCGTCGCGGTCGGGACCGCCCTGCTGCGACCCATCGCTGTTGGCGGACGAGGCCGTTTCGCCGGCCCAAACGGAACAGATGGAAAGCAACAGCAGCCCCGGAACAGCTCGACGCAAGCTAAACATTCGTTGTATCTCCTGTAATCCGGCCTCACCGCCTCATGGGTATGTACACTAAAAGAGCGCATGGAGGGGACTGGATTTGGCGCGTGCGGGCAACTGATTCCGATCTGATACCAAAAAGAGCGGGTTCGTTTGAATTAAGTTTCGGCAGGAGAAGTCCTTAGATCAGAAAAAGGCCCTGTAGGCGTTGCCTACGCCAGTTGCGTTAGCGTCTCACAACGGCCACCAATGACAGCCATTAACGGGGAGCGGAAGTCGTCTGTCCTTCGTGCCAGGTGCACGCCAAGCGGACCCGCTGAGGAGGAGAGACTGGAGCGTCCAGCAATGCCAGTCCACGCAGCGCCATCTCTCTAAAGTCGATACGTGGGCCAGAAATGTTATCTGTGTGTGTATGATCGCCGAATGACACCACGCTCAGATCACGAGGCACCCGCAGATCGGGTTCTTTAAGAAACCGCCAGGCATGACTGTGCCCGCTGCAGATTACGGCCGTGAATCGTGGGCGTACGGCGCACACTCCAGTGGCAACGGAACATTGCTCTTGGCTGTGGGTGAATACCCCGTAGTGATCTTCCCTGATTCCCGCTTGTCGACAGCCTTCAAGGAATCCTTCTGTGCGTTCGGCCGCATCAGGGTCAATGCCTTCAACCAGACGTCTGCCGTGAAAAGGACGGACAAAAGCAATTCGACGGTGCCCCAGCGCCGCCAGGTGCTTGACCGCCTCAATTGAGGCTTCGTACCCTGCAATTGAAACACTATGAATCTTTGAATGCTGGGCCGATTCGTCAAGCAGCACGACGGGCCGACCCAGTTCACCGTAGCGATTCAACAGCTGTGGCGCAAACTGACCGACCAGCACGATTCCGCGCACTGGCATAGCTGCCAGACCTGCTGGAAATTCCTGGGTCCAACGGACACCCTGCAGGATCACTCGAGAGTCGCCTAATGAGCGCAGAATGGTTTGGATCATTTCGTTGTAATAGTTGCGTCCTCGAAAATCGAAAAGATTGGCTGTGGAGACCAGTGCGATCGCAGTACTGAAAATCGATTGAATCGACACGTCCCGGCAAAGAAGTACGCGTGAGCGTGCACGAACCTGGACGATACCTCGATTTTTCAGGAGGTGAAGGGCCTTGACGATCGTGTGCGTGCTGACTTTGTAGACAGAGGCCAGTTCCCGCGTTGAAGGCATGTCTGCGCTGTCGGCGATCTTGCCGTCCGCAATCCTTTTGGAGAGACGCGATGCTATGGCTTTGTACTTTGCATGCCGATGACCGGTACGCCGGTTCATGCTACCCATTGGCGGCTCCTATGGTCCCTGGGCTCGCGTGAGCGTCAACATATACCGCCAACCCGGGAAAAGCCATGCTCTCGCACGGTTCCGGGTTGGGATCGTTTTGCAAAGAAATCTCATTCACCGGGTCGCGGCCGCAGGATGTGTACTGCCACCGGAAAATGATTATTGAGGCGAGAGCTGGAATGTTGCTCGCGGGTTGGCCAGGCGCAGTGCGGGTGCGTCGCTTCGCTCCGTACCTGCACTGGCCGGCCAACCCGGTGATGGGAACTTTCAGTGCTTTTCAGCTATCATTCTTTTGTGCTGCATCGAGTCTGCAACTAGGTCTAATTGGACGCAGGCGCTTCAGAAATTAAGTTCAGCCGAGTATTAACCTCTCGTGGATAATCGCCTCCCGTCAGGGATAAGATGCCCTCGATGTTCGCCCGGTAGTCTTCCACCAATTGGCTTTGGTACGTAACCATTCCCTCTGGCCACATAACATCAATGGCCTAAGCTCAAATGCACGATGGCCGAGAAATGCTGTAAGGATCTACACCTTTTTCCATGAGCAGCTTTTCCAAATTCTTGGCGCCGTGGTCCGCAAAGTAATTGTGTTCTTGCCGAGTAAGTAGTATTGCCAGGAATATTCTTCCATATTGCTCGCGAAGTTTAATGTCACCAAACTCTTCAGGTAGTCCGTATGTATGTGCAAGGTAGACAGCAGATTTGTTATATCTTGACGAAAATCCTAAATCGAACGATTCGATCCCGATGCTTGTGCCTTGGCCTACTGAAAATCTTTTCTGAACAAGATAAAATATTGTATTTGCAAGAATTTTAGGAATTACTTCCCAGCCATCGTCTGCCGGCATATAGATCTCACAAATGTCGTGTATTTCATTCGAGAAGTGTGTCAGCCCCAAAGAAGCGAACACTCGACATCCCTTGAATACTTTGTCAAATCTCAATATCTGTATCGTTGGACTGTCGGTTCCCAAAGATACAAAACTTTGCGACTCGACAGGTGGCCGAAAGTACTTCTCGTAGTGGCTAAGGTATGCATCACCCCAATCTTCGTTCATCAGAAGTTAAATCCGCCTCGTAAACCCCTGCATTCTCGAAGCCATGTCCAGAATTGCAAGTGGGCACCGAAGGCGAACATCCTGCTCGTATATCCGTGCCCTCTCGTCCCGGCACGTTCAACGCACATGTGGGCCGGGGATGCAAGAATGAGGGAATCGATTAGGCTTCGGAGTGCCCTAAAGCATGCTCTGTTCTTCGACTTCGGCACTCTACGCGGGGAAATACATGGCTCGATTCGATCTCCGGACCGCCTTCAAATTCAGCGTGATCGCCATTTTTGCATGTTTTACCTGTTGGACGCGCGCCGAAGACGCGGCGGTGGCGCCGCGGATCGTCGATGGCACGCCGCAGCCGGTTTCCGCGTTTCCGGCGGTGGGCGTGATTGAAGATGACACGCATTCGTTCACCTGCACCGGCACGCTGATCGATCCGACTCACGTGCTCACGGCCGGACACTGCGCCACCGATGAAGCGACCGGCAAGCCTGTCGCCGATGGGGCGGGGCGCTTTACGATTGGCGGCACCACGTACAAGACCGCTCGCATTTTCGTTCATCCCAGCTACAGCGGCGCGGTGGTCGGCTCGGACAATGTTTTCGACGTCGCCGTTTTTCAGCTCGAACGCGCTGTGCCCAACGTGACGCCTGTGCCGATCAACCGGACTCCGCCCACGGTTGGACAGACCGTGACGCTGGTCGGCTTTGGCCTCGTCGGCTCGGGCAAATCCGGCACGCTGAAAAAAGTGCCGCCGCCCGGCATCGTCTACAAGGGCACCAATACGATTCAGACCATCACCAACAGCGAACTGATCTGGACCTTCACGCAAGGCACCAGCAGCAATGCGCCGGGCGATTCGGGCGGGCCGGCGTTCGTCGATGTCAACGGCACGATGGCGATCGCCGGCATTACGTCCCTGGGCGAAACGATCGGCGGAAACAAGATCCGCTTTGGCGCGAAGAACTTCGACACGCGCATCGACACGCTGGCGCCGTGGATCGACCGCATCCTCACCGGCACCTCGCTGGACGTGCCGCCGACGTTCGTTTCGCCGATCACGATTAATCCCAATCCGGCGACCGTGGGTGATTCCGTCCAATTCACCGCTGCCGCGACGGATCCGGACGACGCGAGCATTTTCTACCTCTGGAATTTTGGCGACGGCACCGCCTCGACCGGATCGACGGTGGCTCATAACTACGTCTTTCCCGGCACGTACGCGGTCTCGGTCACGGCCAGCGATATTGTGACGGGCGTGACCTCCAATGCCAACGTGGTGGTGTTGCCGCAGAGCACCGGCACGATCAGCGTCGACAAATTGCAGATCGGCGTCTCGTTCTCCGCCTCGAACAAGGATTCGGTCTCGCTGCAGGCGACGTTGCAGCCGCTTTCGAGCCTCACGGCGCTGCCGGCGGTCGGCGTGTTAAGCATCGGTGGCGCACAGATTCAATTCATGCTCGACCAGCGCGGGCAGGCCAAAATTCCCCTGGGCATCTTGAAGTTCAATTTGCTGAAGGGCACGTTCACCGCAAACCTGCGCAACACAAATCTATCGAGTCAGCTCGGCAGCACGGGCATCATCAACACCACCGTGACTAATGCCAAAGTGACCGTGCCCATCGGATTGATTTTGAATGGCGTGGCATTTCAGGCGGACAAGTCGCTGCTCTATTCCGCCAAGGCCGACAAGAGCGGCAAAGCGAAGTGATTGCGGATTGCGGATTGCGGATTGCGGATTGCGGATTGCGGATTGCGGATTGCGGATTGCGGATTGCGGATTGGATGTCGATGCGCCGCGGATCGAAAGCGCGCGCTGTGAGGCGCGAGATTCACGCGCAAGCGGATTGATTATTATAATTGAGAAGGTGCTCAGCCCGAATGCGGTGCGCTGAGCAGGGAGCAAGCAAACGGCCACTTGCTCCCTGACACACGTTCGGGTCTGTGCGTCAGTTGGCGCTTCCGGAAATTCCCTTCCGTACGGTGTAGTTCACGGTGCGTGTGGTCTGGTAGGTCGTGGCGTTGACGATCAGGGTGATCATCATCCCCAGTTGCTGATTCTTTACCGTCGCGTCGCTCGTGAATCCCGACGACGCCAGAGTGGCGGCTAAGTCAGCTTTGTTCAACTTTAGTGTGAAAGCGGTCGAACCGGCGTGCGGTTTGGCGACGGTAAGTTCGCGGCTGCGGCCCCGGGCGTCCAGCTGGATCGCCAGCGAAATGCCGCTGGCATTCACGATCACCGAGGTGCTCCGCAAGGGTGTTTCATTCGGCAATGTGCCGCGGAGCAGGAATTGATCGTGCTGCGCGCGCTGGAAGTCGAGCTTTAACTTCAACGCTTTAATTTTCAGCGGCTGGATCAGCGGCGGCGGCGGAAACGGATCGACCGAACTTCCCGTCCCCACGACCACGGAGACCCATGCGGTGGTGACCTTTCCGCGTTCGTCACTCACGACCAGCAGCACCGCGTACGTCCCGTCCGCTGCGAAGGCATGCGTGACGGAACTTCCCGGCGCGGTCGTGCCGTCGCCGAAATTCCACAGATAGCTGATCGTGTCGCCTTCGGCGTCGAACGCCGCAGCTGTAAACACGACATCCTGCAACACGGCCGCGTTGGACGGCGTCGCCAGCGGCGCGGAAATCAGCGTGGGCGCGCTGTTCGCACCGGTGTACCAGAAGCGCAGGACCTTCGCGGCGAGTTTTCCGCGCGCGGTATAGTCTCGATCGTCGGAAGCCGGAACGGGCGCTTTCCAGCCCCACCAGAACATGCCTTTCAGCCACGGTTCCTGCGCGAAAACTTCGAACGCGGCTTCGTAGCAATTGGCCTGCTCCTGCTGATCGGGCACCGCCGTCGCCACGTTCACGTAATAGGGCGTGATGTTCGTCCCCTGCGCGCTCTGGTAGCCGATCTCGGTGAACATCACGGGCTGGTTGAGCGAGGCCTGCCAGGTCCGGTACGCGAGCACCATGTCCTGCCCGAAGAAATCGTGGCGCCACGCGGCGGTCAGTTCGGACACGGTCGGATCGTTTTTCGATGTCAGCGGGCAGTAGACGTCGAGGCCCGCGATGTCCAGCAGTGGCCAGAACGAACACGTCAGGTACTCATCGCCGATTTGAAACGCATTCGCCGCGTAGGTCAGCGGACCGGTATAGACGGCACGGATGTTCTGAATAATGGTCGCCCAGCGTGCCGCGTTGGCTGAAGGGGTCATTGTTTTCAACTCGCAGCCAATGCAGAACAGGTCCACGTGCTGCGCCTGCGCCAGCGCCGCGAAATGCATGATGAACGTGTTGTAGCTGGCAAACCAGGCGTCGATATCCGCGGGCGCAATCGTGCCGCGAAAAGTTCCATCGTAGATGTCCACCTGCGGTTTGAGCATCACGCGCAGACCGCGGGCGTGCATGTCCGAAATGGCCTGCACCAACGCGGCGTCCGTGGGCGTGACGCCCGTGTCCACATGGATCGTCGAAGCCGTCTTCGAATCCATGAACCATGTCGACAGCAGCGACGCCCAGTTCGCTCCGGTGGCGCGCAGATCGGTCAGCGAAGCTCCGGAATCCGGCAGTTGGTACTCGCTGGTCTGATACGAAATGTAGGCCACGCCGCGGTACGTGAATGCCGTCGCGTCGGTCGCTGCGAAAATTGAACGCGACCCCGCCGCAAGACACGCGATGCCCGCTGCAATCAAAATCAGATTTTGCCATCGCAATCGCACGCCACTCACCTCGACACATCTCTTAAACTCAAGATGTACTAATTGTTGTGGTTTCTTCAGCGCACTTCAAGTTTTAGTGTGGAATTCGGGTGAAATAGGTTAACGCGCGCCGTCGAAACCCGCTCAAAAATATTTTGTCGATTTCCTTGGTGAAACCGCGACCGTGCGGGTGTGGAGGGTTGAAGTGCAGCGTGCGGAGCGGAACGGATGCATTCAGTTGTCAATAGTGTAGACTGCCAGCACACACGCACCGCACCTTCGGGGCAGGGCCTGATGACGAGCGAACGCGATGACGCTGCCTTGCTACTGGCGATCTCAAAAAATCGCGACCGTGAGGCCTTCGCCGAACTCTATCGTCGGCACGCCCAAGCCGGTTTGAATCTCGCACTCTACATCACCAACAACCGGGAATCGGCCGAAGAGGCACTTCAAGAGGCGTTGCTGCGCGTCTGGCGCTCGGCGACCCCGGTGACCGGCAACGGACGCGCGTGGGTACTCCGCATCGTGGTGCACGAGGCACTCCGCGCCATTCGCAAGAATCGCAAAGGAAAAGCAGTGCAGGCAACCTATGCAGAACCGGCCGCGCCGCGTGTGGATGCGCAGATCGAGCACAGTGAATTGCTCGCTGGCCTCAACTCCGTGCTGGAGAAGCTGCCGCAACTGGAACGCAAACTGGTGGTGATGAGTTTCGCGGGAGGATTGTCGCAGGACGAGATCGCCGATTCGCTTTCCATGCCGCAGCAGACGGTCTCCTACAAGCTGGCGGAAGCGCTCAAGCAACTCAAGCGGTCGCTGACGGAGCTGGGTTTTGCGGCGGCATTGCCGCTGGTCTCCGCAGAGGGCATCGTCGAAGCGTTGTCGGCCAAACCGGCGGCTGCTCCGCCCTTGAATCTGGCACTGCTTGATCGCATTCAATCCGACGCCCGGAAATCGATGCGTCGCGCCACGACCAAGTCGGGAAAATCCGCAATCGTCTGGAGCACGGGCGTGTTCGCCGTGGCCATCGCCGCGAGTGGTCTGTGGTACGCCACGGCGAAGCAACCGACCGCAACCGTTGCTCCACCGCCTGTCAGTAAAGCACCGGCCGACGACGGATGGCGAAACGTGGCCGTGTCGCCGATCGTGAAATTTCATTCCGAGATTCCCGCCAACGATATTGCGCTGAAGGCAATTCCGGATGGCGATGGTGAGTGGAAAGTTTCACAGAATGCAGGCGGGACGCAGATTGAACAGGTCAATCCGCGCGTGACCGGCGCGCAATATATCACCGTCGGTGAATTGGTTTCGGGCGCCTGCGAATGGAGTGCGGACGTCGAAGAACCCGCCGCAGGCATCGCGGGCTACATGGCCCTACTGCCGCCCGTTGAAAACAAAATTATCGGCCTGCACCTGGCCCAGAACGGAACCGCGCCCCTGCGTATTGTTTCCTGGCCGATTCACAAAGGGGTTCGCGTGGTCTCGATCCGGAAGCTTCAAGACAAACTTTCGGTGGGCATGCAAACGCTCGTGACGCCCGACGGCACCTTCAACATTGGATTCTTCACCAGCTCGACGCTGACCATTCGGAATCTCCGCTGGAGATCGCTGCCGAAAGATTGGAAGCCCGAACTGGACCCGGAACTCAAGAAGCTCGGGCCCGCCGTATTCAAAACGGAAGCAGAGCGCTAACCAGCAGATTTAAAGCTTTCAAACAGCAGCAGGCGATCCCGCAGAGCCGGGCGCGCAGGGTGGCGTGTTGCCCAACGACAATCGATGGCGTTTTGGAATGGAGCGCACCGCATGAGTAACGCCGCCTCATCACGAGCTACTTTCGACACCACCGCGCGGCAATCCGCGCCGTGGAGCGTGGACCGCTGGGGCCGCTTGCTCTCCGGGACGTTGATCCTGACGTTCACGCTGCTGGGACTGTTCCATCATCCCGTCTGGCTCTACGTCACCGCCTGCGTTTCGGCCAGCCTGATCATGACGTCACTGACCGACCGCTGCCTGGTGCGGCGAGCGCTGCTGGCTCTGGGCGCCAAAGAACGTGAAGACTTGTTTCTCCCCGGTGGAGTGGTCCGCGGATCGAATGTGAAAGCTCTTCAGAAGTGAACAGGCCACGCTGAGAAAAGGAGCGACCATGCCAGAACTCAACGCTGTGGACACCGAAGTTCCGCGCCTCGACGAGAGACGCGTGCGCAGGGCGTCGAATATTTCCAGCGCACTGAGCGCCGTCGCGATGAACGACGAGCTTCAGGCAGACCTGTCGGAGATCGACGTGCGTCCGATCTGCAGTGACGCGGAACTCGACGCCGTCTACCGCCTCACCCACGACGCCTACGTTGAACGGGGTTACTGCGCGCCGCAACCGGACGGCCGCTTGATTCACTACCCGCACCTGGACCGCATTCCTGAAACGACCATATTGGTGGCGTGTTCAGCTGGAGAGGTCATCGGAACGATTTCCTGGACCCGCGACAACGCGAACGGACTTCACGTCGATTCCGATTTCAAGACCGAGTGCGATCTCATTCGCGAGGAAGGGCGGGGCCTCGCGGCGTCGTGGCGAATCGCCACAAAGAACACCTGCCGCGCCGAGCGACGGTGTGTCATGGCCTTGATTCAGGCCGCGGTCAATCTCTGGTTCGAGTCCCGCGTGCCGACCTGCGTCTTTACCTTCAACCCGCGTCACGAACGCATTTACCAGCGCATGCTGAACATGACCACCGTCGCGCGCAGCGCCGGGACGCACGGCCTGAACGCCGCGCCGGCCGTGCTGATGCGCGCGGAGATTGAGAATCTTCCCGAGCGATTCGCGCGGGGTCTCACGTCGGTGAAGGCGTGAAACTTTTCGAAATCAGCGGGCCATGCCGTTGCGCCCGGCTCGGGCCTTGTAGAGCAGTCCTTGAGAGGCCGAAAGTATCGAGCTGTTGAAGAGCACCTGGATCTTCAGGTTCACGGTGGTGGTCACGTCGTCGTTGACGAAACCCGCGGCGTTCAGCGATTTGACAAAATCGCCGCGGCTGAACTTCATCGTGAACTTCGCCGATTGCGCTGCGATCGAGCCTTGTTGTGCGCGCGCCTGTAACATGAATTGGCCCTTGGAGCCGATGCCCTTGCCGCGGGAGCTCAAGGTGAAGGAATCTTCCACGCCGCCGACATCCACGATCACTTTTTGACTGCCGAGTTGGATGTTGGCCGGCAGGTTAATCGTGCCCATCGCCATGATGCTGTCCGATCCACTGCGCAGGAAGTTCAGCTTGACCATCGCGCGCGTCACATTTAACGGCGTCGGTGCCGCGTTGGGATCGGTCACGGGACTGGAATTGGGATCATTCGGATTCGTTCCGGCGAGCAGTTCGATCGAATCGGAAACGCCGTCACCGTCGGAATCGTTCCCCGTGCCCAGCACCGGCGCTTTCACGGTAATGCTCGTGTTTGCACTGCTCGTGTCGCCGGCCGGATCGGAGACAGTCACTGTCGCGGTGTAGTCTCCGGCTGTGGCATAGGAGTAGGTGACCGTCGGGCCCGAGCCGCTCCCGCCGTCTCCGAACGACCAGTCATAGGTGATCGACGGATCGCCCGTCGCCACCGCGGAGAACGTGACCGTCTGTCCCTGGCTGGCGGGATTGGGCGTCGCGGTCGGCGGAGAAGTGAAGATCAACGTGCCCGGCCCGGCGGGAACCACCGTACCCAGGACCACGTAAGCCTGAGTCGCGTTGATCAACCCCGCGCCGGTGTAGGTGTCAGTGCCGCCCATCGGTTCACCTGGGTCCTCAGTAGGCGCCTGGGTGATGTCGGTTGCCGACGATTTAAACACGCCGAGCAATTGCGAGGGTGAGACGTGCGAGGCCTGCAGCAGCAGTGCGGCGACCGCCGCCGCGTTGGGCGCGGCGCAGGACGTGCCGGAGAAATTCGGGAAGCCGGAGTTGTCGGAATCGTTGCCGGTGCCGCCGGGGAACACCGTCGTGTCGATGTCATCGCACGCCGCGATGTCCGGCGTCTGGCGCATCACCACGCGCGGGTTGCCCTTGGTGTCGAAGTAATAGGGGACCGTACCGCCCTTGCTGGTGAAATTCTCCGGGATGGCTGGCTGTGCATAGTCGATCGCGGCGACGCCGATGCAGGACGCTGCCGTGGGATGACCGTAGGAACTGATGGTGTTGCCGCCAACGGGATTGATCGTCGGCAGTGCTCCCGCGCCGTTGTCGTCGAAGACGATGCGCATGACGTTGCTGCCCGTTCCCGTGCTGCTGACGCGCGAGCCGGCGTGGTGATTGATCGCCAGGTACAGCGTCTTGGAATTGCTGGAGGTATTCTGGTAGTCGATCACTTCCATCGCATCGCCGGCGGGCGCGCCGACGGTGCCCTGGCGCTGTTCGCTCTTCATGATCACATTGGCGATGCTCGGGGCGCTGCAGAGATACAGATCGAGATCGCAATTCGATCCCGGTCCGAGATTGAAACTGCTCCACGGCTGATCCCATTGCAGGATCAGTGAAATCTGATCCTGGCCCGGAATGGCAATCGGTAAAAACGCACCGATGCCGTTGCCCCAGTCATGCAGACACGAACCACTTGGCGGAACGACGCCGTCGTCGCTCGTCACGCCGGGGTTGATGGGCTTGAATGTGGTCAGCACGCCCTGGTTGGCATCGTTGCCGAACGCGGAGAAGTGGGGGACACCCGCCACGCGATTGGCGGTGATCGCCTGCGAGATGGGACCGTCCTGGAAGAAGGGTTCGTCTTCGAAGCCGATGTCATCGCAGGTGATCGTGCAGTGACCGGCGGTGCGCAGCAGGCCCAGGTTCATGCCCATCGCCGTCTGATCGTTGCCGCTCGACGCGAACGCCAGTGCCGCTCCCGGGGCGACATCGTGGATCACTTCCATCATGCCTTCGCCTTCGTCAGCTCCGCCGCCGGGTCCGAAGTCGACGACCTGAAACGAGGAGGGCAGATCGTGCGTGCCGCCGGGTCCGTTGGTCAGTTGCGGCTTGGTGCCGGTGACGATCGCGTTGGGAGCGCTGCCGGTGACCGTGCCTTTGCCGACAGCGGTCGTATCCGTCACTGAATCGGAGACCACGCCGATGGTCTGGCCGGCGCCGGTCAGATTCTGCTGCGTGCGGAGCACATCCGACTTCATCACCGCGTCGCCTTGATTATTGGCGATGCCCTGTTGCCGCGCGCGCGGCCGGGGCTGCAGCTTGATCGACTTGATCACGCCCAGCGTGGAGAGCCCGTCGATCTGCGTCAACGTGGCGAGGACGCAGATGGTGTTCCACTGCGGAGCAGTGCTGGTGACCGTCGCGCCGGTGGCCTTGATCAGCGTCAGCAGATTTTCGGAGACTGGCGCATCGATCCGCACCGCGAACTGATTCACGTTGGCCGTGCTGCGCGAAACTGAGCGCGGGTGCGCGGCCTTGATGTCCGTGGCTGCCTGAGCATCGGTGGTGTTGTTGGCGTGCAAGGCGTCGAGCGCATCGAGCAGCCGCGCGTCGACTTTATGCGCGAGCGGGTGATCGGCCGCCAACGTCCCGGACATCGCGCAACTGAACAACAGACTTGAGATCAGAACGTTGAAAAACGTGCCTCGCACGAGGGACCTCCCGGATGGCGTTCATGGGCATTCAATTCACCTAGTGATGGCAATGGTATGCCAGCGTTTACCAGATTCATGGGTTTCTTAACCATATATGTGAAAATAGACTTATGCCCTCGTGCAGAGCCGTAAAGATTGCTGGAATTGAGCGAATTGGTGTCCAAAAAGTGGCGTCGAGATGGCGCTGCGTGGCGACCAGAACGGTGGGTGTCACGGAGCAAGCGGCTGTATGCTTGCTCCGTGCTTAGCGCGCGTCTTTCTAAAAAGTAAGCTTAGTTCGTTACACCATTCCAACCGCTTGCGCGAAAGTCTCGAGCGTTACAGCAAGGAGCAAGCATACAGCCGCTTGCTCCTTGGCACACACCCACGCCTTGCGAGATGGAAAATGAGGCGTTCGCTCACGCTTGCCGGATACGGTTGTGGCGGTAGGCCTCGACGACGCGTTCCAGCATGCGGATCTGCGCGCGGATCTGCGCGCCGCGCTCGGTGTCGCGGACGCGGTGTGGCGTCTCCCACGTTCGCACCACGGTTGTGGTGGGGATGATGTCCACACCGTCGCGAATCGCAGCTTCGACGGATTCGAAATGATAATGCGACGCGAGGAACGTCTTGTCCGCTTCCAGCACCAGCGTGTATCCGTGATCGCCGTACGCTTCCGAAAATGCACCGTCGATGGTGATTGCCTTGTTGCTGCGCTTGATCGGGTTCTCGCCCTTCTCGATTTTCACCGGCACGTGTCCGTTGACGATCAATCCCTGCTTCGCGTCGACGCCGAACTCGTTGAGCACTTTGTCGCAGAACGGAACTTCGTGGATCAGCGAGAAGTACGGATCCTTCTTCTCTTCATGCGTCGCCTTGTCGGCGATGAAGTAACTTTCCAGCGTCGCGATGCGGTCCTTCCCGAACAGCGGTGAGCGCGGACCGCTCCACAAATACCAAAGCATGTCGTTGCCCTTGTCCGTGGGCTTCTGCAGATTTCTGACAATCGCCTGCTCGATCGCTTCAAACAGCGCGCGGCCGGAGTACGGCTTGCCATCGACGCTCATCGGCAGGAACGTGCCGTCGGAACTGCAGGGCACGCAGCCGTGGAAGATCAAATGGTTGTCGCGGCGCAGGTACATTGAGCCGTGGCTGACGATCGTGCGCATGTGGCGCGCCAGCTTTTCACTGCGCAGGAACGAGGTCCGGATGCGCTCCATGCACTTCTTTTCCTCGGCGGACAATTCGTACGGATTGGCCGGATCGATCGTGGGAAATTTGGTGTCCAGCAGCGGGTACGACTTGCCGTCGACTTCCACCGTGCCGGCCTTGTAATTGATCTTGTGCAGTAGGCGGCGGTGGTCGAGTTGCCATTCGGGATTGCGCGCGATCATCTGGCCTTCGAGCTTGAATTGGATGATGGCCGCCGCCTTCTGCATGCGCATCATCACGATCGCTTCGCGCAGGCCGGTGCCCTTGATCTTGAAGCAGTCGCACGGATCGTCCTCGTAGACTTCGCGTACGAGAAATTCCAGCGGCTGCATGGTGATGCCGTAGCCTTCTTCCAACTGCGAGAGGCGGCGGTAGCGCATGGAGATGCGCAGCACGTGAGCGATCAGCGCGTCGTGGCCGAGCGCCGCACCAATCCACGCGACGTCATGGTTGCCGTAAACGAACGAGACATTGGGCTGCTGAAAGAGGTACTCAACGCAGTAGTCGCCGCGCGGGCCGCGGTCCCAGCAGTCGCCGTCGAGAATGATTTCGTTCACCGCGAGGTTGCGGATGGCGCGGCAGGTCAGGTGGATGAGATGGAGCACGCGGCCGCGGCGCGCGAGCTCGTCGATCATCGTGCGCGTGTATTCCGGCGACGGCGACAGCGGCTCCTGCAGAATTTCCGCCAGCAGGTTGCGGTAGTCGGACGGGAAAATGCTGAGCGTGTGCCGCAGACTGTAGTTAGCCGCGACGACGCGGATGACCTTGAATAGATCATGGAGCACGCGCTGCGCGAAGACGCGAAGCTGTTCGGGATCGGCGAGCTTCGCTTCCAGATGCTGGACCATCTCCGCCGGGTAGAAAATCAGCGTCAGAAACTCCTGGAACTGTTTCGGGTCCAGCTTGTCTTTGAACAACCGCTCCACCAGCGGCCGGAGCGTGCCAGAGGCGTTGTTGATGATGTGACGGAGTTTTTTGTCTTCACCGTGGACGTCGCTGATGACGTGGATGGCACCCTTGGGCAGCGTGAGTTCCGCCGAGAGCCGCGCGATCTCGGCCATCGCCAGGTCCATGTTCGGAAAGTCGCGCGCCAGCGGCAGCAGCGCGGCGCGTTCGTCGGCCTGGCGTTCAATTTCGCTGGCGGTGGGTGTCGTCGGCGTGGCCATGGAAGATCTCCCGCGGTCGTTGAGCGCTCGTCAATACATTGATGATCGAGTGGTAACCATAGTGCGCCGAAACGCTATTTGAAATCGTAAATCAGCACCTTCTGCCAATGCGCCTTATGCTTGGCGATGAATTCCAGATGCTTCTCGTGCTTCTGATAAACCTCGTGTCCCGCGTCGTCGTCGAGGATCACCGTCAATCCGACCGAGTACGAATTGTCCACCACTTCACGGGGCGTCATCGCCGGCTTGCCCGCCCAGAGCTGCTTGACCGATGGAATTCTCGTGAGCAAGTCATTGCAACTCGCAATCAGCGCCGCCTGCTCGGAAGCCGGCGTGCCTTCTTTCAGCCAGAAGTAAACGGAATGAATGAACATGTCGTGATGCCTCCAGGAATGGTTGAATGCCACGTCTTATCGCGGGCGCTGGGAATGTGAAATGCCGTTTTAAATCTCACGCAAAGCCGCAAAGAACGGCAACTGCAACGGCGGGAATGGGGATTCGGGAATCGGGAATCGTCGCACTCCGCATTCGGCGAATCCCGAGTCCCGAATCCCGATTCCCGCAGTTGCAGTTCTTTGCGTCTTTGCGGCTTTGCGTGAGATAAAAAACCTCATCTTAAGCTTCGCGCGCCGACTCCGACTGCTTCCGGTACTGCAGCGGCGTCATTTTGAAGCGTTCGCGGAAGCTGCGGTGGAAATGCGAGATTTCGCCGAAGCCGCTGCGCAGCGCGGTGTCGAGAATCGAAACGTTGGTGTGCTGCAGTAGTCCGGCGGCGGTGCGCAGGCGGGCTTCGACCAGGAGTTTGAGAAAAGTTTTCCCGCATGCTTCCTTCACGGCGTGGCCGGCGCGGCTTTCGCTAAGATGGAGAACCTCCGCGAGATCTTCCAGTCGGACCGGCTGTGTATGCCGCATGTGGATGAAGCTGCGGATCAGCGAGCGGCGGGTGGACAGGTCGTCGTGGAACTTGTCGCGGTGGAATGGCGAATCGGTGCCGACGACGGCCATCTCGGTGCTCCAAAGTCGCAAGCGCGCGGCGAGTTGGCGCAAATTTTCGAGCACTGATTGCGCCTCGTCGTCGTCGATGGGTTTGGCCGTCGCGGTGCCGCGTGGCCAGGGCGATTTTCCAGGCATCGGTTGCGTGTCGCGGGCGGCGATGCTTAAGCCCGATCCGGCGCTGCGCGGACCGGCGAAGAAAATCCATTCCAGTTCGTGCGCCTGAAAGACCGGCACGACGAATTCGACGATCCCCGCGAAGCACACGTTGACGCGGCCCTCGGGCAGTCCGGAAATCTCGCGGCGTAGACGGCGTACATCGAAGTTCACGCACGCTTCGCCGTGATTCACTTTCATCGCCGCGCAGAGCGGGTGAATGTGCGTGGCACGCTCGGGCGGCAGGAACGGGATTAGCGATCCACGCAAGTCGTGAACCGTCACCCGCATCTGGGTAAGGCGCTCAAATGCCTCGATGGCCTGCTCCGGAACCGCGAATTTGTCCATAGCTCAAACGATAGCAGAATTTGCAACGTTTTCAACTTTTTGCACAACTCCCCCCGGCGCAACCAGTGATAGATTACGTGCGATTGCTCGAAGACGAGCTTTCAACCAGAGGACCCACCGCCATGGAATTCACCGCCATCACCGCCGAACAGCGCAAACAATTTTACGAACAAGGCTACATGATCGTGCGCAAGGCGCTCGACGTAGACCAGATCGCCCGCCTGATCGACGCTGGCGACCGGCTTGTCGCGACGGATCGCCTGCGCGACCGCCAGCGCAGCAACGATGGCCAGTACGACGGCTTCCGCAACGTTATTGCGCTCGACGACGCGTACATTCCACTGCTCACGCACAACAAAACCGTGCCGCTGATCGCGCAGCTCTTCGGGCCCAACATCCACCTCGCCACCAGCCACCTCATTTACAAGCAGGCCGACAAACCCGGCACGCCTCTCAATCGCCGACTACCCGGCTGGCATCGCGACGTCTCGGGCACGCCGGAAGATCTCGGCCACGCGTACCTGCCGCGCCTGGAAATGAAGTGCGCGTATTACCTCACGGATTTAAGCGAACCGAATTCCGGCGCGACGTTGCTTTCGCCGGGCAGCAATCAGCTGAAGAAGCCGTTGGTGATCAACAAAGAGACCGGCGATCCCGACAATGTGCTCGAACCCTTGTTGCAGCCTGGCGACGCGGTGTTTTTCGAGAACCGCACGTGGCACGCCGGCGGCCTGAATTTGACCGGCCGCATGCGCAAGGCGGTGATGTTTGGCTACGCGTATCGCTGGATGCGCCCGATGGACTACCTGATCCAGCCGAAGGAACTCGTCAGCAAAGTCGATCGCATCGGCCAGCAGCTGCTTGGCGCGACGGAAGATCCGGACGGCAAGTTCGTCGCCGGCGGTGGCGCGGAACCGCTGATCGAGTGGTGCACGAAGCACGGCGTGAAGTACGAGCCGGTCGCGTGAAAGTGGTAGTTTTTAACATTCAGGCCAATTGGCCTGAAGGTATACCCTGTGCCAATTGGCACAGCGGTCGGCTACTTGCCCGCCGCAATCTCGCTCACGTCGAAGCACGCGGCTTCTTCGCCGTTGCGCACAAAAAGTTTGCCGTGCGCGACGACCGGGTGGTTCCAGGTCTTGCCTTCGATGCCCGGAATCTTTCCGCGTTCGGTGTACGACGCGGGCTTGGCGTCGACGAGCGCGATCTCGCCTTTTTCGGAGAGGATCAGCAGCAGATCCTGATCGGCCAGGAGCAGCACCTGTCCGTTGCCGTAGCCGGTCGTGCGCCAGACGCTGCTGCCGTCGTCGAGTTTCACGCAGGTGAGGATGTTGCCGTCGAAGCCGTAGAGATAGTCGTGATGGATGACCAGATCGTTGTAGTAGGGCTTGATCGCGGTGGTCTTCCACACCACGTCCGTCGACCACGTATCGCCCTCGTGCTTCACGCGCACGCGCTGTGTGCCCATGCCGAAGCCCGTTCCCAGCAACAGATCGGTGTCGCTGACCACGGCCGGCTGCACCACGCGGCTCATTCCCGGAATAACCCATTTGTGCTGCCAGAGCACTGTGCCGGTCTTCATTGCGTACGACGAGATCCCGCGGTCGGTGGCGATCACGGCCTGCTCGACGCCGCACAGTTTCACCGACTGCAGCGAGCAGTAGCTCTGCGTCCCGTCGCCGCCCAACCATTTCGGCTCGCCCTTCTCGATGTCGTAACCCTGCACGCTCTTGCCGCTGGGACCGCCCACGAATACGGCGACGATGCCGTCGGCAATCAGTGGCGAGGCAGCGAAACCCCACTGCGGAACTTTCGCACCGGAATCCGCGGCGACATCGCGCGTCCAGATTACGCTGCCGGTCAGCGCATCCAGGCAATTGAGTTTCCCGGTCGCGCCCTGCACGTAGAGCCGTCCGTCATGAAATGTGGGCGTGGCGCGCGGCCCCGGACCGGCCATGTTTTCCGTGAAACGCACCGGGTCGGCGTGCGCCCAGAGTTCCGTGCCGGTCGCCGCGTCGTAGCAGATCACGAGTTCGTTATCGCCGCGCTGCTCCTGCGTGAAGACGTGCGAACCAATCACCGAAAACGAAGACCAGCTCGGCCCGACGCGGTGTTTCCAGAGCAGCTTCGGTGGATGCGCGGCCCAGTCGGCATTGATCTTCACGCCCGTCAGCCTGCCGTCGCGCTGAGCGCCGCGGAACGCCGGCCAGTCGCCAACGGACAATTCGAGTTTCGCCGGCTGAGCGGGGGTCACAGGCGCGGCCGCTGGAGTTTTTTCCGTGGCCAATTCCGCGAGGTAGCGTTCTTCCGCCGTGGGGATCCAGCGCAACGTGAACTCCGCGGCAATGGTTCCGGTCGTGCCCTTCATGCGGAGTCCGTCAAGCCAGAACCACGCCAATACGGTGACCACCAGCAGGCCGGTGCGCCGTGTATTCCAGCTCAACGACGGCGTCAGCGCCATCCATGCGACTACCGCAGTGTTCGCAATCGGCAGCCCGTACATGATAATGCCATACAACCCGACGGTCGGATGCGACGCCAGCAGCGCTCCGACGGCAGAGACTACGAATACCAGTACGACCAGCCAGCGTCCCTCGCGCGGCGCGCGGCTGGCGAACAACCACCAGATCAGCAGCCCAATCGTTCCCAACACCGGTCCAAAAAACCAGCCCAGGAACTGTGTCATAGTCAACGGCGAAATCCGACCGGGAATCACGGTGATCAACCATTGCAGCACTACAATCAGAATGGCCGGCCAGAGTCGGAACGCCGAGCCGTCCGCAGGAACGACTTTGGATCGCGCCGACGACGGAGTAGGGGAGGTGGGTGTGCCCGAATCGAGGGACGCGGGATTGGCGGTGCTCATGATTGACTCCAAACAGTTTGGGCAAAAATGTTAGCACGCAACGCTGGCGTCTCTAATTGATTTATGCGGGGCGGGCATTCAAGATCATTGGAATCTTAAAAAGGAGCAATTTCATGCGCATTAATCTCGACAAACGTGTGGCCGTGGTGACCGGCGCTTCCGGGGAGCTCGGCCGCGTTATCGCTCGAACGCTGGCGCAGTGCGGCGCAGATGTCGCCGTTCACTACCTCAATTCCAAAGACAAGGCCGAGCGCGTCTGTGCGGAGATCAAGCAGCTTGGCCGCCGCGCGATCACCGTCCAAGCCGACGTCACCGACAAGAAATCCGTCTTCGCGATGCGCGATGCCATCGCCAAAGATCTCGGGCACCCCAACATCATCGTCAACAACGCCGTGATCCAGTACACGTGGACCAGTGTGCTGGAACAGGAACCTGCCGACTACGAGAGCCAGTTCAAATCCTGCGTGCTTCATAATGTGCTGATGGCCAAGGCCTTCGTCCCTGCGATGGTCGAAAGGAAATGGGGCCGCGTGATCGGGATCAACACCGAATGCGCGATGCAGAATTTCCCGTCGCAGTCCGCGTATGTTGCCGGCAAACGCGGCATGGACGGCGTGCTGCGCATCCTCGCCAAGGAAGTCGGCGCGCACCAGATCACCGTCAACCAGGTCGCCCCCGGCTGGATGATCAGCGAGCGCTTCCGCGAAGCCGGCACCGAACGGCAGGAAGCCTACGAGAAAAACGTCCCTCTTAAGCGGCGCGGCACCGACCAGAACATCGCCGACGCCGTCGCGTTCCTGGCCTCGGATCTGGCGGAGTTCATCACGGGAGCGTACCTGCCTGTTTGCGGCGGAAACGTGATGCCGGCGATATAAAGGGCGGTCTAACAGAGTCATTGACCAATGACTCTGTTAAGCTCAAACTCCAGTTCTACGAAATTCCGCCGATACAGTACTCATGAACCTCTTCCGCAAGAAGAAACTGTTCGTGGTGGTGTTGATTGCTCTGCTGACCGTTTCGCTGGTCGGCCTGACCGGTGTGGCGATTGTCGTGGATGGGCTGCACGACCGCATCGAGTCGGTCGACGTTGCCATCGTGCTCGGCAGCGCGGTCGACGAACATGGTGAGCCGTCGATCCGGCTGCGCGCGCGGTTGGACAAGGCGGCGGAGCTCTATCAGCGCAAACTTTTCAAGAAAGTGCTCGTCAGCGGCGGCGTCGATTGGCGCGGTTTTGATGAAGCGAAGATCATGGCGCACTACCTGTCCGTTCACGGTGTCGCCGACTCCGATATTCTCACCGACAGCGGCGGCCGCACGACGTGGCACACAGCTCAGAACGCCGTCGGAATTCTGCGCGCCAACGACCTGCATAGCGCGATGGCGATCACGCAATACTTCCACATCTCGCGCACTCGGCTGGCGCTCCGCCACTTTGGCATCGATTGCCCTGCCAACGCGCACGCCGATCTCTTCGAACCGCGCGACGCTTACTCCACGCTGCGGGAGATTGTCGGGTACTACGCGTATTGGTTGTGAGGTTGGTGGATTCTAACCCTGTGACCAATTGGTCATATGGTCCGTGCATAGAATTTAGTCATACGGTTCTGGCCAACGTATCCTTGATCGCTCCGACCAGATACAGCGAGCCCGTGATCAGAATCAGTCCGTCAGATCCGGTGAGTTTCCGCGCCGCCGCGAGTCCGGACGAGGCGTCGGCAGATGTATGTACGGGAAGCTTTGAGAGCGTGCTCCACAGCTGCGCCAGATCAGCAGGCTCGCGACCGCGGACGTTGCCGGAGTGCGTGAAGACGATCGCGTCGGGCTTGGCGTCGGCGAGCGCACGGAGCATCGCGCCGTGGTCTTTGTCTTTGGCGCACGCGAAGAGGACGACGAACGGGCGGCTTGCGGGTTTCACGCGCGCCAGCAGTTCGTTGCAGACGAGTTTGATCGAGTAATCGTTGTGCGCGCCGTCGAGAATGAGGCGCGGCGCGGCGCTGACCTCCTCCAAGCGGCCCGGCCAGACGACGTTGCGTGAGCCGCTTTCGACTGCCGCTTGCGGGAGCGGACGGCCGCGGAGGTTGGCGTGCAGAATGTCGGCCATGCGCACGGCGGTGGCCCAGTTCTCGATCTGAAATGGGCCGTGCAAACCCAGCGTTGCGGTAAACGTGCGGCTGTCCGGCAGCGTGATGGTGGCGCGCGGCAGCGGCCACGCGGTCGCCGTGTCTTCGGAATTGAGCGTGGTCACCTTCAGATCCGCGCCGACGAGTTCGAGCGGCGCGCCGACAGCCGTTGCTTTCTCCCGGATCGAACGCAGGGCTTCATCGCACTGCGGCGCGACGACGGCGGTGACGCCTTTTTTCAGAATGCCGGCTTTTTCGCCGGCGATCTCAGCGAGCGTATTGCCCAGAATCGCCATGTGATCGAAACTGATGCTCGTGATCGCGCAGACCACCGGCTGGACGATGTTGGTCGCATCCAGTCGTCCGCCGAGACCCACTTCCACCACCGCGCAGTCGACGTTCTCTTCGGCAAAGTGCGTGAACGCCAGATGCGTCAGGATTTCGAAGTACGTCGGCCGGCGTTCACCCGGCGGACGGTTGCGGAGTTCGTTCAACACCGGATGCGCAGCGGTGAGAATGCGGGCGAACGCGGATTCGGGGATCAGAGCGCCGTTGATCGAAATGCGTTCACGAATGTCCTGCAGATGCGGTGACGTGTACAGCCCCACGCGCAGGCCGGCGGCGGAGAGAATCGAGGCGGCGAAGGCACAGGTCGAGCCCTTGCCTTTGGTTCCGGCCACGTGGAGCGCCGGAAATTTTAGCTCGGGATTGCCCAGTCGACCGGCGAATTCGCGCACGCTGTCGAGCGTGATGACGGCGCGCGTCGCGGCGGTCTGAGCGCTGCGTTCCAGGTTGATGAAACTGTCGAGGTACGCGAGCGCTTCGGTGTAATTCATCGGTGGCGGGCAAAGTCCGTTTTACTTGTCGAGCTTCGGTGCGCTGCCAGGAACCACGGGCGCAGGAACGCTCACGGTCAGACCCCGGCTGAGCTCGATGCGTGGCTCCACGTTTTCGCTCTGCACCGTTGCGCGGACCAGCTTATCGATGCTCTGCAGCAGGATCAGCAATTCAGGCAGCGAATCGATCGTGACCATGTTGGGACCATCGGACAGCGCCTTGTCAGGATTGGGATGCGCTTCCAGGAAGACACCGTCGACGCCCGTCGCCACGGCAGCTCGCGCAAGCGCCGGAACGTACTGACGTTCACCGCCGGACTTGGTGCCCTGGCCGCCGGGAATCTGGACGGAATGCGTGGCGTCGAAGATCACCGGGTAGCCCAGGCGCCGCATCGCGGGGAGGCCGCGCATGTCGTTGACCAGGCAATGGTAGCCGAAGCTGGTGCCGCGTTCAGTCAGGAGGATGTCGTCGTTGTCGGTGGAGCGGATTTTCTCGACAACGTTGCGCATATCGTTGGGCGCAAGAAATTGTCCCTTCTTAACGTTCACCACGCAGCCGGTCTTGCCCGCGGCAATCAGCAGGTCGGTCTGGCGGCAGAGGAACGCGGGAATCTGGATGATGTCGACCACCGCCGCAGCGGCTTCACACTGATCGGCTTCGTGCACGTCGGTGAGGATCGGGACATTCAGATCCTTTTTGATCTTGGCCAGAATTTCCAGGCCCAACTTGAGACCCGGGCCGCGGAAGCTCTGCGACGACGACCGGTTGGCTTTGTCGAACGAGGATTTGAAGATAAATGGAATGTTGGCGCGTGCAGCGGCTTCCTTGATGCCGATGGCCGCTTCGTAGCAGGCTTCCTGGCTTTCGATCACGCAGGGACCGGCGATCAAAACCAGACCATTGCCTCCGCCGATGTTGACGGATCCAACTTTAATCTCTCGAGTCAGCACGGAACTTCCCTCTGGTTTACATAGCGACGACCTACTATTTAAGACATGGCGTGGCAATTACCAGTGCGGGCTGTTGCTTGCGTGGTTTTTTTGCGGCTAAGGAGTCTTGTAGCGAAGTCGATTTCAGTCTGGGTAAAAGTTGTCGGTTCTACAGGCCTAACGAAAGACCCAACGAACGAATTGTATTCTATTGTGCATTGCAGCAATGGCATTGACTGTCTTTCGTCGCCGCTACCGACAACTTTTAGCCGGACTGATTCTAAGAACGACATAAGTTATTTCGCTCCAACATCGTTGCACTCGCCGGGAGCTGACCACTGACCCCTTTTCGCCGGACAGATAAGGAATACGTTGAAAGCGCATTCGCTCTCGACGCTTCGCACTGGCGGAGAGCCCAATTTTCATTCCCAAAAACCCGCTAAGTACGTTACACTCATGTGCGTCTTAAATTTTTGAACCTGGAGACCACGTCGATGGCTTTGAAGGCGCGCCGCCCGATCGTCAAGAAGGCACCTGGTGAAGTTCAGAAGGCAGGATTGTTCACAGGCATCGCTCAGAACGGTGCCGCCCGGCAGAAGCGCGCTCACGCGCTGGCCGAAGAACTGCTGGCCCGCGGATGTCTCTACATCCAGAGCCAGGTGTGGGACGAAGCCGCGCGCGAGTTCCGCAAAGCGATCAAGATGGAAGAAGATTACGCCGAGGCGTACAACAATCTCGGCCTGGCGATGCTCTACGCTAACAAGCCTTCGGAAGCGGTGGAAGCGCTCGAAACAGCGCTGAATCTCTTCCCGAACTGGCACATCGCCGAAGTCAATCTGGCTCTGGCGCTGCAGCGCGTCAACCGCCTTGAAGAAGCCTGCGAATACTACCGCAAGGCGCTGAAGAAGAAGAACGCGCAGCCGACCGTCTGGTTGGCGCTCGGCGATACGCTGATGAGCTTGAACAAGACCGACGAAGCGCTCGAAGCGTTCAACACCGCCGTCGAACTGAATCCGAAGTACGACATTGCCTTCCACCGCATCGGCATGATCAATGCCAAGCGCAACAACATCGACGAAGCTCAGGCCGCGCTGACGAAAGCGCTGGCGATCGATCCTGACAACGCCGACGCGGCCGCGGTGCTGGGCGCCATCTCCGCGCGCCAGGGCGAACTGAACTCCGCACGCGATTACTTCGCGCAGGTCCAGGACCTCGATCCAATGCCGGCAGTCGCGCGCCGCGGCATGCACCGCCTGCAGGTTTTCCGGCAGGGCTTGCGCACCGCGTTCGACGAATGGAAGACGGGGATGCCCCAGCCGCCGACGCTGGCGGTCTGTTATTATAATCTCGGCTTGGCGCAGTTGGCCGCCGAAAACGATCATGAAGCGAAGGAAGCGTTCCAGCGCGCGGCCGACCTACAGCCGGATTGGGCGGAGCCTGTAATCTGGTTCGGCTTCTTCGCGGCGCTCGACGGCGACGCCAATTCCGCGCGCAAGTACTGGGAAAGCGCGGTCAATCTCGAACCCGAAAACGGCATGCTCCGCGAACAGCTCGGCTACCTGGCCATCGCCATGGGCCTGCAGAAGGAAGCCGACGCGCACTTCCAGGCCGCGATCGATCTGGGCCGCGAGATTCCGGAAGAAGACCTCAAACCGGATGCGAATGCTGGATAACGGAGCCATTGGTCATCGGGCATTGGTCATGTTTCATTTGTCATTTTTAACGGCAACGGCAACAACGTTCCGCCAAAGGCGGGGCGCGGGATCTGAGCGATGTGTCAAGGAGCAAGCGGCTGTTTGCTTGCTCCTTGCTTAGATCATCGAACACGGGAAGGACGCTGCTCTCCGATCCATTTAATCGAACCGCTTGCGCGTAAGACGCGAGCGTCACAGCAAGGAGCAAGCATAGGGCCGCTTGCTCCTTGACACACAGGTTTGCTTGAACGCTTCACTCGTCAATGCATAAAGGCTCGCGACAATTGTTTCGTTTATGAAAACCCGCGCGCCGTCTCCTCAAAAAATTGAGCAAGCCAAACGCGTCGATGCGCTGTTGAACGCGTCGTATCCGAACGCCAAGTGCGCGCTCATTTATTCCAATCCGCTGCAACTGTTGATCGCGACGATTCTCTCCGCGCAGTGCACGGACGCGCGGGTCAACATGGTTACTCCGATCCTTTTCGCGAAGTATTCCAACGCGAAGGCGTTTGCGGATGCGACTCAGGGCGAGATCGAGAAGGTCGTGCAGTCGACGGGATTCTTTCGGAGCAAAGCGCGTTCAATCCGCGAAGCGTGCCGGGACATTGTCGAGAAGCATGGCGGCGAGGTCCCGCGGACGATGGATGAACTCTTCGCGCTGCGCGGCGTCGGGCGGAAGACGGCGAACGTAGTTTTGGGCAACGCGTTCGGGACGCCCGGGATGGTCGTCGACACGCACATTGGCCGAGTCTCGCGACGACTGGGCCTGACCAAGCAGACCGACCCGGTGAAAGTGGAGGCCGAGTTAATGAAGCTCGTCCCGCCGGACCGCTGGACGCAACTGGGGCACGAAATGATTCTCCACGGCCGCAAACACTGCAAAGCGCCGACGCCGCGCTGCGGTGGGTGCCCGTTGTTGGAGATCTGTCCGTATTCAAAGAAAAACCTTGTCGCGCCGTAGTTTTTAACGGCGGGATTCGGGATTTGGGATTCGTCGCGCGTCCGTGTTCGGCGAATCCCGAATCCCGATTCCCGTTGTTCTTTTCGTCTTTGCGGCTTTGCGTGAGATAAAAAACGCAATTTTCCCGCGCACTTCCTCCCACAACAACGTTCTAATCATCGTGAGGTTACTTCGCGATGCTTGAATCGAATGCTATCAGTGCTTCCAATATCAGCTTGGCGCCTGCTCGGAGTGAGCCCGAGGTGGTGGTAACTGCTAAGCCTGTAGAGAGTTGCAGTGACGAGGTGCTGGTGTCTCGCAGTCGTAAGGGCGAGCGAGCGGCGTTTGAGGAACTGGTGCGCCGTACGAGCAGATTGATTTACGCGCATCTGCTACTGGAGCTCGGCGACACGCATCGCGCGGAAGATTTGACGCAGGAGACGTATCTAAACGCGTACCGGGCGATCGGGCAGATGACCGACGCGGCCGGATTTCGCGCGTGGTTGTTGAAGATCGCGCATTCGGTTCTGGTCGATCACCTGCGGCGAACCGGCCGCAAGAAGCGTGCGGGAAAACATGCGGCGCCAGAGATGCTGGAGCAGGTTCCAGACGACGCGTCGGTGGATCCCGCGGCGCAGAGCGAATTGTCGGAAGCGCGTGCGCGGGCGCTGGAGTTGCTCCGCACGCTGCCGGAAGAGTACCGCCAGCCGTTGATGCTGCGGTACCTGGGCGGCGCGGATTACGAGACGATCGGCAAACAACTTGGACTCACCAGCGGATCGCTGCGCGGCCTCCTCAGCCGGGGCCTGGCGCTGCTTCGAGCCGAATTTTTTAAGGAAAGCAAATCATGAAGAAGTCTGAACAGGATTCCGATCACGCGTGGTTCAAGGAGCGCATCGGCGCGTTTGTCGTCGGAGCGCTGGAAGCCGACGAATCCGAACGCTTCAGTGCACACCGCACCGATTGCCCCGAATGCGCGACGCGTTTGGAGAAAATCGAACGCACGGACAAGGCGATGCAGGATGCCTTCGCCGGCATGCAGCCGGGCGGGCACATGGATGCCCGGATCATTCAAGCTCTGCGCAAAGAAGACGCGAAGCGCTCGCGCTTTTCGCCTTTTTTTAGAAACGCCGCAGCCGCGTGCGCGGCGTTGGTGATGTGCGGAGCGATGGGGTATGTGATCGATGGGATGCAACGAGGGAAGTTTGATCATAAAGGTGATACTGTTGTGATGGTGACGGAGTTGGCGCGGCAAAAGGAAAAGCTGGAGACGACACCAACGGCTCCGGCGATTCCAAAGGCGGGTTACGTGTTTACGCCGACATCGCGGGCTCCGACTGATGCAAAATCTCAAATGACCTTGGGCTTTGCCGCAAATGCAGATCCGGGCAAGTGGGATAGCTCGGGCCGCGATCAGTTTGTCATCAACAACAACGGAACGATTTTTCAGAAAGAAGGTGCGGCGATCAAGACGCCGGATGAAATGGCGCGCGACTTCAACGAGAAAATAACTTTGGGTGGGATCGGAAATGCTCGGACGCGTGATGTATCCGGGAAGGACGCGATAAATATGAACGACGTCAACGACGTGGTCGTTCCGTCAGACGTTCTCGCCAAGGCCGAACTGGGCGATCACTTCGAAACAATTGATCCAGACAAACCGGATTCGCATACCGCACAGGGGAATCCCGACGCTCTAACGTTCCACAGTGTAGCGGGAAAAGAGATAGCTGGCGGTGGCGGTTCGGATGGCTTGCGCATGGAGGACATCATTGGCGTCGGTGGCCAGGCGAGTCCGGGCACCGGGGGCGGATGGGGTGGGGGAAGTGCAAGTTATGCGGACTTTACTTCACGAAACGGCGGCGGTCGCAAGCTGATGGTTAAGCGTCAACACGGTAGTGAGGATGTTGAAAAGAAGACAGATTCTTCCGTCTATTACACTTATCAGGATCAACAAAAGAATGCCGGCGAAGGTCAACAAGCGCAACAGGGCCAGCGCTTCAAGCCCACGGATCTGAATGCGAAGAAGGTGGTCGAAGATTCGGAAGCCAAGCGCCCTGCCGCCAAGACCGATCCAAAATCTTCTGCTGGTAAGCCGGTGGAGACCAAGGCCGACGGCGAGCAGCCGAAGAACGATCCGGCACCATCGCCCGCGCTGACCGCTGAAAAGGCCGCGCCGCGCTTCATCATCCGCAATGGCGAAATGGAATTCGAAGTCGACAGCTTCGACAGCGCGTACGTGCAGATCAGCAAAATCGCCGCGGAAGAAAGCGGCCTGATCGCGACGACCAACTCCGAGAAACTCGCCAACGGCAAAGTTCGCGGTTCGATCACGCTGCGCGTGCCGCCAGAGCACCTCGACGTCCTCGTCCTGAAACTCCGTGCGCTCGGCGAACTCAAGAATCAGCGCATCACCTCGCAGGACGTCTCGAAGCTGTACACCGACACAGAAAGCGAACTGCGCGCCGGCCGTGCGATGGAAGTGCGCCTGCTGGAAATGATCAAGACCGGTAAGGGCGACGTCTCCGATCTGCTCAAGGCCGAGAAGGAACTGGGCGTCTGGCGCGAGAAAATCGAGAAATTGGAAGGCGAGATCCGCTACTACAACAATCTCATTTCGCTCTCGACGCTGACGTTGACGCTCTCTGAGCGCGACATCAAGACGCCGACCTCGGCGACCGAACAGCAGACGGTCAACATGGGCATCGAGATCGACGACGTTGAGAAGGCGTACAACGACGCGCTGAAGGCGATCTCCGAACTCAAAGGGCGCGTGACGGCGTCCGAACTGAAGAAATACGAAGCCGGCCAGTTCGGCGCGTCGATCACCTGCTCGATCACGCCGGAAGCGGCGGGCCCGCTCCAGGACCGCTTGAAGCAGCTGGGCCGCGTGGCACGGTTGAACGTCGAACACAAGCAGACGACGCTGGGCGGAACGGGTGCGCCGGCAGTGAAAGTGGAGCGCAAAGAGACGGAGTTCGTGATCTCGATCTACAATCTGGCCAACGTCGCGCCGCGGCTGACGCACCATATCAACCTCGCCGCTGCCGATCCGGAAGTCGCCTTCCAGGCGATTCTGGCGAGCATCGAAAAAGCCGGCGGCCGCGTCGTGACCTCGGCGCTCAACCGCGACAAGCCAGAGCAGACCACCGCGAATTTGAGCTTTGAAGTCAAGCGCGCTGACGTCGACGCGGTGCTCACCGCGGTCAAGAGCGGCGGTGAAGTGATGCAGCTCAATCGGACCGAAAACCCCGACACCAATAACGTTACGGAAGTGAAGGAAGGCTTTGTCGTGCAGATCTTCGCGCAGAGCCAGGTGCCGCCGCGAGAAAGCGCTCAGTTGCAGGTCGCGACGCTGCAGGTTGCGGAGTCCTACAGGAAACTGGCCGACGCGGTGCTCGCCGCGAAGGGACGCGTGCTGGTCTCGCAGCTCGATGAGAAGGACCGCCAGAACGTGGTCGGCCGCCTCGAATTCGAAATCGCGCGCACGGAAGTTCAGGCCATCGAAAAGCTGATCGGCACGCTGGGCGATCTGAATTCGAACGCCGTGCAGCGTTCGCCCGACACGACCAGCACCATCGACAGCAAGAAACGCTACGACCTCACGCTCTTCAACGCCGAACGCCTGGCTCCGCGCGAGACCACGACGCTGGCGATTGAGCTCAACGATGTCGACAAAGCCGCAACGGAGATCGCCGCACTGGCAGTGACCGCCAACGGCCGCACGATCGAATCCCACGTCTCGAAAGACCGCAGTGGCCGCGTGGTGGGGAAAGTGATCATCGACGTTCCGATGAGCAAGGGTGCGGAAACCGTCAGCGCCATCCGCGGGCTCGGCACGCTGCGCATGATCGAAGCCTCGCGCAATTCGCAGGTTCCCGAAGGCCAGCTCACCCGCGCGCGCATCGACATTACGCTGGCCAACGCCGACTCCATCGTCCCCGACGACAAAGGCCTCTCGACGACGCTCCGCGGTTCGATCTCGACGACGGTGACGGGACTGCTCTGGAGTTTGCAGCTCATCATTGTCGGCCTCTGCTTCGTCGGACCGTGGGCGCTGATCATCTGGTTGGTGGTCCGCTGGTATCGGAAGTCGGCGGCGAAGGCGTAGAGTGGCTCGTGGCTCTTGGTGGTCCTGTCGGGCTAGTATTGGTGCCAGTGGCGCCAAGTTATCCCGAAGGGACTTCCAAGAGCCACCCCTCTTGCAACTGACCTCGCAGTCTCTACTCTAAGTCCATGTCTTCTCCATCTGCTCCATCTTCCCCACTCACTCGCGGCGCGATCATTCTCTGTGGTGGGGAATCGTCGCGCATGGGGTCGCCCAAGGCGCTCTTGCTGTGGCGCGGGGTGCCGATGATTTCACACGTCGTCGGCGTGGTCTCGACAGTGGTTCCCGAAATCGTCGTGGTGTCCAGCGCCGGGCTGAAACTTCCGGCGCTGCCGGCGCACGTTCGAGTCATCTACGACAGTGAGCCGGGCCGCGGGCCGCTGGCTTCGTTGCGTGACGGACTGAACTCGATCCGCGCGGAACTGGCGTTTGCGACGAGCACCGACGCGCCGTTTTTGTCGGCGGCATTCATCGAAACGATGCTCTCCTTTGGCGGCGCGGCGGCACCGGAGATCGATGGATTTCTTCAGCCGCTGGCGGCGACGTATCCGAAGTCACTGAGCGGACTGGCGACATCGCTACTCGCCGAGCCACGCGCGGGGCTCACGGATCTGCTGAAGCGCGCGAACGCCCGGCGCGTGCAGGCGACGGAACTGCCGGATCTAAAGTCGCTCCAGACGTTTAACACGCCCGACGAATATCGCGCGGCGCTGGAAGCAGCGGGATGAAGTGGACTTTTCTAAAATCTCTATTAAATTGCTGAATAGAGTTTGACAACCGCGGCGGGAATGGTATTAATCTACCAACCCGATAGGGTAAGTAGTATATGTTGTCGAAGAAAACGCAGTACGCGCTAAGAGCGATGATCTCTCTGGCGCATGAACAGCCAGGCCAACCGATCATGATCGCGGCGCTGGCGGAGAAGGAACAGATTCCCAAGAAGTTTTTGGAGCTGATCCTGCTCGACCTGAAGAGTATCGGGGTGGTTCAAAGTAAGAAGGGCAAGCAGGGCGGGTACTACCTAAGTCGAAAGCCTGCTGAGATTAAGCTCGGCCATATCATGCGGGGAATCGAAGGACCGCTGGCGCTGTTGCCCTGCGTCAGTTTGACGGCATACGAACGCTGTGAAGGGTGCAAGGACGAACGGACCTGCGGATTGAGGTTGGTCATGAAAGACGTGCGAGACCAGACCGCAAAGATCTTGGACAACACCAGCTTGGCGGACGTGATGGATCGAGTCGAAGCAGAGAAGTCAAAGCCGGACATGATGTTCCACATCTAATTTTTTTAACACATAAGACGACTAAAACTATAGGCATAATAGTTAAGGATGAGACCCATGAGTGCCACCAACGGACATGCGATACACGAAAGCAAGAACGTCGACGAGCCGCTGGAGATCGTCCGTCGCGCGCTGCAAGGACTGCGCTTCGGATCCATCGAGATCATTGTTCACGACTCGCGCGTCGTGCAGGTCGAGCGCAAAGAAAAGGTGCGCTTGGTCTCGGACGCGCCGGGACGGAGATAGAAACGTGTTTTCCCCGGGGACCAATTGGTCCCCAGGTTAAACAGCGCTGCCTCCCTTATTAGAGGCAGCTTGGAGCTGACTGCGATGACAGAAGCATTTAACGAATGGACTCAAGTAAGCCGACCCGTGCGCGGAGGTTTGCGAACAGAGGAACGCAAACGTATGAGCCAGTCATCTGAAATCGTACGCGTGTTTGGAGCGCGTGTAAATCCGGCGGTCATGGTTGTGGAAGCGGACACCGACACTCCGCATTCCCTGACGCAGACCTTGAAGGCGCGCGGCTTCCGCGTGGCGCTGGCGCAATCGGTGCGCGAAGCCGAAGAGATGCTCCACGATCTGCGCGACCTGCACCTGCCGGTGGACGGGTTGCTGGCCGACTACCGGCTGAGCGACGGATTCGGCTGCCGGATTCTGCGCCGCTTCCAGGACGAATTTCCGAATCTGCCGGCCGCGGTGATGGTCGACGGTGAAGACGTCAGCATCGAATTGTGGGCGCGCTCGCGCAACATTCTGCTGCTGCGAAAACCGCTGGCACTGCCGGCGTTGAGTCCCTGGCTGGAGCAACTACCCGTTCCGGCCTGATGCAAAAACGCCGACCGCCAATGCACGGAGGCTCAAAACAAATTTTCCGAAGGCCACCAGACTGCTGGGCTTTCGCAGGGAGAGGGGAAACCGACGTGGATGTAAGACGGACGTTAATGGCGCCAATCGTGTTGGCGCTCATCGCAAGCGCAACAACCGCATTTAGTCAGGAGGGCTTGGAAACACCGGAGGCAGGCCATCGAGCGATCGCGTTGACGCCGAGCGTCTCCGGCGCATCGTTGTTCCCGCTGAAGAATCCGGGCATCGTGACGCTGGGCACACTTTCGATTCAGAACCGCATCGACTTTGCCATCAGCGCGAGTTCGACGTCGAATGGCAATCTTGCCTACTCGTGGAATTGGGGCGACGGCACCCCCAATGGCACGGGCCCTTTTCCAAATCACACGTACATCGTCGCCGGAATCTACAACGTCACAGTGACGACGACCGAGACAATTAAAGGCGCCGTGGCCAACACTCGCACCGACACGATTGTGACCACGGTGACCGACGCAGTGAAGGCCAACAAGCTTCAGACCAATGAGAACTGGGCGACGGCCAGCGGCAACGACTCGTTGCGCTTTCAGGGCACGCTTCACATTCCATCCGGGGCGAAACTTGCCGGACAGGTCGTGCAAATCAGCCTGGGAAATCTGAATCTGCCATTCAACCCTGCCAGCCTGGGCACCAACGACGGCGTAGTGTTCACCTTTACCCTCAACGACAAGGGTATCGCGACGTTCACCACAAACGCCAATGCCATCTACGATCCCACCACCGGTTCCAGCCCAACGACTGGCACCAGCGCGTTGAGTCAGGCCAGCGGCAAGGGCCAGTTCAAGCTCGCCTACCGCGCTCGCGCCGGCGGTACGGCATTCGTTGACGCGCCGTTCCTGCTGACGCTCAAGGGCGGCACGTTTGCGAAGGCGCTGGCCAACGAAGGCGTCACCAACGTCGACGCCAGCCGCGAAAACGTGCGCATCACGGCACGTGTCCTGGCTTTCAACATCCTGTACCAGTCCGGCATCAATTCTCTGTTCTCCTCCACGAAGGGTGGAAAGGGGAAGACGCGATGACCAAATACATGCAGCGTTTTCACCCGCGCGCGGAATTGTTCCGCGTGTCTCCGCCGACGACAAAATTCCAATTCCTGGAGGGGAAGATGAATTCACGACTGAAAGTTAATGCCTTGAGATTCCTGACTGCCATGCTGTTCGTGGCGACGATTGGCTCCGCCGTCCGCGCCGCCGATGGTGCGGCCGCGGACTTCGAATCGCTGAAAAAGGAGATCGAGGAGCTCAAGAAAGACAACGCCGACATCAAGAAAGCCAACTCCGATCTCGCTGCGAAAATTGCGCCGACGAAATCCAGCTCTGCCGAGAAGGCGCTCGATACCAAGTACGGTCCGAATGCCTCAGTGATCACGAAGACCGGCAAGCTGCGTATCGGCGGACTGATTCAGGTCTGGTACTACAATGCTCAGAAGGACAACAACGGGCTCTTCCAGGACGCGGCGGGCAATGGTGTTTTCGATACCAACGAAGCGTCCGACAACAGCAGTTTCCGCATCCGCCGCACAGAAATGCGGTTTACGATGGACCTGACGGACAACATCACGTCGGTGGTGATGATCGACCCGGCGCGTGAAGCGCAGAGTTTTCCCGGCGTGCCGGACAATCAGTTTACGCAGAGTATTTTCAAGCGCACCGTCAACGCCAATCTGGCCAACGTTCAGAGCGGCGCGGGCAGCGCTCCACGCTTGCTTCAAGACGCGTACACCAACTTCCACAATTTTGTGCCGCACCATGATTTTCAGATCGGACAGTTCAAGCCGTTCATCGGCGAAGAAGGCATTCGCGCGAGCGCCGAACTTGATTTCGCGGAACGTTCGATGGTGGGCCAGCTGGCCGACAACCGCGACCTGGGCGCGGTCGCACACGGCGAATGGTGGCACGCCGATGGCAAGGGCGGCGGGCAGGTACAGTATTGGATTGGACTCTTCGATGGCGCGGGAAATCTGTATCAGTCCGGCGGCCAGGCGCAAAATCGAGCCGACGACAACGATCAGAAAGACTTTAACTATCGCTTCCTTGTTCGCCCATTCTGGAAACGCGACGCGTGCGATCAGTGGTGGGGCAGTTCTGGAACTGGGCGTCTCCGGCGAATTCGGCAAACACGGCGAAGCCGGCGGTCCGGATCCGGTCGACGCACCCGTCAATGGTCTCAACCGTCGCCGCACGTGGGCCAGCCGCCAGGATGCGTGGGGTTATTACGCGCCAGCCGGCGCGGTCAGCGGGCTGTGGTTCCGCGGTGAGTGGGAATGGCAGAAGGACCGCAACGCTCCGTCATCGGTGATCGATCTGCTCGGCCAGGCTAACGCGGGCGATGGCACGCTGCAGACGAATGGGAAACCGTTCGCGTCGCAGGGCTTCTACGTGTCGACGGGCTACAAGCTTTCACAGAGCAAACTGTTCTCGTGCGAATGCCCGGCCTGGTACAAGAATCTGGAATTCCTCTTCCGCTACGAGCAGTACCAGAACGTGGAAATCGCAGACCCGGCGAATCCCAGCCGCACGAATGTCTTCGAAACCAAGCTCTACACGGGCGGCATCAATTACTACATCGAGGGCAACACAAAGATTCAGTTGAACTACAGCTCGATCCGCAATCCCGATGGTGGTTCGAGCGCGCCGTACACGTTTCACAATCCGCGCAACAATTTGTTCCTCGTGAACTTTCAGGTGGCTTTCTAAGCCTCGACCGCCGGGATGGCTGATTCATCCGTGGCCTAGTTAAACCAAGGAGTGTCCCATGAAATCCCTGTCTTTGTTTCTCGCTACGCTGGCCCTCGTCGCGCTCACGCCTGTTCTGACGCGCGCTGCGGAGGTCACGCTGCTCAACGTTTCTTACGATCCGACCCGCGAGTTGTATCAGGATTACAACGCGGCTTTTGGCGCGTACTGGAAGAAAAAGACTGGCGACACGGTTGCCGTCAAGCAGTCGCACGGTGGCTCGGCCAAACAGGCGCGGTCGGTGATCGACGGCTTGGAAGCCGATGTCGTCACGCTGGGTTTGGCGTACGACATTGATGTCATCGCCGAAAAAGCGCAGTTGCTGCCGGTCGACTGGCAGAAGCGCAATCCCAACAACAGTTCGCCGTACACCTCGACCATCGTGTTCCTGGTGCGCAAAGGCAATCCCAAGCAGATCAAGGATTGGGATGACCTGGTCAAGCCGGGGATTGAAGTGATCACGCCGAATCCGAAGACGTCCGGCGGCGCGCGTTGGAACTATCTCGCCGCGTGGGGCTTCGCAGTCAAAAAGCAGGGCGCAGATGATGCGAAGGCGAAGGATTTTGTCACCGCGCTCTATAAAAACGTGCCGGTGCTCGACTCCGGCGCGCGCGGTTCGACGACGACGTTCACCGAACGCGGCATCGGCGACGTGCTGATCGCGTGGGAGAACGAGGCGTATCTGGCGCTGAAGGAACTGGGCAAGGACAAGGTTGAGATCGTCATCCCCAGCATCAGTATTCTCGCCGAACCTCCGGTGAGCGTGGTCGACAAGATCGCTCAGAAGAAGGGCACCGAAGCGGTCGCCAAGGCCTATGTCGAATACCTCTATAGTGAAGAAGGCCAGGAGATCGCCGCGCGCAATTTCTATCGTCCGCGCAACGAAGGCATCGCCTCGAAGCATGCCGATCAGTTCGCGAAACTGACGTTGTTCACGATCGACGATCTCTTCGGCGGTTGGCAGAAAGCGCAGAAGACGCACTTCGCCGATGGTGGACTGTTCGACCAGATCTATCAGCCAAAATAGGAGCAAAAGGACCGCGGAGGTTTCTCGGTTTTGAGCCTCGAGTTTTGACTGCGCAAGCAAAACGCGAAGCTCAAGATACTCCTCGCCTCCGCGGCCCTGCCCGTCTTAAGTGCGATGTTTTTCGTGGCATAAAAAGATCCATCAGACCGCACCCGCGGATGAGGCAAGGACATGAAACTGAAAGACCGCAGCATTCTTCCCGGTTTTCGTTGGACGTTGGCGTTCACGTTGTTTTATCTCTCGCTGATCGTCCTGATTCCGCTCTCCGCCACGTTTTTGAAGTCCATGACCGGCACGTGGGCGCATTTCTGGGACGCCATTTCCAACGCGCGCGTTGTGGCCTCCTTCAAAATCAGTTTCATCTGCTCGTTCGCTGCGGCGATCATTAATCTGATCTTCGGACTGCTCGTAGCGTGGGTGCTCGTCCGCTACAAATTTCCCGGCCGCGCGATCGCCGATGCGATCATCGATCTGCCATTCGCGCTGCCCACCGCGGTGGCCGGCATCGCGCTGGTCACGCTCTACGCGCCGAAAGGTTTGATCGGCAGCCGATTGCAACCGCTGCTCACGCCGTTGGGCTGGAAGCTCGCCTACTCGCCCATCGGGATCACGCTGGCGCTCGTCTTCATCGGTCTTCCATTCGTGGTCCGCACAGTCCAACCGGTGCTGCAGGATCTCGATCTGGAAGTGGAGGAAGCCGCATCCAGTCTCGGCGCGACGCGCTGGCAGACATTCTGGCGCGTAATCATTCCGTCGCTGACGCCTGCGCTGCTGACGGGCTTCGCGCTCTCGTTTGCCCGGTCGCTGGGTGAGTACGGTTCGGTCGTCTTCATCTCCGGCAACATGCCGATGAAGACCGAAATCGTCCCGCTGATCATCATCACCAAGCTGGAGGAATACGATTACACCGGCGCGACAGCGATCGCCGTGGTGATGCTCTTGATTTCATTCGTGCTGCTCCTGCTGATCAATTATTTGCAGGCTTGGAGCGGCCGCCACTTAAGCGCGAAGAACTAGGAGCCCAATCATGCACGGAGGTTCACTCACTTCGGCGGCGCTGGGCTCAGGCAAGCGTCGTACCACGACTGAAAGCGGCCCGATCAAATGGCTGCTGATCACCATCGCCATGCTGTTCTTGTTAATCATTCTGGTGCTGCCCATCGGCATCGTCTTCAGCGAAGCGCTGGCGAAAGGATTTTCCACTTACACCAAGGCGTTGCAGGACGCAGACACGTGGTCGTCGATCCGTCTGACGTTGATCGCGGCGGGCATCGCCGTTCCGCTGAACCTGGTCTTCGGCGTCGCGGCGGCATGGGCGATCGCCAAGTTCAATTTCTTCGGCAAGAATTTTCTGCTGACGCTGATCGATCTTCCGTTCTCCGTCTCCCCGGTGATCTCCGGACTGATCTACGTGCTGATGTTCGGCCTGCAAGGCTGGATGGGCGGTTGGCTGCGCGATCACGATTTGAAGATCATTTTCGCGGTGCCGGGCATCGTGCTGGCCACGATCTTCGTCACGTTTCCCTTCGTGGCGCGCGAGCTGATTCCGCTGATGGAAGCGCAGGGCAAGGAGGAAGAGGAAGCGGCGATCGTGCTCGGCGCGAATGGCTGGCAGACGTTTTTTCGCGTGACGCTGCCGAACATCAAATGGGGGCTGCTCTATGGCGTGATCCTTTGCAATGCCCGCGCGATGGGTGAATTCGGCGCGGTGTCGGTGGTCTCCGGCCACATCCGCGGGCTCACCAACACGATGCCGTTGCATATTGAAATTCTTTACAACGAATACAATTTCGCCGCCGCGTTCGCTGTCGCGTCGCTGCTGGCATTGCTGGCTGTCGTAACCTTGATCTTGAAGAAAATCGTCGAGTGGCGCGCTGGAGAGAGCGAACAATGAGTATCGAAGTCGCAAACATTACCAAGACGTTTGGCGCGTTCTCAGCGCTCAACAATGTCAGCCTGACCGTGCCAACCGGAGAGCTCGTCGCGCTGCTCGGTCCGTCGGGCTCCGGCAAGACGACGTTGCTGCGCATCATCGCGGGGTTGGAACATCAGGACGCTGGCTCCGTCAATTTTTACGGCGAAGATACGTCCAACGTTCACGTGCGCGACCGCAATGTCGGCTTTGTCTTTCAACATTACGCGCTCTTCCGCCATATGAGCGTCTTTGAGAACATCGCTTTCGGTCTGCGGGTCCGGCCCCGCGACCGGCGACCGTCGGAGGCGGAAATTCAGGAGCGGGTGATGAAGCTCCTGCGGCTGGTCCAACTTGAAAATCTCGCGCAGCGCTATCCTTCGCAGCTCTCCGGCGGGCAGCGGCAGCGCGTAGCGCTCGCCCGGGCACTGGCCGTCGAGCCGAAAGTGCTGCTGCTCGACGAACCCTTCGGCGCGCTCGACGCAAAAGTGCGCAAGGAACTGCGCACCTGGCTGCGCCGGTTGCATGATGAGATCAGCGTCACCAGCGTGTTCGTCACGCACGATCAGGAAGAAGCTCTCGAAGTTTCCGACCGTGTCGTGGTAATGAACGCGGGAAAAATCGAGCAGGCTGGAACGCCGGAGGAGGTCTACACGCATCCGGCGACGCCGTTCGTCTACAACTTCCTCGGCAATGTGAATATTTTTCACGGCCGCGTCGCCGACGGGAAAGTTCAGATCGGCGAAATGTCCGTGCCGCTGACGTCCAGTGCGCACGGCGCGCTGCAGAATGGCAACAGCGGGGAGGACAAAGCCGCGGTCTTTATCCGGCCTCATCTGCTGGACCTGACGCGCGTGCCTGACGGCAAGACCAACTTCAAGGCGACGGTTTCGCACATCAACCCCGCCGGGCCGCTGGTCCGCGTGGAGTTGACCAGCGATGGCAAGGATTCGATTCTCGTCGAGCTGCCGCAGGACCGGTACCGCGAATTGAGCGTCAAAAAGGGCGACGAAATCTACGTGCGGCCCAAGGAGATGAAAGTCTTCTCGGAGGATTATTCGATTTAGGCGCAGGCAAATTCCAGTTGTCGTCACGCTTGAAAGGCACTATCCCTTAGCGCTTCCAAAAAGCGCATTTTAATAATTAAGGGAGCGACGCGAACGATGAGTGCTCTGCCTCCGAAAGCGGAATTAAAGGCCAGGCTCAACGGATTTCGGGAGATCATGCACCGCCGCAACATTTCGTCGGCGCTGATCACCAACGAAGAAAACGTCCGCTACCTTTCCGGTTTCACCGGCGGCGATAGCGCCCTGCTGATTACCAAGAATAAGAAATTCATTCTCACCGATTTCCGCTTTATCGAAGAAGCTCAGAACACCGCCAAAGGCTTCAAGATCACGCTGGAACCGCGCGGCATCATGGAAAAGGCCGCGGCACTGGCGAAGAAACTGCGCCAGCGGCGGCTGGCCGTCGAGCCTGGCAATCTGCGCATGGTCGATGTCAAAGCACTGCGCAAATTCGCGCGTGGCATCAAGATCGTGCCTGAAAATGCAATGGTCGGAGAACTGCGGCTTTTCAAGAGCCCCTGGGAAGTCGCACAGATCGAGAAGGGCGTGCGCATCCAGGAATTGTGCTTTCAACAGCTGTGCGAGGGCCTTCGGGACGGCATTTCGGAACGCGAAGCCGCCGCGTACCTGCGCTTCTTAATGGTAAAGGCGGGGGCCGACGACCAGGCGTTCCAGGTCATGTTTCAGATCGGCAACCACTCCAGTTTGCCGCATGGACGGCCTACGATGCGCACCTTAAAGGGGGATGCCATCATCCTCTGCGACTGGGGCGCGAAAGTAAACGGCTACCACTCCGACTTGACGCGCACATTCTTCATCGGTAGGATTCCGCCTCAATTACGCCACATCCACGGCCTCGTGTTGGAAGCGCAACGTCAAGCCATTGAACGGATTGCGCCGGGTGTTGAATTCGTGACCGTGGACAAGGCGGCGCGGGACGTGATCGCCAAGGCCGGATTTGGCAAGCAGTTCGGGCACTCAACAGGGCATGGCGTGGGATTGGACATCCACGAGCAGCCGTCCCTGTCGATGCGCGCGGAAGGCGTGCTGCAACCGGGGATGGTAGTGACCGTTGAGCCGGGGATTTACCTGCCCGGCGTCGGCGGCGTGCGCATTGAAGACGATGTGCTCGTCACCGAAAACGGGTACCGGGTTCTGAGCCGACTCAGCCGGAACCTACGCTGGAACGGCGAAAACAGCTGACGTGCAGTACTGGACTAAGAGTTGGGCGGGAACCACCCGAAGTCTCCTGACGTGCTGTAATGGAGAGGGCAGGGTGGAGGGACTACGCAGAGGCTTGCCAAGGATCGCATGAATCTCGACAACATTGAAAAACTGATCCGCCTGATGCAGCAGTATGATTTGAACGAGCTTCAGGTGAAAGAGAAGGACTTGGAATTCCAGGCGCGCCGCGGCGAAAAGGCCGGGCAGCCGTACATGGTGTCCGCGCCGATGCAACAGGTCGCCGCGCCCGCGGGAACATCGGGTGCGCTGCCGGCCGCGCCGCCGGCCGTGGACAAGAACGTAAAGGAGATCACCGCGCCGATCGTCGGCACCTTCTACCGCGCGCCCTCGCCGGAACAGGCGCCGTTCAAGGAAGTCGGCGACCGGGTCAATGCCGACGACGTGGTCTGCATCATCGAAGCGATGAAAGTGATGAACGAAATCAAGGCGGGTGTCAGCGGCAAGATCAAGAAGTTGATGGTCGAGAACGCGTCGCCGGTGGAATTTGGCCAGGCGCTGTTTCAGGTGGAGGTGGGATGAGGAATTAAAAATCAAAAGTTAAACGTGGCGCGCCCTGTGTCCGCGCCGCGAAAAGGTTTAATTTTTAATTTTTAGTTTGGAATCCATTCACCATGTTCTCCAGAATTCTGATCGCCAACCGCGGCGAAATCGCGCTGCGCATCATCCGCACCTGCAAACGGCTCAACATTGAGACCGTCGTCGTCTACTCGCAGGCCGACAAGGACGCCGTCTACCTCAAGCTCGCCGACCGCGCCATCTGCATCGGACCGCCGCCGGCGCGCGAAAGCTACCTCAAGATCAACAACATCATCGCCGCCGCGGAGATCACCGACGTCGAAGCGATCCACCCCGGCTACGGATTCTTAAGCGAAAACGCGCATTTCGCGGAAGTCTGCCGCGCGTGCAAAATCGCCTTCATCGGACCGCCGACGCAGGCGATCGAAAAGCTCGGCGACAAGATCAGCGCCAAGCAGATCGCCAAGCTCGCCGGCGTGCCGACCGTGCCCGGTTCTGAAGGCGCACTCGACAATGTCGATGCGGCGCTGAAGATCGCCAACCAGATCGGCTATCCCGTGCTGCTCAAAGCCGCCTCCGGCGGCGGCGGACGCGGCATGCGCGTGAGCCACACCGAAGTTTCGCTGCGCGCCAATTTCTCCCAGGCGAAAAACGAAGCCGAGGCTGCGTTTGGCGACGGCACGCTGTACATGGAGAAGTTCATCGAATCGGCGCGCCACATCGAAGTCCAGATCCTGGGCGACGACAACGGCACCGTGCTCCATCTCGGTGAGCGTGATTGCACGGTCCAGCGCCGCAACCAGAAATTGATTGAAGAATCGCCGTCGGGCGCGCCGGGTTTCGACAAGCGACTGCGCTACGACATTCAGATGGCCGCGGTGAAACTGATGAAGGCCGCCAAGTACACCAACGCCGGCACGGTTGAATTCATCTTCGACAACAAGCAGCGCAAATTCTATTTCATGGAAGTGAACACGCGGCTGCAGGTCGAACATCCGGTGACCGAAATGGTGACGGGGCTGGATCTGGTCGAAGAACAGTTGCGCATCGCCAGCGGCGAAAAGCTGCGCTGGCGCCAGAAGGATATCGATCAGCGCCTGAAGATGGGCGGACACGCGATCGAGTGCCGCATCAACGCCGAAGATCCGCGCCGCAAGTTCGCGCCATCGCCGGGCAAGATCGGCATGTTCTCCTCGCCGGCCGGTGAACGCATTCGCATGGATTCGCATATCTATTCCGGCTACACCGTGCCGCCGAACTACGATTCGATGCTGGCCAAGCTGATCGTCCACGGCACTGACCGCCTGGATGCCGTCGGCCGCATGCGCGGGGCGCTCGACCAGCTGGTGCTCGAAGGCGTTTCGACGACGGTTCCGTTCCTGCGCGAGATTTTCGGCCACGTGAAGTTTGTCGCCGGCGCGTACGACACCTCGTTCGTCGCCAGCGAGATGGGGCTGTAAAGCCGCTCACGAAAATTCCGGAAGAAATAAAAACGGCGCCGCGGATCGAAATCCGCGGCGCCGAGTCATTTAACTTCATCGCCGCCGTTCACACTCTTCACGTTCAAGACGACTAGGTCCAAACAATCGTTCACGGTTTTGACGTGGCGTTCTCGCAGATCGCGGAGTTGGTGCACTTCCATGAGATAAATGCGGTTTTCTTTTTTTCGCGACGGTGGGTTGCTTCATCGAGCGTGCGGCCTGATCGCGGCAGCGCCGCGGCAAGAATCCCTTTTTGATACAAGGTTGGAAATAAAAGCGCGCGATTTTTCAAAGCGTGGCGGGTGCAGTTGCGAAGTGCGACGAGCGTGCTATGTTAGCGAAAGGTTTGGGGCGAAAAGTTCTCGCAACAGACTCATGAGATTCGAGCGGAATGAGTCGGTGAAACGCAGGAAAAAAGAATGTGCGTAAATTGCGCGCGTTTTTTGATCCATGCTTGACACACACGCCGGGTTCCATATAGTCATCGCCTTGCCCTTGCCGGGCGCTGCGATAGCTCAGCTGGTAGAGCACGTCCTTGGTAAGGACGAGGTCTTGGGTTCAATTCCCAATCGCAGCTCCATTTGCTTCCGCGACGCAATGCATCAACGCGGAATTGGATGGAAGGACAGTGGCGAGACGGCAAAAGAACGCAACGCGCTTTGCCGCGCGAAGTACTCTCGGCATCCAGTAGCTTGCGACTGGGATGCGGAGGGGGCTTTGTCCAAAATGGGACAAAGCTTTTGTCATTTTAACATCGATCCACTTGCGGACTCGTCGGGAAAACGGCGCAGACTGTAGAAAACAGGAGAGCAGAGATGGCCAAGGACACATATGTACGAACAAAACCGCACGTCAACGTCGGCACCATTGGTCACATCGACCACGGCAAGTCAACGCTGACGGCAGCCCTCGTGGCCGTGCAGGCCGCGTCCGGTCTGGCGAAGGCCCGCAGCTACGCCGAAATCACCAAGGGTGGCACGGTCCGCGACGCCAACAAGACCGTCACGATCGCCGCGTCGCACACCGAGTACGAAACGGCCAAGCGGCACTACGCTCACATCGACTGCCCCGGACACGCCGACTTCATTAAGAACATGATCACCGGCGCCGCTCAGATGGACGGCGGAATCCTGGTGGTCTCCGCTGCCGACGGCCCGATGCCTCAGACCCGCGAACACGTGCTCCTGGCCCGCCAGGTGAACGTGCCGGCGCTGGTTGTGTTCCTCAACAAGGTCGATCTCGTCGACGACAAGGATTTGCTCGACCTCGTCGAAATGGAAATCCGCGACCTCCTGACCAAGTACGGCTTCCCTGGCGATAAGACGCCGGTGATCCGGGGTCAGTCCAAGGCTGCGCTCGAAAACCCGGCCGATCCGAAGTCCAATCAGCCGGTCAAAGATCTGCTCCAGGCGCTCGACGATTTCATTCCGGAACCCAAGCGCGCGAAGGATGCGCCGTTCCTGATGCCGATTGAAGACGTGTTCTCGATCAAGGGCCGCGGTACGGTCGGCACCGGTCGTATCGAACAGGGCGTGGTCAAGGTTGGCGATCCGCTCGAAGTCGTCGGTCTTTCGGCCGAAATCCAGAAGACGACCTGCACGGGCGTCGAAATGTTCAACAAGGTGCTCGACACGGGTGAAGCCGGCGACAACGTCGGTCTGCTCCTGCGCGGCATCGAAAAGGAACAGCTCAGCCGCGGTCAGGTGCTTTGCAAGCCCGGTTCGATCAAGCCCCACACCGAATTCGAAGCACAGGTGTACGTGCTGTCGAAGGACGAAGGCGGCCGCCACACGCCGTTCTTCGCGGGCTATCGTCCCCAGTTCTACTTCCGCACGACCGACGTCACGGGCAAGGTGACGACCTTGGTCAACGCGGAAGGCAAGCCGGCCGAAATGTGTATGCCCGGCGATAACATCAAGATGATTGTGGTGCTCGAACCGCAGTCGCCCGTCGCGATGGTCGAGAACCTGCGCTTCGCCATCCGCGAAGGTGGCCGCACGGTCGGTTCCGGCGTCGTCACGAAGATCCTCAAGTAAACACCAACGGTGTGCGGAGTCCGGATCAATCCGGACTCCGCGCCAACCGTGCAGAACAGATGAACGGACAGGACGATGAGAGAAGCGATTATTCTGGAATGTTCCGAGTGCAAAGGTCGTAACTACATGACCACTCTGGACACGCGCGGCGGCAAGAAGCTGGAACTGAAGAAGTACTGCAAGCGCTGCTGCAAACACCAGCCGCACAAGTCGCGCAAGACCTGAGGCGCCTGCTGTTGCTGGGTAGGTTGTAGATGTACAATTTTGGAAATTGTTTTTGGATTCTGGCCGGGAGTCGGTAAGCTTTACGTCCGTTTTGAGTTGGAATGATGCGGACGCTGTAAAGCTCATCTGAATTTTCGGACTTCCCGGAATGCACACTCAATTCATACAGGAGCGTAGCTCAATTGGCAGAGCAGCCGTCTCCAAAGCGGCAGGTTGGGGGTTCAAGTCCCTCCGCTCCTGCCAATAGCCGAAGTTAGGCGACGCTACGCAGCGCATTTTGGTATCTTCGAAAAGAGATCTGTGAAAGAAGACAAGATGTCAACAGCCGTTACAGCAGCCGGAACCACCGGCACCGGTGGCGATGCACGCAAGACATCGCCCTCACCCGACGGGCCTCAGCCGGAAGGCTTCCAGGTCTACAAGCCGGGTGAAGGTTACACCACGCGCATCGGAATGATGGGCGTTGTGGCGGCCTACGTCGGCTTCGCGGCCTGGCACTGGTACTACAACTGGGTGTTCGTCCGAGATTTCGTCGACGACATCTTCACCGGCATGAATCTGGCCAAGCTCACGCGCTGGATGCTCGATCCGGGTGCGTCGTCGGTGCTGGGCATCGGCGGCACGATCCTGATTGTGGCACTGGGTGCGCTGTCGGGGTTCTTCCTGATCTACGTCAAGAAGGGCACCGCCGAATACCTGATCAAGACGGACACGGAACTCCACAAGGTCACGTGGCCCAAGATTACGCCTTGGTTCAAGTCCGACACGCTGGTCTGGGGTTCGACCTACGTGGTGTTGATTGTCGTGGTGGCGATGACCGTGTACGTCTTCGGTGTCGACATGATTTTGCAGCGAATCAGTCAGTGGCTCTTCTACGGAACGTCCCGTTAGGCCAGGTCTGAGACAGTTTGGAATGGCCGGATAACCGGCAATCGGCGGGTGTGATTGATACGAATGGCCAATAAAGCATGGTACGCGCTGCGGGTGCAGTCGGAGCGGGAAGAAAAGATCAAGGAAAGCCTGGTCGCCCGGATTCGCGCCAAGGGTTTGGAACAACACGTTTCGCAGATCGTCGTTCCGGCTGAAAACGTGTCGGAAATCAAGGAAGGAAAGAAGCGGGTCTCCCAGCAGAAGATGTTCCCTGGGTACATCCTCATCGAGATGGCGCTCAACGATCAGGGCGAGGTTCCGGAAGGAATCTGGTTCGCGGTCATGGAGACGCCGGGGATTAGCGGGTTTGTGAGCCCCGATCGCCGGAAGCCCGAGCCCCTCGACGAAACGGAAGTGCGGCGCATCCTCAACGACATCGAGTCGCGCAAGGAGAAGCCCAAGCCCAAGGTTGAATTCGAACCGGGCAACAAGGTTCGCATCAAGGAAGGCCCGTTCGAGAACTTCGACGGCACGGTGGAATCGGTGGATTCGACCAAGTGGATGCTCAAAGTGAAGGTCTCCATCTTCGGCCGCGATACCTCGGTTGAAATGGAATACGGCAAGGTCGAGAAAATCTAACGACGCCACAGGCAATGCCCGTAAAACCGGGCCAGACAAGCAAGGGTACGACGGAAATGGCAAAGAAAGAAATCAAGGCGAAGGTCAAGCTGCAGTGTCCCGCGGGCGGCGCCAATCCGGCCCCGCCGGTCGGCCCGGCGCTTTCGCAGCACGGCGTGAACATCGGCGAATTCGTCAAGCGCTTCAACGGCGACACCGCCAAGCAGAAGGGGATGATCATCCCCGTGATCGTAACGGTTTATATGGACAAATCGTTCGATCTGATGTACAAGACTCCGCCCGCGAGCGTGTTGCTGTGCAAAGCCGCCGGGATTGAGAAGGGTTCGGGCGAACCGAACAAGAACAAGGTCGGCAAGGTGACCCGCGCGCAGGTAGCGGAAATCGCCAAGGTAAAGGCCAAGGATTTGAACGCCGCCTCGCCGGAAGCCGCCAGCCGGGTAATTGAAGGAACGGCTCGCAGCATGGGAATTGAAGTGGTAGGATAAGAAGAAGTTGCGCGACGAGTGATTCGTCGCCTGGACATAAGACAAACGGAGGAGAGCGGATTGAAATCCGCTCGCTCGAACTCCAGAAAGAGCAAGCCTAAATGCCGCGCAAAACCGGCGTCTCCATTCCGTCGCGTCGTTACCGTGAGTTGGCTGCCAAAGTCGAACCCACGAAGTCGTACAGCATCGACGATGCAATCGGGATTCTCAAATCCGGCCAGAAGAAGTGCAAATTCGACGAATCTGTCGACCTGGCCATCAAGCTCGACATCGACACCAAGCAGGCCGATCAACTCGTTCGCGGTTCCTTCTCGCTGCCCAAGGGCACGGGAAAGAGCATGCGCGTGATCTGCTTCGCCGACGGTGCGATGGCTGAAGCCGCGCGGCAGGCCGGTGCGCTCGAAGCGGGCGGTGAAGACCTCGCCAAGAAAGTGGAAGCTGGCTGGCTCGATTTCGACGTCGCTGTCGCGCATCCCGCGACCATGCGTTACGTCGGCCGCCTGGGTAAGGTGCTCGGACCGAAAGGCCTGATGCCCAGTCCCAAGTCCGGTACGGTGACCACCGATGTTGCCAAGGCCGTGCAGGAATTCAAAGCCGGCAAGATCGAGTTCCGCAACGACTCGTTCGGCAATGTTCACGTCACGGTTGGCAAGCTCAGCTTCAGCAAGGAAGACCTGCAAGTGAACGTGAAGGCGATGTTGGAACACATCATCGCCATCCGCCCGCAGGCGGTGAAGGGCAATTACCTGCGCAAGGCCTCGCTGACCAGCACGATGGGACCGGGCCTGCGCCTGGCCATGTAACAATTGGATTTTGGATTCGGATTTTGATTCTGGAGTTTTAAACATGGCCGACCGCAGACCGCAAGACAAGAAGCCAAAGGGATCAGGCAATCCCAACCGCATCAACCGCCTGCTCGTGAAGAAGGTGGAAGCGGATTACAGCAAGATGACCAACATGGTCCTCCTGGTGAACTTGAAGGTCACCAGCGAAGAGAACCAGGAAATCCGCAACACGCTGCGCGAGAGCAAGATCAAGCTGCGCATGGTCCGCAACCGCCTCTCAATGAAGGCGTTTTCGGAACTGGGCCTGAAAGACGCGCAGAAGCTGTTCCTCGGACCGACCTGCATCGTCGATGCGGACGATCCGGTGACGGCCGCGAAGGTGGCCTGCGACCTGGTCGGCAAGTACAAGAACTCGCTCAAGCTGGCGGGCGGAATTCTCGAAGGCAAGCTGCTGGACGCGAAGGAAGTCGAAGCGCTGGCGAAGTCGAAGACCAAGCCGCAACTGCTGGCCGATGTCGTCAGCATGACCAAGAGCCCCGGCGCGCGCATCGCGGGAGCCCTCAAGGGACCCGGCGGACGCCTGGCCGGAGCGATCAAGGCGCTGGTCGAGAAGTTGGAGAAGGGCGAAGCGGCCGTGGCCGTAGCGGCGGCTCCGGCCGAAGCTGCTCCGGCGGCAGCAGCACCGGCGGCGCCTGCGGGCGACGTTAAGCCGGCGTAAGTGTTGGACACAATCTTCTGGTGAAGGCTGCGTTGGCGTGGTGTCAACGTGGGAATGACGGGGATATTGACCGGGGGCAGGGCTTACGCCGACTGACCGGAACGACCCGAGGTAATGTACGCAAGCTTTGCTTGCGAAGAGGCAACAAGCTAAAGCTTGTTCTACGTGGAAAAGGGAGGTTACAGTCATGGCGGATTTCGCCCCCGAAATCAGTGAATTGGGTGACAAAATTGTCGGTCTGAGCTTGCTTCAGGCCAAGTCGCTGGCCGACTACCTGAAGGAAAAGCACGGCATTGAAGCCGCGGCGGGCGTTGCGGTTGCCGCTGCTGCACCGGCTGCTGCTGGTGGCAAGCCGGCCGAAGCCGAAGCCAAGGCCACGCTCGACGTGATCCTGACCAAGGTTGCCGATTCGACCAAGAAGATCTCGGTCATCAAGGTTGTCCGCGAGATCACCGGCCTGGGCTTGAAGGAAGCCAAGGACGTGGTCGACAAGGCACCGCAGGTCGTCAAGCCGGGCGTTCCTCGCGAAGAAGCAGAAGCGATGAAGGCCAAGCTCGAGAAGGAAGGCGCCACGATCGATCTGAAGTAAGATCGTTCGCCGCACTCCTGCTCGTACCACAAAACAAAGACTGGAGACGCATCGGCATCCTGCCGTGTGCGTCTCCGTCTTTTTGTTCACCGTTTCAGCGCAACTTTACGCCTTCCCGCGTCGAATCCCGGCGTTAAGATGGCCATTGCATGCGCGCCTTTATCCTTCTCCTATTTTTGACGCTGCTCTCCACCATGGCGCTCCACGCCGCCGACGACCTCGCGCCGGGAGCCGTTGCCGCGCCGTTTGAAATCATCGGCGATCGCCTCTTCATTCCCGCGACGCTCAACGACGACGCCAGCTGCTCCTGCCTGCTCGATACAGGGTCTGAAGTCACGCTGCTCAACCGGGCGCGCGTCACCGTCAAGAATCTGCGCTACGGCGCGTTTGATCAGCTGCAAGGCGCGTTCGTGGGGAATTTCCGTTCGCAGCCCGCTACGCTTAAAAAATTCGCGCTGGGCAAGGACGGCAAGCAGCAGTTCGAAAGCTGCGCCATTGGCGTGATCAACCAGGGCAAAGGCACGCAGCTCGAACAGATCGACATGATTCTCGGCATGGACCTGTTGAGCCACGCGCGCTTTACCATCGACTTCAAACACAGCCGCGTGATTTTCTGGCCGCCGAACTCGGTCCTGACGAAACCCGCCGACGGCATCGAGCGCATCCAACTCGCCACGCATCGCGGCCTGAAAGAGGAAGGCACACGTCCGCGCATCCTGGCGCGCCTCAACGGCAAAACCGCCGCGGAGTTTTTGGTCGACTTCGGCGCTGACACCCCGCTGTATGTGGCGACGCATGATTTCAAGGAGCTCGGTTTCGATCCCGCCGGCGAAGCCAGCGGCTCGATGGAACTCGCCACGCCCGCGCCGATGACGCTATTTTTTTACCGCCAGTTCTGGCCGAAACTCGAATTCAGCACGATGGCCTTCGAACGCGTCGAGGGCCGCATCATCGCCGCCGCTCAGGCGCCCGCGAGCGTCCGCAACGACCTGCAGACGATGTACAACATCCTCGGCACGCCGTTCCTGAAAACGCTCGATGCGGTCCACATCGATATGCCGGGAAAGCTGGTCTCGTTCGATCGGGCGAAGAAGTAAAAGATGGGATCGGGGATCGGGCATCAGGCATCGGTCGTTAGGAAGTCGCTGTTTTCAAACTTGGCGCAGTGCCGATGAGAACAGTTTCAATTCTCACGAATGAATTCACCCGCTGACCGATGCCCGATCCCATCTGTTCAGAACTTCCCGACCACCGCGCCGCCGCTGGAGTTCAACAGACGTGATCCGCCCTTCGCCAGCGACTTCAATGCTTTGGCGTAACGGGGGAAGGCGGAGGTTTTCATCAGAGCGACCACCGCGCCGCCGAAGCCGCCGCCGGTCATGCGCGCGCCGGGGCAGGCGCCATTTTTCTTGTTGAGCTCCGTGCAGCGCTCGACGATGGCATCGAGTTCCGGGCAGCTCACTTCGTAGTCGAGCTGCAGGCTGGCGTGGCTGAGTGAGAGGAGGCGGCCGAGTTCCGGGATGTCGCCGCGCGTCAGGGCTGCGGCGAACTGCGCGACGCGCTGGCTTTCAGTAACGATGTGGCGCACGCGCTTGCTCTCGTTGGCGGTGAGTTTGCCCGAGAATTTGAGCAGGTGATCGACGGTCACGGTGCGCAGCGATTTCTGGCCCATCAACTTCGCCGCGTGTTCGCATTCCGCGCGGCGCTTGTTGTATTCGCTCGAAGCGAGCTTGTGGCGCACGCCGGTATCAAAAAGTGCGAAGCTGTAACCGGTCAGCGAAATCGGAATGTTGATCACGTCCAGCGAGCGGCAGTCGAGCAGCAGCGCGTTGCCGGGTTTGGCGCGGGCGACGACGGTCTGATCCATGATCCCGCAGCGCACGCCGGCGAATTTGTGTTCGGCTTCCTGGCCGACGAAGGCGAGCTTCTGACGGTCCATGGTTTTTCCAGCCAGGGTCAGCAGCGCTAGACCGGTGGAAATCTCCAGCGCCGCGCTGCTCGAAAGGCCTGCGCCCTGCGGCAGATTGCCGGTGACAAACAAATCGCCGCCGGCGAGCTTGATGCCGCGCCGTGTCAGCGCCGCCGCGACGCCGCGCACGTAATTGCTCCAATGGAGCGCCGCGTTTTTTACCGGTGTAATATTTTTGAGCGGAAATTCATCGCGGGGCGTGCCGTGTCCGCTGGCGGCGATGACATCGGAGTAGACCGCGATTCGCGGCGCAGCATTGGCGCGGAAGAGGACCGTGGTGTGTTCGGAGACCGCGATCGGCAGCACGAGCCCGTCGTTGTAGTCGGTGTGCTCGCCGATCAGGTTGCTGCGTCCAGGCGCGCGTGCGGCGCGGATGGCGGAACCTTTGCCAAATTGCTTTTCAAACGCCGCAATGAGCGCTGCACGGTTGGAGCTCGAATTTTTTGTCATGCGCTATCCATTAACATGGAGCGCGCGGAAAGGAAAGAGTGCTTTTGCAGGCGGGACGCCTGCCCCACAATTGCAGGCGTCCCGCCTGCAAGTGCTGACCTCTGGGCCCCGGGGCCCAGAGGTCGTGCGAAAATTTTTGCACAGGTCAAAATGACCCTGGTGACCATTGTCACTAGGGTTGGGAACCTGGTATTAAATTTAATACCTGGTTAAAACCAAGCACTCACTCATTTCGCGTGCGTCGTTACAGCTGACTTCGCGTTTAAGAACGATTCGAGATCCGATTCGTTTACGGCTGGCTCGCCGGGGCTGACGTTGTTCAGCTTGCCGCTCTTCATCCACTCTTCCAGGCGGTCGATTTCGCGGAAGAGGTGATCGAAGCTGTCGGCGACGAAGAGCAGCGGCTGGAAATGATCGATTTCGAAATACTGATTCACAACCCATTCGAGCTGAAACGGATAGCGCTGCACCAGCGGCGATTCGATCGCGTGCTCGATTTCCCCGAAGGAACTGAGCAGACCGCTGCCATACACTTTGAGGTCGCCGTTGTCCTTCATTAGCCCAAATTCAATCGTGAACCAGAAGAAACGCGCCATCGCCTTGATGATGCTTTCGACGTGACGGACCTGATCGTGCTTGTCGTCTTTGCCGGCGACGATGTCGGCGGCCGTGTTCGCGACCTCGCCGAAGCGGACCAGCACGTCGGCGAAACGGCGGTGCGTATGCATCGGCACGTGGCCGGCGACGTCGTGGAAAATATCGGGTTCAGGGAGGTAGTCGAGCGTCTGGTTGTCACGGATGGTGATCGTGGTCGGGAATTCGCGGTTGCGCAGGCAATCGAAAAATAAAAACGCCGGGACGTAGCCGCTCACGGCTTTGGCTTTAAATCCACTGAGCGGTTCGAGGAATTTGTTGATCTCGTCGAGGTGCGGGATGTTGTTGGGATTGAGCGCGAGGTTGTTGACGCCTTCGAGAAACTGCGAGTGCGCGTACTTTCGCCACTTGGGCAGAATACGCGCGTAGAGTCCGCGCCACGCCTCCTGATTCGCTTCGCTGTAGAGTTCGTACGGCTGCCGGATGAACAGTGCGCCGTGTTTGCGCTCTTCTTCGATGAACGGCGCTTTGGTGGTCGTGAGGCCGGGGGCGGTCATGAAGTTGGCTCCTGGCTTTTAGCTCTTGGCTCTTGGGCGCAAGCGGCGGGGCGAGCCTCGTCACTAGTACTCTACTACACGACTGGGGCTCGGGGCAACTTCGTACTTGGTGCGAGGACGTCAACGCCGTTTGGCTTTGCGTTCTTTGAGCTTTTCGAGCACGGAGTAGGGGATCTTGAGATTGTTGGCGACGCCGGAGGCCAGTTCCACGGCGGTGTTTCCGCGGCCGGGTTCGGCGTGGAAGTCACTGCCGCCGGAGATGGCCAGGTCGTACTTCGCCGCCAGGCGCGCGCACAGTTCCGTGTCCTGGGGCGTGTGTAAACTGTAATGGACTTCAATGCCATCCATGCCCTTTTTCTTCAGATCGGCGACGAGTTCATCGAGCTCCGCTTCGTCCTTCGCTTTCAGGTACGGTGGGTGTGCGAGAATCGCCAGGCCGTCGGCGCTGTGGATCTGCTGGATCGATTCCTCTGGGCTGGCTGCGAAGCGCGTGAAGTACGCGGGGCGGCCCTTGGAGAGAAACTTGTCGAACGCTTCCTGCTTGTTCTTGACGTAACCCTTCCGGATCATCACCGCGGCGATGTGGGGGCGGCCGACGCTCTTGGTATCCAGCGCACCGCCGCCGTCGCCGTTGTCGACGCAACCGGCTTCCTCTTCCACTTCCTGCATGGTGATGGGCATGCCCAGTTCGTTGAGACGCTGGACGATCTGCGGATTGCGGATCTTGCGGCCGTCGGAAAGTTTCTTCAAGAACGAACGAAACGCCTGGCTGGATGGATCGACGAACAGTCCAACGATATGCATCGTGCCGCGCGCGTACTCGGCCGAAATTTCCACGCCGGAGATTGTTTCCACACCGTGGAGCTTGCCCATGTCGTGAAACGTGCGTAAACCCGCAACTGTATCGTGATCGGTCAATGCGAGTGCACGGAGTTCGAGTTGCTTGGCGAGTTCGATGAGCTTAACGGGGGTCATTCTGCCGTCGGAGGCAGTGGAGTGGCAATGGAGGTCGATCCAATCTTTCGGCAAAGATGTGACCCTCAGTGGATGCCACCTCACTAGATAAGTGATTACCCGAGAAACGCCAGCGAAAGCGAAGGGTTTCGAGAGTGTAAATTCGATCTTTTCGAGGAGAGCGGCTGAATTTGAGCGGAATGAAATATATACAGCTTAAGACTCGGAATTTTCTTCCAATCTGTATGCATCGTGAAACAGTTCGCGGATACAAAATGAGCCGTTCAAGCGTTCTCCACTTAGCATGAATTTAAAGAGACGGTCGGTCGAGCGCAACCAATGCAGACTGCCCTGATCCACGCGCACGACTGAACCGCGATCGCCGGAGACTGCGCCTTCAACATTCAAATACGTGCGGCGATGGTCCGCGTTCAGTTTCAGCGTCGATCCCGATGACGGAAAAACGTCTTCGCAGGTCGTGAACGCTTTGAGCACGCGGTCGTTCTCGTCGCGGCCGTCGTTGAGTTGCAGCAGCAGATCGTAGTGATCGGGATGGCCGGACCATCCCGTGTGGTGGAGAACAACGAAGCGCAATCCGGGCGGATTGGAACTCACGTGCGGAGCTGGCCCGAGCCGTCGCCGAGCCACTTGTACGTGGTGAGCTCTTCCAGGCCCATCGGTCCGCGTGCGTGGAGTTTGTCGGTGGAGATGCCGATTTCCGCGCCGAGCCCGAATTCGAAGCCGTCGTTGAGACGCGTCGACGCATTCACGAAAATGCAGGCGCTGTCGATCATGTTCTGGAAACGCCGGCCGTGTTCGGGATTGGTGGTGACGATCGTCTCGGTGTGGCGCGAGCCGTGCTTTTCGATGTGGTCGGCGGCATCTTCGAGCGAGTCGACGACTTTCACAGAGAGGATACGGTCGAGGTATTCTGTGTCGTAGGTGCTCTCGTCGGCATCCTTGATCGCCGCGCCGGCAAGTCCCGCGGCCGCGAGTATGCGGCGCGATTCCGGACAGACGCGGAGCTGGCAGCTTTTTTCGATCAGCAGGCGTCCGGCATCGGGGAGAAAACGTTCAGCGACGGCTTTGTGGACGAGCAACGTTTCCGCCGCGTTGCAGACGGAGACGCGTTGGAGCTTGGAATTGAGTGTGATCGTTCTGGCCAGATCGAGATCGGCTTCATTGTCGACGTAAACGTGGCAGACGCCCTTGTAGTGCTTGATCGTGGGAATCGTGGAGTTCTCGGCGACAGCGCGGATCAGGCTTTCGCCGCCGCGGGGAATCGCCAGATCGATCTGTGCGTTCATCTTCAGCAGCGCGTTGACCGCGGCGCGATCGGCGGTTTCGACGACATTCACCGCCGCTGCCGGGACGCCGGCCTTGGCGATACTGGCACGAAGCACTTTGGCCAGTGCGCGGTTGGTGGAGAGCGCTTCACTGCCGCCACGGAGGATGCTGGCGTTGCCGGCCTTCAGGCAGAGCGTGGCGGCTTCGACGGTGACATTGGGGCGCGATTCAAAAATGATCAAGATCACGCCGATCGGCACGCGCACGCGGCGGAGCACCAGGCCACTGGGGCGCGTCGAGCGCGAGAGCTCCTGGCCGACCGGATCGGGGAGCGCGATTACCTGCTGGATACCTTCGGCGAGTTTCTCCAGGCCGCGCGAATCGAGCTTCAAGCGGTCGAGCATCGGACCGGCGAGCCCCTTTTCGCGGCCGCGGGCAAGGTCTTCGGCATTGGCCGTTTCGATCGCGGAGCGTTCCTTGATCAGCGCTTCGACACAATACTGCAGCGCGGCGTTTTTCTGTTCGGTCGACACCGTGGCAAGCGTCCGCGCGGCTGTGCGGGCTTCACGGGCGAGCTTCAGCATGTCGGCGGCGATATCGGTGACGGCTTCAGGCATGGCGATCCGGTTCTTTCCTCTGACTCGATTGACGCTTACTCGTGGTAATGAAGTACGACCAGTAAACACGCGTTTCCGGGAATCACATTTAACCCGGCCTTGCGCGCCTTATCAACCGCAGCCTTGCTTTCCGCGCCGGGCTGCATCCAGACGTTCTTGACGCCCGCCGCGATCGCGTCGTCCATCACTTTTTCCGTGACGGTCGGCGGAGTGATCACGGAGATCGATTCGACTTTTTCCGGAAGCGATTTCAGGTCCGGAAACGCCGGGTGACCGAGAATCTCTGTCGCGCGCGGATTGACCGGATACGCCGTGCGTCCGTCCTGGAGCAGGCAGCGGTAACATTTGTGCCCGTATTTTTCCGGATCGTTGCTGGCCCCGACGACGGCGAAGGACGGCGCGGCGAGGAACTGCTTGATTTGTTTGTCGATGGACATGGTCGTGGCTCTTAGCTCTTAGCTCTTGGCTGTTGGCTCTTGGGCGCAAGCGTTAGTCGCTTCGCCTGGAGTGGAGGGTTGACGGTTGGTTAAATGGAGAAGTCCTGCGCTGGGCGCTTCATACCGACCATGTGGATACCGCACTCGCTCTTGCCTGTGCCAGTCCAGCGGCCGGCGCGTTCTGGCGCGTTCTCGCCGACGGGAACCGTGCAGCAAGTTGGCGAGCAGCCGATGGTCTTGTAGCCCAGAGCGTGCAGTGGATGTTGCGGAACCTTGTGTTCCTTCAAGTACGCGATGGTCTGCTCGCGCTTCCATGTGGCCAGCGGATGGACCTGGAAGACGCCGTCGAGACGCCGGTCAATGATGCGCGTGTTGGCGCGGTCGGCCCCCGCGTCGCGCCGCAAGGCGGAGATGCGCGCGCCGTAGCCTTTCAGCGCCTGTTCAATCGGTTCGACCTTGTTGATGCGGCAGCATTCCGTCTTGTTGCGCTCATACAATTTGTCGTCGCCATAAAAGCGAATGAAATCTTCGCGCGTGATCGGCGACTTGGCCGTGATCAGATTGACCTTGTAGCGCTCCATCACCTGATCGCGGAAGTCGAGCGTCTCTTTGAAATGAAATCCGGTGTCGACAAAGATCAACGGCACTGTCGGATCGATTTTGCTGAGCATATCGATGAGCAGCATGCCGCCGAGCTGAAACGAGGTGCTCATACACAACGTCCCGCGAAACTGTTCGACCGACCAGCGCAGAATTTCTTCCGGCGTGGCGGATTCAAACGCGACGTTCTGCGCTTCGAGATCGAATGACTTTTCGGGTTCGGCGATGGCACTCATGGATCAGCTCCGTTCTTCCCTCTATCGTACAATATGGGAACGCAGGCGCAAGAAAGAGCCTCTAAATCTCACGCAAAGATGCTAAGAACGGCGGGAATGGGGTTTAGGGAATCGGGATTCGCGATGCGGAAGCGCGACGAGTCCCGAATCCCCATTCCCGAATCCCGGTCGTTAGCTGTTCTTGGCGACTTTGCGGTGTTGCGTGAGTGAGCAGTTCAGGGCGCGTCGGGCTTCCAGAATTCCACCCACGTCGTGTTCGTGTGCCGGATCCGCACGTCTTCCTTGGGCAGCGGAATCTGGCCTTTGGGGTGGGGGACGACTTTGGTGGTGCCGGCGACGGTCTTGGGCAGCGGCGGCTGGAACTGCCAGAACCAATTGCTCTGCTGGTACGGAGCCAGGCGGTGCGCGCGGTAGTAGTTCAGCCACGTGCGCTGATCGGGCGGCAGGTCGACGGCCATCATCTTGACCAGCTCGCGGTGAGCGATGCCGGCGATTTCGGGGAAGTCTTCGTCGACGCGCAGCTTCATGATCAGGCGCGGTACGTACGAATCGTCGCCGAGGTCCCAGAGTGCTCCAACGGCTTCGATGCCCACGCGGGTCTGATCCCAGCGGGCGATGTGGCGCAGCGTCGGCACGGCACGGACGTCGCCGGCGGCGGAGAGCGCCTGCATCACGCGGATCTGCAGAAAGCGGTCGTCTTCTTTCTTCAGGCGTTCCATCAGGAAGTCGAACATCGCCGGATCGTTGGAGCGCTGGATAACGTCGAGCGCTTCCAGACGTTCGGCGCGCGAACCGAGCGTGGCCTTGCGCATCAGGTATTCGCGGTCGGAAAGTTGCGCGGTGTCGCGGGGCGTGGTGGTCAGAATGCGGTCACGGTCGCCCAGCACCACCTTGGGCTTGCCGCTGGAATCCGGAGCGGAGCCGACGTAGGCGGTACTCGGCGCACACGACGGCAACAAAGCCAGCGTGGCGGCGGCAACAAACAGGCGAATCGGGTTCATTGGGAACAGAGTCTAACCCCTACGCAAAAATCCTCAAGGAACTGTCGCACCGCATGCTTTCAACGGCGTAACCTGCGATACGGTATCGGCAAAGTACAGACGCCGCTGGCGCGAATCTTATCAATCGACTTTGGAGAGATCTTTCATGGCCTTGAGAAGTGAGTCGACTTCGTGCGCGGTGTGCGAGGCGCTCATACTGATCCGCAGGCGCGCCTGGCCGCGTTTGACTGTCGGAAAGCGGATTGCCGGGACGTAAAATCCCGCCTCGAAAATGCGCCGCGACCATTCCACGGCGCGCTGTTCGGACTCGGTGATCACGGGCACAATCGGGCCGCTGCCTTCCGGGCACATCAGGCCGATTTCTTTGAGACCCGCGCGGATTTTCACGGCCAGTTCCAGCACGTGCGTGCGGCGCTGCGGTTCCTTGTCGATCAGTTCCAGCGCGGCGTTGGCTGACGCCGCGGAGACCGGCGAGAGCGCCGTAGAGAACATGTACGGCCGGCCGGCGTGGAGGATCGTCGAAATGATTTCGTGGCGCGCGCAGATAAAGCCACCCTGACTAGCCAGCGCCTTGGAGAGCGTGCCCAGCGCGATGACGTGACGCGGCAGGCCGCGGTTGGCGGCGGTCATCTCTTCCAATCCGCCGCGGCCGTTGGGTCCGAGAATGCCGGTGGCGTGCGCTTCATCGAGCAGCAGCAGGGCGCCGGCGGCGTCGGCGATCTCGACGAGGTCCTCCAGCGGGGCGGTGTCTCCGTCCATCGAGTAGATCGATTCGGCGATGATCAGACAGCGGTTGCCGCGCTCTTTTTCGAGCAGCTTATCGAGGTCTTCCATATCGTTGTGCTTGAAGACGCGCAGCCGCGCACCGGATAGTTTCGCGCCGTCGAGCAGCGAGGCGTGGCAGAGCCGGTCGACGAGAATCGTGTCGGCTTCGTTGGTCAGCGCAACGATGGTTGCGACGGAGGCTTGGAATCCAGACGGGAAGACGAGCGCGCCTTCGCTCTGCTTAAACGCGGCGAGGCGGTTTTCGAGCCACTGGTGTTCGCTCTTGTAACCGGTGATCAGCGGACTGGCGCCCGAGCCGCTGCCGCTGGCGTGGAGCGCTTTTTCAGCGATCTCCGCGATGTGTGGGTGGCCAGCGAGGCCGAGGTAATCGTTGCTCGCAAACGAGACCACCGACGCGCCGTTGATCTTCAGGTGGACGCCGTGGCCTTCCACCATTTTCAGTTCGCGCGCGAGGCCCTCATCGGACCACTGCTGCAGGCGCTCCAGAAGGTACTGGTCCCAGGGGTGAGGTTGATCGGGTTGCGTCATGTTGGTTTTCAGCTCCATTTATTCACAGGGGACCCAGGCGTCCTTGCAGTAAACAACATCTCGAATGGTCGGTGCGATTGCGCGGGCCAGCGCCGCGTAGCCGGCGTCGTTCATGTGGACGCCGTCGATGAACAGGGAGGGATCGCTGGGCAGATCTTCGGGCGTGATGTAGCGCGACGAGGCCGTGGCAGAAGCTGTCTGCAACAGACATTTATCGAAGTCGAGAATTCCGCGATAAAGATCGGCGCGCGACGCCGCTGGAAAAGCGTGTAGGCGGTTAGCAGCTTGCTTGCGCGCAAGCGGTGACAGGTTTTGCGGTTCCGCGCGAAGCGGAGTAGCCAGGCCTAGTACTACCGGCGATACGCCGCTGTCCTGGCAGAGCTTCAACTCTTGCGTCAGAGTGGCGGTAAATTTGTTGATGACGTCGACGCGGAATGTTTTCAGGCCTTTGCGCTGGTCCAATTCTTCGTCGGATGGCGGGGAAGGGCGGGGGGTGACCAGGTCGCGAATGTACTCCGCCACGCGGCAACTGCCGGTTTTTTGATACGTGTTGGCGAGATTCGCGAGGAGCTTGTTCTTCTTTGATTTCTTCGCCGGCTGCGACATGTAGTGGCCCCAGTCGGGCCAGCCGCTCCAGATGATGACGATGTCGGGATTCAGGCGCGGCAGATCCTCTTTTAAGATCTGGAGTTCGTTCTCGGAATTGTTGCCCGGCACGCCGGCGTTGATCACTTCGATTCTCGTGCCGGGGAGCAGCGTCGTCAGCTCCGCCTCAAGCTGCGCGGGATAAGCCTTTCCGTCCGTCGATGCGCCCCAGCCAAACGTGGTCGAGGAGCCGAGGCAGTAGACGCGGAGCCGTCCCGGCTTGCGTTCGTTGCCGAGCGTGGGTTCCGGGCCGCGGAAACCGAGGCTGTTGACGGAGAGTTTTCCCAGGCGCGCGCCACGGCCTTCGACGGTGTCCGCGTAATCAATGTCGCTCAGCGGCTGAGGCGCCATGCGGCTGTTGTCGAGCTTGGCCCACTTGCGCGGGATGATGTACGTCTTGACCGCTTGCGCGCAGAGTTCGAGCAGGACCATCGCGAGCAGCAACGCGATGCCGGAACGGACGATCCGTTTCAGCGGAAACGCTGGCACTGCAGGCGCAGCAGGCAAAGCGGTGGCGGCAGAAGTCATGGAGTGCGCGTTATATCACGCGGCGGAGCGGGGTCGATGAAGACTTCACTTTTTTCGGCCGAGAAAATAGACGTTCGACGCCGTGCGGTCGACGTTGCGCGAACGGGCGGCGAAGAAATCCAGAAACTTGTACGGCCACAGCAGCCACCCCAGCGTGAAGCGGACCGCGTTGTAGAGGACGAAACTCGAGAACGCCGATCCGATCAGCGTCGGCGTGATCGCGACGTAGGCCGAGAAGGGTCCACCGCACGCGCCGGATTCGAGCGTCTCGAATCCGGAGAATTCGGCCTGCAGACCTTCGCGCGTCCAGCGTTTTCGGTCGAGCGGGTCGGGATGCGTGGGAAACATGAACGGCACAGAGATGTACGCGATGCCGCCGGGTTTGAGTACACGCGAAATCTCCGCGATGCAGGCGTGCGCATCGCCGACATGTTCCAGCACGGACGTGCAGATGACGCCGTCCACGGACGCGTCAGCGAAGGGCAGGTTCTGGATGTCGGCGATCAAGTCGATGCTCGGATTTGACGCCGTGTGATCGGCGGGGAGCATCAGATCCACGTTCACGACCCTGTCGCCCCAGATTGAGGCTTTCGAGCCAAGATTCAGCACCAGCGGCCCGGTTAGCAGTTCACGGACCTTGGCGTGGCGTGTGGATTCGAAGGGATCGTAAATCGGGTTGGGCGGAATGAGCGCCCGGGCGAGGCGATTCTGCCGCAGGCCTTCGTGCGGCGCTTTGAATCCCGCCACGCGCGCATCGAGTGCCGCGACGCGCTCCGGCTTGAGCATCCGCGGGACGCCTTGCAGAAATTCGAAATTCGCGCCGCACGCCGCGCATTTGACGCGGTTCGCTTCGGACACGATCCGGCCGTGGCAGGCAGGGCAGGCGAGCTGTGGAGTCAAGGCATCGGGGGCCGTGGGCATGCGCCAAAGATGATATGAGCAGGCGGGAAATGTTGCGAGCTTCGAAATTCCTAAGACTGCAAAGACGGCATGAAGTGCGGCTTGCAAAAACGGGATAGATGGAAGATAAGGTGCCATCTTATGGCAGAACCGGAAACGAAATCCCGCGACGGCGAAACTGCGCCTGCAGAGAAGGACACGCCCAAGCGCAGCCTGTTTTCTTACGCGGGATTCAACACGCTATTCGCCGGTTCGCTGTGCGGCACGCTGGCCGACCGGCTCTACCAGATGTCGCTCGTCGCCGCCGCGCTGATCATTTTCGCCGATCCTACCGAACAATCGAATATTGGACCGCAGAAGGTCGCGCAGATTCAGATTGTCGGCACCATTCCGGGGTTGTTGTTGTACGCCGCCACCGGGTCGCTGGTCGATTCCTACGATCGCCGCCGCCTGATGATGTTCATTAAGGGCTTGAAAGTATTCGCGGTGCTGCTGCTGGTTCCGCTGCTCTGGAGTGTCATTCAACTCGACCCGAAAAATCCCAACCAAGCCTTGCAGGCGCTGCTGAAGAGCAAATGGATCTGGTGTCTGGGTACGGTGGTGCTGCTGAATTTCATCTCCGTGCCGTTTTCACCCTGCCGCGCTGCCGCCATTCCCGATGTCGCTCCGGACGAACACCGCTCGCTCGGTGCGAGTTTGATGGCGACGACCGGTCTGATCAGCTTACTCGTAGGTACGTTTGTCGGTGGCGAACTGGCGGCCAGTTCACTTGGTCCCGCGCGCACGGTTCTGATCGCATCGGGCCTCTATGCCGTGGCTTCGTTTCTGTTCTCACGTTTGCCTGACGCCGTCGCGGTTCCTGGAAACAAGCGCCCGAAGCAGGGCGATCCTAAGGAAGCGGTTCCCGAAAATGCGGGCCTTGCCGGCTATTTGGCCGGAATGTGGGAAGGCATTGTCTACTGCGCGAAGCGGCCGGCTGTGCTCGGATTGATCTATTTTGAGACGGCGTTCTGGACCGTCGGATCCGCGTTTTACGTGCTGGTTCTGTTTCACGCCGAGAACGTGTTGAAGCTCGTCGGCAAGGAAGAGACGCTCTTCTTCAGTCGCGCGCTGGGGTGCGCAGGCGTGGGATTGTTCGCCGGAGCGATCGGGATCGGGAAAGTGTGCCGCAAGGTCAGCCCGATTGTCACGTACACGCCGGCGTTCATCTTGATCTCCTGCGGGCTGTATGGCGTGTTCCACTCCCAACCGGAACCGGGCGTGGGCGGAGCGCCGGGCTGGGTCTATCCCCTGATGTTCGGACTGGGACTGGGTGGCGGGCTGGTGCTGGGCCGCGTCGACGCCGATGTGCTGGCGACCGCCGATGCCGAAATCCGCGGCCGTGTGTTCTCGCTGAAAGCGATGGCGTTCGCTGCAACGATTTTGATCACGATGCTGACGATTACCGAAGCGGGCCTGCCGAAGGAAGACATCGCAAAAATTATCAAGTGGATGCCGCGCGCGCTTTTCCTGTCGCTGCCGCTCGTGTTTCTCTTGAGTTGGATCATCGACATCGCCATCTGGTCCAAGCGCGGTGATTCGGAGTTGCCCGGGCCGGTGCATCGCTTTGGCTATCGTGTGCTGCGTCTGATCGGGCGGATTCTGTTCAAGATTTTCTTTCGCTACGAAGTTCAAGGGCGCGAGAATGTTCCGCTGACCGGGCCGCTGGTGCTCGCCGCCAACCATGCCAGTTTCATCGACCCGATTCTGCTTGGCTGCACCACCGACCGGCTGGTGCAGTACATCATGTACGCCTCGTATTACCGCTCATTCGCCCATCCGATCTTCCGCTTCCTGCGCTGCATCCCTGTTGACGAAAAGGACAGCCTTGGCGCGTTGAAGGCGGGCGTTCATTCGTTGAAGGAAGGTGCGTGCATCGGGATTTTCCCGGAAGGCCGCGTCTCTGCCGACGGCAAGCTCAACCCACCGATGCGCGGCGCGCTGTTTCTGGCGCAGCGTTCCGGAGCTCAGGTCGTCGTCGTGGCATTGAAGGGCAACCACGACGGTCTGCCGCGTGGCGCGTGGTTTCCGCGCTTTAAAAAGATCATGCCAATCATCGGCAAGCCGTTCACAGTGGCCAAGACGCTCTCGAAAAAAGAGACCGCGGAACTCACCGACAACATGATGGCCGAACTTGCCACAAAGCTCGGCACCGAGCCGCCCGAGAAAACTGCCGATAAGATTCCCGAAAAAGGTGAATAACGCTGCTTACTTCCGTCCCGCCAGCAGCGGCTTCAGCGCTTCGAATTCGGTCTCTGCAATCAACTGCACGCCGTACGCGCTGGGGTGCATGTCGCCAGGTGACTTGGCAGTCTTGTCGCTGTTCTCGGTTTCCAGGCGCTTTTCCACATCAGCCAGCGGAATCTTGCGTTCTGCGGCGACATCGCGATGCGCCTGCCAGTAGGCACCGTATTGTTTCTGTAATTCCGGATGGCCGCTAACGAACGTGCCTGTGCCGAGCACGATCTGAATGCCAGGATAGTCGCGCTGCAGGTTGTCGCAGAGCGTGCCGATCAGCTTCTTGAATTCGTCCGCGGGATAAAAGCGCGAATCGTTCCCGCCGTACCGGATCACGGCGATGTCCACCTTCTTCAGGTTTTCGTGGATGACCTTGTCGTAGCGCTTGGAATCGAGCAGGTCCTTGATGTACTCGCCGTCCGCTCCGACATTGAGGTTGCGCACTTTCAGGGCGGGGAATTCCTTGACGATACGGGCATCCAGCAGCGCGTTGACTCGTTCCGTGAACGGCAAGTACGACGTAATCGTGATGCTGTCGCCGATATGCAGGATGACAGTCTCGGACTTGTCCGGCGCCGATGAACCCACGGACGTTAGTGCGATAGTGCGGAATGCGCACGAACCGGGAGCCTCGCCGTCGAGCCGCACCGCGACAAACGCGTTGTCGGGAAGTTCGCCCGCATCAAAGACCAGCGTTTCCGTGCGCCATTCTTTCGATGCTGGCAGCGGGCAGCACGATGTCGCCCAGCTTTTCGAGACCTCCGCGAATTTTGGATCGGTTGAGGCGGCGGGCTTGAATGTCATTGCCGCTGCGTCGCCTTTGTACTCCACCGACAGATGGTAGAGCGTCTCGTGTTTCAGTTTAAGATTGTATTGCGTTGCGCCCGCCGCCGCTTTTGGGGTCTTGCGCGTCAACACCAGCGCTTTCTTGCCATCCACATCGGCCACAACCGCGGTCCGGTCATTGTCATTGGCCAGATCTGACCAGCCATTTACGCCGTCCGCGAAATCCCCGTTCTTTATGACATTTTCGCCGGCGGCAGCGAAACGCATGGAAACAACTATCACGCTTAAACAATAAAGAACGCGGTACATGGAACCTCCAATTTGCTGCAGGGCGTACGTAAGAGGGGTTAACACTGATATAGCCTTTTGAGATAATGAGAACGAGTGTAAATAAAAGGTCGCGCGGCCAATCCCTTTTCCCCTTGACTTCACTCACCTTGCGCGATTTAATAGCCAACGTTGGGCTGATTGGCACTCGGGCGTCGATGGGTTTCCCCCTGCTTGCCGCAAGCCTAAACCCTCAGGGAAACCCTCGCAGTACGAGTTTTCACCTGCGCCGTCGAGGCCCGGGACGAATGAAAACTCGAAAAGAAAGAGTGCGACCATTAGCAGGTCGGTAGACTGTTTTAGCAGAAAAGCTTAGGGACTACAGAGCGTGCTTAAACGAGCACTCTTCTGTATAGTCCCTTTTTGTCATTTCTGAATTTTGTTTTTTGTTAGTGTTTCGGCGCAGTGCAGTGCGTACAAGCGGATTCGTCCAAGTCGAAAAACGGTTGAACTTGAAGTTCAAACGTGTAACGAAATAGAAAACAGGAGCGCAAAGAGCCTCATGCAGCCATTGCAGACCCGATCCTTCGGCCGGTCCAAGCATATCCAGGAAATTCCCAATCTCTGCGAGACGCAGCGGAAGTTCTACGCCGACTTTCTTCAGGCCGATGTCCTGCCCAACGAACGCAAGCGCGACGGGCTGCAGGCGATCTTCCAGGAAGTCTTCCCCATCTACTCCTACGACGAGACCATCTCGCTGGACTTCGTCGAATACGATCTCGGCGAACCGCGCCACACGCCCGACGAGTGCCGCGCTCTCGGCCTGACCTACGGCGCGCCGCTGAAGATCCGCTGCCGCCTCAAGCGCGAAGAAGTCGTTGAAGAAGACGTCTATCTCGGCTCCGTCCCGCTGATGATCGGCGGCGGTGAATTCATCATCAACGGCGCTGAACGCGTGATCGTCACGCAGATTCAGCGCTCGCCCGGCGCCGACTTCTCCGAAGAAGTCCATCCGTCCGGCAAACGCCTCCACTCCTGCCGCATCATTCCGGAACGCGGCAGCTGGATCCAGGTCGAAGTCAGCTCCAAGGATCTGCTCTACCTGCGCATCGACCGCTCGGGCAAGATCATCGGCACGACGTTCCTTCGCGCGCTCTCCGAAAAGTTCGGCAGCACCAAGGCGATTCTCGGCGCGTTCTACCCCGTCGAAACGCTCTCGCTCTCGTCCAAGACCGAGAAGCTGAAGGGTACGTACCTCTGCGACGACATCGCCGACTCCAACGGTGAAGTGGTTGTCCCGGGCCTTACTCGCCTGACCGAAGAAATCATCGACACGCTCCGCGGCCTGAAGGTGAAGGAAGTCGACGTCGTCACGGAAGTGAAGGACGAACTGATCCTCAACTCGATCCGCGAAGACGACGTCTCCAGCCACGAAGAAGCGATGCTGCGCATTTACCAGCGCATGCGCCCCGGCAATCCGCCCCAGAAGGAAAAGGCGATTGAGCTCTTCAACGAACTGTTCTTCGACGATAAGCGCTACAACTTCGGCCGCATCGGCCGCTTCCGCCTGAACCGCAAATTCGGCCAGACGGTGCCGGAAGACACGCTCACGCTCGCCGCGGAAGACTACTACAACGTCATCCGCTACATCCTCAACCTGCGAGCCGGAAAGGGCGAGCCGGACGACATTGACCATTTGGAAAATCGCCGCGTCCGCACGATCAAGGACCTGGTGATGGACGAATTCCGCAAAGGCATGATCAAGCTCCGCCGCAGTGTCCGCGAACGCATGAGCTTGAAGGATGCCGGCGAAATGACGCCGCGCACCCTGATCAACAGCCAGACGGTGGCTTCGAGCATCGAATACTTCTTCGCCCGCGGCGAACTGTCGCAGGTCGTCGACCAATCGAATCCGCTCTCGCAGCTGACGCACGAACGGCGCCTGAGCGCCCTCGGGCCGGGCGGTTTGAATCGTAAGCGCGCGGGATTCGAAGTCCGCGACGTGCATCCGTCCCATTACGGCCGCATCTGCCCGATTGAGACGCCCGAAGGTACGAACATCGGTCTGATCGTGTCGCTCTCGATCTACGCCAGCATCAACGATTACGGCTTTATCGTCACGCCCTTCGCCGTCGTTAAGAAGGGAATCGTGCTCGACGAGGTCGTCTTCCTCCGCGCCGACGAAGAACGCGATCACACGATCTGTAACGCCGAAGTGAAACTCGACGCCAAGACCGGCAAGATCATGAGCGAACGGGTGATGGCCCGCCGCCGCTCGGAATTCGTCAACGTGCCCGTCGATGAAGTGACGTTGATGGACGTGTCGCCCAAGCAGCTGGTGGGTGTCGCGGCCGGCTTGATTCCGTTCCTTGAACACGACGACGCCAATCGCGCCCTGATGGGTTCGAACATGCAGCGCCAGGCTGTACCGCTGGTCCGTCCGACGCCTCCGCTGGTCGGCACGGGCATGGAACTCTACGTCGCCCGCAATTCCGGCATGATGCTGGTCGCCGAAGAAGATGGCGTGATCGAATACGCCGACGGCATCCGCATCGCCGTCCGCTACGGCACGGGCGCAAGCTCGCGCCTGGTCGACACACCGCTGCGCAAGTACTTCGGCCTCAACGAACGCACGTGCTTGAACCAGACGCCGATCATCAAGGCCGGCGACAAGGTCACCAAGGGCCAGGTGCTCACCGAAGGCGCGGCAACGCGTCACGGCGAACTGGCGCTGGGCAACAACATCCTCGTCGCGTTCATGAGCTGGGAAGGATACAACTTCGAAGACGCCATCCTGGTCAACGAACGCACGGTCCGCGAAGATGTGTTCACGTCGATCCACATCGAAGAGTTCTCGGTGGAAATCCGCGAGACGAAGCTGGGTCGCGAAGAAATCACACGCGACATCCCCAACGTCTCCGAAGCCGCCCTGCGCAATCTCGATGAAAGCGGTCTGGTGCGCGTCGGTACGCGCGTCAAGCCCGGCGACATCCTCGTCGGCAAGATCGCGCCGAAGAGCAAGAGTGAACTTTCCAGCGAAGAAAAACTGCTCCACGCCATCTTCGGCCGCGCCGGCGAAGACGTGAAGAATGACTCGCTTGAAGTCAAGCCTGGCTGTGAAGGCTACACCATCGGCGTGGAACGCTACACGCGCGCTTCCCCCACCGGTGAAGAAGAACGCGGCGAAAACCGCAAGCTGATCAAGAAGATCGAAGGCGATTACAAGACCGCGATCGCCGAAGTCGTCCGTCAGAAGTTCGAAGCGCTGAAAGAGGTTGTCGACGGCAAGCTCGTCAACACCGAGACCGGCCAGCGCTACGACCTGCAGAAGAACGCGACCGAAGACGAAACGATCGCGCTCGACCAGGCACTCGATCTCAACAAGATCGAAATGCACCCGGCGACCAAGCGCAAGGCGCGCATGACCGCCTACACCTACGACAAGCGCAAGCGCGTCCTGGAAGTGGAACTGGAACGCAAGGTCGGCAAGCTCAAGCGCGGCGATGAACTCCAGCCGGGCGTGCTCGAACTGGTGAAGGTCTACGTCGCGGTGAAGCGCCGCTTGTCGGTCGGTGACAAGATGGCCGGACGCCACGGTAACAAGGGAGTCGTGAGCTGCATTCTTCCGGAAGAAGACATGCCCTTCCTGGAAGACGGCACTTCAATCCAGATGATCCTCAATCCGCTGGGCGTGCCGTCGCGCATGAACTTCGGACAGATCCTGGAAACGCACCTCGGCTACGCCGCCAAGAAGCTCAACTTCAAGGCTGTGACGCCGGTGTTCGACGGCGCCGAAGAAACCGAGATCGTCGAAGCGATCAAGGAAGCAGGCTTGAATCCGGACGGGAAGAGCCAGCTCTTCGACGGCCGCACCGGCGATCCGTTCGACCAGAAGTCCTGCGTCGGCGTGATCTACATGCTCAAGCTGCATCATCTCGTGGCCGACAAGATCCACGCCCGCGCCACGGGGCCCTACTCGCTCATCACCCAGCAGCCGCTGGGCGGTAAAGCGCGGTCGGGCGGACAGCGCTTCGGTGAAATGGAAGTATGGGCGCTCCAGGCATACGGCGCGGCCAACATCCTCCAGGAACTGCTGACGGTGAAGTCTGACGACGTGGAAGGCCGCACGAAGATTTACGAAAGCATGGTCAAGGGCGAGAACATCCTTGAACCCGGCACGCCGGTCAGCTTCGACGTGCTCTGTAATGAAATCAAGGGACTGGGACTGAACATCAAGCTGGAGAAACGCACCAAGGCGGCGCCGCCGCAGCAATAAGCGGCATCGCAAACCGGCAATCTGTAAAGATGTGCAGTACCTGTGACATTGAACACTGAATAATAAATGGAAGATGGCAGCCAGGAGACATTCTGATGATCAGCCAGACAGGGTTCGGCAGTGAAGGCGGTGGCAGCAGCGGCATGCCGGATTTGGGCGGCGCCCCGCGCGTCGGCGGCGAGAAGGGCCTGATGAGCGCCGCGGCGGAGAAGTCGTACGAAAAGATCAACGACTACACCGCCGTATCCATCACGTTGGCCAGCCCCAACGACATCCGTTCGTGGTCGTACGGCGAAGTAAAGAAGCCGGAAACGATCAACTACCGCAGCTACCGCGCCGAAAAGGACGGTCTGTTCTGCGAACGTATTTTCGGACCGGAACGCGACTGGGAATGTTCCTGCGGCAAGTACAAGGGCATCAAGTACCGGGACATTATCTGCGATCGTTGCGGCGTTAAAGTCACGCACAGCAAGGTCCGCCGCAGCCGCTTCGGCCACATCAATCTCGCGGCCCCGATCGTCCACATCTGGTTCTTCCGCTCGATGCCGTCGAAGCTCGGCAACTTGCTGGGCATCAAGACCACCGCGTTGCAGCAGGTGATCTACTTCCAGCGCTACATCGTCACGGATGCCGGCGACAGCGGCCTGAGCAAGGGTAAGCTGCTGACCGAAGAAGAATACCGCAAGGCCCGCGAACAGTTCGGCACGACGTTCAAGGCCGAAATGGGCGCCGAAGCCGTACGCGATCTGCTCCGCGGCATCAATCTGAAGGAAATGGGCGAGAAGCTCCGCGAAGACTTGAAGAATTCCAAGTCGAAGCAGAAGACCGAAACCTACATCAAGCGCCTGCGCATCATCGACGCGCTGGTGGCCTCGGGCAACAATCCCGAGTGGATGGTGATGGACGTCATCCCGGTCATCCCGCCGGACCTGCGCCCGCTGGTTCCGCTGGAAAGCGGCAACTTCGCGACGTCGGACTTGAACGACCTTTACCGCCGCGTGATCAACCGCAACAACCGTCTGCGCAAGCTGCTGGATTTGAACGCCCCCGGCGTGATCATCCGCAACGAAAAGCGCATGCTCCAGCAGGCCGTCGACGCCCTCTTCGACAACGGCCGCTGCAAGCGCGCCGTGCTCGGCACCGGCAACCGCCCGCTGAAGTCCCTGACCGACATGATCAAGGGCAAGCAGGGTCGTTTCCGCGAAAATCTGCTCGGTAAGCGCGTCGACTACTCCGCCCGCTCCGTGATCGTGATCGGACCGGACTTGAAGCTCAATCAGTGCGGCCTGCCGAAGAAGATCGCGCTGGAACTGTTCCAGCCGTTCATCATCCGCAAGCTGAAGGAACAGGGGTACGCCGACACGATCAAGAGCGCCAAGAAGATCCTGGAACGCAAGGACGACGAAGTCTGGGACGTGCTCGAAGAAGTGATCCACGGCCATCCCGTGCTGCTCAATCGCGCTCCGACGCTCCATCGCATGGGTATTCAGGCGTTTTACCCGGTGCTGGTCGAAGGCGACGCCATCAAGCTGCACCCGCTGGTCTGCGCCGGATTCAACGCCGACTTCGACGGCGACCAGATGGCGGTGCATTTGCCGTTGTCGCTGGAAGCCCAGGTTGAAGCGGCGATGTTGATGATCTCGACCAACAACATCTTCTCGCTGCGCGACGGCAGCCCGATCATCGCGCCCGACTTGGACATCACCGTCGGCGTCTACTTCCTGACGTCGGAAGGCAAGAACATCAAGGGCCAGGGCATGGTCTTCGGCAGCAAGGAAGAAGTCTTCCTCGCTCTCGACGAAGGCCGCGTCGGCAAGCGCGCCAAGATCCGCGTGCGCATCAAGAATCGCAAGGTGCTCGGACCGGAGGGCGTCCAGACCAGCAAGAACGGTTTGTTCGAAACCACCGTCGGCCGCGTCATCTTCAACGACATCCTCGACGAAAGAATGCCGTACTACAATCTCACGCTCGACAAGGGCAAGGTGAAGAAGGTCGTCTCCGACTGCTACCAGATCCTCAGCCGTTCGGACACCGTCGCCCTGCTGGACCGCCTGAAGGAATGCGGCTTCCGCGAATGCACGGCCTCCGGCATCAGCTTCGCCGCCTCCGACCTCAAGATCCCCAAGAGCAAGGAAGCGGTCGTTGGTGAAGCCGACAAGAAGGTCATGCAAATCCAGAAGTCGTACGAACGCGGTATCATCACCGACGGCGAACGCTACCGCCTGACCATCGACGTCTGGACCCATGTCCGCGAAAAGGTCTGGAAGGACGTGATGGACGAGCTGCGTTACGACGAACGCCCGGAAGACCCGCACTACTTCAACCCGGTGTATGCGATGCAGCATTCCGGATCGAAGGGTAACGTGCAGCAGATCGGACAGCTCTGCGGTATCCGCGGTTTGATGGCCAAGCCCAGCGGCGTGATCATCGAAACGCCGATTAAGGCGAGCTTCCGCGAAGGACTGAAGGGACTGGAATACTTCTCCTCGACGCACGGCGCGCGCAAGGGACTGGCCGACACCGCCTTGAAGACGGCGAACTCCGGCTACCTCACCCGCAAGCTGGTTGAAGTGTCGCAGGACGTGGTCATCACCATCCCCGACTGCGGAACGCGCAACGGCCAGACCAAGGGCGCGATCTACCGTGGCGAGCACATCGAACTCGGCTTCGCAGACGCGATCCGCGGACGCTGTGCCTGCGACCGCATCACCCATCTCATCACGGGTGAAACGATCGTCAACGAAGGGCAGCTCATTACGCCCGCCGTGGCCGCGAAGATCGAAGAGTTCCTCGGCCGCGACGGCAAGATCCGCGTCCGCTCGCCGCTGCTGTGCGAAGCGCCCTACGGCATGTGCGCCATGTGCTACGGCATGGACATGGCCACCGGCGGTGGCGTGGAAATCGGCTCGGCCGTCGGCGTGATCGCCGCACAGTCGGTCGGTGAACCCGGCACCCAGTTGACGATGCGTACGTTCCACGTTGGTGGACTGGGCGTGCGAACCGTCGATGTCTCGGAAATCAAGAGCCGCAATGCCGGTACGGTCAAGTTCGAGAACTTGCAGGCGGTGGTCGACGACAAGAACGAAACGGTGGTCTTGAACCGCAACGCCGAAATCGTGCTGCTCGACGAACGCGGCCGCGAACTGGAACGCTCGATTGTCCAGACCGGTACCATCCTGCTCGTGAAGGCCGACGAAAAGATCCCGGCCCGCAAGGCGCTGGCGAAGTGGGACCCGCATACCGTGCCGATCCTGACGGAAGTGGGCGGCTCGGTGGCGTTCGAAGAATTCATCCCCGACGTCACGTTCCGCGAAGAAACGGACACGGCGACGGGCTTCAAACGCAAGGTCATCGTCGAACACAAGGGCGACCACCACCCGCAGATCGTCGTCAAGAATCCCGACGGCCAGATCCTCGGCGTGTACTCGATCCCCGAAAAAGCCTTCATTGAAGTCGAAGAAGGCCAGAAGGTCGTCCCGGGCCAGTTGCTCGCCAAGACGCCGCGTGAAATGTCCGGTACTCAGGACATCACCGGTGGTCTGCCGCGCGTCACTGAACTGTTCGAAGCCCGCCGCCCGAAGGATCCGGCGATCATGGCCGAAATCGACGGCGTGGTGGAATTCGGCGAACGCAAGCGTGGCAAGCGCACGCTGGTGATCAAGTCCGACTCCGGCCTCGAGATGGAACATCTCGTGCCGCAGGGTAAGCACATCCTCGTCCGCAAGGGTGACAAGGTGCGAGCCGGCGAACGCCTGGTCGACGGTCCGCTGATTCCGCACGACATTCTGCGCATCAACGGCGAAGAAAAACTCCAGCAATACATCCTCAACGAAGTGCAGGCCGTCTATCGCAGCCAGTCGGTGCGCATCGACGACAAGCACATCGAAATCCTCATCCGCCAGATGATGAGAAAGGTGCAGATCGAAGATCCGGGCGATACCGACTTCCTGCCGACCGACGTGGTCAGCCGTTCCGAGTTCGTGAAACGGAACAAGGAAGTGGTGGCGCGGGGTGGACGGCCGGGAACGGCCAGCCCCATGCTGCTGGGCATCGCGCGCGCGTCGCTCCAGGCCGAATCGTGGATCGCCGCCGCGTCCTTCCAGGAAACCACGAAGGTGCTCACTGAGGCGGCCATTGGCGGCCGTCGCGACGAACTTCGCGGCCTGAAGGAAAACGTGATCCTCGGACACATCATCCCCGCCGGAACGGGCTTCAAGGACTTCATGCTCTCGATGGTGAAGCGCGAAGAACCGCCTGCGTTGGCTGAAGCTGCCCAGGAAGAGCTCAAGGAGCTCGGTGCCGGTGTTGGCGCCGCAAGCTTCGGCGGCAAGAACGACGACTAAGTAAAGCAACGCAGGCATCCAGCCTGCATAAAGAACTCGGGCGGGAGATTCGCAAGAATCTCCCGCCCGTTTCATTAGCGGCCTTACGGCCGAGGGGCCAGGGGTCAGGGGCCAGGGGTCAGAATAGAGCGGCAGCAAGGCGAGCTTGCCCGCGCTGAGTCATTTGGAGGGTCTACCTCAGCCGGATGCGTATCTTCACTTCCGCACGCTACCTATGCTTATCCTCTTCCTAAAACTCCTCGGCGCGCCGATCCTAATCGCCCTCGCCAGTCTGATCGGTAAATCACACGGCCACCGCGCAGCGGGATTGATTAGTGGACTCCCCGTGATCGGCGGCCCGGTAATTCTCTGCGTCTGGATGCAGCAGGGCCCGGAGTTCGCCATGAACTCCAGCTACGCGCTTCCCGGCGGACTCTTCGCCCTTAGCGCGCACCTGCTCGTCTTTCAGCGGCTCTCGAAGCGTTGTAACTGGGTCGTCTGTCTGCTCAGCGGCTGGGCCGCGTTCGTCCTCGTCGGCGCGATGATCGCGTACGTGAAGTTATCCGCGCCCGTGGCTTCCGTGCTCGGATTGAGCTCCATCTGCGTGCTTGACCTGCTTCTGCCGCGCGTGAATGTGAAGACCACTTTGCCGTCGCTGGGAAAAATTGAACTGATCGGCCGGATGCTCGCCGGATTGACGCTGGTGGTCTTGATCACGGGCCTGGCGCGCCAGGTCGGCCCGCTGCTGACGGGACTGTTCACGGTCTCTCCCGTCACGGGCTCGGTGATGCCCGCGTTCACTCTCGCCAACGCCGGACCGGACGCAATGGTCGTGCTGTTGCGCGGCTATCTCTCCGGGCTCTTCGGACTCGGAGCGTGCTTCATCGTCCTGGCACCGCTGATCCCCATCATGTCCTGGTGGTCGCTGCTCCCTGCCGCCGCCGCCTGCATGCTGGCGAGTCTGGCCTTCTCCACAATCATTCAACGCAACCGCACTGAGCCCGCGATTCCCAACGCAGTGGACTAATCGCATTTAGCTTCCACACGTGTAGGAATCGATATATTTGCGGGCTCGGTGGAGTATCAGCACCGAATGCTGCGGCGCGACGGCTGAGAAGTTGATTACGTGGACCAAAGGATGGACTTCATTCGGGCGCTGTGGTTACTATAGTGAGGCACCATCTGGTTTGAAGATTGCTCCCCGGAGTAAGCGATGACCGAGATTTCTCCAGCCCGCGCCAGAGAGGATGAAAAGGCTTCCGACGCGGAGCTCAACAAACTGCAGTGGTCCACGCTCGCGTACTATTTACACGAAACGAATCCTGACAACGGGCTCGTGCGCGACAAAACCGATCCCAATGCTCCGTGCAGTATCGCCGCGATTGCGATGGCGTTGGCTACGTTGCCGGTGGTCATCGAACGTGGCGCTTACTTTCGTCCATTCGCGGCTAAAATTGCGCGGCGCCGGTTGAAATTTCTCTACGAACTTCCACAGGGTCCAGAGCCCGATGCCGCCGGGTACAAAGGATTTTTCTATCACTTTCTCGACATCGAGACCGGGCGGCGCGCCAACGGGTGCGAGTTGTCCACCATCGATTCAGCACTGCTCTTCGCGGGTATGTTGACGGCCGCGACGTATTTCGATCAGGACACGCCGGTGGAGGCCGAAATTCGATTTCTCGCCGATGCAATCTACCGCCGCGCAGATTGGGATTGGGCGCGCGATGGCGGCGCCACGCTCACGCACGGCTGGATGCCGGAATCCGGATTTCTGCCGTACCGCTACCAGGGCTACGACGAAGGCATGCTGCTGTATATCCTGGGCCTGGCATCGCCGACCTTTCCATTAGCGCCGGAAAGCTACACGGCGTTCTGTTCCACTTATGAATGGAAGACGCTGTACGGCCGCGACGTGCTCTATTCCGGACCCTTGTTCACGCATCAACTTTCGCAACTGTGGATCGATTTTCGCGACATCCAGGATGCCGCGATGCGTGAACGAGGAAGCGACTATTTCAAGAACTCGCGCGAGGCCACGTACGTTCAGCAAGCGTACGCGATTCATAACCCTCAGCAATTCGCCGGTTACGGGGAGCATTGTTGGGGCATTACGGCGTGCGATGGCCCTGGCCCGGTCACGCGAATAATTGACGGCGTCGAGCGGCGCTTTTTCGAATATGTCGCGCGCGGCGCTCCGTTGGGACCTGACGACGGCACGGTCGCACCGTGGGTCGTGGCGGCGTCGCTGCCGTTCGCGCCGGAAATCGTCATGCCCACTCTCCGCAACTTTGCCACATTGAAACTCGGCGGCGATGACAGGCGTTACGGCTTTATGCCCTCGTTTAACCGCACCTTTACTATGGACAATGCGATTGGCTGGTGGGTGACGCCCTATTTCTTTGGCGTCGATCAGGGCCCCGTCGCTTTGATGATTGAGAATTATCGCAGCGGACTGATTTGGAATATCATGCGCCGCTGCCCGTATATTATTACCGGTTTGCGCAAAGCCGGTTTCAAAGGCGGATGGTTGTAAACGAAACACTTTTTAAACACTCCTCGCAGCATCAAGCAAGAAATCTCAAGTCCTCCAGCAGTTCTTTGCGTCTTTTCGTCTTTGCGAGAGAATAAGGAACCACTTCAAAAACGGAGCGTCCATGATTCCAGCCGCAGTTCTTCTCACCGCGTTGCTTGTCCTCTTTTCCGTCGCACACGCGGCCGACTATCCGCCGTCCAAAGTCGATTCTGCATCAGACGACTTTCACGGCGTGAAAGTCCCCGATCCCTACCGCTGGCTCGAAGACGCTAAGTCTCCGGACGTTCAAGCGTGGATGAAAACGCAGAACGCTTTTGCGCGTGAGCGGCTTAAGACGCTTCCCGGCCGCGATGCCATCGCCGACCGGCTGCGCAAGCTCTACTACGTCGATGATCTCGGCGTGCCGCAGCATCAGGGGAGCCGTTACTTCTATTGGCGCCGCCACGCCAATAAGGAAAAGATGATCGTTTATTGGAAGGAAGGCAAGGATGGCGCCGAGCAGGTGCTCTTTGATCCCAACGGTTGGTCGGCCGATGGCAGCGTCTCGCTCGGCGCGTACTCGATCACCGAAGACGGCCGCACGGTCGCTTATACCATTCACCAGAATAACTCCGACGAAGCCACGCTTTACGTCATGGACGTCGCGACGGGAAAGAAATCCGACGTCGACGTGATCGAGGGCGCGAAATACGCGCACGCCTCGTGGACGCCCGACGGCAAAGGCTTCTACTACACATACCTGCCCAGCGGCCCGGAGATCAAGACATCCGAACGCCCCGGCTTTGCCGAGGTTCGCTTTCACAAACTCGGCGACAACCCGAAGACTGACAAACTCGTTCACGAACGCACCGGCGATCCGACCAAATTCATCGGCGCTGGGCTCTCCCGCGACGGCCACTGGCTCACGCTCTCGATTCAGAACGGCTGGACCAGCAACAAGGTCTACTTTAAGGACGCGCGCGACGAGAAGGCCGATTGGAAACCGCTCGCCACGGACAAGCCGTTCCTCTACCACGTCTTCGATTGGAAGGACCAGTTCTATGTTGTCACCAACGAAGGCGCGGCGCGCTCACGAGTCTTTAAAGTCGATCCCCAAAATCCCGCCCGTGACCAGTGGCGCGAAATCGTAGCCGAACGGCCCGACGCTACGCTCGAAGAAGCCAGCATCGTCGGCGAATGCCTCTCGCTGCGTTACCTGATCAACGCCACGACCGAACTCCAGGTTCGCGATCTCGAGGGCAAAGTCATCCGCAACGTCGCGTTGCCTGGCGTCGGCACGGCCGGCGGTCTCTATGGAAAAGAGGACGAAGACGAAGCGTACTACGTCTTCGTCTCGTTCACGACACCGCGGCAGGTCTACCAGACCAGCGTGAAAACCGGCGAGTCCAAGCTCTGGACGAAGCTCGAAATCGACGTCGACCCTGCGCCGTTCACGGTCGATCAAGTCTGGGTGACGTCCAAAGACGGTACGAAGGTCTCCATGTTCCTGGTTCATCGCAAGGATTGGAAAAAGGACGGCGATAATCCCACCTTGCTGTACGGTTACGGCGGCTTCAACGTGGCGATGACGCCGAGCTTCAACTCCGGCATCTATCCGTGGCTGGAGAAGGGCGGTGTCTACGCGGTCGCCAATTTGCGCGGCGGCAGTGAATACGGTGAAGAGTGGCACCGGCAGGGCATGCTGGAGAAAAAGCAGAACGTCTTCGATGATTTCGCCGCGGCCGCGCAGTATTTGATCAATGAGAAGATCACGCGTCCCGAACGCCTCGCGGTCAACGGCGGTTCGAACGGCGGACTGCTGGTCGGTGCGTTCACCGTCCAGCATCCGGATCTTTGCAAATGCGTGGTCTGCGAAGTGCCGCTGCTCGACATGGTCCGCTACCATTTGTTCGGCTCAGGCAAAACGTGGGTTGCCGAATATGGTTCCGCGGACGACGCGAAGTTGTTCCCGGCGATCCTCGCCTACTCGCCGTACCATCACATCGTGGCCGGCACGAAGTACCCGTCGCTACTGATGCTCTCCGCCGACAGCGACGACCGCGTCGACCCGATGCACGCGCGGAAATTTGTTGCGGCGCTTCAAGCTGCGAGTACGGGCGGCCCGGTGCTGATCCGCATCGAGACGAATGCCGGACATGGCGGTGCCGACCTGGTGAAGGCGGCCGTCGAAAAAGGCGCCGACAAGTTTGCGTTTATTTTTGAGCAACTCGGCGTGAAGTAGCACCGCCTACTTGGAAGCGTCGCGAATCTGCAGGCTGTAGATCGTTGATCCGGAACGGTTGGTGCCGATGCCGAGTTTCGTGGCATCGAGAACGCGCCACGGAAATTCCTTGCTTTCCGGCGCGGCCTGTTCGAATATCCAGGTCGCTTGAGCGTCGTGAAAGTTATCGAGGAACAGCCGCGCGGAGTCGTTGCGGATTTCCACGATGGCCGTGTGCCGCTTGCTGAAGTCGAAGGAGCCCAAATTGGTCCAGCGCGGCGCGCGGTCCAAGGGTGAGCCAAGCAGGCAGCCGTGGGTCAACGCGCTGATCATCAGCACGACGGGCCGGCCGTGCGACGGGAACATCAGCGCCAGTTCTCCGCCGACCGCGCCGAATTCGAACTTCACGTCGTAATCTTTCGGCAGGTCGTACGGCACGCCAATCCGCGCGAACCGGGACGGTTCCGAAATCAGCGCGCCATTCACCACTTTCCATTCGCCAGCCACGCTCTTTCGCGGATCGACAAGCTGCAGAATGTCTTTAAAGCCGGCCTTATCTTTCTCGACCGGTTTCGCAACTGGACCTTCCGGTGCGCGCGCCACTTGAGTTGGTACGGCCGGCGCTGCCGCGGGAACTTCTGAGGGCAGGGGCGGGGGAAGCTCCTTGCTGGTCCACTGCGGAACTGTCTCCTCGCTGGGTATCTGCGCAGTGACGGGAATGTCGGTTGGCGCAATCACTTCCGCCGGTTTCGAAAGCACCGCGCGTACGACAAACAACAGCAGCAGCAGCGCGCATCCGCCGCAGACCGCCAGCACCTTCGCGCCGAAGGAGACGCCGCTCAGTTTTTCCGAGAGCGAAATTGAGCCCTCCGGACCCGAGGGCACGGCCGGATTCAGGCCCGAGCGCGGCAGAATGCTGGTCATCTCCGCCGGCAGTTCGCCCGCCGCAGGATCCTTGCCCGCGGCCAGCGCTTCGAGATCTTCGAGCAACTCCGCACAATTCGCGTAGCGGCTGTCGGGTTCCTTGGCCATCATGCGTTGAATCACGCGGACAACATTGTCCGGAATCCCCGGCGTGATGTCCTGCGGATTGGGCAGCTTTTCTATCAGGTGTTTGCTGACGACCACCGCCGCCGTCGACCCGCTGAATGGCGTCTGTCCGGTGACCAGGTGATAGAGCGTCGCGCCCAGCGAGTAAATGTCCGTACGGCCATCGAAATCGGTTTTGCCCATCGCCTGCTCGGATGAGATATAATACGGCGTGCCCAGCACCGTCCCGGTGCCCGTCAGAAACGATTGTTCGTGATCGGCGGCGATGTCCTTCGACAAACCCAGATCGAGAATCTTGACCACGCCCTCGCCCGTGACGAACAGATTCCCCGGTTTGATGTCGCGGTGGATGATGTCGTGCGCGTGAGCGTGCTCCAGCCCGCGCGCCGCCTGCGTGATGTAAGTCAACGCGCGTTCACACGAGAGACGCTTCTTCTTCTCCAGGATGGAATCCAGCGGCTTGCCGTCGCAGCGTTCCATGGCGTAGAAATGGAAGCCGTTCTCTTCGCCCAGCGCGTACGCCTGAATGATATTGGGATGATTGAGCTTCCCGATCGCCTTCGCTTCGCGCTGAAACCGCGCCACCGCGTTGGGGTGGTTGACCTTGTCCAGCGGCAGCACCTTCAGCGCGACGATTCGCTGCGCGATCACGTCCTCCGCCAGGAAGACAGCGCCCATACCGCCTTCGCCGATCTTCTTGATCAGCGAGTAGTTCCCGAGTTTCTTGAGCTTGCTGAGGTTGGAACTCTGTGACGATGCGCTCAGCTTGGACAGGTCCAGCGCGCTCATCGCATCGGGTTTCGGTTCCATAGGCGCACTTTCAAGCGAGGCTCAAACTGCTGCGTTTTCACTAGCTCGCAAATAAAATACCGCATTGTGCATATGTTTACAATATAAATCGTAGAAAGGAGTTAGGAGAATGATATCAAGAGTGACAAAACACCATAAAGCGTCGGATTTCGCGCCCTGTGTCGTGAATCACAACCTTACATCTTATTGAACTTGTTTAGGCTGTTCGACGCTGGCCGGAACTGCCGCTGCGGGAGCGGGCGCGCCGTGCGTGGCATTATGAGCCTCGGCGTGAGCAACGACTTCGGCCTTCGACGCTCCCGTGAACGCGATGAACAACGCGATCGGCCAGAAGGTGAAGAGGAAGACGAAACCCAGCGGACCAATGCCGCTCTCGAGCACCTTCTGCGCCTTGGCGTCGTGGCTGTCGCCAAATCCGACCGCTGCTTCGTGGTAGCTCATGTGAACGCAGAACGCCGTGATCGACAGGCCGATGATGAAGTAGACGACGATGGACCACAGCAAAATTGGATGCATCACGCAGCTCCCCGATACGGCAAATCTACCCTTGCCCGCACGGATTGCAACCGCCGCCTACTTCGACTGTGCGTAGTAGATCCCCGTCCACTCGCGGCTGGGCGGGTTGACGTGCATGTGCCGGCAGCGCTCTGCCAGCACGGAGCTGGGTCCGTCACTGAGCTGCGGTTCGAGCAGCGCCCGCGCGCCGTTGAAATCGCGGCTCAAATAGAGTTCAAACGCCTGTTCGTAGTTTTTGATCTGCGCCAGCGGCAGCGCGGTCTCACCGGACTTGGCCAGGAGCTCGTAGACTTTCAACCCCTTTGATTTTCCTTTCACGGCCACAATATCTATGAGTCGGAACATGAAATGCGCGTGGCACTCCGCCTGAATCACGTCGCTGACCAGGATCGTCGTGCCGTAAACTTTATTCAAGCCTTCCAGGCGCGAGGCGAGGTTCACGCCGTCACCCATCGCGGTGTAGTTCATCCGATCCGGCGCGCCGAAGTGGCCAACCATCACGCGGTCCTTGTGCAAGCCAAAGCGAGTCTCGAATGGCGGCAAGCCCTTCCATTCCGGCGACGCGAAGAGCTCCGTCAAGAGGCGCCGGCAATCCAGCGCCGCCTGACACGCCAACTGCGCGTGGTTGTCCACAGGCAGCGGCGCGTTCCATAACGTCATCACCGCGTCGCCAATGAATTTGTCGACCGTGCCGTGCTGCGCCTGGATCGCGTTGGTCATCAGCTGCAGGTAACGTCCCAGCGCGTGCGCCAGGTCGTCAGGCGTGAGCTTCTCCGAAAGCGTCGTGAAGTCTTTGACGTCGGAGAACATCATCGAGATCTCGGCCAGTTCACTGCCGAGGACGGGTTCAGCGCGCATGTGGTAAAGCTCACGCACCAGCGTCACGGGCACGTATTTGCTCATCGACCGCATCGCCGTCTTCGCTTGCTCCAAACGATCCATGACGACGTGAACGTCTTCGATGCGCGGCTCGGCGCGGGAGGCGCTGAATTCGAAATCGCCCATCCGGCCCGTTTCCTTCACGATCGTCGCAAGGTCATGCTTGACGATGCGCAGCGTCAGGATGCCGCCGAGCAGAATGATGATCATCACGCCCAACGCGTACTTCAAGATCTGGAGCCGGGCTTCAAGCAGGCCGGAGAGATACGTTTTTTCCGGCGCGACGATGCCGACGATCCAGTCCCATCCTCCGTTCAAAGCCTGAAAGGTGACGAGATAGCGTTCGCCGTTGACTTCGAATTCCCCGGGAACGCTCAGCACGCCGGCGCTGGTATCGATCTTTTTCAGTTGATCCAGCTTGAGCGCGGCGGCGATCTCTGGTGGCAGTTGCGTACTCAGGAAGCGGTATTTGTTTTCGTTGGGAACGTCGTACAGCGTGTCGGTCGGCGTCAGCGGTACGACCAGATAACCCTGGTCGTCGCAGAGGAAGACGCGGTGCGGATTGATTTGCCCGCTGGCATCGATGCCGGAATTGACGATGCGGCTGAGTTCGTCGAGTGAGAGCGAGGCGCGCAGGACGCCCATGAACTTCCCGCTTGCGTCGGGGATGGATTGTTGAATGGTGACGAAGAATTTCTTTTCGGCGCCGGGAATGGGATGAAGGTCGCTCCAGATCGGCCGCTGAAAAAAATCGTCTTTCGCCGCGGTGGTGAACGTCTTTTCCAGAGTCGGATCCTTGCGCTGCGCCCCCGCTTCAGCCGCGAAAGGAGCCGACAGAAAATCGCCCTCCTCCGTGCGCTGCCGAAGTTCCGAGACAAACGCACCGCCTTTCTGGCTGGTAAATCGCGTATCGATGTGTCGGACGCCGGCTGTGCTTGCACGCATCACATCCACTTCACCACGGCCATCCGCGGCGATGATCGCGTCGCCGTCTTTCGTGCTTCCCATTTTCTTGCCGTACGTGAAGGCGATGTCGTAGAGATCCGGATTGGAAAGCAGTTCCGCGTAGAGCGCCGGCTCGAGGTCGAGCGGTTCTTTGATCGTCAGTGAGCGCTGCTTGACCTGGCGCGCAATCTTCGAGACAGAATCCTGTGCGCGCTGAAAAAACTGCTCCGACCGCGCAGCGATCTGCGCGCCGGTGTTGTCGCGCAGCCGCTTGCCGCTTTCGATCAGCGACTCGCGCGAGCCCCTGAAGAAAAGGTAGAACAGCGCCGCCAGCAACAGTGCCAGGCCGCAGAGCGTAGCCACGAAAATGACGTTGAGCGTGGGCCGAAACACGCGACTCATCGCCAAGTCTATGCATCTCCGCGCAGAGTGAATCTCGTCCAACAGTGAAATCGTGATTATTAGAATACGATAATGGATGAAAGTATTCCATGAATTCGGCATTGGGAATGAAGTTTGCGTATTCAATCGATTTCATATCGAACTCGAAGTTATTTCGGAAAATGTGCTTTTGAGCACCTTCCAAATTTGGCGTTCGAATCGGTTGCGGGTTACAATCATGCCAGTGGAATCTATGGAGAGTAATGATGAGCACACGTAAACGGGTCGTTATCATCGGCGGCGGATTCGGAGGGTTAAATGCCGCTCAATCGCTGGCTAAATGCGACGTGGATGTCACGCTGATCGATCGCCGCAACTTCCATCTCTTCCAACCCCTGTTGTATCAGGTCGCGACGGGCGGACTCTCGCCGGCCAACATCGCCGCGCCGATTCGCGGCGTGCTTCAAACTCAGCGCAACACGCGCGTGTTGATGGACGAAGTCACGCAGATCGACCCCCGCGGCAGCAGCGTTCGCTTGAAGGGCGGGGAAGTGGTTGGATTTGACTACCTCATTGTCGCCGCCGGTGGGCGCAACGATTACTTTGGCCATCCGGAATGGGAACAGCACGCGCATGGCATGAAAACCGTCGAGGACGCGACCATTCTCCGCCGCCACATCTTTAAGGCGTTCGAAGACGCGGAACTCGAAACCGACCCGCAACGTATCGCGTCGCTGCTGACGTTCGTGGTTGTCGGCGCAGGTCCGACGGGTGTGGAGTTGGCCGGCGCCATCGCCGAGATCGCGCGCGACACACTGCATCAGAATTTCCGCAAAATCGATCCGGCCAGCGCGCGGATCGTTCTGCTGGATGGCAGCGATCGCGTCTTACCGGCGATGCACCCGGCGCTCTCCGAACAGGCGCGCCAGCGCTTGATTGGCCTCGGCGTGGACGTGCGATTGAAGGCCAAAGTCGTGCGCCTGGAAAAAGGCCTCGTCGAAGTGGAATGCGACGGCCAGAAGCAGGTGCTGCTGGCAGAAACCAAAATCTGGGCTGCCGGCGTGCGAGCCTCTGTCCTGGGCGAGATTCTGGCGCAAGCCTGTGGCGCGCAGATCGACCGCGGTGGCCGCGTAATTGTCGGACCGGAATTGAACATCCCGGGATTCGAAAATGTCTTTGTGATCGGCGATCTTGCCAATGCCAAGGACAAGAACGGAAAGCCGCTGCCCGGACTCGCGACCGTGGCGATTCAGCAGGGCAAGTACGTCGCGAAATCAATTCGCGCGCGCATCAAAAGCAAACCCGTCGCGGCCTTCACCTACTTCGACAAAGGCACCATGGCCACCATCGGCCGCGGCGCTGCGGTCGCTCAAATTGCCGGACTGCGCATCGGCGGCTGGATCGCGTGGGTAATGTGGCTCTTTATCCATCTGATGTACCTCGTTTCCTACAGCAACCGTATTCTGGTGATGGTGCAGTGGGGCTGGAGCTACTTCACCTTCGGCCGATCGGCGCGCCTGATCACGGGCTCGGAGGCCGATGCCCTCACGGCGACGCAACTCGGGCCGCCCCATCCCGCCGTACCGCAGACGAAGCCCGCTCCGGCCGACGCGAATCCGCAGAACCCAACGCCGTCGAGCAACACGGGCAGCAGCACGTCCGCGCGCTTGCGCAATCCGCGTGCATTGCAGGTTGAATTCGCGGCGCGCAGCGTAGAGAATGCGCCCAAACAAGGGGATACCAGTGGATGACGACTGCCACACGGGCCGGGCCGCTGGAAAATGCGGCGGCCAAAACCGCGCCGTTGCTCGACGTCAATAATCTCACCAAGCACTTTCCGATTCGGCGCGGGCTGCTCGGCAGCGTGGCGGGATATGTTCAGGCCGTCACGAATGTCTCTTTCAGCATCGGCGTGGCGCAGACGCTCGGCCTGGTCGGCGAGTCGGGATGCGGCAAGACCACGGTGGGCCGCTCGCTGTTGCGGCTGATCGAACCCAGCGGCGGATCGCTGCACTTTAACGGGCAGGATCTGATGGCGCTGAGCCAGAAGGAACTGCGCCCATTCCGCAAGCAGATGCAGATCATCTTTCAGGATCCGTATTCCAGCCTGAATCCGCGCATGACCGTCGAACAGATCATCGCCGAAGGCCTGGTCGTTCACGAGATGGCCAGCAGCGCCGCCGAACGCCGCCAGATCGTCCTCGAATTGCTCCGCCGCGTCGGCCTTCCGCCGCAGGCCATCGAACGCTACCCGCACGAGTTTTCTGGCGGTCAGCGCCAGCGCATCGGCATCGCGCGCGCTCTGGCGGTGAAGCCGAAGTTCATCGTCTGCGACGAAGCGGTGAGCGCGCTCGACGTCTCCGTCCAGGCGCAGATCATTAATCTGTTGATGGAACTGCAGGCCGAGCAGCAGATCAGTTACCTGTTCATCGCGCACGATCTTTCGGTCGTCGAGCACATCAGCCAGCGCGTTGCCGTGATGTATCTCGGCCATGTCGTGGAAATCGCCGACACGAAAGATCTCTACGCCGACCCGCGCCATCCCTACACGCGGGCCCTGCTTTCAGCCGTGCCCAAACGCACTCCGGAAGAAGCGAAGAACCGCCAGATTCTCGGCGGCGAGCCGCCCAGCCCGATCAATCCGCCACCCGGCTGTCCATTCGCGCCGCGCTGTCCGCTGGTGCAGCCCAGCTGCAGTGAAGCGCTCCCGCAGCTTGAACAGATGGGGGCGCCGGGACATTGGGTCCGCTGTCCGTTGGTGAAGTAAAAAGCTTTGGGTTTTTAGCTTTGAATCAGCAACTGCCGCTTCGCGACAATCGCGACTCAAAACTAAAAACCCATATCTGAATAAGTATTGGGGCGCAACACTTAGCGCTTGTTAATTTCGACGGGCCCCAGCTTCACAATCGGATCGTCGCGGCCTTCCACTCTCACTTCCTTCGTGGTCGAGGAATTTCTGTCGCCGCCCGAGTTCGAAACCGTCTCGGTCTTGGTTTCGATCTTGGTCTTTTCATTGCCGTTGTCGTCGATCTTCGTTTCTTTCTTAACTGTCGTGTGCGTCGTCGTATCGCCGCAACCCGTGAGAAGCGTGCTGCCGGCAAGCGCTGCGATGAAAAAGAGCGGAGTCAAAGTTTTCATTGGAATTCCTGCTTTCGAAGAGGAGTCACGATTAAACGTCTCCGCGAAGCGCCTGGACATCCAGGCGCTTCGCGGCTTTGCCAAACGGCTAGTCGATCTTGCGGCCGGTGACCAGGCTGACGAGGAAGAGAATAATGAAAATGACGAACAGCGTGTGCGCGATGTACGCCGACGTACCCGCAATCCCGCTGAAGCCCAGCACACCTGCGACGATAGCAACGACGAGAAAGGTCAGAGTCCAGTGCAACATGATTTGATCTCCTTAAAGATGTTTGAGCGCCGTCCGGGCGCAAAAGAGATAAATGCAAGTGTCAGGCCACTGGCGATTTGAAGAGGTCCCTATGATATATGCGATAGACGTGTACAGATGCGGTTGAATCCCGGTCGTAAGGTCCCGAAAATCGGTCGAACTTTCCGTAAAGCGGTTGGCGAAGCGCCGCACGCCGGTGAACTGTCTTGCGAAGGACGCCAAGAGGTGGTAAACGCTATGGATTCTATGGGATAATGCGGAGGTCGCGCGTGGCGGGAATGTCCGGTGAGTTGGTCGTGATTTCGGGGCGCTACAAGGGCCACCGTATTCCGCTGAACAAGGACACGCTCCGCATCGGCCGCGACCGCGTCTGCGAGATCGCGCTCGACGACGAAGCCGCCAGCCGCGTCCACTCCGAAATCGTCCGCGAACGCGATGGCTTTCTCCTCCGCGACCTGCGCAGCACCAACGGCACCTTCCTCAACGGCGCGCGCGTCACCGAAGCCCGCCTGCAGAACGGCGATCGCGTCGGCGTTGGCGACACGGTCATGCTCGCGCAACTGGAAGAAGACACGTCCAGCAAGACGCTGCCGCAGATCGTCTTCTCCAAGGATCAAAAGGGGACCAGCGCACGCTTCAAGCTGAGCCTCAACGACACGCGCTTCCTGGAATTGAAGGAAGGCACGACGATCCCCGACGCGCAGCGTCACTTCACCAAGCTCTACGAATTCATGGTCGACGTCGCCGTCATCCTCCATCTGCCGGCCTTGCTGGAACGCGCGCTGATGCATTTCTTCGGTGCGTTCACCGCCGACCGCGCGCTGGTGCTGCTGCTGACGCCCGACGGCCAGCCCGGTGTCAAAGTCGCCAAGCTGCGCGAAGGCGTGACCGGCAGCGACAACATCTCCATCTCGCGCACGATGGCGCACCAGCTTCTGGAACAGAAGGAAAGCTTCCTCTCGATCGACGCGGCCAGCGACGAGCGCCTCGCCGCCTCCGTGTCGCTTCACCAGATGCGCGTCTTCTCGATCATCGGCGCGCCCTTGAAGGTGAAAGACAAAGTAATCGGCATGGTCTATCTCGACACCATCGCCGGCGGGCAGCCGTTCTCCGAAATGGACCTGAAGCTCTGCACCGCCATGGCGCTGCAGCTGGCCATCTGCATCGAAAACACGCGCCTCTACACCGAACTGCTCGACGCCGCCGAATTCAACAACTCGGTGCTGCGTTCGCTGGCCTCCGGCGTCATCGTCGTCGACGTCACCGGCCGGGTCCTGCGCATCAACCAGGCCACGCTCACCATTCTGGAGAAGGAAGAATCGCAGCTCGTCGGCCACACGCTGAGCGACGATGCGGATCTCGCCGAACTCCACCGCGTCATCCAGGCGACGCTGAGCACCGGGCACGCTGAAGACCGTTACGAAGTGCTGGTGCGCGCCTCCAGCAAGACCATTCCGCTGGGATTGTCGACCTCGGTGCTCGCCGATCACACCGGCAAGACCATCGGCGTCGTCGCCAACTTCCGCAACCTCGCCGGCATCCGCAAGCTCGAAGAGCAGGTCCGCCGCTCGCAGCATCTCGCCGCGCTGGGCCAGATGGCGGCCGGCGTAGCGCACGAAATCCGCAACCCGCTCAATTCGATCCGCGGCTTCGCGCAGCTGGTTCAGGAAGGCGCCGCCGCCGATCCCAAGCAGGCCGAGTACACACAGATTATTCTTGAAGAAGTCGACCGCATGAACCGCATCGTCCAGGACCTGCTGGACTTCTCGCGCCAGCGCGACCTGACTCTCGTGCCGCTCTCGCTGCCCAAGCTCGTCAGCGATCTGGTCCGCGACATGCAGTCCGACGCGCAGGACCTGAAGGTGGGGCTCCTCGCGATCGAAGACGAACGCGTGCTGCCCAATGTCTTCGGCAACGGCGATAAGCTGCGCCAGGTCTTCCGCAACATCATTCTCAACGCCATGCAGGCGTGCAAGGCCGGCGGCAAGGTCACGATCACCTTCGGCCTGACCGAAGCGCCCGCCGAGCCGCCGAAGACGCCGGAAGCCGAAGCCCGCGCAACGCGCCGCGAAGTCACGGCCTCGATTGAAGACACCGGCTGCGGCATCGACCTGGCCGTGATCTCAAAGATCTTCGACCCCTTCTTCACGCAGAAAGACAGCGGCACCGGCCTGGGCCTCTCGATCTCGCAGAAGATCATCGAACAGCACGGCGGCCGCATCGACGTGCGCAGCGAGTTGAACAAAGGATCGACGTTCACCGTCTATCTGCCCGCCGTGTAGCGAATGTCGAAAATTGAACGTCGACTGTCGAATGAAACGCGCCGCTGAAAGCGGCGCGTTTCATTTTTGAAGGGTGGCCTGGCCCCTCGGGCCGGGTTGCGTTCGCAACAAGAAGCTCCAGGACGGACTTGCCCATCTCAAGAACACGGGACTTCGAAGCGCTCTCGGACAGTCGTTGCCACTCCCTGAATTCAATTTCTGTCCTGGAGCTTCTTGTCGCCAAGCGACCCGGCCCGAGGGGCCGAGCCACCCTTCGTCCCACTCGTGAGTAGCACATTCTTTCGTATTCGTCACACGCTGAGCGAAATCTGTTTCCCGAACTTCGCCGACACGAGTCGAGCATTTTTTAAATTTTCCCGGGACTAAATCAGACGCAGTTGCGGTCGGATAGCTGGAAGCAGTTGATGGCAACCCCAGCCGCGCGATGACGCGCAAAACTTTTAAAGGAGGTCGCAGACATGAAAACTCTGCTGAACGTGACGTGGATTGCATGCATGGTCATAAGCCTGAGCGCCGGGGCTTGTGATACCGGTTCCAGCCCCGCGCCGAAGAATTCCGAAGTGAAGAGTACCGAAAAGGAAGCGACGACGGATTCGCGCCCATCCACCGCGAAGGATCAGCCGAAGCAGGAGACGCGATACAAGTCGACGGATCGTGGCTACTGGTCGGATCGGCAAGCCGCGATGGGCTATGATTAAGGGAAGCAAGATCGCGTGCGAGGGGCACGCGGTTTTCGCATTCCCATTCCCCATTCCCCATTCCCCATTCTCCATTCGCCATTCCATCACTCGAACACCCCGTGCACAAACCACTGCTCGCTTTCGCGGCTCTGAAAAATCCAGTACTGAGCCTGGCGTGGTGAGGCAGCGAGATAGTAGTCGCGAGCGATGCCGCCGCGCCACCACCCGGTTTCGATCCGCTCCGGGCCGCTGAACGCCGCGATGGGAATGCGTTCGCCTTTCCATTCAAAGCTCTGCGGCGCGGTGTGCTCGTCAGGCCACTCGACGTGAATCGCCGCCGGTTCGGGCAGCAGGTTGAGCGGCCGGGCGGAGAACTCCGCGCGGGGCGGCCGCGGCTCGGCCTCCTGCGGCGCGCGGTCCTGTTCGCAATCGGCCAGCGCGTAGGCATGCTCCGGCTGCGCGTCGTCGGCGGGACTGACGCGGAAGACCGAATCGCGGCCGCAGTGCGTGCGGATGCGATCGAGCGTCAGGGCCAGGCCGCTGGGCGCACCGCGGGGTTTGGAGAAGAGAGCCAGTTGCTCGGCGTTCAGCAGTTCGCTCGACGTCACCCAGACGGAGAGCGCACAGAAGCCGGCGTCGACGTCGATCGTTTTTGAAAACGCGCCCCCGCTGCCGGTCTGCTTCCCACGCTCCGAGGTGAAGCTCAGATCCTCCAGGCGCGTGCGGACCAGTTGGAGCAGATGTTTTTTCGACGCGCTGCTGCGGAAGAGATGCACTTCCAGCAGCACCGGTTCGGCCGCTTCGCGGTAGAGCCAGCAGTCGAGCGACCGCGCGCCCCGGCAGCGGCGGTGGAGTTCCCGGACGACGACGGCCAGGCGCCGCTCCAGCGAATGGAGCAGCAGTTCGCGGTCGGTGATGGGATACTCGAACGACTGCGCCGAATAGACTTCCGGCGGCGGCCGCAGCCACGGCTGGGTTTCCGGCGCGAGTCCCAGCGCCTGATCGAGCCGCTCGAGCAGTTCTGGACCGAAACGACTGGGCAGTGCGGCGCGCGGTTGCTTCAGCACATCGCCGATGGTCTGCAGCCCCAGTTTCCCCAGCCACGCGATCGCCGCCGGCGGCAGCCTCAATGCCGAAAGCGCCAACGGTGCCAGCGCCTCGGCCAGCGCGGAATCGGGAGCTTGCGGCACGACCGTGCGGTGCGGGCCGTAATGCGCCAGCGCCCACGCGGCACCCAGCGTCGGGGCGATCGCGGCGCGCGCGCGGAGCTGTTGTTGCGCCAGGCTTTTGAGCGCCAGGCTCAGCAGATTCTCTTCGCCGTTGAAAACCTGCTGGCAGCCGGTGATCTCCAGCAGCAGCGACTGCGGATGTTCGCCGACGCCCGGGCCGCACTGCTCCAGGCCCGTCCACGGCGAGAATCGCCCGGCCCACGCCGCGAGTTTCTCCAACGCGGAACGGTCCCGCGCGCGATCGATTTCAGTGACCAGCAGCGGCGGTGCCAGCGCCGTGGCTTCGGAAACGCCCATGCCGCGCAACACGCCCAGCGCACTGGCCTCAAGCGAACACGCCACCAGCCGCGGACCGTGCGCGCCGCGTTCGTGAACCGCCGCGGGTTTGCCGCGCAGTTCTGGCTCCGTGCGCAAGAGCCGTTGCATCGGCCAGCGCGGAAAGTAGAGGCACAAAAAGCGCCGGCAGGAAGGCTGCGACAGCTCGCTCATGACGCATCACGATCCGGCCAGCGCAACAGCCGCCACGGAAACGTCGGAAACGCCGCAGACAGTGGGAAGCGGAAGCTGCAGTGGAGCAGGGGAGGGCCGCGCCTTGGTCATGCCGCCGCGCACATGCAGCACGTTCAGCCCGATCGTTCGGCGCGTGCCGATCGAGACGGTCAGCGCGCAAGGTTGCCCGGGTTCCATCACGCGCAACCGCAGCGCCGCCCAGCACGGCTTGCGCACGGCGTCGGTCGGGCGGACGAGAAAACCCTGCCCGCCGCCGCGTTCCACCGCGAGTTGGAAGCGGCGGTAGACCATGTTGTCGCCGCTGCGCGTGGCCAGAAAACTCGCCCCGATTTCCGCGCAGCGCAGCACCTGCGTGAAACACCAGCCAGTCTGCTGCAGCGTCGGGCGGAGCAGGATAAGTCGGCTGAGATCCAGCCCCAGCGCCATCGCCGCGGGCGGATAGAAGGTGCGATGCGGATCGACCACCGCCCACGCGTTGCCCCGTTCGATGGCGCTCCTGGCGAGCGTCAGCAGCAGGGTCAGCGCGCCGGCGCCGTCCTCCGCGAGCACCTCCGTCAGCGCTCCCAAGGGCAGTCCGCCGCCGGGAAGAATTTCATCCAACTCCTTGATTTGACTGGGAATGCAGGCGCGTTGAACGGCCGCAATCCCCTGCCGTTCCAGCCCCTTAATCTGTCCGGCCAGCGTCTCGATCAGCGCGCGTTTGTCGGCATCCATGGCAGATCCCCATCACCTAAATTATACCAAATATGGTGGGATGCAAGCAGGACTTAATAAAAACCTAAAGTGTAAATTCAAAATTCAAAAAAAATTCAAAAACGCACGCTCTGGGAAATGGTTTGGGCTGAGTTCCTTGTTTCCCTCGGGAACGAATTCGTTCCCTGGTTAATTTCCAGCATATGGACAGCTGTCCATATGCTAACCGACCTTGTCGTAAATTTACGACGAGGTCCGCCGCTCATCCATGGCACATCATTTCCCGCGTGTGTTTTTGAATTTTGAATTGGCCGTTTGACTTTTCGCTCGCTTCGCCGCTTACTCAACGCATGGCTGGGACACTGACGTTGATTCTCGGTGGCGTGCGCAGCGGCAAAAGTTCTCATGCGGAGAAACTGGCGGCGGCGCATGGCGGGCAGGTGCTGTACGTCGCCACCGGCGAGCCGCACGATGAAGAGATGGCCGAGCGGATTCGCAACCACCGCGCGCAACGACCGGCGGAGTGGACAACGCTGGAAGCGCCAACGCGCACCGGCAACGCCATCGCCGCCTTCAAGCCCGAACCAGCCGTGATTCTGCTCGATTGCATGACCCTGCTGGCCGGCAACGCGATGGCCGTGCTCAGCGAGCCGTACTCCTCCAACACGGCCGAAAATCTCGTCCAGATGGAGGTCACCCGTCTGCTGGACGCACAGCGCGCGAGTTCCGCCGACTGGCTGATCGTCAGCAACGAAGTCGGCCTCGGCGTCGTGCCGCCCTATCCGCTCGGCCGCGTCTATCGCGACGCACTCGGACGCGCCAACCAAAGCCTCGCCGCCGCCGCCGACACCGTGCTCTTCATGATCGCGGGTATTCCGATGAAGGTTAAATAGCAGCACAAGCAAAAGCGTTCGAGCTGGGTATGATAGCCGCAATGCAGCCTCAGTTTTTACCTCTGCTCGGAACGCGCATTGCTTCGGTCACCTACGCCGAAGCGGTGGAACAGATCGTCGAACGCGCCGCGCCGGGGAAAGCGCACGCGTATGTCTGCGTGGCGAACGTGCATAGTGTCTCAATGGCACGGCGCTCGACCGATTTTCGCGCGGTGCTCAACGGTGCGATGCTGACCGTGCCCGACGGCAAGCCGCTGATCTGGGCGCACCGCATCCTCGGCGGACGGAAACTCACCGAACGCGTGTATGGGCCGACGTTGATGCTGAAAGTCTGCGAAGTGGCGGCGGAGCGCAAACTCCCCATTTATCTGTACGGCGGCAAACCCGGCGTCGTCGAGCATCTCGCTCAGACCTTGACCACGCGCTACCCGGGCTTGCCCATCGCTGGCACGTACTCGCCGCCGTTTGGTGATCGCGCCGACGATGATCCATCGCTGCTTCAGGAAATTGATGCGATCAACCGCAGCGGCTGCCGACTGCTCTTTGTTTCACTCGGCGCGCCGAAACAGGAAATCTTCATGCATCGCCACGTCGCGCGGATTGAGCCGCTGCAGATTGGCGTGGGCGCGGCGTTCGATTTTCATACCGGCAGCGTGCCGCAGGCGCCGGAATGGATGCAGGACTCCGGGCTCGAGTGGCTCTTCCGCTTCTGCGCCGAACCCCGGCGGCTCTGGCGGCGCTACCTGTTTTACAATCCGTATTTCATCGCGCGACTGGCGCTGCAGAAGATCGGACTCGACGGCCCCAGCCGCGAGTTGGAAAGGTCTGGTCTGCAGCGATGAGCCAGCCGGCGGCACCCACTCAGCCCATTCAACAGAACGCGTGGAAAGCCGCCCTCGTCGGCCGCTGGGTGGTGCTCGCGCTGCTGGCGGGGCATCTGCTGCTGCGTCAGACGTTCGCGCATTTAAGTTTCACGAGTCTCATTCAGCTGGCCACCGACCACCATCTGCCGACGGAAGGCTCGCCACGTCCCACGTGGGTGCCGGGATTTTTCGATCGGCTGTACCTCACCGAAGTCTGCATGGTGCTACTGCTGCCGCTCGCTTTTTACGTCTGGAATTACGCGCGCGCGCATCCCAACGAAGCGACCCCCGGACAGGAAGACGCCTCGCGTCGGTTGGGGTTGCCTTTTCTGGCGGCGCTCGCGTTTCTCTTGTGGGGTGCCAGTCACGCGTTGGCGGCGGTGCTGTTGCCCAGCGGAACGCTACCGGATCTGCCGCCGGGTTTCGCGGCGCATCCGATTCCCGATTGGTACCTGGTCTTCCGCCAGAGCGCGCTGAGCGGCTACGCGCTGTTTTTTATGTACACGTTCCTATTCTTCCGCAATTTCTGGCGATTCACGACGGTCGCTGCAGTGGTCGCGGTGGCCGTGGCAATCGCCTGCGCCGTGCTGGATTGGCGCGGCTACCTGGGCGAGTGGAATATTCAAGGCACGCTCTTTGGCCAGGAGACACTGGCGCTGGCGATGCTCGCCATGTTCGTGGTCTTCGCGAATTTCAACGCGCTGCCTCTCCGCGCCGCGGCGTTATTGGTGATCGCTTTCGTGGGTTGGCGGCAGACGTTCCGCTTTCAATCCGGCGTTCCGATTTCCATCGCCGGAGCGCTGCTGCTCTACCTTTTCGTCGGCGTGTTGGTGCTCCAACGCGGCCAATCGCGGACGCTCAAACGCGCCGCCGCCTGCCTGATCCTGCTCGCCGCGATGGCCATCGGCTACAAAGCGCTGCGCAGTACCACGTCGACGACCTCGGCGGAAGTGGCGTCGAAAGTCAGCTCCTGGTCGCCGCAGATCTACCGCGATCTTCTGAAAATTTACGATACGACGACCGGCCCCGCCGATCCCGCTAACCCGATGATCTCCCGCCGTCCACCGTACGTGGCGATGACCGATCCGGAAGTGTACAAGCTGCAGGCCGTCTACGTCGCCACGCCGTCGGTGAACTCCGCCGACATCGTCTGGCGCATTTTTGTCTGGCGCAAGAAAGCCGCCGACTGGTTCCATGGCCGCCCGCTGATCGGCGCGGGTGTCGGGCAGCCGTGGTTCTACGAAGCGCTCTACCACACGAATTACCATTACGGCGAGGAACGAGAGGGCCTCGACCCGCACAACAGCTTTCTGAATCTGCTCTACCGCTACGGGCTGATTGGACTGGCGCTGGTGCTGGCGACGATGTTCCTCGTGGTCGCGTACGCCGTAAAAGCGCTGCGCCGCCGCATCCAGGGCGACGCGCTTTTGGAAGGTTTGCTGCTCTACTTTTTCTTCTCAGCCACATTCGCGTTTTTCAACAACGCGCTGGAAGGCCCGTCGTACGCGCTGCCGTTCTGGATCTCGCTGGGCCTGGTCTACGCCCGCGCGTGGCAGGTCACGAACATGAGCGCACCGGAAAAGTCTTCATAAGCCACATTTAGCGCAAGTCCGCAGGCGGGTATTCGTACCTTATAGTGGTGGAACTTCATGGGGATTCCTGTGCGAATTATTGCGCTCACGCTTTTCATTACTGTCTTGAGCGCCGCGACCTGCGCCGAGCCCGCGAGCACGTCTTCGGATGCGGAGATCGAGCGGCAGGTGAAGCTGCTTGGATCGGATGATTTTGGCGAACGCGAAGCGGCTGAACAAGCGCTGGCGAAATTTGGCATTCTTGCGGAGCGCGCTCTGCTCGCTGCCGAGAAGAGCGTCGATGCGGAAGTGCGCAGCCGGGCGGCGCGGTGTCTGGTGGGCGTGCGGTGGCAAAAGGTGCTCAAAGAGGAGTCTGCATTTCTGGCCGGATTCGGACCTGTGTTTGGCGCATCCAAATCTGGCGGCCCGGCGCCGATCTTATCGGATGAGCCTGCTTCACCACCGAAGGCGGTCGTGGAAAGCGAAGACCGGATTCTCGATTGGTTGGCGCGTGCGCAGGAAAAGGACGGGCATTGGGATGCAAAAAAGTACGGCGCGCAAACGGACGCAGACGTGGCTCAGACAGCACTGGCGTTAATGGTATTTTTGAATGCCGGACATTCTGAAAAAGCAGGAACCTACAAGGCCAATGTGAAACTGGCCGTTTCCTGGTTGCGCCAGCAGCAGCGCGAGGACGGAGCGTATGCAAAGCCGGGCGATTCCGTCGACGGCATCACGCATGCCCTGGCAGGCGACGCAATGGCTCAAGCCGGAGGTTTCGCGCGCACCAAGGATACGCTTGAAAGCGCACAGAATGCAGTTTCGTATTCCATCGAAAAGCATCAACACCAAACCGCTGATGGCCCGTCGGGATTTACGAGAACCGCTGGAGCAACCGATGCCGACCTGCTCACGACGCTTTTCTTTATAATGCAATTGAGGTCCGCGAAAATCTCTCAGCTGCGCGTGCCCGTGGAATCGCTAAACGGCATCTACCTATTCCTGGCAACCTGTGAGGCTGCGGACGGAAAGGGGTACAGCTTTCTCCCTGGAAAGCCATGTTCCCCCAAAGCCACGCTCACCGGCTGCGCTGTGGCGATACTTACGGGGACGAAGAAAGAAGACATTGAATCGGTTGTCGAGCTGGCCGCGAAAGATTTTGTGCCCAGTGACGGTCGCGAAAATTCCGATGCCTTGTTTTCCTATCTGGGCACGTATGTCATGTTTCAACAGGGTGGAGTCCTATGGAAAAGCTGGAGCGATGCGGTTAATGCAGACATCAAGTCCAAGCTTGTTTCAACAGGTCCCAATGCAGGTTCGTGGAATCCCTCTGGCGTGTGGGCTTCGGGCGGCCGCGTGCTGACGACGTCCTTGCATGCTCTTTGCTATGTCTATTACCGCCGTTTTCCACAACCATGAGATCCGTCATGCGAGTCCCGCTGATGTCGTTTCTGGCACTGATATTTTCCGCTTACGGTGCGGAGCCCGCGAACACGCCTCCGGACGCGGAGATCGAGCAGCGGGTGAAGCTGCTCGGGTCGGATGATTTTAACGAGCGGCAGGCGGCGGAGCGTTCTCTGGAAAAAATCGGCGACGCGGCGGAACGTGCGCTGCAGGCCGCAGAAAAAGGCGACGATGCGGAGACGTGCATCCGGGCGACGCGGCTGCTGGTGAATGTCCGCTGGAATCGGGGCTGCAAAGAGGAAGCGGCTTGGCTGGCGAAGCTCGGGCCGACGCTGGGGACTTCGCGGCCGGGGGATAAGGCCAGCGGCGTGATTGATTCCACTAAGGTCGGGGATGACCCGAATCATGGCGGGACGGATGTTTGGCTTGCATCCAATCAAGAAGCGGATGGTCACTGGGATTCGAAGAAATTCGGGGCGCAGAGCGACGCGGACATCGAGCAGACGGCGCTCGCGTTGCTGGCATTTTTGGGCGCCGGTCACTCGGAGCGTGTCGGCAGGTACAAAACCAACGTGAAAAACGGCCTCGATTGGCTGCGAAAGTTGCAGCGTGAAGATGGTGCGTTTACCAAGCCCGGCCAGCCGGTCGACGGGATTGCGCACGCGCTGGCTGGATTGGCAATGGCAGAAGCCGCCGGAATGGGAAACTTGAAGCCATCAAAAGACAGTGCGCAGTTGGCATTTCAATACTCGACGGCAAATCACCAGGTCGGCACTGGCTCCGACCTGTCGGGATTCACTCGAGCAGCTCACAGCACCGATCCCGATCTGTTGACGACGATGTTCTTCACGATGCAGATGAAGTCCACAAAGATCGCCGGGTTGAAGGTCGGGGCTGAATCGTTTGATGGCGCGCTCAAATTTCTGAAACTCTGTGAGGCAGGTAGCGGAAAGGGCTACAGTTTCACGCCAGGCTTGAATCCATCGCCGAAAGCCACGTTTGCAGGATGCCTCATCGGTATGTCTATGGGCTATACGAAAGATCAATTTGAATTGGCCGCTGCTCATGCATTTGAGGGGTTTCGGCCCGTATCAGGCGAAGAGGACTGCGACGCTCTAATGACCTACATTGGCACCTTGGTAATATTCAACGTTGACAACCACTACCAATTCACCGCAATTGATGGGGAGGGAAGAGGTCTTTGGAAACTTTGGAACGACACCATGATTAAAAATCTGCAGAAACAAATGATTCAGGACGGACCCGCAGCCTGCTGGAATCCCACCGGCACGTGGGCCAGCGGCGGACGCCTGCTGGCCACCGAGCTTCATTGCCTCAGCCTTGAAATTTATTACCGCTACAAACAACTGAAACGCTAACATTCACGACACGCCCAGAATATACCGTGCCGCCGGGGAGAGCCGGTCGTACGTTCGCTTGAGCAGGCGCGCGTTCTGGTATTCGCCTTTGTCCCAGTACTTGCCGGAGACCATGTACGGAAAAATGGCGCGGCGGCGCTGGCCGTTTTTGTTGAGCGTGCCGCTGTGCCAGGTGTGGCCGTTGTAAACTAGCACGCTGCCGGCCGGCGCGGACATAATGATCTGTTGGGGATGCGCGTCGGACGCGTCTTTCATCGTCGTCTCCGGGCGTCCAGTCCAGCGGTGCGAACCGGGAACCACGCGCGTCGCGCCGTTTTCGGGCGTGAAGTCATCGAGCATAAACGCAGCATCGGCGGATTGATTGGGATTGTGAGCGTCGTGGTCCTTGCCCCAGTAGTCCGGATGCAGGCCCTGCTGCTTGCCTTCAAAATTCGGTAGCGGTTCGCGCGCGCTCAACGCCTGCAGGTGGAACTCGCCCTGAATGACGTGGTAGACAGCGGCGAGATACTTCGGATGCGTGTAGACGCGGTCGAAAACTTCGCCCTTGTTCGGCAGATTGCCGATGCGCAGCGCGCCGACTTCCTGATGGTAGTCCAGCCCCGCCGCCGCGCCTTCTTTCTGCGCGAGCGCGTCATAAGCGTCGCGAAGTTCCTTGAGCCACGCCGCGTCGATCAGGCCGGGGAAGAGGAGATATCCTTTTTCGTCCAGACCCTGCTTTTCAGCGGAAGTGAGCGTGGTCTCGGTGACGCCCAGGGCGGCAAGGGCGTCCTGAATCGTGGCGACATCGCAGGTGGCATTCATTCAAAGATCTCCCATGAGGAATTGGTTTCGCGTTGAGTTTTTCGCATCGGCTGCATGACGGGGATAGTACTCTGTGGGAGGCCCCGATGTAAATGCACGGGAGTTGGTTTGTGATGGACAAAAACGGGGCCAAGTTTTCCATGCCTCCCTTTCCGATAAAGCTAAAAAGTGAATCGCGAGGGCGGCATTTGCAGTGACTTATAGGGGGATAAATGGTTATGGGCGATTGCTCATGAGCAACACATTTCAGCAGGAAGATTTGAAGAAATATTCAGGCGAATGCGTTGTTTATATAGAAGAGAACAGTGTGTGAATCAGGTCGAGAAAGCGTGAAATCGGGCAAACTTTTTGGACGTCTGCGCCGTAGATGTCAGTGAAGCGCGACGAGGAATCAATCATGAACATTACGACGCTCAGAGCAGGTGATGCAGTACGACGCAGGCATGCATGGGACGGAACGCTGAATTCCGGTACTCCCGTAGGCGAGGTGTTGACGGTCGTGAAAGTGATGCCGTGCGATACATTTTCGATCTGCCAGCTTTCCGACGGTTCCAGCGAGTTCGATTTTAATCTGCACAAACCCGCCGCCAAGATGCACAGCGCTCGCTTCGCCTGCTGAACGAGATCCCGCCGCAGGTCCGCGATTGCATTGACAATTCGCTCCGCTCCGCAAACACTATCGAAAAGTGTAGCGTGTTTCCTTCGAGCTAGGAGTGATTGCCGTGCAACTTAACCGCGAACCTGCGGCTTCCAAACAGGACGACGAAGACCTGCGCCTGCTGGCGCATCAGATTTCCTCCTGCCACATCATCTGGACGGAGGTCTGGCACGGCACCGGAGCGGGCAAGCCAGCCAATCCGTTCATGGCGCTGATCCAGGAGGAGCACCGCCGCAATTTTGACCTCTGGCACGAAGAGGACAAGGCCCGCGCGCCCGACGCTACGGACGCTCAGATCGCCACCGTGAAGCGCAGCATCGACAAGCTCAACCAGCAACGCAACGATCACATCGAGAAGCTCGACGAGTTTCTCTACGCGCAGTTGCTGGCGCGGAAGGTCAGTGCGCCGGAAGATGCGCCGTGGAATTCCGAGACGCCCGGCAGCGTGATCGACCGGCTCTCGATCCTGAGCCTCAAAGTTTTCCACATGCGCGAGCAGACCGAACGACTCGACGCGACACCCGCTCACATTCAAAAATCACGCGAACGCCTGACGGTCCTGACGCGTCAGCACGAAGATCTGACGGCGGCGCTGCAGGTCCTATTCAATGAACTGTTCGCCGGCCGCAAGCAGATGAAGATTTACCGGCAGTTCAAGATGTACAACGACCCGGACGCGAATCCGGAGATTTACAAAAGCAGGGGTCAGGGGCCAGGGCGGTGAAGTAATTTTTAATTTTGAATTTTTAATTTTGAATTGAGGTCGCTGCGGCAACAATTCATAATTAAGAATTAAGAATTCTAAATTCTTTAATACGGTTAAATCGGCACCGGCACTTCTTCCAGAATCTCTGCTAGGATCGAATCGCTGTCCTTCCGGCTGCCGCCGGCGTCGCGGCCTTTTTCGATGATGCGGTGGCCGAGGACGGGTCGGGCGAGGCGCTTGACGTCGTCGGGCGTGCAGAAGTTGCGGCCTTCGACGACCGCGTGAGCTTGCGCGGCCCATTTGAGCATCTGGCAACCGCGCGTCGAGACGCCCAGCGCCAAACCCTTGTGTTCTCGCGTGCGTGTGGCGATTTCTAGAATGTAATCGCTGATCGCATCGACCATGCTGACCTGATCGACGATCTGCTGTAGCTGCACGACTTCCGCGGCGGTGATTACCGGCTTCATGTTGTCGATCGGGCGCGCGAGACGGTGGCCCTTCAGAATGTTGCGTTCGCTATCGCGGTCCGGGTAGCCGATGGGCACGCGCAGCAGAAAGCGGTCGAGCTGCGCTTCGGGCAGCGAGTACGTGCCGGCGTATTCGATCGGATTCTGCGTCGCCAGCACCATGAACGGCCGCGGCAGCGGATGCGTGATGCCATCGACGGAAACCTGCGCGTCGTTCATCGCTTCCAGCAGCGCCGACTGCGTGCGCGGCGAAGTACGGTTGATTTCGTCGGCGAGCACCACGTTGGCGAAAAGCGGGCCGTGGTGGAACTTGAAGCGCGTTTCTTTCTGGTCGAAGACGGAGATGCCGACGACATCGGACGGCAGCATATCCGGCGTGAACTGGATGCGGCGGAATTCGCAGTCGATCGAACGGGCCAGCGCGCGAGCCAGCGTGGTTTTGCCGACGCCGGGCACGTCTTCGATCAGGATGTGGCCGCCGGCGAGCAGACCGACGAGCGTGAATTTGACCGTCTCGCGTTTGCCCAGGATTGCGGCTTCGATGTTGCTGATCAGCGCAGAAATTTTCTGGCGCACCGCCGGCGAAGCGGCTCCGGCCAGCACTTCCTGCGGAACACTGCGTTCAGCTCCGTTGGCGTCACTCTTACTGGCGTTGGCCAGATGGAGCGCCGCCTCTTGCGGTGTGAGGGGCGTCAGAGGGGATGCGGCCGAACCAAACGCGCTGCTCATGGAGTGTCGTATCTCAAGTGCGAAACCGATCGTGTGCAATCAACATAGGATATAGGAATTTTACCGTTCTGACAAGGAGGAAGGCCACTCGGCAGGATGGCAGTGGCAGTAAGCAGTCTCGCAAAATTCAGCCGTTGCCCATGGCCTGCCGAGACTGCTTCCTGCTATTGCCTTCTTGCCGGCCGCATCCTTGCCCAGCGCTACAATGGAATATTCCCATGCTTCTTCGGCGGGTTTGTGTCGCGCTTGGTGGAGAGCATGCGGAAGGCCGCGGCGAGTTTCGGACGCGTCTGCGAGGCCTCGATTACTTCGTCAACGTAACCGCGCGCGGCGGCGACGTAGGGATTGGCAAACTTTTCGCGGAACAGCGCTTCGAGTTCCACCGCTTTGGCGGCGGGATCCGCGGCTTCCGCGATCGCTTTCTTGTAGAGAATTTCGACGGCGCCCTTGGGGCCCATCACGGCCATCTCGGCCGTCGGCCACGCGAAATTCAGGTCGCCGCGGATGTGCTTGGAGTTCAGCACGTCATACGCGCCGCCATACGCCTTGCGCGTGATCACCGTGATGCGCGGGACGGTGGCTTCGCAGTAGGCATAGAGCAGTTTGGCGCCATGCTTGATGATGCCGCCGTGTTCCTGGCGGACGCCGGGCAGGAAGCCGGGCACATCTTCCAGCGTGAGGATAGGAATGTTGAAGCAGTCGCAGGTGCGGACGAAGCGCGCGCCTTTCAGGGCCGCGTCGATGTCCAGGCAGCCGGCCAGATGCGCGGGCTGATTGGCAACGACGCCGATCACTTCGCCATCGAGATGGATGTAGCCGATCACCAGGTTGGGCGCGTAAAGCGGTGCGACTTCGAAGAACTGATTATCGTCGCCGATGGCGCGGATCGCGTGGCGGATGTCGTAGGGCTTCTTCGGATCGTCCGGGACCAGAGTATCGAGTTCTGGTGACGTGCGCGCCGTCGAGTCGCCGGTGCTGCGGCGGGGCGGGCGTTCCTTGTTGTTCTGCGGCAGAAAGTCGAGCAGCTTGCGCGAGAGTTGCAACAGTGCCAGATCGTTGGGCGCGGTGAGGTGTGCGACGCCGGATTTCGTAGCGTGCGTCAACGCACCGCCGAGCTCTTCGAACGAGACGTCTTCGTTGGTCACGGTCTTCACCACGTTGGGGCCGGTGACAAACATGTAGCTGGTGTTCTCGACCATCAGCGTGAAATCGGTGATCGCCGGCGAGTAGACCGCGCCGCCCGCGCACGGTCCCATGATCAGGCTCAGCTGTGGGATGACGCCGCTGGCAAGCGTGTTGCGCAAAAAGATGTCCGCGTAACCGCCGAGCGAGACGACGCCTTCCTGGATGCGCGCGCCGCCGGAGTCGTTGAGGCCGATCACCGGCGCGCCGACTTTCAGCGCCTGGTCCATCAGCCGGCAGATCTTCGCCGCATGCGCTTCGCCCAGGGATCCGCCGAGGACCGTGAAATCCTGGCTGAAGACGAAGACCGTGCGTCCGCCGATCGTACCGAATCCCGTCGCCACGCCGTCGCCCGGCACAACTTGTTTATCGAGACCGAAATCGACGCAGCGGTGTTCGACCAGCAGGCCCTGCTCCTGGAACGAATCGGGATCGAGCAGCGCGTGAATGCGTTCGCGCGCGGTGAGCTTGCCCTTGGCGTGTTGCGCCTTGATGCGTTCGACGCCGCCTCCCGCGAGAGCGGCTTCACGGCGGCGTTCCCGTTCGTGTTTGCGTTTCTCGGCCGGATTCATGGTCGGGTTTGACGACTCCTTAAGTTGTGGCGTTTGCGGAACCAGACGGCCATCATGATGTTTAGCGCGAAAATCGCCAGCGCAGCCAGTACATAAGTTGTCGTCGAGTGACCGCGCGAGAACAGCGCCGTCAGGGTTCGTCCGGACGGCCCGAACAGTTCCGGCGCGGTGAAGGTCCATGTCGCCGACTGCGCATCCGATTTCGGAGCGTTGCTTTCGAGCAGCGGACCGGGGCCTTTGAGCGTGAACGTGAGCGTGATCTCCGAACCGAATTGTTTCACATCGTCGGCCGTGCTGTCGGTGATCGGTGAAATGCGGCGGGAGAATTCCAGTTCGCCGGGCTTTTCGACGAGACTGATGTTACTGAGCGGCGAGCGCTTATTGGCCGCCCACACCACAAGGCTGCGGATGTCGTCGAACGTGTAGGTGGCAGTGGTGGTGACGCGGCCGTTGCTGGACGCCTGATTGTATTTCAGCGCGATTTTCGGCGGCAATTCCTGGCTTAAGTATTTCTCGCTGAACATCTCCGCCGCCGCGCTGGCCCGCGCGTCGTCGGGACGTTCGAGGATCAGCGTTGCGGTGCCGGAACGGTCGGCATGGATGTCGAGGGATTCGTCGTAGCGGACGCATCCAGCGGTGAAGAGCAGGAGGAAGGAGAGGAGCGCTAAGTTCCATCTTCCAATTCCCTGCGCGGGCGTGACGAGGCTACCTTTTGCTTTCTTCCATTTTCTCAATGATCTCGCCCGTCTCGTTACCTTCCATGTGGCCATCGGCATAACTGTGAATGTAATCGAAGAGTGAGTCCTGCGTCACGCGAACTTTCGCGCCCATCTTTAAAGTAGGAATTTCGAACGGATCATTGGCGAGAACGCCTTCGATGGCGCCGTCGTTGTTCCATTTCGTCACTTCAACCCACATCCATTCGATGCCATCAGTCGGAGTTTTAAAAGGCGCCTTGAGCATGAGATGTTCACCGACGGGCAGGCCAGTTTTCCAGAGTTTGAATTCGTTCTTGATCTTCTCCGTCGCGCGCGCTTTTGCGGCGACGAGCGTGGCATCAGTGTCCTTGACGTAACGGATGGCGTCTTCCCCACCATAGATTTGTTGAATCAATGCCACCTGGCGCTGCTGTGTTCCGGCACCGAGGCTGGCGGGAAAATTAATTTCCAGCAAGCGGTTCTTGGCGTCCCCGTCTTGCGTGGGAACCAGTGACAGTTGAATGGCGGCGATTCCCGTGGCTTTCGGCCGGAAGCTTTTCGTCAGGGACGCGCGAAGATCACCATTTTTCAGGGCGGCTACATCTACGTTTAAAATACCTGGGATATCAATGCGACCCTTTTCTGCCATGGTCTGGCAGACCAAATTGACGACATTAAGCATGGCTGGCGCATCGGATTTGGTGAGATCTTCGACGCAGACGTCGGGCAATCCGAATTTGTCCATGCCAAGTGTCACCAGTCGTGAAAACTCGCCATTTTGATACATGTGAACATTAACGTGGGACGAGAGGTCAGGAAATTCCTCTTTCCAAGCCGCGACCCGCTGCTTCCTCCACGTCTCGCGTGCGTATGCCAGTCGTGAATTTTCATCCCAGAGGTACCCGTGAGTTTCTTCGGCCAGGTCCAGCATCAACGACTGCGCTTGTTTCAATGCGGACAGTGCTTCTGGCTTGGGAGCATTGAAGTCGACCACGATCACACGCCTGCTGGCGGCGAGACTTTTCTTGTCGTCATCGCTAAGTCCACGCGATGCATATTGCAGCCGTGATTCCTCAGGTGGCATGTAGTCTGCAATCGGCACTGGCGTAATCTGGCATGCGGCGTGGGCCTCCGATGTGGCTTCTACATTTTCAATGAATTTGATCTTTGTGTATTTTTCTGCGGTCCATTTTTTCAAGAGCGCGGCAGGATCTGTCTTCGTATCTGCCGAAACATAAACGGCGATCTGAAAACTCACCGCATCGGCAAAGAGGTTTCCGGCCGTGATCGGTTTTCCTCGAGCCGGTTTTTCTGGTGTTGCGATCACCTCGGCTCGTCCGACGGGATCGGAGGGGGGCAAAACCGGTTTCCGAGTTGGCGTGCTGCTCTTTGAAAAGTAAGTGGCACCCACCGCGATCAGGACGAACAAAAGAATGCGAAGTCCGCGCATAGTCCTCTCCCATAAATTGATAATTTAGTAAATTCATCATTCAAGAAACGGCGTGAAATTCAACGGGTATAGCGCAAAATCCTACAACAATGCACACGTTCTTTGTTATTCGAAACCTGTTAAAAATAATGGGTCCGACGTTCGCCGACTCCCTTTACTATTCACAAACGTGTCGATTTTGGAGAAACCTATGCGACTGATTTTCGTGATGATGCTGACGGTATCTGGATTTTTAACCGCCCGCGGTGGCGAACCAGCGACGGTTCCTGAATCGAAAGAAGTTCCGGAAGTAAAGGCGACGGAGCAGGAGGCGGCGGCGTACCGCGAGGCGATCAAGAATCTCGGCTCGAACGAATTCGAAACGCGCGAGAAAGCGACCAGGGAGTTGGAGACAGCCGGCAAAAAGGCGCGGCCGTTTCTCGAAGCGGCTCAAAAGAGCGAGACAGATGCGGAGATTCACGAGCGCGTCGGAAAGATCTTGAAGAAGTGGCAGATGGTTGAAGGCTTCGTAACGCTGCCCAGCGGACTGCGCTACAAAGTGTTGAAGGAGGGTTCTGGCGACCAGCCGGCCGCGACGGACACCGTGACCGTTCAATATGTGGGGCGATTGGAGGACGGTACGGAGTTCGACAGTTCCTATAAACACGGCGGCAAGCCTATCTCGTTTCCGGTTAACCGTGTAATCCCCGGCTGGACCGAAGGCCTGCAACTGATGAAGCCCGGGTCAAAATACACGTTGATCATTCCCTCCAAGCTTGCGTACGGCGAAACGGCGCCGCCGGGCAGCGGGATTGGGCCGGGCGCGACGTTGATCTTTGATGTGGAGTTGATTGCAGTGCAGAAGCAGTAGCGGACAGACTGCGTCAAATCATAGAGCTAGCAAGCCCCAGGAATAGCAGTCAGAAGTAGCACAGTGTACTATCGCGGATTTCGTGCTGCTCCCGGCATTTTCTTGTCATCTGGCCCACCAGCAGTGTACGCGATAGTAACACAGACTGCCGTAGATCCGCCGGCCCGATCCCGAGGCAAAACCGATGCGTACTTCAACGTTGTTTTCACTGGCTCTGGCGATGGCGTGTGCAGTCTTCAGTGCACCACGCTTGTCTGCTGCTGATGTCGATGAATTCAAAGTCAAACGCAAGGACGTCTTCGAATTTACGCAGACGCCGCAGGTGAGTCGCAACGGCGATGTGCTGACGATTACGTTCGGCGTGAAGGATTTCTGCGACGCTTCGGTTGCGATTGAAAATGCGGACGGCACCATCGCCTGCCATGTCGCCAGCGGCGTGCTGGGCACGAACGCGCCGGAGCCCTTTCAGAAAAATAGCCTGAAGCAGTCCGTCGAATGGGATGGCAAGAACGATCAGGGCGTGCTGGTCATCAATTCCGCGCCGCATACTGTCCGGGTTTCCCTGGGCTTGAAGCCGGTGTTCGAGAAAAATTTGTACTGGTCGCCGTACAAGCGCATCTCACAGGCCGCGCCGGCTTTGGCCGCCTCGGAAGAAGGTGTGTTTGTCTACGAAGGCGCGGGCGTGGACTCGCTGAAGCTCTTCGATCACGAAGGCAAATACGTCCGCACCGTCTATCCGTTTCCCGCCGACAAGCTCAACGATGTCAAAGGACTGGAGTGGCGCGATTTTCCCAATGGCCTGCATCTGCCGTGGAAGCACAGCATCTATGAGCAGACGCTGCTGACGTCCGGCAACAACGCCAGTTGGTTCGACGAGTTGGGCCGCAGTGGGCGCGGCGCGTCGGGCCTGGCGGTGCGCGGTAAGAATGTCGCGCTGGCCTTTCAAAAGCTCAACCACTTCAGCACCGACGGAACCAGCGGCGGCGTGGAATTGACCGGCGGCGCGACGAGCATTGAACTGAACAAGCTGATCGTCGGACCCAGCAGCATCGCGCTCTCGCCGGATGCCAAAACCGTTTACATGGCCGGCTATTCCTACCGCGAAGTTTCCAACTTCGACACGCAGCACGTGGTCATGCGCATTTCAATGGACGGCGTGGAGCCCGCGAAGGTTTTCGCCGGCGCCAGCGGCATGGCGGAAGGGCGCGCTCAAGGCAACGGCACCGAACCGGGCAAGTTTGGCAATGCGACGTCGGTGGACTGCGACGCGGCGGGCCGCGTTTACGTCAGCGATTTCATGAACGATCGCATCCAGATTTTCTCGCCCGACGGCAAGTACCTCAAGGAACTCAAGACCTTCAAGCCGGCCCTCGTCCGACTCAACCGCAAGAACGGCGAAATCTATTGCTTCTCGTGGACCATTCCCTCGTGGATGTGGTCGGCCAGCAAGCCGGCCGACGCCGACGTCTGCGTCACGCGGTACGGTGGGTTCGACGATCTGAAGCAGATCGCCCGCTACGAAATTCCCGGCGCCGACGGAAAGAAGATGACCTTTAAACCGTATTGGAGCACCCATACGGGCATGCCGTACCCGCTGTATTTCTCCGGCGAAATCGATTCGTGGTGCGACACGCCCACGATCTGGTTTGGCCGCGACTGCCGCAACGACGCGGAGCTGGGCGTGCACGGCGGCAACGGCGGCCAGGCGCAGCTCTGGGAAGATTGCGGCATCAAGATCTACCGCGAGAAGAATGGCAAGCTGGAATTGATCAGAGACTTTGGCAAGGAGACAGTCAAGGAAGCCGTCCGGGCCAAGCCACCGTCGAACGCGATTCAGCATTGCTACGTCAATCCGGTCAACGGGCATCTATTCGTCGCCGAAGCCGACAGCGCGCCGACCTGCAAGGCCAGCAGCTTCTGGCTGGAGATCAATCCGGATACGGGTGAATCCAAGCTGATCAAGCTTCCGTTCAACCCGGTTGACGCGACCATCGACATGAACGGCTACGCGTACCTGCGCAACACGAATGTCATTGCGCGCTACGACATGAAAGACTGGCGTGAAATTCCGTGGGACTACGGCGAGGAATTTGACCAGGTCGGTCGCGACGGCGGCATCGGCGGCCACTCGACGGCGGTGACATCGGGCCTGGTGCTGCCGTCCCAATCGCCGGTCTGTTACCACCAGGGCGGCATCGCGGTTTCGCCCAAAGGTTACGTGATCGCGTCGTGCGCATACCACTTCACGGGCCTGAGCCACATGGTCGGCGAATCGACCGTCGACGTGAAAGGCCTGTCGACGATCGGCAAACCGTACCAGCCGAAAATGTTTCCCGGCCGCGCGCTGAATTCGACCACGCCCTGCATCCATGTCTGGGACAAGCACGGCAAGTTGGTTTACGAGGACGCCGTGCCGGGCATCCACCAGGTCGACGGCGTGGCGATGGATCGTCGGGACGCACTCTACTTCATGCACACGCCCGCGCGCGTGGTCGATGGCAAGCCGTACATCAATTCCATGTCCGAAACGATGACCAAGATGTTCCTCGGCCGCGGTAAGGTGATCAGCTCCGGCGACACACCGATGGTGCTGGATTCCGCCGGCACGCCGACACGCCCGCAGGACGGCACGGGCATCTGGGTAGAGCACGCCGACTGGTTCTACGGCGGAGTGGGCTTCGCCGGATTCAACGCGTCGCAGGCCGGCGGCGGCTGCGCGTGCTGGTTCTCGCGCTTCTGCCTGGACAACTACGCGCGCTCGTTCGTTCCCGAGCCGCAGCAATTCGGCGTCGGCGTACTGGACTCCGCCGGCAATCTGATCCTGCGCATTGGCCGCTACGGCAACGTCGACAGCGCCGGCCCCAAGAGCGCCGTGCCGCTGGGCGGCGACGAAGTCGGACTGTTTCATCCGCTCTACGTCGGAACGTACTCGGATCGCCGGTTGTTCATTTCCGACTACGGCAATGGGCGAATTGTGTGCGTGAAGCTGGATTACAACGTGAATGAGAAGGTGGGGGTGCCGGAGAAGTAGTAGGAGTCAACACGGTCTACGATACAGGTACAACCCAAGACTGTAAATATGTTTGAATTTCCGCATCAGTGAACTTTCCTTGGGATAATTTCGATTGAATCCGGCGGGCGTCGTCGCCCGGCTCCAGTATCGATTGCATTGCCGCAATGCGTTCTGGATCAAGCGAAACTATGACGGATAGCGTTTGTGCAATCTTTCGAGCTTCGAACAATGCCTTCGCAACAATTAATAAACCTAAGAAGGCAAAGAATCCAAGAAACCCTCGCGCTGCTCCAATGCTTTCGGGGTTGAAAGCGCTATTTTTTCCGCCAATGTAGCAGGCGCCGAAGGCAAATAGCGCAAACATTATAAAACCACCGATGGCCACTACGGAATTGAATATGAGCACTTTCTTAGAAGCTTTACCACCCTCGTTTGGTGAAACGCGTTTCGCGCAAGATGAACAGCGCCAGTCTTTCACGGTCGCGGCCGGAAGTAGTGGAATAAAAAACAAACCGATCATCACGGTATAGCGTGTATTTTCACCCGTACGAACACACTGTTCGTGGGGACAATAGATTTGTTCATTTCCTAATATTTTTGGGAAATATCGGCCGACTGTAATGAGTAACATGGGCTACCTCACAATTATTTTAATCAAAATTCAATTCAACTTTGTTTAGGCATCCTCTACCCGCATGCCCACGTGAACGCGACGAGGTTGTCCGTCGCGCAATGGAAAACGTGGCCGCAGCCGCAATCTCCAAAGGTGTGCTGGAGATGATCATTGGAATCTATTTGGAAAACATAGCTCATCGGTTTGCGGCATTTTTTACACTTGGGATATTCTGGTCCTTGAGCCCATGCGGGCCAACCCAGCAGTTTGTCGCCAGTCGCAGTGCTGTATCGCTCAACGAGTTGGTCCATGGCGGCGGCATTGTCTGAAAACTCACTTCCAAGCTCAATCCAGGACGGGGCATCGTCGTATTTCTTCCAGCCGGTAATACTTCGGACGGAGTACCCACCCGAAGGCAGTACGATTCCACTGGGTTTGCCCGTGGGTACAATAACTCGAGCGAATACGGATTTTGAGAACGCCTGAAAGCCCAAACAATCGTTAGATTCGGAATTAGTGCAGAAAAATAATTGCAGTAAGCCCTTAAATGCAACCTTCGCGCCTTGAGGCAATTCTGCGCTATTTAGTTGCAGGAAGAATGCGAGCGGTTTGTTGCAAACTTTACACACAGGCCACGGTTCACCGTCGGACAACCATGGCCTTCCGGAAAACTTTGAGCCTTGAACACTCTTGTCCTTCTCGACTGTCTCAAGGGTCCAGCAGGGTCGTACTAGTGATTTCAGGTTCTTGTCTAGTGCCGCCAATGTGCTCATTAGCTACCCTCCCGCTCACAAATTCTTATACCGATCCAAATTCCGATACTGAATCGCCTCACTCACATGCGTCGCGTCGATCAGCTCCGCCGCTTCGAGATCCGCGATCGTGCGCGCCACCTTCAAGATTCGACCATACGAACGCGCGGAGAAGCCCAGCGTGTCGACCGCGTTTTTCAACAGCGCGCCGGCGTCCTTGTCCGGCTTGCAATACGACTGAACCTGCCGCTCGTTCATCGCGGCGTTGCTGTGCGTTGAGGTCCCGGCGAAGCGCTTCTGCTGGACGGCGCGGGCGGCGACGACTTTCTCGCGGATCTCGGCGCTCGACGGGCCCGTCCGATCGCTCGACAGTTCGTCGTATGGAACGTGCGGCACTTCGATGTGGAGGTCGATGCGGTCGAGCAGCGGGCCGGAAACTTTTGAGAGGTAGCGCTGCACCTGAATGTCCGTGCAGCGGCACGCCTTCTTCGGGTCGCCATAGTGGCCGCACGGGCAGGGGTTCATTGCTGCCACGAGCATGATGTTGGCCGGAAACACGCACGTCGCCGCCGACCGCGCGATGGTGATCTTGCGGTCTTCCAGCGGCTGGCGCAGCGCTTCCTTTACCTTGCCGTCGAATTCGGGAAACTCGTCGAGAAACAAAATGCCATTGTGAGCCAGCGAGATCTCGCCGGGCTTCGGGTCGACGCCACCGCCGACCAGGCCAGGGTAGCTGGTGGTGTGATGCGGATCGCGGTACGGCCGGCGCGTTTTCAGCGGTTCTTGCGTCGAAAGTTTTCCCGCCACCGACCAGATCTTCGTCGTCTCCAGCGCTTCGGCCAGCGAGAACGGCGGCAGGATTCCGGCCATGCGTTTGGCGATCATCGATTTGCCGCTGCCTGGCGGTCCAATCAAAAGTAAATTGTGTCCGCCCGCCGCCGCGATGGTCAGCGCGCGCTTCACGGCCTCTTGGCCGCGGACGTCGGAGAGATCGAACATGCCTTCCGGCGACGGGCGGTTGAAGAGATCGTCGATGTCCACTTTCACCGGATCCAGCGTCGCGACGCCGTTGAGCATCGCCGCCGCTTCGGGAAGCGTCGACGGCGCGAACACCTGCAGCCCATCGACCACGGCGGCTTCGGCGGCGTTCTCGGGAGGGACGAAGATGCCGCGCTTTTTCATCTCACGGGCTTGGAGCGCGAAGAGCAGCGCGCCTTTGACCGGGCGGAGTTTTCCATCCAGCGCCAGTTCGCCGACGTACAAATAGTCATCCAACTGATCAGCTTTGAGCTGCTCGCTGGCGGCCATCAGCGCGAGGGCAATGGGCAGGTCGTAGAGCGGGCCTTCTTTGCGGCTGTCGGCCGGCGCGAGGTTGATGGTGACGCGCTTGTTGAACGGCCACGCGTATCCGGCGTTGGTCATCGCCGCGCGAACGCGGTGCATCGATTCCTTCACGGCAGCGTCAGGCAGCCCGACGAGCTGTTCTTTGGGAATGCCCGGCGAGAGATCCACTTCGACTTCAACAGTCGTGGACTCCACGCCCTGCGCGGCGGCGGAATGAACTTTGGAGAGCATGTAAGAAGAGTAAAGCGCTGAGTGAGAAGTGGAAAGTGGAAAGACAATGTGAGCGGGAGATTAGCTTCCAAGTCGAGGCAATATTCCCCCCAGTCGGAATTTTTGACCGGGCGTCAGTTATAAAAAAATTCTGAATGGACTCACGGTCACGGAAGTCTTTGGCGTTCAAAAACTTCGATATATTTGCCCGGCCGGACCTCAACTTTCCGCTCGAAAAACTCTTGAAATAGGGAAGGCGAGCGCCAATATAGCGCACCATGTCCATAACAATGTGCAGGAGATCGTTCTCCTCTTAAACAAGAGCTCCGGCTTGGGAAGCCAACGCTCTGCCACTGAGCTACGCCCGCAGTAACGACTTATAGAAATGATTGACTTCGGTGCGCCATTCTGGTATGCCAATCACCATAGGTTGGTATGCCAATCAATCCGAGGGGTCATCATGGCAAA
>JBBRPR010000016.1:0-156138 GCA_038227875.1 Planctomycetota bacterium
CGAAACGTGTCTCCCGCTGCCTGCGGCCCCATCCTGCCAACCTCTTCCACTATTTCGTCACTTTCCATTTTCATCGCTCCCATACCTTTCTTCATCGGCACGGGACGCTCTTCAATTTTCAACAATCAGTGGGACGCTTCCCTAAACGGACTGCCTCAAGTTCAAATGCGAGTCCTATTCCGGATCGAATTCGGCTGACGTCCAGCAGTTCCCGCAGCATGGACTCAAGGCGTTCCAGATTCTTGCCAATCTTGTCTGCGACATGCAACGATTCCATCGACGCGGTGGAGTCCTGCTTGATGATATAAACGCCCATCGTCGCTGCGTGGATGGGGCTCCGCAAATCATGCACTAGCGTGAGCGCAAATTGCTCTTGAGTTTGCCGTTGGATCTCAGCAAATTGGGTCGCCGCCGCAGTTAGCGCCTGGTTGATTACGCTAATAATCGTCTTCCGGTCATTTGTGGGAATTGAATATTGCTCTTCCAGGATTTCCAAAATGACCCGTTGCAAGATCTGGAATTCCAAAATTACTTCTGCTAGCGTGTAGTGCAACGGTTCAATCGCACGACCGCCTCCATGCACCTTCGCAAAATTGACAATATTCAATTTGTCTTGTGCCGCACGAACCTCAGTTTTCTCCACGGTAGTCGAGAGTTCGTCTGCCAAATACTCCAAAAAGGAATGAATTGCGTTTTTTAATACTAAGGAAGTTACACCTGCTGAGGAGAGAATGTTCTGGTAGGCCTGCTCTTCCCAAATGGCGAGAATTCTGGGTATATTGCGCCTCAGACTTTCAGAAATCCCGTTTTCCATAACTCTTTTTCCCTTTCTGCGCACTGCGTTGTTTGATCGAAGCGGGATGTCGCTTGAAACATTTTGTGAGTGACAGCCTGGTCGATTTAAGGAATTTACTGCGGGTAATTTCCAATGTTACCCCTTTATCTTCGTTAGAAACCAGGTACCGTGCGTTTCATTTCGATCACTGCGGGAGTTCCGGCAGTAGCGATTACACGGTAACAGCAGCCGCATTCCGAGCAGCGCCAGTAAGTCAGCAGGGTGCCATTGCCGGGTTTGTGTATCTTCTGGGCTACGCCGCAGGAGGGTGTTGAGCAGAAAATTAAGTCAGATTCCAGCCGTTTCATAATCCGTAATTTCGCAATTTGGGTGCCGACCGGTCTGGTCGAAAGGTTTTGAGTGATGCCATAGATAGGCCTAATCTGGCATATTTTCTGGCGGCTTGTGTTGCCAGCCATTTGTGTGTGTTGACTCAGTATCAGGCAGATCATGTCAGTGGGTAACGGTCCAACCCTGAGCGTACTTGCCATTTTTTCACGCCTTTACGCGGGAAGATCATGGGAGCCTAGAACTTTCCTGGGAACGGCAGGCATGCAGCAACCCTCGAAGTTTGGAAAAAATTCATATCCGATGGATACGAAACGGGCGAATTTCTATTCGAGTCAGGTTTGCAACACTTCGGTCGGGGTCGGTTCGACCGCGCCTGACGATGTATGCAAGTCAATATGCGAATCCGAGGCCGGAATTCCCGCCTATGAGTGTGGGTTAAGCCTGTCTCAAAGTAATCCAAGCCTCAGGCAAAAAGCGATTTCAAATCGGATCGCGGTTCCCAAGCCGCCGGCACCCCGAGTGAACCGATCAATTCGATCAGTAATGCGGGATCGACGGGCTTGGTTAAATTCAGATCGAAGCCCGCCTCCGCAGCGCGTCGTTTGTCGCTGGGTTGGCCGTAGCCCGTCAGAGCGACGAGAATCCTGTGCTGGAAGGCGGAATCGGCTCTGCACGTTCTGGCAAACGCGTATCCGTCCATGTCGCCGGGCAGTCCGATATCGCACACAATAATTTCCGGACCTGACATTTGCGCGGCACGCAGTCCCGTTGCCGCGGTTAAGGCGATCGTGACCTCATGCCCTTCCTGCTGCAGTAAAATGCACATCATCTCGGCGGTGTCCACGTTGTCTTCGACGATCAGGATGCGGCGGCCCTTTCCTTTCAGCACCGGAATCGGGCTGGCCTGGACCAGTTCCGGCGTGCTCTCGAGCGGAAATTGAATCGAGATTTCCGACCCCAGGCCCAGTCCCCTACTGGTCGCCTTCACATGGCCGCCATGCAATTCAACTATTCCTTTTACCGTCGACAAGCCCAGCCCCAAGCCACCGTTGGTTCGGGCAATCGGCTGTTCAGCTTGTGTAAACGGTTCGAAAATGGAGCCCAGTGTTTCTGAAGTCATGCCCAGCCCGGAATCGCTGACCATTAGTTCCGCCTGCGTCTCAGACATGGCCGACACCCGCACCGAGATGCGATCGCCGGCCCGTGTGAACTTCTTCGCATTTTGAAGCAAGTTGCCCAGCACCTGGCAGATACGCGTGGGGTCAGCCATGATCCACAAGGGCTGCGGCCAGTACTCCGTCGTTACGGATGCGCCGGACCCTTCGACCTCTGTCCGATAGTCATCGGTGGTCTGCCGGGTCAGCTCGTTCAATTCGATATGTTCGTTATGCAGGACGATATTCCCCTGAGAAAATCGCGCCAGGTCGAGCAGGTCATCGACAATCCGGGTCATGTGTTGCGACTGGCGAAGAATGATGCCGCAGGCTTGCTTCAGCCCGGGGTCGTCTTTCAACGCCTGTTGCAGGACGTGAGCGGCCGCGCGAATGGGTGCGAGCGGATTGCGCAGTTCGTGGCCCAGCATGGCGATAAAAACATCCTTCTGCTTGCCGGCCCCCTGGAGCATGCAACGCTCGTAATCCGCCAGCTTGCGCGCTTCCTGTTCCTTCCGGGATGTTTCGTTGTTCTGGATCAGCGCGAGGTCTGCCTGCCGCTTGTCTTCGCGCAATCGCTTCTGTTCCAGCGCCTGAGCCACCGCCTGTCCCAGCCGCGCGAGCCGGTCTTTCATGATGTAGTCGGCCGCACCGTGTTTCATGACCTCGACTGCGCGTTCTTCGCCGATAGTTCTCGAGACCAGTATGAAGGGAATTTCGGACCGGAGCTGATTCAGAATTTTCAGTGCGGACAAGGCATCAAATTCAGGCGTGGAAAAATCGGCGAGAATAACATCCGGCAAGGGCGTCAGAGCCAATTGAGTCCGGAATGTCTGTTCGGTCTCGACGCGCACGGCAACCGGCGCAAACTTGGTATGACGGAGCGCGTTCAAAATGAGTTCCGCGTCCGACGGGTTGTCCTGAAGAAGAAGAATGCGCAGCGGTATGGTCATGAACGAATGCCTCGTTGAGCCGGGTCATTTCGCAGGAAAGTCGACCAGGCCGCGGCTGCTTGTTGAACCGCAGCAGTAGTAGCCCAATTGTCGCGCTGCTTCGCTGACCCATACCGCGCGATAACATGGCATTTTGAGAGCTCTCGAATTGGAGAAATACTCAGCTTAATTAATGATCAGATTAGTCCACCTGGAGTCGGCTCCAGGCAGCCCGAAAGAATGGAAGTCCCACGTCTGCGTTAACTCTGCGGATTGACGTTGCAGTTCCCATGTTACACCAGGGCCCGTTCTTCCAGAGCGGGCCGCCTAGTCGACGTGTAACCCGATTGCATCAGCACCATTTTTTCACTACAGGAACAGAGGAGCTTCTGCGTTTCCTGGTGCCCTGAAGTCTGGGCACCGGACAAGACCATGAGCTGCAGGTGGCAGTTAAGGCATTCATAAACATCGCCGCGGCGTGGCATCATCGTCGAACTCCTTAAAAGCGATCACGCTGCTATCTCATCACGAAGTTCGCGATACACCCAGCGCCGCAATACCCACCGCACCACAATCACGGCGATGGTGTATCCAACCGGGTTGCTCTGCAATTTGTGTAGTGACACGGCGACTCTCCTTGAGGACGGTCGATTCGCGCAACGGAGGGCATTCCAAAGCACGTCAAAGGCCAACGGCACCAAATCCTCTTGAAATTGTAACTGGCTCGAGCAGGTTATGAATTCCAGGCTTCGTGACAGAAATGAAAATCAGTCAGGTTGCCGCTAAATCGCCTTTTGAAAATATCGAAACGGAGAATGGCAGAATTCTTGCGACAGGCGGAAGCGGCACTCGTACAGGGCGCGTGAAAATACTTCTGGAAAACGGACCCTTTCGTTGATCCATTATCATTCAGGCCGAATCGGAATCAGTCAGGAACCACATCGGGAGGGCGATGGATTTGGACTGTAATTCTCTATAATTTGACCAGCACAGGAGTGACGGTGGGGGCAGCCATGTTGCGTCTATTAATTAATTAATTAATTAATGAAGATGATCTGAATCAGTGCGCACTTTACGCCGAAGAATTGACCGACGACTGCCACGATGTCGTGTGCGCATCAAAACGGATTGCAAGCGCTGGAAGTGATTCGGCGACACCTTCCCGACCTAGTGATAGTACCGGGCAGCGGTTGATTGGTGAGAGCCCCGCCCTCCGCCAGTTCTATGCCGTAAAACTGAAGGAAGCGGAGGACGCTTGCGAAAAATGCCATGTCGAAATCGCCGCCGCCATTCTTTCTCGTTCCGTTACGCTCGACCTGCTTCACGAGGAATCCACTGCAGGCAAACTCAACACTGAAGAGTACGACCGGAAAATCCTCATAACGCGCTCCTAGAGAACATTTCCATGCCAGGTAAATCGACTGCAAAAGAGAGCGCCCCAGTCGATTTGATCGCTCGTCGCATCGCTGCTCATCAAAGTGTTGCCCGCGTGCTCTCCGAAGCCGAGACGCTGCGCGATGCATCGACCCGGATTCTGCATGAGATTGCCGGAGCGCTCGGATGGAGCATCGGCATTCTCTGGCGCGTGGACAACGACGCGCAGGTAATGGTCTGCGAAGAAGTCTGGAGCGCCCCGGCGCTTCATTCGGAAAAGTTCATCGCCAAGGTCAAGGATTCCTGCTTGGCGCCGGACGCCGGCCTCGCCGGCCAAGTCTGGAACTCATGCCAGCCCGTCTGGGTTGATGACTATGCCGACCCCGACCTGCCGCCCAAATCCGACGCGAAAGTGAATGCGCGCGGCGCCGTCTGCATTCCCATCAAGCTGAAAGACAGAGTCTTGGGCGCGATGGAATTCCTGGGAAACGACCAGCGCCGCCCGGACGCCTCAATCGAAGAGATAATGGTTGTCATCGGCAACCTCGTCGGCCTGTTCATGGAACGGCTCTCCACCGCCGATGCACTGCGCGAGAGTGAAGAGCGCTACCGGCTGCTGGCGGATACGTCCGCCGCGGATGTGCTGGTCACCATCGACGAAACTCTGAAAATCCTCTTCGTTAATTCCGCGGCCGAACGGGTCTTTGGTTTTGCGCCACGCGAGCTGATTGGACTACCGTTGACGCGGATCATTCCAGAGTTCGCCGCTCGCGAACGTCTCTTCGATCGGACTGACCGGCCCAGTTCAGACAAGTACATCGAAATTTCAGGCGTAAAGAAGTCTGGCGAAAAAGCGGCCCTCGAGGCTGCTTTCGCGCCATACCTTGGGAAGGGAAAGCGCTACGCCACCGGCATTCTTCGCCACATCGGCGAACGCAAACGCGCCGAACTGACGCTCCGCGCCAGCGAGCAGAAATTTCAGAGCGGACTGGCCACCACGCCGGCCGGGCAGATCATCGCCGAATCGCCGGTTATGATCGAACTTCTCGAACGCGTGAAGAAGTCCGCCGCCAGCGACGCGCCGATTCTGATTCAAGGCGAAACCGGAAGCGGCAAGGAATGCATCGCGCTCCTCCTGCATCAGCACTCCGTGCGCGCCGGCATGGCGTTCGTGGCGCGGAATTGCGCGGCCATTCCCGCCAATCTCTTCGAATCCGAAATGTTCGGCCACAAAAAGGGCGCCTTCACTGGCGCGGAACGGGAACGCAGCGGCGCCTTCGTCGAAGCCGACCGCGGTACGTTGTTTCTCGACGAGATCGGCGATCTGGACTACAGCCTGCAGACTAAACTGCTGCGTGCGATCCAGGAAAAAATTATCCATCCGCTCGGCAGCGATCGGGAAGTCCAAGTCAATCCACGCATCGTCTGCGCCTCTAACAAGGACCTTCGCGAGTGCGTGAAGTCCAAGCTCTTCCGCGAGGACTTATATTACCGCGTGGCGACAGTCGTACTGATTGTCCCGCCGTTGCGTGAGCGCCGCGCCGACATCATGCCGCTGGCCCGTCACTTCGTCGGTGTAGCCAGCAAATGGTCGCGAACACTGGCCGACAACGCGGAAGAAGCCCTGCTGGCGTATCCCTGGCCCGGCAACGCGCGCGAATTGCGCTCGCAGATGGAACAGGCCGTCATTTTCGCTCTCGGAAGCGAAATCCAGGCCTCAGAACTCACCTTTCCCATATCGCTGGGCATGTCCGAGAACCACAGCCAATCGCTGGCTGAGGTGGAACGGCGCTATATTCTTCAGGTGATGCAAACCACCAATCAGAACAAAAGCGCCGCCGCAAAAATTCTCAAGCTCGCGCGAAGCACCCTGTTGTTGAAACTTCGCTCCTTCGAATCGCGAGCCACCTCGGCGATCCCGCCCAGCATTCCCCAAGAACTGCCAGAATAGACTCGCGGCAAGGGAAGCAGAACTTCAATTCGTCTGGGGCATTACTCTAGTTCGATTCCATGTAAACGTCGTAATTGCTTTTGGTCAAGTAGGTACTAATCCGGGACGGAAAGGCCCATCCGTTCTTGGCGTAGAGCAGGTACCAGTGGGCCACTTCCAATTTGTCGCTTGCGGTTAGCGGATTGGATCGATTTTCTTCGAAATGCTTTTTCTTTTCGAAAAAGAAATCCAGCAATTTATCGTTGGCATAAGATGCTTCGTCTGAAATTGACCCGTTTTCATTCATCGCATCGGCGGCCCGGGAGTGAAACGCGCGTACCCAGGATGCGTCCACGGTCTCCTGGCTGTAAGCATTGAGATACGATTGCACCTCGTCAGCGAGTGTCTCCTCTGCAATGGCGTGGGTGCATGAGGCAGCGACGAGCGTTCCAGCGACGAGGATGAGTCCAAATCGGTGACTTCGAATCCATTTCATGGTTCACCTCAGTTTTATGCGCTCACTGCGCGCTACAGCATCAATCCTCACAAGCTACAAGTAAGCACTTCCCGCGCCGCGATTCTAGCGCGTCGCCTGTATTCATTCAGGGCTGGCGCTTATCGTTGTCGTCATCGCCTTCTCCTTCTCCGGCCTCGCTCCGGAGTCGCCCGCGCGCGGAGGATCACGTCCCCAGTTGCTGACGTAGGCATTGCCACCAGTTGTTGTGACCACCGTATACGCGCATCTGACACTTCTGCCGTGAAGAGTAGAGGCGCCGCAGCGCTCAGCATCACAACTGCGATTTATAAGTCATTGAAGCAATGCTGTGATTGCTAATGGGACAGTAGTTGCCGAATTGAATACACACCTTGAACGCAAGCCCTGCGTCCATTGCAAGGGTTCCTCCCGCCAGCCAAAGTGCCGCGCAGTTTCAGCGATTCGTTGGCTTCGTGGATATATTCGACACCGTTATTCATCGTCACGCGTTTGCTGCGCCGCTGCCGAGCAGCGTCGAAAGTCAGATAGGCAGTGACGCAAAAACGAGACGGCCAGATGGTGCGCTGTTGACGGTTTAAGTACTCGCGTCTGCTCGATTGAAGCTACGTACACAGGAAGAACCGAATACTAATCGATTATTGAACTCGCGCGCCAGTAAGGCCGACCGCTTGCTCCACTGCAACACGGTGAAGGACATAGGAGGTACGGTTATGCTAGGTTACGGATTGCTGGGAACGGTGCTCGTCATTTTGTTGATCGTGTATTTGGCGAAGCGTGTTTGATTGTGTCAATGTCAACGCCCGCCCCCTGGATTTCGAGGGGGCGGAGTGGTTGACCCGATGAGGTCTGTATTTGTCTGAACTCGACTGCCAACGCCTTCATTGGAATTGAACGGCGAAGTACCCTTCGCCACCGCGCATTAATTCGTGAGGGCAAGCAAATAGCTCCTCTTTGTTGTGGATTATTTCGCTACGGCGGAATGTCGATAGTTGTCCGAAAACCACTTCATCATGCTTCGGGTGAGAAATTGACGTTCGGAATATTGAATGTAGGAATTCGTATCGAAGGCCACCGCCATGCGTTTGCCATCGACGTTGATTTCTTCGCCGTGTTCGGCTACCCACTGGTGGCGGCGAAACCCAATTAATCCCCACGGGGTACTGGGCTTCGGGTGATGGAGTATAGTTTACGAAAACTGCTGCGGCCCCGGAACCCACCACGAGGTTGCGCACAAACCGTTCGTGCGTTGGGTAATCGCCAAGCACCCAACCGCCGCCGTGGAAAAACATGAAAACCCGCAGGTCATTTTCATGCCAGCCGGACGCACCACGGTAATCGCAGGTTTTTTGGCTTTCGGTCACATCGCATTTAGGAAGATCAGTTTTAAGCAATTCCTGTGATTTAACGAGCACCACACGAGCACGCAGCGCGATTCCTTCGATCATGGTCGCTGCCGGCGCTCGAAGAACCAAGACGAGTTGCCGGACCTTTTCGGAAGAGCGATCCGACTGTTTGCGAACGCGATGATTCTTTTCCAGCAATCGGCAGCAGCGCCAGGCCGTGTTCCCTTCGTTTCTGCGGAGCGCATGGCACTGCTCCAGACCGGAGTAGGATTCGCCCGATGCCCAGCCCAGGTAAATCTTCAAAAACAACGCCGGTCTTTCGCGAACGTCTTCGATTGTCATTCCAGACTTCCGATCACCACCATTGCGCTTGGCCATTCGCTACCTCCCAGTCTTGTGGCGGCGCCGCAGCGTCGCCGGGTTACCGCGGTTCGATGGAACCCCGGAGCCAGACATTAAGGGAGCGTGTCAATGCGGTCGCGCACTGTCCACAGTTGATTTTCGGAATTGACCGACTACGACTAGGGCATTGACCGTCGAATCACGGAAGCGCGATACCATCAGGTTATCGAATTAGGATAGAGGGTAAAAACGAGAGGTAATATAAAAAATGCAAGTACTTTGTCAGTAACACTTTAATATCTCGTCACATACTGTAACATTTTGTAACATTCGCCTATCAAAAGTTGTGGTACTTCACACCGTGCAATTCGGCGAAATGTTACAGGGTTGAACGGCAAACGGCCAAACAGACGGGATCGCGGATCGGGAATCGCGGATCGGGAATCGGTGGTTAGGTTGGCGCAGGGTGCTGACCATCTTCACCCAGACCTTTGTGCCTTTGTGCCTTTGGGCACAAAGGTCTGTCATCTTCATCGCACTCAACGCGCAACAGACAATTCGACTTCGCTAAAAGTAGTCCAATTACTCGATGCCCCCGATCCTATCCGTCCGTTCAGTTCGTGCCATACGGCTTTCCCAACGCCGCCGGCGCGGTCCGTTTCTGCGACTTCATGCACAGCGCGACCAGCGTCAGCGCGTACGGCAGCATCTCAATCAGGTCCGGGGCGAGGCTCTGCGAAGGCAGCGCGTCGCGCGAATAAAACGCGGCTCCGAAAAACAGGCACGCGGCAGCCGTGCCGAACGCGCCGTAGCGGCCGAGCACCACCGCGGCCAGCGCGACGAAGCCGCGGCCTTTCGTGCAGTTCGGCGCGAAACTGGCCGTCTGCGAGATCGTCAGGAACGCGCCGCCCAAGCCGCAGAAAATCCCGGCGGCCAGGCACGCCTTCCAGCGGCAGCGGAGCACGTTGACGCCGCTGGCTTCCGCCGCGGCCGGATTTTCGCCGACCGCGCGTAGCTCCAGTCCGCGCTCGCTCCGTTCCAGGTAGTACCAGACGCCGAGGATGCTCGCGAGCGCCAGCCATGTCAGCGGCGTCTGCGCGAAGATCAGCGGACCGATCACCGGCACGTTCGACCAGCCGGGCAGTTCGCTATCCAGCGTCTTGAACGTCGGCGCGGCGAGCGCTTCGCGGCTCAGGCGCATCCACGCGGTGCCGGTCAGGCCCAGCGCGACGAGGTTCACGGCCATGCCGGTGACGATCTGGTCGGCGGAAAAGCGCAGCACCAGCGCGGCAAAGATCAGCATGATCAGCGCGCCGCCGATCATGCCCGCCAGCGCGCCGACGAGCGGAGACTGGCAATACCACGAGGCAAAGAAACCCGAGAAGGCGCCGGCGAGCATCACGCCTTCGATGCCGATGTTGATCAGGCCGGAGCGTTCGAGCAGGACTTCGCCCAGGCCCGCGAAGAGCAATGGCGTTCCAATGCGCACAGTGGCGGCGAAGGCGGCGTTGCCATCCATGCGCTACACCCCCGCCTTGGCCGCAGCCGAGCCTTCGCTCGCACGCGACCGGGAGCTGGCGACGTGGCGGATCAGCACGGCGAGAATGATCAGCCCTTCGACGAGGTAGACGACTTCATGCGAAACGCCGGCGTTGCGTTCCATGCTTCCCGTTCCGACCTCCAGCGCCGCGAAGAGCAGCGCCGCGGGGAGCGTCCAGAGCGGTTTGAGATCGGCGACCAGCGCCACGGCGATGGCCATGAAGCCGTAGTCGTCGCTGGGGTAGGGCGCCTTGTCGAGGCGGTAGCGCACGAGCACGCCCATCGCGCCGGCAAATCCGGCCAGCGCGCCGGCCATCGCGAAGGTCTTCAATTCCACGGCGGCAACGTTGATCCCGCAGGTTTTCGCGGCGGCGGGATTGAGTCCCGTGGCACGGAGCGAAAATCCCGACGGGGTATGAAAGAGGTAGACGTTGGCCCACGCCAGCAGCGGAAGGACGAGCAGGATGCCGGTATGAAATTCCGTCGCGCCCCAGCTCTGCAACTGCAGCCCGGCGGGAATCACATCGCTCTGCGAAATCACGCCGCGCGATTCGCGCAGCAGCGCCGGGTCGCTCAACAGATAACGCGCCAAAGCCAGTGCGATGAAATTGAGCATCAGCGTGCCGATGACTTCCGGTACGCCTCGCCAGCGCCGGAGCACGCCGGCGATCAGCGACCAGCACGAACCGACAATCGCGCCGAACAGCAACACCAGTGGAATGCCGAGGAACGGAACGGAAGCCAGCGTGCGGCCCGGTCCGTTCACGGCGATCGCGGCGGCCACGATCGCGCCCATGCGCGACTGGCCTTCGGTACCGATGTTGAAAATGCCGGCGCGGAAACTGAGCACCACGCCCAGCGCGTAGAAAATCAAGATCGCCGCGCGCGACGCGGTATCGGTCGCGGCATCCAGCGAACCAAACGCGCCCCGCCAGAGCGTCAGCAGTGCTTCACCGGGGTTCTGCCGCTGGCCGAACGCGAGAATCGCCAGCGCCAGGATGCTCACGGTGGTGCCAATGAGCAGCAACGGCCAAAGTGCGCCACGGAGAGTCGGATGCATTGTGGCTGTGTTGTAGATTCAAATTGGAGAACAATCCAATTCAGAACCGGCCGTGCAGGCGGGACGCCTGCACACCCCGGCGGTTCATTGCGTCTTGATGCGGATCTTCTCGGCGGCGCGCGATTCGAGATCAGTCAGCGCCGGTCCGGTTCCCGCGAGATAGTCGACCAGGCGCGGCACGTCGGCTTCCGTGACGCCGGCCAGATACGTGCCTTCCGGCCAGATCACGGCGTTGACGCCGTCGCGGCACAGGCCCATGCAGGTGCACTCGCCGTCGCGGAAGCGCTTGCGCAGCCCGCGTTCGCGCAGGGTTTGTTTCAAGAGCGTGCGCACGGCCACGCCGCCCTGCGGTCCGCAGGATTCGCCGTTGCAGACCAGCACGTGTTTCTCGAGGTACTTCGGGGCGTCGCTCATCGTCCGCGGTCTCGGCCTCTCAGGGTGGCATCAAGGCTGAACGGTATTGAACGTCGGCGCGTTCAGCGGCAGGATGCTGAAGCTGCTGGCCGAGGCATCAAAGCGGGGCAGGTACTTGTCGAACGCATCTTCGCGCACGCTCCCGCTAATGCGATAAAAACGCGGCGCGTCGTCGACGACGTACTGCACGGTCTTGACCGTGGTCACGGTGTTGTCGGAGTTGGGCGACGACCACGTGTAGACCAGCCGCACGGCCTGGTACTTATCCTTGTCGATCTTCACGGTCGATTCGCTGACGAACTTGATGCTCGGATCTTCGGCCTGCAGACGGCCCTTGTATTCCTTGATGTACGATTCCAGTCGGCCGGCGGCGACGTCGAGGCAGATGGTCATCAACGGAATGTAGCCGCGTTCCTTCGGTCCCTTGATATAGAAGTTGCGGCCGTCATGCGGATCCTGGAGCGTCCAATTGGCCGGCGGTCGGATCGCGTAGGTGTTCACGGGATCGCGGAACTCTTCGCCCAGGGTCGGAGGTCCGTCGGCTTTCGGCGTATTGCTCTGCACCATCAGGATGATGATCACGCCCAGCAGCAACATGGCCAGGATCGTGGCGCCAAAGACCAGTTTCCACGCCAGTTTACTCAACGGGCTGGCCGGCGGAGGCGGCCCCCACTTTTTGCGCGGCGGTGGCTTGATGGCCAGCTTGGGCTTGGCGTCAGTCGTTGCGCCGGCCGGAGTTCGTTCCGACGTGGCCGGACCATCGCCTACTGGAGCTGGCGAATCGGGTGCGGTGTTCTCGACGGGTTCTGACGACATGGTTTTGCTCCTGATGCGTACAGATATTACGCACAAGGTCGCTAAAAATCACAGAATATTTGTGAGGAGATGGCTGTTGACTGTCGGGAAGATTGCCGCTCAGCCTGCCTGGCTGGGCATCAGGACATACAGCGTTGAGCCTTTGCCGAGTTCCGACGACGCCCACACCTGGCCGTTGTTCTGGTTGACCAAGGCGCGGACGATCGAGAGTCCCAAACCGGTGCCGGGGAATGTCGCGCCGGTGTGTTCGACTTTGTAGAATTTCTGAAAGATGTTGTCGAGCTCGTCTTTGGGGATGCCAATGCCCTTGTCGCGAACGTAGATGCGCGTGGCCGTCGAGACCCGGGCTCGGTGGCCGGAATCGGTGGCCGAGGCCGGATGGCTGTGATCCGGCGTGATGTTCACCAGCTCCGCGCCGAGGATCACCGTCTGTCCGGCGGAGAATTTCTGCGCGTTGTTGAGGAGGTGACGGAGCACTTCGATCATCGCCTGCCGATCGGCGTAGAGAGTCGGGCCGTCGGGTTCCGGCGAGAGGCGGATCTGGACGTCCATCGTGGTCGGGGTATTCGCCGTCGCCAGCGTTTTCAGCACGTCGTCGAAGAGTGCCTTGGCGCTGAAGACTTCGGGGGTGCGGCGCGAGCCAGTCTGCTCGATGTCGGAGATGTCGAGCACGTCTTCGATCAACTTACCCAGCCGCTGCGCTTCCTGGCTGACGATGGTAAGGAACTGGCGGCGGATTTCAGGCGAGACGAGCTCGGGATTGGATTCCGTCGGCCCGACGGTCTCCATCTTAAGCAACGCGCGCGCGAAGCCGTCGATGGACGCCAGCGGCGTGCGCAGTTCGTGCGAGACATTGCGGATGAAGCGGGACTTCATCCGCTCGATGTCCTCGACTTCATCGCGGATCAAGCGGAGTTCGGTGTCGTCGTGTTTGTTCTTAAGGCGGCGGGCGCAGACTTCCGTCAGGGAGGAGAGACCCAGGATCAGATCGTCGACGGTGTCAACTTTTTCGGGGAATGGCGCGCTGCCGATGGTGGCAAGCCGGCGGCAGATGCGCCGAAAGGATTCCAGTTGACCATCCGTAATATGATTTGGCTCGGCAGGACTGCCGGCCGACTCCTCGTCCTCATCAGTCAATGGTCGCTGCCCCCAAGAAGTTCAGTGGGCTCAGCAGACTCGACGATCGTGTACTCAAATAGGTGATACAAATGAGCCATATGCAAAAAGCGACCGACCTGTGGTGAGACCAGCACATCGATCGTTTTTCCATTGGTCTGCATGGAGGTTATGGCGTCGACCAACATTCCGATGAAAAGCGAACTGACATATGTGCAGCGTGTGAGATCGAGCACCACGTGTGGTGACGGAGAATGCACCAGTCCATTGCACGCTTCCTGAAACGCGGCATAGTCTGCGCGTTGCAAAGTGCATTGCACTTGTAAGCGATCCTTCTCGAGGATCACTCGCTTCTCAGTAGTAGGCTGTGCAAATCGCGACACGGCTGGTTTAGACGGAACGGTCCCGTCTCTCCGGCAGAAACTAGTTAAAACGCGCCACAAACACCGATTCATGACGCGCATTGCGACAGCAGTGACACACGTATCTGATCTGCGGCAAGGTAGGTGCCAATGACGTTCGTAGGTGAGGAATTATGTCGCCAAGGGAGGAATATAATGAAACCGGAGCAGGTTTGTACCTGCTCCGATCACATTGCTCTTTTTTAGACGTTCGCCTGCGGACTGTTTTCCAGCTATTCCTCAACGCGCTTGGTGATGTCCCGAAAGCTCACGTCGATTTCGTAGATTTCGAGAAAAAACTGTTTGGCTTCGTCTTTCCGGCCCGCTTTCTGCAACGTGTCGGCTTTGAAGTACATCAGATTCTTCCACGCATCGTTCTTCATTTCCATGCCCTTGAGCGTCTCGTCGAAACGCTTCAACGCCAGTTCGTACTGTGGCGGCGTCTTGGCGGCGAAGGACTGGCCCATGCGCAGACCCGATTCGATGCGGAACTTGGGATCCTGGAAAGTGCTCTGGAAGCGTTTGATGGCTTCATCGAAGTACGACTTGTCCTGCTTCTCGATCGCCAGTTCCTGGTAGATGTAGCCGAGTTCGAACTTGGTCTTGCTGTCGGTCGAATACGCTTTCTCGCGGTCGACGAATGATTTCAAACGGTACTCCAGCAACGCCAGGCGGTCCTTCTTGTACTGCGCCATCGCGGCCGGATCCTTGGCTTTGACTTTGACTTCGAGCTGCTTGAGGCCGTTCATCATCTTCCAGATCTCCAGGTCGTGGAGCTTGAAGAGGAAGGAGGGATTATTGGGATCCTTCTCGCGCGCCAGATCGTAGTGCTTCTTGGCTTCGGCGTAGTTGCCGCCGCGCTTGTGGAGATCGCCGAGGCCTTCGTAAATCTTCGGATCGTCGGGGCGCTTCTGCAGGTCGGAGAGCTTGTCGTTGATCGCCAACTGCAGGTCGGCGTCGTTTTTGATTTCGCTCGATTCGCGTTCCAGCCGGTCGGCGACCTTTTTCTGGTCGGCCGTCTGCGTCGAACGGGCCGCGCCGCCGCGCACGCCGGAACTGGCGGCCGTTTCGATCTTCAACTGCATCGTCTTGGCGGAAAGGTCGCGCATCTTGGTCGTGGCTTCGCGATCGCCGGGGGCGAGCTTGTTGACCTTCGACCAGATATCACTGGCTTCCGTGATCTTGCCGTCGATCTCGTAGGCCTGCGCGAGGTCGCGGAGCGCGCCGATGAGCGCCTTGTTGTTGCCGCCGGCGTTCATGGTGTTGATGTCTTCGAGCGTAACGATGGCGCGCTGACGGTAACCACCCGCGAGCGCCGCCCGCGCCAGCAGCACCAGCGCGTTGATGTTGCCCGGCTCGGTCTTCAGCACGTCTTCGACGGTGGTCAGGACCGAGTCGTATTTCTTGGCGACTTGAAGCGTCTGCGCCTTGGCCAGCAGCGCGGAGTTCTTGGCCTTGGTCATGAACGACGTCGGCTTTTCCTTCGCGAGCCGGATTTCAACGGCGCGCAGGTCTCTGCAGGCCGTGGCGCTATCGGGCGAAAGGGTTAACGCCTGGAGGTACAGATCGATCGACATGTCGTAATTGCGTTTGTCGGCACATTCTTTGGCTTTTTCGAGGAGCTTCGAGACATCCACCGGATATCCCCCTTGGACGTGGTTGGTTTCGCTGACACCGAAGGAACTCAATCTTAAGCGAAAATTCCAAGTTGGCTAGTTAAAAGGCGGGGCGGCGCTGACGCACAGAGGGGTTAGGGGCCACGGACCAGGGGTCTGAGGTGGGCGCGAGCAAGGAGGTGACTTAGGATGTGAGCGCGGTGGCGCGTGTGGGGCGACGACGTGCGGTCGGCCGGGATTATCGCTCGCACGGATGAACAGCCACCTTCGCTACGCTCAAGTGTCTGCGCATCCGTGGCACCATCTCGCAAACCAGCGCGGCTACCGCACGCCAATCGTGAGCGAGACCACGGCGGTTACGTCCTTCTCGATCGACGAGGTGTCGTTCATGCCGGAGGAGCTGACTTCGCTGGAGTTGGGACGGGTGATTTGGAGGACGCCCATGCGGGCACTGTGAATGTCGGCCAGCGACGAGCCGGCGTTTACGGCGATCTGGTCGGCGCGGGAGCGCGCGTCCTTGGTGGCTTCGCCGATCATCTCGATCTTCAGTTCGCCCAGTTTCGTGTAAAGGTACTCCGGGGCCAACGATGCGACGCTCAGTCCGTCCTGCACCAGCTCCGTGACATCCGCGGCCGGTGCGGCGATCGCTTCGACGCGCGAGGTTGTCACCGTGAACGTGCGGGAGAGCGTGTAGCCGGCGATCTCGGGCGTGTCGTTGCCCTTCTCGTTCTGCGTGTAATGCGTCTGCGTGTCGATCGCGCCGAGGACGATCTCGTCGGCTTTGAAGCCGCGCTTGTCGAGGAAGGTGGTGACGCGTTCGACGGCGGGCTTCAGATCCTGGAAGGCGCCTTTCAGATTCTTGCCGCTGCCCATCACGCGGATGTTCCAGACGGCCAAATCGGAGCGGATGCGCTTACGTGCGGAGCCTGTCACCGAGAGCGATTGCTCCGCCTGCTTGGTCAATTCGGCTCGCGCCTGGTACGCGCGCGAAGCGAGCAGCGTGCTGGCAATCAGCCCGCCTGCGCCGCCGACGGCGAGAATGAAAGCTGCGCTGAGCAGCGTGGATTTGAGCGTGTTTTCCATAACAGTTTTTGACCCCTTAATTATTTTCGATCAGGGGCGTGGGGGACTATAGGTTATTGCGTGGATTTCGTAAGAAAAATTAACAGATGGGATCGGGGATTGGGCATCTGGCATCGGTCGTTGGGTGTGAGCACGAAGTAGTCGCGCAAATTGCAGGGATAGTTAACTGCAGTTCAAAGTGGGGGACGTTCCCATTAGCAGATGCCTGATGCCCGATCCCCGATGTCATTCGTCGGGTCGTTCAGCTTCCCGAGTTATAATCCTTCAGCGCATTCCGCTCCTGCGTGCGTTCCTGGCGGACTTTGGTCTCGTGTGCCTGTCGGCGTTCGGCGAGGGCGGCAGCTGCGGCGGCCTTGCTGCCGCTGCCGCATCCGCTGGCGCTCACGACCAGCGTCAACACGCAAGCCACCACCGACACGCGCCGCAGCAGAGCATTTTCAAGATTCATCGCCATCCTCCTGCTCGTCATCACTTTAATGAACGCTGCCGACGCACTCCCAAGAGCCTAGAGCCTAGAGCCAGGAGCCAACTTAAGAGCCAGCCACCGCGCTCGGCACCAGACCGTGCTGCTTTTCCCACGCTTCAATTTCGCCGGTGAAATACAGCAGGCGGATCTTCTTGTACTCCTTGTAGGAGTACAACGTCGCGAAATCCTTGACGCCGGTTTTCTGGGAGAGCTCGGCCAGATAATCGTCGCAGGACGCCACCTTCTTGGAGTGGACCATGGTGAACACGTTGTAGGGCCAGTCGGGATACGTCGGGCGCAGGTAGCAGTGCGTGATCGGCTGCTGCGTGGAGAAGAATTCGCCGACTTCATCGACGCGTTCCTTGGGCACGTTCCAGACGCCCATGCCGTTGGCGCGGAAACCGGCGTGGCGATGGTTCATGATGCCCGCGACGCGGCGCATGCGACCAATCGCCTGGAAATTGCGGCACCACTCGAAGATCTCTTCGGTCGTCGTGCCCAACTGCTGGGCAACCGGAGCGAACGGATCGGGGCGCACTTCCATGTCAACCTGGAGCGCTTTCACGTAACGGATGTCTTTTTCCGACAGCGCCGGCTTTTCACCTTCGCGCTGTTTGTCGGAGTACATCGGGCCGTCCTCGTCGACGCCGGCCTTCTTGGCCTTGCCGTCGGTCATGTCCAGCTTCATGCCGATCTTGAACAGGCGCAGCGTGGGCATCAGGCGGATGGACTGCGCGCCGCTGAGTTCCTGCAGCGTGTCCATGTGCGCCTGCAGGCTGGAATTTCCCGGAACGGCGATGGTGAACCAGATGTTGAAGTCGTGCTTGCGCGCGTAATTGTGCGAGACGCCGGGATGCTGATTGAGAATCTCAGCGACCTGGTCGGCCTTGCCTTCCGGCGCTTTGCAGGCGACGAGGCTGGACTGGTAGCCCAGGCTGCGCGTATCGAAAATCGTCGAGATCTGGCGGAGAATCTTGTCTTCCTTGAGCTTGCGCACGCGCGCCACGATCTCGTCTTCGCTCAAGTCGAGCTTTTCGCCCAGCACCTTGAACGGACGGTCGACCAGCGGGACTTCATCCTGCATCAGGTTGAGCAGAAACTGTGATTTTTCGTCGATGTCGACCATGGAACCTCCGCCGTGATTGTTTTTCAGGACCACACGGTAACAGGTTTTGCGGGGAGATTCAAGCCGTTCAGGCGCGCTGCTTGTCGGCCATCAACAGGCCCTTGTCGAGATGCAACTGCCGCCGCGCGGTTCCGGCCACGCGCGGGTCGTGCGTGACGACGATGATCGTCTTGCCAAAATCCTTGTTCAGCGAGACCATCAGGTCCATGATCTCCTGCGCCGAATGGGCGTCGAGATCCCCGGTCGGTTCGTCGGCCAGCAGCAGATCGGGATCGGTCGCCAGCGCGCGGGCGATGGCGACGCGCTGTTCCTGGCCGCCGGAAAGTTCGTCGGGGCGGTGGTGCATGCGCTGTTCGAGCCCCACGATTTTCAGCGCCATCTCCACGTGCTCACGCCGCTCGCGCTTGGAGAGCGGCAGCAGCGTCAGTGGCAATTCGACATTCTGATACGCCGTCAACACCGGCAGCAGGTTGTAGGCCTGAAAGATGTACGCGACGTGGTCGGAGCGCCAGCGCGCCAGTCCGCGCGAATTGAGCTGGCCCAGGTCTTGTCCGCAGACGATCACGCTTCCGTCGGTGGGCGTGTCGAGACCGCCGAGCAGGTTGAGCAGCGTGGTTTTGCCGGAACCCGACGGACCCATCAGCGCGACGAAGTCGCCGGCGTCGATGGTCAGACTGACGTTGTCGAGCGTGCGGATATCGACTTCGCCCTTGGTGTAAATTTTCGTCGCGTTGATCAGTTCAATGATGGCAGGCATTTACATTTTCCCGCCGGTCACTTGTTCGCGACGCGGACTTTCTGGCCGTCCTGGGTGAGCTTTGCGGCGTTGGTGGTCACGACGGTGTCGCTGGCGTTGAGGCCGGTCTGGATTTCGACCAGGTCGTCCTTCGCTTCGCCGACGGTGACGACCTGCTTGCGTACAGTGTTCTCCGCGTTGATCACCCAGACGAATTTGGTGTTGTCGGCGGCGAGCACGGCCAGTTTCGGAATCACGAGCGTGTCCTTGACCGCTCCGGATTCGATGCCCTCCGGCGCATCGTCGGGCAGGAAACGCACGCGCACACCCATTTCGGGGAGCACGCCGTCGTCGCGTTTGAGGAATTCGACGCGGACGAGCACCGTGGCCTTGCTGCGGTTGGCGCGGGGGAGAATGCGGATCGTTTTTCCCGGGAAGACCTTGTCGGCGAAGGCATCGACGGTGATCGCCGCGCGTTGGCCGGGCTTGATTTGATGGATGTAGGTCTCCGCGACGTCGACTTCCGCCTGGAGAGAATTCCATTCGGCGATGGTGGCAATCGAGCCGCGCGCCATCGAGCCGCCGATGCTGATGGGCGCGACGATCTCGCCGACTTCCGCCGCCTTTTCCGTCACCACGCCGTCGAAGGGCGAGTAGATGAAGGCGTCTTCGAGCTGCGCCTTGAGTACGCTGACCGTCGCGGCGGCCGATTGCTCCGACGCTTCGCCCACCGCGATGTTGGAGCGCGCCACTTCCGACTGTGCTTCGGCGATCTTGATTTTCTGCTGGGCTTCGAGCTTGCGGAGTTCGGCCGTGGCGATCTGCGCTTCGGCGGCGCGAACTTCCGTGACGCGGTCGTCGACGGCCGACTGCGCCATGGCCTGGTTGGCGGCCACGTTTTTCGACATCTCCAGGCGGCGGTTGGCGTCGGCGAGCCGGATCTTGATCTCCGTGATTTCGGCGTTGAGCGTATTGATGGTCATCTGCGCCGCGCCGGTTTCGGCTTCCGATTGCGCCACCATTTTGCGGCGGCGTTCGACTTCGGTGTGAAGTTCCTTCTGCGCTGCTTCGGCCTGCCTGATCTGGGCATCGAGTTCGTGATGGTCGATCTCGGCGATCTCGTCGCCTTTCTTGACGCGCTGGGATTCGGCGACATTCAATTTTGCCAGCCGCCCAGTACCTTTGAACGCGAGCACCGATTGCCGGTCGGCAACGATGTAGCCGGCGGCGGTGAGTTCGGCGCTTTCGGCCTTGCCGGTACTGCTGGAAGGCGTGAACGAGCCGCCGCGCATTTTCACCACCGGCGCGGTGCCGACTTCGACCTCCAGAAATTTACTGACCTGCGGAAACGCGAACACGCCGCCGACGATCAGTAGGACGACGATGATCCATTTCCATGGCAGCCCCGCGGAGCGGCGTCGGGTGCGATCAATTTTGAGAGCGGCGAGACCTTCGGATGACACGGACACCTCGTGGATGAACGTTTGACCCAGACATCTTAGCAGAGGTGTGCCGCGAGGCAAACGGCGAGTTGGCAGAATGGTGATGCGAATGGTGCCACGGATGCACGGATTTCCTCACTACGCTCAGAAACCCGCGCATCCGTGGCACCAGCCAGAACCTCCGTCCGCACTTCAAAACCGCCGCAAACGCGTTACGCTTTCGGGATGAAAAATTCCAGCGCTCACAACATCGACGCAGTGATTTTCGATATCGGCGGCGTGCTCGTTCGCATTGAACTGAGCGCGATCCTCAAGTCGGTCTCGCAGCTCTCGAAGAAATCTCCATTCGAACTCGCGGCCATCTACAAGCATCAGTCGATACTCGATTTTGAAGTCGGGAAGATCACCGAGCGCGAATTTCATCGCGTTCTCGAAGGGCTGCTGGGCTGCCCGTTTCCCTATCCTCAATTCTGCGAAACGTGGAACAGCATCTTCATCGGCGAGATCGAACCGACCGTGACACTGATGCACGCGTTGAACGCGCAGCCGGAATTGAAGGTCGGCATTCTCTCCAATACCAACTGCCTCCATTTGGAATGGATGCGCGCGCGATTGAAGACGTTCGATGGCATCAAGCATTTCTACGCCAGCAACGAAATCGGCCACCGCAAACCCAACGCGTCGGCGTATCACTACGTGCTGGATAAAATGGGCGTCGCGCCGGAGCGGGCGGTGTTTATCGACGATCTGTCCGAAAACATCGCGGCGGCGAAGGCGGTGGGAATGCATGGAATTGAGGCAACGGATGCGGCGGCCGTCCGGTCCGGATTGGCATCTTTGGGTATTTTTTGTGCGGAGAACCCTGCCAGCACCCGAATAATATAGGACGATGAACTACAGTCCAACTCCGGCGGCGGCACCGAGTATGAGTGATCAGGTCGAAGCGCGTTTGGCTCAAGCGGGTCTGATGCTACCCAAACCGTCCAAACCGGTCGGCATGTACGCTTCGGCAGTGCGCTCTGGGAATCTGTTGTTTGTCTCCGGCCACGGGCCGCTCAAGGCCGACCGCACCTTGGTTCGCGGACGGGTGGGGGAGACGCTCACAATAGTGGAAGCCGCCGAAGCGGCTCGAGTTACGGCGATCAACATGCTCGCCACCGTGAAGGTTGCCGTCGGTTCACTCGATCAAGTCGTGCGTGTGGTGAAGGTGCTCGGTCTGGTCCGCGCGGTGCCGGATTTCACGGACCAGCCGCGCGTGATCGATGGATTCTCAGAAGTGATGCGGATTGCGTTTGGCGATCCAGCGGGGATGTCGGCGCGATCCGCGATCGGCGTCGCGAGTTTGCCAGACGGAATCTGTGTGGAAGTAGAAGCGATCTTTGAAATTCGAGACTGACCGGAGTTGGCGCGTGGCCAAAGTAGCCGTCGTCACGGGATCGGGTGTGCGTCTGGGCCGGGCCATCGCGTTGGCGCTGGCGGAGCAAGGGTACGATTTGGTGTTGCACTGCCGGAGCTCCAAACGCGAAGCCACAGCGCTGGCGAAGGACGTGCAATTGAAGGGGCGAAAAGCTGCGGTGCTTCAGGCGGATCTCAGCAAGGGCGCTGAAGTTGTGAAATTTGCGCGGGCCGCGGAGAAGGCTTTCGGACGGGTCGATCTGCTGGTCAATAGCGCGGCGATCTTCTGGCCGACGCCGCTGGAGAAGCTCAATGAGAAGGAACTGGATGCTTTCTATAATGTAAATCTGAAGGCGCCTTACTTGTTGTGCAGTGAGCTGGGCCGACGAATGAAAAAGCGGGGCGGGGGGGCGATCATCAACATGGCCTGTCTCTCCGGTTTGCGAGCGTGGAAGAATTTCGTGCCCTATTCGATCAGCAAGGCCGGTGTGGTCGCCCTGACCCAAGGAATGGCCAAGCTGCTGGGGCCAGAAGTGCGGGTGAATGCGATTGCACCGGGAACGGTGCTGCCGCCGCCGAAAATGAATGCCGCGGATTTGGAGGTTATTCGGGAGCGCTTGCCATTGAAGCGAATCGGCACTCCTGAAGACATCGTGAAGGCCGTGTTGTACCTGGTTGAAGCCTCATTTGTGACCGGTCAAATTCTGTGCGTGGACGGCGGGCGCTCTATCGTGTAGCAATATGGGAGAGCGCTTTAAGGAAGGGACTGGATTCCAAGTCGTTTGTGCTGCTAAACTTCGCAGAACTGACTCGCAGTGCGGAAGAGCCCCACTGGCAGCGGCTATTAGGATAACGAATGTCGAGACGCGCGATCATATCCGATGTCCACGGTAACTTGGTGGCGTTGGAGGCTGTTCTGGCAGACATCAAGACCCAGAACGTGTCAGAGATTCTCTGTCTTGGCGACATCTGCGGCTACGGTCCTCAGCCGATCGAATGCATCAAACTCATCCGCCAATCCTGCGCCTGGTCGTTGCGCGGCAATCACGACGAAGCACTTTTTGTCGACCCCACGGACTTCGGCAAGAACGCACTTACGTCGATTCTCTGGCAGCGCAAGATCCTGGAACCCAAGCCTGACAGCACGCCGGAAGACATCGAACGCTGGGAGTGGCTGAAGGGTTTGCAGCCGGAGCGCAAAGAGAAAGACGTGGCCTTCGTCCATGCCTCGCCGCGCGATCCGCTTTACGAATACGTGCTGCGCGAAGATTTTGACGAAGGCCTGGGTCCGACACAGAAAGCCAAGGACATGTTTGCGTCGATGGACTGGCTGTGTTTCTGCGGACACTCCCATCGTCCGGGTGTCGTGGCTGAAGATTACAAATGGTTTCTGCCGTCAGAATTGAACAAGGGGACGTACGTCATCAAGAAGGGCTTCAAGACCATCGTCAACATTGGTTCTGTTGGCCAGCCCCGCGATGGCATTCCTGATTCCTGCTATGTCATTTTTGAATACGATCCAATCGAGCACCCGCCGGTCGTGCCGGCTCAACCGGGATCGGGCACGTTCATCCAGGTGAAGTCGGCCGTCGATGACGAAACGCGTTTCGGCAAGGAGCTCAACCAGGCCCGCGATACGGCGATGATGCGCTTGCCCAAAGTTCATTTCCGCCGCGTGACGTACGACGTCCCCGGTGCGCAGGCCCGCTTCCGGGCGATCAAGGAATTGCCGGAGCACAACGCGGCACGGCTGGCTTCGGGAACGTGAGAACGGCAATTTTGAGTTTTGAGTTTTTAGTTACGGAAGGATACGACGGTTACCATGCAGAAGCGCGCACTTATCACGGGAATCACGGGCCAGGACGGTTCGTATCTGGCGGAATTGCTTTTAGGCAAGGGCTATGAGGTCCACGGCCTTATCCGCCGCACCAGCACATTCACGACCAGCCGCATCGAACACCTCTACCGCGATCCGCACGAAACGGGCGTTAAATTGTTTCTGCATTACGGCGACTTGGTGGATTCAGGAAGCCTGGTGACACTCTTCCGCAAGATTAATCCGGACGAAGTTTACAATCTCGGCGCGCAGTCGCACGTCGCCGTCTCGTTTCACAATCCGATCTTCACTGCCGATGCCGACGGACTGGGTGTATTGCGTTGCCTAGAAGCGATCCGCAACATGGACAAACCGCCGCGCTTCTACCAGGCGTCGTCGAGCGAAATGTACGGCAAAGTCCTGGAGACGCCGCAGTCGGAGAAGACGCCGTTCTATCCGCGCAGTCCCTACGCCTGCGCGAAAGTCTACGGCTTCTGGCAGACGGTAAATTACCGCGAGTCCTACAACATTTTCGGCTGCAACGGAATTCTCTTCAATCACGAATCACCCCGCCGCGGCGAAACGTTCGTGACGCGCAAGATCACGCGCGCCGCCACGCGCATCAAGCTGGGCCTGCAGAAGAAGCTCTATCTGGGCAACATGGAAGCCAAGCGCGACTGGGGCTTTGCCGGCGATTATGTCGAAGCGATGTGGCTGATGTTGCAGCAGGACCAGCCCGACGATTACGTCGTCGCCACGGGGGAAACGCATTCGGTCCGCGAATTCGTCAACGAAGTCTTTGGCTACCTCGAACTGGATCCGAAGAATTACGTCGAACAGGACGCCCGCTACTTCCGTCCGGCCGAAGTCGATCTGCTGCTCGGTGATCCGACGAAAGCAAAGCAGAAATTGAATTGGACGCCGAAAGTCGGTTTCAAGCAGCTCGCTCGCATGATGACCGATGCCGACCTGGCGTTGGCCAAGCAGGAGAAGCTCCTGGCCGACGCGGGACATAAGACGATTCATGCGGAAAATGACTGAACTGCCGGACAGATGCTCGATCTCCGATGACATTCTTTCGCACCCCCACACGTGCACCGATTTCCCTTGATTCTGCCGCTACTTCGTCACACAGTCTCTCCCTAGGACACTATCCTAGCGGGTGCCATGGCAGACGATCGGGATTTGAAGACGCTGGTTGCGTTGGCTCGCGGGGGCGACACGGACGCCTTTGGTACCCTCGTGTCGCGATTCAGCGGCGCGGTGCGCGCGGCGTGCCTGCTTCGTGCGGCGGATCCCAGCCGCGCCGACGATATTGCTCAACAGGTCTTCCTCACCGCGTGGCGCCGGCTGCCGGATCTGAGTGAAGATGGCGCGTTCTGGCCGTGGATCGATGCGATTACGCGGCGGCATTTGATGAACGAATGGCGCCGGGTGCAGCGCGAACGGGGATTGCGCCAGCGCTACACGCTGCAGTGGCTCTCCACGCAGGATCAGGAAGAACTGGCGGAAGGCGATGCGGCGGAATTGGAAGTGCGCGTGGAAAGTCTGCGCATGTGTATGGAGAAGCTGCCCGAAAATCTGCGCAAGATCGTGAAGATGCGCTACCACGATAATTGCACCTCGCAGACGATTGGAAAGTTGACGGGGCGTTCGGCCGATTCCATCCGCCAGACGTTCGTACGCGTGCGCGAGAAATTGCGCGAATGCATCGAACGGCGCATGGCGGAACGGCGCGTGTGAGCCTAAAGAGGTAGAGCATGTCCGAAGAAATCGAGAGCGATCCGACCCAGTTCGAAAGCCTCGTCGGACGATTTTTCGACGGCGAGCTGACCGACGCGGAAGATCGTGAACTGGTCGCGATGCTGGAAGCCGATCCGACTCTGGCGAAGCGTTTTGTCGAGATGGCGCGGCTGGACCGCGCGCTGGCGGCGATTGCCTCACAGCACCGCGTCAGCGACGCGGCATTTGACGCGGCGGTACGCAAAGGTCTGGAGCTTTCCGAGGAAGGCGAGAGCCGTGAATTCGCCGCGGTGGTCGTGCAGATGGTCCGCGACGGTTCCGACCGCCGGCGCACGCGGCGGTTGGCTTCGGCGCAGCAGGAACGCCGCGCGGGGCAGTTCTCCGCCGCAGCCATTGCGGCGATAGCCTGCGTCACGGTGGCGGCGCTGGCGCTGCTCTTTTTCAGCCGTACTGAAGCACCGGTTGCCAGTGTGCCCAATAAAGTCACCGCTCCAGCAGACATAGTTGCGGCAGCACCCAACGAAAATGTGCCGCCGCTTGGCGCGGCAAAGCCCGAGGTGGCACCCGCGAAGCAGAATCCGCGTCGCAATACGCTGGCCGCCGCACCCCCTAGGAATGCGACTCCACCTGGCACCATGCCAATCTGGAGCACGGAGACGGGCATTCCGGAAGTCATCCCGCCGGATTCCCAGGAAGGCGTCCGTGAAACAGCCGCGATCGACGATCCGGTGACACCGGACATGCCGGGCAACTTCGCAGAAGAAGGAGCGGTTGCTTCATCTCCGGCGAACAACTCGGCATTAGAGAAGGTGGCCGGACTCGCGAAAGTCGCGCGGCTGACGAATGTCACAGCGGCCGTCCAGCGCAACGGAAAACGCGTGGATGCGACTGGGCCGATGCTGGAAGGCGATGTGCTGCGGATTTCGGCGCTCGATTCCAGCCCTGGTGAAGCTGCACCCGCGAAGTTCGTAGCCGGCGCCACGCCCGGCGCGGACGTGATGCTTTCCGACGGGAGCAGATTGTGGCTTTCGGCCGGCTCGGAATTCCGTTTCCACGTCGAAAATCAGAGCATCTGCCCCACCTTGGACGCCGGCGAAGTTGTGGCGCATATCAAGCCGCAGCCCGCTGGACATCCGTTGAAAATCCGTACACAACAGGGACCGGTCGTTGAAGTGGTCGGCACGGTTTTCACACTCTCCGCGGAAACGGCGAAAAAACGCGTCAGTCTGCGCGTCGATGAAGGCAAGGTGCTCTTCACCGCGCAGAGTGTGGAACGCAAAGTGACCGCCGATGAGATGTGCGATGCAGAAGACGGCCGCGCGCCGGGGCAGATCGTGCGCGTGAAGTCGTCTCTTGCCGCGGCCTTCGGTGTCGTCTTGGACAAGGCGACGGGCAAGCCGTTTGAAAACGCGGTGCTCTTCGCCGTACCTCAGGCCAAGCGCAAGTCCGACGTTCGTTCCATCGCCGTCAAGGCTGATGCACAGGGCAAGTTCCGCTTCGATGCTCTGCGCGAAGGCAATTACTTTATCGTGGCGCAGCCGGACAATCTCAACGGCGCGGCGCAGGTTCGTTTCGCACTGGCGCGCGCGCGATTGAAGGCCGGGGAGGAGATACAAGTCAACCTCCTTGCGGATAAGCCGGCCGTCGTGGTGGGTGCGGTCGAAGAAAGCGGCAAGCGGCTGCTCATGACCAATTACCGCGTGCGCTTTCTGGCGGAGGGCGGCGACGGCTTGACCGTCCATCCCATTCTGGTCAGCGACAATTCGCGCGAGACCGACTACCACTGCGCCGTGATCGAAGGTTCGGGTAAATACGTGCCGATCGTCGAGAAGCCCGGGCTGCTGATCAAAATCCGCACTCCGCAGCGCGTGCAGTTGCTCAACGACCGCTTGAATCAGTGGGTGCTGGACGTTCAGACGTCGCCGTCGGCATCGATTAAAGGACGCGTGATCGACGCCGCAACCAATACCGCGCTCGGCGACGAGTCCGGCGCCGACGCCAATGATCCGCGCTCACCGCGCACCACCATTACGCTCACGCCGTCCAGTGGCCTGTCCTACGTTGCCGCCGCGGAAAGCGATGGCACGGTATTCTTCAACACGAACCTCGACACCGGAACGTACGAACTGAAAGTGCAACGCTTCGGCTTCGCGCCGTTCACCAAGCGTGTCAACCTGACCGCTGGGCAAGCGCTGGAACTGGATCTGCCGCTGGAGCGGGCTAAGAAATAGCCGTTCTATTCTCGTTCTTTTCGCTCCAAAGTTGCTTCCAAATACCGCTGAAGTTGGCTGCTGCAGAGCCGCAATTTCAGCGGTTTTTATTTCATTGTTTTGCTTGGAAAGCCTTGTTGAGTAACGATTTATTGAATACTTTCCAAGCAGCCCGTAGTCTGTCGCGCACATTTTCACCATTTTAATCAACCTGCCCCTGTCAAAGGCGGCGATTTTCATCAGAAGCAGAATGGAGCATTGTGACTGATCACGAGTTGCTTGCATCGTTTGTAGATTCCAACTCCTCTGAAGCCTTCGCGGAGCTGGTGAACCGTCACATGTCGTATGTGCTGGGTGTCTGCCGTCGCGTGTTGGGGGACGAAGCGCTGGCGGAGGATGCCACGCAGACGACGTTTCTTTTCCTCGCCCAGAAAGCGCGGCAGATTCCTCCACAAACAGTGCTTGCCGGATGGCTGTATCTCACCGCACAGCACTCTGCTCTCACCATCCGTCGGACGGAGATGCGGCGCCAGAAGCGGGAGCAGGAGGTCAGCATGATGCGAACTCGAGCGGCGGAAGATGATTCGCGCCGCGCGGAAGAGCACTGGGGCGACATCCGTCAGCATGTGGACAATTTACTGACGACGCTTCCTTCATTGCAGCGGGAAGCGATTCTGCTCCGCTTCTTCTACGGATTATCCCAAGCCGATGCCGCCAAGGAAGCTGGCTGCCCCGTCGAGACCATGCACTGGCGTGCAACCAAAGGCATCGAGAAATTGCGCACGGCGCTGAAGCGACAAGGCGTGGCAATTTCGAGCGGTAGCCTGGCCATGGCGTTGGCAATGCCGGCGACGGAAGCGCTGCCGGCACATCTGGCCGCGCAGGTCAATTCGCTGGCCGCTGGAACATCCTCTGCCAGCGCTCTGGTGACCAATACCGTTTCTGCGTTGCGTGTATCGGCTTCCTCCGGCACGAGCGCACTCTCCCGGAAAATCACGGTGTACGGCATGGCGGCACTCTTCGCGGTTGCAACGGGCGTCGCGGTGGTCCATTACTCCAGTACTGCGAACAAGGCGTCAAAGGGGCGCGTGATTTTTGAGGAGAATTTCATTGGCGGAAACGCGTCACGCTGGACCTTTACCAACGCCACCACCAAAGCCGAAACCCTGAACGCGGAGAGTGGCACGATCTGGGGACTGCAACTTTCGGCGGTGGATCCGAAGGCTCCGGCCGAAGCACATGCAAATTTGCCTGAATTGCCCTCGGCCATCGCAGTCGAAGCGACGATCTTTGCGCCTGAGCCGGCCAGCGGAGCCGGCAACAGCGTTGTCATTGGAGTTGATTCGACCGATGTGTCCGGCGGACCTCCAACGCAAGAGTTAGTAAAGCCCCAATACGTTCAACGGGCGGCACCTGAAGCAGGCGGCTGGCGCCATCTTCGCATCGAACTCCGGCAACTCGCCGAGCCCCGCAGCCCGCGTTTACGCATCACGTCGTTTAATGACAACACACTGATCGACGACAGGATTATCAGCGCGACACTCGGACGGAAAATAAAACTTTCCGCCACAAGTCTGAAACCCTTTTTTACTGCCATTCGTGTCCTGGAACTCAATACGGAACCCAATCCGCACTAGCCGCACACATCTGGAGGCAGCGCCATGAGCCGGTTCGCCTTTTTCCTGCTGTTGACGCTTTCCCTGGCCTTCAACGTTGTGCACGCGAGTCAATCGCAAGTCGTCGGGTCGCAATACACCTACCACCATCATCGTGAACTTCCCGACGCCATTGCCAATAAGAGTTACACGCGCGAGATTGTCATTCCTCATCTTCCCACCGATCGTTTTCAACTTCTTGTGAACCAGACGTTGCCGGCGGGCCTGACGCTCGATCCGGTCACGGGAGTCATCTCGGGTATTCCGACCGTATCCGGACCCAACACGTTTGCGGTGCAGGTGGGCAGTCTGACGTACGTCATTCATTTAATGGTCATGCCGGCGGGCGGCGAGACGCTCGCTCCGGCGTACTACGACGGCCAGGGGCCGTATGCCGTCACGCAGGAAACCACGACGATCAGTTTTGCGGCGGGTGAACTACCGTACACGCGTGCACTCAGCGCCCCGGCGCTCATTTCGTATCCTGCGCTGGCCGGGAATGGCGCGCAGTTGGCCGCCGGCCGATTTCCCGTGATTTCCTGGATGCATGGCAACAGCTACCAGGGCACTGATTACACGCAGGTGTTGAAAATCATTTCCAGCTACGGATTCATCGTCATCGCTCCGACGCGGCCGCAATGGGATGGTGCGACCAGCTCGGTCTGGTACGAATGGCAGATCTACCAACGCCGCGGGTACGAAACGTTGCTGCAACTGGACCTGTCCAGCGCCTCGAAATACTTCGGCCATGTCAACCGCGACGCCATTGGCCTGGTCGGACATTCCTGGGGTGGTGCGACGACAGAATTGAATGTCTTCCAATCCCCGGCGCGTGCGTTTGTGTTCATCGACGACATGTCGCTTCTCAATAACGTGGACGAATGGAATAATTACTTCCAATGCTTCTCGCAGCCGCATCCGTTTCCAGCCAATCCATTGATGATTTTGAAGGGCGGGATTTCGTCGTACACGAATTCCTGCATCGAGTTCGAAGGCGCGTTTACCGGACCGCGATTTATGGCGACTTTCAACAACGCCCTCCATGAGAATTTTTTGAATGTCGGCTGGAACTACCAGTTTTACTCTCCCGTGCAGGATGTCAGCGACTACACCCTTCGCAACTCAGCGCACCACATCGTTTCCTTTTTCAAACGGTATCTGCTGGATGATGTGGGCGCGGGCGCGAACCTGTACACGCCGTTTGCGTTGCAGCAGGCCGGATCGATCTCGCCGTATAATGGCGCGCTGGCCGCGGTGCGACCCGGCTGGGCCGGTCAGTTGATGATCGATGACTTCTCCAGCAGTTCTCTGATCACAAATAAATTGGGGCTGCCCGTAACTTCCTCATTGAACACCAGCCTGGGCATTCCGTACCTTAACAGTACGACGGCGCCCAACACTGCGGAGCAGGCGGTCGTGGCTCATCCGCAGTACCAGCATTTGCATATCACCCAGACCGCCGGCGCGCCTCCGGGGGCTGTCAATGAAACGCTGGGCGATGTAGCCCTGCCGCTGGACGCATCGTTTTACAATTACGTTGCATTCGAGATCTCGCAAAAAGGAACTGTCGGGCAAAGTGTCCCCAGTACCTTTCCACTGACCATTCAGTTGCGTGATGCCACGGGCGCCAGCGCAGAGATGCCGCTGACCTTGAGCGTGCCCGTCGGCGGCTTCAAATCCGTTTTTGCCCATTCAATTCTGTTGCCGCTGAGCGCCTTTGGCGGCGTCAATCCGGCCAAACTCGTCTCGCTGGCCATCAAGCTGGGCACGCCGGTCCAGGATCTGAATCTGGAGCTCGACAATCTGCGTTTTGAACGCGTCGCTGCCGCCGGGAACCTGCCGCCCAGCGCGGTGGGTCAGTCGGTCACGACCAGTACTAACACCGCCAAGTCGATCGTGCTCGCAGCGACGGATCCCAACGGGGATGCATTGAGCTACTCCGTCGTCCTTCCTCCAGCGCATGGAACTGTGTCTCTTGCCGGGAACACCGTGACGTACACACCGGCCGCGGGATATCAAGGCACCGACGTCTTTCAATTTCAAGCCAGCGACGGCAGACTGCAAAGCAACACCGCGGTCGTAAACGTGACGGTTATTGGTGCAGATCGGCCACCGGTCGCGAACAACCAGAGCGTCACCACGCCGAGCACGACCGCGGTGAATTTCACCCTGACAGCGACCGACCCGGATAGCAATCCGCTGACGTATTCCATCGTCACGGTGCCACGTCTTGGGGGGCTTACCGGAACCCTTCCGAATTTGATCTACACGCCCTATGTCGCGGGTGGGACCGACTCGTTTACGTTCAAGGCTAATGACGGGATCATGGACGGCAATACCGCCACGGTCAGTATTACAATCACCCCGGTCAATTCACCGCCCTACGCGAACAATTCCAACCTCGCCACGTATGCCAACCATGCTCGCGCGATTCAACTGAGTGCTGGAGACCCGGACAATAATCCGCTGACGTACACGATTTCTTCGCCCGCACACGGATCGCTCAGCGGCACCCCGCCCAATCTGACGTATTCGCCGGCGCTGAACTACACCGGGTCTGATGCGTTTACCTTCAGCGTCAGCGATGGGAAGGCATCGAGTGCGCCGGCTATCGTCAACCTTACTATTCACGCCGCCAATTCCGCACCCACTTGCAATAGCTCCAGCGCCGCCGTTCAAAGCGGTTATCCAGTAGTGGTCTATGAGGCGGGGAGCGACGTCGATGGCGATCCGTTGACCTATTCGATTATCAGCGGACCTGCGCACGGCACGTTCAGTGGACCCATCGTTACCTGGATGGGAAATGCATTGACCTATACGCCCAATGCTGGTTTCGTCGGGACCGACACCATTACCTATAAAGTCAACGATGGCGTACTCGACAGCACGCCCGGAACCCTCACGTTTACAGTTACGCTGCCGGAATTGCCGCCAGTCGCCGCATTTCAAGCGCTAAGCACGCCTGACAATGTGCCGCTGCCGATTGCGTTGTTCGGGACTGATCCCAACAATGATCCGCTGTATTTCGAAGTGCTGACCCAGCCTTTACACGGCGTGTTGACCGGCACGCCTCCGAATTTAATTTACACCCCGACGCTCTACTATTCGGGTCCCGATGCGTTTCTGTTCAGAATCGGCGACGGCAAGCTGTTCAGCGCCGCGGGGATGATTTCAATCACCGTCTCACACACCAATATTCCTCCGACTGTTGCCATCACATCGCCAGTGAACAATGCATCGTTCGCGGCGCTCTCGCCCATCGTCCTGACCGCCACCGCTGGAGATGTTGATGGAACAGTATCGAAAGTTGATTTTTATCAGGGCACAACTCTGATCGGAACGGCTACCAGCAGTCCTTTTAAGCTCACGTGGAATTCGGTTCCGGCCGGCACCTACAGTTTGACTGCAGTAGCTACGGACAACTCCGGCGCAACGACGACCTCTGCAATTGTGACGGTCACGAGCGCCAAGACCGTTCCCGTCGTGAGTTGGAGCAATCCAGCGGCGGTGGTTTACGGAACCGCGCTGAGCGCCACGCAACTCAATGCCACGACGAGCGTGCCGGGAACGTTTGTCTATACGCCCGCCAGCGGCGTTGTGTTGAACGCAGGCGCCCAAACACTTTCGGTTACATTCAAGCCGACGGATGTCGTGAATTATACCAACGTGACCCAGACGGTTACGCTCACGGTGAACAAGGCTCCGCTGACGATTACTGCTGACGCGAAGACCAAGAAAATCGGCGCGCCACTGCCAGCCTTGACGGCCAGCTACTCTGGATTCGTCAACAACGACTCTGTTGCCTCGCTCAGCATCGCGGCAACGCTGACGACGACAGCGACCGCCGCCAGTCCCGCTGGAACGTACCCGGTTAATGTCAGCGGCGTCGTCAGCACAAATTACGCGATCACCTACGTGGCAGGAACGTTAACCGTAACGAATTTAGTCGTCCCGACGATCACCTGGGCCAACCCCGCAGCGATTACCGCAGGCACAGCGCTCAGCGCGACGCAGCTTAACGCCACTGCAAGCGTGCCGGGGACGTTCGTTTATACGCCCGCCAGCGGGACTGTACTGAGCGCGGGTACACAGACGCTGTCCGTTACCTTTACTCCAACCAATACTACAGCGTATTCCACCGCGACGGCGACGGTTTCAATTCTGGTGAATAAAGTCACGCCAATCATCACATGGACCAATCCCGCTGCGATTACTTTCGGAACCGCGCTCGGCGCCACGCAGCTCAGTGCATCCGCAAATGTCCCCGGAGCGTTCGCGTACTTGCCAACCACTGGAACCGTGCTCGCCGTGGGAGCCCAAACGCTCACCACCATATTTACGCCCACCAACACAGCACTGTATGCCACCACACCTGCGCGGGTGACTCTCCAGGTCAACAAGGCAACGCCGGTCGTCACGTGGCCCAATCCCCCAGCGATCCCCGTGGGGACCGCCCTCAGTGCCGCGCAGCTCAATGCGACCGCGAATGTCGCCGGCACCTTCGCCTACACGCCAGGCAACGGTACCGTTCTGACGGTTGGGACTCACACCGTGACCGTCGTCTTCACACCGAGTGACTCGTTCGACTACACACCCGTGACTCAGTCGGCCATCGTCACCGTGACGGCGTCGGGCGCTGGAACTGTCGGCGGGGTCGGCACACCGAATGACGTGGGCGCTGCGGGCACCGCACGAAATCCAATCCCGATAACGATGACCAAAGTACAAGGCGTCGTAAAACCGGCAGCCGGACATGATTCCGCAGTACTTTCGGGAGTCATCCCGAACGTCGCCAGGGGATTCTCGCCCGCTGGCAAAGTGCTTTCAGTCACTCTCAATGGAGCCACCGTCGACTTCACTCTTACAAGCACCGGCCATGCGAAATCGGCCAATGGAGCGAGCGTCGCGAGCCTGAAATTCAAACCGGTGCTCCACAGCAAGACCACGCCCAAATCGCTCTTTCAAGGCGGCAACGTCTCCTTCACCATTGCGCTAAAAGCGGGAACGTGGTCTTCAGTCTGGGGCATGAATCCCAACATTGGCGCGACGTCGCTTGTCGATCTGGCCACGACGATCGTTCTTGATGGTACTTACTACGCAGCCACATTCGAAGTGAAGCTGACGTCGAAGCCCAAATTGGGCGGCTCCTTCAAAAACTAGCCACTGCTCCACGTGAGACCGAGCGACGATGCGTAGAGGCGAATGACATCCCATAACGCCCATGGTATACTTCCAGTTCCGCATGCCTGGCATGCGTTGAACCGGAGGCACTGCTGCATTGAAAAAAGTTCTCGTAACCAGCGCGCTACCTTATGCCAATGGGCGCGTCCACATCGGGCATCTCGCGGGCGCTTATCTTCCATCTGATATTTACGTGAGGTGGCTGCGGCTGAAGGGCTGCGACGTCCGCTACATTTGCGGCTCTGACGAACACGGCGTCCCGATCACGCTCACGGCGCTGAAACGCAAAACCACGCCGCAACTGGTGGTTGACGAATTCCACGCCGCCAACGGCGCAGCCTTCGAAGCAGCAGATGTGAAGTTCGATATCTGGGGGCGCACATCCAGCGCCGAACATCATGCGCTGACCCAGCAATTTTTCACGCGGCTCTACAACAAGGGCTACATCGAGAAACGCACGACGCAGCAGTTGTACTCCGAAAAGTCGAAGATGTTCCTGCCCGATCGTTACGTTGAAGGAGAATGCCCCGTCTGCCACGACGCCAATGCGCGCGGCGATCAGTGCGATAAATGCGGGAGCACGTACGAAGTCACGGAGTTGATCAAGCCGCGAGTTGCGATCGAAGGCGACGGCTCGACGCCGGTGCTGAAGTCGACGGCGCATTGGTTTTTGAAGCTCGACGCGTTCTCCGACCGCTTGAAACAGTGGGTGGCGACGCACGCCGACGGCACGCCGCAGACGTGGCGCGTCAATGCGCAACGCGAAGCGAATTCGTGGCTGAAGCGCGGCCTGCAGCCGCGCGCGATCACCCGCGATACAAGCTGGGGCGTGGAAATCCCGTTGCCCGAAGATGCTGACGCTCCAGGCAAACGACTGTACGTCTGGTTCGACGCGCCGATCGGGTACGTCACGTTTACGCAACAGTTATTCGCGAAGGAAGGAACGCCGGAGCGTTGGAAGGAGTTCTGGCAGAATCCCGATGCGGAGATCATCAACTTCATCGGCAAGGACAACATTCCGTTCCATGCGATCACATGGCCTGCGATGCAGATCGGCGCGAACGAAGATGTGCCGGCAGGCGAGAAGCCGTACCAGCTCGTCACACAAGTTGTCTCCAATGAATTTTTGAATCTCGGCGAGGACAAGTTCAGCAAATCGCGCGGGAACATCATCGAGATCGGCTGGTTTGCCGAAAAGTACGGCAGTGAAGCGCTGCGTTACTACCTCACGGCCGTCGCGCCGGAGGGCAGCGACAGCACATTCACATGGGACGATTTCCTGCAGCGCTACAACGGCGAACTCGCGGACATCCTCGGCAACTATGTTCATCGCGTGGTGACGTTCGCGGTCAACAAGCTCGGAGCGAAGGTTCCTGAGGTGAGCGATCTGGGCACTCATTCGGCGTTTGCAGCGGAGACGCAGACGGCTGTGTCGACGACGGGCGTGCTGCTGGATGGCTTTCAGTTCCGCAACGCGATCTCCACCGTGATCGCCAGCGCGCGCGCGGGCAATGTGTACTTCGATTCCAACGCGCCGTGGAAGTCGATCAAGAGCGATCCGGCGGAATGCAACCGGCTGATCTATGTCTGTCTGTGCCGCGCGGCGGCGATCGGCTTGATGCTCCGCCCGTTCCTGCCCAAGAGCGCCGCGGCAATCCTGAAAAACTTCGGCCTCGAGAATGCATTTGCGGCCGGAAGTTCGAACCTGCGCGCTGAAGATGTGGTTAAGCCCGGCGCGATAATCAACAAGCCGGAAGTACTGTTCAAGAAGCTTGAAGCGAAAGATCTGCCGCAGGACGAAGCGGCGCCGAAAGACGTGAAGAAGTAGGGCGCAGCGTCGTCCGTCGTTTACCTGCGGGAGACAGAGTCCGAATGCGACATGTAATTCTGGCCATGACACTGCTCTGTTCCGGAATTTTTGCGGCCAGCGAAAAGCCGTCCGGCACGGAGATCAAGGCGGCGCTGGAGCGCGGAAAAATCGTACGCGACGTCAAGGAACTCATTCCCGCTGCGCTGGGCAAGAATGCGTTTGTGATCAAGATCAACGGCGTGCGTTGCGGACACGGAATTACGACGCTGGAAGACGCGAAGGGCGAAGGCGGCGCGGTCTACAAACTAACGGAAGAAGCCCGCTCGGCGCAGGCCGACGACGATTCGGCGCGGATCTATGACTATAAAGGGACATACCTCCTCAACAGCCGGCTCGGGCTGGTTTCCGGCACGTTACGCTGGAAAGAGACGACTAAAAATCTCGCTGAGAAGAAAGACGATGTGACGGAAGAATCCTGTTCCATGCGCGTGGAGAAAGACGTGCTGAAATGGGAGGCGACCGTCGGAGGCGAGACCACGAAAGACAGCACGCCGCTCAATGGAGAAACGCCGATTCCGCAGAGCATCCTCTGCTCGCTGTCGGCGTTTCTTGGAAAATCGAGCGAGGGATTCGGCAAGCCGATCTGCGTGCCCGAACTGTCACCGCGCGCAGACAAGGATGCGTTCGACATTCAGACCGCCTGGGTCACGTTCGAGCAAGCCAAGGAGAAATCGACCGCCGGATTCGCGAAATTGATTCACCTCGTCGGTGCGCCGGAACGCAAAGAGATCGAAGGCCTGTCCAGCGTGTCGTGGTCCGCGCCACAGGTGCTGACGCTCGATGGCGTATCGATCACGAGCTACCCGGCGGCCGCGCCTGGAATTGATGTAGAGCCGATTGCTCCGGAGAAGCTGGATCCGGATGCGTCCCTGGACCTTGCCAAAATCGCGGCGGCGGCAAGCGAAGTCATGGGGCCAAAAAAGCCGTAATTAAAACGCAGCGAAATCGTCGAACTCCTGAGATTCTGAATCGATGGAGCAGCACAGTATGCGGGTTCGCGCGGCATTGACCTTCCTGATACTCGCAATGCTGCCTCTTCACGCAGCGACGGTATTACTGAAGGACGGCTCAACGCTCAGCGGAGACATTCAAAACGTCGAGTGGGATTTCTACTCGGTCCTGCAAACCACGAAATCCGGCACCGCGCGCCGCATCATTCCGCGCTCAGACGTTGTGAAAATTGACGGCGCATCGGACGCTGAAAAAGCAATTCTTGGGCGCCCCGATCCGGATTTCGATACCAGCGAAGAGCAGAATCGCAACGAGTTGCCGATCGAACGGCACCTGGCGGTCGAAGCGCTGCAAGCGTGGTACGGCGCGGATCTGGATTTAAAAGGCGACGCGGCGCTCGCGAAATCCGTGCAGCGCGCGGAGGCGCTGATCATCGGCTACCTGCGGGTGAATGATGCGGCCAAGCGCAAACTGTGGCTCGACGAATTGCAGGACCTGAAACTCGAGCCGCAAATGGTGCGCGCAATTCTGCAGAGCGGTCCGTATGCGCTGGGCGCGGAGTTGAAGACCGGCCGCTTTCGCATGCGCACTCCCGTGAACGGCGTCGAGGGCGGCATCGTCAATTTCACGGCGCACGTTCCGGAAAGTTACACCAGCAGGAAGAAGTGGCCGGTGATTCTGCTGCTGCACGGCACGCTGAACAACGGCGATCAGTACATGAATTTCTGGCTGAAGGACGAGATCGCAGCCGGCTATATCCTCATCGCGCCGTGGGCCAATCACGCGCACGCATATGGGCCTTCCGTTCTGGGTCGCGGGCAGGTTTTCGCGGCGCTCGAATGGGCGCTGACACATTACCGCGTCGATCCCGACCGCGTGTATATCACGGGATTGAGTATGGGCGGCGCAGGCGCCAAGCGTCTGGCAATTTTTCAACCCGACCGATTCGCGGCGGCTTGTTCGGATTCTGGCGCGCCGCTGGATCCCTCGCTGGAGGCGCAGTACAAAAATCTTTTCACTGTGCCGCTCTATTCGTGGAGCGGCGCGCGCGATCAGTTGGTGCCGAATGCGGTAGTACTCCACGAGAAGGAACTGGCCGAGGCGCTCAAACTTCCCCTCACGTACGCGATCGATCCCAATGGTGATCACGGCTCAAATCCCAACATCGCCGCGGATGCCGTGAAATTTTTCGAGGACAAAAAACGCTCGCGCTACCCCGATCGCGTAGTGCTGGCCTCGCAGGAGGACGAGCAGGGACTGCGGCATCACTACGTCGAGATCACCCGCGCTGACGAGGCCGCAAATGTCCCGTATATGTTCAACGTGCTGAACATTATGAAAGTCGTCGACTATCCAAGCGGCGATCTGGACAGAGCGCGCGATTTGAAAACAATGGTGGAGAAAGGCGGCGAGATCATCGTCGACCACCGCCGCATGTGGCGCAAAGCACGTGAGCTGGATCTACATCTCGATAAAGCCAAGAACACCGTGGTGCTCGACAGCGCCGCGTTGGTCCGAGCGTTCCGGATTTTCGTTGACGACGAGATGCTCGACCTCGATCAGGAGATCAAGGTCAGCTACAAAAATCAAATCGTGGCCACGCAGAAAATTACGCGTTCGATTGCGTTCATGCTGGAGGAAGCACGAAAGCACGGCCGACGAGATTTGTCGTACTGGGGCGCTATTGATGTGAAGCTCGCGCAGTAACCGCGTCAGGCCTGACCCAGCAACTCGGCCGAGTTGAGTTCCCGTACGCGGCGGAGCGTTTCAGGGGAAACATCGCTGCCGACGTTCAGCTTTTCCGCAACCGCTTCGAAGTAATAGAACGGCGAGTGGCTGCCAAAGACGATCCGCTCGCCACTGACGATCTTGAGCGCGTTGACCAGAGACTCACCGGATTCAACGGACGAAAGTTCGACCCATAGATTTTTCGCGGCGCTCTGCAGGTGCTTGAGTTCCGCATGATACGCTCCGCAGGCGAGGAAGCGGTTCTTCGGATGCGCGGCTGCCAGGGCGGCAACGTCCGCCGCCGGAACTCCGGGCACTTTCATCAGCGGGTGGTGCGCGCGCTCATCGACCATACGGAGCTGGAAGCTCACCGGCACATTTTCGGCGGCGGCCATCTCGAGCAGTTTTGTTACGCGTGCATCGTTGACCGGAAAGGAGTGGTAATTGGGCAGGAGCTTAAAGCCGCCGCAACGCCAATTTTTCAGGCAAGCGGCCGCATCGTCGAGATAGGTCGCCAGCGACACGTCAATCACCGCGAAGGGCACAAAAAACGGATCGGCTGAAACGGAAGTGAGCAGCGGCTCGTTACCCTCCATGGGATCGGGCAGGAGCACAGATTCCACCGCGGCAACCCAAGCCTGGGTCACGCCATGTTGCTTGAGATGAACCTTCAGGCCTTCGAATTCGGTCTGCGCAAGCTGGCGGAACGGCCAGTGACCGCAGAAAACGCTGGTATCGACAAGCGGAGTCATCGGCGTGCCTCCTGTGCCAATTGAGGTACCGGATTGAAGCGGAGTACGCGCACGGCGTTATCGTGAAGGATCAGGCGGAGCTGCTCCGGCGTCAATGCCGCGCCGAGGACACGGCCGACCTGCGTGCCGAAGTCTCGGATGGGCCAATCGGAGCCGTAAATCACGCGCTCCGCGCCAAGTTGCCGCACCGCGTACTCCACGAGCGCGGCCTCTGGCTGCCCGCCGGACGTATCGATCAGCACATTCGGGCAATCGGCGATGTCGAGTACGCCGCGCGCGCCATCCCCGGTGAGATGCGCCATGATGATTGTGACTTTCGGAAAGCGCCGCGCCAGGTCTGCGACTTCCGCGGGCGTGGATTCTCCCGTTTCCTCCACGTTAGGGGTCTGCTTGTACCAGGCGTGGTAAAGGATCGGGACGTTCAGCTCCTCGACGCGGCGGAGAATTGGATCGTGACGGCGATCGGTGGCCTTCACCGCGACCCAGAATTTCAAGCCCTTCATCCCGCCGCGGACGACGCAGCGTTCGATTTCTCCGAGCGTGAATTCCGGCGGGTGGCTGACGTTGACGTAGCAGAATCCGGTGAAGAATTCCGGATGTCGTTTCATTGCGGCAAGCGTGTTGGAATTGACGGTCGTTACATGCTCGGGCTGCGGATTCCAGCCGCCCACAGAAATCAGATTTCCCAGCACAACACTGTGCTCCACGCCGTGGCGCCGGGCGAGCCGTATCATCGTTTCCATCTCCACTTCGGATGGAACAGGTCCGCCGGATTCGAGATGCGTGTGAATATCAATAATGGGATACGGAGGTGCGCTGCCCATGATTGTTCCCCGCGTGCTTAAGAATTAGTTCACGGGGATTGTACAGAACGCCGCCTATCCGCGCCAGACCTGCAGCAGTTTGTTGGCGGCCAGCGCCACGTCTTTGCGTTTGTCCTGTGCGAGCGCTTCGATCAGCTTACGCAGCGCGCGGGCGCGGTGCGTTGCTGCGGCATCGAGCGCCGCGCGGACCACCGGCGCCGCCGGGTCGCGCAGCGCCTCGGCCCAGAACGGACGGTTGAGTTTCAATTCCTTGCGCGAGCAGTGAAGCGTGCCGCGCAGTACAGTCTGTCGCGCGCTGACGCTCATGTCGAGGAACACCTGCAGCAGCGGCAGGCAGTCAGTGAATTCGTAGCGGTAACTGAACAGGCACCACGCCACGCCTTCGCGATCGCCGGCGGCGGCGCGCTGGCGCAGTAGCAGCAACAACACCTGTCGCCAGACTTTAGAATCCATGCGTTTGCGCAACGTATTGAGGAAACTCAACCGCGCCTGCAGCGGTTGTTGCGTCCAATTGGGCATCGCTTCCAGATCGTCCCGTTCAGCGGCGCAGGCCATCGCCTCGACCATCGCGTTGACGATCCCAGTCTCTTCGCGGCGCGCGCGTCCCCAGCGGCTCCACAAGCGTCCGAAATATTCGGGAGGCGAGTATATCGCGACGGCGGCGAGCACACGGTTGACGCCGACATTGCCGAGCAGCGGATCGAGCGAGAGCAGCACCGACGGCCAGTGTTCGGTGTCGAGCCGGTACGAGAGCGAGCGGGCTTCGCGCAGCAATTCTGCCATCGGCGTGTTCCTGGGCCGGTTGCAGAGATCCGTAAGAATCCGTTCACAAGCGTCGCCGGGATCCTGCCGTGCGCTGGCGCGTTTATGTGGACCGAGGCGCAAAATCGCATCGACGAATTTCGTGGCCAGCCATTCGGCGCCGTCGACGATGTCCTTGCGACTGCAGATTTCGCGCACCCATGCATGTGGGTCAAGCGACTCGCTGCCGACTTCGAGCACGTAATGTCCGTCAAAGCCCGACCAGTTTCCGCCGACATGCTTGCGCAGCGCTTCTCCCACAAATGCGCCGCACGCTTCCAGGTCGTCGTCGTCGAGCGACGCGGCGTCGGCAAAGACGGCGCTGGCGATCAGGCCGATGCCTTCTTCATCGAGCGTCAGCAGATCGTCGCCTTCGCCCCAATATTGCATGACGGCCTGCGCGAGTTCCGACATGCGCTGATCGATCTCGTTCTCCGGCGCCGGCAGTTCGCGAACCGCCCGAATGTCGGGGCGCTCTTCCAGCGAGGGCCCCTGCGCGAGCGGACGGTCGAGCGCGCGGTCGACCGTCGCAACGCGCAGATGACGTAGGAGCGCGTCGCGCTGATCGGCCTTCAAGCCGTGAAGTTCCAATCGCAATCCACGTCCCGGATGGAGCGGCGGGAGCAGTCCGGCGGGCAAGCCTGGAGTTCCCTCGCTCAGTGACTTCGCCTTCTTACGGCCGCGCGGTACGCCGGAGAGCACGGCTGCATCGAGCCGAATCCAACGCACGTCCAATTCAGGCTCCAGAGCCTTGTCGTTTTTGCGCGGAAGCGTCGGCAGCACGCGCCGTGCTTTCCAGCGGACCACCGCGCTGGGGTGCGCGCGCGCCAGCCGTTCGACGTGCGCGCGAATACCGGCCGCGACGGTGTCGGTCATGGGAAGGCTCAAGACATGCCGCAATACGCCCGGCGCCTTGCTGCGCAACGCACGGCGGAGCATCGCCAGAACGCGGTTGGAATCCAGCCATGCGTGTAGCGACCAGTGATCGGGCAGGCGTGCTTTGAAGAGTTCCGCCTGCCATTGTTCCAGGAGTCGTTCCTGTGCGTTGGGATTGCCCATCACCGCCATCCACAGCAGCCTCGCCGCGTGGGAATCATCGGGGACGTAACCCCGCAGGCCGGGGAAGAGCAGGTCGGGAAAATGATCGACGTCGGGAATGCCCTGCGCGGCGAAGCGTGCCAGCAGCGCTTCGGATTCCGCATTCGCCCCCAGCCGCGCCAGTTCGCGTGCGATAAAGAGGTAGTCGTGGTTGCCCTGCGCGGGCAGCGGCGGATTTTTTCCCGGACGGCCCAGCCCGGCCACATTCAAGAACCAGCGCAGATCGTCGATCGCTTCCTTGCGATCACACGCCCCGGCGGCGAATTTCGCGGCCGTCAGGTGGCTCCATGCTTCCGCGTACACCCAGATCGACGCGGCGGAGACCGTGGCGTCTTCAATAATCCACGCGCGCAGCACAAATTGAATGTCGAATGCGCCCATGCGGCCCAGTGGTGTGAGCAGATGTTGCAAACGGACCTGTCGGTGCGCGCGCCGTGCGGCCAATGCTCGCGACCAGAGTTCCCCGGCGTGTTCGCTCTCGCCCAGCGCGCCCAGTGCTTCGGCGGCGGGAATGCGCGCGGGGCTCAGCTCCCAGCAGAGCGGCAGGCATTCGACGAGCAGTTCGCGGCGCTTGAGTTTCCAGATCGCCAGCGCGGCGATCTCGCGCAACTTCGGCGAATGGTGCTGCAAGAGCGTACGAATGTCGTTTTCGCGCAGCGGCGCTTTGATCGAACATGCCGCATCGACGAGCGCCCGGATTCGCTCAATCGCTTCGGCGTCCGGCGTGGCGTGTTCTACGCGCGCCGCTTCGCGGTGGAAACGCTGCGCGATGGCCGCGCCGGTTTCATACCAACTGTCAACCGTGGCTGCATGCAGAACGGCTTCGAGTTCCTTGAACGACCGCGCGTGCAGAATCGTGGCGACGGCACGACGAATCACAGCGTCGCCGCCCAGCTGCTGAAAGAGGTCCCAGATTTCGCGGCGCTGGCGTTGATCTTTTAAATGCCGGGGAGCATGGAGCAGGTTGTGAGCGAGCGAATCGGGATTGCTTTGGGCAAGTTTTGTCACATCGACAAGGCGTTGTCGCCGTTTGCGCTGAACCAGCCGTCTACCGTGTCGTAGTGGCATAAAATTATGGTCAATCCAGGACTGCACGAGTGATGGAACACGCTGCAATCGCCGCTGTTTCTACTCTAAGCACGTTCCTTGCCAGTTTTACCTGTCGCAATCCGTGCGTCTTTCCCAGCGCCAACTCCTCCGGCGAAAACCCGCCTTCAGGTCCGATAAATATCAGCACCGATCGAGAGACCAGATTTGAGCGCTCTGCTTGAAGTAGGTCGACAAGGCTCATTTCCGCTCGCGGTTCGGCAATCAATGCCAGCGAGCTCTGCGCTTCGAGCTCGATGGCCTTCGCAAACGAAATCTCCGCGGAAATCTGCAGCGGTTCATTGCGGCCGCTCTGCTTGGCCGCTTCGTCGGCGATGCGCCGCAGCCGAGCGACGCCTTCGGCCTCGTCGTCTTTCGTCACCACGCTGCGCGAGTAATGTATGGGGATCAGGCGATCAAGACCCAGCTCGCTGCACTTTTCAACCAATACTGAGGCGCGTTTGCCTTTCGGCCAGGCCGCAGCGATGGCAAGCCGATGGACATTTGTCTGCGGTTGATTGACGGACTGGATGCGCGCGGCGTATTCCCCGGCCGTTGTGGTGAGGACCGCAGTGGCACTGCGGCCGGCGCCGTCGAACAATTCAATCGGCGCGTCGTGATCCAGGCGCAGCACGCGGGCATGGCGAAGCTCGTCCGGCGGCAGGATCAGCGCATCGCCCGGGCCGACATGCTCCAATGATTCCACGCGAAAACGGCGCACTTTCGACATGACCTGATTTTCTCCGCTCTGCTCGCTACGACGTTACCCGCGCGCGAAGGATGCTGCGCGGATATTTTTGATTCCGGCTGCGTGCAGCGTGCGCGCGCATTCGGAAACGGTACTGCCGGTCGTAATCACGTCGTCGATAAGCAGAATGGAAGAGGCGGCGAAGCGCCTGGCCAGTTTGGAATTGCATGCGAATGCGCCATCGAGATTGACGCGGCGCCTTTCACGGCCCAGCGTGGCCTGGGCTGGAGTGGGGCGGATCTTTTCGAGCAGCGCCGGTTCGCAGCGCAGCTTCAAGCGTCCGGCGACGCGGCGCGCGAGCTCTTCGGCCTGATTAAAGCCGCGTTCGCGCAGACCCCGCCGCGTCAGCGGCGCAGGCACCACGATACAATCGGGCTGAATCAGCTTTGTGGCTTCGATGCGGCGCGCCAGAATCTCTCCCATCAAATGAGCGACGTGGATATTGCGTCCAAATTTCAGCGCGAGCACAACGTCGCGGACCGGTCCCTCAGAATAGACGGCGGCCGCTGCAATCGCTTCGATGAAACGCGGCGGAAACGAGCGGCACGAACCGCATTCCGCGACCATGCCCGAACCCAGGCCCACTGCATCGCCGCAGCGGCTGCAGCGGTCGGAGCCGATCCAGCGCACGCGCGTGGCGCAGGCGAGGCAGAGCACCTTATTCTGCGCCGGCTGCAGCGGAATGCCGCAGGAACTACAATGCGGCGGGAAGATCAGATCGAGCAGGGCGTCCGCGCCACGGCGGAGCCGTGGCAGCGGCGCGGTGCCGGCGAACGCAGGTGACTCGAAGAGGAGCGTGCGGGTTTCGCGATCGAGTGTTTGCAAGAAGCGCGTCCTTGAAGCGTGTTGAGTTCGCAGGTTCCCGTTTAGAGCTGTATTTCCACCATTTCTTTTATCACAAATCGGCAGTGCTCAAATGCGAATCCGGTCACTCGATTGGCGGACGCTCCGCGACGAAATTGTAAATGTCCTGGCCCAGTCGCGGATCCTCCAGATTTTGAGTCGTGACCAAGCGCTCGCCGTCGAAATGACGAAGGACAAATCCTTGCCGATGCAGATCGCTTAAAAGGATGCGTGCCGTGTAATGGAAGCTGTACGCAGCGACATCGACGGCTTCAAAAAAGAGCGTGACGTCGCGACAACGTGCCAGGGTTTCGTGCGCACCCTCCAGCACCAGACGCTCCGCGCCCTCGACATCGATCTTGAGCACGTCGACGCGGGCCACATTCAGCTCTTTCAGTGCCGCGTCAAGCGTAGTGGTTTCGACGGATTCCCACTTTTCAATCTTCTGTCCGGCGTGGGCAGTTTTGGCCAGCGAGTTCATCGCGCCATCGGTGGAGATCGCCAGCGATGCCGTGCCCGCCGAGGCGCTGACAGCTTTCGAGACGATCGTAACATTGGTCAGTTGATTTAAAGAGACATTTCGCCGCAGCAGTTCAACGTTGCGCGGATCGGGCTCGAAGGCGATGACACGGCCTTCGGGTCCCACCACGCGCGCGGCAACGACGGTGAAAATGCCGCCGTTGGCTCCGATATCGACGAAGATTCCGCCGGATTTCAGACGTTCCCGGATGAATCGTAGTTCCGCGCCCTCGAACGACCCGTTGAACAGGCAGAACCCGATAATTGAATCGGCTGGATAGACGAATTTAGAGCCGTCCGGAAGAGTAAAATTCGCCAGACCTGGTTTTAAAATGCAACGCACGCGCCAGAGTTTATTCATCACGGCGACGCGGAAATCGGAGAGACCAAACATGGCGATGATGCTAACACCGCACGCGAGCACGCGCGAAGCGTCGTTCGGCGCGAGCCAGCACAGCGGAATTCCGAGACCGAAAGCAACCATCGGACGGGCCAGCCAGCCCAACCACATCCGCGAGGTCACATGCGCGAGGCTGAAACCGAGAATGGTCAGCAGCCACGCCAACTGATAGCCGGCGTTTCCGGCCACTGCGCCGTTCAGCCCAAACTTGGACGCGCCGAGCGCAATAGACGCGATCGCGAGCAGCGCGCTGCAAAGGACGATTGCTGCAGTTTCGCGCGTGGCTTTCAGGCCCAGGCACAGCATGTAGCCGGTCGCATTGAGCGAGTAGAGCGCGTAAATCACCATCGCCAATCGGAACGGAAGAACGAAATCGTCGACAGGAAGCCCCGGCAGCATCAGCGCCAGAATCCGCGCGGCAAACGCGAAGAAAATCACCGCGAGCGCCAGCGCGACGATCGCATTAGCCTCCAACGCGCGACGGAGCCGCGGCCGCGCGTACACGGCGTCCTGTGCGGCGAGCAACCGGCTGACTTCCGGCAGCAGAGGTTGCACGCCGATCGCCGAGAGCGAATTGATTTGCCCTGCAACGGAGGTGATTGCCGCGTAGATGGCAGCCACCGAAGCGCCGAGAATGCTGCCCACGACGAGACGGTCAGCCTGGCTGAAAATCTGTGAACCGAGTGTCGAGAGGCAGGTCCACCACGCTTGAGTTCCCACCTCGCGCGCGCGCGCACGGTTCCAAGCGGGTTTCAGGCGAGCCGGACCGAGTAGCAGCGCTGCGTAGGCACCATGGATCAGCAGACCTGCCGCACTGACCCAGACCTGCCAGTGCATGAACTCGACGGTCTGGCCACCGCGATTTGCCAGTACAATCATGCCGAGATTTGCTGCACTGGATTGCAGCGTGAGCAGCACATTCATCGGTCCGTAGCGCTGAAATCCCTGCTGTACGCCCAGCGCGAGTTGCTGCATCAAACGCGTCCAAACCCACGCACTTCCGAGACGCAGCGCTGCCGCGAGTTCCGTGCATTGCAGTGCGGTGAGCTTGCTGAATTGTGCGGCAATCAGTTCGGCATCGAAGTAAAGTCCGACGGACAGCACGGTAGCCATGACGATGGTGAGGGCGCTTAAAAAGGTCAGCGATGCTGTGACATCCCGCGGTTCGTCGCGGTCGCGAGCGACAAAAACGATCGTGGTGAGATTCAGTGCCGACTCGGCCACCGCGACCAGGGCGACCAGCGAAGCGGCGAGCGTCCAGACGCCGTAAGCTTCCAGTCCCGCGAACTTGACGACGTAGCGGATCGTGGCGAGGCCCACGGCGGTGCGGACCAGCGCGCCAGCGATGTTGTAAATTCCGTTTCGCGACACAGGACTTATTCTATGCAAGCGCTACAATTCGCACGATCAAATCACGGCGGAGGCGGGCGATGTCGCGGGTCAAAGATATTCTGTTTGCATTGCGCAATTCCGAGCAGCTCCACATCTATCGCGACTTCCTGAGTGATCATTACCAGCGGCACAATCTCGCGCGCCTGCAGCATCTCGCCAGCCTGGGGCTCGAACTGGACCGCAAGCACGTACTCGAAGTCGGCGCGGGAATCGGCGACCACAGTCTCTTCTATCTGTATAGGGGTTGCGAGGTACTGCCGACCGATGGCCGTCCGGAAAACGTCGACTTCATCCGCAAGCGCCTGGGCATCCGCGCCGAGGTGCTCGACCCGGAGCAGCATCCCGAACAACTGGGCGCGCTGGGTAAGTTCGACCTTCTGCATTGCTACGGCTTTCTATATCACATCGCGAATCCAGAAGTCTTTCTCGAACACGCCGCGAAATCCGCGCACACGCTTTTGCTGGAGACCTGCGTCTCGTGGGGCAAGGATGTGCAGAAAAACGTGGTTTCGGAGCAGGCAGAGGTGCTTTGCCAGGCTCTGCATGGGAAAGGCTGCCGCCCAACGCGGCCTTGGATTTTTCAGACGCTGCAACAGCACTTCAAATATGTCTACTGTTCCCGCACGCAGCCGAAGCATGCGGAATTTCCGCTCAATTGGGAGCAGCCCTTCGCCAATCCCGCGCTGCTTTCGCGCGCTGTTTTTGTCGCCAGCCACGCGCCGGTGGCGAGCGTGAAGCTGACGAGTGAGTTGCCGATGCACTATGAGGATCATTCAAAATGATTTGCGCACGATCAATTCTTGAGGTACATTAGACAAAGTTTGGAGGTTGTTTGTGAATTCAATGGGTCTGTACTTTTACGCATACTTTACCTTTCCCTGGCGTCGGCCAGGGCTGAGGGAAGCTGCGTAAACGTTCCAAACGTTTAAGCCGTCCTTCAAGCCCTGGGTGATCTCAGGGCTTTTTTGTTTCGCCAAACGTGCGGCGTGAAGGTCCCCGGGACACCAGTAAAGGATCAGAGATGAAAGAGAAAATCGAGAACCAGAACATCCTGGAGGCTACGCCCTTGGTGTCCCCGAACGCCGTTCAAAAGAAGCTGCCCATCTCGCCGGGCGCCGCGGACGTGGTAATCAATACGCGACAGGCGATCCGCGACATCATTCACGGCCGCGATACCCGCCGCATCCTCATCGTCGTTGGTCCCTGCTCGATTCACGACACCGAAGCGGCGCTCGACTACGCGAAGAAACTGAAAGCCGTCGCCGACGTCACGCGCAACGAGCTGGTCATCGTGATGCGCACCTATTTTGAGAAACCGCGCACGACCGTCGGCTGGAAGGGACTGATCAACGACCCGCTGCTCGACGGCTCCTGCAACATCGCCGAAGGCTTGAATCTCGCCCGCACGCTGCTGCTGAACATCAACGCCATGGGCCTGGCCTGCGCCAGCGAAATGCTCGACCCAGTCACGCCGCAGTACATCGCGGACCTGGTGAGCTGGGCGGCGATCGGCGCGCGCACGACCGAAAGCCAGACGCACCGCGAAATGGCCAGCGGATTGTCGATGCCCGTGGGCTTCAAGAATGGCACCGACGGCAGCCTGCAAGTCGCATTGAATGCCATGATTTCCGCGCGGCATGCGCACAGTTTCCTGGGCATCAACGCCGACGGCATGACCTCCGTGATCAAGACCAAGGGCAATCCCGATCGTCACGTCGTGTTGCGCGGCGGCGGCGGTGAAACGAACTTCAGTCCCGCCGACATCGCCGCAGCGGCGGAGCTCGTGAAAGACGAAGGCGTCGTCCGTCCGGTGATGGTGGATTGCTCGCACGGCAACGCCGACAAGGATCACACGCGCCAGGCCACGGCCTGCCGCGAAGTCGCCCGCCAGATCGCCTCCGGCCAGAACAAGATCATGGGCCTGATGATCGAAAGCCACATCAACCCCGGCAAGCAGAGCTGGAAGCAGGGCGTGAAACTCGCGTACGGCGTGTCGATCACCGACGCCTGCATCGGCTATCCGGAAACGGAAGTGCTGCTGAAGGAACTGGCGGAAGCGGTGAAGCAGGGCGGGAAGTAGCGTTTCTAAATCTCGCGCAAAGACGCAAAGACGCAAAGAACAGCAACGGAATTGGGATTGCTCTGACACTCTCGTCTCGGGCGCGGGCACGCATGTCCGCGCGCGAGACCAGCAGTGGGCCAATTGGCCCACTGGTCAAAAACAAACAATTGGACCGTCAAAATCAAAGTCCGTTGCCGTTCTTTGCGGCTTCGCGGCTTTGCGTGAGATTAAAAACCCCGCACGACCGGCCAGACCGCTTTCCACGCCGCCGTCAACGCGGCCGAGGCTGTGTCACTGCGCTTTTTCAGTTCCATCAAGCGCGCGATGTTGGTCGGACGCTTGAAAATGAAGCGCGTGATTTTTCCCGCGCGTACATTGCCGTCGGCATCGAGAAATTTCGAGACTTCCGACGGAAGTTCGTCGTCCACCGAATCGCTGACCACGCGTAGCACGAACGGCGTGCATCCGCCGGCTTTTGCAGCCGGAGTGGCGATGGCGAACGATTCCATGTCGACGGCGACAGCACCGGACGAAATACCGAGCGCCCGTTTGTCTTCGCGGAGGAAGACCGGTTCGCGGACGGAAGTCAGCGGCCCGGCGTGAAATCGGACACCGGCGGAACTTAGCGCGGCGGTGATCTTGCCCACCAGCGTGGCATCGACATTGATTTTTTCGACGGAATCGCCACGCAGAATTTCCGTCGCGACGATGATGTCGCCGACTTCAACTCCGTCTTTCAAGCCGCCGCAAAAACCGGTCGAGCAGACGAATTTCGCGCTGGCGAAATCAAGCCCGGCAACCGCGCGGGAGGCTGAATCCGGACCGACGCCGCCACGGATCAAGTTCGCGCGAGAGTGCTCGGAAGGTGAAATGCCTCTGCCAACGGCGGCCAATTCGTCGCGAATTGCGCCAATGATAATCACGGAGGGAAGGTCGGGCATGGACGCACCTTTTACCAGATAGCTATAGAGCAGCACAGAAGGATTCACAGCATCAATCAGAAAGTTCACCGATAACCTATTTGTTCAAATTCCATCAGCGGTTCCCGGCGTGCAACTTGCAATGCTCCTATGTCCTGCTGTCGCATTAACTTTCCAACTTCTGGCCCTTGTTTTGTGCTACTTACGCGGCCAGACCATCGCATCTGCGGAGCAGGAACAATGGAATCTCAATCCCGGGAAACGTCCAAACGGCCCGCTCGAATTCTAATCGTGGAGGATGATCCGGGTGTCAGCTATGCCGTCTCGCGCTGGATGCAGGAACAGAACGTCAAATCGGTGATCGCCGAATCGACGCAGGAAGCGTTGGACATGCTCCGCGACGTGGTGTTCATCGAGGCCACGTTCGACGGCTTACTGGTCGACTACAACCTCCCCGATGCCACCGGCATGCGCGTGATCCAGGAATTCCGCGACGAGTTTCCGAACATGCCCGTCGCGCTGATGACCGGCAACGTCAACATCTACATGGAACTCTGGCTGCGCGCTCGCAAGATTCCGCTCTTCCGCAAGCCGCTCGAACTGGTCTCACTTCAGGCCTGGGTCGAGGCGCTGAAACCGTCGGCAGTGAAAGCCAGTTCGCCGCCGCCCGCGGCCACCTAAACGTATTTGTTTTCGCGGTACCACGCGACGGCCCGAGCCAGAGCTTCTTCGGGCGGCGTTTGCTTCAATCCCAATTCCTTCACGGCCTTCGCGCAGTCGACCCACATCCGTTTCTTGGCCATGCGCACGCCTTCCAGCGAGATCGTCGGCGTCTTGCCCAGCATCAGTGAAATCTTGGTGTTGAACCAGCCGCCCATGTACGCGAAGGCGTAGGGCACATGCATCGTCGGCGCGGACTGGCCGGAGATTTTTCCGAGCGCCTGGCAGATTTCCATCAGCGTCATGTTTTTGCAGCCGAGGATGTAGCGTTCGCCGATCTTACCTTTATCGGCGGCGAGCAGATGGCCTTCGGCGCAATCGCGGACGTCGATCAGATTCAATCCGGTGTCGATGACCGCGGGCATCTTGCGCTTCAGGAAGCGGACGACCATTTCGCCTGTCGGCGTGGGCTTGTTATCCAACTCGCCGATCGGCGCGGTCGGATTGACAATAACCACCGGCAAGCCCTTCGCCGCGAGTTCCCGTGCGACCTGCTCGGCCTGAAATTTCGTGCGCTTGTATGTGCCGACCATCAGGTCCAGCGAGACCGGCGTCTCCTCCGTGCCCAGCCCATCTTTGATGAATCCGATGCAGCCGACCGTCGAGGTGTAGACGATGCGCTTCACGCCCGCGGAGCCGGCGGCTTCGAGCAGATCGCGCGTGCCTTCGACGTTCGATTTGTACACTTCCGTCGGATCGGAGACGTCGAAGCGATAATCGGCAGCCACATGGTAGAGACCGGAGCAACCTTTGACCGCCGCGTCCAGCGACGCCCGGTCGCGCAGGTCGCCCTGCACCGTTTCGAATTTCAAATCAGAGAGCCACGACAGATTACTGGTCTTACGCACCAGCAATCGTACGGCTTCTCCGCGTTTGATCAGGGCGCGCGCAACGTGGTTGCCGACGAACCCGGTGGCACCGGTGACGAGTATCATGAGAGGAAGACGGTTACCCGAAAAATCGAAAATGGGAAATGGAAATTGCAGTTGCTCCGGTTGCGTTTGCGACGCGGACTACAAACTGCGCATCGTTTCGCGCCAAACGCTTTTCAACGCATCGCCTACTGCTCCACCGGTGTCGATCATACAAACGGCGTCGAACCCTTCGTCCGTCGTCGGCGCTTCGAATCCCGCGAGCTGCTCACGGGCGACGGCGAGATCGGCTTCCGAGCCGTGAAGTTCGCCGGACGTCGTTCGCGCTGAGATGTGTTCCGCGATTTTTTCGGCCGGACAGTTTGCCCAGATCAAAATCGCGCGCGCTCCGCAGCGCTTCGCCACCTGAAGCGGCTGCGCGCGCGTCGCTTTGCGGGTGTAGGTACCATCGAGGACAATCGCACGCTTTTCCCCGAGCGCCTTCGCCGCGCGCTCGTGAAGTGCTTCATACACGCGTTGGGATACAGCCGGCGCGTAGCGTTCGGCCGCGGGAGTGCCGCGCGGCACGATCTCATCGCGGACGAAATCCGTGGCGGCGTGTTCGCATTTCAAGCGTGACGCCAGAGAACGGGCGAGGGAGCTTTTTCCCGAACCGGCGACGCCGCAGAAGACGAAGAGTATCGGCTGGTTCTTAATCGCGTAGCGCACGCAGAGATCGAAAAGCATCCGCGCCTGCTCGCGCGATTTCGCGCGCTGCGCTTCCGCGACGTGAACATCGGCCTGAATCCACGCCGCGACCTTCCCTTTAATGAACGCGCGGTAGCCGAGATAAAAATCGAACAGCTCCGCCGGCATCTTTGGGTCGCAGCGCTTCATGTAGCGATGGAGTAGTGCGGCGCTCAAGTCTTCGCGGCCGCGCGAATCGAGATCCATCGCCAGGTATGCGACGTCCAGCGCGCTGTCGACAATGCGGAAGCGGTCGTTGAATTCGATGCAGTCGAAGAGTAGCGGCGGCGCGTTTTCCGGCAGACAGATGTTCTCTGCGCGCAAGTCGCCGTGGCCGTCGACCACGAATCCGTCGCTCGCGCGCCGCCGGATTTCGTCGGCGTGGTTGGCGAGGTAGCGGTTGGCGCGCCGGGCGATCAACTGCAGCGCTTCCGGCGCGAGAATCGCGGAATCGAGCTCCTTGCCTTCGCGCAGGTTTTCTTCCACGTTGCCGCGCACCGATTCCAGATCGCCGAGGCCGCCCGGTGGAATCGTACCGCGCTGCGTGAGATAAAATGGCGCGAGCACCTCGGCCATCGCTTCCGCGTCCCTGGTCGTGACGCGATGTTTGTTCAGCAGATCATCGAGCATCCGGTCGGCCGGCAGCCGGCGCATCCAGACGCACCAATCGATGACTTCGCCGGCTGGTGGCGTTTTCGCGTCGGTCTGGATTTGCGCGGAGCCGTCGGCAGTTTTCAGAACAGGAATTAGGCCGCGATAAAGATCCGGGCAGAGACGGCTGTTGAGCGTGATCTCGCGATCGCACGCCCAGCGGCGCTGTTCCAGCGTCGTGAAATCGAGGAAGTCGAACTTCACGTGCTTCTTCAATTTGAATGCGTACGAGCGCATGAGGTAGATCCAGCCGATGTGCGTCTGCAGCAATTCGACCGGCCCTTCAGCGGCGTCGAGGCCGAAGGCTTCGGGATTGAGCGGCAGGGCGCCGGCTTGTGGAGAGCTCATGCAAACATTCTACGCACCATCGGGCAACTTGCGAAAGGCTAATGCTATGCCGATATCCGGACGAAAACGCAAAAGGATTCGAAATTCCGTGAAGTTTCACTCTAAAAATTTGACAGGTTGAATTTTGAAGGGTAAGTTTCGGCATCGATTTTCCGTGCGCTTCGGAACACGAGTACATGCAAACGCCACACATCATTCTTCTGCAGCAAAGCAAGGGTTTGTCCTCGGCAACCCGTGCGATCGATCGTGCCTCCCGGCTTTGGGCGTATTTGAAGTTTGCGCGTCCGCAGGTTCGTGGAGGTCTGGCACCGTAGGTCGGTCTTAAACGTGTTTGCGTTTAAACCTTCCTGGGTGCGAGCCCCGGAAGGTTTTTTTTTGCACCGATCAAATTCTTGAAGAAGGGGAAGCGTCATGTCCAGTCAGACTCTTGCTGACGACCGCGCGATTATCGAGACGTATCTCGAGCAGCCGTCTCAGTTGCCCCGCGACCTGCGCAGCCGCATCGAAGCGCAATGGGGCGGCGGCCCGGTTCAACTTTACGCTCTGGCCGACCTCGACGCGTCCATGAATCTGGCGCAGACGTGGGTGGCACTCGGGCCCAAACACATCGCACTCGCGACCAGCGACGGCCAAATCCGCGCGTTCGAACGCTCACGCATCAAAGCGGTTCGCAAAAGTCCGGGCTTGAGCTGCACGACCGTCACGTTTCAAGACGCGCCGGGCGAACCTGCCGTCGCGGTCATCCGCTACACGCACCGGCAGCGGCGCGCGATGGAAAATCTGCAGTACGTCATCGAGCAGCAACTGAAAGGCGCGCCAGATCCTGAAGGCGATGCCGACGGCATCTATTCCAGTTCAGTCGCACACGCGATCAAGGAAGCGCAGTCTTCCGTAACGAAGAACAAACTCGCGGTGCTGTGGCGATTGACGGCCTACTTGAAGCCGTACCGTGTTCGCATGGGGTGGGGGATGGCCGGCGCGACGCTGATGACCTTGATCAGCCTCATCCCGCCATACCTCACCGGCTACATGCTCGACAAGGTCATCCGACCCTACGAAGCGGGAACGTTGCCGCAGGACGCGGCCGTTCACATCGGCTGGCTGCTGATCGCCGGCATCGCGGCGACGTACCTGATCCGTGAAGTGTTCGTCTGCGTCCGGTTGAGGACGCTGGCGATGCTTGGCGAGTTCGTCGCGCTGGACATCCGCACGGAGCTCTACGAACATCTGCAGACGCTGAGTCTCAACTTCTTCTCGAGCAAACGCACGGGAAGCTTGATCAGCCGCGTGACGTCGGACACCGACCGGCTCTGGGAATTCCTGGCCTTCGGCGTGGTCGAAGTGGTGCTCTCCGGCGTAATGCTGATCGGTCTGGGGTGCGTGTTGATCAGCCTCGACTGGCGGCTGGGCTTGATGATGGCGCTGCCGGTGCCCGCACTTTTCTACGCGATCTACTGGCATGGGCAGAGCATGCAGCGAATTTTTCTGCGGGCGTGGCGGAAGTGGTCGCGTGTGACCGACGTGCTCTCCGACACGATCCCCGGCGTGCGCGTGGTCAAGGCGTTCCATCAGGAAGATCAGGAGAAGAAACGCTTCGCCGTTCGCAACACGGATGTAACCGAAGAGTTCAACAACATCCACGCGTCATGGACCACGTTCTGGCCGATCTTGATGCTGGCGATTCATCTGCTCTTTATCGGCGTCTGGATGTTCGGCCTGCCGCGCGTGCTCCACGCGGGCACGCCGGGCTGGGCGCCGCTGACGTCGGGAACATTCGTCTCGTTCCTGCTCTATTCGACGATGTTCGGTCAGCCGATCGAAGTGATCGGCCAGACGGCGCGCATGATGAATCGCGCGACGAGCTCCGCGTATCGCATCTTCGAAGTGCTCGACACCCGGCCGGAGATCAAGGAATCGGCCGACGCGATCAAGCTCAGTCCTGTGCGAGGCGCAGTGCAGTTTGAGAACGTGACGTTCGCCTACGACGGCGTGCGGCAGATTCTGAAAGGCGTGTCATTCGATGTTCAGCCCGGCGAGATGATCGGACTCGTCGGGCCATCAGGCGCCGGGAAAACAACGATAACCAATCTGCTCGTCCGGTTTTTCGAAGCGACCGGCGGGACGATCAAGATCGACGGCGTGAATTTGAAGGACCTGGACACCGGGCATTTCCGGCAGCAGGTCGGGATGGTGCTGCAGGATCCGTACCTCTTTCACGGCACGATCCTGGAGAACATCCGCTACGGCCTGCCTGCGGCGAATCTGCCGGAAGTGATCGCGGCGGCGAAAGCGGCCAACGCGCACGACTTCATCTGCAAGCTGCCGTACGGTTACGACACGCTGGTGGGTGAACGCGGGCACACGCTCTCCGGCGGCGAGCGGCAGCGGGTCTCGATTGCTCGGGCGGTGCTGACCAATCCGCGGATTCTGATTCTCGACGAAGCGACCAGCAGCGTCGACACGGAGACCGAGCGGAAAATTCAACAGGCGCTCGACCGCTTGATCGCCGGCAGAACCGTCTTCGCCATCGCGCACCGGCTCTCGACGCTGAAACGCGCCAGCCGCCTGTTCGTGATCGAAGATGGAAAACTCGCCGAAGAAGGTACGCACAGTGAACTTCTGGCGAAAGAAGACGGCATCTACCGGAAGCTCCACAACCTGCAGCAGGAGCTGCACGAAATGTACGCGGTCTAACGGAAGGGGTCAGGGGTCAGGGGCCAGAACAGCGAACAGCAGAAAAAAGGAGAGGGAAAATGCCTGTACTTGAAGCCATGGCGCCACGGCGGGATTCACGCCGGGCGCAGACGAACTCCGAGCATTGTACCGCGCTGTCCGTCGGGCGAACGCCGGACGGGCAGCTTGCGGCGAGCAAGGACGGCGTGACCACGCCCGTCCGCGTCTGCCGCTGTTTTCCGTGGAGCGAACCGGCGAAGTTTATTTCGTTGCGCGATGAGAAAGAAAATGAAATCGCGCTGATTGAAAAACTCGCCGACCTCGATCCGAAATCGCGCGCCATCGTCGAAGTCGCTCTGGCCGAAGCCGGATTCGTGCTCCAGATCGAACGCATCGAAGCGGCGGAAGAAGTGTTCGAAATCCGTGCGTGGAAAGTTCAGACCAAGCAGGGGCCGCGCACGTTTCAGACCGCGCTCGACGAGTGGCCGCGCGAAATCTCCAGCGGTGGTTACCTGGTCCGCGACATCTCCGGCGATCTGTTCCACATCGCCAATCCGGAAGGGATGGACGACAAGAGCCAGAAGATTCTCTGGTCGATGGTGGATTAGTTCTGACTCATTCCAATTCTAAAGAGGAGCGATGCGATGAACGCGTATCACAAAGCCAATCAGATTCGCTGGGAACACGCCTCCGCGAGCTGGGCGCGCGGCGCCGAAAGCCGCGGGCTCTGGCGATCGGCGTACAGCAACTCCGCCGCGGTATTGCTGGCGGAGGAACTGGCGATCCTCGGCGACATCCGCGGGAAGTCTGTCTGCGTGCTGGGCAGCGGCGATAATCAGGCGGTCTTTGCGTTCGCCGGTCTGGGCGCAGTGGTGACGTCTGTCGACATCTCACAGAAGCAACTGGATGTCGCGAGGCAACGCGCGGAGACCCTTCGCGCATCCGTCAAGTTTGTCTGCGCCGATGTCAGCAATTTGAAGGCGATCGCTGCGAACTCGTTCGACATAGTCTACACCGGAGGACACGTGGCGGTGTGGGTCTCGGAACTCGCAAAGTACTACGCCGAAGCCACGCGTATACTCAAATCTGGCGGACTGTTTCTGATCAACGAGTATCATCCGTTCAGGCGGCTCTGGCGCGATGCGGCGCCGAAACTGGAACTGCAGTACGGCTACTTCGAGCGCGGGCCGCACGCGCACGATTACACCGACGACATCCTCGTTCGCAAACCCGGGTCGTTGCGCTGTTATGAATTTCACTGGACGGTCAGCGATTTCATGACGGCCGTGTTGAAAGCCGGCAACGAAATTGTAGCCGTTCACGAAGTCGGCGACGAAAATGAAGGCTGGGAATCCACACCCATGAAAGGCCTGCCGCAGTGTCTCGTGATCGCGTCGCGAAAGAGGAACGCATGAACATCCCGCTCTACCAGGTCGATTCGTTTTCGCGGACGGTCTTCGGCGGCAATCCGGCCGCGGTCTGTCCGTTGGAACGGTGGCTAACCGACGCGCAGATGCAATCAATCGCGCTGGAGAACAATCTCTCGGAAACGGCTTTTCTCGTCGGCAACAACGGCACATACGACCTGCGTTGGTTCACGCCCACGCGGGAAGTGGACCTCTGCGGACACGCCACGCTGGCCAGCGCGTACGTCGTCTGTACATATCTCGAAGCTGCGAGCAAGCAGGTAGCATTCAGCACACGCAGTGGAATTTTAAACGTCCGCCGCGACGGCGACTTGTTCGTCATGGACTTTCCCGCGCGACCGAAAGAAACCGTTGCCGCGCCACCCGCGCTGGCACAGTCTCTCGGCGCGGTGCCGCGGGAAATTTACTGGTCGGTCGATCGGTTCCTGGCTGTTTTTGATTCCGAAAAAGACGTGCGCGCTCTTGCGCCGGACTTTTCACGCATGGCGACGTTGTCGGGAAGTATTGGCGTTATCGTCACGGCTAAAGGCAGCGGCGAGACGGATTTTGTTTCTCGCTTTTTTGCTCCGCAATCGGGCATTCCGGAAGATCCCGTCACCGGCTCTGCCCATTGCACGCTTATTCCATTCTGGTCACAGCGACTGGGAAAGACGCGCCTGTACGCGCGGCAAGTTTCCGCTCGCGGCGGAGAGTTGTTTTGCGAATTGCATGGCGCGCGCGTGGATATCGCCGGTTACGTCGCTCCTTATTTACAGGGCACCATTAACTTGTAGTTGTTGGACTTTTTGGCACACTGGCCTTCCTCGGAGCGCTGAAACACCATGTCGTCCGCGATGAAAACGTTGATTTCGCTCGGTCTCGCTCACGCGCTGCTGGAGTGGTTTTCCGGCGTCTGGCCGATCTTCAAAGTTCTCGCGCATCTCGACCTCGCCACGTCTGCAAAAATTGTCGCCGCCACCAGTTTTCTCGCATCGATTCTGCAGCCCGTCTTCGGCATGTGGGCCGACAAGGGTTATGCCAAACGGATGGCCTTGATCGGCACGGCCGCCACGTTTCTATTGATGCTCGTCGGACCAATCAGCAACCAGATGCCCGTGTGGGGGCCGCTCTGCGTTTATGCGGTTCTCGGCGGAGTGACGCTGCTGTCCCGACTCGGTCATTCGGCGTTCCATCCGGCCGGCGCGTCGCTGGCGGCGCATGCGTTTGATGGCCAGCGGCACACCTCCAGCATCGGCATCTTCATCAGCATGGGCTGGATCGGCTATGGCCTTAGCCAGATCGCATTCAGCGCGGCGTATTTGAACTTGAACGGCCACACGGAAATTCTGCTCATCCCCGGCGCGATTGTGATGCTCTGGATCATGGCGTGGTGCAAACCCGCCAGCCAGCCTCATGCTCGTGCGCATTATCCGTGGTCGGAAAAAATGCGCGACATCTGGGGTTACCGCCGTGACATCGGTTTACTCTTTGCGCTGCTGTGCCTGACCGGCGCGGCTAATTCGGCGCTCTTCTTTCTCTTCCCGGAGTTCCTCGCCGAGAAAGGTTACTCGGGATGGGTCCTCAACGGCGGCGCGCAGGGATTTATGATCGCCGGCACCGCGCTGGGCGTCGTGATCAGCGGCTACTGCGCCGAAAGCATGGGCGAGCGCTTCGCGCTGCTGGTCGCCATGGCGATGAATATCATCGCTTGGCACGGCTTCCTGATGATGCCGCTGCTGCCCGGTACGGTGTTTCTGCCGGCGTGCCTGGTGATCGGCTTGCTCTTCGGTTTCGGCAGCACGCTGCCGATTTCCATGGGCCAGAAATTGATCCCGCGCAATGCGAGCATGATCAGCGGCGTGATGATGGGCTGGACGTGGGCGCTGGGCAATCTCGCGCCGATGGCCGCTGCGTACCTCGCCGAAAATCCGCAGCTGCGCATGTACGGCGCGTTGACGATCCTGGGCGTGCTGAACGTGCTGGCACTGATCTGCGCCGTCTTCCTGAAGCCCGCGCCGCAGGCGAGCCCCGCGATTCATGTCGCCGCGCCGGTTTCGACAGTTGCGACGTCGCAGAGTTCCACGCGACTGCCCGTACAGTCCTGACTGCAGTTACTTCTCGCCAATGCAGTAAAAATTCTGCTCGCCGCGCAGGTACATCCGCCCGCCTTCGTAGATGGGCGTGCTGAGCGTGATTTCGTGGTACTTCTCGATCCAGTAATTCTGCTCCCAGCCTTTGGGCATCGTGTAGTCGATGTTATTCTTCGCGACGAGCTTGAATTCGCGCCCCGGTTCGATCACCAGCGTGCAGCCGGCGTTGTCGGTCATGTAAATGTATTTTCCGACGAGCGCCGGGCTGGCGCCGATTCCGCATCCCAGCGTTTTCCGCTGCTTCGGATTTTTGAAATCGAACGGCAGATTCTTATTGTACACGATCGCATCGGCCTGTTTCGTCTTGGTCGTATCGACCACGACCAGCTTGCCCCAGTTGGAAAGACAGTAGAGCAGCCCGTCGTGATAGATCGGCGACGCGGTATAAAAATTGAACATCGGTTCCCACTTCTTTGACGGATCGTCGATTGGAAATGAGACGCGGTTGTATTCTTCCTGAATCAGCGGCGTGTACTTGAGTTCCCCGGCGTTGCTGTCGATCTTGAAAAACGCCGCGTTGCCGCCGGTGTAGTAGACGGTGTTTTCATGCAGCGCAGGTAAATTACCGCCGACGTCCCGGGGCGATGGCAGGACGATTTTGCCGTCGCTGACGCGGATCACGTTGCAGCCCACAATGGCATAGTCGACGCCGTTGACTTTATACGGCAGGATCGAATAGCCGCCGCCTGCCGTGCGCCACAATTCAGCGCCGGTGGTTTTGTTGTAACCGACGAGCGCCGTCGTTTGCGCGATCAACGTGTCGCCGATCAAGGCGGGCGAATTGGCCTGTCCGTGCTCGCCCCACACCGGCGTCATCGACTCGTAGTGCGACCACTTTTTATTGCCATCCAAGTCGTACGCCGCGGTAACGCCGCTGCCGGAAGTAATGTAGATCAGCTTGCCGTCCGAGCACGGCGTTGCGGCCGTGTAGCCCGACCAGCTTTCCACCCACATGTCCGGTGGCAATTTCACCTTTCGATCCGCCTTGCCGGTCAAATCATTGATCTTTTTCTGGAGCTCGTACTTCTGATTATAAAGTTCCTGCGTCCATCCGCTGGCGACGAAGCCGTCGTTGATCTTCTGCAACTGCCCGACCAGCGGTTCGATCTCGGCAAAGGCCGGATTCGCTTTTTTCTCCTCTGCGGTCAGGTTGTCGATCGGCGGATGGGAGCGGATCCACAGCACCTTGCCGGTATTCTTGTTCATGCAGACCAGATCGTAGGGCTCGGAACGCGTGATCAACTTGTCGCCGATGATGATCGGCGTTGACCACGTGTAGCACGGCAGCTTGGTCTCCCAGACGATATTTTTCTTCTCGCCGCTTTCGCTGCGCGACCAGGTGGTCGGTGGATGCGCGTCCGGATAGACGCCGCTGCCGTCGCCGCGCCAGCCGACGTTCGTCTCCGCTGCGATTGTCGGTAAGGAAATCACGGCCAGAACAGTCAGCAGGGCTTTTCGGAATTGCATGCGGATACCTCTTCAATCAATGGTCGACGGCGTCGCGGTCACATCTACTTTATCCTGAATTGGCCCCATCCATGGGAAGGAATTTGCAAATCCAAGGATCAGCGCCGTGCGTTGTGCCGAAGTCAATCGTGGCATTCATCTTCGATGGATCCACACGCGCGGTAACTTGAAGCGTGGTAGGGATCGTTTAGGATGCCAGCATTCCAAATCGAGGTCCCATGATTAAAGCCATCGAAGTGCCGCCGCTGGGAGAGCAGAAGCAGACGGAAACGCAGCTCAACGCGTGGTTCGTCACCGTCGGTCAGGACGTGAAGGCTGGTGACGACATTGCAGAGCTGGTCACCGACAAGGCCGCGTTCAATCTTCCCGCGTCGGAAGCCGGTAAGATCGTGAAACTGCTGGTGAAGGAAGGCGCAAAGATCAAGCCGGGCGACCGTTTGGCAGAGATTGAAACCGGTGGCTAACAGCCCGTTGAAAAAGCTCAATTCCGCCGAGTTTCACCGTGAAACGCCTGGCAGTAAAGGCGTTTCGCGGCGCAGCACAGGGGTTTATCAACGGGCTGCTAAGCGGCCGAAGAAAAAATCAAACCGCCGTGGACGATTCATTGTTTTGGACGGTCCGGACGGAGCGGGGAAATCGACGCAGGCCCTGCGGCTCGCGGAGCGCCTGAAAGCGCGCGGAATCGACGTGCTCGCGCTGCGCGAACCCGGCGGCTCGGCAGTCGGCGAAGCGATCCGGAGTCTCGTGCTGGAGCACCGCAAAGAAAAAATGTTCGCGCTGACGGAAACGTTTCTCTTCCAGGCCGCACGCGCGCAGTTGATACAGGAGATCATTCAACCGGCGCTCGACGCTGGAAAGTGGGTGATCTGCGACCGCTTTCATTTGTCCACGCTCGTCTACCAGGGCTTCGCTGGCGGCGTGGATCCCAAAAGCGTGCGTACGCTCTCGACGCTCGCCTGCGACGGCGTGAAGCCCGATCTCTACCTCGTAGTCTGGGTCGCGCCAAAGATCGGCATCGCCCGCCGGGCCGACCGCCCGGCCGACCGCATGGAAGCGAAAGGCGAAAAGTTCATCCGCGACGTCGCCAACGCCTACCGCCGCGAAGCGAAGCGCGACAAGCAGTACACATTCGTCGATGGCGTCGGCGGCCTCGAGGACGTCGAAGCCAGAATCTGGAAGCACGTGGAGCCGGAACTATGAATTGCGGATTGCGGAATGCGGATTGCGGATTGGATTGGCGTTATGCCAACCCCAAGTTCGATTTTCCCAATTCGAAAACGCAATTTCATCGATGGGGATACCCACGCTCTAATCCACAATCCGCAATCCGCAATCCGCAATGGCCGTCGGAGACGGCCTCATGAGTTTCGACGCGCTCATCGGCCAGGCGCCGGCAAAAACGTATCTGCGCTCCGTCCTCGCCTCCGGGCGCCGCGGACACGCGTTTTTGTTCAAAGGTCCCACCGGCGTGGGCAAGCGCACGGCGGCGTATGCGTTCACGCAGTTGATCCTCTGCCAGCATCCGCCGGCGCCCGACCGCTTCTGCGGCGAATGCCGCTCCTGTCGCTGGTTCGCGGCGCGCAAAGGGGCTCAGCTCGAACACCCCGATATGATCAGCCTGATCAAGCCGACGGCCGGCGACGACAAGCTCGTCGGCGATCATGAGCCGATGATCCGCCTCGAAACCGTTCAGCATGTCTGCGAGCAGCTCCACCGTTCGCCGGTCTCGGGAAATTACCGCGCGGTGATCATCCCCGAAGCGCAACGCCTCTGCCGCGGTCAGGCGGAAGCCGCCAACGCCTTCTTGAAAACGCTCGAAGAGCCGCCGCAGTCGTCGCTCATCGTACTGACCAGCAGCCAGCCGGAAGGTCTGCTGGAAACCATCGTCTCGCGCGTCCAGGCTGTCACCTTCAAGCGGCTCTCGACCAGCGACGTCCGCACCGGACTGAACGTGCGCGCCGCAAGCTCGGGCGGAAAATTTGGCGAGCAGGAAATGGAGCTGGCCGCGCGGCTCTGCGACGGCAGCCTTGGCCGCGCGCTGGAATTGCTCGACGGCGATTTGAAACACTGGCGCGCGCTGGTGCTCAAAGAGCTCGGCACGTTCGGCGCGCGTTCCTGCCCGCATTTCGGCGTGCTGCTCTGGGCCACCGCTGACGCGGAAGGCAAGCGCCTCTTTGAAGTGGAAGAAGCGGCCGGCAAGGCCAATAAAGAAGTAGAGGAAAGCGCTGCGAGTACCGATGATGATACTGAAGGGGAAGCTGAAGCCGCGAAGACCGAAGCCGGATGGAAGCGCTATGTCTTCCGTCGCATGCTGGAAATCTGCGAGGTCTGCTTCCGCGATGGTATGATCCGGGCCGCCGTGAACTCGGGTGCAGCACCGGCGGGTAACGGCGGCGACGCCGGGGAGTTGCTGCTGCAGCCCGACCAGGCCGCGCTGGCCGAAAATCTGGCGCGGAAATTTGGCGCCACCGGATGCATGAAAGCATTATCTGCTCTGCGAGAAGCGCTCCTTGCGGTACGCTTGTACGTCCGCGGTGACGTGGTTGGGCGCGCGCTGGCGGGCAGGCTGGTGGATGCGATGAGTCTACACGGGTAATTTTGAGTGTTTAGTTTTTAGTTTTTAGTTTTGAGTTGTGTTTGAAAAGAAGCGTTCAATTTGAGGGTGGGTTTTGAAAATAAGCATTGAGGACGCATTGCCAGAGTGCAACGCAACTCAAAACTTAGAACTCAAAACTCAAAACTGACCACCATGGCCGACGAACGGGAAGACGAACAGAAACTGTCACAGATCCTGCTGCGGGATGACCGCTTTGCGCGGGATGCGTATCGCTTCGTGCAGGAAGGTCTGGAATTCACCGTGCAGCGCCGCGGCAGGCGTGGGCACGTCAGCCCGCGCGAACTGCTTGAAGGGCTGCGCGACATGGCCAAGGAACGCTTCGGCCTGATGGCCCGCACCGTCCTCAACCAATGGGGCGTGATGAAGACCGGCCACTTCGGCGAAATCGTCTTCAACCTCGTTGACGAACAGATCATGTCGAAAGAAGATTCCGACACGCGCGAGGATTTTCAGGACGTCTACGATTTTGAAGAAGTCTTCGACCACGGCATGCAGATTGAAATTGAAGAGTAATGTTCAGTGAGTTGCGATATGAAAAGTGGAGCAGTTGAGAACAGCGGATACGGATTTTAAGGAAGAGTGATGAGCGAGCACGAAATCACGGTGCTGGATGTGCTGGAGCGGTCCTGTCAGCGTGCCCCGCAGAGCGTGGCGATTGCGCTGCCGGACAACGCGGTCATCACCTACGAGCAACTCGTCGCGAAAAGCAAGCGCGCCGGCGCGGCCATCGCGGCCGCCAACAAGAGCGATGTCGTCGCGCTCTTCTTCCCGATGGTCCCTGAATTCGTCATTGCCTACCTTGGCGCGCTCTACGCCAACAAATGCGTCCTGCCGCTCAACCTGCTCCTGCCGCCTGAAGAGATGAAGTGGATTCTGGCCGACGCCTCCGCCGAGAGCATCGTCGCGCCGCCGTCGCTGGCCGAAAAGGTCGCGCCGTTGGGCTTGCCGGTGATCAGTTTCGCGGATCTCTTCGGCACTGAGCTCTCGCCCGCCGCGCCGCGCCCGACTCCCGAATCGCTGGCCACACTTCTCTACACGTCCGGCACGACCGGCAAGCCCAAGGGCGTGATGCTGACGCACAAAAATCTCGCCTCGAATGCCGCCAGCGCCATCGACGCGATGCGGTTGGAAGCGTCGAGCCGCTTTCTCTCCTGCCTGCCGACGTTCCACTCCTTCGCCATCACCGGCACAATCCTCGCGCCGATCGCCGCGGGCGCATCGCTGGCGGCGCTGCCCAAGTTCGATCCGGAAGCCGTCCTCAACCTCGTCTCGACTTTGAAGTGCGACACGCTGCTGATGGTGCCGTCGATGTATCGCCTCGTCACCCGCATGCAGGAACGGCGTCCGCACGAATTGAAAATCCGCCTCGCTGTTTCCGGCGCCGAAGCGCTGCCCAGCGAAGTGCGCGAACGTTTCGAAAAAGTCTTCGGCGTCCCGCTGCTCGAAGGCTACGGCCAGACGGAAACCTCGCCAGTGATTTCGTTCAACATGCCGTGGGCCAACAAGCCCGGCACCGTTGGCAAACCGATCAAGGATGTCAAAGTCCGCATCACCGACGCGGCGACGCTTCAGGAACTGCCCGCGGATACCACCGGCGAAATCTGGATCAGTGGCCCCAACGTCATGAAGGGCTACCGCAATCGCGCTGAAGAGACCGCCGCCGTGCTTACCGCCGATGGCTGGCTGCGCACCGGCGACATGGGCGAGCTGACGTCCGATGGATTTATTCGCATCACCGGCCGCCTCCGGGAAATGATCAAAGTGGCTGGAGAAATGGTCTTTCCGGCTGAAGTCGAGCACGCGCTGCTGACCCATCCCAACGTCTTTGAAGCCGGCGTCGCCGGCGTAAAGGACGAACGCAAAGGCGAAATCGTTAAAGCGTTCGTTGTGCTCAAACCAGATCAAAAAGTGACCGAAGATGAGTTGCTGCAGCATTGCCGTACGAATCTCGCATCCTATAAGGTGCCGAAAGCGATTGAATTTCGTACGGAGTTACCCAAAGGCCCTACAGGGAAGGTATTGCGTCGGTTGCTGAAATAGAACCTTTTGCCTCAGCGTTTTCGGCTTGGTCGAAAATTTGCGCTGCTTCACCCCTAGTAGCCGAGCCTAATTTAGATAAAATAGAGAGTAACGTGTCACGAGCCAAGCAGACGCCAAACAATTTTAGTTTCGTCATTCCCGCCGTCCTGGCCGGAATGGAGCGTCCCGGCACGTTTTCAAAATTGCGCGACGACTGCGAATTCCTCAAAAATCACAAGATCAGCGCCATCGTCTCGCTCACCGAATCCCCGCTCGAACGTGTCTATATCGAAGAGTTCGGCTTCCGCTACCTGCATCTGCCCGTCGCGGATTTCACGCCGCCCAGCATCGAACAGGTCGACATTTTCTTGAATTTTCAGCGCAAGGCCGAGTCCGATTCGCTCGCTACTGTGGTCCACTGTGGCGCAGGACTGGGGCGAACGGGCACGATGCTGGCCTGCGCCCTTGTCTCCCGCGGATACGATGCCGATGTCGCCATCGATAAGCTTCGTACCCTGCGGCCCTATTCCATCGAAACGCTGGAACAGGAAGATTGTGTAAGACTTTATGCCGATGTGGTGGCCAAACGCGCGGCGGGCGGTAACATCGAGGGTCCTGATGAATAGGACTCAGGATCCAAGCATGGCCCGAAAGGGACCCAAAACTTTCGAACAGGTGGCTGTCGAGAACGGCCTGGTGACTGAAATCCAGGTCCGCGAATGCCTTTCCGAGCAGGAATCCGCTCGCAAGGACGACAGAGACCCTGATGAGCTCGAACAGATCATGCTCCGCAAGGGGTTCATGACGGAGCAGGAAGTTCACGCCGTGAAAACGGCCCTCGGACGCATCACGCGCGACGAGGAAAAGGGCGAACCGCTCCGCATCGGCAACTACGAAATCATCGGCAAGATCGGCGACGGCGGACTGGGCACCGTGTACAAGGCGCGCCAGATCTCCATGTCCCGCGACGTCGCGTTGAAAGTCCTCCACAAAAAGTGGCTGACCGACGAAGAATTCAAAAAGCGCTTTCTGCTCGAAGCCCGCCTCGCCGGCCGCTTGAGCCACCAGAATCTGATCCAGGTCTACGACGTCGGCCGCGACCGCGGCATTTATTACTTCTCGATGGAATTCGTCGACGGCGAGACCGTCGAAGACCAGATCGAACGCGAAGGCCCGCTGGAAACGGCCAAGGCCATCGACGTGGTGATCCAGGTCCTCCGCTCGATCACCTACATCAAGCGCTTCGACATCGTCCACCGCGACATCAAGCCCGGCAACATCATGATGACGCGCAACGGGCTGGTGAAACTCGGCGACTTCGGCTTCGTGAAATCCAAGCTCGACCCCGTCATCGCCACCGAAGGCGAAGTGCTCGGCACTCCCGATTACATCTCGCCCGAACAGGCCATGGGCATGGAGAACATCGACTGGCGCTCCGACCAGTATTCGCTGGGCTGCACGCTCTATCACATGCTCACCGGCAAGCCGCCGTACGAAGGCTCGGGCAGCTCGGTGATGCGCCAGCACATCAAGTCCGATCTCCCGGATCCGCGCACGATCAACCCCAAGATTCCCGACTCGGTCATCCAGATCCTCGAACGCATGATGGCCAAGGATCCCAACGACCGCTACCTCGACACCGACCAGTTCTTCGAAGACCTCGAGCTGGTGAAGATGGGCCAGGTCCCGTCGAGCGCCCGCCTGGACGCCGGCAAGTCGACGATCATCCGCGCCTTCAAGATCGAGCAAGTCCGCGCTCAGCGCGCCAAAACCGAAGTCGAAATCCTGCGCGAAGAAGTCCAGCGCATGAAAAAGTACATGACCGCCGCGTTGGTCGCTGCCGGAGTGATGGCCGTGATCGCCCTCGGCGCACTGCTGCTTCACCTGCACTGAGCTCTGTGCTGAGCACCTCCTCCCATAATCCATGGTTGTTCACGCGATCCGCGCCCAGTAACCTCGCGGCATGACTGGCACCTCGGCTGAAACTCCTGGCACCACCCATCGTGGCGCCGCGATTCCCTTGATCGTCTCGCTCGCGGCCACCGCCGTTACCGTTTTGATCCTGCGCGGAGAAGGGCGACGCTGGTGGTGTGCGTGCGGGGAGCTTTCTCTCTGGGCCAGCAATATTAATTCATCGCATTGCTCGCAGCATCTGTTCGATCCGTACAGTTTCACGCACGTCGAACACGGACTGATCGCGTTCAGTCTGCTGACGTGGTTGCGTCCGGGCTGGAGCGTCACCTGGCGGCTGTGCGCGACGGTGCTCTACGCTTGCGGCTGGGAGATCCTGGAAAACTCCACGTACATCATTGAGCGTTACCGCGCGCACACGCTCGCGCTCAATTACCTCGGCGACAGTGTTGGGAACTCGATGGGCGACATTCTGTCGTGCGTCACGGGTTTTGCGATCGCCAGTAAACTCGGCCTGCGCCGGACGCTGGTGCTGTTTGTGGTGCTGGAGCTAATGCTGCTGGTGATCATCCGGGATAATTTGACGCTGAATGTGGTGATGTTGCTTTATCCGGTGAATGGGATTAAGGCGTGGCAGATGGGAAGGTGATTATTCAGCGCGGAATTCCTGCGACACCCATTCTCCAACCTCACTAACCAAAGTGTGATTTTTTAGTCGCGATAATAGACAAAAGATAAAATACGGAATCAGCAGTACGGCGAAAACGGCGCCAAAAGTTAGAAACCAGGTAATCTTGCCTGAGATGATGATACGCGTATTCATTAAGAACAGGCCAGACACAACCAGGGCCAAGGCGATTATTGCAATCATCAAGTAACGTTGAAAATGAACTCCTGACTCCACAATTGCGCGCGCGGAATTTAACCGTCTATCGGACCAGATAAGCCGTACATTTACACCCTGAAAAAGTCCACGCCGGGCACGAACTACACGTTCGGCGTATTTCAGTTTTACGGTCTTGTTGTCACCGGCGACTTGATGCTGCGTTATCGTATGAAATGCTTAGATCTGAAATTCCGATCCTAAATTTTTCGCCAAGCGTTTATGTGTCTTGAAGGTTGCGACATCCAGGCCTTTTACAATATCTGCATCGGGTATGTTGCCGATTGGAATATCATAATATGGCATTCGCAACTCCCTTATACGCTGACTTGCAACACGATCACGGTTGGTGCTTCCTCAACATCCACTCACACGTCCCCACCGCCACGCCGAGAATCAGCAGCGCCACCGCCACGTCGATCGCCACGCCCGATGCCGACCACGCCGAGAATCCGCTGGGAAACGATTTGTAACAGTCCTCCGGCCAGCCGCGCGCTTTCGAGTGTTCCCAGTGACGGACGAGCATGCCCGCTTCCGGTTGGACCAGCGGTTCGCTTTCCAGATTGGCGCTGAGGCGCGGATGCGAGTTGAGGAAGACGAGTATCCCCGCCATCAGCACGAGCACCAACCGGGTGCGGAGTTGCAGCGCGAAACGCGAGCGGGACGGAATTTTGCCCATGAGCCAGGAGTCTAATCGGCAGAGTCGTGCATGAAAAGTCGCGCAATTCACGTCCAATTTAATGTAACCCTCTTGTGGAGAATCTGCTGTGAAGAGCGAAACCTCGTGGAGCGTGCTGGTCGTGTCCAATGTGCTGATGTCGCTCGTAATCACCTTTTCCTGCGTCGTGGTGGCAGGATTTGCGGTCGAAGGGCTGCTGCGACTGACGCGGGGAATGGATAGCGTGGGTGGATACCGCTTCGACTCGAGTCAGATTCAGATCGTGGTACTGGAATATTCCGTCGTCAGCGGCTTTCTGATGTCGCAGGTTTGTTTTGCATTGCGCTATGTCCAGCGGGGCGAAAAGCCGTGGCGAATCTTCCCGTTTCGATTGCGCATCCGCCTGGCGACCGCGCTGGCGCTGATGCTGGCGGCCAGCGGCATTCTCTGGTTGAATTTACCGACGGCCTCCGCGCTGAACACATCGGATAATCGCCTCTATTCATACCAAGGTTGGCCTTTCACGTTCACGGAGTACAGCTCTGCGAATCCGGCGGGGTCTCAACGAGATGCACAACCCGATGACCTCAATCGTAACTATACCGCCGCCATTGCAAATGTTCTGATTTGTGGCGATGTTCTGCTGGTACTTGCGCTGATGACGGACCTATTTCTTTCCCGACGTGAACGTGACAGCGCAGCAATCGAGGCAATCCCCACGCATACAGGAGCCCCCGTATGAAGCCCAAGCTCAACTGGACTACGCTGCTCGTTTCCAATGCGCTACTGACTCTGCCAGTGACGTTCACCTTCGGGGTGCTCGGATTTCTGCTGGGCGATCTCCTCAATCTGTTGGCGCACGACGGCAACCTCCATTTGCTTCCCGAATACATGCGCCAGGAAGAAGCCCTTCGTGGAGTGTGCATTGCCGCCATGCTTCTCGCCGGCTTCGCCACCTCGCAGATCTGCTTCGTCGTGCGCGTGATCCGCGAAGATACCGCTCCGCTCTGGTCCCTGCGCTTCCGCCTGCTCACGTCGCTGATTCTGATGCTGGCCGCTGCGGGATTTCTGTACCTGAATGTACGCACCGTTGTCCTGCAGGATCAGACCAATTACACGATGGTGCGATACGGCTGGCCGTTTCAATATCTCCGCGAATCCACGTGGACGGGTTCGGCGCCGGAGCAGTACTGGTTCCACTTCAATTTCGGCTTGAACTTTCTCTTCTGCGGCGACCTGCTGCTGGTAATCATGGTCGTGATCGAGTTCTTTTTGTCGCGCCGGAAAACGGCGGAAATGAGTGCGCCGAAATTGAGCGTCGTTTCGATCGAGAACGGATCGCTGCCGAATTTGGCGAACGTTCGAGTGTAGAAATGTCAACCCCGACGTGGCTTCAAGAATGGATCGCTACTCTTGCATGCGCGCGACGGCGTTCTTCTCGTCCATGAAGGCGATGCGAATGCGGTAGTTGGCGAGTTCCTTCTCGTCGAGCATGGCGTAGATCATGATGATCAGCTTATCGCCGATGCAACCCAGGCGCGCGGCGGCGCCGTTCAAGGAAAACGCGCCGGCTTTCTTGCCGGTGATGGCGTAGGTGGTCCAGCGTTCGCCGTTATTGACGTTGGCGATTTCAACCTGCTCGCCTTCGACGATGTTCAGTCGGCGCATCAGGTCTTCGGGGATGGTCATCGAGCCGACGTAATTGAGACTGGCGTCGGTGACGGTGGCGTGGTGAATTTTGCAGCGGCAGACGGGTCTGAGCATTTCGGTATCCCACATTCAGTGACGACTAACGTGGCAGGCACGAACAACTTCTGATAATTCTAGTGCGCGGCAGTTCCGTCCGCAACGGCGTGAATTTTTGCGCGGATTTCGCGCATCGGCGCCACGCGACGGGCGTCGAAGAGGGTGGATCATTCTGCGAATTCATCAGGAGACGTTGAGATGCGCACTGCTGCACTGTTGATCGCCGGACTGAGTCTGCTGTCGGCGAGCGTTTTCGCGGAAGAACCGGCACCGGCCTCCACCGATGGCGTGCTGCCGCTGACGCTGCTGGAAGCGTCGCGCAGCGGCGATGACAATGCCGCGGGAAAGGGCAGCATCGAGCTTGCCGTTGCCGCGCTGGCCGAGACCCCGCAGGGACGGTCGGGTCTCGCGATCAACAGCCCGGATGAAATGCGATTTCCCTACAGAATGGACTTCGATGCCCCCGGCGTCACGACCGCGGCGCTGAAGGCCGGCACGATCAAACTCCTGAAGCCCGGCGCGGACCATTCCCTCGTGCTGTGGGTGAAGGCGTCGATGGGCGACAACTACACGTACACGGTTCCCGTTGCGCTCTCGCGTTCCGGCAACACGCTCACGCTGGTGCTGGAACATTGGTACGACAACGGCGACCGCGACAAGTCGTATTCGGTTCAATACAACTACCTGATCGACTCCGGGAAACTGGCGGCCGGCGAGTACAATCTGCGGCTCGTCGTCCGCTCGTTTCTGTTGGGCGATCAGAAGGGCTCGGTGCTGAAGCAGGCGTACAGAAGCAACAGCACCCGCGAAGGCGCGCTGAAATTTTCCGTGGGAGAAACGTCCGCCGCCGGCGACGTGCCGGTACTGAAAGAGGCGAAGGCAATCCCATCTGGACCGGCACTGGACGCCTTCTGGCAGTTGCCGCGCTGCGCGAAAGGCGCGGCGCGAGCGGAGAAGCACCCCAATCCCGGCGTCTACGCGGGAACGTTGGACATCCAGGCTTGGCTGAAAAGCACGCGGGTCGAAGCACCCGAATTGACGGCGCCCGCGCCGGCAGACCCGGTCTACGCGATGGTTGTCGGTCCGCTCATGAACTCCGGCGATTCGATCCGCCTGCGCAGCATCTGCAACATTTTTGACACGAAGAAAATCACGCTGGAAGTGGAACTGTACCAGGACGACCGGCCGCGTCTGCAGAACGTTCGGTCGCATCCTGTGCTGCTGGTGCCCCTGCAATTTTCGGGCGCCGGCACGTACACGGTGGAAGTGCAATGGATCGGCTTGCACGCCAAGGATTCAAGCGGCCCGTACGTTCCCGAATCCGACGCCGTGGCGGCCGCATTGAAGAAGCTGGAGAACACGCGCGAGCTTGTCGTCGCTGCCGATCCCAACGCCGTGACGCCAAAACCGTCCTCGCCGCGCAACCCGCCGCCGACTGCCAAGCCGGGGGCGAATTCGGATTTCTAGTTCCGAGTGTGATTTAATTTGATTCGATGAAAAACCGAACGTGTTTGTGAATATTCTGGGGCTGACTATCATCTCTGGCGATTATTGCCATGGATGCGGAGCCCTATGACAGAAGAGCCTATTGTCGTCGACGTTCGTCTTACACAAGCCGACTACATGCACTTCAACAAATGGCATTTTTATAAGAGAAATCCGATCAGTAGTTTTTTGGTCGTCATGTCGTATCTCTCTATAGGTCTATTTCTCCTTGTGAATCTCTGGCCAAACCGTTGGATTCAATGCGAATTTACCCAATCCCTGTACATGCTCATTCTGCCATTCTTCTATTTGGTGTTCATTCCGTATTCGGTCGTCGCCGGATACAAAAAAATGGCAAAGTCCGATCCCTCCCGTCTGGAAATGCATTACGAGTTTCTACCCGATTGTATTCGAGTAACGTTGCCCGCGTCCAAAGTTGAAGAGACTTGGGCAAATTATCAGAATGTGGTCGAAACTCCGTCGCACTATTTTCTTTACCTAAGTTCGGTGCAGGCTCGCATTATCCCGAAGCGCGACCTGTCAGAGGACAAACTCGCCACTTTCCGGGAATTCATTGACCGCAACATCGACAAGACGAAACTCGTTCGCGGCTGAACACAGCCGCTTTAATGCGGCAGCAACTGGTCGAAGTGCCTCACGTTGTGCGCGAAATCGTGGTCGCAAATTTGCGACCACCCAAAACCAACGACCTCGCAAACCAAATATGGACTGATTCCGGCAAAGGTGTGAGCGCGGCTTGCGAAATTCTCATGCCGCGCGCGCAGCCACAACCGGGCGCAGGCGTTTCTTCTCGACTCCGCAGCGCTGGCAAACTGAGGTATGGCTCGCGTCGGCGTGCTTCGTGGTCGTTTTGCAAGGGGCGCAGTAGTGGACGGTCGTTTGTGCTTTCATCGGTCTTCCCTTTCTCTCGTGGGTGTAGCGTCCTGGGTTGAAAAAAGAAAAGGGCCGGAGGTTTCTGGCCTCCGGCCCTTTCACGCTTCTGAAAATTTCAGTTTAGCGGGTCAGGTCGAAGGCCTTTCAAACGAAAGATGAACGCAGCAGCGAATGGCGGCTACGCGCTTCGAACACATGGACCAGCTAAACAGACCTGACGTCAGATTCATCGTTGCACTCGGATTCCTTAAACTCAATTCCAACGGGCGTCTTCGCTGTGTTCCTGGCTCGGGCTGGACTTCGCTACGACGCGACTGAGGTTCTTGATCGCTCCGCAGCGCAGGCACACAGAAGTCGTTTCCGACTCCGTGTGCTTGGTCGTTGCTTTACAGAGACTGCAGTAGTGAAGGCTGGTCTGTCTTCGTTTCATGCTCAATCCCGATGGGTAAAACAAAAAGGGCCGGAGGTTTTTAAACCTTCGGCCCTTGCACTTACGGGGTTGCTGGCAAGTCAGGCCGAAGATCTCTGAGTTTTCAAGTGTGCAAGACCGACAACGATCTTACGACGCATACATCCGCAGGCGCACCAGCTCTGTGTAAGGCGACGAACCGAAGACATGGGGCGCTCCAGAACTTCCACAGACAGTTGCACCTATCTAATTAACCCCTTTTAAGGGCTGCTGTCAAGAGGTGCGGGAAACAGAATTTTCTAAGTCTTTTGGAATCGTAAATTATTTTTTGACGTCCGACACCGCCCCGTATTCGGTCTCATCTTTCATCAGGTCCCCGCCGCCGCCGATGCCTGTTTCCACGTCGCGGACGGTCAAGTGGTAGAGACCCGCCGGTTCGTTGAGACCCAGCACAATCTGGAATTCCTGCTGTCCTTCCGCAGCGACGAACGTCTGCGTGTACGCGGGCAGGAGCACCCCGGCGTCGTTGGTCAGCTCGGCGTGAAATAAATGCGTGCCGGGTGTGATTCCCAGCGCGGCGCTCAGCGTCGCCGTGACTTTGAAACTGCCGCGCGGGTCGATGCGGCGGAGCTTCACATTGAGGTGCTCGGCCTTGTACGGTAGCGCGGAGAGCAGTGTCGGCCGCAGCGCATCGAGCCGCGCCTTCACCGCCGCGCCGGCGCCGAGGAACTGGCCGGTCCGCATGTCGTACCAGTAACGCGTGACTTTGTCGGTCGTGCCGACCCAGACGGTCTGATCGTTGATGGCACTGCCGAAACGGCGCTGGATGCCAAAGAGCTCGTGGTCCGCGCCAAAATGGAAGCGAGCCTGATGCAGACCGCGGATCGGGACGCTCTCTTCCGACCACACTTTTAGCGGACTGCCGGAGCAGGCTTCGCCGAGCAGATCGCCGAGGACCAGGCGCAACGCTTCACCGCCGGTGGGTTTGCCGAATTGCTTTTCGTAGTCGGCGCGAGAAACGTCAAAGTAAGTGAACAGCGCCGCATCGGGAGCTTCACGCAGCGCGCCGTAATCCTGCAGCATCAGATTCAGGTAAACGAAGTGGCCCGCCCTGTTGGCTTTGGTCAGGAAGGCCGGCGCGCCCGACAGCGTCCCAGCTCCCACGGCCGAACCCCGCGCCGCGACGCCGGGTTCCATTGCCCGCAACTCGGGCGACGAGGGACCGACGGGCTTGCGCGTCGCAGCGTCAATCAAGGTCACGCGCGCGGTGCTGGCGTCGGAGTTGGCATCATTGATGGTCAATTCTTTTCGCACGATTCCAAACTCGGCGTCGAGCGCTCCGGCGCACAGACTCTCCGCTGAGAATGTCGGGCGGCGCTTGCCGCTGCCGTCGAACAGTCCGCAGGCGCCGTCGGCGACGACCAACCCGCCGGCGCGGGCGAAAGCGCGGATCGCGACGGTTTCTTCATCGCTGAGCGAGACGACTTTGGGCAGGATCAGCACTTTCGTGTGGGAACTGGCCAGCACGCCGCTGTGCAGTTGCTGCGCGTTCAGATAAAGGGGCGAATAGCCGAGGTCTTCCAGCAGCATCGACCAGCCGCGCAAAGCGGCGAAACCCGTGTTGCTGGCCGCGTCGCGATCCATCCAATCTTGAGCGCTGGCGCGCTGGCAGTCGAGCAGCCAGTTCACCTGCAGTGAGCGCGGAGAATAGTAGAGCGCGACGGCATCGCGGACGGGCGTGGCGGCTTGGCGCAACTGCGTGATGCCGCTGCTGAGCGCGCGGAAATCGGCGGCGAGCGCCTTGGTCGCGGGAAGCGTCTCTTGCTTGTCGTCGACGAGTGCGCGGGCATCGGCAATGCAGCCGTTGTCGCCGCGCAGCCAGCGGTCCCAGAGCTGATGAACATCCGCCGGATGGTGGCCGCCCAGCGCCGAGAGCCAGTGCATCGACGGCGCAAAGTTGCGGAGCAATTCGCGGCTGTACGCGTCGTCGTGTTCTTCAGCCCAATCGAGCACCTTGCTCAGCTGTGCGGCGTCCCAACCATTAAAGGGGGAGGGCGCAGCCAGTCCCGTTAGGCCGGCGCGGACTTCGTAGGGCGAATTGGCGCCGTGCTGCAGTTGCGCTTTGAATTCCCGCAGCATGCGCGTGAAGGCAAAATCATTAAACGAGCGGAAGTCGCTCCACGCGGCGAAATTATCGTTGGCATCGTTGACCAGCACCGGCCGCGCACTGACGGGTTCGGGCACCAGGCTGAAACTGGTCTTCGGCTTGTCGGTCAGCAGCACTTGATCAGTGGTCGGCGGATGGACCTGATCCCACTTGGCAAAGTTCGAGCCCCATTCGCGGTTGAGCGCCGGGAGCGTGTGGTAGCGCCGCTGCAGCCACGCGCGGAAAACGTCGAGCGTGCCCGGCGCCATGCTGCCGTCGAAGGGTGCGTTACGGTTGGGTGACAGCGACAAGGCATCGCCCAGCGACCAGCCCAGCGGCTGAAAGCCGCGCTTGGCCGTCAGGCCCGCGTCGATGTGTTCGGACATCTGCGCCACGGCGGCGTCATCAAACAACGAGAGCCCGCGCTGCAGCGCCGCGGCATCGCGCGATTTGCGGTACTGAAGGTAGGTCTGCTCCAGCGACTTTCCGGCCTTGAGCAGATTCTCGTCCGGCGCGATCAGTTCACTGAAAAACGGCAGCGCCTGGCGCGTGTAGGTCGTCGGCGCATCGCTGGAGTCGCTCGCGCCGCCGGAGATGCCCAGCTCGCGGAGCTTCTGCCAGGCCTTGGGCGTGAGGAATTCGCCGCCGCGCAACGCGACGACGTACTCGTCCCACGGCTGCGGCGCATGGACCTGGAAACGGGTCTGCGCCACGATGGCGGCGGGAATCGGCGCTTCGGTATCGTTCTGGCGCGGCGTGATGCGCACGACCACGAGGCGATGCAGCTGCCCGACGCAATGGTCCGGCATGGTGATGCTGAAGGCGATCGGTTCGCCGGGAGTTGCTTTGAAGGCGTCGACATTGTATTCGCCCATCACGCGCTGCGCGCCGTCGACCCAGAGCAGCTTCAAGCGCTCGGCGGGGGTCGTCGTGGCGAGCGTGCCTTCCAGCGGCGACTTGGCGTCGATCTCCAGCCGCGTCAGGTGCAGGGTGTAGGTCGCGTCTTCTTTTTTCGACGTGACTTCGACGCGTTCGGGATGGATCGGAAGTTCGGAGCGGTCGACAAATTCAGCGCCGGAAGATGAAGATGATGTCAGCGCGGGCGCGGTGTAGTCAACGTCGAGCGGCTTCTCTTCGGCCATCTTGCGCAGCGAGGCCACGTCGCTCTGCCCGACATGCGCCGCATGATCGCGTGACGACGCGTGGTCGTGCGACGTGTTCGTCGCGCAACCGGCGCAGAGCGTCAGCGCGGCCACGGCCAAAACACGGCGGCGGCTCCGGCGAGCAAAAAGTGGCTTGGGGCTAATTGGCATCGGCGCTTAGTCTAGCAGCCCGGAGTAAAAGGTCCATTCCGTCGAGAGTTTCCGTGAAACGCCGGGCTGTGTCGGCGTTTCATGGCGTCAGTCGAGTGTTTTGTCCGGGCTGCGGGAGTCTCTGGCACTTGTCCATTTGTTCCGGCCACCTATCGAGGTTACACTTGATTGCGTTGTCAGGTCACGGGTGAACACGAACACAACGTTATCGGACCCTTGCGGGCTGTGCTGCGCTCGCGTCACGAACGAGGGAGCACTACATGTCATCACTGCTGGATCAGGCCAAGGCCATCGGACCGGAACTCGTCGACATCCGCCGGGATCTGCATCAGCATCCGGAGATCGCCTGGGAAGAATTCCGCACCGGCCAGCGCACCGCCGATTTCTGTGAACGCCTGGGCATGCGCGTGATCCGCAATGCCGCGAAGACCGGCACCGTCGCGATTCTTAATGCCGACAAGCCCGGCCCGGCGCTGGCGCTGCGCGCCGACATGGACGCGCTGCCGATCCAGGAAGAAAATCAGGTCGCGTACAAATCGACCATTTCCGGCAAGGGCCATCTCTGCGGCCATGACGCTCACACCGCGATGCTGATGGGCGCGGCGAAAATGCTGGCCGGATACAAGGACCAGATTCCGTTCCCTGTCCGTTTCCTCTTCCAGCCCGCCGAAGAAGTCCCTAAGGGCGGCGCAGAGGTGCTGATCAACGAAGGACATTTGAATGGCGTCGCCGAAGTCTTCGGACTTCACGTCAACCCGCTGCTGCCCTGCGGCACGCTGGGTTCGCGCAACGGCGCCTTGATGGCGAGCATGGACCGCATCGAGATCAACGTCGACGGCGTCGGAGGACACGGCGCGATGCCGCACCTCAGTTGCGATCCCGTCGTCGCGGCCGCGCAGATCATCGTGGCGCTGCAGAGCATCGTGGCGCGGCGCATCGATCCGCTGGAATCGGGCGTGGTCAGCATCTGCCAGTTGGATGCGGGATCGGCGTTCAACGTGATTCCATCCAAAGTGCGCCTGATCGGTACGATGCGCAGCCTGACGCCGGAAATCTGGAACGCGCTGCCGCAATGGGTCGATGAGATCGTGACCAACATCGCCAAGGGCATGGGCACATCCGCGCGCACGGAGATCATCCGCGGCACGCCGGTGCTGGTCAATCACGCCGAACCGCTGGAAAAGATGAACCGCGCGTTCCGGCGCATTGGCGGCAATCCCGTCGAAGTGAAGCCGACGATGGGCGGCGAAGATTTCGCGTCGTACTTGCTGAAGACGCCGGGCTGCTTCGCCTTCATCGGCGCCGGCAACGGCTCGCCGGAAACGTCGCAGTGCTTCCACCACCCGCGCTACAACATTGACGAAAAAGTCCTGCCGTGGGGCAGCGCGTTGTTTACGCAAGTGGTGCTGGATCGGGCCGGCGTCACGGTTTGAAAATGAAGACCACCGGTCCCGGCATCTTCGATAACGACGTCGCGCAAGGCGTGCGCGCGGAGTTCAACGCGTCGGTTGCGGAAGGCCTGAGCGTCTTCGCCGCGGCGGAACGCATCCTGGCCAAGCCCATCGACTTTCTAAAAGAGACCGACCGCGACCAGATTTTTCTGGCGCTCGCGGCGCTGCAACTGGAACACGGTTTGATCCAGCCCAAGGTCAAGAAGAACGCGCTGACCATCATTATTCTCGGCGACGAACTGGAACGCTGGGAGGCCTCCGCACCGGAATCGTACGAAGCGCGAAAGAAGGTCCTCCAGGATTTGCGCGAGCGACTCACGGCCACGTTAGGCTAGGCGCGTTTTTTCTCAGTCCGCAGTCCTTCGTCCTCACTCCTTCCGCTTGTTCTTTTTCGAGCCGTCATAGATCGCGGTGAGCACGTTAAAAATTCCGACGCAGACGATGATCGGGCCGTAGACGGTGGGAGCTCCGGTGCTGAAGCGAAAAATCGTGTACGCGATGCCGCCGACGATCATCAGCAGGCCGAGGATGATGCGGACGGACACGGGCTTGCGTTCGATCTCCGGGACGCCTTCGCCGCGTTCCGGGCGGTCGGCACGGTCGCGCACGCCTTTCAATTCCTTGACCGGCGATTTTTTGCGGAGGTCTTTGACGTCGCTCAAGTCCGGGGCGCGGCGCGCTTTGACGGGCGGTAAGTCGGCCGTGGGGCCGCTGATGATGCAGCCCGGACAGTCGGTCTCATCCGACTTCTTAATGAAGGTTTTGTTACACGTAGCACATTTCGCGAGCATGGTTTTTCAGTTCGACCGCTAACCCGAGGTTAAATCAAGACGTACGCGAACCCTCTCCCTTAGGGACCCAGTCACGAAGGGAGAAATCAGCGTACTCGTTTAAGGGTATTTTTGCACATGTGCAAACAATTTCTTAACAATTCCGACGAATTCATGTGGTATGTTTCTATCAACTAAAGCGTGAAACGAAGCGGGCAATGGGGCTCGCGAAGTACAAAGCGTGCAAAGAGTTAAGAAGCGGCCGGAGAAGGGAGTATGGATGAATAAGCTGTTCGGTACAGTGGTAGGTGTTGGGTTTATGTTCGTATGGTTGGCAGGTTGGACCGCAGGGACGGGATACTTCGATTATCAGGTCGGCCGAGGGTTCATCAAGCAGCTCGAGGCCCGTAAGTATGCCACAACTTCTGGGACCATCGATAGCAGCCAGGTGATCGATAAGAGCGATGACGACGGCAGCAGTTATGCGGTTGAAGTCAAGTATCACTACACGGTCAACGGTCGGGTTTTCTCCAGCAACGTTTTCAATTACGGCACGAAGTCGGCTTCCCAGTCGTGGGCCAATTCTGTGGTCGGGATGCACCCGGCCGGATCGACGACCTCCGTCTACTACAACCCGGCCAACCCACAGGACGCGCTGCTGACTCAAGGCATCGATGGCAGCATGCTCCACTCGGTGGTTTTCCTGATCCCGTTCAACGTGATCGCGCTGACCATCCTCTACGCGCTGCTCTACGGCCTCTTCTATAGGAAGAAGTCGACGCAGGAACCGGCCGGCGGCATCCCGGTAAGCACCGACGGCTCCGTGACGCGCGCGACTTTTCCGATCTTCTCCCCGCTGCTGGCTGGCGCGATTGCAATGGGCGGTAGCGCGTTTCTACTGACGTTCCTGCTGGTCTTCACCAGCGGCGCGTACCCGACGCCGCTCTGGCCGGGCGTGCTGGCGCTGCTGACGGTCGCCGGAGCGGGAATCGTCGCGTACAGTTACGTCGCCAACTGGAATCGCTGCAGTTCCCGGGACCTGCTGATCGATCCACAGCGCAAGACCATCCAACTCCCCCAGACCTGCGGCCGCAAGACGGCGCTGACCGTTCAATTGGAATCGCTGGCGGCCGTCGAAGTTGAGAAGTACTCCAAGACCGACAACGACGGAGACACAACCCACTATTTCGCCCCGACGCTCGCCTGGAGCGATCCCGCGGGGTTGCGCACCGCGCGAGTGATCGAGTGGACCGATCAGGCGCAAGCTGAAGCGTTTGTGAAGTGGCTGCGGGAGGTGCTCTCCGGCGATTCCAAGCCGGTGGATGCACATCTTCGACAACAGGCATGAACGCTATTTTTGAATAGATACGACTATAAAATCCTGTAAGGTTTTTTGAATCACAATTTTCGACGCACGCCGATGAGTCCACAGTTGACGTGAACTATTTGGAGGTACCACGATGTTTTTTCTGCGCGTCCGACCGACCTCCATTGCCGGCAAGAAAGCCGGGAAGATCGGGCTGATTCCCGCGATTCTCATCGCCTTGGGATTTTTCGGATCGCTTTCGGCGCTCTATCTCGTCGGAGTTCGCGCAACCGCCGTGGATCCCGAGGCGGAAGCCCGCGCCACGTTGCATAAGCAGATTACCTATCAGTTTGAACTCGCCTCCTCGCGATTCAGCAAACTGCTGCCGGTTGACGATGCTCCCAGCGGGTTTCCGACCACGTTGAAGGGCAAGACGGCCGTGGTGATGCCGATGGGCATGCTCCACGATCTTCATTGGGATCTGCCGATGGATCTCTGCGCCGAGCAGCCAGACCAGGTAAAAAATGTGATCGTCGTCTCGACGAAGAAAGAGCCGGGCATTGCGGCGAGCCTGTACCTCTTCAATCTTGAAACGCGAAAATGCCTGGGCAAGCTCACCGTCAAATCCACGCCGGACATGTCCGACCCACAGAGCGGTTACCGCTTTGTCAACGGAGCGGTCAGCGATGCGTTCTGGGCCTGGCGTGACAAGTTAAAATAGGCGCACTTATTTCAGGCGTTCGTTCAACCAGGCGCGCATGCCGTTGACGAAGACTTTGTTTTTCGCCTGATGCGTGCGGGTGTTGAGCAACAGTGTAAAAAACAGCGAGCACGCCGCGCCAAAAAATCCGCCTGTCAGCATTCCACCACCCACCACAAATTGAACCACGCCGCGCTGTACCGTTGCGGCATGGCGCGCGGTGAGATCCGCCGTGTCGACATTGCCCATCGTGGCCCAGAACACCAGGACGCCCAGGACCGCACCCAGGCTGGTTGAGCGCTTGATAATGCGGGAGTCATGTTCGTCCAGATAGGAGCGCTGCGTCACCATCACGCGTTCGTCGGGCCCCTGCATCGATCCGCCGGACATCATGCGGATGTCGGCGCCCATGCTCCAGCCCTTGCGCATTTTGATCATGCCGTCGATCAGCGTAACGGAGTATTCTCGCCCGTAGCGCTTTTCCAGAAGATCGTAAACGTGGTCAGCGTTGGCGGCTTGGACCATAGACAGCGGCCTCCGTCAAATAGGATCGAAGCAACAAAAGTGGGTAACGTCCAGAATAATAATTTGGGCGTGTAGAGTCAATTACGTCACACGAAATTCTGCACTTGGTGCAAGTGCGTCCGCAGTGGCTCCGTAGCCCCGAAATAAGATCGTCTATTTCCCGCCCTGACGCTCGACAAGCACCGCCCCACAGTTAGCATCGTTCGCAGGTCTTTTTTCGCCGAATTCCCGTAACGATTAACATCGAGCGGCATCAAGACTAATGTAAACAGAATACCGGTAAGTTTCGGTATCTCTCAACCGTATCAATGGCAGTACTTCTTCAGGCTTACTTTGAGGTTCCGATGATCCAGGAAAATCTCAAGCAACGGCTCGACGCACTCCGTGGCACGCTGCGCAAGGCGTGCGCGCTCGATGGCGCCGGGCGCGTGGTGCTGGCCATTGTCATCGGTATCGTCTCGGCGATTTTGCTCGACTACTTCTTCTTCTGGCGCGACCGGCCGGTTAACACCGGGTTCCGCGCGGTGATGCTGCTCTCGTTTGTGGCGACCATCGCGGCCCTGGCCTACCGCTACATTCTCTCGCCGCTGACGGTGCCGCTCTCGATCGACGACATGGCCCTCTCCGTCGAACGCGAATTTCCGCAGCTCAACGACAGCCTGATCTCCACGATTCAGCTCACGCGCATTCTCGCTTCCGACGCCACGATCAGCACGCCGATGGTCGAAGAAGTCGCACGCCAGGCGCACGCTTCGACCGGCGCGCTGGATTTCGACAAGGTCGTGAAGTTCGATCGCATCAAGCCGCGCCTGTACTGGGCCGGCGGGTCGCTGGCGCTGCTGCTGCTGCTCTGCGTCACGCCGGTGGGTGGATTCATCATCGTCGGCGTCTGCCGCTTGTTCAATCCGCTCAGCAACATGCATTATCCGGAACTCACGCACATCGCCATAAAGGGCGAGCAGCACGAGATCGTGGTGCCGCGCAAGGATTCGCTCCACATCATCGCCGAAGCGACCGGCAGCATTCCCAGCAAGGCGTACATCCGCTTCAAATACAGCGAGAACGGCGACTTCAACAAGCCCGAACCGATCACCACGATGAAGCCGGTCTTCGATGCGCAGAACCACATCGTCGCCAAGGAATTCGATTACGAATACCAGTCGGTCGGCTCCAGCTTCGAGTACATCATCGAAGCCGGCGACAGCGAGACGTCGACCCACATCGTCCGCGTCGTCGACCGCCCTGAACTGAACACGATGGCGATTCAGTACGAGCCGCCGAAGTACATCGCCGACCAGCCGCTGCCGTGGAAGCTCGGCGACCGCACGCTGCGCAACGTGGTCGGCACCCGCGCCACGATCAAGGGCGAAGTCAACAAGCCGTTGGTCTCCGCGACGATCAAGATCGGCGGCGGTGAGCCAACTGAAATGGTGCTCTCCGACGACGGCAAGACCTTCCTCCACACGCTGGCGCTCGAGAAGAACACCGACTACGACATTTTCCTCAAGGACAAGGACGGTCTCGACAACCGCCAGTCCAAGATTCACAACCGCATCGTCGCGGTGCCCGATGCGCCGCCCGAGATCGCCTGGAAACTCCCCAACACGGATCTGGAAGTCGCGCCGACGGCCAACGTCGCGCTGGCGATGGGGCTCTCCGACGATTGGGGGTTGCAGAAGGCGTTGATCAAGTTCAAGCGTTACAAGATGGTCGCGCCGCCGGCAAACGGGGCCAACGGCCAAGCCGCGCCGCCGCCGCAGATCGATCCCAACAGCCCCGCGGTGGAAGGCAACTTCGAATTGACCGACGCGGAAGATGGCGTGGCCTTTGGCCGCAACGTCCTGCGCATGAACATGACCAAGGACTGGGCGCTGACCGAACTGGGTTTGGAACCCGGTGACGTGGTCGAATACTGGGCGGAAGCCTACGACTGGTGCCCGACGATCCGCAAGCCGTCGAAGGTCGATCTCTTCCACCTGCGCGTGCTCTCGGCCGATGAAATCAAGCGCCGCCTGGACATCGAACGCCTGCGCCTGATCGACGATCTGAAAGTCATCATCCGCGATCAGGAAGGCGACAAGAAGCAGGTCGAAGCGATCAAGGATCACCTCGGCTCCGGCAACGCGTTCGAAAATCCCGACCGCGCCAAGGTGTCCGAAGCCGGCTCGCTGCAAGACGAAGTCCGCCGCAAGACGCAGAATCTGCAGAACGCGTTCTCGAGCCTGATTGCGCGCTACAAGGCCAACGGACTCGACACGCCCGACGAAACGCAAAAGCTCCAGAACATGGCCAACACGCTCGGTGAAGAGCACATGACCAAGATGCCGGAAGCGGCCAAGGACATCACCGCCACCGCGCTGGTCAAGCAGGATGCCGACCGCGTCGCGCACCTCAAGAAGGCCGCCACCAAGCAGGAAGAAATCCTGACCGACCTGCGTGGCCTGCTGGAGCAGATGCAGAAGTGGGCGGAGACCGAAGAGTTGCTGCGCATGACCCGCGAACTGCTGATCAAGCAGCGCGGCGTGACGCGCCTGACCGGTGAATTCAAAGACCGCCTCGGCACCAAGTCCCCGGCCACGGCCACGAAGGAAGAAGCCGGCCAGGTCAAAGCTCTGGAACACGAAGAACGCGACTGCGCCACGGACATGAAGGCGCTGGAAATCCGCATGCAGCAGGCGATGGCCAAGATGTTCGACCTCGACAAATGGGTCCACAAGAACATCAGCGACGCCTACAAGATCGCGCAGAACACCGACGCCACGCCTGACAACCCCGACCTCCCCGTCGGCAGCGACAAGTCCCCGGGCATCGAAGACAAGATGACGCTGGCCCAGACCAAGATCCGCGAAGACTTCGCCTTCGGCGTGGCGATGGGTTCCCAGCGCGGCGCGGAATTGGGACTCGAACGCATCATCACCGTCCTGAGCCGCCGCCGCGAGCCGGACCAGCAGATCCTCAAGGAAATCGACGAAGCCAAGCGCAACCTCCAGAAGATCCTGGAGCAGCAGAAGGACCTGCACAAGAAGACCGACAACATCATGAACAAGCAGGACCTGCAGCAGAGCATCCAGCAGGCGCAGAAGCAGCTCAAGGAAGTGCGCCAGCGCCAGCAGGAGCTGATGAAGCAGACCACCGCGATGCAGCCGGAAAGCGACCCGCGCGCCGATGCGCTGGCCAACCGCCTGGAAGACGCCAAGAAGAATCTCGACAACCTGATCAAGGAAGAGAACGACATCTTCAAGAAAACCGTCGACCAGCTCTCCGACGCGGAGAAGGAAGTCGCCCGCTCCGTTCACGAACTTGATGAACTGGAGAACGAAGAGCGAGCGATGGCCAAGGAAAGCGAAGCGCTGAAAGACAGCTCCATCGAAGATGCGCTCCGCTCGCAGTATGAGCAGATCAAGAAACTGCGCGGCCAGCAGAACGACCTCCGCGCCAAGACCTCGATGGCCGACAGTGCGCCCGACAAGGCCAAGGGCGCCGAGGCGCTCAAGCAATTGAAAGAAGCGGAAGCCAAGCTCGAGAAGGACACGCGTGAGATGCTCGCCGCGATGCCGGCCGCCGCCGAAAAACTCGCCAAGCAGACGCCATCGTCGCTGGCCGCTCAGGCTGCGGCCCACGCCATTCAGCAGGCGCAGAGCTCCGCGTTGCACGCGCCGGATGAAATGAAGAACGCCGCCGACCAGTTGGCCAAGCCCAGCGGCAAGGACGCGATCGAAGCGCAGGCTGAAGCCGAAAAGAAGCTCGGCGCCGCCGAAGAAGCGCTGCTCAAGGCCATCAACGCGGGCCATAAGCAGTTCGAAGACGCAATGACGACCAACGCCAACCGCCAGGCCGACGCGCGCCAGAAACTCGACGACGTCTCCAACCGCCTCGCGGCGCTGGTCCGCAACGCCACGACGCCGGAACTGACGCAAAAAGACCCGAAGCTCGCCGAAGCCGCCAAGGGTGCATCGAAGGCGATGCCCGAACTGGAAAACAGCGGCAATGCCATGGGCGAAGCGACCGACACGCTGCGCCAGGGCTCCGGCAAGAACGATCACGCCAGCGCTCAGAAGGGCTCCGGCATGCAGACGACGGCGGCCGACAAGATCGCCGCCGCCCGCGCCGCGCTGCAGGGCGTCTCCGAAGCGCTCGCCAAGGACAAGCAGGGCGAGCACGGCAAGACTGGCGACGCGCAAGGCAGCGCGCAGACCCAGGCGCAGGGCTTGCAGAGCCAAATCGAGCAGCTCTCGAAGGACATCAATTCGGCGGCGGGCAAACCGTCGGCGGAAGCGCAATCCGGTGCGGCCGGCAAGGTCGGCGAAGCCTCGAAGAACATGGGCGACGCGCAGGCGAACCTGAAGAAGCCCGATCCCACCAGCGCCACGCGTAACGAATCGAAGGCCATCGACGCGCTGGAAGAGGCGCGCGACAAGCTCAACGAACTGCGCCGCCAGGTCGAAGAACTCAAGACCCCCGCGCGCAAGTTGGAACGCCAGCAGAAGCAGTTGAAGGACGAAGCGCGCAAGCTGGCCACCGACATCGACAAGCTCGAAAGCCAGATGCCGCAGAAGTCAGAGACCGATCCGAAGGCCGCCGACGCCGTCAAGAACGCCTCCAACAACATGCAGAACGCTCAGAACAGCCTCAGCAACAGTGCCAACACCAGCGAAGCCAAGACCAGCGAAAGCAAGGGTGGCGAGGGTTCGAAGTCCAAGGGCGGTGAAGGCTCGAAGGGTGGTGAAGGTTCCAAAGGTGGCGAAGGCTCCAAGGGTGGTTCAGGTTCGAAAGGTGGAGAAGGTTCGAAGGGTGGGGAAGGGTCAAAGGGCGGAGAAGGATCAAAAGGCGGCGAAGGTTCCAAGGGCGGCGACCAGGGCAAGGGCGATCAGGGCAAGAACGCCGACGACGACAAGAAGGATGCCGCGAAAGAACAGGAACAGGCGTTGAGCGAACTGGACAAGGCGCTCAAGGCGCTCGACGATCTCGCCGGCCGCGCCGAAAAGGAACCCGATCCGCGCAGCGCCGCGGCGCTCAAGCGCTTGGAAGAGCCGCAGAAGGCCCTGCGCGATGAAGTGCTGAAGCTGCAGAAGAAGCTCGATCAGCTCAAGGACAAGACGGGCAACCAGAAGGCCGACAAAGCCTCGTCATCCAGCCAGTCGGCGAGCAAGAATCAGTCGGCGGCCTCCGGACAGATGGGCCAGGGCAGCCAGAGCGGTGCGTCGAGCTCCGAAGAAGAAGCCGAGCAGGACCTGCAGGACGCGCTGGATAACCTCGACGACTTCCAGAAGCAGATGCAGGACCAGCAGCGCAACGAGACTCTTTTCCAGATCGAACAGGAACTGAAGAAGATGGTCGGCATCCAGAAGGACGTGCTGGGCCGCACTCAGGAAGTCGAAAAGCTGCGCCCCAGCCCGACCGATTCGCTGCCGCGCGCGGCGAAGATCAAGGTCAAGCAGGCCTTTAGCGATCAGCAGAAGCTGGCCGATTCGACCAAGGTCATCGTCAAGAAGCTCGCCGACGCGCCGGTCTTCGAATGGGTGCTCCAGACCTGCACTGAAGACATGAACGAAGCCGCCGCGCGCCTGGACAAGGAAGACTCCGGCATCTCCACGCAGGACATCCAGGAAGACGTCGTCCGCAAGCTCGGCGAACTGATCGAAGCGCTCCGCAAAGAACGGACGAAGTCCGGCGGCGGAGGTGGTGGTGGTGGCGGCGGAGGCGGCAAGCAGCCCCTCGTGCCCCCGTTGGCCGAACTGAAGATGCTGCGCATCATGCAGCGCGACGTGAACGCCAAGACCAAGAAGATCGACGAAGAAGTCTCGAAGACCAAAGCGAACGATCTGTCGAAAGATCAGAAAGACCGACTTCGACGAGCGGCGGTGAAGGAAGAAGAGATCTCGCGCGTCACCAGCAAGATCGCCGACGACCTCGGCGGCGGCGGCGGTCCCGCTCCGCAGCCGGAGAAGGAAGACGATAAAGAAGATAAACCGTAAGGGATTGGGCGAAGACGGGATTCGGGATTCGGGAATCGGCAACACAACGCGGCCAGTGGTGAGGATGTTCTGATGAAACGATTGACGTCGGCCTTGATCTGTGTGCTTCTCTGCTGTGCGGCGGCTTCAGTGCGCGCGGCTGACGACAGCAGCGGCGACATGTCGCTGGAACTTTACCAGAAGATCAAGGGGCACTTCGACGTGCTTTACGGCGCCAGCTCCACGCTGGTCGCCGTCTCGCCGCCGAATAAAGCCGAGACCGAGAAGGCCCTCCGCGCCGACTGCGCTGAAAGCAAAGATGCGCTGATCAAGGCGCTGAAGTCCAAGAAATCCCTCCACCGCGAATTGGCCGCCCGGGCGCTGGAATACTGCGGCGACAAGAAGGCCGCCGTCGAAGCGCTCAGCGCCGCGCTGAACGGCGACCCCGACGAATCCGTGCGCCGCGCCATCGCCGGAGCGCTGGCGAAGCTCCCCGACGCCCGTGCCGTCGATGCCTTGATCAAGGGCTTGAGCGACACCGGCGATTCGATCCGCGGCATCTGCGCCTCGGCTCTGGGAAACATCAAAGACACCCGCGCCACCGACCCGCTCCTGAAGGTCCTGAAAGACGACGAAAAGCCGATCGTCCGCCTCCAGACGGCCCTGGCGCTTTCGAAGATCAAGGACCCCGCCTCGCTGGAACCGCTGAAGAAGGCCCTCGATCAGGAAAAAGACGAACGCGTCAAAATGGCCATCGCCGGTGCGCTCCGCGGCGTGATGAAGGACAGCGACAAGGGCGAAAAGGGCGACAAGGAAAGCGCCGAAGAGAAGGTCCCGACCGCCGGCGAAGCCGCCAACGAACTGGCTCAGCTGTCCAAGGAGATGAAGGAAGTCGAAGAGAAGCTGCGCGAAGACCGCCACGATCAGGCCGTGCAGGCACAGGGTACCGGTATCGAGAACAAGCTCGTCACGCTTATTGAGAAGATGAATAAGATGGGCAGCGGCCAGGGCGAAGGCAAGAAGGACGGCCAGGAACAGCGCCAGCAGCAGCAGCAGAGTCAGGGCAACCAGAAGAACAACGGTCCCAAGAACGCGGGCAGCGGCCTGAAGGACTCCCAGCTGGGCTCCTCCGTGCCCCAGGGCGCGATCAACGCTGCGATGGTTGCCGGCAAACAGGACGCCTGGGCCAAGCTGCCTCCCGCGCAGCGCGACGAACTGCTCCAGGCCTTCCGCGAAGACATGCCCATGCGCTGGAAGAAGCGCCTGGAAGCCTACTTCACCTCGATCGCCGCCGAAGAATCCAAGAACGACGGCAAGTAAGCGCGCGCTTACGCGCGAGGGGTCAGGGGCCAGGGGTCAGGGGTCAGAGGTGGGCGCGAGCACGGCAAAGTATTTTGTGCTTCGCGCGGTGGGGACTAAGTAGGCAGAAGGCAGTGGCAGTCAGCAGTACATGGCGCCCAGTGCCGGACGCGCCCCGCCGACGAAAAATTCATCATTCATCAATCATAATTCATCGTTCGCACTTCACCATTCTGCTCGAAATCCGGTGTACTCAAATAGACACGTCAAAGCCGACTCACAGGTGCCAAAACAATTCTTCGTATCATGCACAAAAAAGGGGACTTCTGGTACGCCATGTGGTTTGATGAAATACAGCACGTTCCGGAGGTCGCCCATGCGCCAAACTTTCCGAACTTTCCACCTGGCCGACAGACCTGACTTGATTGGGTTAAATGGGCGTCTCAAACCGCGACGCTCAGACCTTCAGGCCCCGAGTCCTGAAGGTCCACCTCTCCCCCTTCTGACCTTGTCCTGCTCCCTTCTATTATGTCTGCTCACGTGCGTCGCACCTGCCGCGCAACCCACACCCGACCTGCCCCTTGATGTCTACCAGAAACTGAAATCCGACTTCGACGCCCTCTACGGCGCCAACGCTACCTTGGTCTCCAACGCCCGAGCTCAAAGCCGCCAGGACGCTGAACGCGAACTGCGCGAGGACGCCGCCGAAAACAAAGAGTTGCTGCTCATCGCCTTGCATTCGTCGGCGGGTCTCAAGCGCGAACTGTCCGTGATGGCGCTGGAATACTGCGGCGACAAGAAGGCCGTGGTCGACGCGCTGCAGCCGCTGCTTTCCGGTGATCCGGAAACCAGCGTCCGCCGCGCCACCGCGGCTGTCCTCGGCCGGCTCCCCGATGCCGCTTCTGCCGACACCCTGGTCAAGGCGCTCGACGATGCCGACGACATCGTGCGCGGCTTAAGCTCCGCGGCCCTGGGCAACATCCGCGACAACCGCGCCATCCAGCCCCTGCTGCGCGTCTTGAAAGAAGACGCCAAGCCCATTGTGAGACTGCAGTCGGCCATGGCGCTGGCCCGGATCCAGGACGAAAGCGCCGTGAAGGGCCTGAAGGCCGCGCTGGATTCCGAAACCGATGAACGCGTCAAGACCGCCATCGCCGGAGCGCTCCGCGCCAGCCTCGGCATGGACGACGAAACCTCCTCGCTGCCGCCCGTCAGCCAGACGGCCAGTGAACTCGCGCAGCTGGCTCACGACATGAAAGAGGTGGAAGGAAAGCTCCGCGACGATCGTTACGACCAGTCGGTCCAGTCGCAGGGGCAGGGCATTGAAGACAAGCTCTCAACGTTGATCGACAAACTGGACGCACAATGCAACAGCAGTTGCTGTACACAGAAGAAACAAGCGCAACGCACCGGCAACAAGAACACCGCCAGCAAGAACAAGAATGCCGGCAGTCCGATGACCGACTCGCAGCTCGGCGCGTATGTGCCGCCGGGACCTCAAGGGAACGCCGTCGCGGCGTTCGTGACCGGCAATCAGGACAAATGGTCGAAGCTTCCGCCGGCGCAGCGCGACGAACTCTTCCAGGCCTTCCGCGAAGACATGCCCGAACACTGGAAGCGCCGCCTCGAGGCGTACTTCACGTCCATCGCCGCCGAAGAAGCCGCCCGCGGGAAGTGAAGTTGCAGGCGGGACGCCAGCACCACAAATGTGACGCGTCCGAACAGTATTTGTGGAGCAGGCGTCCCGCCTGCAACCTTTTGTCCTTGCTCGCCACCCTTTTTCATTTTTACATTACACACTTTATCGCCGTGTGGTAATTAACTGTCCATGTCATGGACTCGCAAACATCTGCTCGGCCTCGAAGAACTTTCGAAGGCGGAAATTCTTCAGATCCTCGATAAGGCGCAGTCGTACAAAGACGTCTCGTCGGGCAACATCAAAAAGCTCCCCGTGCTCCAGGGGCGCTGCGTCGTCAACCTCTTCTTCGAGAGCTCCACGCGAACCAGTAATTCGTTCGCGCTCGCGGCCAAACGCCTCTCGGCCGACACGATGAGCTTCTCGAGCTCCGGCAGCTCCGTCTCGAAAGGCGAGACGCTGATCGATACGGCGCTGAACATCCAGGCGATGGGCATCGACGCGTTCGTCATCCGCCACTCCGCGCCCGGCGCACCGCACCTGCTGGCGCGCCACGTCAAGGTTCCGGTCGTCAATGCCGGCGACGGCTGCCACGAACACCCGACGCAAGGCCTGCTCGATCTCTTCACGATCCGCGAAGTCTTCAACAAGTTCGAAGGCCTGACCGTCTCGATCCTCGGCGACATTCGCCACTCGCGCGTCGCCCGCTCCAACGCGTGGGGTTTGAAGAAACTCGGCTGCCGCGTGATCCTCGCCGGCCCCCCGACGCTCATCCCGCAGGCCATCGGCGACGCGCTGGGCGTGGAAGTCAGTCACGACATCAATTCCGTGATCGAACAGTCCGACGTGCTCAACTGCCTGCGCATCCAGTTCGAACGCAAAGCTGCGACGTTCTTCCCGAGCACCCGCGAATACGCCGCGATCTACGGACTCAACGAAGAACGAATGAAGCGCTGCAAACCCAACGCGATCATCATGCACCCCGGCCCGATCAACCGCGGTATCGAACTGACGCCGGAACTCGCCGACGGCCCGCGCAGCGTGATCCTCGATCAGGTCGAGAACGGATTGGCGGTGCGGATGGCGGTGTTGGATCTGTGTATGACGGCGGCCTCATGAACCCGGAGGGTTCACAGCCATTAGCCGGTGGTTGAGCGCAGCGATACCACCGGACAGATGCCCTTAACCGACTCAGCACCCCGGAGGGGTGCCAGCGGCGTCGAGGGCCGTAGTGCTAGCACCCCTGCCGGGGTGCTGATCGACTGACACGACGTACCCGGTGGTGTCGCTTCGCTCAACCACCGGCTAATAGCTATGAACCCTCCGGGTTCACTGGAGAAAACGAGTGTCCACTCTGCTTCTGAAAAACGGCCGCGTCTTCGATCCTTCCCAGAAATTGGACAAGGTCGCCGACATCCTCATCGACGTTGCAACAGGGACGATCGCGAAAATCGGCTCCGGCCTGTCCGGCGACACGACCCTCGACTGCTCCGGCAAGCTCGTCTGTCCGGGGTTCATCGACATCCATGTTCACTTCCGAGAGCCAGGCTTCGGCGCGAAAGAAACCATCGCCACCGGTTCGGCGGCGGCCGTGCACGGCGGGTTCTGCACCGTCGTCACCATGCCCAACACCGATCCGCCGATCGACAATCCGACCTCCATCGCCTACCAGTACCTGCAGGCGCGCAACGCGGGCAAGGCGCGGCTCTTTCCGATGGGCTGTATCACCAAGGGACGCGCGGGCACGGAGCTCGCCGAGCTGGGCCTGATGGCGCTGCCCAACAGCGGTTACCCCGGCGCGGTCGCCTTCACCGACGACGGCGCGGCGGTGCCCAGCAGCCAGGTCATGCGCTCGGCGTTCGAGTACGCCCAGTCGCTCAACCGCGTCATCGTCGAACACTGCGAAGACCACGACCTCTCGCACGGCGCGATCATGCACGAAGGCAAGGTCAGCGCGGCGCTGGGCATCAACGGTTACCCCAGTGCGGCCGAAGAGATCATCGTCGCGCGCGACATCCGCCTGGCCAAGCTCGCCAACGCGCGCTTCCATGTCTCGCACATTTCCGCCAAGGGCGCCGTGCAGCTCGTGCGCGAAGCCAAGGCCAAGGGCGCGAAGGTCTCCGCCGAAGTCAGCCCGCATCATCTCCTGCTGACCGACGAATGCTGCCGCGGCTTCGATCCCGTCTACAAGATGAATCCGCCGCTGCGTGAAGCCTCCGACGTCGAAGCGTGCCTCGAAGGCCTGCTCGACGGCACCATCGACTGTTTCGCCTCCGATCACGCGCCGCACACGAGCGAAGAAAAAGCGCGCGAGTTCATCGACGCGCCCAACGGCATCATCGGCCTGGAATCGAATATCGCCGTGCTGCTGGCGAAGCTGGTGCTGACCGGCAAGATCCCGCTCGCCCGCTTCGTGGAAGCCTGGACCTCCGCGCCCGCCAAGTGCCTGGGCCTGGATCAGTTCGGCGTCACTGGCAAGCTGCTGGAGAAAGGCAACGCCGACATCACGGTCCTGGATCTCGATCAGGAATGGAAGCTCGACGCCGCGGTCTTCAAATCCAAAGCGCGCAACTGCCCGTTCAACGGCTGGGCCTTGAAGGGCGCGCCGGTCTACACGATCGTCGGCGGCGTGGTGCATGAGGCGATCGGGTTGACAGTCAGGAAATAGGTTTTTGTACTCACGCGGTGCCGCCCAGAATGGAAACCAGCGGGATTCGGGAATCGGGAATCGCCGTAGCCGAATCCCGCTCGTAGCAGCTTCGCAACTTGCGTGAGAAAAAAACCTCCGCACTTGCACCCAGCCGCCACTGACTTTATCCTCTGCGGGATTTGAGATTTTCAAGCCGTTCGCTTCGAGAAAGGATTCCTTGAGCACCACTGAGAAAAGACCCGCACGTCTGGCTTTGGAAGACGGCACGATCTATCGCGGCTTCGCGTTTGGCGCGAACACCGACCACACCGGCGAAGTCGTCTTCAACACGTCGATGGCCGGCTACCAGGAGATCCTCACCGATCCGTCGTACACCGGCCAGATCGTGGCGATGACCTATCCGCTGATCGGCAACTACGGCGTCAACACCGACGATGTGGAATCGAGCAAGCCGCAGGTCGAAGGGTTCATCATCCGCGAACTCAGCGCGATGCGCAGCAACTACCGCTCGCACGACGACCTCACCGGTTACCTGTCCAAGGCCGGCATCCCCGGCATCGAAGGCATCGACACGCGAGCCCTGACGCGCAAACTGCGCTCGGCGGGCGTGATGCGCGGCGTGCTGTCGTGCGCGGAATCAAGCGCCAGGCTCGCCGACGGCGATCTGGTCGACAAGGCGCGCGCGTCGGAAAAGATGGAAGGCTGGAATCTCGCCAGCAAAGTCAGCTGCAAAAAATCGTACGCGTGGAACGACGGTTTCCTCACCGACTTCGGCCGCCCCAACGACGCCGCGCTGGTGAAGGAACGCTTCAAAGTCACCTGCGTCGACTACGGCGTGAAGACCAACATCCTGCGCTGCCTGGTCGAAGTCGGAGCCGACGTCACGGTGGTTCCCGCGACGGCGACGGCCGCCGACGTGCTCGCGACCAAGCCCAACGGCGTCTTCCTCTCCAACGGCCCTGGCGATCCGGCGGCGGTGACTGGCGCGCCGGAAATGATCCGCGGCCTTACCGGCAAGGTTCCGCTTTTCGGCATCTGCCTCGGCCACCAGCTGATGGGCCTGGCCTTCAACGGCCGTACGTACAAACTGAAGTTCGGCCACCGCGGCGCCAACCAGCCCGTGCGCGAAGAGAGCACCGGCAAAGTCGAAATCACCAGCCAGAACCACGGCTTCGCGGTCGATCCGCAGAGCCTCCCGGCGGACATCGCCGTCACGCACATCAACCTGAACGACAAGACCGTCGAAGGCCTGCAGCACAAATCGCTGCCGTGCTTCTCCGTCCAGTACCACCCCGAAGCCTCGCCGGGCCCGCACGACAGCTTCTATCTGTTCGGCCGGTTCCGGGACATGGTGCTGAGCTTCGGGAAGTAGCGAACTGAGTCATTGGTCATTGGTCATCGGTCATCGGTCATTTGTCATTTACGAAGAGCGTAGTTGCGAGCCCAAGCTCCTGCCTACCGCTCCACGTAAATGACAACTGACCGATGACCATTGCCCAATGACCAATGACTCTGTTTCACTTTCGTATGGTTTATAGCCCTAAGCCTCATACAATTAGTGCCGTCGTAGGATGAGAGGATCGGCTATGCGACTCATTCCGCTGCTGGTGTTTGTTCTCGCGCTGGGATTGCGCGCTGAAGATGCGCCGGTTGTGGAATTGAGCGATCTGCCGGTCCAGGATCCCGCCTACGTCGATCCGCTGGCCCGCGACGTGGCCTCTTCCACCGAGACTCTGAATTCGAACGATTTTCAGGCCGCTCAGAAGCAGCGTATCGAAGAGACGTTGTCCGCGAGCGAAGAGGTTTTTCGCCACGCGCTGCGGCTGAACAATCGGCGTTTTGGTCTGCGCGGATCGGTCAATGAATATGCGATGCGCCGCCTCGAAGCGAACCGATCGACCATCGTGATCGTCCCGTTCGGCGCCGAAATCCGTTCCAAGGCGCTCGTGGCCTTCACGCGTAAGCTGCCCATCACCAGTCAACGCGTGGCGTTGCTGGCCGATGGTTCCATCGTTCGCGTCGAGAACACCGCGCAGCTCCACGCGCTGATCGCCTCGACCCTGCGCAACAGCCACTGCACCATCGAACTCCGCCGCGACTGCACGCCCGATGAGGAACGCAATTTTCTGGAAGCGCTGGCGCAGCTGACGCACGAAGACTTCGACCAGCGCGAAGCCGCCTCGGCGCGGTTGCGCGAAGCGGGATTGAAAGCACTGCCGCTCCTGACGCTCGGCGCGAAATCCGCCGACCCGGAACGCCGCGAGCGCTGCCGCGACGCGCTGGTCCGGCTCGACCGCTTTTACGCGTTGCGTTCGTACGTCGTGGATTTGCGCAACGAGCTGGGCCTCCCGGAAATCCCCGACACCGGCAAACCGATCGTCCCCGAGACCGTCCGCGTCGCCGGCGAGATCGTGATCGTCGGCAGCAAGGAGTTCCCACTGGCGCTGCTGCGGGATTCGTTTCCGGATATTTATGGGAATTTGATCGGCGGGGAGTGATGCCCAAGTTGCTCGCGAATATCACCGGCGCTCGACAACTACTTCTCGCTTGGCAAGAGCAGTTTGGAACGCCTTGTATTCCGCAATTGCTCGGCACGGTTTGTGTGCTCGATGAGAAAGTTCATATATTTGAAGTCCTGAGAAACTATGGATCCAACAGCTCGGATCACAAATGTTATGGTGTGCCAGACGGTCGTTGGCTGGTCGTGGATATTTTCAAAGATGCCTCGGGTGAAAAGTTGCTGACTGCGATTTGCCATCCAAAAATTACTGTGAATTCGTGGACCCGTGGCGATCACCTCTGTTTTGACTCGGGCATTCTGGGCATATTCAATACGAAGGCGATCGAAATTCTCCGAAAGCTCCACATTAAAGATGGGAATGAATATCTTGATTTGCCCGAGGTCGATGGAAGGCTTTGTTGGTTTTCAACAGACGTCAAAGAGCCAGAAGACTATATCGATCAAATCGAGCACTTTAGCGATTTGGGTCTGCAACTGAATTCACTAAATAGAGGAACCAGCGTTATAACCAAAAGTCCACAAGATGCTGTAGTTGTCCACGGCAAAGACAAGCATGGTAAAATTGGGATGATTGTGTTGGACTACCAGAATTTCATGAAATTGGGTTCCTGACGGCAACTCGGCTTACGCATGCGTCCGTGTTCTCGGGTCCGTTTCATGTCGCTGCGAACTCGCCGACGAGTTTGTGTTCGCTGCGCTCACCCACCCGAATTCTTCGAATTCGGGTGGGTCACCCCTCGCGGGGAACGCGCTTCGCTAATCCGCAATCCGCAATCCGAAATCCGCAATGCCGTTTAGGCTCGCTTCAGCGCGATCGTGGCTTTCTCCTCGTCGACTTCGACCTCCATCGTCTCGTAGCCGTCCGGCAGCGCGCCGACTTGCTGGTCGACGGCCAGCGTCTCCTGGCAGATGTACGCGGAGAACTTCTTCGCCACATCTTCCAGCCGCGCCGAGCCTTTCAGCGCGATGTGGATGCGCTGCTCGTACGCGAGCTTCAGATCGCCGCGCCAGCCGTTGACGCGGTTGACCAGCTCGCGCGCCACGCCTTCGTCGAGCAACTCCGGAGTCAGGTGCGTGTCGAGCACCACCACAACGCTCCGGCCACTGGCGGCGGCGTAGCCGTCTTTCGCTTTGAGCGAGACTTCGACCTCTTCGGGCGTCAGCTCCACTTCCTTGCCGCCAGAAAGCGCCAGCTTCGCCTTGCCGCTGGCCGTCATCTGCGCGCGCAGGTTCGCGGCGTCGGCTTTCGAGAGCGCTTCCTTCAGCTGCGGAACCAGCTCGCGGTACTTCGCACCGATCGCCTTGAAGTTCGGCTTCAGCTCGTAGTTCACGAACTGATCGGCCTGGTGCGCGATCTCGATGGCCTTCACGTTCAGCTCGTCGAGCAGCACCTGCTCGTGCTTGCGCACCGTGGCGTCGAACTTCGCGTCGCTCAGCACCACAATCACTTTCGAAAGCGGCTGGCGCGTCTTCAGCTTCGCGCCCGATCGCGCGGCACGGCCGAGGCTCGCCACTTCGCGCACCAGCGCGAACTCGTCGCCCAGCGACGCGTCGATCAACGCTTCGTCGGCTTCCGGGTAATCGCAGAGATGCACGCTCTGCGGCACGTCGTCGCCGAACGGCAGCACGGACAGATTCTGCCAGAGCTCTTCGGCGAGGAACGGCACGAACGGCGCCGAGAGTTTGGCGACGGTGATCAGCGCTTCGTAGAGCGTCCAGTACGCGCTGAGCTTCTCCTTGTCGCGCAGGGCGTCCTTGCCCGGCGTCTGCCAGCTCGCCCAGAACCGGTCGCGCGAACGGCGCACGTACCAGTTCGAGAGCGCTTCGACAAACGCGTTGAGCGCCTGCGCCGCCGCGTAGATGTCGTACGCGTCGAGCTTCGCGCGGACGGCTTTGACCGTCTGCTGCAGCTCCGACAGGATCCAGCGGTCGAGCAGCGTCTTTTCCTTCTTGTCCGGATCGAACGTGCCGGGATCGAAGCCGTCGATGTTGGCGTAGATCACGAAGAACGAATAGACGTTGCGCAGCTTGAGCAGGAATTCCTTCTGCGATTCGCGCACCGCCGGCCGCGAAAACCGCGCGCTGGTCCACGGATTGGTCGACGAATAGAAGAACCAGCGCAACGCATCCGCGCCTTCCTCATCAAGGATGAGATTCGGGTCGAGGTAATTACCCTTCGACTTCGACATCTTCTCGCCCTTCTCGTCACAGACGTGACCCAACACGAGGCACGTCTTGTACGGAAGCGGATACGAACGGAAGGACTGAGGACTGAGGGCTGAGGACTGAGGTACTCCGTTCTCTGACCCCTGGCCCCTGACCCCTGACCCCTCAGCAGCGAAGCTGCTGTTCAGCAGCGTGCTCTCCGCGATCAGCGAATAAAACCACCCGCGCGTCTGGTCGATCGCTTCGCTGATAAAATCCGCGGGGAAGGCGAGGTTGAATTTCTCCTTCGAGCCGGCCAGATGCGGATAGCCCCACTGCGCGAAGGGCATCGCGCCGCTGTCGTACCAGCAGTCGATCACTTCCGTCGTCCGCTTCATTTCCTTGCCGCAGGTGCCGCACGAAAACACGGCCGCGTCGATCCACGGCTTGTGGACGCGCAGGTGTTCGTTCAACGACGGGTCCTTCTTCTTGGCGACGTCAAACGCGTCGAGCCCCTTCGCGTTGGGCTTGCTCTTCAATTCCGCAAACGACGCGACGGCTTCCTGGTGGCCGTTCTCGCACTGCCACACATTCAGCGGCGTGCCCCAGTAACGTTCGCGCGAGAGCGCCCAGTCGATGTTGCTCTCGAGGAAGCTGCCGAAGCGGCCTTCCTTGATGTGCTCGGGATGCCAGTCCACCTTCTTATTATTCTCGATAACGTGGCCGATCTCCCGCGTCGTGCGGATGAACCACCCGCCGCGCGCGTAGTAGATCAACGGCGATTTGCAGCGCCAGCAGAACGGGTAGGGATGTTTGTATCCCTCGCGCTTGAGCAGCAGCCCCCGCGCTTTGAGATCGCGGATGATGTCGTTGTCGGAATCTTTGACGAAGCGGCCCGAGAATTCACCGCACGCCGCCGTGAAATTGCCGTCCGGCCCGACCAGCTGGATGACCGGCATGCCGACCTTTTTGCCGAGCTGATAATCGTCTTCACCGAACGCCGGCGCCATGTGGACGATGCCCGAACCGGTGTCGAGCGTCACGAACTCCGCGGCGTGTACGCGCCAGACATTCTTTTTCTCATCGGGCGTGAATTTCGCTTCCTGATTCCATTTAAAGAGCGGCTGATACGCGCGCCCGACCAGCGCCGTTCCCGGCTCGGTCTTGACGACGTCAAACTTCATCTTCCCCATCACCGTTTTCACGAGCGCCGACGCCATCACCAGCGTCTCTTCGCCGACTTTGACATGGCTGTATTCGGTGTCGGCCTTCACAGCCAGGCCCGCGTTGCTGGGAAGTGTCCACGGGGTCGTCGTCCAGGCGAGGTAGCTGGTTTTGTTCGTTTCCCAATCGACATCGCGGAACGTCACGAAGACCGACGGGTCTTCGACTTCCTGATAGCCCTGGCCGACTTCGTGGCTCGACAGTGCCGTCTGGCAGTGCGGGCACCACGGCAGGATCTTGTGCCCCTTATAGAGCAGATCCTGCGCATGCAGTTGCTTCAGTGACCACCACACGCTTTCGACGTAGCTCTGATGGTACGTGACGTAGGCGTCGTTGAGGTCGATCCAGAAACCGATCTTCTCGGTCAGCTGCTCCCAGTCCTGCGTGTAACGGAAGACCGAGTCCATGCATTTGCGCACGAACGGTTCGACACCGTACTTCTCCACTTCGCTCTTGCCGTTGAGCTTCAGTTCCTTCTCGACTTCGATCTCGACGGGCAGACCGTGCGTGTCCCAGCCCGCTTTGCGCGGCACGTAGTACCCGCACATGGTTTTGTAGCGCGGGAAGAGATCCTTGACGACGCGCGTCAGCACGTGCCCGGGATGTGGCTTGCCATTGGCCGTCGGCGGGCCTTCGTAAAAGACCCACGTCTTCGTGCCCTTCGCCGACTCGCGCTGTTTCATGGATTGCTGGAAGATGCTGTTGGCTTTCCAGAATTCCAGGACGCGCGCTTCGCCCTTGGGGAAGTTGAAGTTGGAATCGACCGGTTCGAAGACGGACATAGTGTTCTACTCCAGTGGCGCCGCAAGCGGCGAGGGGTCAGGGGTCAGGGGCCAGTGGTCAGAGCTTCGCGGGACGAGCCGAGATGCGTTGACCGTTGCTCCGGAGACCTTTAAAAAGTGAACAGTAAAAACGAAAACGGGCCATTCCCATGGCCCGTTGAGCATCCTCTTTCCGTTGAACGTGAACTTCAGCTTAAGCCATCAACCGGTCGAAGCGCTCATCGGCCCAGGGAGCTATCTCCCGGGCCAAAGTAATAGGCGATCCACCGTCCGCAGCCAGCATGGCATTCACGCTCCCGTAGTGCAGGTTTCAAATAGACCACCTTTGGTGCGTGGTGTCAAGTCCTCCGCCTGGGTTGCTTTCGAAGAGGGCAACCGGAACGCTACGTAGTCCGGGCGTCCCGCCCGGTCTAACCGCGCCAAACGCAGAAGAGACGAACGTTTCGATTAGCGCGTGTTCTATCGCGAAGCAAGGACTACGAAACTGCCCGCGATGAAAACCTAAATTTCAATATTTACTTCTTGACAAAGCCTATTTAACGGTCTATAGTTATTAATTGAAGCGTAGTGGTCTTTGACAACCCAAGAGCTCTTCCCGACTACCTCGGATCGCACCCGCTGCGCCGGCTGCCGCAGCGCCGTGCGTGTTGTTCTCGGCGCCCCACCGCGACCGGCGCACGAGGCGCGCCGAACCTGACAAGTACAACAACGATGTTGTACGGAAAATATCCGAGGACCTGAAAACCGTAACATTTTGTAACATTCTGTAACATTTGCCTATGAAGTCTGTGTGGTACTTCACCCCGTGCAATCGACCCAAATGTTACATGCGGCAGCCTTGAGCCAACCCTCGGGCCACGTGGCCCGGAGGTCATTTTGACCCTGGGGACAATTGTCCCTGAGGGGTGGGCGACCTTGGGGAAAATTGCTAAAAGTTTTGCGATAACTAATGATCAGGCTGAATAGAATTTTGAGCGAGATCTCGCTATTGCGATGGCTGGGTTGGAGAAATTGTTACTGCAATGTCCGTGTTGATTCTTGTCAGTGAGTTGTTAACGTTTGAAAATCCAATTTCTTAAAAAGTGAAATGAATATGTCACCTCTGGCCTATCTTTTCATGATCTCAATTTTGGCCCTTGGGGGTATCGGAGTATTATGGTACTTCTCGAGGAACAAGCGGTATACGCGGACGGTAAAGATTCTAGGCATAGTGTATTTTTTAATGCTATTTGGTGTCCACGTTGGCTATCTAGTTTCTGCTTTGTCCCAATCACAGACACCACCTGTCCTCCAAATCGCAAATAGTACGCTTCCAATTACCGCGCCCTCGACGATTCCCGCTGGAAAATATACCCTTGTGATTGAGGTCCGCAAAGATGCGAAGCAGAGTGCAGTGACTTCAAAAATAATAATGGATTTGACGGAGAGCGGTGCTCACTGCAACGTCGCTCACGATCTTTCGGTCATTGCCTTTGCGCATCTTGCCCAATCGTACGCCAACGATCTACGAGAAAAGATTGCTCGAGAAGGTATTTCTGCGCGTGTTATAGAAGATGATCCCAGCCCCAACTATGAGCCGCTCAAGAGTACAACGGCTGAAAAGTAAACTATTCTGATGGCACGGCCTTGTTTCCAGTGCCGTAGGCAACGCCAATTGGCCAGACCATTTTTGCTCGTCCTGCCCATATACGGCACATAGTGGTTGAGAATCAACGTCAACGCACTCATTCAGCCCCATGTGTTAATTAGGCACCACGAAAGATTTACGAATAAAAGTAAAGAAAAGTTTGCGTTGAATCTCCATAAGCAACAGTCACTTACATCAATTAGAGAAGTATTAGCCTGCGCCCCATTTGACGGCTTGACGATGGATATGATATGAGGAACGAAGCTTCCCGATGCGCGTTGTCAGACGCTGGGTTTGGGGCCCGCGAACGCAATTGAGAAGCAAGCAGCGAAGTTTGGTCCGTGTGTGTTCGCTGCGCAGTTGGTTTCAGTGCGGTGCAGACATCTTGGTTCCGGGTATTGGATACGCGGAACGTCGGCGCGTTGATTCTGCTGAGTGCAGCATCAGCCGGGCTGCGGAGACGCAGTTCGTAAAAAGCCGGCCACTTCACTGGGCGAGGCCGTAGACCCGAAATGGGTACTCACAGCAGCACAGTCATTCAAGTTCCACTTCCTTCCGCAAGCAAATCCACCCATCCCAAAAAACGGCGCAACTGGAAGAACATTTTCCGTTACGCCAGCGGCGCCGTCGATCCGGAAGCCACCACCGACGATCCGCGCGTGGCTCCGGTCACCCGGAGTTCCCTGAGGCGATTTTTCGAATTCGTCCGCCCGCACAAAACGCTGGTCATGCTGCTGGTCGGCTGCACGCTGATCAACCAGGCCATGATCGTCGTCATGCCCGTGGCGATCGGCCGCGTGATCGACAAGGTGCTGCCGGCCAAGGACATGACCCTGCTCAACGCCACGGCCATCGGCTTGGCGGTCTTCCTGGTCGCACGCTCGTTCTTTCTCTGGTGTGAACGCGAACTGGGCGTGCTGGTCGGTTCGCTGATCGTCCGCGACGTCCGCACGCGCCTGCACGAACACATGCAGACCATGTCGCTCAAGTTTCTCGAGGACTATCAAGTCGGCCGCATCGTTTCGCGCATCATGGGCGATACGGAATCCGTACGCAATCTGCTCATCGGCGGCTTCATCACCAGCGCTTCGAACGGGCTGCGCTTCATCTTCGTGCTGGCGACTCTTTTCTGGATCGACTGGCGCCTGACGCTGATCAGTCTGATCACGCTGCCGTTCTTCATGGTCGGATTCTGGTTCTTCGTGCGCCGGCTGCGTCCCGCGTACAAGGAACTGAGCGAAGACGGCTCGCGCCTGTGGGCGACGGCGAGCGAAACGTTTTCGGCTGTCCGGGTCGTCAAGACCTACCGCGGCGAACACCGCGCCGATTCCGGATTCACCGGCCGCGTTCACACGATCCTGCGCAAGACGTTGCTGATCTGCCGCACCCATCACCTGATCGCCGTGATCTGGGAAGCCGCCGTCTGGGCCGGCCTGGTCGCGATGATCTGGTACGGCGGCCGCCGCGTGATGCTGGGCCAGATGAGCGCCGGCGAACTGGTCGCGTTCTACGGCCTGATTGGGCAGGTCCACGGACCGGTCGCGGAACTGATCAACGTTTCCGGAACCGTCCAGCAGGCCATGGCTTCGATCGAACGCATCGGCGAAGTCCTCGATCGCAAGCCGGAAATCGCCGATCACCCGCTGGCGGTGGAAGCGCGCGAACTGAAGGGTGAAGTCACGTTCGAGAATGTCTCGTTCACGTACGAACGGTCGGCCGCGTCGATGCGCGCCAGCCAGGTCACGGCCGAGTCGCTGGCGGCCAAGGGCGCCTCACCGGCAAGCGTCGAACTACGCGCGCCGAAGTCGACGCTGGCCGGCGTCTCGTTCCACGTGCGGGCCGGCGAGAGCATCGCGCTGGTCGGTTCGTCGGGTTCGGGCAAAAGCACCATCATCAATCTGCTCGCGCGCCTTTACGACGTGGGCGCCGGCGCGATCAAGGTCGACGGCATGGACATCCGCGATTACCGCCAGGCATCGTACCGCAAGCACTTGGCGCTGGTGCTGCAGGAGAATTTCCTCTTCCGCGGCACGATTCGCGAGAACATCCGTTACGCGAAGCCCGACGCCACCGAAGAGCAGATCATCACCGCCGCGAAAATGGCCGGCGCGTGGGAGTTCATCTGCGCGCAGGGCAAGGGCCTCGATTCGCTCTGCGGCGAACGCGGCGTGAAACTCTCCGGCGGGCAGAAGCAGCGCATCTCGATCGCGCGCGCGATCCTGGCCGATCCACGCATCCTGATTCTGGATGAGGCCACCAGCGCGCTCGACAGTCAAGCTGAAGCCCACATCCAGGAAGCGCTCGACGTTCTGATGAAAGGCCGCACCACGTTCATCATCGCGCACCGGTTGTCGACCATTGTCAACGCCGACCGGATCCTCGTGATGGAGAAGGGCCGCATTGTCGAAATGGGCACGCACGAAGAACTGCTCGTGCGCGAAGGCAAGTACTTCGACATGTTCATGGAACAGTACGGCAAGGTGAAGTTCAACGGCAACACGTCCGAAGCCATTGGACGCTGGCGCCAGAAGAAGGCCAACAATTGCAGCAAGCAGAGCGGGCGAGCGACCGCCGTAGTCTCCGCACCGCAGGCATCCAGCCTGCAAGGAGTCTGAGGTAAGCGTCAAGATGCGCGCCGGCAAGATGCCGGCGCTACAGCTTCCGGACTTGAGAGGGGCTCGTCACCGAGTCGATTCACCATGAAAACCATTTCGCTGCTGCCGATCGTGCTCACCGGCATCGTTGGCGGCGTCTTTCTGATCCAGATCCATACCGTGCCCACATCCATCAGTGTAAGCCCGTCCGCGCGCGGACAGGTGGAAGCCGTAAACGCTCCAACCAAAACGGAATCGCCGGCGGCGACTGCGCCGTTGACGGTCCGCCCTGCGCCGGAATTCCGCCATGAACCGGCGCTGCTCTGCATTCCCGGCCGTATCAAGGCCAACCGGGAGCTGGACATCAAGAGCAAGACCTCGGGCCAGGTGCTCACGGTCGCCGTCGATGTCGGCGACACCGTCAAGCCCGGACAACTGCTGGTGGAACTCGACGCCACCGACGCGACGCGCTCCGTGCAGCGCGCCGAAGCCACGCTCGCCGCCTCGCGCGCGCGTCTGGCGCAGGCGCGGGACAACCTGGACATCGCGCAGATGTCGCTGAGCGCCCTGCAGACGCGCGCGGGCGCCTGCGTGAAATCGGCTTCCGCGAAAGCCACGCGCGCGCGCAGCCGCGCCGACCGCTACAAGGCGACGATGCTGAAAAACGTGATCAGCCAGGAAACGTACGAAGAAGCGGAAGCCGGCGCCGTGGAAGCCGCCGCCAACCTGGAGCTCAGCCGCGTGCAGCTCTTCGACGTCAAGACGCAGGAGCGCTCGCTGGAACTCCGCCGCGAAGATGTCTCGTGCGCCGAAGCGCAGGTCACCATCGATGAGATCACGCTGAAAGACGCGCAGCAGCGCCTGGCCGAGACGAAAATCCATGCGTGCATGGAAGGCACCGTCACCGCGCGCTTCGTTCAGCCGGGGCAGATTGTGTCGGCCGGTTCGTCGAGCGCCGAGACGCGGCTGCTGACGATTCTGGATTTCTCGCGCGTCTTCGTCACCGCGTCGGCCAGCGCCAGCCAGTTTGGCCAGCTCAAGGTCGATCAGGCCGCGACGATCCGCACCGAAGCGTGTCCCGACACCACGTTCACCGGAAAAGTCGTGCGCGTCTCACCGCGCGCCGCGGGAACAGACGTGACGTTCGACGTCAAAATCGAAGTCCTGAGCGAGAACCGCACGCAGCTGAAGTCCGAGATGCCGGCCTGCGTGGAGATCGCGCCGCTCTCGCATTAGTCGCATCGTGGCTCCAACTACTTCAACTCCGCCGTGATGGCCTTGCGGAGGCGTTCGAAGTCGTCGATGCGCAGGCCGCTGAAAGACTCGGTCACGGCGCCTTCGGCGTCGAGCTTGCCGAACGTGCGCGTGACTTTGACGGCGCTCTCCGCGAGTTGTTCGAGCTGCCGGCGGGCGGGATCGTCTTTAAGCAGATTGCGCTTCTCGGCCAGCAGGTACAGGTACTCCACGTCCTGCTCCGCGCGCCGGTACGCTTTCAGCCGCAGGGAAGGGCAGGCGCCGGTGATGCCGAACTGCTTGCCGCTGTAGATGACGCAAGTGTCCTCGTACTTGGTCCAATTGCCGGAGTTGCCCAGCGTCAGCCACGGCACGAATCCGCTGACGCCGCTGGTGTAAAGATCCAACGCGCGCGCGCAGGCATCCAGCGCACTCGAGGTCGTCCGCTCGGCGCCGCCGTAGGTCCAGATGTCCTGATGGTAGCGTTCGCGCCAGTCTTCCAGCCAGGAGCGATAGCCGCCGAAACCACCACTGACATTGACGTCGATCAGGCCATCCAGCGTGTCGCGGCCGGATTCGGGACGCGAGATGTCGGCGCGGAAGAGCACGCGCGAACGATCGCCATTTTGAGCAGCGCGGAGCAGCTTGCTGAAGAATGCAAGCGCGTGGTAGTCGTCGATGTGGTTGGGTTCGTCCAGCAGCCAGAAGCTGACGCCTTTTCCCGCGCCGGTCTTCGGCTTATACTGCTTGTAATAATACTTGTCGTTGAGGTAGATCTGGAACTTCGTCTTCCAGCCCTTCTCTTTGACGTGCTGATCGAACTCCCGCGCCACGGCCGTCCACTGATCCTTGTAGTCCTGCGAGAAGCCTTCGTCGATCGGGCCGGCGACTTTCCAATGCTCTTCCCATTTGGCGTCATTCCATTTGTAGTCGGTCATCGGTGTGGGGTAATGCTCGGCCAGAGGCAGATAGAAGTGGTCGACGCCCACTCCGGCGCGCGGCGTGTCCTTGAAGGCGCTGCCGTCGAAGAGCGGACCAAAACGCTTGTCCCACGCTTCCCAGGAAATGACCTTCATGTCCTTGCCCTTGCCGGCCAGCGGCCAGTGCGTGCCTGCTTCAAAATGCGCGCTGTGTCCGTAATGGAGAATGGCCAGATTGGTGCGATGTTCGTGCGCAACCGTGTAGAAGGATCGCTCCGCCTGCAGGAATTCCGCGCTGTCCTCTTTGCCAAATTCATTGCCCGGCGACGAGTACGCGTTCATCGACCAGACAAAATGCGCTTCGTCCGGGATCACGGCGTTGCCGACCGCGAGGCTGATCGGCAATTCCACCGGATCGGCGTTGGCGGCCTGGACGCTGATGGTGCCAGAATACGTGCCAGGCTTGGCATCCTTCGGCACAAAGAAGTCGACGTAGACGGTCTGGTTTTTCTGGCCCGGCACTGCGTTTTTTTCGTTCGGAATCGTGAATGCATCGCCGGCTTTCAGCGGCAACAGCGGATCGGGATACCAGCCCTTCTCGTCCTTGCCCGCCTTTTGATACCAGAGTAGCGACAAGCGCACCGACGCAGCGGGAATGACGCCGCCATCGGGTCCCTTCAGATCACCCGGCTTGACCGTCCAAGCCGTGCCGTCCTTCTTATTCTGACAGACCAATTGGAAGGCCGCCCATTCTCCGCGCAACGAATGCAGCGAAACGGTTTTCGTCGCGCCGCTCCATGCGGCGTTGGCTTGGCTCCACGTTCCGGCCGGATCCTTGGCGTACGCGTCGGCGGATTCTTCGTAGACGTTGTTCGTGATGGGATTCACTTTGGCGCAATCGGGGACGACCCAGACGATTCCCGAATCGTTCTCCGGCGGCTTCCCGGGATTGAGCACCGCATTGAACGTCTCGAGCGGAAGCTGAGCCGGTTTGGGGTAGGCCGCGGAGACCTTGCCCTTGCCGGAACCTTTCGCAGCAATCTTTCCGCCGCGGGTAATGATCGTGACTTCGACTTCAGTCTCCGCGTCCACGGGCTGATGCCGCAGCAGCGCGCGCACGGGTTCGCCGGGCTTGCCGGGGGAGGGTACTTTGAAGCGGGGAATTTCCGCCATCGGCGTGCCGCCGACGGACGCGCGGATCACGTATCCCAGGATGGATTTCGCTTCATCAGCGTTGGCCGGGCCGGGCCAGGAGATTTCCAGACCGCCGGTGCTCAAGTCCGCGCCCGACTGCCACGGCTTGACCGCCACAGTCAACGCGGCTGTTGCGACGTCTGGCGCCGGTTCCACTTCGACCACGAAATACGGCATCGCGTTATTCTGTTCGCGCGAGAAGAAATAATTGTTCCCGTTGTTGGTGTCCGGCACGACGTCCTTGTGGCCGTTGCCCGTCTGGCCATTGTCGTCGGAGCAGCAAATGCCGTGGGACAACCCAGCCGCGCACGCTTCCATCAGGCGCCCGTCGAACTCCATGTCAAACCACACGTCGTCGTTGTGGGTGACATAACTTTGCGTCCAGATCGTGCCGCTCCGTCCGCCGTAGGCGTTGAGGAAATTCGAACTCGGTCCGCCCCACTTCTTGTCGCTGCCGAAATCGGGGCTTTCAAAACAGGAATCGCCTTTCGCGCCCGGCTTCGCGTCGCTGGAGGACGTCCCTTCGTTCCAGGCGACGGCGATGGTCGAGAAGCCCACCTTCCGCACCATGATATTTTTCTCCGTGCCTTTGATGTGAAGCACGGCGCGTTTGACGATCATGTTTTTCAGGGGCAGTGTGTCGAAGTCGAAGATCAGGAAATTCTGAATGCCCTTCATCTTGATCCGTGGCGACGTGCCCAGGTTGGACTTGGTCTCCGACGAATACGCGCAGATCGAATTGTCGGCCGTGATCGGAACCTTGACCTCACCGGCGCACGCATACTTTATGCACGCAAACACGACCAGGGCGAAAACCAGCGTCTTCAGGTTGTTCATGATGCCTCGCTAAAAGATTTTAATGTCTGTCATAATTTACACTGAAGCCGGGCAAATAGTCGTGGCAACTTTGGAGTTTCTCGCGACTTTTGCCTCGCAGAAACGGCACACCTGCGGCTCAACACGCCCCTCTTTGACAGCGCGCTTTCCAACTCATACACTTCAGTGGAGTTGCCCTGCCGGAGACCCCACCTCGAATGCTTCGTTTTTTAATCGCGCTGATTGTTATTGGTGGCCTTGCAGCGGGCGGATTCTTCTTCTGGAAATCGCGGCAGCCCAAGGTCGATCCCCTCGCCGATAAAGTCGCGGTGGTGAAGGTCGAGAAAGGCAAGATCCGCGCCAGCATCTCCTCGACCGGCCGCGTCGTCTCGAATCTCGACGTCGACATCAAATGCAAAGCCAGCGGAACGATCGTCCAGATCCCCTTCGACATCAGCGACAAGGTCAAGCCCGGCGACCTGCTCGTGGAGCTCGACCCCATCGACGAACAGCGCAATGTCAAGCAATCGCAGAATGGGCTGGAAGCCTCGCAGGCGAAACTCGAGACGGCCAAGCAGAACCTGATCATCGCCACGATGAGCCTCGACACCGACCGCCAGCGCATGGAGCAGCAGATTCAATCGGCGAAAGTGCGCGCCCAACGCTCGCGCGAAAAAGCCGACCGCCTGAAGCAACTGGTCACCACCAGCTACTCGGCCACCAGCAAGGAAGAATACGACACCGCGGAAGCGCAAGCCAATCAGGACGACGCCGACCTCAAGAACGCGCAGGTCCGCATCAACGAATTGAAGACCGAAGAAGCCGCGCTGGAAATCAAGCGCCAGGAAGTGCGGCTGGCACAAACCGACGTCGAAGGCGACCAGATCTCCCTGGCGATCGCCAACCAGCGACTCACCGACACGAAAGTTTTCTCGCCGATGAACGGCGTGGTCTCCGCGCGGCCGGTGCAGAAGGGCACGATCATTTCGTCGGCGATCAGCAATGTCGGTGGCGGCTCGACGCTGATGACGCTCTCGGACACGTCGCAACTGTTCATCCTTGCCTCCGTCGACGAGAGCGACATCGGCAACGTCAAACTCGGCTACCAGTGCGACATCTCGGCCGATTCCTTCCATGGCGTAAAGTTCAGCGGCAAAGTCGTGCGCATCGCGCCCAAGGGCGTCAGCGTCTCGAACGTGGTGACGATCGAAGTCAAAATCGAAGTGCTGAGCCCCAATAAAAATCTGCTGATGCCGGAGATGACCGCCAACGTCGAAATCGTTTCGGCAGAGAAGGACGACGTGATCCGCATTCCGGCCGACGCCGTCACGCGCAAACACAAGGAGCGCTTCGTCCAGGTCTCCAAGCCCGTCGGCCCGCCGGAAGAGAAGAATGACACGAAAGAAGAACGGAAAGTCGAAGTCGGCATCACCGACGGCGTCAACATCGAGATCACCGATGGCCTTACAGAAGGCGAAATGATCGTCGTGAAGAAGTCCGACGCCGACAGCCGCTGGAAAGCCTCCCCGCGCGCGCCGACGCCCGGCCAGATGATGGGCGGCCGGCGATGATCATCGCCGACGACCTGGTCAAGACCTACACGCTTGGCGGCCAGACCGTCCGCGCGCTCGACGGCGTCACGCTGCGCATCGAGGACGGCGAACTGCTGGCGATCACCGGCGCATCCGGCAGCGGCAAATCGACGCTGATGAACATCCTCGGCTGCCTCGACCGCCCCGATTCGGGCAGTTATTCGCTCGGCGGCGAAGACGTCTCGCAACTGTCCGGCGATCGCCTCGCGGAGATCCGCAACCGGCACATCGGCTTCGTCTTTCAAAGCTTCAACCTGCTGCCGCGCATGAGCGCCATGGAAAATGTCGAACTGCCGCTGCTCTACCAGGGCAATCACGAAGCGCGCGCGCGCGCCGAAAAAGCGCTCACCACGGTGGGCCTCGGCGACCGCATGCATCACGAACCCAATCAGCTCTCCGGCGGCCAGCGCCAGCGCGTCGCGGTGGCCCGGGCGATTGTCACCGATCCCTCGATGATCCTCGCCGACGAACCGACGGGAAATCTGGACAGCAAAACCGGCGTCGAAATCCTGGCGCTCTTCAAGCGCCTGAACGACGAAGGCCGCACGATCGTGATTGTGACCCACGATTCGTCGGTCGCGCAGCACTGCAAACGCGAGATCGCGATGCGCGACGGAAAGATCCGCGACGAAATCCGCCGCGACCCCAATGCGGCCGCGCCCGTTCAGGCCACCGGACACTAAGCGATGCTGCTGCTCACCATCCTGAAAGTCGCGTTGCGCAGCCTCTATGGGAACAAGCTCCGTTCATTCCTGGCGATGCTCGGCATCATCATCGGCGTCGGCGCGGTGATCTCGATGCTCGCCGTCGGCGCCGGCGCACAGCGCCAGGTGCTCGACCGCGTCACCGCGATGGGCACCAACCTGCTGATCGTCCGCCCCGGCAACAAGGGCATGGGCGGCGTGGTCTCCGGCGTGCAACAGAACCTGACGCTCGAAGACGCCGCCGCGATCGTCGCCGAAGTCGAACAGGTCCGCCAGATCGCGCCGGTCGTGGGCGGCTCGGCGCAGGTGAAATACCTGAGCAAAAATGCGCGCGTCAGCATCATCGGATCGGCGCCGCCCTACGTCGCCATGCGCAATTTCGAAGTCGAAAGAGGCCGCCCGTTCACCGAAGGCGAAGCCGACCGGCTCGCTCACGTCGCCGTGCTCGGTCCCACCACGGTCACCAATCTCTTCGGCGACAGCGAACCGCTGGGCGAAACGATTAAGCTCAACGGCATCAACTTTCTCGTCATCGGCGTCTTGAAGGCCAAGGGCGACCAGGGCTTTTATAATCCCGACGACCAGATCATCATGCCTTACTCCACGGCGATGAAACAGGTCTTCGGCGTCGACAAACTCCGCGAGATCGACATTGAAGGCCAGGACCAGGCCGACATCACGAAAATGCAGGACGACGTCACCTCGCTGCTCCGCAAGCGCCACCGCATCCAGGGCGCCAGCGCCAACGATTTCTTCGTCCAGAATCAGGCTGAATTGATCGAGACGGCGTCGAGCTTCGCGCGCATGTTCAATATTCTACTCGGCAGCGTCGCCGGAATTTCGCTGCTGGTCGGCGGCATCGGCATCATGAACGTGATGCTGGTCTCCGTCACCGAACGCACGCGCGAGATCGGCGTGCGCAAAGCCATCGGCGCGCGCAACCGCGATATCCTCGGCCAATTCCTGATCGAAGCGCTGCTGATGAGCGGCGTGGGCGGCATGATCGGCGTGCTGATGGGTGTGGGCTTCGCCGAAATTCTTTCACCGGTCTTCGCCTTCACCACGATTGTGGAAACGTCGAGCATCCTGCTGGCCCTCTCGTTTTCCGCCGGCGTGGGAATTTTCTTCGGCTTTTACCCCGCGTACCGAGCCGCGTCGCTGAATCCCATTGAAGCGCTGCGCTACGAGTAGCAAAAGCATTGCGGATTTCGGATTAGGTAAGCACATCAATCCGAGAATCCGACATGAACCACCCACATAACTGCGCGCACGGTATCAACATGTGTGTCACCCATTCCAATCCGAAGCCGCAATCCGAAATCCGCAATAGTTGCCCGTCAGAATTCCCATTTTTCCTGAAACCCCACGTCCACTCATCCGTTCAACACATCATGAAGGCGATGCGCCACAAGGTTAGTCGCAAACGCACACGTGCAGCCGAGTCACAGCCGCTGACGTTGGGGTCGGCGTTTCTGGCTTTGATTGGTGCGGTTGTCTTTTTTCTCCTCTTGGGCGCGGCGGCCTCCAATAGAAATCATGCCGGCGGCGTCATCATTGGCGTGCTGGCGCTCCTGATCTCTGCCGTGATGTGCGCCTTTTGGTATCGCACGTATCAACAGCGCGGCATCACCACCAAGCCGCGCATCTCGTTCCGCGAAATCTACGTGCTCTATTTCGGTTTCAGCATCGAAGTCGGACTGATCGTTCACACGATGGCCGGCACCACCGACGCCGGTTGCGCCGCCGCCGCGTTGTTCCTCCCCCCGATGCTGATCGGCATCATCGCCGGCATGGACGACACGCCCAATGGCCGCGTCCTGGAACGCAAGGCGGTCATCAAGGCGAAGAAAGAACTCGCTCCGCCTGACGCGTAGTACGAATCATTTTCGATTTTCAACGGAACGAAATGGAAAATGCCTGTCCCGCCGTTGGAGTCCCCTCAAATCCTTGCTATACTCCCAGTCCTATGGCTTCCACGCTGCGCGCTCACCGCTACTTCGAACCCGGCGCCCTCTCTCTGGCCGTCCTGCAGGGTAACCACGGCGACGGGGGCGTCGACGAGCACGCGCACGACTTCATCGAACTGGTCTTGTTCGCCGAAGGCTCGACGATCCACGAATACGCCGGGAAGCGCTACGAACTGACGCCTGGCGACGTCTTCATCATCCACCCCGGCGAACCCCACGCGTACACCGACGGCCGCAACGTGAAGCTCTGGAACTGCATCTTCCTCCCCGAAGTGGTGATGCCCGATCTCGAATACCTCAAGCGCATGGACGGTTTCTTCGACATGGTCATGGTTGAACCGTTCTTCCGCAGCGAAGCCGGGATGCGCAACAAGCTCCACCTCGATGCGCCCACCCGCATCCGCGTTGAAGAACTGCTCACCGAGATGCGCCTGGAACTGGAGAAGAAAACGCCCGGCTACGAAGCCTCCGCGCGCGCGATGCTGATCCAGCTCCTCGTGTACGTCGCGCGTTTCCGGGCGAAGCTCAACAGCGAAGCGAAGGACGCCGACGGCGAAGAACTCAGCGGCAAGCGCTCGCTGATCCGCGATTGCATCCGCTACATCGAAGAGCATTATCCCGAGGAAATCCGGCTCGACAATCTCGCCGACCGCGCGTATTTGAGCCCCGAATACTTTTCGAAAGTCTTCAAGCGCCTGACTTCGCAGACGCCGATCGAATTCATCAACAACGTCCGCCTGGAAAAAGCCAAGAACCTGCTGGCCAGTTCGTCGCTCCCGGTGACTGACATCGCCTACCGCACCGGCTTCCACGATTCGAATTACTTCGCGCGCCAGTTCAAAAAAACAACAGGCCTCACCCCCGGCGATTACCGCAAGCGCGCCGCCGCGGGATATCTGTAGCCCAACGTTTGCAGGCGTCCCGCCTGCAATAGTTGGTCACGGATTGGCCGGCGGCGTCGTCACGCGGTTGTACTCCACGACCAGCACCAGATTGTCGCTGCGCCGCGTCCCGGTACCGACGAGCTTGTCCTTGGAGACGGGCTTCAGCTGCATGTCGAATTCATAGCCGGGATTGAACGTCTCGTGGACATGCAGCTCGCCGTTTTTGACTTCGATGGAATCGAAAAGATACTGCTTGTCCTTGTTGTAGTCCGTCACGCGCATGGTCAGCCGGCCGTCGGGCTGAATTTCGACGCGGTAGTAGCACTTGTAGCTGATCGACTCCTTGGTTTCTTCCCATTCGCCGGTGAAATCAAAGCGTGTCGCATCGATGGCGCTCAAGAGCCTCTCGACGCGTTCGCGCACTTCCTCCGACGGCGGATGAGCGCGGATTTTCCGCAGCGTCGTCTCCGCGCACAGTCCCATGCGCGCCAGTCCGGCACTGCCGGCTTCGCGGGTGGTGAAGTCGTCGGAATCGAGCTTCAACAGCAGCGCATCGATCTTCTGCTGCTCGTCGGGCGACGCCTCCACGATCTTGATTTCCGGCAGCGTTTTGGCTTCAGGATTTTCAGGCGTTTTGTGATCGGTGTTGACGACCGGCGCGTTCTTCCCGCCCGGGTCAACAGGCTGCTCCGCGCGAGCCAAACCACCAAGCGCGAGGGCAAAAATCGGGATAACCAGCCAGGCGCGTGATCCCATGGCCAAAAAGTCTAACGCGCTTCAGGTGTGAGTAAACAGTTCTGTTTGCAGAAGAAGCCGGCGCTTAGCACCCCCTCTGAAATCGCTCATGGTAAAGATTGACGGCACAGTGACAATCGCTACGATTTCAAAGACTTCATTAGCGCACCCAAATTGACACACGGAGACTATGATGAGCCACAGCCGCCGCGGCATCCGGTCGCATTTTGTCGTGTTCGCACTGACGGTTCTCTGCGGCCTGTTGGGCGCTCAAAAATGCCACGCGCAAGCCTACACCTGGAACGTTAGTGGTACGGCTTCATGGACGACTCCCACCAACTGGCTGCCCAATGGTGTTCCCGGGACGTCGATTACGGACACCGTCACCATTTCCAGTGGCACGCCACAGCTGACGACCAACGAGACGATACAATCGCTCACGGTTGCCGGCACCGTCGATATCAGCGGCGGAGCAATCCTCACCACGACCAACGCCACGATTCAAAATGGAGGGCAGTTGAACAACTCCGGCACACTTGTAGTCAGCGGCGCGATGACCACGGACTCCTCCTCGACAACGGTGATAAATACTGTTTTAAATGTGCTCGCCGGCGCCACGGTTACGGTGAACAGCGGAACGCTGGACTTGCATCAGGGTCTTAACAACGGAACCATTACGGCCACCGCGGGCACATCTGTTCATGTCACGCCCATCAATACGTACACGAACGGAACGGGCGTGTTTGTCGGAACCTTGACCGTGGACGGCATGCTGCAATTCAACTCGCCCGTCAGCATGGCGCCGTTGATCACATTGAATAATCTCGGGACGCTGAGCGGCACCGTGCTGGTCACGATCACTACAGGCGGATCACTGACGACCACAGGCAACGTGAACGTGCCGATGCTGTTCAATTCTGGCGCGACGCTTTCCATGTCGGCCAACCCGGTTTTCAACTCCAATGTAACCTGCAACGGGACCGGTTCGGTCAATGGCGTATCGACGCTGACGATCAACGGCGGAGCCACGCTCGACTTTGGCGGGACCACGTCGATCAACGCCAACAGTGGAGCGATGACAATCACGGGCGCCGGAACATTCAGTAATAGCGGCACCATGACCAACATCACCAACACGATCAATATTGCCTGCAACGCCACGAATTCCGGAACCATGATGAACAACGTCGGCAGCACAACGTCGATTAATGTCAGCAGTACATTCACGAATAGTGGCTCGATTCAGACGCTCAATTCCGGCGCGGCAGTGGTGATCGTGTCCACCGGAACAATGACGGTGGCAGGGGGAGGAGGTTTTTCCGGCGGTCTGGTGGTGGTCTACGGCACTCTGACCGTCAATACCACGCTGGCGATTCCGGGGACGTTGCTGGTCGGATATTCGACGAACTTCGGCGGCTCGGGCAACGGCACTGTTAATGGCACGGGCGCGATTAATATCACCGGCACGATGACCGTCAGCGGCAACGCCGGTTCCGTGCTGTCGATTGCGGTGCCGATCACGACCACCGCGCCCGGAGTGTTCAACCTCAGCAACGTTGCACTCACGCAATCGGCCGACATCATCAACAACAGCACCGTTACTCTCACCGGATCATCTGCGATCATGACGTTTGGCGGAACGCTGTCGGGGAACGGCACGGTGAACCTGACCAGCGGCCCGCAAATAAAAGGTACCGGCAGCATCTCGAGTGCCTGTGCGTTCAGTCTTAGCGGCGGCGGCGCGGGGATCATCAGTGTTCCCGCTACAATCGATTCCATGTCGACCGCGTTCGGTACGAGCTTGCAGATCGACTCGAGTCTCGCGTGTGCGAATTCGTTCAGCTACAACACCAACTCTGCCATGGTCATCAATTCGCCTGCAACGCTGACGCTGCAAGGTACATCAACGATGAATACCGGCACGATCAACGGCAGCGGAACGCTCGCGGTGGCCTCTACGGGAACGCTTTCGTTCACCGGCATCGGAACTCAGACGATCAATCCGACCGTAAACGTGGCTGGAGCGCTGAGTCTTAACAATTCAGCCGGCAACACCACGATCCCCAATTTAATCAACACTGGTACGGTTACGGTTACGCAGGGGCAGACGAATGTAACCAATGGCAGCAGCACGGCCCCGGGAATGCTGGTAACCAATGGAGCCGCCGTGCTGAAGATCCTGAACAACACGAATTTTGCGAACTCTGGAGCAATGTCGGGCACGTTCGTCGTCGCGGGACAGGTGACGCAGAGCGGCGCACTAACCATTCCCGGTTCGCTGCAGATGGGAGACGGTGCGACCCTGGGACATTTCGCTGGCAGCGGCAGCATCTCGATCACTGGAACTCTGACGGACACCTCGGTGTCTGGTTCCGTGTTCGATATTTCCGCGACAGTCGGCTCCGCCGGTACGATGAATCTGACGGACAACGGCATTGAATTTAAGAATGGTCTCACCAACAACGGTATAACCACGTTGACTCTGAGCGGCCTGAACGTGCTGAAAATCACGGGCTCGACGTTTACCAACAATGGGACGTTAAACCTTCAGGGAAACATTTCCGGGACGGGCAATGTGAGCAACGCCGCCGCGGGCACGATCACGGTGACGGCGTCCCAGAGCATCACCTGCCCCGTCGCCAATGCCGGCAACGTCACGCTTCAAAGCGGAGTCACGCTGGCCTGCAGCGGCGGCTATGTGCAAAGCGCCGGGACCTCGCAGATCACGCTCGGCGGTCTCACGAGCAACACGACGCTCAACGGAGGAAATCTGAAGCTCTCGCAAAACTGCACGCTTACCGGTTCGCTGACGAACACCGGCGGCGCGATCTCGTTCCTCTCGCGCGGCAAACTCGCAATCACCACGAATTACACGCAGGGTTCAGCCGGGTCGTTCGCGACTACAATTTCCGGAACCGCAGTGGGAAATTTTGATCAACTCGTCGTCACTGGCTCCGCGACGCTCAACGGTGCGCTCAACGTCTCCCTTAGCGCGTATGCGCCAGTGCCCTCTGATACGTTCGCCGTGATCACCAGCGCCGGCGTCACGAGCACCTTTACCTCGTATTCGCCGGGCACCTCGAACCTGACGCCCTCCTACAGCGGCACGGCAGTCACGCTGATCAACACCGTCATTCCCAATCCGGTGCCGACCTCCACGACGCTCAGTCCCGCCTCCGTCGTGGCAGGATCCAGTGCGTTCGTGCTGCTGGTGAACGGATCGAATTTTCTGAACAGTTCGTCGGTGCTTTTCAACGGTACCGGCCGCCCGACCCTGTTCATCTCCTCCACACTGCTGGGCGCGGCGATTTCAACGTCGGATATTTCATCCGTGGGCTCGGCCAGCATAACTGTCACTAACCCCGCGCCGGGCGGCGGAACGGCTGCGGCGTTGACGCTAACCATCTCGCCTCCGGCGCCGGCCGTGATCACCAGCGCGCTGACGGCCAGCGGCTTCGTCAACCAGACTTTTGCTTACGTGATTTCCGCCACGGGCAATCCTCCACCGACGTATTCCGCCACCGGTTTGCCGGCGGGATTGAGCCTGAATGGCTCCACGATCGTCGGCACGCCCAGCGGCACGGGCACGACGAGCGTCATGATTACGGCGGCGAACGTGCACGGCACCGACAGCAAAACGCTGGTGATCACCATCGGCACGGCCGTATCCAACCCGCTGGTGGCAGGCAGCGTCGATGTGCTCCCCAATCCCGGTCGCGCGGGCGCGCCGATTACATTCACCGCCAACACCACCGGCGGCGCGGGACCGCTGACCTTCGCGTGGGACTTCGGTGACGGTACGGCGCCTGGGAGCGGTAATCCCGTCACGCATATCTACAATGTTTTTGCCGATTCGGCGTTCACGGTGAAAGTGTCCGTGGGGGACGGCACGGTCAACGTCGCGTCTTCGGTCAATCTCTCCGTGCTCGCGCCAAATTCTGGAGCTGACGGCGTCCTGAACGCCTCCGACGGAAAGCCTGCCGTGGCCAATCCGCTCACGGGAATTTCACAGCAGGTCACTGGCAGCAATGGCGGCGTGATCCAACTGGCGATCGACGTCTCCGCGCTCAACCGCGCGGGCTTCGATGTCAGCACCGACTTCCCTGAAACCATTGCCGGCCGCTCGTCGACGGTCGCCGGCATCGTGGCGGTCCATAAATATGTGGAGAACGGCGTCTACGTGGCGACCAGCACCGCGACGCCCACGGGCAGTACAACCGTCTCCGGAAAATCGCGCAAAACTCTCACCGTCAGCGCGCAGGAGACTGGCGAGACCGTGGCCTTCAGCGCCCTGCCGTCCAGTCGCGCGATTCAGACCAGCCAGTTGAAGGGCAAGTTCGTTTTCAGCGGCAAGACCGCCGCAGACTCGGTGACTTTCGGAGGGACGCTCGAACTGCCCGCTGGACTGGACCTTTCGAAAAAGCAGGTACTGAACTTTGCGATCGGCAACATCGTCGACACGGTCTCCGTCGACGGCAAAGGAAAAGGTGCGGCACCCGGCGCGAATAAACGCATCACCAAGCTTCAACTCAAATACCCCAAGCTGGCCGCCGGGGCGCTCACGACCGCCGGACAGAAGGTGACCCTGAGCGCGACGGTAAGCGGCACCGCGCTTTCCGCGGCGGGATTCGACACCGAAGGCATTGCTGCTGGCGCGAAGGACGCCGCCACGAAAACGGGCGCCAGCCGCAGCATTCAGGTCGCGGTCGTTTTCGCAGGAGTCAGCTACGAAGCACTGGCGCCGGCGACGTTCAAACTCGCCACGAACGGATCGAGCGGCCAGATCGCCGGACGCAGCGGACTGTAGTCGCGGGCTGTGGCATTGGGCAAAAGCCAGTCAGGGGACTTGCTCGACGCGAGTGGGCCGAGCGACGGCGCACGCAACGTTATGCAATATGAAATCCGCAATGAATTGCCCGCCGCGCCTCGACCCCGTAAACTCGCGTCCATGAACGTCCTCCGAATCTGCACCCTCGCGCTCCTTCTCGCCGGTCTGGTCCGCGCCGAAGAACCTGTCGCCGTCAACGCCTACTTCTCCAAAGACGACACACACTGGCCCGCCGTTGAAAAGACCCTCGATGCCGCCGCTGCGAAGTACCCGCGGCTGCGGCTCAGCAAGATCGATATCGATACGCCCGTCGGATACAAGCTGCTCCGCGCGCTGGAATCGCTCAACGACACCCAAACCGGCGACCTGACCGTCACCGTCGAACACGTGACGCTGACCAGCAAAGGCGAGCGGCGCGATGTCGAGACCTACCTGCCGTCGGCCATTGAGCGAGCGCTCGGGTTGGCGGGGATCAAAGGCAAGAAGCCGGCCGATGCCGCGGCCTACGCCGCGGAAATTTTCGGCGCAGGCGCGACGGCGACACCGGACGGCGCGGCGGACCCGGATCGCGATGACGCCTTCTTCCGCGTGAAATTGAACGGGCAGATCGCAGGGTGGGTGGTTAACGCGTACCGCAAAATCGAGTGCCCCGTCTGCAGCGACGCGCAATTCCTGATCGCGGTGAAATCCCCGACGCTCACGATCGTCGACATGCGACCGGTGCGCGAGCTGGAAATCCGCGGTGTCAAGGCCGACGACGCTGTGACGCGCCCGTTCCTGGCGCAGGTTAAAGGCCGCGCCGCCAGCGACGGCGAGAAGCGTATCGACGTGCTCTCCGGCGCGACCAAGACCACCACCGCCTACCAGATCGCGATCAATGAAGTGCTCCAGGAATTGCAGAAGCGGGAGAAGCAATGAAAGTCGCACGCGTTTTATTCATGATGCTGCTGGCCAGCGCCGGTTGCCGGGCCGCCGAACCGGCGCCGCCCAAGCCGCTGCTCACGATCCTCTACACCGCCGAAGCACACGCCGCGCTCCTGCCCTGCGAATGCCCGCTGCAGCCGCTCGGCGGCGTCGCGCGTCGCGCGGCGCTGATCAACCAGTATCGCCAGCGCGGACCGGTCGTGGTGGTCGACGCCGGCGGCTGGGCCTCGGGCGGAATTTACGACGAAGACACCGACGGCGACCCCGCCCGCGACCAACTCCGCTCGGAATTGATGCAGAAAGCGATGCAGGAGATCGGCTACGACGGCGTCGTCCTGTGTCCCCAGGACCTCGCCGCGCGCTCGCAGGTCCTCCCGCTGACGCTACCGGGGGCGACCGCGATGCCGCTGGTGCTGAAAGACAAGTTCGCACTCCCTATCCGTATCTTTGGCTGGGATGAAGCCAGCGCCCCGCAGCTCCCCCGATTGGCGGCGATGCCGCCTTCGGATTTCAGCGCCGCCCATTCGGAAAAGTTCTTCGACGTCCATCTTTGCCGCCTGGGCGAGGAGGGCGCGGAATCGCTCGCCAACGCCACACACGGAGACGTGATCGTCAGCGCGGGGCGCAAGTCCACCCAGCGCATCGGCTGGCACTCCGGAGAGACGACGCTGGCGAATTTCGACTACGAGGCGCAACGGCTGGGCGTGATCGAGGTCTTCCCCGGCGAAGCCGGAGCCTCGCGGAAATTCGACGTGCGGGTGCGCTTCGAACCGCTGACCGCGCAGATCCCCGACGACCCAAAAATCGCAGCGATGCTCGCGCCGCATCTCCAGGCCCTGAAGAAAAAGTCCAAGGAGAAGATCCAGATCGAATTCTGGACGATGCCCGAATGCCCCTACTGCGCGCAGATCCGCCCGGACATCGAACGCATCGCCAAAGACCTGGCGGGGCGAGTGGAGGTCACTTTCCACTTCGTGCTCCACCGCGAGAACGGAAAGTTCGGCTCGCTGCACGGCCCGCGCGAATACCAGGAAGCCCGCCTCCAGGCAGTGATCCGCACATATTATCCGGAAAAGATGTGGGAGTGGGCCGCGTGGCGCGACACCGCGCGCGAGGCGCCATGGGAGGAAGGCGCGAAGAAATTCGGCATGCTCCCCGCGCGAATCCGCGGTGCGCTGGCCGAAAACGAAGCCGACCAGATCCTCGAGAAGGATTACGAACTGATGCAGCGCCGGCACGTCGAAGGCACGCCGTCGCTGGTGATCGGCAACCGCATGTACGCGGCCACCGACGGATCGATGGAGCGCCAGCAGATCCTGCGCGTGCTCTGCGCCAACCTCTCCGCGCCCGCTCCGGCCGCGTGCAAGGACGTCCCCGCCTGCTTCTTCGATGCCCAGTGCAAAAAGCGCGGCTTCGTCGGCAAATGCAGCGATGCCGGGAAACCCGGCGCGGCCTGCGACTTTTCAAAGCCCGCCGTCGTGGTGCCGGCCGTGGTGATCGACGATCGTGAGAACGTCTACGACAACTACGAACACATTCTCGACCTGATCGTCAATGACCTGCCCGGCCTGCAGCACCGCGTCATCGACGTCTCGACACCCGAGGCCCGCACGCTGATCGAAAAACTGAAGCTGGTGCGCCTCCCGGCCTACGTGCTCGACGCCGTCGCCAAGACGGAAACCAATTTCGAGGACGGCATCGGGAAGGTCGTCTCCGAAAACGCCGCGGAGAAAAAGCTGGTCGTCCAACCCCTGGCCGTCGGCGCCCACCGGTTACTTAACCGCGAGCGCATCAAGGGGCGCGTCGACCTGTTTGTCTCTCGCTTCAGCAAAAGCGGCCAGGAGTCGCTCGAAGCCGCTTTAGAATACGTCAAAACGCTCGGCGCCGACGCCCCCGAACTGGTCGTGCACGACGCGCTCTACCTGAAGCAGAAAGACGAGGCCGGCAGCCAGGAACTCGCCGCATCTGGCGGCATCGCCGAACTGGAAGAAGCCGCGCGCGCCTTGGCCGTCCGCAAAATAGCACCGGAAAAGTTCGAAGCGTACCTGCTCGAACGCGGCAAAAAGCGCGGGAGCTCGTACTGGGATGTGGCCTTGAATACGCTGAAAATCGACGCCAACAAAGTCCGCGAACTGGCCGACGCGCCGGAAATCCTGGCGCAACTTCAGGCCGAAGCCGCGCTGCTGAAGAACATCGAAGCCGGCGGCGAAATCTCCTTCCTCGGCGAGAACTGCGAGCTCATCGCCATCCGCTCGCGCGAAGACCTTCGCCACACGCTGGAAGCCATCGGGAGGCACCGGCCGCGGAAGTAATTGTCCACGGCGCGCACTGCCAGTATCATCTGCGCTTTCATTTTCATCCGTTCAAATAAGGGAGCACCAGGCAATGGCGAAGAAGTCTGAAAAAGCAGGCAGCGGCAATGGTAAGAAGGGTGAGAAGGTCATCCTGCTCTATTCCGGCGGCCTCGACACGAGCGTGATCGTCCGCTGGCTGGCCGACAAGGGCTTTGACGTGATCTGCGTCACCGTCGATGTCGGACAGCAGGACGAAGTCAATTTCGAGAAGAAGGCGCTGGGCAGCGGCGCGAGCAAGTTCATCCTCCGCGACATCAAGGACGAATTCGTCCGCGACGGCGTCTTCCAGTGCATTCGCGCAGAAGCCAAGTACGAAGGCCGCTACCTTCTCGGCACCTCGATCGCGCGTCCGTTCATCATCAAGGCTGTCGTCGATGTCGCCAAGGCCGAGAAGGCGACGATCGTCGCTCACGGCGCGACCGGCAAGGGCAACGACCAGTGTCGCTTCGAACTGGCCACGTACGCGCTGCTCCCCGGCGCCCGGATCATCGCCCCATGGCGCGATCCGGAATTCCGCGAACTGATCCCCGGCCGCAAGGAAGCGATCGAGTACGCGGCCAAGCACAACATTCCGATCCAAGCCAGTTCCAAGAAGCCCTGGTCGACGGATCCGAATCTCCAGCACCGCAGCCACGAAGCCGGCGAGCTCGAAGATCCGTGGTACAAGCCGCGCGACGAGATGTTCCAGCTGATCACCCCGCCGCAGCAGGCGCCGGACAAGACCGAAGTCGTCGAAATCGAGTTCGAACGCGGCACGCCCGTTGGCGTCAACGGCAAGCGCCTGGCTCCCGTTCCGCTGATGGAAAAGTTGAACGTGATCGCGGGACGCAACGGCGTGGGCATCTGCGACATGGTCGAAAACCGCTTCGTCGGCATGAAAAGCCGCGGCGTGTACGAAGCCCCCGGCGCGACGCTTCTCTACGAGTGCCACCGCGATCTCGAAGGCCTCACGATGGACCGTGAAGTCATGCACATCCGCGACACGCTGATCCCCAAGTACGCCGAACTGATTTACTACGGCTACTGGTTCCACCCGGCCAAGGACTGCCTCGACGCGTACATTAACGAGAGCCAGAAAAACGTGACCGGCGTGGTGCGCTGCGAGCTCTATAAAGGAACGCTGCGCGTCACCGGACGAAAGTCGCCCTTCTCGCTTTACGATGCGAACATCGCGACGATGGAAGCCGGCGGCTCGTACAATCAGGACGACGCGACAGGCTTTTTGCGCATCGTCGGTCTGCCGACGCGCGTAATGGCCAATCTGAAGTCGCGCGGCATGGTTGACTGAACGGCAGCGCACTGACGCGCGAGGGGCCAAGCGTCAGGGGCCAGAAGTGGGGCCGCGATTCCGGCGACGTTAGAGCAGGGCGACGGGTAGGTTCTAGAACAACACCGGCTGCCAATTGGCAGCCGGTGTATTAGGTAGCAAGTGAAGTTCAATTATGCGTTGGCGGCAGTGACTGCAGGTTCCAAAGCTTCAATCTCTCCCAGCGGCAAATTCGAGACGAGCGGAAATTTTGGACCCGCCAAGCGCTCACCGACCTGAAATTCATCCTTGTCGATCACGCAGTGACCATTTCCGGAGTACGTCGTGCCGTCGGGCATGTACAGAATGGCCATCGCTTCGCGCATGCCATCGGTGCGGTTCGGGCCGGCGTAGTGGAACGTCAGTCCGTTATGGAATGTGCACGAACCAGCCTTCAACTGACACGTCACCGGCTTGATGCCCTTGACCTGCGGCGCGATTTCGAACAGGTCCTGCGGGTTGCCCAGGTTCACGGGCTGAATGTTGGGAAACTTCTGAGTGCCGGGAATGAACGACATGCAGCCATTGGAAATCGTCGCGTCGCGAAGCGCGATCCAGATGCTGGTCTGGTGCGCCTTTTCGCGGTGCGGCCAGTAGTGCGTGTCCTGATGCCACGGCGTCTTGGAGCCGGTCTGTGGTTCCTTGAACAAGGCTTGGTCGTGCCAGAGGCGCATGCGGAATCCGCTGAGCCGCGCGGCGATGTTGCCAAATCGCGGCGAGAGCACGAATTCCTTCACCGCCGGATGCCGCTGCCAGAGGTTCACTTTCTGAATAAAAATCTGCTCGTAAGAGCTTTTGTGTTTGGCAGCGTTGTCCGGAATGTTTTCGTCGGAGACGGCGGCCTCAACCGCGGTGCGCAGTTGCTCCAGATCGGCTCCGGTGATCACGTCGTTGAGTTGTATGAATCCATTTTCGCGGTAGAAGGCAATCTGTTCCTCGGTCAACGCGTAGTCGCCGTTCAGCATGGATTGAAATCCTTTGTCACGAGAAATATGGCCAGCACTCCTTCGAACGTGCTAGACTCTACCTCCAGTAGCAGCCACAGCCTTGTAGGATTAAGACAAAAACTTGTATGAATCCGGCATTTAGCGACTTAAAAGCGGCCACCTCCCGGCCCCGGCTCAAGCCGGAATGGACCATCCGGCAGGCCGCCGTGCAGCTCTCCGCCAGCCGTCCCATGCGCGCGCAGAACATCGACGTCAACAGAATCGTCCGCCCTCACGACCACGATTATTACGAAATCTGCGTCGCCCACTCCGGTACGGCTCTCCACCAGACCGACACCTACGACCGCGTGTTGACGCCCGGCTCCGTCGTGGTCATGGCGCCGGGGCAGACGCATGGTTTTACGCAGGTTGAAAATTTGAATGTGACGAACATCTACTATCTCGCGGAGTGGCTGCTGGCCGATCTTCGGGCCTTGTGGGAACACGACGGACTGGTGCCGCTCTTTCTCTCGGCCAGTTTGTTCCGCCGGCCAATGTCGGATGTTCCCGTGCCCCAATTTACGCTCACGCCCGAACAGCTGCGGAGCTGCTGCCGGGAACTCGACGACGCCACGCGCGAACGAGACTCGGCCAAGCCCTCGCTGGTCATGCTCAAAGCGTGTCTGCTAAAGTTCCTGATCGGCCTGAGCCGCGCCTACGTGCAGAGCGAGCCGGAACGGCAACTGGGCTTCGGCTTCCGCCGCCAGATCTGGACGGCGCTGGAACACATCGAAGAATCGATTCGCCAGTCGACACCGTTTTCCGTAGATGAGCTGGCGACAGAAGTCGACATGTCAACGGACCATCTCAGTCGGATTTTCAAGGAGGCCACCGGCTGGGCGCCGATGGATTATTTTCAGCGGCGGCGCATCCACCACGCCTGCACGTGGCTGCTGAATCCGCGGAACTCGATCACCGATGTCGCCTATGCGCTCGGCTTTTCAGACGCGGCCCATTTCAGCCGGCTCTTCCGCCGCTACCAGGGCCAGACGCCACGCGATTATCGCAAGATGTACGCCAGCGACACTATTCCTCGATGATCGTCTCGCGGTGCGCGCTGGAGAACGCGACGAGCAACTCCGCATTCGTGGCGCCCACGTTGATCGCCTGATGCTTCAGGTTGCGCGGAATCAGGATCGCCTCTCCGGCTTTCATGCGCAAATTCGGAGTGCCCTCGACCACATGCTCGATTTCACCCGCGATGACATAGAGGACTTCTTCGCAGTTGGGATGACGGTGGAGCGGGTTGCGCCCGCCGGCCGCCACGATGGTATGTCCGAGCGTCAATTCCCGCGCGCCATTCACTGAGGCGCTGGTCAGCCAGTGCAACGCGCCCCACGCGTAGTTTTCCGCCTGAACTTCCGATTTGCGCATCACTTTGACTTGAGGTGCTGAAGACATGGGCGTCCTTTCATTTTTGAAGAGTGGCCAGATCGGCGATGCGCACGGACTGTCCCTGGCTCAGCAGCGCGGCTTCGTAGCACTCCATCACCCAGCGCGCTTCTTCCAGCGTACCCACGGTTGGCGCAGTGTTGTTCAGACAGGACGTCACAAAATGATCGAGCTCCTGCACGAAGCCCTGCACGAAAATCGCTTTGTTGTAGAGCGTCGAGAGTGTGTGCTGCAGGTCGTAGGTGATGGCGGAGCTTTCGTCGGTTCCGGCGGTGAAGTCGAAGCCGCGTCCGTAATCGAACGGTGCGCCGGGGCGGTGGAGGGTGAGCTTCACGTTGTTGTCGCAGACGATATGGCCTTTCTCGCAGACAATTTCGTAGTTCTCCATGATTCCGGAATTCGAATGCCCGGCCGCGTCGTGAATGCATGCGGTCGCGCCCGATTCAAAATCGATGATCACAAATCCGCCCCCGCGCGGCGAGAGGTGCGTCGTCACGGACTCGGCGCGGCCGGCGAGATGGACGAACATGCTGAGCGGGTGGACGCCGTTGCCAAGCCAGTTGTTCGGCTTCTTTTCCGCGAGGACACGGGGACCATCCGCGGGAATTCCGAGCGGATAACGCGCCGTCAGCGTCCGCATTTTTCCGAAGCTTCCGCCACTCAACGCTTCTTTGATTTTACGCGTGACGGGCATGAACGCTTTTTTGAAACCTACCGCGACGAAGCGTTGATGCGCCTCGCGGGCTGCAATCATCTTCGCCACGCCGGCGACATCTTCGGCTGGCGGTTTGTCCATCCACACATGCAAGCCAGCGGCGAGCGCTTGGCAGGCGAGGTCGGGATGCTGCTTGGGGCCCACGCACATCACCACGGCCTCGGCGACGTTGGCCGCGAGCAGATCTTTCATCGATGCGAATGCCGAATCCTGCGATGGAGCTCCAAAATGGGCGGCGTATTTTCGCGCGCGGTCAATGTCCGCATCGCAGAAGGCGACGCATTCCGCGGCAAGGTAGTCGAAGCAGGGAATAATGCTGCGGTAGGCGTGGTTGCCGCAGCCGACGATTGCCACTTTCAGCCGCCGTCCTTCTTCGTGTGCCAGCATGATGGCCATGGTTAGCGCGCTCCCTTTTTGGTTCGAACGGTTTTCGGCGGCGCGCAGAAGATGGCCAGAAACGTCACCGGCCCGCCCTTCGGGTGCGGAGCGTGTGGCTTGCGCGCATCGAAATACAAACTGTCGCCGGCTTTCAAATCGAACGTTTCGTCACCGACGCGGTAATCGCAGCGGCCGTTTAGCACAAAAATGAATTCTTCGCCCGGATGCTGGAACGTCTTTTTCGGATCAACTTCTTTTGGATGAACGGTGAGCACGAACGGTTCCATGGCCTTGTGCGCGCGCCCCGCGGCCAGCGCCCAATACTGGTAACCCGGCCCCGCGCCCGCGTTTTGTACGCGCTGGCGGTTGGCGACCGGAACGTGGAGGGCGCTGCTGGAGTCGCGCGAATTTCCATTTGTATCGGCCTGAAAGAGTGCCGCCGGATCCACGCCCAGCGCATCGGCCAGTCGCATCAGCGTGGCGATGGGCGGGGAAGATTTTCCGTTTTCAATCTTGCTCAAAAAACCTTTCGTGAATCCGGCGCGGTGCGCGATGTCCTCAACGCGCAAGCCCATGCGGGCGCGCAGACGGCGGAGCGACTCGCCGACATGGATGACTGTGCCGCTGCTTTCGCCAGGCGCCGAAGGCGATTTGTGTTGACGGGAAGTGCTCTTGCTGTTAGGAAACATTTGTTTCATAAACAGAAACATATCGAGGAAACAAAAAATGTCAAGACCTTCTCTTTCCCTTCTGAATTCCATGGCTGGCCGGGACTTTCCCGCCGCCCTCGAGCGCCACGCCGAGTGGGGCATCACGCAACTGGACCTGAAGGACTGCATTTTCGGCCGGAATATCGCCGAGCTCACCGATGCCGAAGCGGCGCACGCTGCCCAACTGATTGCCGCGCGGGGAATGTCGGTCTACTGCCTCTCCAGCTCCATTTTCGCCAGCGATGTGGAGGCCGGCCGCGCCTCCTTTTGCTCGAAGCATGAACCGGCTCTGGAGCGGATTCTGGCGGTCGCTCGAATTTTGAAGCCTGCGTTCATCCGGCTGATCAGCCCGCAGACTTCGCGGCGCGGTGAGATTCAGAACAGCGCGGCGTATCTCACGGAGAATCATCCATGGGTCTTTGAAGCGTATGGTGATGCCATCGACCGGATTGCCGCGGCGGGATTCAAGACCGTCATCGAGAACGAGATCGACAACCAGGTCCTGGTGAACGCACGCGAGATCCGCGACTTTTTCGCGATCATCAAGCGCCCGGAGAAAGTGCGCTTCACGTGGGACATCGCCAATTCGTGGCAGTCCGGCGCGTTTCCGACGCTTGCGGCATACCACGAACTCAAACCGGTGATCGGCTACATCCACGTGAAGGGCGGAAAGAGCGACGGCCGCACGCAGGCGCTGAAATTTGCGAGCGCGCTGGCCGACACCGAGTGGCCGGTGCGCGAAATTCTCTCCGCGGCGATCCGCGACGGGGTCAGCCCCGTGATCTGCCTCAATCCGCCGCACGGTGCGGCGGCTCCCGATGACGACTTGAGCAACCTCGCCGAGCGCGATTTAAAATTCATGCGCGAGCTGATCGAAGAATTTTCTTAAGGCGTGTCGGCTTCCTTGCGCGCCTGGAAGATCGCGCGGGCGCGCGCTTCGTCTTTGCGGATTTGTTCCACCAGCGCTTCGACGTCGGGAAACCGCCGCTCGTCGCGGAGTTTCTCGATGAAGAGTACTTCGATTTTCTTCCCGTAGAGGTCGGCATCAAAATCGAATAGATGCGTCTCGATCAGCAGATCCGGTTTCGCGCCGGGGGGAAGATTCTGCGTTATCGTGGGCCGGTAGCCGACATTCGTCACCGAGCCATGGCGCACGCCGTCGACAATCGCGATGGTCGCGTACACGCCAAACGGGGGGCGCACTTCATGGCCGAGATCGAGGTTCGCGGTGCTGTAACCCAGGCGCCGGCCGCGCGCGTCGCCCTTGATCACCGTACCGTAAACGGAAACCGGCCGCCCGAGCATCGCCTCTGCGTCGCGCAAGCGCCCATCGCAGACCGCTTCGCGGATTTTCGTACTCGAGACAACTTCGCCATCGGGAGAAAGCACGGATTCGGCGCGGCGCACCGCGAAGTTCAATTCGGCGGCAAGCGGCTCAAGTTCCGGCGAGTCCTTGCTCATGCGATCGGACCCGAAGCGGGAGTCGAAGCCCATCAGCAGTCCGCGGATGCGCAGCCGGTCGACGAAATAGGCGGACGCAAAGTCCCGCGCGGTGAGCTTCGCGAGTTCCGGTGTGAACTCCAGCACCCACGTGAAATCGATCTGCGCGCGGTCGAAGAGCACCAGCCGGTGTTCCAGCGTCGTGACGAGATCCGGCCCGCGTTTCTCCAATGTCTTGCGCGGGTGCTCGCGGAACGTGATCACGCCCGCCGGAGCGCGCATTTCGCGCGCCCAGGCGACCGTCGATTTCAACACCGCCTGGTGGCCGCGGTGCACGCCGTCAAATGTTCCGAGCGTGACAATGGCGGATTGCTCCACCGGAATTGCATCGTTGCCAAAGTAGACCGTCATGAGTGCATTAGAGCGAATGAATGGAAAAACGCAAGAAACGCGCGCTATTCGTTCTTGATGTCCCCGAACGGACGTCCGTCCAGATCGGCGATGCGGAAGATGAAGCCGAGTTTGTCGCGCAGCGCGCCGACCTTGATCAGCACGTCGTTTTCGCCGGCGCGCAGATCGATGGCCACGGCTTCAATGTCCTGCCGCGGCTGAGTCTCACGGTCGTCGACCAGCCGCTTGCCATTCACCCAGATCGAAATGCTCTCCTGCGCGCCAAAGTAAAGCATCGCGTGCCGCTTGGCCGGTACATTGAACTTGGCGTACGCGTAGCCGAAATAGCCGGCCGCGTCCTTTTCCTGCTGCTTGGGCGAAATGACAAAAAATCGGCGCAGGTCGACATACGGGTCCGTGTTGGGTTTCTTGTCTTTCGAAATCTTGTTGGAGATTTTCTGCCACGCGAGCTTCTTCGGGCCAAAGTCGCTGGCCACTGTCCACGCCAGGTTCACGCCGCGTTCCGGGTCGAGGACGTTGTCCATGCCGCGCTTGTCGCCGGTGGCCAGGAACGGTCCGATCACGTTCCACTCCGTCCATACGGGCGCAACGCCGGTGTAGAACGCGCGGCGGACATCGCGGGCGAGTCTGCATTCGATCATGAGATCGCCGCACTGGGCCTGCGCTTCGGCGGCCGTCATCGAGCGGCCGTAGAATTCGTAGAGCATCTTCACGATCGCCAGATCATTCGGGCCGCCGGCATTGGCGGTGAGAAATGTGCGCAGTTCGTCGATGGCCTGTTTGGGATCGGTGTAGCCGTTGACGACTTGCTGGATCAGGCGCAGTCCTTCGCCGGTGTCGGGGATGATTCCGGCGGCCTTGCGCAGAATCTCCGGCGTTGGCGGCGTGGCGACAATGGCCGGACCCGTCGCAAAGGAAAAGAGCGTGCCGTTGTTGTCGATCATGGCGATTTCTGGATCGATGGTGACATCCGTTGCGCGCGCGCGATCGAAAACAAATGCTTTTGCGCCGGCGTGCCTGGGTTCGTCGACAAAGCGGACCGGATGCCGGTTGATCTTGACCTGATCGGGCATCTTGCCGGAAAGCGTAAACGTTTCCTTGCCATTGACGATTGCGCTGAGGTGATCGAAGTAGACGACGCCATCGAAGTTGCCGAGGCTGACGGTATGAATCGAGTCTTCGTGGAGATTGAGCAGCGCGGCAGGAATGCGCAGTTCCGTCCATACGCCGGGCGGGGGCAGGGCACCCATGTTCAGCCGTTCGTGCGTGTTTTCACGCCCCCAGCTCCCGTGATAAACGCCCCAATACGCGCTGGCGCACCAGCCGTGGGCGGGACTTTGAAAGCGGAGCACAATTGTTTTCGGCGGCTGCTTCGGGTCCGGAAAAACCCAGACGCGAATTTCATCGCCGCTCAGGGCGCGCAGTACTGCCGGAGGCGCTTTGGCCTCGCGCAAAAATGTCTCCAGATGCGACTGCGGATTGGCGTCTTTCGGTGTGGCCCGCTCGTACAAAAATTGCAGCCGCGCCGCGACGGGAATCACGTTGGGCGAGCCCGGATGCGCGCGCACGAATTCTTCCAGTTCGCGAATGCCATCGGCGACCGCGTTCGGGCCGCTCTTGCTCTGCACGAGCAGTTCGAGGAAACGGTACGCGTCTTCGGAGTCCGGCATCAACCCGACGACCTTGCGGTAGCGTTCGAGCTTGTCCTGCGAAATGTCGAGCAGCTCCACGCGGCTGAGCATCTGCGGGCCGGGACAGGGCGCGGTGATACCCGAGCCCAACTCGAGCGCGCCTTTGACGCCCGCGCCGTCATCATCGTACACGGCGACGCCGAGGCTAAGCTGCATCTGCGAACCTGGCCGTTGCGCGGGATCCTTGCGCAGCAGCGCCCACGGAATCAGCAGCTCGTAGCGGTAGCCTTTGCCGTTGGGCAGGCGGCTGACGTGGCCCTGTGGAGTCACGCCGGTCGTCTTCGTGTCGCCGGCCTCGCAGGTGAGCAGCGACTGGCCGTTGGCCCAGGCCAGCGTCACGATCACCGTTTCACCGCGGTCGGTCCACGCCTGTCCCTGTGCCTGCGAACCGACAAAGACGCGGATGCTGTCGCCGCTGGTTGCTTCCAATCCGGGCGATGGCGGGACCAGCACGTCGTCGTTGACCTCCACGGCCAGCACCACGCCGTCGCGGTTCCACGCGGGCAGAATTCTGGCGCTGAGGTCGTTCGGGCCGCTCCATTTTTCAGTGCCCAACGGCACGTATTCCAGCGGCGCTTGCAGCGCCAGCGGTTCACCGGAACCCCACGCAGCCGGATCGCTGTCGAGGCGGACATTGGGCGGCGCCAACAATGCCTGCAGCGTTGGACGCTCAAACGAATACAGCGCGGAACGCCGGTCGATCGTGCGCTCTGAGGAGAGCGTGCCGGTTTTCAGTTCCGCGCGCAGATTTTCGGCTGCATCGGTGGCCGGCGCGCCATACGCGGCGAGCGCGAACACACCCTCGCGCGTGTTGTAGGCCAGCACGTTGCCATACTGAACGAGATTGAGGTCCACGGACGCGTAGCCCGTATGCAGCGGCGCGCCGGGCAGGACCTGTTCGTTGATGATCGCGCCGGTTTTCCAATCGACGGAGCGCAGCACGATCTGTTCCTGCGCGCGAAGGTAAAGCAGGTTGACGCGGTCGCCGGTGACGCAGACGTGCTGCGGCGACATCGGCGCGGATTCGGAGAGCGGCGTCTTCCACACTTCCTTGCCGGGGCCGGTTTCCCGCGTCAGGCGATCGGGGTAGATGCAGAAGTATTCGCCGTTGACCTGGGCCGCATAAGTCCGCGAGAGCGTCGGATGAATTTCCTTGCCGTCGGACGGATTGAAGCGGTGGAGCACAAACGGTCCGTTGCGGTCGCGCTTGTCCCAGCCGCAATACGTGACGACATCCGCGTCGAAACGCAGCGGGCTGTTCCGTTGCTCCTGCCCCGCGATGGGATTGATGTACAGGCTGTCGAGCCGCGGCAGGCTCTTGCGCCAGAGCGGTTCGGTGTGGATCAGATCGATGCAGAAAATTGCTTCGGTGCCGCGCAACGCCAGGCGCTGGCGGTCGGGCGACAATTCCACGGCGATGTCCTCGCCTTGCTTTCCAAGCGGCAGAGCCTTGACCAGGTGTCCGGTGCGGCCGTCGTAGAAATTGAGGAAGCTGTCTTCCTTCAGTTTGTAAGAGAGAATCGCCATGCCGTTGCCGGCGTTCAGCGAGGAGGGCTTCTGATTGTAGCCGTCGAAATGATGGCGCCAGAGTTCCGCGCCAGTGCGAAAATCCCATGCCACCAGCCAATCGCCGGCGACCGCGAAAACGTGTTCGTCGTCGATGGCGAATTTGGAGAAAATGCCGGTCTTGCCGGCGCGCTTGCCGCGCGCGGCCTTCTTCTGCGCTCCGGCTCCGGCCACGGGTGGCGTGAGTTCGGAGAGCGTTTGTCCCGTGGTGCGATCCAACGCCAGGATGCTCCGCCCGGTCATCACCGCCAGTGCAGTCGGGCCGGCCTCGAGCGCCACCGCCTCGGAGCCGACGTAGGTTTTCCAGATTACGTCGCGGTCGGCGGTGAGGCGCAGGCACGACAGGACGTCACCGGCGCGCACGAAGACGCGATCCTGGGGGCCTTCGCGCGGGCGCAGAATGCGCGCGTCGTCGGCGGAAATTTGCCATGCGATGCCAATCGCGCCGTTGAGTGCGGATGCGGCCGGAACTTCGTCGGGTATCTTTTCGCCCAGCCGCGCGCGCATCGACGCGGTGAAGACATCCTTCTTGACCTGCCACAGCCCGCCCGGGCTGGAAACATAATCGGGCGATGCCTTTTCAAACGCGGCCAGGCTCTGCAGCGCCGCGTCGCGCTTTCCGAGCTTCTGCAGCAGGCGCAGTTGCTGTGTCAGCGCATCGAGGCGGTCGTCGGAATCGTTCTCGGAATTTCCGGCAATGATTGCGCCGTAGACTTCGATGGCCTGTTCGGTCTTCCCCGCTGCGGCGAGGTCGCGCGCTTCGAACATCGGCAGCCTGGGCGATGGCGTGCCCTTCGGACCCACCGCGGCCAGTCCCGCTTCGCCGATGCCGACGAGTCGCTCGGGCGTCACAAGCAGATTCGCCAGCGCGCCGGCGCGTTCGTCCCACGCATAGGTATTGATGAGCAGTCCCGTGTGCGCGTCGATGCGGCGGAGTTCCTTCTCGGTCGGGACGTACACCACGCCGCCGGAGAGCGCCGGCTGGCCGTAGACCGCCTGGCCGTTCAGTTCATGCCGCCAGACCACGGTGCCGTTTTCGGCGTTGAGCGCGGTGAGATTTTCTTCGCAGACCAGGATGTTGTCGTCGCTGACGCCGGCAATGAAGCGCGGGTTGATCACCGGGTTGTGCCAGCGCACCGTTCCGGTCTGGCGATCGATCGCGATCAGGCCGCTGCCATCTTTCGGCGCGACGAGGATCGTGTCTCCCGCCACGACCGGCGAAAGCGGTCCGCTGCAGAATGTTGACGCGATGCGCACGCGGCCGTCGTATCCGTACTGATGAAAATCGGCGAAGCTTACTTTCGGATGACTGGTGATCCACTTTACTTCACCCGAGAACGCGTTGACCGCCGCGACCGTGGAGAGTCCGGTCGAGAGAAACACTTCGCCGCTGTCGACGGCTGGCGGACCGAGATGGACCGACGAGAGCAGCGTTCCGTTGAGCGTGTGAATCGGCGTTGCGCCGGTGACCAGCAGCGTCTTCCAGCGCAGGCGGCCGGTCTCGGCATCGAGCGCGGCGAGGCCGTGCTGATTCATGTCGCCACGCTCCAGGTAGATGGCGAAAGCGAGATTGTAGGCCGGAGCCGGGTCGCTGAGCCAGACGACGTCGCGCAATTCGGGTACGGAATCGGTGGTCCACTTCAGCTTGCCGCCGGCCGCGCTGTAGCAGCGCAACGAGGACTTTTGCGATTCCAGCGCCCGCATGTAAATGCTGCCGTTGAACAGCGTCGGGCACGAGATCGGAAATCCCGTGAATGGCGCGCGAAGCGGACTGCTGCCTGCGCCCCACGTTCGCGTCCAGAGGCTCCTGCCCGTCGCCAATTCAAACGCGCAGAGCGAATCGAGCGCCGAGACGTAGAGCGTCTTCTCGTCGCAGATGGGGTAGTTCTGTGGATGCGGCAGCTCGTCGGACAGTTCAATTCCGGTGGTGCCCGAGGACGCGGAAGTGGGAATCAACCGCCGCGCCCACGCCAGCCCCGCCGGTTCCATCGCAGGGCCCAGACCCGCGCCGCTGCGGCGCATGCTGCCCATAAAGGTGGTCGTCGTGGTCGTCGCCGCGGACGCGTTCGCGCGTGGGGCGGGTTTGTCTTTCAGCGAGCTGCGAAGGCGGTCGGCGAGGACGGTCCCCGTGATCGACTCGCCGCCGAAGCTGACGGATGTATCAGGGAATTCCGTCTTCAGCCGGTCGACCGTGCGCGACGCGGCCTGGTCCTGGCCGTCCCGAAGCAATGCGCGCGCGAGTTTCGCCAGCAGCAGCGCGCGCGAGGGGCCTCCCTCCACCGGCTGCTCGCGCACGAGTATCTGAAACATCGACGCCGCCTGCGCGTACTGGCCGCGGTCGAAATACAGGTTGCCCGCCTGGTTGCGCGCGGTTTGTGCTGCCAGCGTGAAATAGTAGGAATCGGCGACCGACTCCAGCGAACCCGGATCGCGGCTGGTCGTCGCGGATTTCAATCGCGCCGACGACGCCGAGGCCACGGCGCTGCGATACGCCTGCCGCGCTTTGTCCGGAAGGCTGGCCAGCAGTGCGCGGACGTATTCCCGCGCGCCGACCAGTCGCGTATAGAAGGGAGAGTTGTCGATGCGCACCTGCGAACCGGCGGAACCTTGCAGGATATCGGCGACATTGCGCATCGCCCGTTCCATATCATCGCCGCCGCCCGCCGCGAGTTGCCGGCGCACGGCGTCCAGTGTGCCAACGACGTCGTTGGTGGATTCGAAAAGCAGCCGTTCGGGCTTGGTCTTTACGGACCATTCCAGCCCGCCGAGCGCTGTCGTCTGCGTCGCGCCATTGTTGAAGCCCTCGCGGACGATGCGTTCGTACAGCGGTGCGGCGCCGGTGGTCAGGCCCAGGTCGCGGCGCAGCGTCGCGCGGAAATTCAGCCCGTTGTAAAACTGATCCGTGAACATGGGGTAGCGGCTGATCGCGTCGCGCAGCACGTTGTCGGCGGCCAGCATCCGCCCTTCGCTGCCCATCGCTTCGTATTGGCGCGTCGAAAGATCCCAGACCAGGCGGTCCTTCCCCGGGAATTCGCCGCGCGCGAGCAGGTCGTCGAGCGGCTGCTGCAGCAGTTGAATCATCGTCGCCGTTTCACCGTTGGTGCGGAGACGGTCGGCGGCATTAATCAGGGTCGGATAGGTGAAGTACGGCGGCTCGGGATTGCACAGCCGTGCGATGGCGTCGGCCAGTGCCGTCCACACGGCGCTGTGCGTCTTGCCTTCGCAGACGCTGAAGAGCTGATCGAGATCGGCCTTCCGTTCGGCGATTGAATTGGGAAACTGCCGTGCGCAGAGCGCCTGAACAAGGAGACTTGCGCCCAATTCCGATTCGCGGCTGAAGCGGACGCGGAACGCGAACTTCGGCGTGCCCTGCGGCGGATCGATGCGGAGCAGAAAATGATGCTTCCCTTTTTCGATCTTGAGCGGCAGCCGGTCGCGTTCGAAGCGGTACGATCCGACGTTCTCGTTTTCGCCGATCAGCTTGCCGTCCAGCCACGCGCGCCACGGTCCGCAGGCGCTCAGGCGCAGCACCGTGTCGGTGCTCTCCGCGACATCCAGGTCGCGCGTCAGGTAGCCGTTGGTGCACGGCGGCGTGCCCTGCCACTGCGTCAGGTCGATGCCCAGTTCACTGTTGAAGTCGTTGGGCTTGCCGTCGGTGCTGCCGAGATCCAGCTCGACCCACTTATGGCCTTGTCCGTAGTCGGCAGTGGGCGCCGAATTCTTTTCGGGCCCCAGTTCGTCACTCAACTTTGCCGCCGGTTCGCTCGTGAAGCACACAAAGCGCCACGGGCCCGTCCACGGCACGGCGCCGAATTCGGCGCCGAGATGTTTCACGACCTGCGCCTTGAAGGCGTTGGCGTCGGGATACTTTTTCTTGTCATCGGCGTCGGAAATCGCGACCGCGTAGGCTTTCGAGAGCGCCAGATGCGCAGCGGCGTCCGGGTCGGATGCGCACGTCGCCAAAAGCAGCGCGCCCCAGTATCCGCCCAGCGCGCGGGCAAATTTGCCCGCTTTCAAGTCGGCGCTGGCATCCGCGGCGAACGCGGCGGCCATCGGGTTTTTCGAGCCGGGAAGTTGCGTCAGCGCGCGTTCGACGGCGTGGCAGGCTTCCTTGATTGAAGCGCTCTCGATTTTCTCGGCAGCAACACGCTTGACCTCGGAGCTCCAGCGTTCCATCGCAATTTCGATCGCCGCATCGGAGCGGTCCTCGCTGCCCGCGCCGGTGCTGGCGACGAGTTCTTCGAGCGCCTTGAGTCGCGGTTCGGATGCGCCGGCATTTTCGTACGCTCCGGCCAGGCTGCGCCAGACAAACGCGAGGGTCTCTGGCGCGGCGTTGACGACGGCCCTTTTTGCGCGATTTTGAGCGGCGTCGGCCTTGCCGGAGAGCACTTCCCCGCGCAACGCCGCGCGCAACGCGTGCTGCGTGCCGTCGATGCCCGGTTTCAGCGCCAGAAACGCGTCCGCCGCGCGGACGAGACCTTCGCGGTCGCGCAGCGTTTCCAGGATTCTCACTTTCGTGTCGAACGCCTCCAGCCGCGCGCGGTCGTCGCTGCTGAAGGCCGCGATAGCGCGGTCGCAGGCGGCCAGCGCCTGAAAGAAGCGCAGGAGACTTTCGTAGCGCCGGGGAATTTCCAACCGTGCTTCGGCCGCATTCGGAGCCAGCGTGGTATCGGGGAAAAACTCGAGCAGTTTTTCCAGCAGCGCGATGCGGTATTCCGGATCGTTCCGTTCGACGCGCAGGTAGAATCCCGAATCGCTTTTGATTTCGTTGAGCCGGACCTTGATGGTATTCGCACCTTTATTCATTGGCACGGCGACGCAGTGCCGGTCCTTCATCGCATGCCGCTGCCAGGTGCTCCGTTCCTGCTCATTGGCCACTTCCATGTTGTTCACAAATACGATCATCGGGTCGATCGAATCGAACCAGATCAGCGCTTCGCCGTTTACCGGCCAGTCGATGTCCGCCTTCAGCCACTGCAGGCCCGTGGCGTGATTCATCAATTCCGGGACGTCGACGTACGAATCGTTGTCTTCGTCCGGACGCGACCAGGTCGGTTGTTCGGGAACTTTAATCGCCTTGCCGTCCGCGGTTTTCAGATCGGTCCATTTGTCGGTCAGGTCCGGCGCGAAAAGTTTCGTGTTCGGATGGTTTTCGCTGAGCGGCCCCAGCAGCGACCACTTGCGCGGCACGCCGGACGCCAGCGCCGTGGCGTTTGTCTGTTCCCACGAGTCCTGCTTGGTCAGCTCCAGCGGCGCGACTGCGCCCCCGGACGACGCCTCGCTGAGCACCACCTCGCGGATCAGCGCGCTGAAGAGCGTTTTGCCGACCGCGCCGGGAATGTTGTTGGCCATTCCGGCGTTGGCGGGCTTGTCCCACTGCGTGCCGGAGTACGCGCGGCCGACGATGATTTTTCCCGGCCCCTTTTTGGCGGTGACGCCCTTGCGTTCAATGTCCGTCAGCCGGAACCACTCGACGCCATTGGAGCTGGCGTAAAAAAGGATGCTGTGCGACAGCAGCACCAGCCGCACGTAGCCGTCGCTGGAATACGCTTTGCCCTTCGCCTTAAGGTCTCGAAATACATAGGGCGCGTACTGTTCGCCGTAGACGCCGCCCGATTCCCAGACAGCCTTCAGCGTGCGGTTGTCGTAGAGCTGCAGCGTGCAGAAGTTTTCGTTGTCCCAGTAGAAATGAACGCCCGGGCACAACGGCCCTTCGGCGCCGTCCTGCGTCCGCACATAAGCGCTGATCACCAGCGGCCGCTCGTCGGAACCGTCGGCGCTGTTCTCGCGGGAGACGAACGCGCAGACCTTGCTCTCGCTTTTGATCTGCAGGCCTTCGGGCGATGGCGTGACCGAACCGGCGCTGCCGGGGCCGACTGTCTCTTTCCATTCGGGTGGAAGTTTGGGACCTGTGAACGATTCAGCGCGGGCGGCGCAAGTTAATGCAGAAATGAAGAAAGCGAACAGCGCGCAAGTTGCGCGTGTTGACATGAACTGGCGCCGCATGAGTCCCTCAGAAAATTGTTGCTTACTTATCGATGTCCTTCTTCAACTCGTCGCGCAGCGTCTTGGCCTCGGCCTGCGTGCCGTCAATATCCAGCGCCTGCTGCACGGCCTTCAGCGCGTCGCTGTTCTTGCCCTGCTCCTTTCGCGCGCGGGCCAGGCTGATCCACCCGGCAACATCCTTGTCGTCGATGAACGTCACCACGGAATACTCGCGCTCGGCGTGCGGCCAGTCCTTCAAGTCCACGTACGTGTTGCCCAGGATGCGGTGGACTTCTACCTTAGAAGGGTCGATCTCGATGTGCGCGTTTGCGAATTCCACGATCGCCTTCTGGTTTTTCATCTTCACGGCCAGTTGCAGCCCTTTGAAGCACGCCTCCGGATCTTGCGTGTTGACAGTCATCGCGTCGTGCCAGACGGCCAGCGCCTTGTCTTCCTGCGGCGGTTCGGTGTCGAGGTACAACTCAGCCAGTTCGTAGTGCGGATTGTTCGGGCCGATGTAGCGCGGGTAGCTCTTGCGCGCGGCCTCGAAGGCCTCGATCGCCAGCGTCGTATGTCCTTCCTTCTTGTAAATAATGCCCAGCCGCTGCCACGCCAGGAAGCTGCGATCCGGATTGATCACCGTCGACTGTTTGTAAAGTTGCTTGGCGCCCTCGAAGTCCTTCTTTTCGAACGCCAGCATGCCGAGCACATTCAGCGCATCGACGCACTTGGCATCCTTTTCCAGTGCGCGCTTGGCAAGCTGCTCGGCGCGGTCGAGTTTCCGCGTCGCAATCATCGCGATCGCCAGGTCGGCCACGGCCTGGGCCGGCGCGTCGTCAGGTTTGGCGGCGAATTCCATCTGCACCAGCAGCGCCGGATCGTAGCTCGGGCGCAGCCGGACGTGCTCGAAGAATTTCCTGGTGTACTCCAGTTCGCCCTTGCTCAACTCATCCAGCGACTTCCCGGTCACCGCCGGCAGCACTTCGTCGAGCTTCTTGCCTTCGGCGAACATCTTCATCGCCTTGACGTGTGCCTCGAAACCAAACGTCTTGGCGATGTACTCGACGACGTACCTTCCGTGGACGTACGCCATCAGCATGTTTTCGCGGAAGTATTCGTGCATCTTGTCGATGGTGCGGAGCTTGTCGCGCGCGATGTAATTGATCATCATCGAATCGGATTCCAGGCGCGTGTCGTCTTCCAGATACGTTGAGAATGCTTCGGTATACCAGCGCGGCACGCGGAACTTCGAGAGCTGAAGCGCCATCACGTGCCCAAATTCGTGTTCGAGAACCTTGCGCCAGTTGAATGTCTCGGTGCTGCGCCCGCCGCCTTCGCGCGGCGAAACGACCGTGCAGAGCTTCCCGAAGCAGACGCCCAGCGCGCCGAGATTCGGCAATCCGACCGTGCGCGCCGCCTGGTCCTGCATGCTGTAGCACAACTCGATGCTCAGCGGACCTTCTGGCTCATAGCCAAACAGCTTGGTCTGGCGGTCGTACGCGGCTTCGGCCCATTCTTCCAGATACGGGCGGACCATCCCCGCTTCCTTGCCGAAATAGCGCAATGTGAAGTGCTTGGTCTTGCTCTCGAGATACAGCGGCGCGACGTTCTGGTCCTTGTCGCCGATGATCCGGTCGAGCGCTTTGATCATATTCAGCGCCCACGGATTGAAGCGATTTTTCTTGAACGCGACCAGCAGCAGCGCCTTGCCTTTTTCGCAATTCTCCGCGCCCTGCCGCGAAAGATTCATCCCCAGGCCGTAGTAGCCGCGCCAGTACTCCGGATCCAGGTCCAGCGCCTTCTGATACCACGGCGGCGCGGCGTCGAAGCGCAGCTTGCCTTCGGAGAGTTCGCCGATGTCGCAGTAAAAGTCGGCGCACGCGGGATTCAACGCCAGCGCTTTCTTCTCCACTTCGGCGTACTTGTCCATCTGCATCAGGTTGACGTAATAAAACGCCTCCATCGCCAGCGCTTCCATGTCGCGAGGGTTGACGGTCAGCGCCGTATCGATGCGCTTTTTCGCGGCGTCGAGGCGGTCTTCTTCCAGATCGATTTTCGCCATCACGAGATTGGACATGATGTGCGACGGATTGACCTTCAGCGCTTCTTCCAGCAGCTTCTCCGCGCCGGCCAGATCGTGCTTGGTCTCCAGCGTGATCGCCGCCAGGCCGGCCAGCGCGTCGGGAAGATTCGGGCGCATCTTCAGCAACTTTTTGTAGCGTTCATCAGCAAAGGCGAAATGGTAGAGCTTGTAGCTGAGCTTGGCGCTCCAGAGGAATACTTCGGGCAGATTGGCCTTGCGCTCTTCTGCCAGTTCTTCAGCCGTCAGGTACCCGGTCTCGAACGCGTCCTTCGGATTTTCGTCTTCGAAGCCCAGCCCGATATAGGAGAGCTCCAACGGCGATTTCACGTCTTTCGAATTGAAGTACTCCTGCTTCTTGTTGTACAGCTCGTAAAAGTGATCGTTGGTCGCCTTGAGACCCTTCTTGTCGATCTGAGCGCGCATCACGATCGAGCGCAGAGCCCACGCGCGTTCGTTGTCGGGATGATCGGCGATGATCTTGTCGAACGCGTCGCGCGCTTCCTTGTAGTTGCCCACTTCCATGTCGAGCTCCGCCTGCAGCGACTGCAGGCTCGCATCGTTGGGTTCGGCCTTCAGCAGCGCGGCGCTCAGCGCCCGGGCTTCGGTCAGCTTCCCGATAATGCGCTGCGCTTCGATCAGCACCAGCGTGATGTCCTTGCGTTCCGGGCTGCCTTCGGCCGCCGACGAGAGCGCTTTTTCAAGCTGGGTCACGGCGTCGGTGTACTTTCCCGCGTTGATGTTTTCGCGGCCCCAATCGGCGGACTTATCGTCATCACCCGCATGCAAAAGATGGGGTGTCGCACTTGTCAATGCAACCGTTGCCAGGGCGATGGCAGTAAAGAGAGGCAACGCGGAAGAACGCGGTCGTGGCATGTTCATAGCGGAGGGACTCCGAACGCAAGAGGCTTGCGCAGACTCGATTTCGTCACCTTTAAGTCACATGGGATAACGATTAAGAGTCACTGGACTTACTGTACTTTAGACGCCTCAGACGCGCCAATGTATTCAAAATACTGGCATAACCTTTGTTGCTCCGCCCAGCGTCTGGCACCTGCCGCGAACTGGAGTTCGCAATCTACTGATATTGAGGGGGCGCCGGTCGTTTTCCGATCATTCTTTAAGGAGCGCGGTTATGCCTCGCGGAGACAAGGGCAAGTACACCGACAAACAGAAACGCCAGGCCGAGCACATCGAAAAAGGCTACGAAAAGCGTGGTCTGGGCACCAAGGAAGCCGAACGCCGGGCCTGGGCTACCGTTAACAAAGTCCACCATGGCGGGGAAAAGCAGGGCGGGGGAGGTCACGGCAAGCCCGAAGACCACTCGCCGATGAAAAACGGCGGCCGCAAAGGGGGCGCGCGAAGCCACTCCTGAATTCACATGAAGACTCGACCGGGTTTAAGCCGCTGTGGTCCGCGGCTTGCCCGGGTTAAGACTTGGCCTTGCTCATCCCATCCCCGCGCGATGCAAGGTCCATATTTATAGCGGGTAGAAGGAGGTACTTTATATGGGCTTTGAACTCAAAATCACCAAAGCCGTGTTGTCAGGCCCGGCCTGGGCCATTGCGATCCTGCTCACGGGCTGCGGAGACATCAGTACGAAAAGCAGTTCCATGCCCACGTCACCGTCCAGCACCAGTGCTGAATCGTTTCTGAAGGAGGCCGCCAACGGCAACATGGCTGAAGTGCAAATGGGCCGGCTCGCCGCCTCCAAGTCCCAGAATCCCGACGTGGTGAACTTCGGTAAAAGCATGATCGACGATCACAGCGCGAATCTGGTCAAAGTGAAAGAGCTGGCCGCCCAAAAGAGCGTGATGCTGCCGTCGGACGTTGACGACAACGACAAGACTGAATTGTCGAAGCTGGAGGTGCTCAGCGGCGCAGCCTTCGATCGTGCCTACGTCAAGGCCATGGTTGAAGATCACAAGAAAGACGTCGCCGCGTTTGAAAAAGCCGCGAATACGGCGGCGGATACCACGGTGAAAAACTACGCCGCGGAAACGCTTCCGACGTTGCAGCATCACTTGAAAATGGCCCAGGACGCCGCTGCGAAAGTAAATGCGCAGACTGCCCCTCAAGCGTCCAACGATTCCAATGATCCTGCGAACATGAAACCCACACCGACCAGTGTGCCCGACACGGACCGGTCGAAGTAAACGGCCAGCATCACGGGTGGGCGCGGCGTTGCATCGCCGCGCCCGCTCTTTTGAAACGCGCAATTTCTTCCCCGTATTGCGCCGTAGCGGGTTCCCCTCTATAAAGCGATGCAGCATTCAAAACACTACTTGGGGAGAACTCGCATGCGCCGCAGCTTAATATTTTCGTTGTCCGCCCTGATCGTGATCGCCGCCGCTTCTCGCTCCTTTGCCGCCACCACCGTTCCGGCGACGCTATCCGGAACCTGGTCGGGAACCGCGAAAGCCGTGAGCTACTCCAGCACGTCCACCAAGGCGCAGCGTTCATCGTCCACGCTGACGTTTGTCTTCACGCAGACCGGCACAGCGCTCAGCGTCCAGACTACCATCCTGACCTCCGACAAAAGCACGCTGACCGGCACGCTCACGGGCGTCTACGGCAACGGCAATTTCTGGATCCTGGGCGTGACCAGCAACGCCAACGAATCGCAGTCGCTGATCTTCACCGGACATGCGACATCCAAGGGCATCAAAGGCGTCGCCATCGCATTCAGCGGCAGCGGTAGCGACGAAGCGGAAGTGACGTATGCCGTAAAGCCCTCCAGCTCCGCGCAGATTGCAGCCAGACTCGAAGCAAGTGTCAGCACTCTGTGCGCCTCCACCTCGAATTCGGCCAGCTCGCGCGCGGCCGTCAACGTGGCAGGCAAGGCCAGCGGCAAGGTGTACACGATCAGCACGACGGGAAAGCCAGGCCCGCTGAAGTCGACGGTCACAGGTTCATCCACGGATAGCAGCACGACGCAGTCGGCTACGCTGACTTTCGCCGACTCCACCGGCTCGCAAACGTTCGTGCTGAACGGTCCCGTGATCGGCAGCAGCTTCGTGATCTTCGGCCCGAATTCGTCCAGCACGTCGCAGGCGATCCTCTCGCTGCATACCGCGAAGACGACGGCCAAGGGCATCGGTATTCTCTACAATAACGGCGCGCTGGTGGAGCTGAAACTGAGCCTGAAGCAGCAGTAGGACTCAGGCCACGTGGCCTGAGTGGGTCATTTTGACCCTGGAGACAATTGTCTCTAGGGTCGGAGTGGAAGACATGAACAAAGCCTTCACCAAGGAATCCGACGAAGAGCCCGAGGAGCCGGACGAGTTTCCGCGCTCGGCGCAGTTGCCGCCCGGCACGCCGAACTACACGACGACCGACGGCGTGGCGCGGATGCGCGAGGAGCTGGATCGCCTCACCAACACCGAAGCTCCCGCCGCCGCGAAGTCTGGCACCGCCGATCCAGAAGCCAAGCGCCGCCTGCTGCGCATCGAACAGCGCATCAACTACCTCACTGCGTGCCTGCGCACCGCCGTCGCGATGAACGCCGCCGCGCAGAGCGCCGAAACGGTGCGCTTCGGTTCGACGGTCTGGGTCCAGGATCAGGCCGGAGCGGAATTCGAATACCGCATCGTCGGCGTCGACGAGATCGATCTCAACCGCGGCTGGGTGAGTTGGCTTTCGCCGATTGCCAAAGCGCTGCTGAATGCGAAAGTGGGCAGCTCCATCGCGTTTCGCACGCCGCGCGGTGAGGAGCAGTTGCTGGTCGTGCGGATCGGCTGACACTCTTTACTCTTTGGGAAAATTTTTACGATGACCACCACGCGCGTCGGTTCACTGCAGGTTGAACTCAAGGGAGAACTCCACGGCTTCTCCGCGCACCTGACGGCGCAGGAGGTGTCGGCTGGGATCTGGGACCTGACCCTGCGCCTCACCAGTCCTTCCCCGAAATTGCCGCCGCCGGTGGAACTGCAATGGTTCCAGCCGCAGTGGGACATTCACGCCAGCTGGTGGCCGGGCAAGTCGCGCAGCAATTGGCTCTTCCCCGACTGGTCCGGCCAGTCGCGCCCCACCGCCAAAGCCACCAGCGACGCGCCGGTCGTCTGCATGCACAGTCTGTCGGGCCTCAACCGTCTTACTTTTGCCGTGCAGGATGCGCTCCATCCCATCCGCCTCCGCTGCGCCGTCAACGAAGAGAGCGGCACGTGCATCTGCGGCGTCCAGGTGATTCCCTCCGGCCACGCGCCGCTGACCGAACTGAGCGTCGTCGTCCGCTTCGACACCCGCGAAGTGACCTACGCGCAGGCACTCAACGGCATCGCCGCTTGGTGGGCCGCGCAGCCCGCCTACAAACCCGCGCCGGTGCCGGAAGTCGGTCGCCTACCGATGTACTCGACGTGGTACAGCTTCCACCAGATTCTCGATCCGCAGGAAGTGGAAGCCGAATGCCGGCGCGCAAAGTCGTTGGGTTGCGAAGCCGTGATCGAAGACGACGGCTGGCAGACGCTCGATAGCGCTCGCGGTTACGCTTTCACCGGCGACTGGCAACCCGACCGCATTCCCGACATGGCCGGCCATGTCCGGCGCGTCCACGAAGCGGGCCTGAAATTCATCCTCTGGTATTCCGTGCCGTTCGTCGGCGTAAAGAGCATGGCTTTCGCGCGCTTTGCCGGAAAGTTTCTCAATTACAAAGCCCACGAGCAGTGGCACGTGCTCGACCCGCGCTTCCCCGAGGTGCGCGAATACCTGATCACCACCTATGAAAAAGCAATGCATGAGTGGAATCTCGACGGCTTCAAGCTCGACTTCGTCGACACATTCCACGCCGGAGAAAAAGACACCAACGATGCTGTGGACGGCCGCGACTTTGGCGCCGTCGACGAAGCCGTAGACAAACTCTTCACTGACGTGATGACGCGCCTGACGAAAATCAAGACCGATGTGTTGATCGAATTCCGGCAGAGCTACATCGGCCCGCTGATGCGCAAGTACGGTAACCTGTTTCGCGCCGGCGATTGCCCCGGCGACGCCATCGCCAATCGCGTGCGCACGATCGACATTCGTTTGCTCTGCGGCAACACCGCCGCGCACGCCGACATGCTGATGTGGCACCCGCAGGATTCCGTGGAGAGCGCCGCGCTGCAGCTCATCCACGTGCTCTTCTCCGTCCCGCAGATTTCCGTGCGCCTGGACAAGGTCCCCGCTGCCCATGTTGAGATGCTGAAATTCTGGCTGGCCTTCTGGCGCGAACACCGCGGTGTGCTGCTCGACGGCGTCCTCGAGCCGCTCCACCCGGAATGCAATTACCCCGTCATCCGCGCTTCGAACGCCGTCACGCGGATCGTCGCGACGTACACCGACGGACTCGCTCCGCTCGGCGTCAATGTCCCCGACAAATGTTTCGTGATCAACGGCACGCGCAGCAATCGCGTCGTACTGGAAGTCGCCGCCGACCTCGGCACGCGCACCGTGAAAATTCTGGACGTGCGCGGAAGAGAAGTGAAAACCGCCGCACTAAAACTCACCGCCGGCGTCCACCGCCTGGAAATCCCCGCCGCCGGCTTGGCCCAGATCACAGCCTGAATTCAAATCCAGGCGAGCCGTTCGTAGTCCGGACGGCTCCCTGTCTCCTGCCTTCTGCCTTCTGCTACGCGCCCACGCGCGAGCCACACACGTATCGCCGTGCTCGCACCCACCTCTGACCCCTGACCTCGCGCGTCAGCCCGCTACTGGAACTCGAACCCAATCGCCTTCAACGCCACCTGCGCCACAATCGTCGCGCCGACCTCGTTGAAATGATTTCCGTCCGAGTAAATCGTGTGCCCCGCATACGACTTCTGCAGGTACGCCCACTTCTTCAGCAGCACTTTTTGAAAGTCCACATAAATCCCGCCTTCCTGCTTCGCTGCGTATTGCAGCGCCTTGCAATACAGCGGCCGGGACTTGTGGCTCTTCGGGTGCGTGCCGCCCAGAAAGACCACGCGGCCGCGGCTGAGCTTGCGCACGCGCTGCGCCAGTTCGATCACGCCGGCCTGAAACACATCCAACGCGATATTCTGGTGCGGATCGTTGTTGCCGATCGTGATGAACAGCCAGTCCGGCTGAAACGGCGCCACGCATGCGTCGAAGCGCTGCAGCACGTTGACGATGTTCGAACCACCGACGGCGCTGTTGCGGAATTCCAGCTGCAATTCGGGATGCCCGCAGAAGAGCGTCTCCGAAAAAAAATCCGCCCACGTCTTGTCCCAGTGCATCATCCGCAAATAAGGCCACGTGTCGTGCGCCGGAGCCATCCGCCGGCAGGTGAGGCTGTCACCCTCGAAGGACAACCGCTGTTTGCGCTTGATCAGGAAATGGGATTTTCGATTCGGCATGCGTTCTCGCTTTCCGTGAAGTTGGATTGACCGTACTGAAATTGAATGGATTCAGAATGCGTCATCGATTTTGCATGGTTCCAGGCCGAAGTCAAAAGCCCCGGACCTTCTCTGAATGACCGCAAGAAACGCGCTCGCCATCCGTTTGCTTACGGAACGGCGAGGCTCGAATGCTCAAGCAGACTCTATTGATCTCAATGCTTCTGGTGGCGAGTGCGCTGCACGGAGCTGCCGCCTCCGAAGTCGAAGAGCCGGAAATGATCGGACCCTGCACCCTCAGCCTGCGCATGGTAAACATGGGGGAGGGGCAGCAGCATCTCTATCTGTGTGTAGCAACCCGGCGAATATTCGCGAAACCGGTTCGCGTCGACTATTACTACGTGATTCGCAATGACAGAATCAGTATCACATTGACCGGAATTTACGTTCCCAAAGTGACCCCGATGTGGCCTCCTTACCATCCCATTCCCGCCGAGGCGGCCGTCGACCTAACCGCTGCATTACTGGAAACTCAGGAGGAGGCAGGCGCACCCTTCGCCAGAATCGTCTCCAAACTGAAGAGCGGCATCTTCAAAATCGAAATGGAGGAACAGGGACATGGCAGCCGACCGATCCATTTATTCAAATTGGCGTCGTTTAGTATTGTTGCCGACGAGCAGGGCAACGTGAAGATCGACGAAGACGCCGCTCAAAAACGCGACAAGGTAGTTGGCCCACTGAATTTCGCCGCGCGTGAATGGAAATTCGACGGCAAAACTCTGACCGAAGTTCACGGAAAATCTGCCGACGACAGCGATTTCTGAAGCTACTTCGCGTCCGGCTTTTTCGGCGACATCTGGAACAGCACCGGCAAGACGACCACCGCCGAAAACAGCGCTCCGACATAGCCCAGAATCGCCGTCCACCCAAACGACGTCAGCCCCGAATTCGTCCCCACGATCATCGAGCCGTACCCGCCCAGCGTCGTCGCGCAGCAGAGAATCAGGCTGTGCCCGGTCTCCTCCACCACGCTGGCCACCGAGGGAAACCGGCCGGAATAATTGTCGAAGACCATGTAGATGCCATAGTCGACCGCCGAACCCAGCAGAATCGGGAAGATCATCAGGTTGATGAAATTCAGCGACAGGTCCCAGCCCATCCGCGTCGCGAACGCGATCCCGCCCAGCACGAACAGATACGAAAACACCAGCGGAATCATCGCCAGGATCGCCAGGCGCAGCGAATGCAGCGGATACAGCACCAGCACGGTGATGATCAACGCCACGACGCAGAAGATGATCTCCATGTCGTGAATCACGCTGTGCTTGAGCTCAAATCCAACAAAGCGCCCCGCCGTCACGCGCAGCTGGCACTTCGCCGGCGGGTTGGTTTCGAGCGTCCCCGCGACGCGGTCGAGCCACTCCTCGGAATACTGCAGGTCCTTCGGGAAGAAATAGCAGACCAGCCGCACCCGCGACGTCGAGCCTGAACCCGTCGGCTTGTCCACGCGCGCAAACGGAGCCAGAAATTTTCCGGCCGGGCTGCTCAGACACTCCTCGATCGAAACGCGGTGCGCATCCCGGATCGATGCGGCGAAATCGTCGAGCATCTTGATGAAATTCGCAAACGCCGCCGGCGCGTTGGCGCCAAATTCCGCCTGCGCCGCCGCGAGAAACGCCGCCTTCTTGGCCGTAAAATCCAGCGCTTTCAATTTCTGCAGCACGTCGTCCTGCGAAGCAATGTTCGGCACGTACTGCGCCAGCGTGCCGCCCGGTTTCAGCTCGCCGGTGAGCAGGTATTTTCCAGCCCGCTCCTGGACTTCCTTCATGCCGTTGAGCGCCGCTGCTTCGTCGTCGCCATCGACGATCACACGCAGATCGGCAAAGCCGCTGTGAAATTTCGACGTGATCTGATCGCGCAGCAGCGAAGCGGGCGCTGTCTTGTTGCGCAGATTCCCGATGTCCGGATCGAAACGCACCGCCAGGAATTTCTCCATCCCCGGTTCGGACGGCGGCTGAAAAATCACCAGCAGCGCGCACGCACCCGCCGTCGCCAGTCCCAATCCCAGCCCCACTACGCGCCCGGCCGGACGGGACAAAAATCCGCCCAGCGCGCGCAGACCCAGCGGCGTGGCGGCCTTCTCCGGCGCGTCACTCGAACCGGCCAGCAGCATCGGAAAGAAAATAAACATCAGGATCGACGAAACAAACAGCCCGATCCCCGTCAGCACGCCAAATTCCGCGACCGCCTGAAAGTCCACCACGCCCAGCCCGACAAAGCCCACCACCGTCGTGATGCACGCCATGAAAATTCCCGGCCCGCGCCGCATCAGCGTCTGTATCACCGCCGCCCGCGGATCGAGCCCCAGATCCAGGCGCAACTTTCTATAGGTGCCGTAGACCATGATTCCATAGTCGACACCCGTGCCGATCAGAATCGACGTGAAACCCGCGCCCAGCACGCCGATCCGCCCGCGTGTGACGCCGGCGACCGCCAGTGTGATGACCGCCGCCAGCATCAGCGTGACCGTCACGTTCAGCGTCAGCCGCAAGCTCCGGTACGCGATGAAGAACACGACCAGCAGCGACAAAAACGCCACGACCGTGCCGCCCATCAGGTCCTTGCGCATCGACTGCTCGTTCTCGACGCTCACCGCGTGCAGCCCGGTAAAGCCGATGCGCAATTCCGGCTCGCGTTCGCCCTTCTCAAGTTCTCCATAGACTTTCGATTTCAGCGCCGTCGAAAACGCCAGCCCGCCGTCCGTCTTCCGCGCCGCCGCGATCGCGCGGTTCTCCGCGCGCTGGCAGGCGTCGAGCAGAATGCGGTTGAACGCCACGTTGTTGCTCGACTTCGTCGGCCGCGCCAGCACCAGCAGCATCGACTTGTCCGGCGAGAGAAAATACCCGCTCGCGTCCGACGACAACGCCTGCCCTTGTCCCTGCAGCGCCTCTTGCATGCTCGCCTGCAGCAGTCCGTGCAGATCCAGCGGATCGCGCATCAACTTCTCGCGTTCGGCGCTCGTCCCGACCAGGTCGCTCAATTCGTCGCGCAGCGCAGTCATGCGCGCTTTGAGCTGCTCGGGCTCGAAGCGCTTCTCGATCTCCGCCAATTCCTTGACCCGCAGAAACAGGTGTGGCTGAGCCTGCACCAGCGAACGCAATTCCGCCTGAGCCCCCGCGCCCAGCCGGCATTCGACCTGCAGCAGCCACGGACGCGGCGGGTTGTCGAGCGCCGCTTCGCCCAGCCGGTCCTTCAACTGCTGCCGGTCTTCCGGATTGTTCCCGACGTTCGCCAGCTCCGTGGAAAGCAGCGTGCCGAACGTTTTCAAATCCGCGAGCGACTTCTCGTTCTTCGCCACGTCCGCCGGCAGCGTCAGCACGCCGACGAGAATGTCGCCGCCAAAATCCGTGGTCACTTCCTTCAGCGCTTTAAAACGCGGCAGCCGGTCGGAGACCTGGTTGAGCAGATTGGCGTCGAGATGCTTGAGCGTGTACACCGCGACCGGCAGGCACAGCAGCCCCAGCAACAAGCCGCCCTTGAGCACCTGCTTGCGCCGCGTGACCAGAAATTCCGCCAGCGTCTTGAACAGTTTTTCAAACGTCTCGAGCATTCAACCGATCCACGATTTCCGTTGCTGACGACCATCATTTTTGAGCGCGTCGTTCTACACCGTGTGAATTCATTTCGCGCGCACAGAACGGCTGCCAGGCCGCTACACGTCCACGGGCTCCGGCGCCATCAGCGTCCCTTCCGGCGAATCGCCGCGGTACTCCACATACACATCCGGACCCATGAAGCGTTTCAGCTCGCGCGCCAGCGTCAGGCCCATCGAACGGAATTCCTCGTAATTGGTTTTCCGCCGGTGCTCGAACAATCGGATCCACGCCTCAAAACGGTCGCACAGTTCCGGCGGCAGTTTGAGCATGTCGTGGCTGATCATGATCTGCGTCGACGAGCCTTCCGGCCCCAGCTTGTAGATCCCGCTGCTGTTGTGATAGGCCATCACGCGGTAGCGCGCCGTCCATTCCCGCAACGGTCCCGGCGGGGCGGACGGTGCTGCTGCGGAACGCTTACGGGCACCGGGCGTCACCGGCGCATCCACCTCGAAATCCGCGACATCGCGCAGCGGCAGCGAGAGCGAATCGAGATAGTTGACGACATTTTCAACCAGGATGAACGGCACCAGGATCAGGCTGCGACCCAGCCAGCCGAAGGCCACGGTCATTCCCGTCAGAGGCCAGAAAAATTCGCTCGCGCAATTGCGGCAGAGAAATCCCGTGATCTCCTTGCGCTGCCAGACAATCAGCATCCCAATGATCTGCCGGAACGTCATCCGCTTGGTCGGAATCAGCGCCAGGCAATGCTGGCAGGCTTTTGGCGGCATTTCGTACGTCGTCTTCGACGGCCGTCCCAGCCACACCAGCACCAGCGAGACGCCCAGCATCGACAGGCCCATCCTGGCATAATACTGCGTCTGCGGAGTGGGCCGGGGAGCCATGGACAGGAAAATAAGCACCGGGCTGATATAGACGCCGACATAGCCGACGATCTTCAGCATCCACCGTATGTAAACCACACCACTCTCCCGAAAGTCCGCTCAGTTTACCCCATCACCGCCGAAACGCGAGCAGCGCGCTAAGCGGCCTTACGGCCGAGGGGCCAGGGGTCAGAGGTGGGCGCAATCGCCGCGAGAATCGCAACGCTCGCGCGGTGGTGGCAAGAAGGCAGAATGCAGAAGGCAGGAGCAGTTGGGAGTAGAGACTCATCTGAAAAACACGCGAGGGGTGGCCCGGCCCCTCGGGCCGGGTTGCGTAGCAACAAGAAGCTCCAGGACAGAATCACCTATTTTGAAAAAGTGTACGACTTCGCAGCGCTAGTGGACAGTCGTCGACACTCCGTGAATAGCATCTACTGCTCCTGCCGTCTGCTTACTCTCCTCCCAAAGGCAAAGCTCCCGCTCGACCCGTCCTTGCCGGCGCTCTATTCTGACCCCTGAGCCCTAGCAGCCCGTCGAAAAACTTTATTCCGCCAAGCTATTCCGTGAAACGCCTGGCAGTAAAGGCGTTTCGCGGCGTAGGCCAGGCGTAATCAACGGGCTGCTCGCGCTCGCGCTACGACAATCATCCACCGAATATCATCACCGCGTGACCGCCACGCGCCGCGCCGCCGCGCGTTCTCATAGGAGAAATCGCACTTCGCACGCGCTGGCCCGCCACTTGCCATATATAGCCTCGTACAGTTCGTGAACGTTTTTTTGAGAGCGATACAATCATGTCCATTGCGCGAATCTTGCTGGCCATCTGGCTGATTGTCAGCGGCATCATCTGGATGACCGGTCCCACTTTCCCCGGCGCGTTTGCGATCGAAGGAATCCTCGCGATCCTCGCCGGCATCTTCATTGCCATCAAACCGGAGGGCGTACTATGAAAGCCTGGCGCATTCTGCTCGTCATTTACCTGATCCTCTGCGGTGTCTACTGGCTCGTCCCCGCGATCTCGTTTCCGTTCCAAGGAGTCCTCATGGGTATCCTCGCTATCTGTACCGGCGTCCTATTGATCACAAATAAGTAAGCACTGTATACTTGTTTACTATAAGTATACAGTTACCCGCCGCGCACCGACACGCGACGATCTTGTAACTTATTGATTCTAAGTAACTTATAAATAATTGGACAGCAGTACTACAGTGGCCTCCGGCTTGTGAATACACGCACAAGCCCGGAGGCCACTCATGCATCGCCCCTTTATAGCAGCGCTCGCCGTTCTGTTCGCGTTCAGCTTCACCGCGCTTCACGCTGAAACCACCGTCGCCGACGCCGGTTCGCAGACACCCACGGCTGCGACTTCAAAAACCCCCTCCGCTTCCGGAATCGTCAGCCACATCCGCGTCGTCTCCGACAAAGTCGAAGACGTCTCCAGCATGGAAGCGTGGAAAAAGTCGTTCATTAAAGACGGCATGACCGACGAACAGAAAGCGCTGGCCATCTGGAAAACCGTTTCCGCCTTCCGCCACCAGGACACGCCGCCCGACGATTACCTTCAGGACGGCGGCATCAACGACGCGATCAAATCCTTCAATGTCTACGGCTACAATCTCTGCTTCAACGAATCGGCCAGCATCGAAGCCCTGGCGAGGTACATTGGCCTGCCCGCGCGCGGCTGGATGATCAACCACCACAGCGTTCCGGAAATTTTCTACGACAAAAGCTGGCATCTCTACGACGCCTCACTGCTCAATTATTTTCCCAAAGCCGACGGTAAAATCGCCGGCGTCGAAGAAATCATGGCCGGCGTCAAAGACTGGTACGACAAAAATCCCGGCTACCTCGGCAACGATGCCAAGCTGATGGAATTCATGAAAGGCGGCAACTGGCGCAAAGGTCCGGAGATTCTTTCCCGCTGCCAGTTCTACAACGACAACGGCTGGCTCCCCGCGCGCACCCACAGCTGGCAGGCGACGATGATGGAATACAACGGCACCGACGGCGGCGCCGGCAAGCCCTTGCTCTGGGACTACGGCTACGCGCAGGGCTACGAAGTCAACCTCCAGCTCCGTCCCGGCGAGCGCCTGATCCGCAACTGGTCGAACAAGGGCCTCTTCGTCAACATGGACGGCGGCAACGTTCCCGACGCGCTGAACGCGAAGGCCGGGCAAGGGGACTTCGCCTACTCCGCCACGCTCTTCGGAGATCTCGCCCCCGGCCGCATCGGCAACGGCGTGCATGAGTACAATCTGCCGCTGGTGACCGGCGCGTTTAAATCCGGCGCGCTCAGCGTCGACAACCTCGCCTGCACCGCCGACGATCACGCCGCGCCCGCGCTCCATCTCAAAGACGCCAGGCAGCCCGGCGCATTGGTTCTCCGCATGCCGTCGAGCTACGTCTACTTAAGCGGCACGGCCGACGTCAAAGTCACCGTCGCCAACGGCGGCGAAGTCGCGCTGTTGATCTCCGACAACAACGGCCTCGACTGGAAAGACGTGAAGCGTTTCAGCGTCTCCGCATCGGAGAAAATCGATCTGAAGCCCTTCGTTTTCCGCCGCTACGATTACCGCCTGAAAGTAGCCATCACCGGATCCGGCAGCGGGATCGACGCGCTGAAACTCACCCACGACGTCCAGCAATCCCAGCGCGCGCTCCCTGCCCTGGGCACCGGCCACAACACGATCACCTTTGGCGCTGGCCCGCAGACGGGCACAATCACCGTCGAAGGCAGCGTCCATCCGGGCAACGCCGGGAAGCAACTGGTCTTCAGCGATTTCCATCCGGAACTTTCCGGCGTCGGCGGCGATCCGCTGCAAGTCACCGGCAACGGCAAAGGCACGATCACGTTTCCCGTGACCACACCCGGCGACATGAAATCCCTGCGCTTCGGCGCGATCTACCGCGCGCGCGACAAGGCTGACGGCTGGGACTACCAGGTCTCGTTCGATGGCGGCAAGAGTTTCAAAACCGTCGACCACGCCGCCGGCCCCGAGGCGAGCAATTCCAAGTACACCGTCGTCAACGAGATCCCCGCCGGCACGCGCAGCGCCTTGGTTCGCTACAGCGGCACCTCCGTCGTAGCCACCTGCCTCTTCAGCTTCCGCATCGACGCCGACTACACCGAACCGCACGGCGCCTTCCACCCCGTCAAGATCACCTACGTCTGGGACGAAAACGGCGCCGAAAAAACCAACACCCACATCGCCACGACCGAAAAAGAAACCTACACCCTCGACTGCCCCACCAAACCCGCCATGAAAAGCATCACCCTGGAACTCGCCGACTAATCCCACGCCCCCCTCGCCCCTCCGGGGAGAGGGCCGACGAGAGCCCGGCTGTATGGGCTCTCGCGGGGTGAGGGGATTCCGCGTGGACCGGTCAAAAACGCACCCCGCCTGCAATTTGGCCCATCCCATTCCTCTTGCAATCCAAGCGCCGGAGTGTGCCTCTGGTGGCTTGTCCACCCGTGCCGAACTCGCGGACCCAGGTGGAGGGCCCGTGAGAGGTTGGATGCGCGGGACGTGTGCTATTGCGGTTCATGCTGTTGCTGTTGCAGTTCATGCCGTTGCTTGCCACCACTTTCAAGTGGTGGTTGCTGCCTGAATGACGCTCCACCAGCCGGCTTCAGCCGGCTTTCCGGCCGTTGCTGAAAGACTGAGCCAACCGAAGCCCAATTCCCATCCCTGCCGCTCATCAATCATCAATCATAACTCATCATTTTCTCGCGTAGCACGAAACCGCTGTCGAGTAGC